>JBNKKH010000001.1:0-35917 GCA_050291725.1 Sedimenticolaceae bacterium
CGAAAGCCTTGGTCTCACCACCGTGAGTTTCAGCCATTACCTTGGTCAATGCCGCTGTTAATGTGGTCTTACCATGGTCTACGTGACCAATTGTTCCAACATTTACATGCGGCTTCGTACGTTCGAATTTTTCCTTGGACATCGAATTAAATCTCCAAATAGATTATTCAAATAAAAGTTATAAGACAAATTCACGTGCTTTATTGCACGCCTTAGTTACAAAACTGGAGCCCAGGAGCAGATTTGAACTGCCGACCTCACCCTTACCAAGGGTGCGCTCTACCGACTGAGCTACCCGGGCTTTAACCCTAGGGCCAAAATCCTAGGCCCTCCACAAAATGGAGCGGGTGATGGGAATCGAACCCACGTATTCAGCTTGGAAGGCTGAAGTTCTACCATTGAACTACACCCGCGCTGACTCGATTTCAAACCATCGCGCCGCTTGTAACACCTTATATATAACAGTGAGGGGAAAATAATCACATTCACTATTATCTATACACAACAGAGACGGAGAGTTATTCAGGCCTTCGGCCTTCACCATCCAGGTCGTTGCTACGCAACGTTCTCCGCCACTTCGTGGCTCCGTCAAACTTCCACCGGCTCTCATCCTCCCCAAGCGGGCTACGGATGACAACTCTAAACTAATGGTGGAGGGGGGAGGATTCGAACCTCCGAAGGCTGAGCCGTCAGATTTACAGTCTGATCCCTTTGGCCACTCGGGAACCCCTCCAAACATAAGCCGGCTATTCTCAGTCAGATTGCCCCCGCCTGTCAACATCCAACAGGGTGTTTTTATCTGTTTTTTCAATAAACAACCGGTTTTTTGCTACAAGTCGGTTAAACTTGGCAACTACTATCAACCTGAGGCATGCAGATCCTGCATCACAGACTGGCATTCACCTTGTAGAACCTTGGAAAAATGATCGGCGGCTCGCACCAAACCATACTCAATAGCAGCCGCATCATCTCGCGAGGGATTGCTCAACACATAGCTAGAAACCAAATCACGATCTCCGGGGTGATCTATACCTATGCGCAGACGCCAGAAATCCTTACTACCCATGGCGCTGATAATATCCCGCAATCCATTATGGCCAGCATGGCCACCAGCTCTCTTCAGCCTTACCTCGCCAGCAGCCAGATCTAACTCATCATGAGCCACTAGCACCTGGGATACATCTATTTTGAAATATTTCGCAAGACTAGAAACCGACTGCCCACTTCTATTCATGTAGGTGGAAGGCTTCAGGAGCCAGCACTCCCTCCCATCAACCCTGATGCGACAAGCTGATCCGTGAAACTTACTCTCCACTTTAAACTCACCGCTATAGCGGCGCGCCAGTAGATCCACAAACCAAAATCCAGCGTTGTGGCGATTTAGCTCATATTGTCCGCCCGGATTACCCAGACCAACAACCAGTTGAATTGATGAAGCCACGATAGCTCAAGAGTTTGAGAACAGGAGCCACACCACTCGGCACAAACTCCTGAACCCAAACCCATTTATCCCTTACTCTTCGCCAGTTGAGTCGCCAGATGCTGGAGCATCTTCTGCTACTTCAGACTCAGCCTCACCTTCATCGGCAGCAGCAGTGTGACCGCTATGCAGAGAAACAACTAGGGCATCTTGCTCATCACCCTGGGCCAGGGCAGGAATCTCTACGCCCTCTGGCAGCTTCAGCTCTGAGAGATGTACGCTATCGCCAATCTCCATTTCTGACATTTCTACATTGATGAACTCAGGCAGATCTTTTGGTAGACAAAGAATTTCCACACTGGTCATTGAGTGAGAAACAGCGCCACCCATTTTGATGCCAGGCGCCACATCCTCACCGACAAAATGAATCGGCACACTGGTACGCAACTTGGTGTCTGCTGATACGCGCTGAAAATCTACATGCATAACCAGTGCTTTGGCTGGATGGCGCTGCAGATCTTTCAGAATTACCTTCTCGCCCTTTCCATCTACCTGCAAATCCAGGATGTGGGAGTAGAAGGCCTCGTGCTCCAGGTGCAGAACTAGCTCGTTATGCATAAGTGAGATCATCTTTGGCTCAGACTTTCCTCCATAGATAATTCCCGGAACTTGACCGCTACGACGCAGGCGGCGGCTCGCACCCTTCCCCACATCATCACGCGACTGCGCATTGATATTAAATTCGTTTTTCATGACATTCTCCAAATAACAACTTACTGTTAAAAATGCCACTTTCCCGCGACCAGGAAAGCGGCCTCTGTTTTGGATTGCAGCAAATTACCACAACCCGAAATATGTTTATTACTCCATAAATAGGGAGCTTACCGACTCATTATGCGAAATGCGGCGAATAGTCTCCGCCAATAGCTCTGCAACACTGATCTGCCTGATCTTGTCACATGCCTGCGCATCCTTACCCAACTGAATGGTATTGGAAACTACCAACTCATCCAGCACAGAACCGGAGATATTCTTTACTGCAGGTCCGGATAACACAGGATGCGTACAGTAGGCCACCACCCGCTCAGCGCCGTGCTCTTTCAAAGCCTGCGCAGCCTTACACAGAGTACCTGCGGTATCCACCATGTCATCGATTAGGACACAGGTTCGACCCTGCACATCACCGATAATATTCATAACCCTTGACTCATTGGCCTGGGGGCGACGCTTATCAATAATGGCCAGATCGGCATCATCCAACTGCTTAGCCAGGGCTCTAGCGCGCACGACACCACCAACATCAGGTGAAACCACCATCAGATTAGGATACTTCTGGCGCCAAACATCACCTAGCAAAATGGGCAATGCGTAAATATTATCTACCGGAATATCAAAAAAGCCTTGGATCTGATCTGCGTGCAGATCTACTGTAAGCACGCGGTCAGCACCTGCGGCTGCGAGCTGTTTAGCTACCAGACGCGCAGTAATCGGCACTCTAGCCGAACGCGGCCTTCTATCTTGCCTGGCATAGCCAAAATATGGAATTACCGCAGTAATTCTATCGGCAGATGCCCAAGTCAAAGCGTCAATCAATACCAACAACTCCATCAGGTTATCATTGGTAGGATTAGAGGTGGACTGAATCACGTAGATATCGCGCCCACGCACATTCTCCTGAATCTCCGCCATAACCTCGCCATCGCTGAACTTGCCCACGACTGCCCGACCGGGACGAATCTTCAGGCGCGCAGTGATATCCGACACCAACTCTGGATTTGAGTTGCCGGAAAAAACCATAATGCGACTGCTTGGCACTTTACGACTCCTGATTGACTGTATATATAAATAGTATGGCTGGGGCGCCAGGATTACTCAGGACATCCTGTCCTTCGCCCCTTCGGGGCCAGCGTCGCTTTGCTCCGCTGTGCAGATTTGCTCCGGCAAATCTGTCGAACCTTCCAGGTTCTCATCCTACACCCACAAAATATCTATAACGCACTCTTAACTAGTATGGCTGGGGCGCCAGGATTCGAACCTGGGTATGCAGGGATCAAAACCCTGTGCCTTACCGCTTGGCGACGCCCCAATAAACTGTCTCTTAGCTTAACCACCACGCAACATTTCTTGAACGGGCGAGATATTCAACCCTCTTCCTACCGCCCCTTGCAAATGCCCAGGTAGTCTAGCATGCACATCCCTAGCCTCTTCTTCGCTGTCAAAAGCGGCAAACAGAGCTGCCCCGGTACCGGTCAGCCTCGCCTCTGCGAATTGTCCTAACCACTCCATGGCATCAGCTACTTCCCTATGCTTCTTGACTACTACAGGCGCGCAGTCATTTTTCCTGCTGCCAGAAAAGAAGTCGGCTATTGTGATGCGGGCGGAGTCCCGTGTCAATTGGGGATGAGCAAAAATTTCAACTGTAGATACATGACAAGCTGGAAATAGCACCAGATACCACTGTTCCGGAATAGAAATCGGCTCAAGTTGCTCCCCAATCCCCTCAGCCCAAGCCGCAACACCATGGATAAATACCGGTACATCCGCACCCAACTGCAGCCCTAATTCGGATAATTTTTCATTTGAAAACCGCAAATTCCACAGCCGATTGAGAGCAAGCAGCGTTGTAGCGGCATCAGAACTACCTCCACCTAGGCCGCCCCCCATAGGAATATTTTTCTCCAATTCGATCTCAACCCCAGCCGCTACCCCAGCAGCGGATTGAAGCAGGCGCGCAGCCCTGACTACGAGATCATCCTTCTCTGGAACCCCTTCTATTTGAGACACCCGAACAATCTCACCATCATCCCTCTCACGAAACCTAAGCCGATCAGCGATATCGATAAATTGAAATACCGTTTGCAGCAGATGATAGCCGTCATCCCTGCGACCAACTATACGCAGCATAAGATTCAACTTAGCCGGAGCCGGCCATACATCTCCCCAGCTTGCCAAAGCTACATCCCCAGCCGTTTAATGGTTTTCTGTAAGTACTCATTTTTTGGTGTTTTTTTGATAGCTTCCTGGATAATTGCTTGCGCCTCCTGCTTCTTTCCCATAACCCAGAGCAGCTCGCCCAGATGTGCCGCTATCTCCACATCCCGCACCTTTTTAAAAGCGCGGCGCAGATAATCCAGGGCCTGTTTATTGTTGCCCAATCGGTACTGCACCCAACCCATGCTATCCAACACGGCAGGAGAGTTTGGCTTTAGGGCGAGGGCCTTCTTAATATAATCGAGAGCTTCTTTATAGCGCTTGGTTTGATCGGCAAGCGTATATCCAAGCGCATTCAAGGCGTCCGCATTATTAGGCTCCCGCTTTAGAATAAGGCCGATATCTCTTTCCAAAACATCCACTCTGCCCAAAGCCGAAGCAGATAGTGCCCGAGCATAGAGCAGATCAATAGCGTCTGGATGCTCCTTAAGGGCAGCATCAAATAACTCTACAACCTTTTCGTGAGTAGAGTTCTTGCGCAGGATATCACCCTCAAGGATATACACATCTACGGAACGCTCAGGCATGCGTGTACGCATACCGGCAAGCATGGCCCTCGCCTTTGCTAGACTCTCATTCTCCGCAACAAGTCCAGCCATTCTAGCCTGAGCATTAAACAGATATTTTCCACCTTTTACTTTTCCGTACCACTCTAGCGCATCATCAGTTTTCTCTTCCGTCTCGGCAATGCGCCCCATGAAGAAACGAGCATCATCAACCCTTTTTGAGGATTTTAAAATTCCACTAAAATGGCCTTTTGCCTGCTTGTACCTCTTCAACTCCAGCGCCAGAATCCCCAGTGAAAACTCCACATCAACATCATTCGGAGTCAGTTTCTTTAGCTGCTGAAACTGCTGATATGCCAACTTTGGCTTGTTCAAATCTATCAACATTCGCGCATAGGCAGAGTGAAGGCCCTTGCTTGTTGGTATCTGTTGCAGGGCTTGCTGCATAGCGCTAATTGCCTCTGCCGCCTCCCCTCTCTCAACATATATACGGCCCAGCAATACATAGGCCTGCTCCATTTTAGGATCGAGGCTTATGGCTTGACGGCTTTCATTCTCAGCCACATCCAGTTTCTTCGCCATAACCGCAACCAGTGCAACCGCATGTCTGGCGTTGGGACTCGACTTGTAATCCTCAGCTAGGGACTGCATCAGCTTCAGAGCAAGATCGTTGTTCTTGCCTGAGGCCACTGCGACCATCGCCTGGACAAATCCATCCCGCCCATCCTTTTCATGCAACTTAACCAATAGCTTGAGCTGCTTTAAAGCAGCTTCGGCATCACCAGACCGCACATACAGCATGACTGACATCTGTTTTGCCCTGGCAGAATTTGGATCCAACACAATCCACCGCTTTACCGCTTCCTGAGCTCCAATATAATCTTCCCTATACAGAGCAATCTTGGCAGCACGCTCAGCTGCCACAGCATCTTTAGCTAGGTCAGCGCTTTTTAGCTGATGTTTATACGCTAGCTCCAGATCATCTCGCTGCAGGGCAATTTCACCCACCAGGAGGTTAAAAATAATATCCGCAGTCAAAGCGGGAGGAGAGTTATTCTCGGACAGCTCTTTCATTCCAGCCTGACTGTTATCAGCACTGGGAACCGGTTTGGAGGGGGCAGCACTGCTGCATGTGGCCAAGGCGACTAAAACAGCGCAGAAAAAGAACTTGGGTGAGCGAGAGTTAATTAACATATCTTATCCAACAGAATCCACTTGATAGAGAGTATATCAAACTTTATACCCAGCCCTGGAGAGTGGTAAACCTATCGCTCATAAATACTATTTAACACAAGATCACAAAACGAGCAGGCAATTCTCTGGAAGTGTGACCATTATCAAGCTAACAAGCCATCCTTTGCCTACTATTTTTATAGTAGCTTGCTAGGAAATACCATGGCCCAAAGCGCGCGAAACAGCATTGTAGAAGAGACTACTCAGACCATTCTGATTGAAGAGGTTATTAATAACCAATTAGGCCATGAGCAGCCCAGCGCCTGTCTAATTGTGATCTCCGGAGGGGATATTGGGGATCAACATAGAATAAAAATCAACCAAACCCTGATTGGGCGTTCTATAAACGCAGACATCCAGGTAAATGACGAATCCGCTTCAAGGGACCACGCATTAATCATAAAAGATAGAAAAGGCTACCGCGTTGCAGATAACGAATCTAAAAATGGATGCTTCATCAATGATATAAAGGTTGGCGAGTGCTATCTCCATGATGGAGATCTGTTGCGCATCGGCAATACTATTTTCAAATTCCTATCCCGGAACAATATTGAACAGGCCTACCACGAAGAGCTATTTAGACTAGCTAAAATCGACGGCCTGACCGAAATATACAACCAACGCCACTTTGCTGACTCTCTTGATAACGAACTAGAAAGGGCAAAGAGATATAACCGCGAACTTTCACTATTGATGATCGATATTGATCACTTCAAAAAAGTTAACGACAGCTTCGGCCACAGAGCCGGTGACTACATCTTAAAGAAGCTGGCAGATATTTTTGTAAAGCGCTCCCGCCGGGTAGATTATGTCTGTCGATATGGAGGCGAAGAGTTTTCTATCATCCTCCCTGAAGTTGATATAATGGGGGCATTCAAGTTTGCTAACACGCTCAAGGAGAGCGTTGCCGCCCACAAATTCAACTTTGAAAACGAAGATATAGCCATAACCATTTCTGTAGGCGTTTCTGACATTATGGAGGGCATTCAATCCACAGAGGAGCTGATAGAAACTGCAGACAGAAGATTATACCTAGCTAAAAAGATGGGTAGAAACCGCGTAGTTTCTGCAGATTTATAGCCCCAAACACACCAACAACATATAAATAAAACACAGCTTTACTTGAATTTATCCCCTTGATAATTCAGAATTTACCGTTTGAGAGAAACAGAAACGGCATCCATGTCACTGCTCGTCCTAGGCCTAAACCATAAAACAGCGCCGGTAGATATCCGCGAACGTATAACATTCGGTCCGGATATTGTCGTTGCTGCCCTGCGCAGCCTGCTGGAAAAGCCGGGGCTAAACGAGGCTGTAATTCTCTCCACCTGCAATCGAACTGAGGTCTATTGCGGGCTTAGCGAAACCGGGCAGGACGAGGTAGGCCTGTGGCTGAGTGATTTTCATGGAGTGGAACTAGAGACCATCTCCCCATATCTCTACCGGTACGAAGGCAAAGATGCCATCCAGCATCTGCTTCAGGTCTCCTGTGGCTTAGACTCTATGGTCCTAGGTGAGCCTCAAATTCTGGGACAGGTTAAAGCAGCATACCAGACAGCAAGCGTTGCCAAGGCCACTGGCAAACTACTAGGCAGGCTGTTTCAGCACAGCTTCTCGGTAGCAAAGCAGGTACGCACCGATACCGCTATAGGCTGTAGTCCAGTATCAGTTGCCTTTGCCGCCGTTAGTCTGGCGCGTCAGATCTTTAGTGATCTTTCGGAGCAGACAGCCATGCTAATTGGAGCCGGAGAGACCATAGAACTAGCGGCTCGCCACCTGCATCAGCATGGGATCGGGCGGATTATTGTTGCCAACCGCACCCTGGATAGGGCCCACATCCTAGCAAACCAGTTTGATGGCTACGCCATCTCTCTAACAGAGATCTCCACCCATCTAGCCGAAGCGGACATCATTATATCTTCCACCGCCAGCCCCCTGCCAATTCTGGGTAAAGGCGCGGTGGAGAGCGCTCTGCACAAGCGCAAACATCAGCCGGTATTTATGGTGGATATTGCTGTACCCAGGGATATTGAGGCCGAGGTTGGGAATCTTAACGATGTCTATCTCTACACCGTTGATGACCTGGATGAAGTAATTCAAGAGAATATGCGCTCGCGCCAAGAGGCGGCACTCCAGGCCCAGGAGATCATTGAACAACATACCGAGGAGTTCATTGGCTGGCTGCGCTCCCTGGATGCGGTTAGCATAATCCAGAATTACCGCGGACAAGCTGAAAATATCAGAGATGAAGTGCTAGAGCGCGCCCTGCGCCAACTGAGTAACGGCAAAGCCCCGGAAGAGGTTCTGCAGTATATGGCCCACACCTTAACCAACAAAATCCTCCACACCCCTAGCGCCCAAATCCGTCAGGCCGGGTTTCAAGGACAACTGTCTCTACTCAAAGCAGCAGATACACTTCTGAAAACCAAAGAGCAAAGTAGCAAACAATGAACCCCTCTATCCGCGGCAAGCTTGAGCAGATCAGCGAACGATTTGAGGAGATCACTGCCCTCCTGGCCGAGCCTGAAGTGCAGGGCGACCAGAACCGTTTCCGTTCCCTAAGCCAGGAGTACTCCCAGCTAGATCCAGTTGTGAGCTGTTACAACCGCTATCGCAATCTGGAGCAGGAGATCGAATCTGCCCAGGAGATGCTAGAGGATCCAGAAATGGCTGAATTGGCCAAGGATGAACTCGAAGAGGCCGAGCAAAAACGCGATGAATTGGAACCAGAACTGCAACTACTACTGATCCCACCCGATCCAAATGATGAACGTAATATATTTCTGGAGGTTCGAGCAGGCACTGGTGGTTCTGAGGCAGCGCTGTTTGCTGGCGACCTGCACCGCATGTACTCCCGTTTTGCTGAGCTCCAAGGCTGGAAGGTAGAGATTATCAGCGAGAGTCAGGGGGAACAGGGCGGCTACAAAGAGGTAGTGAGCCGCATCAGCGGCCGCAACGTATACTCTCGGCTTAAATTTGAATCTGGAACTCACCGGGTTCAGCGCGTACCAGAAACAGAGTCCCAAGGACGGATACACACCTCGGCCTGTACTGTAGCCATACTGGCCGAGGCCGAAGATATCGACCATATCGATATCAATACTAATGATCTACGCATCGACACCTACCGCGCCTCAGGCGCTGGTGGCCAACATGTAAACAAAACCGACTCTGCCGTACGCATCACCCATCTACCTAGCGGCATTGTGGTGGAGTGCCAGGACGAGCGCTCTCAACACAAGAACAAGGCCAGAGCCATGTCCCTGCTCCAGGCTCGGCTACTCTCCAGCGCACAAGAAGAGCAGACCAGCGAGCAGGCCGAAAAACGCAAGCTACAGGTTGGTAGCGGTGACCGCTCTGAGCGAATCCGCACCTACAACTTCCCTCAAAACCGCCTGACCGATCACAGGATAAATCTCACTCTATATAAATTAGATGAGATAATTCAAGGAGATATGAATCAGGTAATCGATCCGCTGAGACAAGAGTTTCAGGCGGAGCAGCTCACATCCTTAGCATCAGACGATCTCTAATTATTAATTGCCGCCAGTTTTCTGATTCACCACATGACTCATCCGACCACAACATGGTTAAATGTTTGTTATGAGCCATGAGCAAACACCAACCATAGCCCAGGCATTAACCCAGGCGATAGAGAAGCTAACCAACATGAGAGACAGCATACCCAGGCTAGAGGCCGAAGTGCTGCTGTCATCCCTGCTGGATAGGCCGCGCACCTATCTAACTGCCTGGCCCGAAACGCGTCTTTCTCAGGAGCAGTCCCTAAGCTTCCAGGCCATGATAGAGCGCCGCACTAGAGGCGAACCCATGGCGTATATAACCGGCAGTCGCGAATTCTGGTCACTAAACCTTGAGGTAACTCCGGATACCCTAATACCCAGGCCAGAAACCGAAACCCTGGTGGAAAAGGCTCTGGAGTTCATTCCACAAAACCAGACCATGCTGATTGCAGACCTGGGCACTGGTAGCGGGGCCATTGCTGCCGCCATCGCCAGTGAGCGCCCGCTATGCGGAATAGTTGCCACCGACTTCTCATGCGACACCATTCGGGTAGCACAACGCAACTTCAGCCGCCTTGGCTTTAACAACATCAACACATCTATAGGCGAGTGGTGCTCAGCCCTCCCTACTGATGCAAAATTTGACCTAATAGTCAGCAACCCACCATATATCGCCGATGGGGATGGTCATCTAGCCCATGGTGGCCTCCCCTGGGAGCCGCAGAATGCACTGCGCTCGGGAGATGACGGCCTGGATGACATCAAAATAATAATCAAACAGGCGCCAGACCATTTGACACCAAACGGCAAGCTTTTTCTGGAGCACGGCTTTGATCAAGCTGACCAGGTTAGATTTCTCTTGAACGAGGCAGGATTTTCCGCCATAAACACCAGTCAGGATCTATCGGGACACGACCGAGTAAGCATGGGTCAAATAAGCTAAATAACAACAGTAATGCGTATACCTATTCTCTTTACAACATCCCTTTTGTTCATTCTTGGCCTGGCCTGGAAGGCAGTAGAGTATCCTGCTCCAGCTGGATTTGCGGTAAATCCAAAAATCCACAGCAGTGAACAGCCTGTATACCAGACCTCATTTGCCTCCAATGCGGTTACTACTGAGGTTCATAGTGCAGGGGTAGTGGAGCTGACAAATGGAGATATCAGGGCCGTGTGGTATGGGGGCACTAGAGAGGGTCATACCGATGTGGCCATTTATACGAACATCTGGAATGCAACCAGCGGCACATGGGGCCAAGAACAGGTCGCAATCAACCTGGACTCAACCCGTGCAGGTAACATGCGTTATGCCCGCAAGCTGGGTAATCCGGTGATAACCCGCAGCAGCGACAATAATCTTTGGCTGTTTTACGTAACGGCTGTTGGTGGCTGGGCTACCAGCAGCATAAATCTCGCAATATCCAAAGATGATGGCCAAACCTGGGGAACCCCCAGGCGTTTGATCACCTCCCCGGCGCTTAATTTCAGCACCCTGGTCAAGGGTAAACCGATTCACTATACAGACGGAACCATTGGCCTGCCGGTCTATCATGAGTTCTTGGCAAAATATGGTGAGCTGCTACGCCTGGATAAGAGCGGGAAGGTTATCGACAAAACCAGACTGGCATGGGGTCGCGACTCTCTACAGCCGGTGATTATGCCCTACTCCGAGCAAGAGGCGGTATCCATGTTGCGTTATGCGGGCGATGCGCCAAACAGAATACTCACACAATTTACCAGCAATGCTGGCCTCAGCTGGCCAGAACCGTTCAAGACAGATATCCCAAACCCCAACGCGGCCATAACTGGCATCGCCATTAATGGCGGAAGTCGCCTGTTGATGGTATTCAATGACCACCCCCAGGAGAGAGATAAGCTTAGCCTCGCAGTTTCAGACAACCAGGGGGAGAGCTGGAAGACCATACATATTTTCGAGGGCTGGAAAGAGGACTGGAATGGAAAAAAACAGGGCTACTCCTACCCCAGCCTTATTCAGGCAACCAATGGCGATTTCCACTTAGTATATTCCTGGAATGTACAGAAGATAAAACATATCCACTTCAACCAGGCCTGGCTGGAGTCTAAGATCCCATGACTCTATCAACCATAATTGGCATCGGTGGCCATGCCCTACTCCTATCTGCCATCGTCCTGCGCCTGACATGCATCTTTGATCTGAGAAGAGGCTACTCCTATCTCCTGGCTATTGCTGTTCTTATCGCCGCTTCTGTTCCGATCGGCCCCATGCCTGTCGCTCAGGTTACCAGGGGCATCTTTGGAGACATGAGCATCACCTCGCTTATCTTGCTGGGCTATTTTTTTATTTTCCCCACATCATCTAGAGACAAATCCAGGCAACTTTTTATTCTAGTTATTATCACTGGACTCCTATTTTACCCAGCAGCACTGGGACTAGGCATGCAGGACCCATATCAGTGGGGCTATCTAAATAGCTATCGCGGAATCGCTCCCCCTATGCTATTTTTGGCCGCCCTGATTGGGATAACTCTCATCGCTGCGCGTCTAAAGAACGATCTAATACTGCTATGCATTACAGCGGCAACCGGAGCATTTCTAATTGGGGCTATGGAATCTAGAAACATTTGGGACTACCTTATTGATCCCATGATCGTTATATTTGGCCTTTGCAGAATGGGCATAGAACTAACAAAACAGCTATTTGGAAAAACAGGTGCATAAAGATATCTCCACCATTGAAAAAGGCATATTAGGTTTCATTCTAGTAACGACCCTATTTAGCATCGCCATGAAATACATCAACAACGATGTTTTTGTCTCTATTATTGTAACTGAAGATGGGGTCATAGAGTGGCTTACAGTGGTAGGTCTAGCTCTTACATCCATTGCCAGTTTCCGCAGGGTTGTTCTACTAAAAGATAAAAAAAGCGGGCTGTTTTTATTCATGACAGCCCTACTCGGGCTGGTCTTCTTCTTTGGAGCAGGAGAAGAGATTTCCTGGGGACAGCGCATTTTCAACACCCAAAGCTCTGAATTCTTCCAACAACACAACGCTCAGGGCGAAACTAATCTGCATAACCTGGTTGTAGGCGGAAAAAAGATCAACAAGATTGTCTTCGGCATAGGATTACATCTAATACTGCTTATCTATCTACTGGTACTGGTACCGCTATATAAACGCAAACATGGCCTTAAGAGTTTTATGGATAGGTTTGCCGTACCAATTGCCAAACCTTATCAGGTAATAAGCTATTTGATTATGCTGGCTGTAGTCCAGGGGATATTGGATGACCCCAAAAAAGGGGAACTAGCAGAGTTTGCCGGCTCGTTTCTGTTTTTTCTCAATATCGCCTTCCCATACAACAGAGAGCTGTTCCAGCCAAACAGCGCAAACAAAAGTGCCCCAGCTGAATAAACAGATGAGGCACTCTGCAATTTATAGATAAACTGGTACTAACTGCGTTTGTCTATCGACACCCAGTCTCTCTCAGTGGCTCCTGTATATAGCTGGCGTGGACGACCAATTGACATTTGATCGTCCTCTACCATCTCCATCCATTGGCTGATCCAACCAACAGAGCGGGCCAGGGCAAATATCACGGTAAACATATTTTCAGGAATACCAATAGCTCGAAGGATAATACCTGAATAGAAGTCCACATTCGGATAGAGCTTCTTGTTAACAAAATACTCATCTTCGAGTGCTATCTTCTCCAGCTCCATAGCTATCTTGAACAGAGGATCATCCATACGCCCCGTCTCTTCCAGCACCCCTTTTGCTGCCTCACGCAGCACCCTAGCCCTTGGATCATAATTTTTGTACACCCGATGCCCGAAACCCATTAGGCGGAAATTGTCTTCCGGGTCACGGGCACGCTTAACATACTCACCTACCCGGTCTGGAGTCCCAATCTCCGTTAACATGCGCAGTACAGCTTCGTTAGCACCACCATGGGCAGGCCCCCAAAGGGCGCTGATGCCTGCAGAAACACAGGCAAATGGATTAGCCTGACTGGAGCCGGCCAGACGCACCGTTGCGGTAGAAGCGTTCTGCTCATGATCAGCATGCAGGATAAATATCTTATCCATAGCATCGGCAATAACCGGTGATACTTGGTACTCCTCACACGGAGTAGCGAACATCATATGCAAGAAATTTTCTGCATAGCTAAGGTTATTATTTGGATATATGAAAGGCTGGCCTACATCATATTTATATGTCGCAGCAGCAATGGTCGGCAGTTTAGCCAAAACACGAATTGCCGAAATTTCACGATGTTTGGGATTATAGATATCCAAAGAGTCGTGATAGAAGGCAGACAGGGCACCCACCACACCCACCATAACCGCCATGGGATGGGCGTCACGACGAAAGCCTTTATAAAACTGCAGAAGCTGCTCGTGCACCATGGTGTGCTCAGTAACCAGACGACTAAACTCATCGAACTTGGATTGATTAGGCAGCTCACCATACATGAGCAGATAACAGGTCTCTAAATAGTTACTCTTCTCCGCCAACTGCTCAATGGGGTATCCTCGATGCTGTAAAACCCCCTTTTCACCATCAATAAAGGTTATTTTACTTTCACAGGAAGCGGTAGCCTTAAACCCAGGATCAAGCATAAACAGGCCGAAATCACGATAAAAATTGGTGCAATCAACAACACCTGGACCAGTTGAACCATCAATAATTGGCAGTTCAATCTCTTTCCCGGTGCGATTATCGCGAAAAGTCATTGATTTTTTTGACATTATTCCTCCTATCAACTATCTAAAGCCTCCCGACTTCAAATAGGGTTAGCAGATCGCAGGTCTTTTTACAGACTACTTCGAACAAACAGAAAATGGGCCTTTGGCCTCTTGGAATAAGCTTGGCGCTCCTTAATACAGGAGACGCCTACCATTAACACTAATAATAGTATTTAATCGCCATATAAACAACCAAGTAACAGAGAGGAAATAGCCACTATTTCTCTAGCAAACCCTTTTAGGATAGGATGCGCCATACTCATAGCTGCTGAATACGCCAGAATAGATGCAAGACAATCAATTATTACGCTTCAGCCGACAGATTATGCTTCCAGCTATCGGCATTGAGGGGCAAGAGAAGCTACTCAACTCTAAAGTGGTGATAATCGGCCTAGGAGGGCTGGGCTCACCTGTTGCCATCTATTTGGCTGCTGCCGGAGTAGGTGAGCTTGTGTTAGTGGATTTCGATAGGGTCGACCTCAGCAACCTACAGCGCCAAATTATTCATACTACGGCAGACATTGGCAGAAAAAAGGCGGCATCAGCAAAAGAGAGCCTGCTGGCGCTGAACCCAGAGTGCCGAATAAGCACAATTGAACACAAACTAGAGAGCGAAGAGCTATCTAATCTGGTAGCTGAAGCCGATCTGGTTCTGGACTGTAGTGACAACTTCGACACCCGCTTCGCTATAAACAGCGCATGCGTGGCCAACCGGACTCCCCTGGTGTCTGGCGCGGCGATACGCATGCAAGGGCAGGTTTCACTCTTTAGTGGCCAGCCTGGAGACCCATGCTACCAATGCCTATATGGGCCTGGCGATCAAGAGGAAGCCTGTACAGAAAATGGCGTGTTGGCCCCGGTTGTAGGCATTATCGGCAGCATCCAGGCCACTGAGGCAATCAAACAGCTAACCAACACCGGATCCACCCTAAACGGCAGAGTTCTGCTGCTAGACGCCATGGATATGCAGTGGCGCACCCTACAACTTAAGGCCGATCCAGAATGCGCTGTATGCAGCAAGCAATCTAACCTATAGTATCCACCATGAATAAGAACACCAGAGACCAAGCAACCAAAGAGTACCTGGATAGACTACGCCAAGACATAACCGTCAGCGACACTCTATGCGGTCATAATCTGCAGTTTCGTACCACTTGGGGACTGTTTTCTCCCAAAGGCATTGATGAAGGAAGTCGTCTTCTCCTGGACCACATCGAAGTCAACAGAGATGACAACACTCTCGACCTTGGTTGCGGTTATGGCCCCCTGGGACTCACCCTAGCTAAACTAGCACCGGAAGGAACCAGCACTCTGGTGGACAAAGATTTTGTGGCCGTCGAGTACAGTAAGAAGAATGCCCAACTCAATAAGATCAATAACGTCAACATATTTCTAAGTAACGGTTTTGATCAAGTGGAGAGTTCTGGTTTCGATCTAATTGTCTCCAATCTACCAGCGAAAACAGGAAAAGAGCTCTACTACCTATATTTCTATGACGCTCTGGCTCGCATGAACCCAGGTGCCCGCTTTTATGTAGTCACCATCTCCGGTCTGCGCAAATTCATCGCCAAGGCCTTTGATGAAGTTTTTGGCAACTACAAAAAATTAAAACAGGGGAAAACCTATACAGTAGCCATGGCGCGCAAAGAGTAAGCTATTGTGACTCTTTATCGAATTTGATCCGATCCAGCGCCGCAAACACCTCGCCACTGCTATCCTCCATAACCTTAAATGACTCCATCAGTGCTGTGTAATCCAGCGACTGATCCTGGTCGATAATTTTAAAAATATCCTTTGTGCTGTCGTGCACCAATGAGTGAGGATATTCCAAGTTGCCATAATGATCGGAACAGGAAAAGAACTCCATACCCTCTCCTTCGTAATACCACTTGCCCAGACGGCAATTGTGATGATCGACAAAATCAAATGCCGCCTCACCCTTATTCACTGAGAGATAAGTATTCACTTTCCACAAAATATGATCCAGCTTAGCCAGACTCATAAAGACATTATCAGTAGTTACCGAGATCCCTTCGAAGTAACCGTCCACCCTGTCATTCATCGCAACCAGACCGCCGCGGAATCCATGTACGGTTTCATTAACCTCATCAATCTTTTCTGTGAGCTGTAAAGAGGAAGAACTAACTGAACTCACATTTTCATGCAAGGACTTAATCACTTCGTTAGTTTCAGCGATAGCCGATTGTGTTTTATCCGCCAGCCCCCTCACCTCGTCAGCTACCACAGCAAAACCTCTGCCCTGTTCGCCAGCTCTAGCCGCTTCAATTGCAGCATTAAGCGCCAACAGATTAGTTTGCTCTGCAATCCCTCTGATTAGGGCAAGAATTGAGCTAATCTCTTCTGCGCGTGACGACATTCCCTCTACGGCTTCCACGGAGTGTTTGGAAATGTCGGTCAAAACACCTAGGTCATCTGTAATTCCGTTGATACTTACCGCTAAGTTGGAAAAGTCGTTATCAATATCACTTACCGAACTAATAGCAACCTTGGCCATATCAACAGAACCAGATAGATTTGACTGGATATCCTGTAACCCATGCTTCAGATGTTCGTTCTCAAACTCCATCAGCCCGCCAAGCTGCTGTTCCCTATCGGCCCTATGCAGCTTAAGCTCATCTAATTCAGTCGTAACGTCATTCAACTCTGCCTGTGATCTCTCAAGCTCCTGACGTAACTCACTGTTCTCATTCTCCAACTCGGCTAAACGCGCTTTAGCTTTATTATTAAACCAATCCATCTCCATCTCCTGTTAATTTATTTATGATTTTATTATTATTTACATTACAGTCAGTCCGACGTATCGGGTATGTTATCGGCTCTACCCACAAATACTTTAGCAAAATAACAGCATAACCTTACATAATCGCGCATTTAATAGAGCTAAAAAAACAGCTGCTCCCGTATGCTATCAAGCTACGGAAACAGCTGTTATTTTGTCCAGAGAATTAGGACTTATGCTTCTAAATAGCAGAATCTGCTAATTAGAAATATAGACAGAAGCGCTATAAAACCTTACTTAGCAACCGCCTTCTTCTTTGCGCGACGCTTGGTTTTCTTAGGCTTGGTTACAGCACCGTACTTCTTAATTGCATCTTTGGTACGAGCGGCAAGAAACCTATCAGTAGCAGTTTTAGTAGACTCCAAAAGTTTGAGCAGCGCAGCTGTGCGACGGTCACTTTCACGAGCCTGTTTTTTAGCCTCTGAAGCTTCTGCCTTGGCAGCCTTGAGACTTTCACGCAGCTTGGCTATTGTTTCAGCCTGGCGATTAACCGCTGCGACTTTCTTCTTTGCCGCAACCTTTTTCTTTGCAACTCTCTTCTTGGTTACTTTTTTCTTAACTACCATTAGACACCTCTTAATTTAATTTGCAAAACATGTTTTAAAATTGCCGTGTGCTATACAACGACATGAATTATAGTAGTTCTTAATAAAAATGGTATAAGTAACGGGCTTTTTTTACAAAAAACTTGTTCCCAATAGAAAAATAAACCTGTTTACAAACATAAACCCAATCATCATATATACTTTCAATTAACGGCAACAAGCTAAATATCTGTCTTAATATTATGATTATCATGAACAGTTCATTAATAAGAACTCGCTCTAAGAATCTATTAGAGATAGTTTGTTTCTGCTCTCTTCTTACCCTATCTACGCCATCATCTGTTTATGCTGGCGGCGTATGCATGGTTGCCAAAGAACTCGGCAACTCACTTGCTATTGAGTGGATCGCAGATGCAAAAGTGCCTGTGGATAGCGCAATTGAAAAAGCCAAAACAAAACTGCAAACGCAGGGATTCGCTAAGAAAAAATTACA
This sequence comes from Sedimenticolaceae bacterium, assembly GCA_050291725.1. Lineage (GTDB taxonomy): Bacteria > Pseudomonadota > Gammaproteobacteria > Chromatiales > Chromatiaceae > JAAGZL01. The sequence goes on from JBNKKH010000001.1 coordinate 18,238, forward strand.
GGATGTGCATGTGCAGGCCAACACCAACCTGACCCATGGCTACATGATAATAATTAAAACCAAGTACCGGACACCATACAAGACAACTATGGGCGACACTCGCACCAGCTATGGCTGTGGATTTAGTGAGAGATCGTTTGCTGAGGCCGAACAGGCTGCCGTAAAGAATCTCAGAAGTTACTCCTGGGGTTGGAAGAACGACTACGGCTATGAGCTACATGCCAAGCATGAGTTCTAAACCACTATAGATAACAGCAAAACAACCAAACTAAAGTTTTTGTTTCAGCAACTCATTTACCTGTTGTGGATTAGCCTTGCCTTTTGAGGCCTTCATCACCTGCCCGACAAAGAACCCAAGCATCTTGCCACGTTTCTGCTCTTCCGCGCTGCGGTAGTTTTCCACCTGCTGTGGATTAGCAGCAATCACCTCATCAACAATCTGTTCAATAGCGCCGCTGTCGGTGATCTGCTTCAGGCCCTTTGCTTGGATAATTTCATCGGCACTACCCTCGCCGTTCCAGATTGCATCAAACACCTGCTTGGCAATCTTGCCGGAGATAGTGTTATCCAAGATACGTTGGATAAGCTCGCCCAGCATCTCAGCTGATACCGGAGTTTCAGCAATCTCAATATTCTCTTTATTCAGAGCTGCGGCCAACTCACCCATAACCCAGTTGGCAGAGATCTTTGCATCACCGGACACCTTCACCACGACCTCATAGTAATCAGCTAGTTCACGACTTGAGACCAGAGAAACCGCATCCTGAATATTCAGTTCATATTGATCCATAAAACGTTGGCGCCGCGCCTCCGGCAGCTCTGGCATATCAGCAGTAACCGCTGCTACGAACTCGTCATCAAACTCTACCGGCAGCAGATCTGGATCTGGGAAATAGCGATAGTCGTTAGCCTCTTCTTTGGTACGCATAGAGCGGGTCTCATCCTTATCCGCATCATACAGCCGAGTCTCTTGTACCACTGCACCGCCGGACTCCAACACATCAATCTGGCGCTCAACCTCAAAGTTAATGGCTTTTTCCAAAAAACGGAATGAGTTGATGTTCTTTAGTTCCGCCCGAGTACCGAACTCCTCCTGTCCTTTAGGACGAATCGAAACATTGGCATCCACACGGAAAGAGCCCTCCTGCATATTGCCATCACACACATCAATGTAGCGAACTATCTGATGAATAAGTTTGGCGTAGGCTACCGCTTCTTTAGCGGAGCGCATGTCAGGCTCGGAAACAATTTCCAGCAAGGGGGTCCCAGCTCGGTTAAGATCGATACCGCTCATGCCATGAAAATCTTCATGCAGCGATTTACCCGCATCCTCTTCCAGATGGGCACGAGTAACACCGATAGTTTTTACCGCACCATCATCCAGAACTATATCCACGCGCCCAAAACCAACAATTGGTAGTTCGTACTGGCTTATCTGATACCCCTTGGGCAGGTCTGGGTAGAAGTAGTTTTTACGAGCAAAGATGGAGCGCCGTCCCAACTCTGCGCCAATAGCAGTGCCAAACTTTACCGCCATACGTACCACCTCTTCATTTAGTACCGGTAACACCCCCGGCATACCAAGATCCACATTGCAGGCCTGAGTGTTTGGCTCAGAACCAAAGGCGATAGAGGACCCAGAGAATATCTTGGAGTTGGTGGCAAGCTGGGCATGAATTTCAAGCCCGATTACTGTTTCCCATTGCATCATTCGTTTCCAATCAAAATCTTTATTCAAAACCGTTCGGCACCGCTAGATGCCAGTCTGTTGCCTGCTGTAGACGGTGTGCCACATTTAACAGCTTGGCCTCAGCAAAATAGTTGCCGATAATCTGCAGACCAACCGGAAGACCATCTGCCGGCTGTACCGGAATGGACATTCCAGGCAATCCCGCCAGATTGACCGCTATGGTGTAGATATCGGATAAATACATAGTGACCGGATCGTTGGCCTTCTCCCCCACACCAAATGCGGTGGTAGGAGAGGTTGGACCCATAATCACATCCACCTGCTCAAAGGCCTGTTTAAAATCATCCGAGATCAAGTGTCGTAGCTGTTGAGCCTTTAGATAGTAAGCGTCGTAATAACCAGCCGACAGGGCGTAGGTACCGATCATTATGCGGCGCTTCACCTCGGCGCCAAAACCTTCACTGCGGGAACGTTTATACAGATCTTCCAGATCCTTGGGATCTTCACATCTGTGGCCGTAACGCACACCGTCAAAGCGGGCCAGATTGGAAGAGCACTCCGCTGGAGCCACAACGTAGTAAGTGGGAACAGCAAGATTGGTATTGGGCAGGCTGATCTCCACAATCTCAGCGCCCAACTTCTTGTACTCTTCTATGGCAGCCTCAATGGAGGCAGCAACCTGCGAATCCAAGCCAGTATCAAAATACTCCTTAGGCAGCCCTATCTTCAGTCCGGTCAAATCAGCGCTCAAGTTCGCCGAATAATCAGGCACGGGCTCATCTACGCTAGTGGAGTCTCTTGGATCCACTCCAGCCATAGCCTGCAACATAATTGCAGCATCTTCCGCGCTCCTAGTCATGGGACCGCCTTGGTCCAGACTAGAGGCAAAAGCAATCATGCCGTAGCGAGAGACCCGCCCATAGGTAGGCTTGATTCCCGTGATGCCACAAAATGCAGCTGGCTGACGAATGGAGCCGCCGGTATCTGTCCCGGTAGCTGCCACACAGAGCCTGGCAGCAACTGCGGCAGCCGAACCACCAGAGGAGCCGCCCGGAACCTTTTCCAGATCCCAGGGGTTTTTCACCGGCCCATACCAGCTGGTTTCGTTAGATGAGCCCATAGCAAACTCATCCATATTAGACTTACCCAGGGTTACTGCACCAGCAGCATTTAGCTTCTCCACCACAGCCGCATCATAAGGAGAGACAAAACTATCCAACATGCGGGAACCGCAGCTAGTCTTTATCCCCTTGGTGCAGAAAATATCTTTCTGGATAATGGGGATACCGGCAAGGGTGTCGGCATCTCCAGACTTAATCCTAGCATCTGCTGCATTGGCCCTGGCCACGGCCTCATCTCCACACTCTGTAATGAGGCTATTCAGCTGCCCCTCCATGGATCCAATGCGGCCAAGAAAGTGCTTAGTTAACTCAACACTACTGAACTCACCTGCCCGCAATCCAGCTGCCAGTTGCGAAATACTCTTGTTATGCATCTTATTCAATCACCTTCGGAACCAGATATAGGCCATTCTCGGTCTGAGGAGCAATAGATTGAAACAGCTCACGCTGGTCCTCCTCCGTAACCCGGTCTGGGCGCAGAGGCTGAGTCATATGGAGCGGATGAGCCATTGGAGTTACCCCTGAGGTATCCACAGAACTCATCTGTTCCACCATATTTAGAATATCGGAGAGACCGGCAGCGACACTATCCAGCTCACCCTTATCCACCGCCAAACGGGCAAGATGGGCAATCTTCTCCACATCATCTCTTACTAATGACATAACTCCCTCGGAAAGTTTGTAATGGCAAAGTGGGTAAAATTACCATATTAGCTAGATCACTGCAGGGAAAACTGTGATAAATTGCGATTTACTGGCTATAGAATCTTGCTCAACTCCCCACCCATTGTTAGATTATGTCAGTTCACATGGGGCCAGACAGCCCCAGCCCATTAACGCAGTATTTTTTTTGAGATATTTATCACGCTATGTTACGACGCATCAGAGGGATTTTTTCCAACGACCTTTCCATCGACCTTGGAACTGCAAACACCCTAATCTACACTCGCGGTCGCGGGATTGTATTGAATGAGCCATCGGTAGTGGCAATTCGCCAGGATCGACTCCAGACTGGCGGCAGGTCAGTAGTAGCGGTGGGAGAAGAGGCGAAAAAGATGCTGGGACGCACCCCGGCCAATATAACAGCAATTCGCCCACTAAAAGACGGGGTTATTGCTGATTTCACCGTCACTGAAAAGATGCTGCAGCACTTTATCCGCAAAGTCCACGAAACCAGACTAATTAGACCCAGCCCCAGGGTTCTGGTATGCGTTCCCTGCGGCTCTACCCAGGTTGAGCGCCGAGCCATTAAAGAATCTGCCATCAGCGCAGGGGCCCGAGAGGTATACCTCATAGACGAACCGATGTCTGCCGCCATTGGCGCAGGCTTGCCAGTTGATGAGGCCAGAGGATCTATGGTTCTGGATATCGGTGGCGGCACCTCTGAAGTTGCCATCATCTCTCTAAGTGGTATTGTCTACGCCAACTCTGCACGCGTGGGTGGCGACCGTCTAGATGAGGCAATTATAAGCTTTGTGCGTAGAAACTATGGAACCCTTATCGGTGAATCTACTGCAGAAAGGATCAAGGAAGAGATTGGTAGCGCCTACCCCAGAAGTGACATCAAAGAGATGGAAGTTACGGGACGCAATTTAGCTGAGGGCATACCCAAGAGCTTTATTATCAATAGCAACGAGGTGCTCGAAGCTCTGCAAGAGCCTCTCTCAGGCATTGTGGATTCAGTCAAAACAGCTCTGGAGCAGACCCCGCCAGAACTAACCGCAGATGTAGCCGAGCGCGGCTTGGTCCTTACCGGAGGCGGAGCCCTATTAAGCAATATAGACCGTCTACTAGAGGAAGAGACCGGACTACCCGTATTGGTTGCAGAAGACCCCCTGACCTGCGTTGCCCGTGGTGGCGGCAGGGCGCTAGAGCTCATGGATCGACGCGGAGGGGATATTTTTGCGGTAGAATAGGTCCAAATAATTTCGAGCTACAAATGCCATAACTAACTCTGAAATAGATTTAGGAAGGACCTCTATTAAACCGATCTACACATACGGCCCCTCAGATAACACCCGCCTTATTTTGGCGGTGGTGGTGTCCATCACCATGCTGTTTGGCGGCCACAATCAGAAACATCTAAAAGCTGTGCAAAATATGCTGGCCACTGCAGTGTATCCACTGCATGTCGTAGCTAATCTTCCACTGCAGATCGGTAGGTGGACCAAGGATCTGTTCTCCACCAAGAGTCAACTCCAGGAGGAGAATGAAAAGCTGAAAAGGGATATGCTGATATTGCAAGCCCAACAGCAGAAATTTGCAGCCCTGGAAAATGAGAATATACGCCTAAGAGACCTACTAGACTCATCTCTCAAAGTAAAAGACCGAGTGCTAATTGCAGAAGTAATTGCAATTAACCTCGACCCATACATACACCAATTCCTGACAAACAAGGGTGCCAGCTCAGGAGTATTTGTGGGACAACCAGTTCTAGACGCCAACGCGGTTATGGGACAAGTTACCCATGTAACCCCCTATACATCTACCGTGCTGATGATTACCGATGCCAGACACTCCCTGCCGGTACAGATTCTGCGTACTGGCCAAAGAGCTATAGCCGTGGGAACAGGAGATATAAACAAACTAAATATCCCCCACCTGCCTAACAACACCGACATTCAGGTGGGTGACCTGCTTGTAACGTCGGGCCTGGGAGGACGCTTCCCTCCGGGGTACCCAGTTGCCACCATAACCGAAGTAAAAAAGGTAGAAGGCAGTGCATTTATTGATATAGTTGCCACCCCTAATGCCCAACTTAATCACACCCGTGAAGTGCTGCTAGCATGGAGAGTGACCGCTCCAGTTGAACCAGAAGAGATATCAGAAGATCAGCCTACACAAGCGTCCGAAGACAATCCAGAAGAGCCTTCAGCTGAAGCTATAGTGGAGGAGGAGCAGTGAGCACCGGACGCAAACAAGGCATGTCCATCATTCTGCTGACATTCATAATCAGCCTGATAATCACCCTAATACCACTGCCAGATATGGTGCGGCCTTTTCGTCCCCCCTGGTACACCCTGGTATTGATCTATTGGGCTATGGCCCATCCGGAAAAAATCGGAGTAGGGTCAGGCTGGATGTTAGGTTTAATAGTTGACGTAATGACCGGGTCTCTCCCAGGGCAGCATGCACTCACACTATCACTAGTTGCATACATTGTGGTTAAAACACATACCCAAATACGGGTATTTCCACTGTGGCAGCAATCGGTTGCGGTGATGATTCTGCTCTTTCTCGAGCCATTAATTACGACATGGGCCATGGGCATAAGCCGCCAACCAGCCCCGCCCCTACTCTACTGGACCACCCCCGTTATCGGCATGCTGCTGTGGCCATGGATATTCATAATCCTGCGGAATATTAGACAAAAGTTTCAAGTCCGTTAATGTCACACTCACGTTTCAGAGACCATATCAGAGAGGCCAGAATATTTAATTGGCGCATTATTGTTGCTGTCTCGTTTGTGTTTCTACTCTTGATATTACTGACTCTAAGACTGGGGAAACTACAGGTATTGGACCATGAACACTTCATCACTAAATCGATCGACAATCGGGTCCGAGTAGAGCCTATACCGCCCACCAGGGGGCTAATATATGATCGCAACGGCGTTTTGCTGGCACAGAACCTACCAGCGTACAGTCTGGAGATAACGCCAGAGCTGGTCAAAGATCTGGACAAGACCATCACTGAACTTGGAAAGATCATAGAGATCAGTGAAAACAACATTGAGAGGTTTAAACGGCTACGCAAACAGCAGCGCCGCTTCGATAGCATTCCCATACGCATAAACCTATCAGAGGATGAGATAGCCACTTTTGCAGTCAACAGACATAGATTTCCCGGAGTCGAAATCAAGGCCAAGCTGCTACGCACCTACCCTCTCGGCAAAGAGACAGCCCATGTACTCGGTTATGTGGGCCGCATAAATCAGGAGGAACTGAAAGACCTGGATGCCTCTAATTACCTTGGCTCCAGCCATGTCGGAAAGAGCGGGATTGAGAAATATTATGAAAAGCTGCTACATGGGACAGTAGGATCGCGGAAGGTTGAGGTAAACGCTCTGGGCAGAACTCTGCGAGTACTGGACTCAACACCCCCCAAGCCAGGCAAAAGCCTCTATCTTTCACTAGATATAAAACTGCAGGAAGAGGCGATTAAAGCCATGGGAGAAGAGAACGGCGCGGTGGTGGCCATTGATCCATCTGATGGCTCTATCCTAGCCATGGTCAGCAACCCTGGCTTCGACCCCAATCTATTTGTAAACGGCATATCCAACAAGGACTACAACTCCCTGCAAAAATCACCGGACAATCCTCTATTCAATAGGGCTCTACGTGGGCGCTATCCCCCAGGCTCAACCACTAAGCCTCTAGTTGGGCTGGCAGGATTGGAGCTAAAGAAAACCAACAAATCCAGGGAGGTGTTCTGCCGAGGCTACTTCCAACTTCCGAACAGCAAGCATAAATACCGCGACTGGAAAAAGTATGGCCACGGCAATACCAACATAAGAAAAGCCATCGTAGAGTCATGCGATGTATATTTTTATGATCTAGCCAATAGGCTGGGCATCGACAATATACACAGCTATTTGAGCCAATTTGGTTTTGGCCAGGACCCTGAAGTGGACATAAGCGGCGCTATCAGTGGTCTTCTGCCATCCAGTGAGTGGAAACTACGTACCAAAGGAAAACAGTGGTACACCGGTGAAACATTGATCGTGGGAATAGGCCAAGGCTACTTCCTTGCTACACCGCTGGAGTTGGCCAGCTCCACTGCAACCCTGGCTGCGAAAGGAAAACGCTACGCTCCAAGAATCTTACAGGCCATTCAGACCTCGGAAAGGGAAGAACCACAACCGGTATTACCCGCCAGGAAACAATCAGTTCCGGTAACAAACATCAACAATTGGAATCACATAATCGACGCCATGACCAGAGTGATCGATGGCCCGCACGGAACGGCAAAAGTCATCCGTACAGACAAATACAAAATTGCAGGAAAAACCGGTACGGCACAGGTATTCTCTATTGCGCAGGATGAAATCTACGATGCAGAGAAAATTGAGAAAAAGCTGCGTGACCATGCACTTTTTATCTCTTTTGCCCCGGCTAACAACCCGAAGATCGCCGTAGCGGTGATAGTTGAGAATGGCGGCAGCGGCAGCTCTGTTGCTGCTCCCATAGCCAAACGCATAATGGACCTATACCTACTCGGCCAGAATCAATGATTAAAGACGGTCAAAAAAACAGAAACATCTTCACCAGATTAAATCTGGATCTACCACTGCTTACCGGCATCATACTGCTATGCGGTCTGGGCCTGGTGTTTCTATACAGCGCCAGTGGCCAGGACAGCGGGCAAGTTATAAGACAGGCCATTCGCATAGGGATTGGCTTTGTCAGCATGCTGCTTCTGGCCCAGGTAAATCCCGATAAGCTGCGTTTCTGGTCTCCAGCCTTGTTCGCCTTTGCATCGATCCTATTGATAATAGTGCTGATAGAAGGACAGATAGGCAAAGGCGCTCAACGCTGGATCAGCCTAGGCTTCGTTCGCTTCCAACCATCTGAAATTATGAAGCTGGCACTACCAATGATGATGGCATGGTACCTAGTAAAGGAGCCCCTACCTCCAACCTGGGACAGGATACTCATTTCCGGGGTGTTGATAATCATTCCTGTATTAATGATTGCGAAGCAGCCAGACCTTGGTACGGCATTGCTGGTAGGAATTTCGGGGCTATTCGTCCTATTTCTGGGCGGACTCAGTTGGAGACTTATTTTTGGGATAACCATAGTTGCCATACCATCAGGATGGGCTCTCTGGAAATGGGGCATGCAGGAGTATCAACGTGACCGAGTACTCACATTTCTAGATCCAGAAAGAGACCCCCTGGGCACCGGATACCACATAATTCAATCCAAGATTGCCATTGGCTCGGGTGGACTATACGGCAAGGGATGGATGAATGGGACCCAGTCCCAGCTGGAATTTCTGCCGGAACGTACTACAGATTTCATCTTCGCCGTTATTGCAGAAGAGTTCGGATTCATTGGAATAATAATACTGCTCTCCCTCTACCTGTTTATCATCCTACGCGGGTTCTATATCGCGACCAATGGTCAAGACAGCTACAGCAGACTATTGGCTGGGGCACTAATCATGGTGTTTTTTGTCTATCTTTTCGTCAACACCGGGATGGTGTCAGGAATTTTACCGGTAGTGGGGGTTCCGCTACCTATGGTCAGCTATGGAGGAACATCCCTAGTGACCATACTCTCCGGTTTCGGTATCCTGATGTCGATACACTCCCATAGGAAACTAATGCAGACTTAGCAGGTAAATAATGAAAGTTAGATTGAACTTACACCGTGTACTAGCGGCCTGCGTGGCCAGTATCATGATCCTGTCAACGTCACTGCAGGCAGAGCCAACATCCGGGGGGAAAGCCACCACCAAATCTACGCCAAAAGAGTTCACCAGGGGCCTGTCTGAATTTATCAACGAGATGTCAAAAAAACACGGCTTTGAGAAACAGAGTCTAGCGGAGCTGATGTCCAAGGCAAATTATAGCCAAAGGGTGGTGGACTCTATGAACTCCCCCTACGAAGCCAAGCCTTGGGATGTATATCAACCCCTATTCTTAACTGAGGAACGCATTAAGGGTGGTGTTGAATTTTGGAACAAACACGCTGATATCCTGAAAAGAGCAGAAAAAGAATATGGTGTACCACCCCAGATAATTATCGCCACCATAGGGGTAGAAACCAAATATGGCCGCTTTATGGGGGACCATCTAGTATTGGACGCCCTAACCACACTCGCCTTCACTTACCCCAAACGTCAGGAGATGTTCCGCAAACAACTAGAGTCATACATCCTGCTGTTGAGTGAAGAGGATATAGACCCAGAAAAGACTCACGGCTCCTATGCAGGTGCAATCGGCAAGCCACAATTCATGCCAGGCAGCTACCGCGCCTACGCTGTGGATTTTAATGGAGACGGCAGGCGTGACCTATTAAACAACACTGCCGACGCCATTGGCAGTGTCGCCAACTACTACCACATCCATGGCTGGCGCAAAGGGGAACTAGTCACACTCCCAGCCAAGGCGGAAGGCGGTTATTATCAGCAGCATCTGAACCAGTGGCTAAAACCAACCACCACCATTGCAGAGCTAAGCAAAGCTGGAGTAGAAGCCTCTCAACAGCTTCCAGTTCACACCAGATGCAATCTGATACAACTTGATGTAGGTAATAAAAAGGAGCTATGGCTGGGCTTCCACAACTTTTATGTAATCACCCGCTATAACACCAACAACCAATACGCCATGGCTGTATATCAACTCAGCCAGAAGATTCTTGAACAACGCAAGGCAGAAAAAATATAACAATGAATAGCCGCCACCTGAGCTGGAGCCGCCGCATATTTGCTGCCTCCTTAATCATCTTGACCACAGGATGCACACTTACCCCCTCGGGAATATTTGATGACAGATCAAAAGTGGGTGACGGCGCCCCTGCAGGCGGCATGGATATATCCACAATCAGAAATGCAGTACCCAAAGCCGAACCGCGCAGCCGTAGCGGAAACCCCAGCAGCTACACCGTTCTGGGACGAACCTACCATGTAATGAGTGATAGCCGAGGTTACAAAGAGCGTGGAGTAGCCTCCTGGTATGGAACAAAATTTCATGGCAAACGCACCTCCAGTGGCGAAACATACAGCATGTACGCCATGACTGCGGCCCATAAGACCCTACCGCTGCCCACCTACGTCAGAGTAACAAACCTAAAAAATGGCCGCGAAGTCATCGTTAAAGTGAACGATAGAGGTCCATTTCACGACAATCGCATTATCGACCTCTCATACGCCGCTGCCATCAAACTGGGGGTCACTGGAACCGGAACTGGCCTAGTGGAAGTAGAGGCTTTGGACCCAACCAGAGGCATGCCTAGGCCTACTAGAAATAACATAGCTATCAAAGGCAATGCCACCCTGTTTTTACAAGTAGGAGCCTTTATAGATCGCAACAATGCGGAAAAATTGGCTGAGCGGATCAGGGGGTCCATCAACAACAAAGTTCGCATCCAGATGGTACCAAGTTATGCTAAAACCGTATATCGAGTGCAGGTAGGACCAATGCGGACTATCGATCAGGCAGACGCCGCAAGCATGCAGCTAGCCCAGCTTGGAATAAGGGATATGCACATGGTTATCGAGTAACAACTGCTATTTCGATCTCTTCCTATCCGGGATAGAATGCAATATATGCAACTACCTCGCTACAACATGCGAAACAAACTGAATACCACTAAATCTGTATAGATGAGACCACAGGAGCCAGTCTAACGTGTTTTTTTTGAATAAAAAATTAACCGCATTTTTCCTACTCCTCATAAGCCTCGGCTGCGTCAGCGAAGCAGTATCGGCTATACGAATCCCACCCCCGCCCAAGCTAGCGGCTACCAGCTACATCCTCATAGATTTCGACAGCGGGAAGATCTTGGCTGAGAAAAACCCGCACCAGAAGTTGGAACCGGCCAGCATCACCAAGATCATGACCGCCTACACAGTTTTGCATGAGATAAAAAGTGGTCGCATAGCTCTGACCGACAAAACAGTTATCAGCGACAAAGCCTGGCGCATGGGCGGATCACGCATGTTCTTAGAGCCAGGAACTAGCTTGGATGTGGAAACCCTACTCAAAGGAATGGTCATCCAGTCGGGGAATGATGCCAGCGTAGCCTTGGCTGAATTTGTCTCTGGCGATGAAGATCTGTTTGCTCAACTAATGAACGAACATGCACAAAGCCTGGGAATGAAAGACACCCACTTTGTTAACAGCACCGGCATGCCCGACAAGAACCATCTTACCACCGCCTATGACATTGCTCTCATGGCCATGGCAACCATCCGTGAGTTTCCTGAGCACTACGCAATTTATGCAGAGAAAGAGTTTACTTACAATAAAATCAGACAGTACAACCGCAACAAGCTGCTCTGGTCCGACCCATCGGTAGACGGCATTAAGACCGGACACACCGATAGCGCCGGTTACTGCCTGGTAGCATCAGCCAAACGCGACAACATGCGTCTGATAAGCGTAGCAATGGGAACTGATAGCAAACAAGCTAGAGCAGTAATCAGTCAAGCCTTACTAGATTATGGCTTCCAAAATTTTGAGACCCACCGTCTGTATAAAGCCGGAGACACCCTGAATAAGTCCAGGGTATGGATGGGGGATCAAGAGCAATTGGCTCAGGGGCTGACCAAAGACCTGATTGTCACCATACCCCGTCGACAGTACGAGAAACTAAAGGCAAGTGTAATCCTCAACCCAGACCTGGAAGCCCCCATACAAAAAGGCCAACAGGTAGGCAAGGTGGTAGTCACTTTAGATGCAGAACCATTCACAGAAGCACCTCTAGTAGCACTACATGACGTAGCTAGCGGCGGACTCTGGAGTAAAATCAAAGATAGTATAATGCGCAGGCTTGAGTAGATTATGAGCAACAATGTATATCTAAATGGCACATTTCTGCCTATTGAAGAGGCAAAAATATCGGTCATGGACCGAGGGTTTCTGTTTGGCGACAGCATCTACGAGGTGATCCCGGCCTATAATGGACGGCTGTTCAGACTGGCCCACCACCTGGACAGACTACAGAACGGCCTCCAGGCGATCAGCATGGATAACCCTATGACCCAGGATGAGTGGAGCTCAATCCTCAACCAGCTGGTGCAACAAAACCCGAAACAAGATCAATCCATCTACTTACAGGTTACCCGCGGCTCTGCAGAGAAGCGCGACCATGCTCTGCCTGAGAACATACAGCCTACTGTTTTCGCCATGGCCACCCCAATTAAATACGATCCAAGCGGAAACAGCGGAATTGCTGCCATCACTTTGGATGATGTGCGCTGGCGACTCTGCAACATAAAGGCCACCACTCTTCTAGCCAACGTGCTGCTAAAACAGCAGGCAAAAGATGCCAAAGCAACTGAGGCCATACTTATCCGTGACGGCGAAGCTATGGAAGGGGCAGCAAGCAATCTATTCATAGTATCTAATGAAGAGTTGATCACACCGCCGAAGAGCAACTTCCTACTGCCTGGAATTACCCGCGACCTAATACTTGAACTTGCCGCAAAAAACGGCATCTCCTACACCGAAAGAGCTATCCAGGAAGAGGAGTTGGAGAGTGCTGACGAAATCTGGCTAACCAGCTCTACCAAAGAGATCATGCCGGTTACTACCCTGAACGACAAACCGGTTGCTGGCGCAAAACCTGGCGAGCTATACAAACGCATGTCTGCCATTTATGCAGAATACAAAAAGCTGATCAAACAGGGTTTAGAAGAGTAAGATCACAAGCAACAGAGAGATGTGACCAAACAATGTCGGACGAAGACACACTACTTGAGTTCCCATGCGATTTTTGCATAAAAGTCATGGGGTTATACAGGCCTGAATTTGATCTTCTGGTAGCAGAGATAGTCCGCAAACATGCGCCAGACTTGGGTGAGGGCTCAGTTAGGACCAGGCCCAGCAAGGGAGGAAAATACCTCTCTGTCAGCGTAACCATAACTGCCACCAGCAAAAAACAGCTAGACTGCATCTACCAGGATCTAACCGACCACGAACATGTACTGATGAGCCTGTAACTAGCAACCACTCAATGAACTGCGCTCAACAAGGATTCCATGTCAAACATTTCGGGTTAAGGGATTACTCCGAAGTGTGGCAAGAGATGCAAGCCTTTAATGACAACAGAACCGAATGTACTCAAGATGAACTATGGCTCCTGCAGCACAACCCAGTATTTACCCTGGGCCTCGCGGGCAAAAAAGAGCATCTGCTAAACACCGGCTCCATTCCTGTGGTACAGAGTGATCGAGGTGGACAGGTAACTTACCACGGGCCTGGACAGCTTATTGCCTATATCATGTATGATCTAAATAGGGCAGGTGTCGGGGTGCGCAGGATGGTCGAACTGCTGCAAACTTCAGTTATCGAGCTACTTCAGCAATATGGGGTTGAGGCCCATACCCTAGCCCAAGCACCTGGGGTATATGTAGATAACAAGAAGATAGCTGCCCTTGGTCTACGCGTCCGGCATGGTCGCAGCTACCACGGACTCAGCCTGAATGTCGATATGGACCTGGAACCATTCTCTCGCATCAACCCCTGCGGCTACCCGAATATGCAGGTAACTCAGATGAGAGATTTAGATATAGCGGCATCTATGGAACAGATATCCGAGCAGTTGAGCAGCTCTATACAAAACAGCCTGAAACAACAAAGCCACCCAGCAAACAGCTGAGTGGCTTTGTTGCAGATGCAAGCCACAATCAAGTTTTAAACTGATTCACCAACGTCTGCAGATTACCAGCCAAATCTGACAACGTATCACTAGCCTTGGCAATGAGATCAGCATTTCCTGCAGTTTGGTCAGAAACCTCACTAATACTGACCACACTCTTGCTCATCTCTGCAGAAACCGTGCTCTGCTCGTTAGCCGCGACAGAGATCTGATTATTCATCTCGGTAATGGTCCCAACTGCAACGGTGATCTCCTCCAGCACGGCTCCAGCTCGTGCGGCCTCAGAAACACTGCTATCAGCCTTCTCACGGCTGCGCTGCATGACCGAAGCTGCTCCACGAGCCTGACCTTGCAAGCTCTCAATCATAGATTGAATCTCCTGCGTGGCTTCATGGGTGCGAGTAGCCAGGGTCCTTACCTCATCGGCTACCACAGCAAACCCTCTACCCTGTTCGCCCGCACGCGCCGCCTCAATTGCCGCATTAAGTGCCAATAGGTTGGTCTGCTCTGCAATATTTGTAATCACCTCAACCACCCTACCGATACCTTCGCTATCCTCTTCCAGCTTTTGAATAACCTCTGATGCCTCTGTCACTTCGCTGGCCAGAGCATTAATGGTATTAACAGCGCTGTTTACTACGGAGCTGCCCTCTATGGCTTGCTGATCCGCCTCTTGGGTAGAGTTAGCTGCCTGCATAGCATTTCGTGCTACATCAGCCGCAGTCTGCTCCATCTCAGTCATAGCAGTGGCCACCTGCTCAGTCTCCATCTGTTGCTTATGGGCTCCCTGAATGCTGCGTTCTGTAATATCAGTAAGTTGCTGTGATTCGTTTACTAACAGATTGGTAGTATGAGCAACCCTATCGATAATATGCTGAAATTTCTGCAGCATTACATTTATTGCCTTAGCCAAATTACCCAGCTCATCGTTTGACTCAAGGTCTATTTGATGATGAAGATCAGAATCTTGCTCTACCAATCTAATCGTATCTGTGACTTTCTGCAGTGGCCGCACTACCAACTTTTTCATAATAAGGCTGATAATAACCAAGCCGATCAGAAATAGAACTGCGTTGATCCCTACGCTCTTTAGGATCGCTTTGAACACCTTATCGTCCATAGCCTTGAGTGAATAATTCACCCTCACAGCACCAATGACCTCTCCTTCTGGAACTATATGACACATGAGACAGTTGGTGCCACGGTAATCCTTAAGCGCCTTCATAGGCAACACCACGCTCAAAATGCGCCCATTGGGAGTATCAATAACCTGGTCTATCTTCTCGCCCTTCATTCCTCTTCTATCTAGCTCATCCTTGGCAGTATTGGGTCCGGCCCCCTGCCCATATGCCTTGATTACCCCCTGACCCCGGACTATATAGGCATCCAGCACATCGTCTCGTGAAATAAGCTTCTTTCGGGCAATCTCCTTATTTGCCATGCCGCCAGTCAACATTAAGGTATTCACATTATCAAAATAGGAATCAGCCAGAGTGTTGGTCTGATCCTGAACTATCTCTTCAATAAGGGCTGTTTCTTTGTTGTACTGATTAAAAGAGGAGGTAACTAGAACCAATAAAAACAGAATAGCTAAAGCCAGATCGATCTTGGTGCTGATGGAAAGGGATGTACCCGTTGTAGTTTTTTTACTGCTCATCAAATTTTCTCCCAAAGACCATATTCCCCACCGATAACCTCGGCTTTTTTAGGAAATAATCTACTCTGAGCTATCTATCGGCGAGGCTCTGCCTTTCTTTAGTAATTTTCTATGATTTATTAAATCACAGCTAAATAACGTCACTTATCGGACAAATACAACCGGCTATTGATATTTATCAATCAGTTACAGCTACATTGCATATATGCCATTAGCTATTAATAAGTTGAAATATAATCGGTAAAAACCAAATCAATCCTTACGAAAAAAAATACTAAATATTTCTCAAAAACTGCCGAAATAGTTCACTAAGAGCAACAACAAACTATTAACTAAGAAATATACCGATTGGATGGAGTAGAGAGCATGAAAAAACGCAACTTATACCTATACGCATCAATTTGTGCTGCAGCGATCATATCTGGATGTGGTTCTTCAGAACAGCAGATCTCATATAAATCCAGCATCAAACCTATTCTGGATAAGCACTGCGCCGAATGCCATATGCCGGGCGGTGCCGGGGCTGAAGCAACACTATTCCTGGTTGACTCTTACGACAACGTCATGAAAGGCACCAAGTTTGGTCCTGTTATCATAGCTGGCGACTCCCTTTCAAGCTCACTCTACCGGCTTGTTTCTGGCAAAGTGGATAAATCCATCCAGATGCCCCACTCCAAAGGGCCTATGACCGCAGAAGAGATAACTGCCATTGAAAAATGGATTGATCAGGGCGCCCAAAACAACTGAGACACCTTAGAGAGATATTGTAGGAAGATACGCTGGACAGGATGGAGTCGTGGATAAGCTGGCCGCAATCGTTAAGGCTGGAAGCCCTGGTGGAAACTGGGGCAACATTCCGATGCCAGCAAGCCCAGTTGCAGATGTAAAAACTGTTATTACCAGGATACTAACTCACAAATAGAGCGATCGGGGAAATAAAAAACGGGCTGGAGAGTAATCCCCAGCCCGTTTTTATTTTGCCGCAGGCTATCTTAGCCTGAACACACAATCAGCCCTTCAGCAGATCCTTGACCACATCACGCTCGCTCCGCAGCTCATTTAGGGTGATCTCAAATTTAGCCCTGGCCCAGTCAGACATCGGCAGCCCTTCCACCACACTCCAATCTCCGTTGCCGGTGGATGTAAGCGGAAAACCGAACATAAGACCAGAATCAACCCCATACTCTCCGCTGGAGCAGACACCTGCAGTGAACCAGTCACCAGCCTGAGTGGGGGCATTTAGAGCCATTACGTGATCCAGAGCGGCATTGGCCGCTGAGGCCGCACTAGAGGCACCGCGCGCCTTGATAACAGCAGCACCCCTCTCCTGAATAGTTGGGATAAACGTATCTTTCAACCAAGCCTCGTCACTAATCACATCCGCCGCCGGCGTGCCGTTTATTTTGGCATTTTCAAAATCAGGATACTGATTGTTAGAGTGGTTACCCCAGATAATTACATTGCTGACATCGGCAACAGCCACACCAGCCTTGGCCGCAAGTTGGCTTTTGGCACGGTTCTCATCCAGACGCATCATGGAGGAGAAACGGTCATTTGGCACATCTGAGTTGTTCATAGCGATCAGACAGTTGGTGTTGGCAGGATTGCCTACCACCATGCAACGCACGTCATCCGCAGCCCGGTTCAAGGCCTCGCCCTGACCCACGAAGATAGGACCGTTCACCTTGATGAGATCGGCACGTTCCATGCCAGGACCACGGGGTCTGGAGCCGACCAATAAGGCCTGATTGATACCGTCAAAGGCCTGATTGGCATCGTCGAACATATTTATCTCAGCTAGGGTTGGAAAGGCGCAATCGGTCAACTCCATGGCCACACCTTCCAGCTTATCCATCACCTGAGGGATTTCAAGCAGATGAAG
>JBNKKH010000002.1:0-2359 GCA_050291725.1 Sedimenticolaceae bacterium
ATTCTCCGGGCCAATAGAAATTGTCGGTGGCAACGCACCAGGCGGCCCACCAAAACCTGACCTCCAGTCAGCAGGAAATCTCAATTCAAGATTCCCATGCGCCGGAATAGGATAAGAGCGAACCGACGTTGCATCACCAGCGATAGAGAAATTTGCAAATAACGTGACCACAGCTAACATAAAGAAATATATAGCCGTGTTTTTCATTGTCCGCCTCCATACTAAATACCGCAGCATAAAAAACCACAAGTAGCGTGCCGCCTGTTTCAATCCTTACAACCCAACGAATCGCCTTTAACAACGTTCATCCTAATAGCAGGAACCAACTCTGAATCATTCTCCCTTTTTCAAGCAATTGGGGTCTGTCAACCATTACTATTATTTCGAACGCGTGTATATTTCCCCTATCAATTACAAGCAACTACCATGTTGCGACCGCGATTCTTGGCATCATATAGACTCTTGTCGCAGATCTTCATCCACTGCTTCCAGTCGCTATCTAAACTCAGGCCGGTCACACCAATACTGACCGTTACCGTACGATCGGGTATTAATGAAAGTTTTTCAATGCCCTTGCGTAGTTTTTCCGCTATGTCGATACCGTTGGCTTCGTCGGTATTGTAGAGCAGAATCAAAAACTCCTCTCCGCCGATCCTGAATACCTTGTCACTGTCTCGAAGAAAGTCCTTTAAGAATGCTCCCAACTGCACCAGGACGTGATCGCCAATATCATGGCCTAGTTCATCATTGATCTCTTTGAAATAATCAACGTCCATGATGATTAGTGTGAATGGAGTATTTGTTCTGTTCGCTTGATGTATCGCCTGTTCCAGAGAGTCTTTAAGCAGTGTTCTGTTGTATACATCTGTTAGCTTGTCAGTAATCGCCATTTTTTGCAGTTCGCTATATTGCCTGGCTACGATATGCAGAAAAATAGCCGAATATGCACTAACTAATGTGAATGTTACGGTGAATCTGGTGGCCTCATCTATCTCAAAAAGGATCCACGCCTGCGGAACATTAACCAGTGCAAAGATAATATTCGACATCCATGCCTGGCGTTCTGACATCATAAAGTAATATAAAATCAGTGTTGAATAACACCAATAGGTACCGGTTATCCCAAGCAGATTTGTTAGATAGGCTACAAACAAAGTTGTAAAAGGGGTCAACCAGATGAAGGTATAGATGGTCTTATATGTTTTCCTATGACAAAGCCAGGCCACCATGTAAAGACTCAACGA
Organism: Sedimenticolaceae bacterium; assembly: GCA_050291725.1. Taxonomy (GTDB): domain Bacteria; phylum Pseudomonadota; class Gammaproteobacteria; order Chromatiales; family Chromatiaceae; genus JAAGZL01. The sequence continues at coordinate 1,245 of JBNKKH010000002.1, forward strand.
GGTAATTACAGCGCCTATACCAATTCCCACGTATTGATAAGTCAGATGATAAAAACCAAAAGGCAATATAAGGGTTGCTGCGGTAACAGAAAGCCAGAATGTGGACTTAAGATGAAAATCTGTTTGATGCCGTGAGTTCAAATCATCCATCTATTGATGAGCCTCTGATCAAGTTAAATGTTTGAGCAATAACAACATTTTCTGTAAAGGCATCTGAATCCAGCATGTGCCAACATGTCTTCTGATAACAACCATGAGAATTTCCGAAAAAGATAAACAACGAGCCGTTTCTTGATGACATAGCTCAAATTATTCTTTTTTTCCTTGGAAAAAATTTCCGCTCCTATTGAATCATTCTAGCCCAAAGATGAAAAAGCGCATAAAGATAATTTGAATAGTGTCGCTATCACCATAGATTGACAGTTCACATTTAATGGGAGGGATTCACTGTGATCGGTAATTACACCAATGTTATTGCGTCTCGAAAAGATGGAATAGAAAAGAAGAGCGCCTATCTTATAGGTGGCGGTATTGCGTCAATGGCAGCGGCCGCATACTTGATAAGAGATGGCCATATGGCCGGCGAAAAGATCACGATCTTGGAACAGACCGATATAGATGGTGGATGCCTGGATGGTAGCGGCAACGCCATCGACGGCTACCTTATGCGCGGCGGCAGGGAGATGGAGGCCCACTATGAGTGCACCTGGAATCTGTTTTCGTTTATCCCTGATCTGAAGCGTAAAGACCCCGATGCCCCATTCACCGGCCCGGAGCCGGAACTTATCTCCGACCCGGAACGTACAGTCCTAAAGCGGATTCGTGATGTCAACCAATGGGACCCCAACTCCTCCAAATGTCGTTTGCTGAGCAACTGTGGCCAACCGGATCGAGACCCTTCCTTAGGACTCTCCCTGAGCCACGTGCTGGAACTGACAAAGTTGACCCTGAAGACCGAAGAAGAGTTGGGCGCAACAACCGTAAAAGAGTTTTTTTCCGACTCCTATTTTGAAACCCCTATGTGGTATTTCTGGACGTCGATGTTCGCCATGGAGACATGGCACTCGGTAGTCGAGATGCGGCGCTATATGCTGCGCTTCATGCACCTGCTGCCG
>JBNKKH010000003.1:0-107973 GCA_050291725.1 Sedimenticolaceae bacterium
GGCCTGATTGATACCGTCAAAGGCCTGATTGGCATCGTCGAACATATTTATCTCAGCTAGGGTTGGAAAGGCGCAATCGGTCAACTCCATGGCCACACCTTCCAGCTTATCCATCACCTGAGGGATTTCAAGCAGATGAAGATGCACTGGCCGGTCAGCGCCAAAGATCTCGCCTGAAGCAATGCGGAACAACAGGCTATAGGAAATCTGTCCGGCGGCGCCGGAAACTGCAACTCGAATTGGATCGGCCATTATTTTGAATCCTCCAGATATTTTTGTATTCAGTATTTGGTTGCATCCTCCGCCCAACACCACTTACCTAGTAGGCAGTTGTGATAACAGTGTCTAGCAATTCAAGCTCCCACACTTAAATGTGGAATTTTGACCAAAGACGCGAACCTACAAGCATATCACCAAGAAATTTGCTGATAAACGTATTTTTTATTGTGTTATTTGCTACCAACCCGGGGAATTGGCAAACTCAAATAGAGTTTTTCTGGTGGCAAACACACCTTATTACTGCAAGCCTGCAGACCAAGCTGCAACGGTAGTATGCGAGCCCTGTCATCAATACGCCTGAAATCAGCCTGGATCTCAACCACCCCCTGGTACAGGGATATAGGGGCAGACTGGAACCCAAGATTTTTTGTCTCTGCCTTAGGATAGCTAACATCCTTGAGCTCCCAACCCCCAGCGTTTTTCTTGAGAGCCAGTTTTGTTGCTATCAGACCGTCCTGAAGCGGGCTGGCGGAATTTATATGCCAACCTTCAGCTATCTCTAACCTTAGCGCCAAGTGCGACTCAGCAAGCTGACTCACCTCTATTTTTATGCCGCCTTTGGCTGCGTAGCCACGAGCAGATAGTTCCCCCTGGGTCAGATCTTGGGCTGCGGTGAGCATATAACCAAAACCTGAGGGACGGGACGCTATCGCGCCGGAAAATGCGGCCAAGGTTGCTTCTGCCCGATTATGGTACTCAATATTATCGCTGCGCCGGGAGAGCATCTGTAACACCTGCAGGGCAACCGAGTTACCGGAGGGGAGAGCTGCGTCCCCACCCGAATCCTTGAATCTACCCATGGCTGAAACCTGTCGATCAAATGGCCCTAGATAAAAGCCACCACCCTCTTCATCCCAAAATTGCTTGAGCATGGCATCAGTGGCCATCTTAGCCCTGTCCAACCACAGCCGCTCGCCCGTAGCATCAAACAGATGCAGCATGCCTTCCGCAAAATAGGCGTAATCTTCTTGCCGCCCCACCACTGATGACCGGCCATCCAAATGGATGCGCCACAGCCCCTCCTCATGTCGCCAGTTATCATCCCAAATAAATTCTGCAGCACGCTTTGCCGCATCCAGATAAACAGAATTTTTCAGCAGATCCCCCGCTTGAGCCAGCGCGCTGATCATCATTCCATTCCAAGCAGTTATGATCTTCTCGTCCCGTAACGGATGGGGCCGTTTCTCTCTGGCTTGGTAGAGGGCCTCGCGTATCCGATCAAGATGCAGATAAAGTCTCTCATCTGAAGTGCCAGAATTTTTTGCCAATTCGCTTATGGGGATCGGCATATGCAGGATATTGCTCCCTTCATAGTTTCCCCGCTCGCCCATAGCAAAAGCCTTAATCGCCAGGGCCGCATCCTCTTGCGACAATGCCGCTTTGACTTCGTCTATAGTCCAGAGAAAAAACCTCCCTTCCGCGCCTTCGCTATCGGCATCTGTCGCCGAATAGAAGCCGCCTTCGGGTGAGGTCATGTCCCTCAGGACATAATCCATGGTCTGCTCGGCGACCCGTTTGAAACGCAGCTCCCCGGTCAGACGCCATGCCAGGAGATATACCCGAGCAAGGTGGGCCTGGTTGTAGAGCATCTTCTCAAAATGCGGAACCAGCCAATCATTGTCGGTGGAGTAACGATGAAAACCACCTCCTACCTGATCATGAATACCACCCTGAGCCATGGCATCCAGAGTGTTGTTAACCGCCTGCAAAGCCTGTTTATCAGAATTGCGCTCTGCCAGCTGCAACAACAGAAACAGCACTGACTCTTGAGGAAACTTGGGGGCCAGACTAAAACCTCCCTGCAGCTCGTCATACCCGGCCATTATCTCCTGCTCCGCCTTCTGTATCACCCTATGATCAATCTTACTGGCTCCCGATCTGCCTTGACCAACTCGAGCCACAGCCTGAGCCAGGCTATCTGCCTGTTCCTCCAATCCAGCCTGATCCTGCTCCCACAGCGCTGCTATCTTAGTCAGTATCTGCTTAAACGCTTCCGGCGGAAAATAGGTCCCGCCATAAAACGGTTTGCCCTCAGGAGTAAGGAAACTGGACATGGGCCAGCCGCCATGATTAGCGAGCAACATTACCGCCAACATGTAGGTCTCATCTATGTCTGGGTACTGTTCACGGTCAACCTTGATGGAGATGAAGTGTTGATTCAGGATGCGCGCAATCTCTAAGTTCTCGAAGCTCTCCCGCTCCATCACATGACACCAGTGACAAGTGGAGTAGCCGATAGAAAGGAATATCGGCTTGTTCTCACGCTTAGCCTTGGCAAAGGCCTCAGCTCCCCAGGCATACCAATCCACAGGGTTGTGGGCATGCTGGATAAGATATGGTGACTCTTCCAGGATTAAACGATTATTGTAGATTGCAGTGCCATCTTCGTTAAGATGCTCAGTACGCGGGCGATAGTTCGGACCTTTGGCCTTCAGTGCATCGGTAATCATTTGATTAAGTTCCTTTGTGCGTACAGGGATAAACACCTCGGTTGATTCAGCTGCCAGGGCGTCTACATCTGTGGACACTACCCCTAATAGAAGAGTGACCGACATAACTCGCAAGAGAGCATCTGCTCTCCTATTCACCACCTGCTACGCCATTTAGTAGGGTATTCATCTTCTAATTATGGACAACATCCAGGAAACAAAGATCATTTCTCTGCCTTTAACCTCCCTATGCAACAGGAAATAAATGTTCTACGGAGCTACAATCCATCATATGAGCATCAAAAATAACAACTCCGCCCCATCTCGCCATAACCCAGAGACCCATCAACGAGGCGCGGACAAGGTTGCGCGCATACCGATAAAGGTTCAGCCCACTTCCAAAGTAAAACGCAAACCATCCTGGATTCGCGCCACCGCCGCGAGCGGAGAAGCGGTTAGCAAGATCAGGCGTATCCTGCGCGAGCACAACCTCAGCTCGGTATGCGAAGAGGCGGCCTGCCCCAACCTGGGAGAGTGTTTCAATCATGGCACCGCAACCTTCATGATCATGGGGGACATCTGTACCAGACGCTGCCCCTTCTGTGATGTTGCCCACGGTTCTCCCGAACCATTGGATCCAAATGAACCGGCCCAACTCGCAGATGCTGTAAAGATTATGCAACTCAAGTATGTAGTAATCACCTCGGTAGATCGTGATGACCTGCGCGATGGCGGTGCGGAGCACTATGTCAACTGCATAAAAGAATTGCGCCGAACCAACCCAGAGCTATCAATTGAGATACTGGTACCGGATTTTCGTGGACGTGAACAGATCGCGCTGGACAAATTCAGCAAAGCTCAACCAGATGTATTCAATCACAACATAGAGACCGTACCCAGACTCTACAAACAGTGCCGCCCAGGAGCCAACTATCTAGGCTCGCTAAAACTGCTAAATAGTTTTGCTGAGCAGTACCCAGAGGTACCAACCAAGTCTGGGCTAATGTTGGGCTTAGGCGAAACCGTGCCAGAAGTAGAACAGGTGATGAGAGAGCTTAGAGAGCATGGCTGTAGTATGCTTACCCTAGGTCAATATCTGCAACCTAGCCGAGAGCACCTGCCAGTGCAACGCTTTGTGGAGCCGGATGAGTTTGACCGACTTAAACGGGTTGGAGAAGATATGGGCTTTACCAATGTAGCAAGCGGACCTTTGGTACGCTCCTCTTACCATGCTGATATACAAGCGGACCCAGTTCTAACACAAAAACAGTGAAGTTGAGGCAGAATCGACCATGGATCAAGATACTGTAATCATCCTGAAACAGCTACTACTACCCCCCGGCGGATTCATCCTGCTTCTGCTTATATCGCTGCTGTTCATCCGCTGGCTATTTGGCAAACTTCTGCTAACTCTTACGCTGGTAATTTTCTATCTCTGCAGCACCCCATTTGTGGCCTCAAACCTGATGGCAGGGCTGGAACAGCACATATTCATCACCCCCGAAGAGATCACAGCTAGCAAAGCCGGGGCTATCGTGGTCCTAGGCGGAGGGCTCTACGAAGAGGGACCGGAATATGGGGGCGACACCATCAAAGGAGATATGCTGGAAAGGGTGAGATATGCCGCCTGGCTGCATAAGAGGACTAACCTGCCAATCGTGGTATCTGGAGGTAGATCACTGCCAACAGCAAAATCTGAGGCCAAGCTGGCAAGTCAGGTGCTAAAAGAGGAGTTTGGCTGCACAGTTCTAGCTACGGAAGATAACAGCAGAAACACATGGGATAATGCTGAGTTTACCAGCTCCACACTTAAGAGCCAGGGAATAAACAAAATAGCTTTGGTAACCCACTCCTGGCATATGCCCAGAACCGTACAGGTTTTCCAACAGAATCAAATCGAGACAATCGCGGCTCCTACCATTTTCTCCAGGGGCAAGCTGAATATAGACAGCAGCGAACTACGGGATTGGCTACCTAGCTCTGTAGCACTTGACGAAAGCCGCAAGGCACTGCATGAGTATGTTGGTATGATCTGGTACCGAATAAAACCCTTAATCGGTATCTGATTAGCTCCTAATCTTCATCGCGACGATACTCCCCGTCGATAACACGGGGTTTATTGACCTCAGCCTCCCCATGTGGTGGCTGTGCAGGAGGCCGCATAATCTGCGCACGCTTTAAAAAGGCTAATATGGCCCAACGGCGGATAGCGGGTACCAAAGCCAGGAAGCCTAGGATATCTGTCAAAAACCCTGGTAACAGCAAGAAAAAGCCACAGGCCAGCAAAACCGCCCCTTCCATCATCTCTATTGCCGGCATTTCACCCACTGCCAAAGAGTTCTGAACCTTCATTGCGGTAGCTAGGCCCTGCATCCGAACCAACATCCCACCAAGTACGGCAGTGAATATGGTCAAGGCGATGGTAGGTATGGCACCTATATACGAGCCCACCTCAATCAGCCAGTAGAGCTCAAACAGGGGAATTCCTACAAACAGAAGTAAAAACAGTAGCAATGGATTCATGTGAGAAAAGCTTACGCCTTCAGGGCCGGAGGCACAAGTTTGCTAATTTCCATGCGTCGTCTGCTACGGGGCGGCGACGGCCCGATACCAGACATCGGCAATGGCGTCATATCCTTTGCCGTTGGGATGATTGCCGTCGCTGTCGAGAGTTGTAGGATCAGTAAACAGCTTGGCATCAGAAAAATCCACAGTGGTGGCTCCAAAGCGCTCGGCCATCTCCCGTATAACCTCGTTGTATTTTCTGGTCTGCACCGACATCCTAGCCACATCTTCTTTGGATATCTTGTCGAAGCTGCTGCTACGTTTTTCGGCATCGGTCATCAACGGCCGTTTCGACTGGTCGTCCAGCAGCGCAATGTATAGCCTCGATCCGGTATCCTTCAGGGCAGAGAGTATCCGCTGTATATTTTCGGAAAAAATACGCAACCCATCCCGCTCACAGGCAGAGAGGTCATTGCGATACTCCTCGTCGCACACATAGTTGTATAGCCCGAATAGATCGTTGCTTCCAATCCAGATAGTGGCGGCCTTAGCCTGTTTCGCAGGCACAGATCGCAGGAGGTTGATGGCCGGTTCCAACTGGGTATTGATCAGATCATCAGAGGTCCAGCCCGACTGTCCAAGATTTTTCACTATCGATCCGGGGCGCTCAGCTTTGAGCCGCGTTGCTAACCGGGCCGGATACCCACCTCTATTCTCTAGATCGCCATCACCTTGGGTTAGGCTGTCACCCAGTGCCACCAGGGTAATAGGCCCTGCATTGGCTGTGGCCAACACACATGCCAGCAGCAGGAAAAACAGGGGTATATTCGCGTTCTTCATCTTTTTCCCTCCCTATACCGCAAACCGATACATAGCTGAGATTACGCCTGCGCGGCCAAAGGCTCAAGACCAGCATTTTTTGCGGCATGCGGGCCAATACTGTATCTTTCGCCTATGGATTCTAAAGCATTAATTATTCTCTGCGCCTGTCCTGACCAGGAGAGCGCTGAGCGCATAGCCTACCACTTGGTGGAAAATAGGCTGGCAGCCTGCGTGAACATATCTTCTCCCATAAAATCTGTGTACAGATGGCAGGGTGAAATTGAAGCAGCAGATGAGGTTATGCTGTTCATCAAGACCAGCGCCTCGAGCTATGACGAGTTGGAACAAGCCATTCTGTCACTCCACCCGTATGAACTTCCTGAGGTGGTTGCACTCCCTGTTGATAAGGGGCAACAGAATTACCTCGGTTGGATTATCCAATGCACCAGCAACTAACTCTGAAAAAAGTTTTCCAGCTACTTCTCGGCGCGCTTCTAACCCTCACAACATTCACTGCGATCGCCCAATCCTCTCCCTCTTTGCAGAGCATTCTGGCAAACAGCGGCAAGGATGAGGTTATCCCTGTGGACAAGGCGTATCAATTAAGCGCCAAAGTGGGAGGGCCTCAGGAGCTGCGACTAAACTGGAATATAGCTCAGGGCACCTATCTCTATCAGGAAAAACTCAAATTTAAGATCAAACAGGGCGACGGAATAACTCTGGGAGAGTACAAACTCCCCCCAGCCAAAATAAAAAAGAATGCCTTGCGCCCGGATGGAACCACAGGTGACCTGCCGGTCTACTACCACCGTTTGCATATCCCAGTACCACTTATCCGCACCAACAGTGCTGCCACTACTATAACACTGGAAGTGTTCTACCAAGGCTGCGCTGATTTTGGATTTTGCTATCCACCCCAGATAAAACAGCTGCGCCTAGATCTACCCCAATTTGACGGCAAAACCACGACAACTACCTCAACTGTATCGCCAAGCCCTGAAGCAAGCGCTGACCAGGCAGGAGCAGCCTCAGAACTGGACAGCCTGATTGCAATCCTGAGGGGTGGCAACTATTGGCTAATCATTGGAGTTTTTCTTCTCGCTGGCCTGGGGCTAGCCCTGACTCCATGCATCTTTCCTATGATCCCAATCCTATCCGGGATCATAATTGGCCAGGGCAAAGAGATCACCACGGCCAAGGCATTTACTATCTCACTAATCTATGTTCTAGCCATGGCCATTGTCTACACCATTGCCGGAGTACTGGCTGGCCTGTTTGGAGAGAACCTTCAAGCCGCATTCCAGAACCCCTGGATACTCAGCGCCTTTGCTGGACTGTTTGTACTGCTAGCCCTATCCATGTTTGGCTTCTATGACCTGCAACTACCCAGCGGTCTACAGGGTCGACTCACCGAGATCAGCAACCAGCAACAGGGTGGAACTCTAATCGGAGCAGCTATCATGGGGGCGCTTTCAGCACTGATAGTAGGCCCCTGCGTAGCTCCTGCTCTAGCTGCGGCTATTCTGGTAATCGGCCAGAGCGGCGACCCAGTACTGGGCGGTGTTGCCCTGTTTGCCCTGAGCATGGGCATGGGCGCCCCCATTCTCGCCTTCGGCACTTCGTCCGGCAAGCTGCTACCTAAAGTTGGCAGCTGGATGGATACTGTGAAGAGCGTATTTGGTGTGGCCATGCTGGGTGTGGCCATCATCATGCTGGAACGGATAATCCCCGCGACTGTAGCTATGTTGCTCTGGGGAACCCTCCTAGTAGTATCCTCCATATACATGGGGGCACTGCATGAACTCCCAGTGGAGGCCTCGGGTTGGCAAAGGCTATGGAAAGGCCTAGGTGTAGTGATAATGATCTACGGCAGCCTAATGTTAGTAGGAGCTGCTGCTGGGGGCACAGATACAGTGCAACCACTTCGCGGCATAGCCACGTTTAACGGCTCAGCACAACAGCAACATCTTAATTTCATACCAATCAAGAGCGAGTCTGACTTAGCACGTGAACTCAAAATCGCCTCATCGCAAAACAGGCCGGTGATGCTCGACTTTACTGCAGAGTGGTGCACAACCTGTAAAGAGATGGAGCGCTACACCTTCTCCGATAGTGGAGTAATTAAAGCACTTGAAGGCTTTGTGCTATTGCGTGCTGACGTAACAGCAAACGATGAAATAGATAAGAGGCTGCTCCAAGGCAGGTTCGGCATGCCTGGTCCCCCTAGCATCATGTTCTTTAATCGCAACGGAAGAGAGCGCAAGAAGTTTAGGGTTGTTGGGTTTGTACCTGCAGATAAGTTCGCCGCCCACATACAACAAGCAGCAAGGTAGCATCCCACAGTGAACAAAAACAAAATAGCCATAACTATGGCCATGGCGATAATCATCGGCATGGGCGTATGGTTTAGCTTCCTCAACAAGCCTGCAGCTTCCCCAGCATCAAAACCGGCCAAAACTCTCCCACAACAACTACCCAGCTTCAGCATGCAAGATAGCACCGGCACAACCAGAAACAGTAGCGAATGGAGTGGCAAAATACTCATTGTTAACTTCTGGGCCACCTGGTGCCCTCCCTGTCAGGAAGAGATGCCTGAGTTAGTAGTTTTTCAGGAGCAATACTCATCCAAAGGGGTGCAGGTGGTAGGGGTAGCTGTCGACAACCTGGAGCCGGTAAAGAGTTTTATGCAACTCAACAACATTAACTTTCCTGTAGTTCTAGGCCAGGATGATGCTATCGAGCTGGGAAAAAAAATGGGCAATCGCATATCAGTCCTACCCTACACCGCAATCTTCGATCAAACTGGCAAAACCCTCTATGCCCAACCAGGAAAAATTTCCTTCGACATCCTGGAGGGGATAATAAAACCCCAGCTTCATAACGCCTCCCATTAGGATAACAATCGAGATTAAGCGGGTAACTTGACGCTATTTGAGCTTATCTTGCAAAAAACTGGACAATTCACTACACACCGGGCAAAATCCAAATCTCGTACTTAGACAGGTAGACTACCGGCCAAACAAGGGGTCGGAAGTCCAGAAGAAAACAGGGCATTCGGAATAACAATTATGGCTAGCATTTTGGTGCTGAACGGCCCCAACCTAAACCTACTGGGAACACGTGAGCCTGATATCTACGGCAGCGACACCCTGGAAACCATACAAGCAAAACTCACTGACCTCTGTAGCCAATCCGGACACAGCCTCAGCTTCTTTCAGAGCAATGCCGAGCATGAGTTGGTTACCGAACTGCATAAGGCTCAGGATGCAAAAACAGAGTTTGCAATCATAAATCCGGCCGCCTTCACCCACACCAGTGTGGCGCTGCGTGATGCAATTCTTGGTACTGCAATCCCCTTTATTGAGGTGCATCTTTCCAACATCTATACGCGAGAGGAGTTCCGTCAACACTCCTACTTTTCTGATATTGCCATAGGTGTTATCAGCGGTTTAGGGGCTCAGGGCTACGAACTAGCTCTTCAGGCTGCAATTGCGCATATTGAAAAATAACCACCGACTTAAACGAACAACATAAACAGACAGAGATATAGACTAATGGATATCCGCAAGGTTAAAAAATTAATTGAACTGCTCGAAGAATCAGATATTGCAGAGATTGAAATCCACGAAGGCGAAGAGTCGGTTCGTATCAGCCGCACATCCCAGATCGCCGTGGCCGCACCTGTAGCTGCACCTGCACCAGTCCCGGCTCCAGCCGCTGCAGCAGCAGAAGTACCAGCTGAACCTGCCCCGGCAGAGATCAGCGGACATCAAGTACTCTCTCCCATGGTTGGTAGCTTCTACCGTGCCCCCTCACCTGAGGCCAAGCCATTTGTGGAAGAGGGAGATCAGGTAAGCGTTGGAGATACCCTCTGCATCATAGAAGCCATGAAAATTTTAAACCAGATCGAGTCTGACAAGGCTGGAACCGTTAAGAAGGTCCTGGTTGAGAATGGAGAGCCAGTAGAATTCAATCAACCCATGTTTATCATTGGCTAACAGGTCTAAAACCCCATGATTGAAAAAGTAGTTATTGCCAACCGGGGCGAGATTGCCCTTAGAATTCTCCGGGCCTGCCGTGAACTAGGCATTAAAACCGTTGCCGTCCACTCTGAGGCTGACCGCGACCTGAAGCATGTAAAGTTTGCTGACGAAACCGTATGTATAGGGCCGGCTCCCTCAACTGAAAGCTATCTGCAGATCCCCGCCATAATCAGCGCCGCAGAAGTTACCGACGCCACCGCCATCCATCCAGGCTATGGCTTTCTCTCGGAAAACGCAGACTTCGCCGAGCGTGTGGAACAGAGCGGATTCACCTTTGTCGGACCCAGCGCAGACACAATTCGCATGATGGGGGACAAGATCACCGCCATTGAGAGTATGAAAAAGGCTGGCGTTCCCACTGTCCCCGGCTCCGATGGACCTCTAGGGGATAACAAGGATGAGATAATAGCAATGGCTGCTAAAATCGGCTATCCAGTTATCATCAAAGCTGCCGGCGGTGGTGGTGGAAGAGGCATGCGGGTTGTGCACACCGAGGCTGCCTTGCTTAACTCGATATCCCTCACCAAAACTGAGGCCGGTACCGCTTTCGGCAACCCCACCGTATATATGGAGAAGTTCCTGGAGAACCCGCGCCACGTGGAGTTCCAGATACTAGCCGACACCCATGGCAATGCAATCCACCTGGCTGAACGTGACTGCTCCATGCAGCGACGCCACCAGAAGGTGGTGGAAGAGGCCCCTGCCCCTGGCATTACCGAAGAGCAGCGAGCCAAGATTGGCGAACGCTGTGCCGAGGCCTGTCGCCAGATCGGCTACCGTGGTGCCGGCACCTTCGAATTTCTCTACGAGAACGGTGAATTCTACTTTATTGAGATGAACACCAGGGTTCAGGTAGAACATCCGGTAACTGAGATGATCACTGGTGTGGATATTGTGAAGCAGCAGCTTCTGATCGCATCTGGAGAGGAGCTCTCATACAAGCAGGAAGATATTAAGATAAACGGACATGCTATTGAGTGCCGCATCAATGCTGAAGATTCCAAAACCTTCTTTCCAAGCCCCGGCCGCATCACCCAGCTACACTTTGCCGGAGGAGTAGGCGTTAGGGTTGACTCCCACATCTACAATGGATACACAGTTCCGCCTCATTATGACTCTATGATTGGCAAACTGATAACCCACGGCAACAGCCGTGACAGCGCCTTGAAACGGATGCAGATCGCCCTGTCCGAGATGGTCATCGACGGCATTAAAACCAATATACCTCTACAGCAGGACATTATGGCTGACTGCAACTTTGCTGCAGGCGGCGCCAATATACACTACCTAGAAAAGAAGCTAGGAATCTAGAGACTCCACCCAATCCAGGGCAGGAAACTGCCCTGGACCTAACAAATATATCGCCATGCCCTGGATTCAGATTCATCTGACCACAAACAAGAGAACCGCACCCCTGGCCGAACTACTGCTGGATGGTTTAGGTGCTGTTTCGGTAACTATGGAAGATGCCAAGGATGAGCCCATGCTAGAGCCCGCTCCAGGAGAAACACCGCTATGGAGCCAAACACGGGTAACAGGACTGTTCCCGGAAGAGTGTGATCAAAATCAACTTGTTGCGAATATACAAGAAGAGCTGGAAACGGATGCGATTATTGACTTGACGGTAGAACGCCTAGCCGACCAGGTATGGGAACGGGTCTGGCTAGACAACTTCCACCCCATGCAGTTTGGCCAGCGCCTATGGATCGCACCAGATGGACAGACCCCAGACGCCCCAAACGCCATCACACTACAACTAGACCCCGGTCTGGCCTTTGGTACCGGCACCCACCCCACCACTGCGCTCTGTCTCAACTGGCTGGACCAAGCCGATGTCACAGGAAAAACTGTGGTGGATTTTGGCTGTGGCTCAGGCATCCTCTCCATCGCTGCGCTGCTACTGGGAGCCAAAGAGGCGATTGCCATAGATCATGACCCCCAAGCGCTGGAGGCTACCGCTGACAATGCAGACAAAAATAGCGTACGAGAAGCACTCACCATTCTCCACAGCGAACAACCCTTTGCAGCGGTTGCAGACATTACCTTGGCAAACATCCTGGCCTCTACCCTAATTGAACTGGAACCACTGTTTGCCACTCACACCAAAGAGGGCGGCCAGATAATCCTCTCCGGCATACTGGAAGAACAGATAGATTCCGTTGCATCTGCTTTCAGAGACAATTTCTCGCTGCAAGCACCCATGATTGAGAATGGATGGGCACTTCTACATGGTCATCGCTGCTGATATATAGCTTTGGCCTCAATTTGTGGCAAAATAGGCTCTCTATGATTTCAACCTACACGGATTCAGTTACAAGTGCATACCCAGTGTCCAGAGTGTAAGACTAAATTTGTAGTCAACGACGATCAATTGCGTGTGGCGCACGGCAAGGTGCGCTGCTCTAAATGCAATAATGTGTTTAATGCGCTTAACTCGCTACACAATCCGACTCAAACCTCTACCACGATCCCAAACCTCCAACCTAAGGAGCCGCCAAAGACTACAACTGATTTTATGTCAGAAGCAGATCTGGAGGAGTTCGCAGATCTTAAAGCCAAGACACTGAATGACCTAACGCCTGAAAATAAAAACAACAAGCCTGCGCCTAAGCCTGAACCAGTTTCTAAGATTGACGATGACCTATCTGATGTTTTGGAGGAGTTGGAGAGGATAGAAAAGATTCCTCAGGATAATACCAAGGCACAGCAAGAACCCAGCAAAAAGCCAGAACCAAATAAGGCAAAAAAGGCTAAGGTAGAGGATGCTGCCAAACCGTCCGCTCCCCATGCGACTAAATCATCCTCCGAACCCCTGGAGAAGCTCATCCCCAAAAAGCCCCCAAGAAAAAAGGGGGGGCTTTTATGGTCAATAGCCATAATTCTACTGCTAGCTATAGCCCTGGCCCAACTTGCGTGGTTTAAGCGGGAGCAACTAATGCACTACCCAGATGGCAGAATACTGTTACAAACCGCATGTAAATATGCAGGCTGCTCTCTACCAACGATTCGAGCTCCGGAAAAAATCCAGGTTCTAAGCCGCTCCATCACCGTGCACCCTAAAATCGAAAACGCCCTATTGATTCAGCTAACCATAGCTAATCAGGCCCGCTTTCCCCAGCCTCGACCCATTTTACAAATCAGCCTCTTCAACAGTGAAGAGCTGCTAATGGCCCAACGCCGCTTCAAACCAGATGAGTATATGGACGACAACGCCATATCTGACCCTCTACTTCCAGGCAAGGCGCTTTACGTCGAGCTTGTAATAGAAGATCCTGGGGATGACGTAACAGGATTTAAGCTGGATTTCTTTTAGAACATCTGCAGCGCCAGATTGATCTTGCGTCTTACACATTTCGGCGTACCATGTACCTCCTTCTTTTGCGCCACTGACAACTAACCATGCAGATCGGACCATACAAACTTAAAAATAGTCTGATACTAGCCCCTATGGCTGGGATCACCGATCTGCCGTTCCGACGTTTGTGCAGAGAGCACGGCGCCGGGCTAGCAATATCGGAGATGATTAGCTCAGACTCCAGCCTCTGGACCTCAGCCAAATCAGTGCGCCGCATGGATTTTTCCGGAGAGCCAGGACCAGTCTCGGTACAAATACTTGGTTCAGACCCACAGACGATGGCCCAAGCTGCCAGAGCAAATGTGGATCAAGGAGCAGATATCATCGACATTAACATGGGGTGCCCAGCCAAGAAGGTGTGCCGCGCCGAATCCGGAGCCGCTCTATTGAGGGATGAAGATAAAATAAAACAGATTCTGGATGCTGTAGTCGCAGCAGTGGAGGCCCCAGTAACCCTCAAGATAAGAACCGGATGGGACCAACAGAGTCGCAATGGAACAACTGTCGCTAAAATCGCCGAACAGTCAGGGATAAAGGCGCTAACTGTACATGGACGCACCAAGCACTGCGGCTTCTCAGGCAGTGCTGAATACGAGACCATCAAAAAGATAAAACAGAGTGTCACCATACCGGTAATAGCCAACGGAGATATTAATACTCCAGAAATTGCAAAAAAGGTCTTGGCAAGAACCGGCGTTGACGGCATTATGATAGGCCGCGCGGCCAGGGGCAGACCTTGGCTGTTCGACAAAATGGAACACTACCTCGCCCATGGTGAGATGTTGCCCGACCCAGGCCCAGAATGGATCAGTACAGTTGTTTTGAAACATCTGGAACAGCTGTATGCCTTTTATGGGGAATATAAGGGGATACAAATCGCCCGCAAACACCTGGCATGGTACAGCCGAGGATTACCTGGGGCAGCTAATTTTAGATCAATAATAAATAAAACAGGGACAACCCAAGAACAGCAAGAGCTAGTAAAAAGGTATTACTATAAACTAACAGCCAATAAGGAGCTGGCAGCATGAGTCTGGATGCCACAATGGTACAAGAAAAAATTTTCGAAGGGGCGAGCTATTCTGCAAGCACACAAAAAAAGGGTGATCTCCTCAGAGACTCAGTGTTTGAAGCAATGCAGAGTTATTTTGCCCAG
The DNA here is from genome assembly GCA_050291725.1 of Sedimenticolaceae bacterium. Lineage (GTDB taxonomy): Bacteria > Pseudomonadota > Gammaproteobacteria > Chromatiales > Chromatiaceae > JAAGZL01. Next base: position 14,590 of record JBNKKH010000003.1, read on the forward strand.
ATGGATGGTCACAAAGTTTCAGATCTATACAGAATGGTCCTGTCAGAGGTAGAGCCACCGCTATTTGAGTCGGTATTACGCCAGACCAACGGCAACCAAAGCCGTGCCGCAGAGATGCTAGGCATTAGTCGCAGCACCCTACGCAAGAAGCTGTCCCTATACAATCTGGACTAAAGAGTAAGGCCATACCGTTAACAACCAACACCGCAGTAAACAGTTAGCTAACAAAACAGCAGCAATAAACAATTTCCGCTGTCGGCAAAAACAGTTACCTATTTTCGTAAACCGCAATAAGAGATTCAACTATGTCATCCATCACCAGAGCCCTCATCAGCGTATCGGACAAAACAGGCATTGTGGAGTTCGCAAGCGCCCTTAGTGAGCGCAAAGTAGAAATACTTTCCACCGGCGGTACTGCCCGCCTGTTAACAGAGAACAATATCCCGGTCATTGAAGTCTCAGAGCACACCGGCTTCCCAGAGATGATGGATGGGCGGGTCAAAACTCTACACCCCAAGATCCACGGAGGCATTCTAGGGCGCCGAGGCGTAGACGACACAGTAATGCAAGAAAACGAAATTGCCCCTATCGATTTAATTGTGGTTAACCTCTACCCTTTCGAGCAGACAGTGGCCAACCCTGATTGCGATCTGCCCACCGCGATTGAGAATATCGATATCGGCGGCCCCACCATGCTACGCGCAGCAGCCAAGAACCATAAAGACGTGGCAGTAGTTGTCGACGCGACGGATTATGCCCGAGTGCTGGAAGAGATGGACGCCAACGCCGGCGCAGTCACAGACGCCACCCGTTTCGATCTGGCAGTAAAGACTTTTGAGCACACCTCGAATTATGACGGCGCCATCGCCAACTATCTAGGCACGCGTCTCGAAGAAGAGGCGACTGATTTCCCCCGCACCATCAACCTACAGTACCGTCAGGTACAGACCATGCGCTATGGCGAAAACCCACACCAGAAGGCGGCCTTCTTTGTAGAGCGTGATCAACCTGAAGCCTGTATCTCCACCGCAAGGCAGCTACAGGGTAAAGAGCTATCCTACAACAATATCGGCGACACCGACGCCGCCCTGGAGTGCGTAAAACAGTACGACGAGGGTCCAGCATGCGTCATCGTCAAACACGCCAACCCCTGTGGCGTCGCCCTCGGCTCTAACCTGCTGGACGCCTATGACCGCGCCTACAGTACTGATCCAGAATCTGCTTTTGGCGGCATTATCGCCTTCAACCAGGAGTTGGATGCAGAGACTGCTCAGGCCATCGTCGACCGACAGTTCGTTGAGGTAATTATCGCACCCAAGATCGCAGCTGCGGCAGTAGAAGCAGTCAGCGCCAAGAAGAATGTGCGTTTATTGGAGTGCGGCGAGTGGAGTGCAGAGGCACTGCAACGCCAGGATTTCAAGCGGGTCAATGGCGGACTACTGGTTCAGGATGCCGATCTGCAACTACATAACGAATTAAAAGTGGTTACCAAACGCGCCCCCACAGACCAAGAGATGGAAGACCTGCTATTCACCTGGCGGGTGGCTAAGTATGTAAAATCCAACGCTATTGTCTACGGTAAGGACAAGATGACTATAGGTGTGGGTGCTGGACAGATGAGCCGAGTCAACTCCGCCCGCATTGCCGCAATTAAGGCGGAACATGCTGGCCTAGAGGTACCAGGTTCGGTTATGGCATCAGATGCATTCTTCCCCTTTAGAGACGGCCTGGACAACGCGGCAGAGGTAGGTGTACGAGCCGTAATTCAACCTGGTGGCTCTATGCGTGATGAAGAGGTAATAGCAGCGGCAGATGAACACGATATCGCCATGGTATTTACCAGCATGCGTCACTTCAGACACTAACTTCGGGCCTAGCTATCTGGGCCAATGGCCATTTATTTAACTATTCCAAATCAACAGGCAACAGGTTTTAAAATGAATATTCTGGTTATCGGTAGCGGCGGTCGCGAACATGCGCTGGCCTGGAAGGCGGCTCAATCCCCTCTGGCAGACACCGTATATGTAGCCCCGGGAAATGCTGGCACCACTCTGGAGCCCAAACTGGAAAATGTCGCCATTGCTGCAGATGATATTGAAGCGCTGATCACATTCGCCCAGAAAAAGGAGATTGGACTAACTATCGTTGGACCAGAAGCCCCTCTGGTTATAGGCATAGTAGATGCCTTCCAGGATGCAGGTTTGCCATGCTTCGGCCCATCCCAGGGCGCTGCGCAACTGGAGGGATCAAAATCTTTTACCAAGGATTTTCTGGCACGCCACAACATCCCGACTGGCACCTACCAGACTTTTACCGATCAAGATAAGGCCCTAGCCTATCTGCGCGAACAGGGCGCCCCCATTGTAGTTAAGGCAGACGGCCTAGCTGCAGGCAAGGGAGTAATCGTAGCCATGGATATTGATACCGCTGAAGCTGCAATCAAAGATATGCTGTCCGGCAACGCCTTTGGCGAAGCGGGCCACCGAGTGGTAATTGAAGAGTTCCTGGAGGGAGAAGAGGCTAGCTTCATCGTCATGGCCGACGGCAACAACATCCTGCCTATGGCCACCAGCCAGGACCACAAACGGGTTGGGGATGGCGACACCGGCCTCAACACTGGAGGAATGGGCGCCTACTCCCCCGCCCCCGTTGTTACAGACGAGGTCTACCAACGTATCATGGATGAAGTAATACAACCCACAGTTGCAGGCATGGCAGCAGAGGGACTCCCCTACACCGGCTTTCTCTATGCCGGACTGATGATTACACCTGACGGCACCCCCAAAGTGATCGAGTACAACTGTCGCTTTGGTGACCCGGAAACCCAACCCATTATGCTACGCATGCAGTCAGACCTGACCGCCCACTGTCTTGCCGCCTTGGAAGGCAAGCTGGATTCGGAACAGACAGAGTGGGACCCCAGGGCTTCGCTTGGCGTTGTAATAGCCGCCGGCGGTTATCCATCCAGTTATGCCAAAGGTGATGTAATCAGCGGCCTACCACAGCAGGAAACCGAGGGTGAAAAAGTGTTCCATGCCGGAACTGCCATGCAGGATAATAAGGTTGTAACTGCTGGCGGGCGCGTGCTCTGTGTTACCGCCTTAGGTGATAACGTTGCCCAGGCCCAACAAAGGGTCTATGAACTGGCTGAACAGATTAGTTGGAAAGACTCATTCTACCGCAAGGACATAGGCTACAAGGCCGTCGCCAGAGAACAGGGGTAAAAGAGACTACAAGGCTGGCAGTACGCGCACTGAGACCAGCTCTGCCAGTTGCTCCAGCTCTGGATACTCCGGCGCAATCTCCACAATGTAGTTCAGGGTCCTGGGGATATCTTTCAAATAGCCTGGCTTAGCATCGCGGATATTCAGCCGGGCGAAGATACCTGCTGCTTTGAGATGGCGCTGCACTCCCATCAGATCGAACCAACGCAGAAAATCATCCTCATGCTGTTTCTGCACAATTCCGGCTTGTAACGCCTGGGCATAATACCCAGAAACCCACTGCTTCACCTGCGCCCTGGGCCAGCTTATATAGCAATCTTTCAGAACAGAGACTAGGTCATAGGTAACGGGACCGATTACCGCATCCTGAAAATCAATAACCCCGGGGTTATTCTCTGGAGTCACCAACAGATTCCTGGAGTGGTAGTCACGATGTACAAACACCTGGGGCTGCTCAAGGGCATTTGCCACTAGCAGTTCGCAAACACCATCCAACATCTGCTGCTCACCTGCATCCAAGCTCACTCCCAGATGTTGCTGTAACAGCCAATCTCGAAACAGGCTCATCTCCCGCAGCAACAGCTCTCTGTTGTAAGTCGGCAGCCCGTCCCTCATGCCATGGGCCTGCATTACCATGAGGGCAGCAAGAGCATCAGCATAGAGGACCTCACTCTCGCCATCCGTAAGCCAGTCTAGATAATGCTCACTCCCGAGATCACTCAACAGGAGAAATCCCTGTTCAAGATCAGCCTCGTGGACCACTGGAACATTCAACCCCAGCCCCCCAAGATGCCGGGCAATAGTAACAAATGGTCGACAGTCTTCGTTCTCGGGAGGAGCGTCCATAACTATGTTTGTGGTTCCGTCGGAACGGCAAAGGCGAAAGTAGCGCCTAAAACTGGCATCACCCGAGGCCAGCTCCAGAGAGGCTCCCTCCAACCCCACAGTAGTTTCTAACCAAATCTTTAGTAATTTTTCTCTATGTGGCATTGTGTGCTAAATATATACTGATTCTGGATAAAAATAGCTATTCTGACAGATATATGCGTAATAATCGTGAAATAATAGTAAAGAAACGTTGAAGAATTATTGATTCTATGCGATTTTACCCCTCTTTTGATATATTAGGCATTTACTCACTTGCTTGCGCGCGAACACTCGCAATCATTTAGGTCCACATAAGAAATTGAGAAGCATTAAAGTGTCAGCAAAAACAACAACCTTATCCGCAGTTATGTGTGTTTCGCTGCTTGTTCCCATGGCTTTGAGCGCAAAAGCCAAATGGGATTGTCGAGCCGGAGCGAATAACACTTGGGATTGCTCCAAAAGCGGCGAAGGAAAATCAAGCAATCCCATTGCCACAAGGACCAGCCCAAAGGCTGATCAAGAGGCAGTTACAACCACCCCAGCGTACGAGAGCTCGTTCGAGGCTAGCGAACAGACTGAGGCGGTCGGTGAGGCTGAAACATCTGCTGCTGTCGCGAATTACTATGAGCCGGTAATTGGTCAAAGACAAATAGAGGCTGGCAATGCCATGCGCATTGACCGCGATCTAAATTGGGATCAGTGCGGCCCTTTGAACGACCCCGCTGAGAATGCCCCCAGATATAGCGGTGAAACCCAAATCACCTCTGATGCTGCGGATGTCTCACGTGAAAACAAACAGGCCATATTCTCTGGCAACGTTGAAGTGGTCAAAGATGATCAGTTACTGGAAGCAGACCACATCACCTACAACAACAGCAACGACACCATTGATATTAACGGCTCTGTCTACTATCAAAGCCCTGGACTACTAGTAAGCGGTGATTCAGCTAACATGAATATGGCTGATAATACCGGCCACATAAAGAATGCCCAGTACCGACTACCCAAGAGGCGAGCTCGAGGCAGTGCCTCCGAGGTAAACATCAAGGGACGCAACCAGAGCAGCTACAAAGACATCAAGTACACTACATGTCGTCCTGGAAACGAAGATTGGGTGTTGGAGGCTGGAAAGCTAGAAATCAATAAAGAGACAGGTGTTGGCGTAGCCCGTGATACAGTCTTCCGATTCAAAGGTATTCCATTCTTCTATCTGCCATATGCTAGCTTCCCAATTGATGACCGACGTAAATCAGGTTTCCTAGTACCCTCCTTTGGGAGTTCAGATAATACTGGAGCTGACATATCTACTCCATATTATATCAATATCGCACCTAACATGGACGCTACAATTGTACCCCGCATGATGAGCAAACGCGGCTTAATGCTTGGTGGTGAATTCCGCTATCTAACCAAGAACTACTATGGCGAAACCCAGATGGAAATCTTGCCAGATGACAAGGATAGGAAAAGCGGAGAAAACAGTACACGCGGCGCCTTCTCATACTATGGTAATGGCTACCTAGCCCCAAATTTACGGCTGTCGGCAGACATAAACTACGCCTCTGATGGCGACTATTTTGATGATATGGGTGACAGCCTGACGGAATCAAGCAGCAGATATCTACTACGACGCGGAGACCTACACTACAGCGGAAACAGCTGGAGCATATTGGCCCGCGCCCAATACTACCAGACCTTGGATGAAACTATAGCAAGAGCCGACCGCCCATACGCACGGATGCCACAGATAAAATTTACATATAACAAGCCTAACCAAATTGGCAATCTTACGCTGCACCTGGACGCCGAGTATGTTTATTTTGACAAGGATGAGAGCGTCCGAGGACACCGCGTTGATTTCGAACCGGCTATAAGTTTACCTATACGCAACAGCTGGGGCTATATAACGCCAAAACTGGGAGTACGCCACACCAGTTATAATCTAAAAGATCAGACTGCCGGGATGTCTGACTCCCCCGACCGTACCACTGGCACCTTCAGTCTAGATAGTGGACTGTTTTTTGAAAAGGTGGGAGAGAACAATACCCACACTTTGGAACCACGCATGTTCTACCTCTACAACTCTGAAGAGAATCAGGATGAGTTACCAGTTTTTGATACCGGCACATACGATTTCAGCTTCTACAACATGTTCCGTGAAAACCGCTTTAGCGGCGCAGACCGCGTCGGTGACGCAAATCAACTAGCCTTAGCCCTAACCAGCCGTACTTTCGAAAATGATTCAGGCAAGGAGAGTTTCCGTTTTAGTATCGGCGAGATATTCTATTTTAAGGATCGCGAGGTACAGCTTCCGAGCTCTCCAGCCAGGGTTCTATCGGCATCTAACGACAGTAACTCCGCCCTCATAGGACAAGTAGCGTGGCAAATAAGTAACAACTGGAGCACCCAAGCCGACTTGGAATGGGACCACAACCGAGATAGAAACAAAACCTCTCAATCAGCTTTCCACCTTAGATACGATAACCAAAAGAAAACTTTGCTTAATCTAGGCTATCGCTACGCTCGAGACTACGAAAATGATGGCGTACTGTTTGAACAAACAGATCTATCACTCCGCCTACCAATCACCTCGCACATAAATGCAGTTGGTCGTTGGGACTACTCCCTACTACACGACCAGACCATGGAGTCATTTGCTGGGTTTGAATACAGCAACTGCTGCTGGGCCTTGCGCTTCGTAGGACGTCACTACGTTAATGACTCTAATCTAGACGCTAATACTGCATTCTATCTGCAACTTGAGTTGACTGGATTGACCAGTATTGGTGATAAGGTAGATGAATTTCTTGAAGATAATATTCTTGGATACACCAGAGCCGAATAACCGCTATGACTAGGCTTTTCACCCGCAACAACTGGAGTATGTTGCTGCTAACAATCACCCTAGCACTATGTAGCACAGCAATTACAGCTAAGGTTCAGGATGTTGATCGCATTGTTGCGGTTGTGGACGACGAAGTAATAGTAAATAGCGAACTTCAAGAGAAGCTATCCCAAATAGTGGCTCAGCTCAGAGCAAAGAAGGCTAAGCTCCCCGAAAAAAAGGTTTTGGAGCGCCAAGTTCTGGAACGCCTAATTTTAGAAAAAATACAGCTATCAGCCGCTGTCCGCTCAGGGGTAAATGTCAGCGAAGAGGTCCTAGCCCAGGCAATTAGCAATATTGCTCGTAAGAACAGAATGTCGCTCTCGGAGTTCCGTTCTGCCGTTGAGCGTAGCGGCCTGTCTTTCAACACATTCCGCACGCAACTGCGCAACCAAATCACTACTCAGCGTTTTATGTCCAAGGAGATGAGAAGTCGCGTCCACATAACTGAACGGGAAATAGACGCATACATAGCAAACGCCAAAGAGGTCGTACAAGCCCCGACCAAAACGAGAAAAACCAGAAAAACCGCATTCCACCTGTTCCATATACTTATATCCACCCCGGAAGGTGCATCCTCAACAGAGATACAGCGTGCAAAACGTAAGGCGCAGAAACTGGTAAAAAAACTGCGTGCCGGGGCAGATTTTCAGAACATCGCTCTCTCTGAATCAGATGGGCAACAGGCCCTGGAGGGGGGAGATCTCGGCTGGCGTTCAAGAAGCCAACTACCATCAATCTTTGCCAAAGTAGTGCCCAAGTTGGGCCGTGGCGCAATATCCGATCCAATTAGAAGCTCCAGCGGCTTCCACATAGTAAAAGTTGCAGACTATAAGGGCGGCAATGTAATTAAAGACAAGAAGAAATCGCCTATACTTGAACAGACCAAAGCCAGACATATACTAATCCGCACCAGCGAAATCACCTCTGACGATGATGCCAAAACACGTCTGATGCAACTCAAGCAGCGCCTGGATGGGGGTGATGACTTCGCCGCCCTAGCCCGCTCCCACTCAGATGACCAGGCATCGTCCATTAAAGGCGGAGAACTGGGATGGATCAACCCAGGCGATGTAGTGCCTGAATTTGAACAACAGATGCAGCAACTTGCGCCTAATGAGATTAGCGCACCTTTCAAAACTCAATTCGGATGGCATATTGTACAGGTCCTGGAGAGGCGTATGCATGATAGCTCGAGTGATATCAAACGCTCTCAGGCTAGAGAAGCCATTTTCAGACGCAAGGCGACAGAAGAGTCACAACTATTTTTGCGTCGACTGCGTGATGAGGCATATGTAGAAATCCACCTCGAAGATGACTCTTACCAATAGTAGCGTTGTCCACAATCTAAGTGGGGCCAGTTCCAGCCTGATTATGATATGAGCATTGAAGCTGTCAGAATCGCTTTCACCCCCGGAGAGCCCGCTGGTATCGGACCAGATCTATGTGTACAACTGGCTCAACAAACTAGAACAAGCAACCTTGTAGTTGTTGCTGATCCTGATCTACTAACCAAGCGCGCCAAGCGGCTCGGACTACGCTTAAAAATAGAACAATTTAATCCTTCTGCACCTGCTGTTACAGCAGAGCCAGGAAAGCTCTGCGTACTTCCTATCCCTCTGGCAACCAACTCTGAACCAGGAGAGTTAGTCCCTGACAACGCCGACTATGTACTAGAGTGTCTGCGCCAAGCCACCCATGGCTGTATGGATGGAACCTTTCACGCCCTAGTTACTGGCCCGGTACATAAAGGGGTAATAAATGATGCCGGAATACCCTTTACCGGACATACTGAATTCCTAGCAGAACTGACCAATGGTGATCCGGTAATGATGCTAGCTACTGCAGGACTGAGGGTCGCCCTAGCGACCACTCATCTTCCTCTGTCAGAGGTAAGCAAGGCTATAACAGCTTCGCTCTTGGAAAGGGTAGTCCGTACCCTAAACACTGACCTAACACAGAGATTTGGCATCGACCACCCAAGTATCCTAGTTTGCGGCCTCAACCCTCATGCAGGAGAAGGAGGACATATGGGATCAGAAGAGATTGAGGTCATCTCGCCGCTGTTGGAACAGCTGCGCCAAGAGGGGATGCAACTACAGGGCCCACTACCAGCCGACACCCTGTTTACACCCCACTACCTGGAACAGGCAGATGCTGTACTGGCCATGTACCATGATCAGGGCCTGCCGGTGCTAAAATACAAAGGGTTTGGTAAAGCGGTAAATATAACCTTGGGCCTACCAATAATTCGCACTTCGGTGGATCATGGCACAGCCCTGGACCTGGCGGGGACAGGCAAGGCTAACCCTGGCAGCCTAGAAGTTGCATTGAATACGGCTGTGGAGATGGCGCTATATAGCCGCTAAGACGCACCAGCATCCTGCAACAACTTTAGCACGCCCTGATGCTTGCCCTTCTCGGCCCGTTGCACAGCAGTAACTCCGGCCTTATTCTTTAGGTTAAGATCAGCACCGGCCTGAATCAAAGCCTTTACCGCAGCTCCGTGACCAAAGGCGGCAGCCTCCATGACAGCACTAGCGCCTGTCCCGTCTACCGCATTCACATCGGCGCCAGCAGCCAGAAGAGCCTTTACCGTGTGTGTATTGCCGTTGAAAGCAGCCATCACCAGAGCCGGACGACCGGACCCATTCTTGGCATTGGCATCTACCCCTTGCGCCAGAACCTTTTGCACCATAACCACATCGCCATCAGTAGCTGCAGCTAGCAGCAATGGACTCATGTCTGCCGCCCATAGAGACGAACAAGCCGTCAATAAAGCGAAATAAATCAGAAAGATAGGTTTCATATAATCACCCTGATATCAACACTCTTTCCATATATATCGACAGAAAACTCCAAAACCTGAATAGACTTGCAATTGATCTACTCTCCCGATAATGTTTCGCAGCATGATGATGTTGAATATTAAGTCCTCCACACTGTAACCGTATGCTCCCAGACAAACTAAATCCAGGAAACCTATAGACATGGCCGTGTACGCTATTGGTGATGTGCAGGGCTGCTATACCCAGCTACGCCATCTACTCGACCGTTTAGAATTCAACTCGGAGCATGACAAGCTATGGTTCGCCGGAGATCTGGTAAACCGGGGACCAGACTCGCTCAAAGTACTACGTTTTGTAAAAGGGCTGGGGAAAAGCGCCAAATGCGTACTGGGCAATCACGACCTACACCTGCTAGCCCTATCCGAGTCGATAGATAAACACAAAGATCCCAACAACACCCTGGACCAAGTTCTAAATGCCCCAGACCGGGATGAGCTTCTGCACTGGCTGCGGCATCGCCCACTGATGCATCACAGTAAAAAACGCAAGTTCAGTATCATTCATGCCGGCCTGCCACCACAGTGGGATATTCCCACCGCCATGCAGTGCGCCGCCGAGCTGGAGTCAGTACTCCAGGGAGACTCCTACAAAGAGTATCTAAGTAATATGTATGGCAACCTGCCTGACCGCTGGGACCCTGAACTTAAGGGCATGGAGCGGTTACGTTTTATCACCAACTGTTTCACCCGACTACGCTACTGCAATCCAGACGGCTCTATATCACTGAAAGAGAGCTGCGCCCCAGGTAATCAAGATCCATCTCTAACCCCGTGGTATGCAGTACCGGATCGCGCCAGCACGGGAGAACGCATACTATTTGGACACTGGTCCACCCTGGGTTTTGGTAGACATGGCGATACATGGTCCCTGGACAGCGGCTGTCTCTGGGGTGGAACGCTTACGGCTCTGCGCATTAGAAAGCGTAAGCAGCCAAAGCCGTTTCAGCTTAACTGCCCCAACACCGTACAACCCAAAGAGCACACATAACCGGATCTGTTGCTGGAGAAACATATGGCCAACTCATCATCTTTCAGCTGGAGCGGATTTCTACTTAGAGTACTGGTCGCCCTGATATTAGTATTTGCCTCATACAATCCAGAGGGCTACTCCTACTACCACTGGGCTCTACAGGAGTTTAGCCAATTCGACGTATTGAAGGCCTTTGTTGGCGTGGTTCTGCTCATTGGCTGGACCATACTGCTGCGTGCAACCTTCAAATCCCTTGGCCCCTTTGGCATTATCCTGGCTCTGGCATTTTTCGGGCTGCTAATCTGGCTGATACTGGATTGGCTGGCTATAGCCACTGATAGCTCCAAGGTTCTCAGCTACGTTGCCGAGTTGGCAATAGCCGGTATCCTGGGCGCTGGGGTATCCTGGTCACACATCCGCAGACGTATCACCGGACAGCTGGATACAGGGGATGTCTCAGACGCGTGACAGGGTGATAAAGCTATAGGCGTAGGGATTTTTATCGTCGCTGGGATGACGCTCCCTTGCCGTCTCCTGCCACTGACTTTGATCATACTCTGGAAACAGGGTATCTCCCTCTACCTTACTCTCTACCAGAGTCAGATAGATACGGTCGGCCAGTGGCAGAGCCTGACTATAGAGCATAGCGCCCCCCACTATCATCACCTCTGGCGCATCTCCTGATGCCTGAATAGCCTGCTCTAAAGAGTGAACAACAGTACAGCCATCCGCCACATAGTCTGGATTAGCGGTTATGACGACATGAGGTCGTTGCGGCAGCTTCCCTGGCAGCGACTCCCAGGTCTTGCGCCCCATGACAATCGGCTTACCAATAGTCATGGCCTTGAAGTGCTGTAGATCGGCAGGCAGATGCCAGGGCAGCGAGTTCTCGCAGCCAATCACCCGGTTTTCCGCCATGGCCACAATTATAGATATAACTGGCTTGTATTGATTCATCAAACTGCAACCGGAGCCTTGATATGGGAATGGGCCTCGTAACCTACCAGCTCAAAATCATCATAGCTAAAATCAAATACTGAGCTTACATCCGGATTCAACCTCATCCTAGGCAGAGGCAGAGGCTCCCGTGCCAACTGGGTCTCCACCTGGTCTAGATGATTAGAGTAGAGATGGGCATCACCAAATGTATGCACAAACTCACCCGGCTCCAGTCCGCACTCCCGGGCCACCATCAGTGTAAGCAGCGCATAGGAGGCAATATTGAACGGCACCCCCAGAAAGATATCAGCGCTGCGCTGGTAGAGCTGGCAAGATAGCTTACCCTCAGCCACGTAGAACTGAAACAGGCAGTGACAAGGCGGCAATGCCATCTGGTCCACACAGGCCGGGTTCCAGGCGCTAACCATCAGGCGACGCGAATCTGGGTTGTTTTTAATCTGTTCCAGCAGCAGTTTTATCTGATCTATACTTTCCCCATTCGGGGCGGGCCATGAGCGCCACTGATAGCCGTAAACTGGCCCCAGGTCTCCATTCTCATCCGCCCACTCATCCCAGATGCTTACTCCATTGTCATGCAGATACTTGATATTGGTATCACCCTGGAGAAACCAGAGTAGCTCATGGATGATGGAGCGCAGATGCAGCTTTTTAGTAGTCACCACCGGAAACCCCTTGGCCAAATCAAAGCGCATCTGATAACCAAACAGGCTTATAGTCCCGGTGCCGGTACGATCCTCTTTACGGCTGCCGTTATCACGCACATGACGCATTAAATCCAGATATTGCTGCATACTCTATTTATCTCTCTTGTAAGCCACGACCACCAGCGCTGCCCCAGCGGCCAGCATGGGCAAGGTTAGCAACTGCCCCATAGTAAACCATCCAAACGCCAGATAACCGATATGGGCATCTGGCATACGCACAAACTCTACCGCAAAACGAAACAGTCCGTAACCAAATAGGAACAATCCTGAGACAGCCATCAATGGCCGAGGGCGTATGGAGTAGATCCATAAGATCAGAAACAGCAACAGCCCTTCCAGTCCGGCCTCATACAGTTGGCTCGGATGCAGTGGCTGGCTAAAGCCTAAATGGCTTCCATTGCATGCACCCGGAAAGCGTTCGCATGATAACTGCATAGCCCAAGGCAGGTTGCTCGATTTCCCCCAGAGCTCTCCATTGATAAAGTTGCCAATCCGACCAGCAAGCAGTCCCACTGGAACCATGGGTGCGATAAAATCGGTTAGTTGAAAAAAGCTCCGATCGATACGACGACCAAATAGCCACATAGCAACCAACACACCTATCAACCCGCCGTGAAAGGACATGCCGCCATCGTTTATTTTAAACAGATATAACGGATCAGCCAGAAACTGAGGAAAGCCATAGAACAACACATAGCCGACCCGTCCGCCAAGGATAACCCCCAAGGCACCATAGAAGATGAGATCATCTACACGCTCTGGTGTCTCACGCAAACCAATTCTGTCTGCGCGGTAGCGCATCAACAGCCAACTAATTACAAATCCTACAAGGTAGGTAGCGCCGTACCAATGGACATTAATAGGGCCAACAGAGCCGATCCAATAAACATCAAACGGGCCTAAGGAAAATATAACCGGATCTATATCTGGGTAAGACAACATGGGTGCATATCTTACCATCCTGCCCAGGTTATGGGAGTCTAACAATAGAAAAATATGCGCTAAAGATATCTCAGCAGGTGCCGCTATCTATCTCAGAATGTCACCTGATAGGGACGGTTAACACCATGATCCAACCACAAGATCAAACAACAAAAAGTTCTCTGGGACAGCGCATGCGTATGCGTCGTCAACAGAAAGGGTGGACCCAGGAGCAACTGGCACGACAGGCTGGGACCAACCAGGCAGTAATCCAGAAAATAGAGAACGGGAAAAGCCTTAGGCCACGTAAAATCAACGAGATAGCAGAGGTTCTTGGGGTTAACCCGGCCTGGCTAATGTTTGGGGATGAAGCCGAGAACGGCCTGAGTCCAGACGCCGTTGCCCTAGCCGAAGAGTGGTCACAACTAACGGAACCGCATCGCAGCAGAATCCAGAGAGAGATCCACAATCTAAGCCAGAGAAGCTGGGAATTAAGTTCCTCTCACCGTAGAATCGGATAATACTCATACTCCCCCGCGATCCTTCGCGGGGGAGTACAAGATTAGCAGGCTTCACCGGCCAAAGCTGGCAAATCAACCCTCAACCACATCTACCCTCTGCTGTTTTGCATTGTAGCCATTCCTGATTATGACCTCATGTTTCAGATCTTTTTTATCCCCAGCAGAAATTTCTGTCTCGAACTCTACAGTACGGTAGTTGTATGGCTTAGCCTTAAGTTTACTGCGAAAGGTAACATCGCCCGAATAGCTGCGTCGCACCTCGACCCGAATCTTCCTGTTGCTATAGTTGCGGATACGCTGACTAAATAGTTGATGTTCATCCCATCCCGCCACCTTGGCATCATGATCTACCTTAAACAATCCCTCTCCCACTTTTTTGTACACCTTTCCTTTGTTCACGCGTACCCAGATATTATCTCGCACTACCTTTTGTTTAATCAGCTCGAACACCACTTCAGGATCTACTCCAAGATTTAACTCCAGACGATCACCTATGGGAACATATTTCACAGATTGAGTGGCTATATAGCTCAGGCCTTTGCGCCCGTTTTGACGAAATATCTGGACCTTGCCGTTTGGAATAGGGGTGGTTCCCAGGCCTGATTTTTCATCATTCTTTATTAGATAGAGCCGAACCAATTGGTTGCCATACTCCTCAGTGCGATAGCGGTAGACCACATCCACTGGCACCTTGGTGGCATCAAAGCTACGCAGCCTTTTAGACCAGCCATCGGGAATACTTTCACGTCCCTCAATGGTGTAGATAAAATATTCACCCAGCCCCTCTTTTTCTACCTGCTTTGGCATTGGTGCCTCATCAGCAACTCCTACAATCGATTCCATTATTGCAGGAGCCATTACTTTTCGTGCTGCCCTGGTTCTGAGTTTTTTGTATTCACTCCTCTCTAATTTATCCACTTGAGTTACTGAAACACGCGCCAGCTCGGCAATCTTCTCAACCAGGTTAATCTTGCCAACCACTAGCCGCACCTGAGCATTGGCATAGGGCTCGCCTGATCGATTAGTCACCCGCACGAATCCTTCTAAACCTATATTGCTCTCTGCGGAATTGGCAATAGCTACATAGTCAGCATTCCAGCTTATACCGGAGGTGAAATAGCTGATCTCAATCCTGGCCTCCACATCTGCATCCGCCTGCACATTCCAGTAGAGCATCTGTGGCTTCTGGTGAGGAAATGTTGTATCCATCACCTCAAGTTTCCCCGCCATATCTTTAAACTCCAGCTCAACTGAGGTTGGGTCAATCAGAGTATTAGCCCAAGAGAACTGCAGTGGGTTTATCCCCTTTTTAAAGCTTACGATTCTGCTCTCGCGCACCAGGGTCAGATCTTCCGAGTTATAGATGGTCAGTTGCACACTGTCTCTATCAGGCACGGTGGAGAGATCCAGGTTTTTAGCGACAGCACTGAGAGGGGCAAACAGAAACGCTAGCAATAACAGGGGGATCTGTTTTAGTAATATTGGATGTTTCATCTCTACCTCCACTCATTCTTGGCAATAAAATGCAGTTTATATATCTGCTTTTTGGCCTTGCCTGATTTTTTCTTAGGGGCAAGATCAACGTGAAATAGCAGCTGCTCGGCATCGGATTTTTCGGCGTCGAGTCCACCCGGCATATTGGTCTTACTGCCCAACTGCCACTGCACTCCTCTTCTGTTTCCAAGACCCAGTTCCTGCCGCAGTTTGCTAGCCTGCTCACTGATATCCAGCGTTACTGAAGAGTCCTTAAAATTCTCTACCTCATACTTCACCACCATCTCATAGTCGTAAAGATTGCCGCTAATCCTCTTCCGCTCGTTGCGCTCAATAGTTCGTTTAACCACGATATCCCTGGCCACACCCAGATACAGCTCCATCTCATCATCTCTAGGAGTAAAGCGACCCCAATCTTCTCCCACAAATGTGGTACTGCCTTTGCCATCCTGTTGAAAAATACGCGCCTTACCAAACGGCAGCGCCTCTTTCCCCAGGCCGTGATCAGCATCGTTCTGCAGCACATAGTGCATCGGGACTTGAAGTTTCTTCTTGGCCGTATCGATGTAACCATACTTGGTCACATCCACCGTATAGCGCTTCTGTATCGCCACCT
Source organism: Sedimenticolaceae bacterium (assembly GCA_050291725.1). GTDB lineage: Bacteria > Pseudomonadota > Gammaproteobacteria > Chromatiales > Chromatiaceae > JAAGZL01. The sequence continues at coordinate 30,599 of JBNKKH010000003.1, forward strand.
TGTTATAACGTTGCAACAGAAGATCTTTGGTCTCATTCAAGCCAATCGGACGTTGTAGCTGCTCACCAAATCCAACCCAGATATGACCCTGCCCATACTCTTCATTAGAATTATTCTTCACTCGCAGATACTGCGCCAACTGTAAAGTTGTTTCCTGCTTATTCGCAGTTGCCCGGTAGTGGTAGCCCTTATCCAAGCCACCCAACAGATAGCTGATACGCACCCTGGCAGAACCGGAGTTGTCTGCACCTACACTCCACACCAGAGAGCTTTCATTTGGCGGATAGCTAACCGACAACACCTTGGCATCCACCTCGGAATTGCCCTGTGCTGGGAGCAGTCTAAATAGTACGGAATCTGGATCGATCCTGGTATTAGACCAGGAGAAATCAACTTGATTGGAGCCTTTCACCAAAGGAACTATACGCTCCTCTTCCACCAGAGTAGCGCTGGCATGGTCTAGCTGAATCTCCACCCGCTCCCGTACCGGCAAGGTTATTAGCTTGATTCTTGCCAGGCTATCCAGTGGCAACACCATAAGCAGTAACACTACTGTTTTCATCTTCATTGAACTCTTCTCCATCGACTTATCAATTAGCATTCATCAACTAATAACGTACATATCACTCAATTGGGTTAAAGTTTTTTAACTTTTTTGCAAATGCCTCATCTTATTTACTGACCGCAAACCAAGCGTGTAACTAAAGACCCTGTGTCTAGTTTTGTTTTTATCGCTTTTCTACATGTTCAAAGCCACATAACACAGTGACAGACATCACAAGAATTAACCTTACCACAACATGGTATCTAGCTATTCCGTATACTAAATTCCGTCAAATGATCTGAATGCTGTGTTCCAATAGAGTGGGAGCAAACACCATGAGAGGATCCCTTTTTACCTTCGTACTATTCCTTGCTAGCGTACCACTGTCCTTTGCAGATAATGGAACCATCAGCGTCAAAAGCGCCCATGACGTCCGAACCACAGCTGACCGTCTAGAGCAGGAACTGCTTAAAAGAGGCATGACTATCTTCACAAGAATAGACCATGCTGATAATGCGGAGAAAGTTGGAAAGAAGTTACCACCGACCGAACTTATTGTGTTTGGCAATCCCAATGTGGGCACACCGCTTATGAAGTGCGGCCAGAGCATTGGTATAGATCTGCCGCAGAAGGCGCTGATATGGAAAGCAGAAAATGGGGAGGTCTGGTATACCTACAACGACCCCAGCTACCTAGCAAAACGCCATCATCTTACTGAATGCAAAGATCTGATTGATAAAATCAGAGGCTCTCTGGGCAAGCTTGCCAATACCGCAACCACACCTTAAAAAGTTGGTAGCACCCTAAAGTAGAGCGTCTTTAGATAAGCCGTCTCCGGTATAGCTGGATGAATCGGATGATCTGGCCCCTGCTGACCCTGCTCCAATAGCTGTAAAGAGCGGTCGCAGTGTCGGCCCGCCTGTTGTACTGTTTGCAGTAACTCTTGCTGTGTTATGTGATGAGAGCATGAAGAGGTAATCAGTATGCCATCTTTAGATAGCAACTGGAGTGCAGCCTGATTCAAGCGCTTATAAGCCAATGTTCCCTCTTTTTTATCCTTACGTCTTTTTATAAAGGCTGGTGGATCTAATACAATCAGGTCAAAGCGTTCGCGCTCACTGCGCATATCCCGTAGGGCGTCGAAGGCATTTGCACGTAGGGTGTTAACTTTTTCAGATAGATTGTTTTGCTCAGCATTGGCCTGCACTCTCTCCAGAGCACTTGCAGAGCTATCAACGCACAGCGCCTGCTCTGCCCCCATAGCGGCGGCTTGCACGCCCCATGCACCCACATAACTACAAACATCCAACACCCGACCGCCTTGAATATATCTAGACATGCGGGCGCGGTTATCTGCCTGATCAAAAAACCAGCCGGTCTTTTGCCCTTCTTGAGAGTGTACCTGGAAACTCAATCCGCTCTCTTGCACATTGAGCAGCTCTGGCACTTCACCAGAAGCTAGTTCAATGTATTGATCCAGCCCCTCCTGGACCCGCACTGAACTGTCGTTACGCAACAAAATTCCTTTTGGCTTGAGTACCTTCTCTATTGCAGCAACTATCTCCTGCTTCATCAGCTCCATGCCGGCGGTAGTTATCTGAACCACCACCTGATCTCCATAGCGATCAACTACCAAGCCAGGCAGGCCATCACTCTCCCCAAACAGCATACGGTAATAGGGCGCTGAATAGATACGCTCACGCATAGCGAGGGCAATCTTGATTCGATGTACCAGAAGAGAAGCTGAAAGTGGATGTTCACTATCTCTGCTTACCAGTCGAGCGCAGATAAGAGAGTTTGGATTTATATACCCTGAACCGAGCCATTTACCCTGATGATTAACTACATCTACAGCCTGCCCAGGCTCAAACTCTTTTAGAGGTGTAGCCTTGGTATCCACTTCATTACTGTAGATCCAGCAGTGGCCCGCGCGCAGACGACGCTCTTGATTCTTTTTTAAACGCAATTGAGCGGTGATCATTTAATAGTTTCCTGTAAAACTTTTTGCCGCATCAAAATGCGAGAAGATTATTTATTAAAGCTATGCAAGCGTTAACGCTGAATGCGACTTATCTTCGACCCTTCAAGGGTCAGGTTGTACATAAGCCCCTTATTACTGAAGATAAACCCAACCACTGGATCATTAATCTCAGTAGTGTTGATATCCTCACCAACTCCCCACTTAATTACGGCAACGGAACCATCCACTCCCACCTTCCAGCCATCACTGCGCTGAAATTTCGCTAGGGCCTGTTTGCTCAGGAAAACCACAACAACGGACTTGGACTGAGCACCTAACTGAAATCCTACTGATGCTCCAGCGGTACTATAATAGCCTGCTGTTCTACCCTTGATCCGCAATGTACCTTCACCATATTCACCCCCAACAACCATGCCGGCCTTGATAACACTGGGGAACACCAAAACGCCCTCAGCCTTATGCAAAAACTGAGCGCCACCACTCACCTCTTTCTTGAAACGATTCAGAGTGGCATCTGCTCCGATATTGATCTCAGCCGCAGAGGCGGCAATAGCTACTTGGGATACCAGGAGACCTGCTAACAAAAGCAGGAAAGTAGCAATAAGCGTTGTCATGTAAGACTGCGGCTGATCTGTTTTCATATCGCTCTCCTCATAAATTCCTAGTTGGAGCCATTGAGCATATGTTATAGAGATATTCCAAACACATCCTTAAAGCGCTGATCGAACTCATCCCGGGTAAAGCTATGGTTCTGGGTGCCAGCGTGTTCAATCTTAATCGCCCCCATCAGTGCAGCAATGCGCCCCGTCACATCCCAGTCCATGCTATTCATCAGGCCATAGAGCAGACCGGAACGATAGGCATCACCGCAGCCGGTAGGATCTTCCAGGCTAGCAGCCTTAGCTGCAGGGATCTCATATAACTTACTCTTAGTATAGATGCGAGAACCCTCTCCGCCACGAGTAACGATTACTGCATCCACCATCTGGGCTAACTGCTCTGGACTCTTCCCGGTACGCTCCTGCATCAGCTTGGCTTCATAGTCATTAAATGCCAACCACTGGGCCTGCTCAGCAAAGTGCAACAGATCATCCCCATCAAACATGGGCATGCCCTGCCCCGGATCGAAAATAAATGGAATGTCAGCATCAGCAAACTGTTCTGCGTGCTGAATCATGCCATCCCGGCCATCCGGTGAAACCAAGCCTATAGTGCATCCGCTGGAATCACTAATCTTGTTATCATGGGAAAAATTCATGGCACCGGGATGAAAGGCGGTAATCTGGTTATCATCCTGGTCTGTGGTGATATAGGCCTGAGCGGTATATTGGCCCTCTATCTCACGGATATGTTCACGACTTATGCCGCACTTATCCATCCAGTCAGCATAAGGCTTAAAATCCGTTCCTACCGTACCCATCGGTTTGCCTTCGCCACCCAACAGATTCAGATTGTAGGCGATATTACCGGCACAACCGCCAAATTCGCGGCGCATATCCGGAACCAGAAAAGACACATTCAGAATATGCACCTGCTCCGGCAGAATATGGTTTTTAAAATGGTCGGGGAACACCATAATGGTGTCATAGGCAAAGGAGCCACAAATAAGTGCAGACATATCTAATCCAAATTAACCAAAGTTAAAGAACCCTGAACAACTCATAGGTTCCTGCGACACAAGTACGTGCCGCAATTTTCAATCGTATCAGGCGTTAAAAAATGCAGGAAACAGGTAACCGCTTTTTCTGTTTCCGTGCTCTAATAAAGCCAGAAGGGCTTTTATCAGAGATTCATCTAAAGAAATCGCGGCGACAAAACCAGAATCCAAGTAACCATCGCCATAGTTATACTTAGAAACACTGCGGCAGATGCAATGTCCTTAGCCCGTCCCGATAGCTTGTGATGCTCTCCACCAAAACGATCTACCACCGCTTCAACTGCAGAATTTAGCAACTCCACCAGGGGCACTAGTAAAAGACTGCCAACCAGCAGGGCGCGTTCCACTCCACTATCACCTAGCCATATAGCCAAAGGAACAAGAAAAATAAGCGCATAGGTTTCCTGCCGCAACGCTTCTTCGTGTTTGAAGCAAGCACGGAAACCAGCCATGGAGTAACCCCAGGCATTGATGATACGCCTAATCCCCAGAGGACCTTGGCTTGCCATTAGTCGTTACCCTGGCTCCAGGCCAGGTCTAATTCTCGGGCCGCCCGTACATCATCCAGGCGTTTTACCGGCATGGTGTGGGGCGCACCTTTTACCAGGTCAGGATCTGACTCCGCCTCTTTTTCGATAGCAACTAGGGCCTCGATAAAGGCATCCAGAGTATCTTTGTCCTCACTCTCTGTTGGCTCTATGAGAAGACACTCAGGCACCAGCAGAGGGAAATAGGTAGTGGGAGCATGGAAGCCATAGTCTAACAGACGCTTGGCATAATCCATGGTATTAACCCCCAGGCTGCGAGCCTCCCGCCGCAAGGTGATGATAAATTCATGAGTAGCACGCCTCTCTGGATATGCCGCATCAAAACCCGCCTGCTGCAACTGCTTGAGCATATAGTTGGCATTCAGGGTCGAATACTCGGCCACCCTAGCCATACCCTCACGACCAATCATGCGAGCATAGATAAAGGCCCGCAGCAGAATGCCAGCATTTCCGGCAAAAGCGGACAGGCGACCAATACTTTGAGGCAGATCATCTTCTGTCAGCCAGCTATATGTCTCATCCTGCTTCTGAGCCATTGGGACTGGCAGGTAGGGCTGCAGACGCTCACTTACACCAACAGGTCCAGCACCAGGGCCACCGCCGCCGTGGGGAGTGGAGAAGGTCTTGTGCAGGTTGATATGAATTACATCAAATCCCATATCTCCTGGCCGTACCTTGCCAAGAATTGCATTCAGATTGGCGCCATCGTAGTAGAGTAGCCCTCCGGCCTCATGCACCAGCCCCGCAATCTCGGCAATACGTCGATCAAATACGCCTAAGGTGGAAGGGTTAGTGAGCATAATGCCGGCGGTCTGAGGACCGAGGGCCTGCTTCAGGGCTTCCACATCTATATCGCCATCATCGCCGGTGGGGATCTCCCGCACCTTATATCCACACATCACTGCAGATGCCGGATTGGTACCATGTGCTGCATCCGGCACCAGTATCTCTCGGCGCTCGCTGTCGCCTCTAGCATCATGATAGGCCCTAATCATCGACACGCCGGCAAACTCTCCCTGGGAGCCTGCAGCCGGACTGAGAGAGACTGCTCGCATTCCGGTTATCTCTTTCAGCATCTCTTGCAGATCATACATACAGGCTAGAAAACCCTGGCTGTGACTATCCGCAGCCTCCGGATGTCGATTAAGAAACCCCGGCAACATGGAGAGGGTGTGACAACCCCGTGGGTTGTACTTCATGGTACATGACCCTAAGGGATAAAAATGGGTATCGATGGAGAAATTCTTCTGTGAGAGACGAGTATAGTGGCGCACCACCTGCATCTCAGACACCTCAGGTAGTGCAGGCTTGGAGTTGCGTCTGAACTGTTGCGGAATGGAACTGGCATCCGCTTGCTGCAGAGGCGCCTGAGCCGTTGCACGCCGGCCTGCTTTTGATTGCTCCTGGATCAGCATTAGAACTTCCCTCCCTGCATATCTAACACGGCTCTGTAGAGTTGTTGTGCAAACTTCTCTATCTCATCTGAAGTGCGTTTTTCAGTAGCACAAACTAGAACCGCATCTCCTAGTTCTGGATACTCTTTCGACAGATCATAACCACCTAGAATATTGTTGGCCGCCAAGCTGTTCAAAACGCCCTTAACCTCTACCGGCAGGCGCAGCACCTGCTCATGGAATACTGGACGATTAAAAATGGTCTCCACCCCCTCACACTGAAGCAGTTTTTCGGTTAGGGCGCCCAGATTTTTGTTACATCCAGCAGCTACATTTTCCAGCCCATCTGCTCCCAGAAGCGCCATGTGTATGGTTGCAGCCGTAACCATCAGACCCTGGTTGGTGCAGATATTGGAAGTAGCCTTGGAGCGTCTTATGTGTTGCTCCCGTGCCTGTAGGGTCAGGGTGAAACCCGGTTTGCCATCCAGGTCCCGGGTTCGACCAACTATTCGACCCGGCATTTGACGTACATGGGCTTGACGACAACAGAGAAAGCCAAAATAGGGACCACCGGATGAGAGGGGCGCACCTAGAGGCTGCCCATCTCCACAACAGATATCCACTCCTTCGCTGCCCCACTCCCCTGGAGGGCTAAGCAGAGCGAGAGATACCGGGTTGACCACTCCAATGGCTATGGCCTTATTGGCATGGGCCCAGTCGGTGAGGGCATCAACCTCTTCCAGCACTCCGAAGAAGTTTGGTTGCGGAATAACCAGGGCGGCGATATCTTCCCCTGCATACTGCTCCAGTACAGCAGGATCAGTATGTCCACCCTTAGGATCATAAGGGAGTTCCACCAGCTCTATGCCCTGATTTTTTACAATGTTGTGAGCAACCTTGCGGTAAGCTGGATGCAGGGTGCGCGGCACCAAAACCCGTTTGGATTTGGATTTACGATTGGCCCGCACCGCCATCAGTATAGCTTCAGCCAGGGCTGAGGCCCCATCGTAGAGAGAGGTATTTGATACATCCATGGCAGTCAAAGCTGTCATCATGGATTGATACTCGTAAAGCAGTTGCAGAGTGCCTTGACTCGCCTCGGCCTGATAGGGGGTATATGCGGTATAAAACTCGCCGCGACCTGATATCTGCCAAACTGCGGCCGGTATATGGTGATCGTAGGCGCCGGCGCCAATAAAACAGGCAGGAACACCATCGGCCTGGGCCCGGGCCTCCATTAGCTGGGCCACCTCCATCTCGGACATAGCTTCAGGGACTGACTCCAGCCCATTAAAGCGCAGCTCTGGTGGTATCTCATCGAACAGATCTTCTATGCTAGCAGCACCAATGGCAGCCAGCATCTGCCGAACCTCTTCTTCGGTATGGGGAATAAATGGCATCTTCTTTTATCGCTTATGTCTTACTTATCTACTCTTCTGCGGCCACTTCTGCATAGGCGCCTGCATCAAGGAGGTTATCCAATTCAGACACATCAGACATCTTTACCTTAAATAGCCAGCCATCCCCATAGGGAGCCTCGTTTACCATCTCCGGACTTTCGGCTAGAGCTGCGTTTACCGCAACAATCTCACCCGATACTGGACTATATATATCGGAGGCAGCCTTAACTGACTCAACCACTGCACAGTCGCTCCCCGCTTCCACGCTGTCACCAGCTTCCGGCAGATCTACAAAAACCAGATCCCCAAGCTGCTCCTGGGCGTGATCGGTTATCCCTACAGTTAGGGTTCCATCTCCTTCGTCCTTTGCCCATTCGTGGCTTTTGGCATATTTCAATTCGGTAGGTACATTACTCATGATTGTATGGCCCTCTTAAGGCGGTTATCTATTGTTTGGTTAAATCTTAATCTTTCCATTGCGCACAAAAGGTGGCTGTACCACTTTCACCGACAAGCGCTTCCCGCGCATTTCCACCTCAAGTCCCTCGCTGTATCCAGGACGCAGCCGCGCCAGCGCAATAGATCGGTCCAGGGAAGGGGCAAACCCACCAGAGGTAATCTCCCCTATCTCACTCTCTCCCGAGTAGATCTTGAGATGATCACGCAATACCCCGCGCCCCTCCAGCAGTAGTCCCACAAACTGTAGATTGTCGTCCTTATTGCGCTTGGCCTCAAGTGCCTGACGACCAATAAACTCTCTCTCCTGCGGATCCCAGGCAATGGTCCAGGTCAGCCCTGCATTGAGAGGGGATATCTCCTCATCCATATCAGAGCCGTAGAGATTCATCCCTGCCTCCAGACGCAGGGTGTCGCGTGCGCCGAGCCCGCAGGGCGCTACTCCTGCCCCGGCCAATCCCTGCCACAAATCCGCCGCTGCTGTAGCGGGCAGGCTTATCTCATAGCCATCCTCGCCGGTGTAGCCGGTACGGGCCACCAGCCAATCCCCCTCCGCAACTGCGAAGAAAGGTTTTAGTGCAGCCGCTGGCTCTCTCAGTGATTCTGGTAGCAAAGAGTTAGCCATATCCCTTGCCTGCGGCCCCTGCACTGCGATCATAGCCAGATCTCTTCTCGCCGTTAGCTCCGCATCATAGGCAGCTATTGACTGCTCCATCCAGTTGAGATCTTTCTCAGCCGTGCCTGCATTTACCACCAATCGATATATATCTGGAGAAATAAAATAGACAATTAGGTCATCTATAACCCCAGCATCAGGGTTCAGCATACAGCTATATTGCGCCTTGCCAGGCTGCTCCAGTTTAGCAACATCGTTGGCCAACAAATGCCTTAGAAACTCTTTACTGCCAGGGCCCACAATATCCAACGCCAACATGTGGGATACATCAAACATTCCCGCAGCCTGCCTTACGCTATGGTGCTCTTTGAGCTGAGAACCATAATGTAGCGGCATCTCCCAACCACCAAATGGAACCATCTTGGCCCCCATCTCGAGGTGCATATCAAATAGAGCTGTCTTTAAACCCATTACTGTTTTCCGTGTGATTATTTAGCGGCAAGAGAACTATTCTACACTACCGTCAAAGCAGAAATTAATATAATTTATTCGCCTATCCAGCCATCAAGGACTCGATCTCAGCAACTGTTTTGGGGGCGTCTTTGCTTAGGACATCACAGCCATCCTTGGTGACTACAACATCATCTTCAATCCTTATCCCCATATCCCACCATTTTTTCGCTACCCCCTTGCTCCCTGCTGGTATATATACGCCCGGCTCAATGGTTAGAGCCATGCCTGGCTCCAGCAACCTGGGCTGCCCATCCACCTTATAGTCTCCTACATCATGCACATCTATACCCAGCCAGTGTCCTGTTCGATGCACATAGAACTCCTTATAGGCCTCTTTTTTTATCAGGGTAGGCACCCTACCCTTCAACAGCCCAAGCTCCACCAAGCCCTTGGTTACGACCTTAACCGCAGCATCATGGGGAGCATCCCAGTGGTTGCCTGGCTTCACCTGCTCTATCGCGGCCTCTTGCGCTTTTAACACCAGCTCATACATCTGCTTTTGCGGCTTAGTGAAAACCCCATTCACCGGAAAGGTACGGGTAATATCAGAGGCGTAAAAGCCATACTCGCATCCTGCATCTACCAACAAGAGATCACCATCCTTTAGCTCGGAATTATTGCTAATATAGTGCAGAACACAAGCGTTCTTACCACTACCAAAGATGGCCGGATATGCCTGATAGCGTGCCCCCCTGCGTGAACACTCATGGATGAATTCTGCCTCCAACTGATACTCCATTTGACCGGGGCGACAGGCCTGCATAACCCGCTTGTGGGCTTGGGCAGAAATTTTAGCGGCACTACGCATCCATTTTATTTCGGATCGTCCTTTATAAAGACGCATATCATGCAGGTAGTGATCCAGGGCAATGAACTCCAGGGGTCCGCGTACCCCGGATTTAGAGTGGCTTCTAATCTGGCTTATCCACTCTGACATACGCTTATCCAGATCAGGATTACAGCCCATGGCATAGAATACCCTTTCACGCTGCTCCAGCATGCGCGGAAGGATGTCGTCCAGATCCCCTATAGGAAAAGCATCTTCGGCACCGTAACGCTCGGTGGCTCCTTCGTGGCCCGCGCGCGCGCCATCCCATCTCTCTTTTTCCGCATCCCTCTCTCGACAAAACAGAACATACTCGGCATGGCTGCGACCAGGAATAAGTACTGCTACAGCCTCAGGTTCGGGGAAACCTGTCAGATAATAGAAATCGCTATCTGGTCGATAGTGATATTCAACATCACGATTTCTTTTTACCACAGGGGCCGCAGGCAGTATGGCAATACTGTTCTCACCCATCATGCGCATAAGTTGCCGTCTACGGCTGGCAAACTCCTTTTGATTCATTGCCCATCCCTTCCAGGCTCAGCAGCAACTAACTCATCATGCACTAGCATTGCAGCAACCCAGATAAACTCTATAACCTCGGTTAGTGCCGCCTCTTCCTCTTCACCACCAACAACGCCATCCACGTCCATGCGGCTAATTTCCGATATATCATTCAGGGCTTCCTGAGCCTGAGCAGAAAGCCCATCCTTGCCTCTTCGCTTAACCAAACCTACACCGTAAAGAAACCCATCACACCAGTCACGCACGGCGGTAGCTCTCAACTTTAATTGCTCATTATCATCTGGAAGCAGCAGAGGGAATCCAAGATTCACTCCTTCAACAGAGGAGTAAACCTCTTGAACCAACTCATCTATGGCCTGTTGGCACTCCTGAACCGCATGATCATCACTAGCTCTGGTAGAGAACCACTCGCCTGATAGCTGCTGCTGAATATCTCTTTCCCCAGCACAGACCAGCCCACACAACAGACCATGGGCGCCTGACGCACATACATCCACCCCCGCATCAGCCAAATATTGGCCCAAAGACTCATAATCAACCTGCATGAAATATCCTGAATAAATTTAACCTAAGACACACACTCAGAGGGAATAATAACATGGGCTTTTCCTTGGTGCCCCCAGATTAATCCATGATCACCACCCACCAATGAGCACAGCAAAGAAAAACATGCGAAATATGCGCTAATTCTCTATTATAATGCCCTACAAACAGCATTACCGTTGACCCAACAACTTACGCACTCTATATTGGAAATCATGAGCGAAGATATCAATATTACTGAAGATGATCTGAGAAGGCTTGAAGCTCAGGTTGATGAACTAATAAAGGCTAACACGCGCCTGCAGAACGAAAACAACTCTCTACTCTCAACGCAAGAAGGACTTGTTGCAGAAAGGGCAGAGTTGATTGAAAAAACAGAAATGGCCAAAACGCGTGTTGAAGCTATGATCAATAGACTCAAATCTATGGAAACAGGATCATGAGCAATAACTCTATTCCCGTAAGCGTACAGATACTAGATAAAGAGTATCTGGTGGCCTGTACTCCAGAAGAGAAACACACCCTACTTGAGAGCTCGCGTCACTTAGACGAAAAAATGCGCGAAATTCGAGATAGCGGCAAGATTATTGGCACAGATCGCATTGCTGTTATGGCAGCACTGAACATCACCCACGAACTTCTGGAGCATCAAAAAAGCACCAAAACAGAAGATATCGCCACCAGCAAACGCTTCATGAAACTACAAAGCAAGATAGAAACCGCCCTCTCTACAAATAAACAACTAGAATTTTAGTTAAAAAAGAGCTAGCTTTATAGATAGACACACATCAGATGGACGCTGATATGAAATGTACCAGTTTTGGACATTCCCTGTAGTGTACGTCAGCTAGTCGGGTATTTTCTTGAGCCTATCTAATACCCCGGGAACATAATGCTGACGCCAGTGTGCAAGCCCACCTTGAGTGGGAAGCCTTAGGCGACGCTGTTGTACCCACTTGAGCCTGCTGGTTCAAGAACGATGATACGCAACGGCACATGCGGGGAGTGTCACCCTACTTTACGGATAACCAAACTTGCACGAGCAATCACAGCTTAGACGCACCATACGTGCACAAAGACGCGCTTTAACCTCAAAACAACAGCTATCCAACAGTAAAGCAATGGGCAGATTACTCACCTGCTCTACACTGTTCCGCAACAGTAAAAAGATTGCTCTTTATCTAGAAACAGATGGTGAAATTGCAATCTCACAACTTTTACCCTTAATACATAGCAATAAAAAACGAACTTACCTACCTGTGCTACGGCCAATACCGCCTAACAGGCTATGGTTTTCAGAATATAGAGTTAGTGACAAATTAATCCGCAATAAGTACCACATCCGTGAACCAAATATTCGGCAGCGGAAACCCATACATCCACATGGTCTCGATCTTGTTCTGGTGCCTTTAGTGGCGTTTGATTGTAACTGCAATAGAATTGGTATGGGCGGGGGCTTTTACGATAGAACTTTCGCCTATCTTAAAACTAGAAATACATGGAGCAAACCAAAATTAATAGGAGTTGCTCATGAACTACAACGAGTAACACAAATACAAACAAATTTTTGGGATATACCACTTGATGGCGTTGTGACAGAATCAAACTTTTATTTGCGTGATAGCTTCAACAATAATTTTGCATGTAAATATCAAATAATTGATAACAATTCGTAGTTTAACTGCAAAAATACTGGTATTTTTTAAATAGTTTATTATACTCACTACTGACTTTTGCTAACTTAGTTTCGGAGGGGAACAATGGCTATAAAGAAAGCGGCAAAGAAGAAGGCAGTAACCAAGAAAAAGGCACCGGCGAAAAAGCAGGTAGCAAAGAAAAAGGTTGCTAAGAAAAAAGTAGCCAAAAAGAAGGTTGCTAAGAAAAAAGTAGCCAAAAAGCAGGTAGCAAAGAAAAAGGTTGCTAAAAAGAAAGTAGCAAAGAAAAAGGTTGCTAAAAAGAAAGTAGCGAAGAAAACGGTTGCTAAGAAAAAAGTAGCCAAAAAGAAAGTAGCGAAGAAAAAGGTTGCTAAGAAAAAAGTAGCCAAAAAGAAGGTAGCGAAGAAAAAGGTTGCTAAGAAAAAAGTAGCTAAAAAGAAAGTAGCGAAGAAAAAGGTTGCTAAGAAAAAAGTAGCCAAAAAGAAAGTAGCGAAGAAAAAGGTTGCTAAGAAAAAAGTAGCCAAAAAGAAAGTAGCGAAGAAAAAGGTTGCTAAAAAGCGGACCCTCCGTCCACGCAAAGTCACACCGCGCAAAAAGCGCTAACAGTAAGATTCTTAGCTAATTGAATAGCTCAAGGCCCGCACTAGCGGGCCTTTTTTATGCCAAAATAAAAAAAGCGTTTCAAATTGGAACATTCTCCACTCAAATTGATATATCACAAAATATATAATTTATGTTTAATTATAAAGAATAGATAAAACCACCATGACTTAAGGGAGTCTGAGCGATATCATACCAACAACTAGAAATCACTCTGGAGCACACATGACCGCTGACGAACAAAAAAGGGTAGCTGCCGAGGCGGCGCTGGATTACTTTGACGAAGGAGTAATTGGTGTTGGTACCGGCTCAACGGTAAATCACTTTATTGATCTACTCGCAGGAATAAAGCAGCGGATTGAAGCAGCAGTTTCAAGCTCTGACGCCTCAACAAAACGCCTCAAGGATCTTGGAATACCTGTTATTGACCTTAACTCTGCAGGTGAACTCGAGCTGTATGTAGATGGTGCAGATGAATCAAATAAGTATCTGCAACTAATAAAAGGCGGTGGCGGCGCACTGACTCGTGAAAAAATAATTGCCCAAGCTGCAAAAAAATTCATCTGTATCGCCGATGAAAGCAAGTTGGTTGAGAGACTTGGTGAATTCCCACTACCGGTCGAAGTTATTCCCATGGCGCGTAGCATGGTGGCGCGAGAAATGGTAAAACTAGGCGGCACTCCGGTATGGCGGGAGGATTTCATAACAGATAATGGCAACCAGATTCTGGATGTGCACCATTTAGAGATAAACCAACCCATACATCTCGAGCAACAGATCAACAACATTACCGGCGTTGTAACCGTTGGCTTATTTGCCCAACGACCGGCAGACCTATTAATTTTAGGTACTCCTCATGGTGCAAAATCAATAGAACCCTAGCTGCCTACTTCATAACGCATTTACATCCAAAGCGGAGAGCAGGGGCTGTAGTTCCTGCTCGTATCTTTTCCACAACTGCACGGAATCACTATAGATCTTCTTCCGCACCTGGGTATAACTTGCTGTTTTAACGGTGCGCTCAGACTCGTGAAACTGCAGGCAGTTATCATCCCAGGGCAGACCACAGAACTCTAACAGCCTTCTGGTCATGCCCTCTTGATCAGCCACCATATCCTCGTATTGCAGTTCGAACATGAACCCAGGCAAGACTTTGTTCCAGTGCTCCATCAGATCTTGATAGAGCAGATGATAACCACCAAGCTCTGTCAGATCATAGGCATATTCATGCACACCACCAAAGTTTTGTTTAAATATGGAGAGACAGTTGTCTATAGGGTCACGTTTACAATGGACTATCTTGGCGTTAGGCAGCATAAGGCGAATCATGCCAACATGCAGAAAATTATGCGGCATTTTATCGGTAATGCGCTCAGCAGTTGAGTTTCGTTTCCGAAGACCATCAATATAATCCAAGCCCATACGCAATAGGTCATCGCTACCAAGCTGCCGCACGAACTTCGGAAATTTTTCATACTCCCCCGCACCACACATTTGAGATAGCAAATTTCTAATATCTGGCAGCTCTCCTGCTCCATAAACCATTTGATGACTGGAAAGTATCTGCTCTGTCAGAGTAGTACCAGAGCGCGGCATACCAAGAATGAAAATAGGTGCATTATTATCAGTTCCAGAACTTGAGTACTTTTTAAATAGCTCCGAAGAAAACATCTCTTTTATGCTTCTGAAAAACTCTTTATCCTCTTCCAGGCTATAGTCGTAGCCAGATCTCTTCATGCTATTTCCATCGGCAAGATAACTAAAGGCTTTGCTGTAATCACCACTTTTTTCAAAAACCTTAGACAGACAAAAAGCAATACTGGTTTTATTTTCATCTGAGTTATCTAAATCTGGATAAACTTTTTCTAGATATTGAACATCTTTATCTTCAACCCCAGGAGTATCAATTGATAATAAACCTGTTCGCCCGGCAATATTTTTCGGATCTATATTAAGAATTTTTTGATAACACTCTTTAGCACCATCAAACTTACCCTGTTTTGACAAAAGACCACCCATGCCAGACAAAGCATAAATATTACCTGGACTCACATTCTCCACATGCTTGTAAACCTCAACGGCAGCTTCATCTTCTTCAAGCTTAACCAGCGCCTTCGCAAGGTTTAGATTTATATCTACCGAGTTTGGACTCAGTTCTATAGCACTTTGCAGCAATACTAAAGCGGCTGCATCTTCATTTCTATTTATAAGAACTCCAGCTAGGCCGCTCATTACATTGGGATTTTGCGCATCAATATTCAACGCTTTCCGCAAATGCTCTTCAGCCTTATTCAGCTCTCCTTTTTCAAGAAAAATTGCTCCCAGATTTGAATAGGCCTCAACAAATTTTGGCTCAATGGCAATAGCCTGATCTAGAACCTTAACCGCTTCATCCGCTCTATCCTGCTTTCTCAGCAGCAGCCCATAATTTGACAAGGCAGAGGGATTATTAGGGTTTATATCAATAGCTTTAAGTAGTGAGGCCTCAGCTTCCTTCAATTTTTCCAGTTTAACCATAACCATCCCTAGATTGTTATGGGCCTGATCACCCGCCATCCCCAGTTTAATTGCATTTTCAAAAGCCACCTGCGCCTGTTTCAGCTTGCCCTGCTGCTCCAGCATGTTCCCCAGGTTAAAATGGAGATCTGGTATATTAGGGTTCTGCTTTATCGCACGCCGGAGTAGTTGCTCACCCTCTCTTAGTCTGCCAGTTTGAAAATTAATTATCCCTAAAAGCTGAAGAGCATTTATATTCTTAGCATCCATCGACAGTGCAGCCTGAAATGACCGCTCTGCATCCGGTAAACGGCCAGCCTGGAACTGAGCCATACCTTGCTGCAAGGCAGCACGCAGACCAGCCGATGCATGATGCATACTACCGGCCTTCGCAGTGGTTTTTTGCCTTAGCATCTGGGGTCGACCTATACCTTTTTTACTCAATTTCAATTTCCTTCAACGAGATAATCTATCAAGCGCCTAATTTAAGCAGCTAAATTAATGCTGTCAAAAAAAACGGGGCCCGAAGGCCCCGTTTCTATACTGCTCAAGTTCTAAATGAGAATCTTAGAACTTGTGTACGATACCAACTGAGAATGCATCCCATTCTGTATCTTCACCAGCAAGATCATCATTGCCGAAGTCAGCGTAAACTGCATAAACCTTGGTACGGTTGCTCAGTTTGTGATCTACACCGATGCTCCATAGATCAGCATCATCTAGACGATAAGGGTTGTTTGTACCACTCATACCCCAACCGTCAGCCTGACCGTAGGCGATCTTGAAGGTGTTGTTGCCAGCGGTGTAGCTACCAGACAGCTGCCAGGAATCAGAGTCATCATCGGTAATGCCTGTAGCTCCAGCCAAGGTATCAAGATCATCAATCTCACGATCTTCGTAGATAAAGCCTACGTGAAAGCCGTTAGCGGTGTAACCCAGACCAAGACGCCACTTGTCATAATCCATACCGTCGGTTACAGCAGGATGCAGGATAGCATCTGCATATTCACCAGAAACGTCCTCATAGGCCAAACTAGCAAACCAAGGGCCGTTGCTGTAGGTTGCAGCGATAGAGGCAGCCTCAACGCCGTCAGCATCGTTATCCCTAGAAGGCATTCCGATACCGGCTACAACAGAGAAGCCGTTCCAGTTCGGGCTCATGTAGAAAACAGCATTTGGCAGACGGATATCGTTAAAACCGATCTGGTCGTAGTCACCAGCGGTCTCAGAGAACAGCTCTAGGCTACCAGTTGAGCTCTTAAGCGGGGTATCTACCTGACCGATACCTGCTACACCCCAGCTACCAGCTAGAGCAACATAGGTATTACGGTTGTTGTTAACACCACCCAGGTCATCACCAGAGATAGAGAATTCCATCTGGAAAACTGCGCTCAGGCCGTTACCCAGATCTTCAGAACCCTTGATACCGAATCTTGAGTTGTGGCTATTAACGGCACTACCGTCAAAACCGCCAGCGATAGTACCATCAGTACCAGATCCACTTATTGCGGTGTTACGAAAAGCGTTGCCGACTTGATCGCCGGTATCTACGCTGTCGATGCTGTAGTGCAGCTGACCGTATACGGTTACGTCGGCGCTGGCTGCCATAGGGGCGGCAATTGCGGTGGCAACTGCGGCTGCTATAAGCTGTTTTTTCATTTAAAAAACTCCCGTTTTGTTGTGATAAAGCGAATAAATATATTAAATTCTGTGTTTCGCATGAGAAATATAGACCCAAATAGTCAGCTTTGCAACAACTTTTTAGCAAAAAACAACACTTTTTTCATTTTGTATCAATAATACAACAGCAAAGTCGGGGGTTTAGCAGCTCTAAATTTATCACATTAGATCAAAAAACATTGTTAACTTACTGTAATCACTGGCAATTACCAAATATATACCAATAAAGCAGGATCAATTCATCACCACTAATTTGAATTGGGCAGTGCTACATAAAATTTCATATTAAGCGGAGTTAAGCCGAAAAACACCCAATAAAAAAGCCAAAACAACTTTAATGTTGCAAAAAAAACACGCTTGTTTGAAGAGAAATTTACTACTGCTCCAGCTGGCAAACCAACCAAAAAAAACGGAGCCCGAAGGCTCCGTTTCACTACACAGATTCTAAATGTATAACTTAGAAGGTGTGGATGATACCCAGTGAGAATGCATCCCAATCCTCATCTACATCATCATTATTGTAGTCAGAGTAAACAGCATAAACCTTGGTGCGGTTGCTCAGCTTGTGATCAACACCAACGCTCCACTGCTCAGCATCATCAACATTAAAGACAAGGCCTGCGTTATTTACAGCACCGTCAGCCTCACCATAGGCGATCTTGAAGGTGTTGTTGCCAGCGGTGTAGCTACCAGACAACTGCCAGGAATCGCCGTCTTCATCAAGTGTAGCTACTACATCATCAAGACCGTCAAATTCACGATCTTCGTAGATAAAGCCAACATGGAAGCCATTAGCGGTGTAGCCCAAGCCAAGACGCCACTTATCGTAATCTACATTGTTGGTTCCAACAGTTGCGTACAGAGCAGCCACTAAATCGTCTGAGATGTCTTCATAGGCCAAAGAAGCATACCAAGGACCGTTGCTGTACATAGCGGCTATAGATACAGCCTCTATACCATCAGCATCGTTAGTAGCAGATGGCACACCAACTCCAGCTACGAGAGACAGGCCGTTCCAGTTAGGGCTCATGTAGAACACAGCATTAGCAAGACGAATGTTGTCGAAATGAAGCTGATCGTTATCACCCATCTGCTGGTCGAAAAGCTCCAGGCTAGCGGTAGAGCTGTTCAGAGGGGTATCTACCTGACCGATACCAGCTACACCCCAGCTACCAGCCAAGGCAACGTAGGTGTTGTGGTCGTTGTTAACACCACCCAGATCATCACCACTGATAGAGAACTCCATCTGGAATACAGCGCTCAGGCCGTTACCCAGATCTTCAGAACCCTTGATGCCGAAGAATGAGTCGTGACTCATAACATGGCTACCATCTACAGCAAGATCGTCCCCATCTGTATCAGCCGGTACACCAGCGTTGGCATCCAGATCCAGGCTTGTGATGCTGTAGTGCAGCTTGCCGTATACGGTAACGTCGGCGCTAGCTGCCATAGGAGCTGCGATTGCGGTGGCAACTGCAGCTGCAATTAGCTGTTTTTTCATTTTAAAAACTCCAAAATTTATTAATTTAAAAGCGAACAGAAAATTAAATTCTTTATCACGCGTATGGGAATATAGTCCTACCGAGCACTTTTTGCAACATAATTTGCGCAAAATAATACAAATTTTCAACATGTTGCAAAACACACACATAAATGTCATTAATTCGACATTCTTCTCTTTGGCTATTCTACGGAAATTGTAGCTAACGCTACATAAATATATATCGCTAACACATTGTTATCATTAATAATTCACAAGACACATCCCCATGCATATCCTAACAAACATATAAAAACAGCACGAAAAAAGCAAAATACGACCCGGAAACTAATTAATCTGGTAAATTGAGGATAAAATTCAAATCTGGGATATATGAGCACAATCGCTGTTGTAATCACACAACAAATATAGGTTGCATAACAAAAAACGGAGCCCGAAGGCCCCGTTCTGCGCTACTCATAGTTCTAATTATGCAAATTTAGAACTTGTGTACAATACCGACTGATAAGGCATCCCAATCCATGTTAGCTGTATCATTATCAAAGTCAGAGTAGGTGGCATACAGCTTGGTACGGCTGCTCAGCTTATGATCCAGACCAACTGTCCACTGCTCACCATCGACCTGAAAGCCCATGCCAGAACTGCGAACCATACCTTCAACTTCACCATAAGCCACCTTGAAGGTGTTGTTGCCAGCGGTGTAGCTACCGGATAACTGCCAAGAATCTCCATCATTATCTAATGCAGGATTGATAACATCTAAATCATCTAGATCACGATCTTCGTAAACAAAACCAACATGGAAACCATTGGCGGTATAGCCTAGACCCAGACGCCATTTATCATAATCGGAGTTGTTGTTGGTAACAGTGGCGTAAAGATCATCTACATATTCGCCTGTGAGCGACTCATAAGCCAAGCTAGCGAAGAAAGGACCATTCTCATATTTTGCAGCTATAGAAGTGGCTTCAATACCATCAGCATCGTTGCTAGATGAAGGCATAACAACAGCAGCTACGAAAGAGAAGCCATTCCAATTAGGACTCATGTAGAAAACAGCGTCTGTGGTTCGAATATCATCAAAATATAGCTGATTGTAATCACCGGTACTGTCACCAAATAGCTCCAGACTACCAGTGGAACTCTTGTACGGGGTATCCACCTGACCAATACCTGCCACACCCCAGCCACCAGCAAGAGCAACATAGGTATTTCGGTTATTACGAATAGCACCCAAGTCATCAGCGGCAATTCCGAACTCCATCTGGAATATTGCGCTCAGACCATTACCCAGGTCCTCGGAACCCTTGATGCCAAACCTCGAGCTGTGGCTGTTAACAGCTGAACCATCATATCCAGCGGGAAGGCTGTCATTACCGGTACCAGGAATGGAACCAGACAGGCCGTTTTCATAATCAATACTATCGATGCTGTAGTGCAGCTTGCCGTATACGGTCACGTCGGCGCTTGCTGCCATTGGAACCGCAATTGCGGTGGCAACTGCGGCTGCTAAAAGCTGTTTTTTCATTTCTAACTCCAAATATTATTCTGAGGAGTCGCTACTATAGTTATCACGTATTACATACTTATTTCACAAATATTAAATGTCACATGTTGCAAAAAAGATAAAA
Source organism: Sedimenticolaceae bacterium (assembly GCA_050291725.1). Taxonomy (GTDB): domain Bacteria; phylum Pseudomonadota; class Gammaproteobacteria; order Chromatiales; family Chromatiaceae; genus JAAGZL01. The sequence goes on from JBNKKH010000003.1 coordinate 51,165, forward strand.
CGCCATGGACGCAAAATTCACTTCTGCTGCAACCTGTAGATATTTATAACTAATTAACAATTTACGCTGCTTATCCGCGCGAAACCAAGCAACCAATAGGAAGGGGTGAAATGCATTTGAGGTGGCACTAACGCTACAGACGACTTACGACTTACGACTTACGACTTACGACTTACGACTTACGACTAACATCTTCCCAAAACCCCACACCAAAACAAAACCCGCCTAAGCGGGTTTTTGAAGTTTTGGCTGGGGACCGAGGATTATTCCGCCATCCATGGCTCCACCCCTTCGGGGCTAGCCTCTCTTCGCTCGGCTATTCGGAATTGCTCCCGGCAATTCCGTCGAACCTAGGTTCTCATCCTCTGCCAAAACAATAAGGCCCGCAAAAGCGGGCCTTGATCATTTTGGCTGGGGACCGAGGATTCGAACCTCGACATGCGGAGTCAGAGTCCGGTGTCCTACCATTAGACGAGTCCCCAATTGTCGCGACATCCCCAGCATAGCCGGGAATGAAAAATTAACGCTTGGAGAACTGTGGACGCTTACGCGCTTTATGCAGTCCAACCTTTTTACGCTCTACCGCACGGGCATCGCGGGTCAGGAAGCCAGCCTTACGCAGCGGGCTACGCAGACTCTCATCATGGTTGGTAAGAGCGCGGGCAATACCGTGACGAATCGCGCCAGCCTGTCCAGTGTTACCACCACCGCTAACGGTGATCCGTAGATCGACCTTATCCAACATCTCAACAACTTCCAGCGGTTGACGAACCACCATACGAGCGGTCTCACGACCGAAGAAGTTATCCAGAGTGCGGTTGTTTACAGTGATTTTGCCACTGCCTGGTGCCAGGAATACGCGAGCTGTTGAGCTCTTACGACGTCCGGTTGCGTAGTTATATGCTTGTGCCATCTTTATCTATATCCAGATCTAAATGTTAGTTACTTGGGCTTAACGCCTAGATTTCCAAAGGCTTAGGCTGCTGTGCCTCATGTCCATGCTCTGGGCCAGCGTAAACACGCAGCTTCTTGAACATGGCACGTCCTAATACGTTTTTTGGCAACATGCCTTTTACCGCCTTTTCAATCACCTGCTCCGGGGCCTTCTCAAGAAGTTTACCCAGGCTGATAGATTTCAGGTTACCAATATAACCTGTGTGGTGGTGATACATCTTGTCTGACAGCTTGTTTCCAGTCACACGTATCTTCTCGGCATTGACCACTACGATGTAGTCGCCAGTATCCACATGCGGGGTATACTCCGGCTTATGCTTGCCGCGCAGGCGACGTGCAATCTCGCTGGACAAACGTCCCAATGTCTTATCTGTGGCATCTACTAGATACCATTCACGGCGCACTTCGGCCGGTTTTGTGCTTACGGTCGTCATCTGACTCGCTCCGAAAGATAACTCAAAATACTATTAAATATGAAGGTAACCCGGCAAAGAGCAAGCCTTCAAATCACTTGAAAAAAGAGCGCGAATATTACCGGACAAGTTAAGAATATACAAGGGCGATGCTAAATTAATCGCACTATTTGCCATTTAGCATCCTCAAGCTGTTAAATTAGACCAAATAACGCATAATTCCAGATCATGACAAAACCTAAGCTATTGAACTGCATATCAAACTCTAAACTCATATTATAGAGAGCCCGTGAACCCTGAACTGATACTCGCTGAAGCCGATCGCTGTGTAAAATGTGGCTACTGCCTACCCCACTGCCCTACCTATGCCTTGAAAGCGGATGAGGGAGAGTCGCCGCGCGGGCGTATTGCCCTCATACAGGGGCTTGTAGGGGGGACAGTGGACAGCCAGCGGCTGCATGAGCACCTGGACTCCTGCCTGGCTTGCCGGGCCTGTGAAGCAGCCTGTCCATCCGAGGTACAGTATGGATTACTCATAACCTCGGTGCGGAATATACAAAAAAGTGGCAACAGTGGACCAGGCACCCTGGATAAGGCCATGCTCCACACCCTGTCCCATGCACCTTATTCACAATCCACATCGACTCTCGCAGGCCTCTATCAGAGATCTGGGCTGGCATCCCTTACCAGCTCTCTCGGGGGAAAGACCATTAAGCGTCTAAACCAGTTGCTGCCAACTGACATTAAGGCAGCCACCTGGAAAGAGCTCTATCCTGCGATGGGTGAAACCCAGGGGCGCATCGGCCTGTTCACCGGCTGTATCAGCCGGATAACAGACCGCCCAGCCCTCAATGCCGGCATACGCATCCTTAATAAATTGGGTTACGAGGTGGTGGTGCCAGCCAAACAGGGGTGCTGCGGGGCCATGCACCTCAACAACGGGGATAGCAGTGAAGCGAAAGCCATGGCTCAACGCAACGGCTCTGCTTTCTCCGGGTTAGAACTGGACGCTATTGTGGGCGTGGTGAGTGGATGCATCTCCCATCTAAAAGAGCACTCTGAGGATAGCTCGCTCTCAGTCCCAATTATGGATATAAGCGCCTTTCTCTGTAGCACACCCAAGATTAAAGATTTGCAGCTAGAACCACTTAACAAGAGAGTGGCCATCCATACCCCCTGCTCCATGAAGAATGTTCTGAAACAGCAAGCCGCGCCATTCGAGCTACTGCGACTCATCCCTGAGATCAGGCTTGTTGAACTGCCGGAGAACGGCCTCTGCTGCGGCGCAGCCGGGCTTTACCTTATTGCCAACCCGGAAGAGGCCGACACCCTGCGTACAGACAAAATCGATGGACTAATTGAGAGCCAGGCCGATCTATTGATCACATCCAACACCGGCTGCTCCCTGCATCTGACAGCAGGAATTCATGCAGCCAACATGAATGTAGAAGTAATGCATCCGGTTGAGCTGCTATCCCAACAGCTATCTGACTAATTCTCCACCATCTCAAAGCCATGGGTAATATCTACTGAGGCCCCCAACATAATTGAAGCAGAGCAAAACTTCTCCGCGCTCAGCTCCACCGCCCTTTGCACCGCTTTCTCTTTCAGCCCGGGACCGGCCACCTTGAAGTGAATATGAATTTTGGTAAAAACCTTAGGATCTGTATCTGCCCGCTCGGCTTCCATCTCCACCTCACACAAACTAACTTGGTGTCTACCTTTACGCAGAATATGCACCACATCAAACTGAGTACATCCACCCAGTCCCAAGAGAATCATCTCCATAGGCCTAGCACCAAGATTGCGTCCCCCATGCTCTTCCGGACCATCCATAACTACGGCGTGACCACTATCTGCCTCACCCACCATCATGGTGTTTTCCACCCATTTTACTCGCGCTTTCATACAAACTCCTCCGACCCAGCTGGCATAGACACTCTGTGCAGCTATGAACGATAATTAATAATTAATGCTAATAACCCAGGAATCCCGATCCTGGTAAACGACATTCGGGCTAGATTTTGTTATCCACTACTAATATATTGACGTATGCACTAGAAACGGACAACAAAAGGCAGTAGCCTCTATTCCTGTCGGTAAGCAGGCAGACTATGGATTTATAACAATATATGAACACAATTCAACCACCGCAACCAGAACCTAAATTCCTCCAACCGCTACTTTCACACTGCCACCGCAGAAGGTACCCGGCGAAAGCAGAAATTATCCGCCCTGGCGATCCTGCCGATGCTCTGTTTTACATAATTGAGGGATCAGTAACCGTATTAATTGAGGACGAAGATGGTAAGGAGATAATCTTAACCTATCTCAATAAGGGAGAGTTTGTTGGCGAGATGGGGCTATTCAAACCCCATGCCCTGCGTAGCGTTCTGGTAAGAACCCGTTCTGAGTGTATCCTGGCGGAAATTAGTTATAACCGCCTGGAACAGCTATTTGATACTGGACTACAACCACATGCCAGACAGATCCTCTACGCCTTCGGCGGTCAAATGGCAGATCGCCTAATGCGCACCAGTTACAAAGTTGGGCACCTGGCATTTCTTGATGTTACTGGCCGTATCGCCGGCACACTGCTCGAGCTCTGCAAACAGCCAGACGCCATGACCCACCCGGACGGCATGCAGATCCGTATCACTCGTCAAGAGATTGGACGTATCGTGGGCTGTTCTAGGGAGATGGCTGGACGGGTGTTAAAAACTCTGGAAGAGCAAGGGCTAGTGGATGTAAAAGGAAAGACAATTGTGGTATTTGGGACTCGATGAACAGTAAATTGGCGCTAAAATAGCAAAACAGCCAGCCCCACTAGCAACAGCATACCGCCGCCCAATATCAGAGCTATAGGCCAAGACAGGCCCCTACTCTCCGCAGCGTGATTTGAGAAGAATCCTCGCCTACGTCTGCCTGACTCCTTCTTCCCGACTGGATCTGGAGACTCTTCAATCATGGTGAACTGAGTACTCTCCATATTTAGGTCAGGCTCCAGTATGCCAGTTTGTTCGATAGCGCCCGACCCTGTTCGCAAATTACTCTCTTCACGCACAACCTTTTTCAAGCTGCAAGCTGCCCCCCGCCGCTCAATCTTGTCACGCAGACGTTCGGCCTTCTCCAAAGTAAGGTCACGCCGAATAATGGAAGGCTCACCAACCAGCAGAGGCCGTATCTTCTCCACTGATATCTTGAACAAACAACTCAGCTCAACAATGACCTCCTGGGTCTTAAACCCAGGTATGGTCATACCGGTAAGAACAATACGGTATCTCTCTACCTGCAACTTATTGATCCAAGGTTATTACCTGTTTTAGTTAGTAATGGAATTTACTTTAAGCACCACTCCATTCACATCATTAACCTGAACTTTGGTTCCACGCGGGCAATCCTCACCCGATATTTTCCAGATACTATCGTCCACCTTTATCTTCCCCTGTCCATTTACTATCGGCTCTTCCAGGGTAAATGTGCGGCCAATATACTGCTCGCCACGACGATTCAGCTTGGGCTGGTCTGACTCAATCGGATGCTTGTTAAGATAGCGCCGCCAAAGCATGACACTGGCCACACTGAATGCTGCGAACAACACCACCTGTAGCTCCCAGGCCATGCCTGGAACTATTAACAACAGCAGACCAACAACCCCTGCCGAAATACCCATCCAGAGAAAAAAAACGGCCGGAGATATAATCTCCAGAATCAGAAGCAGCACCCCTAACACCCACCAATGCCAATAACTAGACTCTTGCAGCCACTCCATCACTCACTTCCCTCAGACTGCTTACCGAAAGCACTCTTGGCTATCTCAGCAATACCAGCTACAGATCCAATAAGGCTGGAGGCCTCCAGAGGCATCAGAACCACCTTCTGGTTTTCCGCCGACGCAATGCTCTGCAGGGCCTCGGTATATTTCTGAGCCACAAAGTAGTTGATGGCGGTAACGTCACCCTTGGCAATGGCCTGGGAAACCATCATGGTTGCCTTGGCCTCAGCCTCGGCCAGACGCTCCCGCGCCTCTGCCTCACGAAATGCCGCCTCTTTATTGCCTTCCGCCTCCAGAATTGCAGACTGTTTCTCACCCTCGGCCTTCAGAATCTCAGCTTGCCGAAAGCCCTCTGCTTCTAGAATATTGGCCCGCTTCTCACGCTCAGCCTTCATCTGACGTGCCATAGAATCCACCAGATCTCGCGGTGGAGTGATGTCCTTAATCTCAATACGAGTAACCTTTATGCCCCATGGAGTCGTAGCATCATCCACCACATTCAACAGCCTGGCATTGATCTGATCCCGCTCCGACAGCACCTCATCCAGATCCATCGACCCCATAACCGTACGAATGTTGGTCATAACCAGATTTAGGATAGCCAGGGTGCGGTTATTCACCTCATAGGCCGCCTTGGGCGCATCCAGTATCTGATAGAAGACCACACCATCTACTTGCACCATGGCGTTATCTTTGGTGATCACCTCTTGGGAGGGAACATCCACCACCTGCTCCATCATATTCAGCTTGGCGCCGATTATATCTACCAAGGGAACAATAAGATTAAGGCCGGGCCGGAGTGTTTTAGTGTAGCGTCCGAAGCGCTCAACGGTATATTCAAATCCCTGTGGTACCCGTTTGGCACCGAGCACAACAATGACCACTGCTAATACGGCAAGAACAATAGAAAATTCGCCCATGTGGATTCTCTCCAGATTATTTGTTTAATTAAGCTCCCAGTATACATTCTTCACCGCTACGGCAAAGAAGAAAGAGGAGCCAGTTTCCTGTTAAACTTGCAGCCATAAACCAAGAAATCAATATTAATGACCAAAACAGTCCAAAAACCGCCCAAATCTCTACTACGCAAAGTAGGCCGGGCTGTTGCTGATTACAGCATGATACGTGATGGAGACCGCATCCTGCTGGGCGTAAGTGGAGGCAAGGACTCACTATCACTTTTGCAGATTCTGGCCCATCTACGCAGCTACGCCCCGGTCAAATTCGAACTGGGGGTTATCACTGTAGACCCAGAGGTGGAAGGCTTTGACCCCAGCGACCTCAAAGCCTACTACCAATCCCTCGGTGTACCCTACTACTATCAGCAACAACCAATTATGGAGGACGCCAAGAAGAGCATGGATGGCGACTCCTTCTGCGCCTTCTGCTCCCGCATGAAACGCGGCATTATGTACAGCACCTGCCGTAAGCACGGCTATAACGTGTTGGCCTTGGCGCAACATTTAGATGATCTGGCAGAGAGCCTGCTCATGTCCATGTTTCATGGCGGACAGTTGCGAACCATGAAGGCCCACTATGTGAACGATGCTGGCGATATCCGCATTATCCGCCCTCTGGTCTACTGCCGCGAAACCCAGACCGGCGGTTTTGCCAAAGAGGCGGGGCTACCTATCATCCCCGACAGCTGTCCGGCCTGCTTTGACATGCCGACCCAGCGTCAACACATGAAAGAGCTACTACTGGCAGAAGAGAAGCAGAACCGCCATCTCTACGCCAATATGCTACATGCGATGCGACCTCTGATAGATGAGGCACCGCCAGTTGTAAGCGGCGATGAGTAATCTACTCTTATGCTAAGTAATTATTGAAATAACCGAGTAAAGTAGTATATTAGAATAAACTTATTTACTGCCTATCTGGAGAAACGGCATGAAAACCAGTCTTATCCCTCTTATTTCAACCCTGTTGCTTGCTCAAGCCGCAGTTGCAGGCTCCTCACTTAAGACTGCTCAAGCCGAATATCGTGAGATAGCCGTGGAGCATAGACTCGACGGAGTTGTGGAAGCGGCCAATCAGGGCACCCTTTCGGCCCAAACATCCGGGCAGGTGTTGCAGATCCTGGTAGATGTTGACCAATATGTTGAAAAAGATGAACTGGTTATACGCCTCAAGAGTACACAGCAGAAGGCCAGCCTAACCCAGGCCAAGTCAGAGCTAAACACCGCAACTGCTCGTCTGGATGAGGTCAAGAATCAGAACAAACGCATCCTGGCCATGCATGCCAAGGGATTGGTATCCAATTCCGCTATGGACCAGGCCAACGCCAACCTACGTGCCGCAGAAGCTCGCCTCAATGCGGCTGAGGCAGGCCTGGAGCAGGCGCAAGAGCAGGTAAGATATACCGAAGTCAGGGCTCCATTCTCCGGTATCGTTACCCAGCGCCACATCGAAGAGGGAGAGACCGCTAACCCTGGGCAGAAGCTGATAAGCGGCCTCTCCCTGGAGAATCTACGGGTTAATGTTAACGTACCCCAAAGTCTAATCCAGCAGATCAAACAGAGCGGTAAAGCCAAAATAGAGCTGCCCAACGGCAAAATTATCGAGACCACAAAACTAACCGTTTTCCCCTATGCCCAGGCTGGAAGCAACAGCTTCAAGGTGCGACTCGAGCTATCGACTAAAACCCCAGGCCTGTTCCCAGGCATGTATGTAAAAACCGACTTTGTAGTCGGTAGTAAACAACAGCTTTCTATCCCGCAACAATCGGTGGTATTCCGCAGCGAGGTAACTGGAGTTTATGTGCTAAATAAGGATGGAAGAGTCTCTTTCCGCCATGTAAGACTCGGAGGCAAGATAGATAATAACAACATCGCTATCTTGGCAGGACTTGGGCCGAAGGAACAGGTAGCTCTAGACCCCATCTCTGCAGGAGAACTACTGAAGCAGCAAGCCCAAGCAAACAAGGAGAGCAATGGTGAATAAGATGGGCATATCCGGCCGTATTGCCGATAGCTTTCTCACCACCAGCATCACTCCTCTATTGGCTCTGGTGGGTCTTCTGCTAGGCGTGTTTGCGGTAATGATCACCCCACGAGAGGAAGAGCCGCAAATTGATGTCACTTTTGCCAATATCTTCATCCCCTTCCCTGGAGCCACTGCACCCGAGATTGAGAGTCTGGTGGCTACACCGGCGGAACAGGCCATGTCCGAAATTGATGGAGTTAAGCATATCTACTCCACCTCACGTCCTGGCATGGCGGTTCTTACCGTGCGCTTTGAAGTGGGAGTAAAACGCAGCGATGCCATCTTACGCCTCTACAACAAAGTCTACTCTAATCAGGATTGGCTACCCCCCAGCCTCGGCGTAATTCAGCCCATTATAAAACCCATGGGAATCGACGATGTGCCCATTGTCACCGCCACACTCTGGTCAGATGATGCTAAAACCGGTGGTTATGAACTAGGCCAGGTGGCCCATGCCATTGAGGCGGAACTGAAACGGGTACCAGGCACTCGGAATATCTATACCGTAGGCGCACCAGAACGGGTGGTAAGCGTACTACTGGATCCCCAGGCCCTGGCTGGTTACAACATCAACCTAAACCAACTCCAACAGGCCCTCTCTGCTGCCAACGCTGTCCGAGACAATCTGAGCATCACCAATGACAACCAGGAGGTGTTAATTCAATCAGGGACGTTCCTAACCAGCCCCGAGCAGGTGGGCGATCTGGTAGTGGGCTTACAGGATGGTATCCCGGTCTATCTGCGCGATGTTGCCACTATAAAACATGGACCCGATCAACCCAGCCAATATGTATGGATCGGTAGCGGCCCCGGCTCCAGCAACCAGACCCTATCCAACTCAGATAGCCTGCCGGCAGTCACCATCGCCATTGCCAAAAAGCCAGGCACCAATGCAGTGGATATTGCCAATGCTGTTATCGAACGCTTTGAACAGCTAGATGGCATCTTCATCCCCGATGGCGTCCACGCCAGCATAACCCGCAACTACGGAGCAACCGCTGACGCCAAGGCCAAGAAACTAATCAGCAAGCTGGTTTTTGCTACTGCTTCTGTTGTCCTGCTAGTTATGTTTGCCCTGGGTTGGCGTGAGGCCATCATTGTGGGCACAGCGGTAGTTATAACCCTGGCTATCACCCTATTCGCCTCCTGGGCCTGGGGCTTCACCCTGAATCGAGTATCCCTGTTCGCCCTGATCTTCTCCATAGGTATCCTGGTGGATGATGCCATCGTGGTGGTGGAAAATATTCACCGCCGTATCAGCAATGGAGCAAAGAACCTGCTTGAAGCCATCCCCGAGGCGGTAGACGAGGTAGGCGGCCCCACCATCCTGGCTACCTTTACCGTAATTGCCGCCCTTATGCCTATGGCCTTCGTCAGCGGTTTGATGGGGCCTTACATGAGCCCGATTCCAATCAATGCATCAATGGGTATGCTGATCTCCTTGCTGGTAGCATTTATCCTCACTCCTTGGCTCACCAATAAGGCCCTAGCCAACACCGCTCATGGCCATAGCGAGCAGTCGGAAGAGATAGATAAGAGCAGCTCGCTGTACAAAACATTTTACCGGCTGATGCAGCCATTTATTGAGCCAAATGGCGGAGCAAGAAAACGCAGGCTGCTGCTTGCATCTCTAATAGGCCTAATCGCCCTCTCCATTCTATTGGTGGTTTCCAAGGCGGTGGTCATGAAGATGCTACCTTTCGATAACAAATCGGAATTCCAGGTAATCTTGGATATGCCGGAGGGCACCAGCCTGGAACAGACCGCACGGGTGTTGAACGATATCGGCGGCTATCTCAAGACCGTACCTGAAGTCACCAATTACCAGGCCTACGCCGGCACTTCTGCTCCAATCAGCTTCAACGGGCTGGTGCGCCAATACTATCTACGCGAGGCCCCCAACCTGGGAGATATCCAGGTAAACCTGCTGGATAAACATGAGCGGGATCGCAAAAGCCATGAGATAGCCCTGGATGTGCGCAAGCCAATTCAAGATATTGCCGCCAAATATCAGGGCAACGTAAAAATTGTGGAGCTTCCTCCCGGCCCTCCTGTTATGTCACCCCTGGTGGCTGAGGTCTATGGCCTGGACTATGAAGGCCAAATCGGCATCGCCAAGCAGGTACGAGAACAGTTCAGCCAGACCGAGGATGTAATCGATGTGGATGATAGTGTGGAGTTCCCAGCGGACAAACTTCTGATCCAGGTAGATCGCACCAAGGCTGCGCTGTTAGGCGTGTCTCAGGATAGCATTACCCAGGCTATGGCCACGGTGATAGATGGATCCGATATGACCTATCTGCATGGAAAGCACATGAAGTATGCAGTCCCAATCCGGGTCAAATATGCTGAGGCTGATAAATCTAATCTGCAGCAGCTATTGTCACTCAAAGTCACCAGTATGAGTGGAGAGTCTGTACCTCTATCAGAAATAGTCAAAGTAATACCATCCAAACGTGAGCACTCTATCCAGCACAAAGATCTGCTGCCGGTGGTATATGTAACGGGTGATATGGCGGGCGATACTGATAGCCCTCTGTATGGCATGTTCGCCATATCTGAGACCCTGGACGAGAAAAACATGCTGGAGCAGTGGTTCATATACCAGCCGGAGAACCCCTACTCCTATAGCCTGAAATGGGACGGCGAGTGGCAGATAACCTATGACACCTTCCGCGATATGGGCATCGCTTACTCTGTTGGCCTGCTCTTGATCTACCTACTGGTAGTTGCTCAGTTCCGCTCCTATCTGGTACCGCTGATCATCATGGCGCCTATCCCATTGACCATCATTGGCATAATGCCGGGACACGCCCTGCTGCATATGTTTACCGGATCCACCCAGTTCACCGCCACCTCTATGATCGGCATGATCGCACTGGCAGGAATTATTGTGCGTAACTCCATCCTGTTAGTGGACTTTATCAATCAGCAAGTGCGCGCAGGTGAACCACTGGAGACGGCGGTAATCAACTCGGCGGTGGTGCGGGCCAAGCCCATTATCCTGACCGCCATCGCTGCCATGGCTGGTGCCTTTTTTATCCTGGATGATCCAATCTTTAGCGGTCTTGCGGTATCGTTAATCTTTGGCCTGTTTGTATCAACCGCCTTAACCCTGATTGTGATTCCAGTGGTCTATTATGCGACGATGCAGACGCGAGTAAACCAGATTAAGAATAGTTTGGGGTGATTTTGATATTGTCAGTTTGACGTTGTCTGCGAATGTAGGAACCGTGTCCTCTGGTCGATATTATTTTAGCCGCAAATAGACGCCAATCACCGCAAAAACTGGCAAATAAGTTTTTGCCATCCCCGCGCAGGCGGGACAAAAGCGCGTTGAACGCCCGTCAGGGCGGCCCGAAGGGTGAGCGTAGCGAATAATCCAGGTTCTTTTAGGTAATATGGGTAATCAGTTTCTCAGCCCTTAACCCACGCAGCCTTTTTCTTTTTCAGAGCATGGGCGACGAAGCTTTTATCGCCCTGAGGACTGGGCACCTACGGCGCTACGATCCCGCCAACTGCTCAAAAATCTTAAACCCAGCAACATAGGTCCCAACCGCAGAACCCAGTGTACTAAATAGAAACACCAACAAGGTGCGGGAAACTCGATTGTGCCACCAACCTTTGAGGTGGGTAGTGTCATGCCGCAGCTCGCTAAAATCCCCTACTCTAGGTTTGCGCAGGTATATCTCAACCGCCGCAGTGGCCATGCCAGCCCCCACTGTGGGATTAAGGGATGTGAGAGGCGCAGCCAAAAAGGCGGCAATGGTGGTAAGAGGATGGGCACCAGCAATCAGCGCTCCCAGGGCGGAAAGACCGCCGTTGATCAGCACCCAATCTACAACCATCCCCCAGCCTAGCTCACTACTGCGAGAGAAGCCAAGAGCAAAACCAGAAAGAATCAGGGCCACTATGATCCAGGGGATAAACTTGGGCCACTTTTTTGGTACTGGCAGAGAATCCAGCTCTGCTACCATCTGTTTTGGGTTATCGACACCCTGCTCCAGATAGCGTTTAATCCCTTGCATGTGACCCGCCCCAACCACAGCCAGGATACTCTTGTGGCCCTGGGCCTGCATATCGTCAACCAGACGGGCGGCCATGTAACGATCACGCTCATCTATCAGCGGCAAATAGAGATCTTTGCGATTCTCAGCAAACTCAGCGAAGGTGGTCTCCAAAATATCGCCCTCTTTCAGGCGTTCTACCTCTGCCTCATCCACATCATCCTTGGTTATCATGCTGACCAGCAGACCAGCAAACAGATTAAGACGCTGCCACCAGGGAACATTGCTGGCCACACGTTTCAAAGTAATGCCAATCTCGCGGTCGATCAGCAGTACCGGGCTATGGTTTTCCTGGGCATATTTAACCGCCTCGCGCTGCTCAGCTCCGGGCTCAATATCAAACTGTTCTGCCAAGCGCTGCTGGTAGGCCCCAAGGGCAAGATTGGCAACTACCATGGTGCCCTTACCCTCTTGCAGGACTTTGAACAGGTCCATATTAGCCAGGGTATCCGGGTCGATAATGGCATTGTATCTACTGGGACATAACTCAACTGCTACAGCGTCGTACTCACCAGTGTGCAGTAGCTCTCGCACCTTATCGGCGCTAGCGCGGGATACATGAGCGGTTCCGAGGAGAGTGATCTTTCCCTCTCCAATCTGTAACTCGACCTGTGGTTCTTCCTGCTCGTGATTCATGCAACCTACTCAATTACGCCTTATAGGGCGAGATAAAAGTGACGTATCATAACAGCATGGACTGCTTTTCCTATAGAAAATAGTGAATCTTGCACTAGATCAAGTGCCGATACTGGCATAACATGGGACCCATCATCTACAACAAAAAAACGGAATAGATCATGCTGAATGTTCGAAGGGTATTTCTGGTAATGGCCTTAGCCCTGTTATTTACAGGCTGCGAATCACTATCCCCTATGAAGGCGTTTAAAGATAAGAGTAAACAGGACTCACTTACTAAAACTCTACACAGCTATGAGTTAACTGTGCGCTGGGGAGATTTGGCACAGATGTACACTTTTCTCGAGCCAGATCTAGCGAGGAAGACCGAACGGCAGGAGAATCTTAAAAATATTCGGGTAACCAGCTATGAAACCATAAAAGGGCCTGCCGGAATCTCTGGAACCCAAGTATTACAAACTGTTCAAATTCTCTACCTATATGAAGACAGACAGATACAGAAAACCCTGACAGATAACCAAGAGTGGACCTATTATCCAGAGAGCAAAGAGTGGCGCAGGACTAACCCCATACCAAGACTCTAATCTCACATGAATAAGGAAATATCCATACCACAAGGTAGCCACATACTGCTAACCATGGCAGCCTTTGTGGTAGTGGTAGCAGGCGTGCGTGAGGCACGGGAACTGCTGGTACCTTTTCTATTATCTGCTTTTATTGCCATCATCGCTGCTCCGCCGCTGTTTTATTTGAAGCGCAAGAAGATTCATACGGGGATTGCCTTGGCCCTAGTGATCGGGCTGGTTGTGATTGCAGCAGTTATGCTGGGAGTGCTGGTAGGTAACTCCATTGAAGATTTCTCCGCTCAACTACCTTTCTACCAGGAACGACTTAATGCCATCACCGCAGGAGTGCTTACCTGGCTATCAGACACAGGGATAGACATTCCGAAACATACTGCCTCAACTCTTTTAGACCCAGCCAAAGCGATGAAGATGGCGGCTGTTGGCTTGAGCAGTCTGGGCGGAATACTGACCAATACATTTTTGATCCTGCTAACTGTTATCTTCATTCTGCTAGAGGCAGCCAGCTTTCCTACCAAGCTGGAAGCAATACTAAAAAATCCCGACAGCGGCCTGAGTCGCTTTCAGGACTTTCTAGATAATATAAACAGCTATATGGCCATCAAAACCGCTACCAGTGCTCTTACCGGCATACTGGTAGGCCTGTGGCTCTGGGGAGTTGGCCTAGACTATCCAGTACTCTGGGGCATGCTTGCCTTTTTACTTAATTTTGTCCCCAGCATTGGCTCTATACTGGCATCTGTTCCTGCACTGCTGTTAGCCCTTATTCAATTGGGAATTACCGGAACCCTATGGTCCCTCTTGGGTTATGTACTAATTAATGTTGTCGTTGGAAATATAATAGAACCACGCTTTATGGGGCGCGGCCTGGGACTTTCTACCTTGGTTGTATTTATCTCCCTGGTGTTCTGGGGCTGGATTCTTGGTCCGGTTGGAATGTTCCTTTCAGTACCTCTAACCATGATGATCAAGATATCCCTAGATAGCAGTGATGAAACCAGATGGATTGCCATCCTGCTGGGGCCTGAGGTAGAACATAAATGAACCTGACATTCAGCCAACATCCTGGACGCATCGAACGCCATTTGCTCCGCAAATACAACAACCCTCTGTTCCCCGAATCCGAACGAACAATAACTCCGCAACAGTTGTCGGAAGCGCAACGCCTAGATCACGAAGAGCTAGTTGAGTTTATTGGTGGATTTAGAGCCTTGGTTCAAAAAACAGTAGAGCTTAAGAACAATGAAGAGGCAGATGTAATTCTTGGAATTAAAGAGCAACTAGACATGGCCTATGAACAGGCTTCTGGCCTGACAGATGATCAGTCCGAAACCAAGGACGCGATAAAAAAACTCACCCAGATTATTATGCACACCATCAGTTCAAATGCAGCAGGCGACCGCACTGCCCAGGAAGAGCTAAGACAGGAACAGGAGGCACGCACTGCTCACTACTCTCTACTGCAACATCCTATAGTTGCTGACCTGCTACATCCTGAATCACCCATTACGGAACTAGAGTTAGCGCCTACCCTGCTAAGTGAAAGCTCACAGGGGCTACAATCTGCACTAGAGCTGTTTGATGACGCCCAATTGCAAATCATTTGTGAGGACGGAAGCGAACTGCTGAAACGCCTGGAAGCGGAGGGAGAAGACACTGAACAAGCCAAACAACGCCTAACTGAAATAGGAACCAAACTGACCGAAGGTGCTTGCGGAGCAGCAAACTAGTATTTTTTACTTATCAACCGATAGCATACAAATTTCCCCAACTCCCTCCAGCAACACCCTATACTTACAGTATTTGCATATGAAAAAGCTACTAGATCAAACAATTCTTAGAGCTGGCGAAATCCTTTTGGGTAAGGAGCGAGTATTACGCCTAGCATTAGCCTGCGTGCTGGCGAAAGGACATCTACTAATAGAAGACCTACCAGGCGTAGGTAAAACCACCTTAGCTCATCTACTGGCACGTCTTCTGGGAATGCAATATCAACGCATTCAGTTCACCAGTGACATGTTGCCTGCGGACATAATTGGGGTTTCCATATATGACCGAAAACAGGAGGAGTTCCGCTTTCATCCAGGCCCCATATTTTCCCAACTGGTACTGGCTGATGAGATAAACCGCGCCACCCCAAAGGCCCAGAGCGCACTGCTGGAGGCGATGGAAGAGCGCCAGGTAACCGTAGAGGGGGAGACCAGAAAGCTACCTCAACCTTTCTTTGTGATTGCCACCCAGAATCCTTCTTACCAGATCGGCACCTTCCCCCTACCGGAGTCACAACTGGACCGTTTTCTGATGCGAGTAGAGATAGGATATCCCGATACAAAATCGGAACGTGATCTGCTCATCGGAACCGACCGAAGAGATATGCTTGAAGCCATAACCCCCTGTTTAGACATGGATCAACTAGCGACCATACAAAAGGAAGTAGAGGGTATTTTTGTTTCCGAAGCACTGCTGGACTATTGCCAAGCACTGCTTGAGTTCAGCCGCACCAGCCCCAGATTTCATCATGGGCTATCGCCACGTGCTGGCCTAGCGTTGTTACGCAACGCCCGCGCCTGGGCCCTGCTAGAAGGGCGCGACAAAGTCATACCAGAGGATATCCAGGCTGTGCTTACGTCAACCGTAGGCCACCGTCTGCACTCAACATCCGACACCGGGGTAAACGAAGGTGATCAGCTTGCCCTGCATCTGCTCGAATCTGTCCCAATACCCTAACCTCTAGACTAATGTTTAAACTGCCTGAGCGTATACTTCGAATCAATAGACAAGACCCCACCGGGGCAGTGAAGATAGCCCCTCGACAGATATATATACTGCCAACACGCTACGGAGTTATCTACGCAATACTACTACTGCTGCTCCTGATTGGCTCCATAAACTACGGCAATAACCTAGCATTTATTCTTACCTTTTTGCTGGCCGGACTCGGAGTTGTCGCTATTCTGCATACCTGGCGCAACTTAGCAGGCTTAGAGCTAATACCTGGAACCAATAACCCAGTGTTTGCGGGACAGACCGCTAGTTTCGAACTCCACTTAAAAAACAGCCGCAACAGTGAAAGACCAAATATAAAACTGCACACGTCAAAACAATACTCGGCAACTACCGATCTTGGTAGCAACTGCAGAGACAGCATAAAGTTATTTCAAGTGTCAAAAGAGCGAGGAATACTCAACCTGAGCAGAGTAACCGTCTCCACCAGCTATCCACTAGGTCTGTTACGTGCCTGGAGTTATGTGGCTCTGGATACAACCTGCTTAGTCTACCCTAAGCCAGCTAGTAGCAGACCACCACCCACCAGCTCAGACTATGACCATAGCAGCAGTGGCGTCAAGGGCGTAGGGGTAGATGACTTTATAGGAATTCGTGCATATAGAGCGGGAGACACACCAAAACAGATCCACTGGAAGGCTCTCGCCAGCGAACGTGGATTACAAACTAAACAGTTTGGAGGAGATAGGGCTGATCGTGTCTGGCTAGAGTGGCAAAGCATGCCGGGAACTGAGGTAGAAGAGCGGCTTAGCCGCATGTGCCGGGGAGTTCTAGATGCCTGTGATCATGGGCAGAAGTTTGGACTACGTATACCGGGTAGCGAAATCAAACCCAACCACGGGCAGGCTCATCGCCATAAATGTCTTGCCGCCCTGGCAATGTTTAAAGAAACAGAATAATGCACTCTGATAAACACCCACTGAATCGCGGCATGCTTATCTCCCTGATAATTCTGATTACAGCAGCGGCAGCTCCCCACTTTTTACACCTGCATATTTGGATCACTATATTTTTTATAGCATCAGTAGCCTTGCGTGTTGCTTCCATAATCCAACCTCGACTACTTCCGGGCAAATTTACGGTGTTCATCCTGGCTCTGCTCGGGCTGGTAAACGTTACTATTAACCACCCAATACTATTCAGCGGTGAAACTGCCGTTGCCCTTATGACATCTATGGTGGGACTTAAGCTACTGGAGGTCCACAGCCGAAGAGATCTATTCATTGTGGTATTCGTTGGCTACTTCTTACTAGCCACTCAGTTCCTGTTTAACCAGCAGATTTACATGGTGGTCCTGGTGCTAATCCTAACCACTGCACTCACCGGAGTATTGCTAGAAAACAGCCGCAAACAACCAAGCAATAACCCCATCAAGTCATTCGGTTCTGCATTTATTATGTTACTGCAGGCCCTGCCCATAATGCTGATACTGTTTATCTTCTTCCCACGGCTATCAGGCCCTCTCTGGTTTATAGATACTAACGAAGTGATTGGCAAGACAGGGCTGAGTGACAGCATAACTATGGGCTCAATCAGCAATCTGGTTTTATCCCAGGCAGTGGCTTTTCGGGTGGACTTTACCGACACTGTTCCAGCCCCCCCCAAAAGATATTGGCGCGGACCAATACTCTGGGACACTGACGGTAGAAAATGGACTCGTGGCAAATCGATTGCTCACCCACCATCAGAACTACTAAGCAATCAGCCAGAAATAACCTACTCTGTAACCCTAGAGCCAACAAACAGTAATTGGATAATGGTCTTAGACTTACCCACTGACATACCTGGTGAAGCAGAGATGTCTGGTGATTTCATGATTACCCGGCAAAATCCAGTAACAAGACGTCTACGTTACAGTGCCAGTTCCAGTCTAAGTTACAACACTGGACCAATCAGCCCTGAGGAGAAGTCTCGAGGCCTACAGTTACCGGAGAACATCACTCAACGTATGCGGCAACTGGTACACGAATGGAGTTCAGGCTCTACCAGCAAGCAAGATATCGTAACCAGCGCTCTAAAACATTTCCGCAATGAGGAGTTTTACTACACTTTGAGACCTCCCCTCCTAGGTAGTAATCCTGTTGATCAATTTATGTTTGAGACCAGACGTGGATTTTGTGAATATTTCGCATCCAGCTTCACCCTGCTTATGCGTATTGCTGGCATTCCTGCGCGCATTGTAACTGGATATCAGGGTGGGGAGATAAACCCCATAGGGGGACATCTAATTGTCAGACAGTCTGACGCCCACGCTTGGTCCGAGGTTTGGCTGCAAGGACAAGGGTGGGTCAGGGTTGACCCAACCGCTGCGGTAGCCCCTGAACGTATTGAGCGCAATTTTGAATTCGACGCCGATTTTGCCAGAGGCCCCATTGGCAGCCCCATAGATTTCAGCGGATTCAAAATAAACTTCGCAGCTAAACTGATTAAACAACTACGCTGGGGCATGGATGCAATAAATGCCTCTTGGCACCGCTGGGTACTTGGCTATAGCCGCGAACGGCAATCCGCGCTGATGAACATACTAAGACTAGACTTTCTCAAAGGCCACAAATTAGCCTTTGCTATGGTTGGATTTGCCTCCATTATAGTGTTGATACTTGGCTTTTCGCTCTGGCACACCAGCAACAGGCTTGCAGACAAAGTTTATGTAGACTATCTACGCTTCTGTAAAAAACTGGCCAAAAAAGGGCTACGACGGGTAGCAACAGAGGGGCCAAATGATTTTCTACAACGTATTTGTCACAAACGCCCAGACATCGCCCCTGCCGCCACCAAGATTACACGGCTATATCTAGAGCTTAGATATGGACAACACCATGAAAAAGAGAGACGTAAGTCACTTAACAAGATGATTAAACAGTTTAGGCCTTGATTGAGTGCTACATCTTAACATAGAGTTTTATGTTCGGATTGAGTCGCCGTCGAAAGCGCAAATACCCTATCAGCCGAACGAACCGGAGTTTTCAGAGCTTGCAAGGAGCACCCAATGGAAAACAGCAAACACGTGAAAACAATAAAGATAAGCAAGTTAAAGGCTAAGCAGAAAACTATTGAGGTTAACTGGAGCAAAACCGGCAACCCCAAGTTGGTGCAGTTTCTGATCGATATTACTCCCAATCTGCTTCATGTAGAACGTTGCTCACTGTTTGTTTACAACCCTGATTCTGACTCTATGTGGCTTTACCGTGGTACCGGCCTTCGGGAATCAGAGATCGAAGTTCCAAGACTAGGCTCCATGGTAGGAGAGGCTCTAACTAGCGGTACGCACCGCGTATACTCCAATTTAGAAGATAAAGCCGGAACACACGAAGTCATTGATCTACGAACAGGATTCACCACTAGCAACACCATGTCACTGCCAATATTTTCTCGAACAGGAGATCAAACGATAGGCGCACTACAGGTTTTGAACAAAAGAAGCCGCGACGGATATACCGCAGAAGATGTAGAGTTGATGTTTCGACTTGCTGATAACATAAATAGATATATTGAGCCAGTTTTTAAACACCAGGAAGTCTCACAGCTACTGAGCAAAATAAAGAAGAAAATCAGAGGACTGGAAAACTCTATCGCAAAAGATGGGATTCAACAGCGCCTCAACCAAGAACGGGGCGCCTCTATCCAGCAAAATACTCAAAGCGAACGGCTACACTGAGTAATATCTAAGCCTGATAGCAGCAGTTAACTCTGCTCGCACCCCTGTTATCCTTTATATCACTTTTACCCCTGCCTGATTCAGACCAGGCATTAAGCCGTCTTTATCCCCGTATAAAATAGTTGCATTATTTCAATAGGGTATTAGAATAACCTACACTTATTTATAGAAAATAGGTGTATTGCAATGAAAAATAAAGGAAATTTTGCAGATAACGCACTGCCGTTATATGAAGTCACAGAGCTAACTCAAGACGAAGCACTGCTTGCAATCTCAGACAGCAAAGTAGACAAAACCAAGCTAGGCATGCTATCTAGTGAGGCTCTAAAGAGATACTGCTCAGATCTCGATAAAGATCAGACGCATTAAAGTTTGGTTAGAGCAACACCTGCTCTATACCACCTTTCGACAGAGCGTCGATAAACCCCTTTTGCCAGGAGTCGCCAAGCCGTCCCTTTGCCAACTCCTCCACTATATAGCTAACCTCAAGTCCTGTATCGTCACCATAACGGTTCAGCCCCTGCTGACAGGCCGGGCATGAGGTAAGCAACTTCAAGCTGCCATCGTTTACCCGATCCTTTCCAGTAACAGCTTTAATGCCTCCATTCAGCTCTTCCAGTTTCCTGAAACGTAACTGGTTAGCTATATCTGGTCTGGCGGTACCCAAGGTGCCAGCTTCACCACAACAACGATCTGACAACACCACATCTTGCTGCATAAGAGCAGAAGCCACCTTAACAGGGTTATGCTGTTTTATCGGGCTGTGGCAAGGATCGTGATAGAGATAACTTACATCGCTTCCATCCTCCAGAGTCACACCTTTCTCCATCAGATATTCATGAATATCCATTAGGCGGCAACCAGGGAAGATATTTTCAAACTCATACTTCTGCAGCTGATCCATGCAGGTACCGCATGAGACCACCACGGTGCGTATATCCATATAGTTGAGGGTATTGGCCACGCGATGAAAAAGAACTCGATTTTCAGTTGTAATCCGCTTGCCCTCAGCGTGCTGGCCAATAGCCGTCTGGGGATAACCGCAGCATAGATATCCTGGCGGCAATACCACCTTGGTCCCCAATTCATACATCATAGCCATTGAGGCCAGACCAACACTGCTAAACAACCGCTCGGAACCGCAGCCGGGAAAATAAAATACCGCATCGGAATCTTCAGTTATCTTTGCATGATTCCGCAGAATCGGCACCGTAGCCATATCTTCCAGACCCAGCATAGAGCGCATGGTCTGTTTTGGTAGATCTACCCTTAAAGGCTTACGCACCAGATCAACTATTTGTCCTTTCAAATCGGGCTTCCCTGAGGTGGCTGCCGGAATCTCTCTACGCCCTCCCAACAGCCCCAGGCGCTTAAATAGATCATGTCCCAGATTTATGCCTTTGAATCCCCACTGCAGCATCCCTTTACGCATAATGCTTATCATCCTGGGGTCGGTACTATTGAGAAATGACATGGCGGCCAATGCACCTAGACTGCTGCGCTTCTTGCCCTGCTGGGTCAGAATTTTACGCATACGAATGGTTACGTCGCCAAAATCGATATTTACCGGACAGGGTGACTCGCATTTATGGCAGACAGTGCAGTGGTCTGCTACATCATTCATCTCCTCAAAATGCCGTAGAGAGAGACCACGTCTAGTTTGCTCTTCATATAGAAACGCCTCTACGATAAGGCCAGCACCCAGAATTTTATTACGGGGGGAATAGAGTAGATTGGCGCGTGGAATATGGGTCTGACAAACCGGTTTGCATTTGCCGCAACGCAGACAGTGTCGCACATCGTCATTCAGCGCACCCAACTCACTCGCCTCAAGTATAATCGCTTCCTGCTGCACCAAACGCAGAGAGGGGGTATATGCGGCGTCCAAACCAGAATCTGGCATCAATTTTCCACGATTAAACACCTGCTTGGGGTCGACACTCTCCTTGTATGCTACAAACTCTTGCAGTTTCTCCTGCTCCAAATAGCGAATCTTGGTAAGACCTATGCCGTGCTCTCCCGATATAACTCCATCCAGTGAACTGGCCAGTTTCATTATGCGATCGACTACCTTCTCCGCTTCATGCAACATTTCGTAGTTATGGGAGTGCACTGGGATATTGGTATGCACATTGCCGTCGCCAGCGTGCATATGCAGAGCCACAAACAGGCGCGCATCCCTAATCTCTGCATGAATCTTGTCCAGACGATTCCGCACTGAAACCATATCCTGACCAGCGAAGATATCTTTCAGTCGACCAGCTACTTCCTGGCGATAGGATTGGCGCAGCTCTCGACGTAACATCAAATCGAGTATGGTTTCAGTTGCCTGATAGTCCGATACGTCGTCCTCCAACAGAGCTTGGTGGTCAGCAGCCTTGGAGTCCAGGTTCTGCAGAATCTTTTGCCAGCGCCCCATGGTGTCCTGAACTGCAAGAATTGCCGCATCCTGTTTCGCCTTCAGGATTACATCGCTCTCCTCTGACTTCTCGTACTCTTCGCTTTGGCGCAACTCAGGCATCGCTCCCTGCAGATACTCTAAAACCCCATCCATGATGGCCAACTTATTCTTTATGGACTGCTCGATATTAATACGCTCAATACCGCGGTTATACTCCGCCAGACGATCCAATGGGATTACTACGTCCTCGTTGATCTTAAAGGCATTGGTGTGAGCAGAAATAGCTGCAGTTCTAGCACGGTCCAGCCAAAAGCGACGCCGCGCCTCCGGACTAACCGCAATAAATCCTTCTCCATCGCGCTCATTCACCAGCCGCACCACCTCGGAGGCAGTAGCAGCTACCTGATCCTGGTCATCGGATATCAGATCAGCGATTAACACCATCTTGGGATGTAGATGACGTGAGGCCTTGGTGGAGTATTTAACCGCACGAATATAACGTTCATCCAGATGCTCCAGACCAGACATCCGTACCTGATCGCTTTTCTTGATCAGATCCATAATATCCACAATGGCCGAAACCGCAGGGGTCAGATCAGAACCAAAGAACTCCATACAGACGGTACGTACATGTTCTGGCATTTTATGTAGAACAAATCGAGCTGAGGTTATAAGGCCGTCACACCCCTCTTTCTGTACTCCGGGTAACCCGGAGAGAAACTTGTCGGTAACATCCTTGCCCAATCCCGTCTTGCGAAATGCGCTTCCCGGCATCTCCAGCAGTTCTGGCTCATCCTGCGGTGTCTTCCCATCACGCTTGAATCTGGTTATGCGAAAACTTACTTGCTCTTGATCATGGATCTTCCCCAGATTGTGGTTAAGACGCTCCACTTCCAAACAGTTTCCATCCGGCATCACCATGCGCCAGGAAGCAAGATTATCTAGGGTGGTACCCCAGAGCACAGCCTTTTTGCCGCCGGCATTCATGGCGATATTGCCGCCAATGGTGGAAGCATTCTGTGAAGTGGGGTCCACAGCGAACGCCAATCCATTCTCCCCCGCCAGATCAGAGACACGTCTGGTGACAACTCCACTGCCAACCCGGACCGTTGCCACTTTTTCCTCCACTCCGGGTAGTTCCAGATACTCAACCTCTCCCAGCTGCTCCAGCTTTTCGGTATTGATCACCGCACTGTGCGGATCCAGGGGCACAGCACTACCGGTGTATCCGGTACCGCCACCGCGCGGGATTATGGTCAAACCACAGTCGATGCAGGAGCGCACAATGTCCGCCACCTCATCCTCTCGATCAGGGGTTATAACCACAAACGGAATTTCGACACGCCAGTCTGTAGCATCCGTGGAGTGCGACACCCTGGCTAGGCCACCAAAGTCGATATTGTCTCTACGGGTAATCCGACTAAGCACCTTGGTTACGCTCTGACGCAGACGGGTATTCCGCTCAAAGCAGGCGGCAAAACGATCCACAGCCTCCCGGGATGATTGCAACAGTTTCAGTGCATCTGGGTTATCATTGGCCCGCTGTTCGAACTGATCCAGGCGGTGCCGTAGCGCTCCGATCAAGGCCTCACGCCGCTCCTGATTACCCTGGATATCGTCCTGCAGATAGGGGTTCCTCGCCACTACCCACATATCCCCCAGCACCTCAAACAACATACGAGCCGACCTACCGGTGCGACGGCTACCCCGAAGCTCCTCAATAAGATCCCACATCTCCTCACCCAGGAAACGTATTACTATCTCCTTATCGGAAAAGGAGGTGTAGTTGTAGGGTATCTCGCGAATACGGCTGCTAGTTTGACTGCTCATGGATGTATGTATAAATAGATTTATAGCGCTAAAAAGAGTGTAGAGGATACAGTAGTCAGCGCCGCTTAGGGAGGTCAATATACAAGATTTTACCTCTATTTGACTCCCAATGCTTTGCAGAACTACATGGAGACATATAATCTGCCAGACTTAATCCCCTTTTTCTTTAGGATTTATCAATAATGCCTGATAAACAAGCTGTTTTTCTTGATCTTGCCACGGTAAGCAGAAACGACATTAATCTCTCTTCACTGGAACAGGTTGTATCAAATTGGTCACATCACGCAACCACCAAGCCAGATGAAACAGCAGTGCGCATAAAAAACGCGGAGATTGTGGTCAGCAATAAGGTAGTAATCAATCGAGAGATAATGCAGACCTGCAACAGACTAAAGCTGATCTGCATTGCTGCAACTGGCACCAATAATGTTGATTTGGATGCGGCAAAAGAGTTGGGAATTAGTGTAACCAATGTAGCCGGATACTCCACTCCCTCAGTAGTGCAACAGGTATTTTCCATGATACTCAGCCTTACCACCAGACAGGCTGAACATACCCAGGCTATCAATGCCGGTAAGTGGCAACAGAGCGACCAGTTCTGCCTACTGGATTTTCCATTTCGAGAACTGAGTGGCAAGCGCATGGGAATCGTCGGCTATGGTGGACTAGGAAAGGCGGTGGCCCAGGTAGCCGAGGCATTTGGCATGGAAATATTATTAGCCAACCGGCCTGGCAGCGCACCTACTCCTGGACGAATAGATCTACAGGATCTGCTATCTCAAGTAGATATACTCTCCCTGCACTGCCCTCTTACCGAACAGACCACAAATTTAATTGGAAAAAATGAGCTGGAACTAATGAAATCAGATGCACTTCTGATTAACTGTGCCCGCGGTGGCGTGGTAGATGAATCTGCCCTAGCCCAGGCACTTATAGGGGGAGAGATAGGTGGTGCTGGAGTGGATGTACTAACTAAGGAGCCGCCTACCGACGGAAATCCACTGCTTGCGCCAGAAATACCCAACCTGATTGTTACCCCTCATATCGCCTGGGCCAGCAAGGAGTCGCGGCAACGACTAATCGACGAGGTCTCGGCGAATATAGTTGCGTTCTACTCTGGCAAGCAGAGAAATATTGTTGTGTGAGGTATAGGAGGGTATAGATATCTTTGGGGGAGAAAGCCCTATTTCCGATTTTCTTGAAGAACGGAAACACAAACTAGAGTGAAATTCTGTTTTATCTGTTACTCAGAGCAAATTTGCTCTGCAATTAATCGTATTGCTTGATTAATCAAGTATTTCAATCATTGAACAGGCCGCTGCGTAAGTGTCCTGCTCACTTTCAACTGGATCACAGCGTATAACTTCGACCTTAGCATTCAGAGGCGGAGTAATATCTGAACCGGGTTGCAACAATATTGTGATCTGACTTCCGGGCTCAATCTCTTGCTTAATCCAGAGCAGAAGTCCGCCACTACTCAGGTCTTTCACAATGGCATCACCCTTCTGGCCTGAACCATTAACACTGTACTCTGCACTGCAGTCCATTATCATGCGGTAGAAGTCACGCTTTTCTTGATAATCTATCATCTTCGATGGCTCCACATTGGTAAAAGAAGCTATCTCAGCCCAACACCTATTTGCAGCATTCGGCCAAAGACATCTAAATCAACAAACAATTTAGCAAAACACGCTAATAACATTATATCTTCGTAAAAGTTTAGTACACGCCAACGGCAAAAAAACCCAGGAAGAAGGTTCTTTATTTAACTTCCTGCAACACCTTAGCCTGCGTGCGGCTGAGATAGCGCCAAGGGATAGGCACCAAACCAGGAACCATTTCTCTGTAGCGGCGATATTTTTCCCCATGGTAAACAATCAGCTTCTGCTCTTCCAGGCGTGCCCCGATAATGAAATAGAGGGTCATAACTACCGCCGTTACTAAAAAGGCCAGATCCATATTCCTAGTCCAGATAAGGACCAGACTAAGGCTATACCAGGGGTGGCGTACAAAACGATGTAGTGGCGAAATGTGAAATCCCTCCTGGTCTTCCGCTGCCATCTCCTTCTCACGCCACTGTCGAGTCCCTAGGAACTCACCACTATCGTAATCCCGCATAGACCAGGCCACACCCAGCAATGCTAACAGCGCCAACCCATTAGCAACCCACCAGTAGATACCATCCCAGCGCCAAAACTGGGGGCCAGGCAGAGTGAAGCTCAACCACAGAGGAGGAATCAGCAAAAGGGTGGCTACTCCATTAAACAGCAGCCTATAGGCAGGCATGAGACTCGGCCAACGCCGTACAACCAACCTCTTCAGTTGCAGCGATGCCAGCCAGGAGTGGATTGCTGAGTAGATACCCCAGGCCAGAACCAAAACCAGGACGGTCTGAAAATTATCGGACACAGATCAAGCTAGATATTGAACTTGCCGCTCTTCAGGCGTTCAGCCTCCATCATCTCCAACTCCCGTGATCCAGATACCACAACATCAGGGTCTGGTACAAAATCCAGATCAGGATCAAGACGTTCATAAGGTACAGAGTTGAGAATGATCTTCATCACGTTTAGACGAGCAAGATGCTTATCATTTGAACGGATGATGGTCCATGGGGCATGGGTGGTGTTGGTCTGTCGCAGCATCTCATATTTCACATTGGTAAAATCATCCCAACGCTCCTGAGCCTGCACGTCCACCTCGCTCAACTTCCATTGACGCAGCGGATCGGTCTTACGCCGCTCAAACCGGCGCTCCTGCTCCTCTTTGGTAACACTAAAGTAGAGCTTTATCAGAATAGTACCCTGGCGCACCACGTCCTTCTCAAATCCGGATACTCCGCGCATAAAGTCCTGATATTCGCGTTCGGTACAAAAGCCAAATACCGGCTCCACCATAGCGCGGTTGTACCAGCTGCGGTCAAACAGCACCACCTCGCCCCCACGGGGAAACTGTTTTACATACTTCTGGAAAAACCACTGGGTCTTCTCCTGGTCACTAGGCTTACCCAGAGCTACAACCCGGTAGTGCTTTTCGTTCATATAACGGGTAACACGGCGAATGGTTCCACCCTTACCGGCAGCATCCCGGCCTTCGAACAGAATAATCATCCGGGTACCGCTGGTCTCCAGATACTGCTGCATACGAATCAGTTCAGCCTGATAAGGCTTCAGGGCCTGCTCCCGTCTATAGCGTCGCACCGCCTTTCTGGAGTCTTTTTTTAAATCCTTGTTAGCCGCCTTCAGCTTCTCACATTTTTTTTGCAGCTCCTCCACCGTTTCATGGTCTGAACTGCTTGAATCAGCCACCTCTTGCGACTCTTCTTGAGCAGCAACTTTTGGTAACTCTTCTTTAGAATCTACTACTGCCTCGTCTGTCATTTTTCTGTTCCTGTCACGTTAAGCTATACCGATCATACTATGCGAAGAACTAGCTAAATGCATGTGCTTTGGGTGTAACAGCGCATCTAATTGCCCTTTTACCTTGAGTGTAGTAAGAATAGCTGAACTCACAATCAATAATAATGGCTCAGGCCATAAACATATCTTTAGGTAACTGGTAAGGCACAAAAATCGGCATGCAGATTAGCAATCCAAATCCATCCCAGAAAGCGACAGAACTGGAGATTATAGAACAGGTCCTGCCTTTAACAGGTGCACGCATCCTGGAACTGGGGTGTGGGCGCGCCTGGATGACGCGACAAATAGCAGAGAAGTTTACCCCAGAACAGATCATTGCCACTGAGGTTGACCAGATTCAACATGCGAAGAACCTGCTCATTGAGGATCTACCCCAAGTAACTTTTGTGTATGGCAGCGCTGCTGATATAGAGCAACCAGACGCCAGCGTAGATATAGTGGTTATGCTGAAATCACTCCATCATGTACCGATTCACCTGATGGATCAGGCACTAACTGAAATTGCCCGGGTTTTGAAGCCGGGCGGCCTAGCCTACATCTCTGAACCGGTATATGAGGGAGACCTGAATGAGATACTCCGCCTATTCAACGATGAAAAAGAGGTCCGAGAGGCTGCATTCGGTGCTGTGGCACGCGCAGTTGATGCTGGCACATTCAATTTAGAAAAACAGATATTCTTCAACTCACCTGGCTCCTACCGGGATTTCGCCCATTTCGAACAGCGCATGCTGAATGTAACCCACAGCGATCATCAGATTGATGATGCACTGCACCAGAAAATACAACAGACATTTATGCAGCATATGACTGAAGATGGCGCCCACTTCCTTAAGCCGTCCAGGGTGGACCTTCTGCGCCGCCCAAGCCATTAAACCACTAAATTTCAAAAGGTTAATGGCAAAAGCTGCCTAAATAATAGTTTGCTAAAATCAGATCTCTCTGCTACTGTTGCAAATGTGAATCATTCTTAAGTAGCAATTTTACATGGCAGCAACTCAGGACAAATCCCCCTCAGCAATCAGCACCCTTGGCCAGCTGCCAGTAGGCAGTAAGGCCAGGATCACCAAGATCACTGCAAACCGCTTTATTGTGAGGCGCTTGCTAGGTCTTGGACTGCGCAAAGGGTCGGAGATCTCGGTGCTACACCATCGTGGTAAAGGGGTGGTGGTTGCAGTAGACGGCAACCGCATTGCTCTGGGGGATGGCGTAACTGACAAGCTGCATATAGAGCCGCTGGAACCATGATTTACCTAATCAATATCATTTGTACGGAGCAACCAGGGTGTTAACAATCGCGCTCGGCGGCAACCCCAACTGTGGTAAATCCGCCCTGTTCAATCAGTTCACCGGCATACGCCAGAAGACCGGCAACTGGCCGGGAGTGACCGTAGACCGCAAAGAGGGCCGCTTCCAGCTGGAGGGCGAAGAGGTAACCATTGTTGATCTACCCGGCATCTACTCCCTTGACGCCTCATCTATCGATGAACAAATCACGCGAGACTACCTGCTATCGGGTGATGCGGCCCTGATCGTCAATATCATTGATGCAGCCAATCTAGAGCGCAATCTCTACTTCACAGTACAGATGCGAGAGATGGGCATACCCATGGTGGTCGCCCTCAACATGATGGACGTTGCCCGTAAACACGGCGTAGAACTGGATTTAGAGCGCCTGAGTGAACAGCTGGACTGTCCCGTGGTTCCGATAGTAGCCATCACCGGCGAAGGAGTGGATGAGCTTAAACAGCAGATTCACCAGGTAGCACACGCAGAGAAACAGCACAGCTTCCAAGTAACCCATGAAGATACTGTAGAACAGGCAATCACCGACCTGATTCCTGAATTCGCAAATCAAAACACCATTACCTCCAAGCGCTGGCTGGCTTTGAAACTTCTAGAGGGAGATGCACACGCCCAATCCCTGACCCAGCAGGATACAAAATCTAAGACTGAGAAGTGGCTGAAGATAATCCTGGATCGAGCTGGGGAAGAGGCCGACATTCACATCGCAGATGCCCGCTATGGCCATGCCCATGCTCTGGCCCAGCAGGTGACTCATGAACGTGGCAAAGTGGGTCGAACCTTATCCGATAAAATAGACAAACTGGTGCTCAACCGTTTTATCGGGATTCCAATTTTCATGTTTGTGATGTACCTGATGTTTATGTTCACCATAAACATAGGCGGGGCCTTTATCGACTTTTTTGATATAGCTGCCGGAGCAATATTTGTCGAAAGCCTGGGTGGATGGATGCGCTCTATCCAGATACCAGAACTGCTGACAGTGATTGTCGCAGACGGTGCCGGCGGCGGCGTTCGGGTGGTGGCCACCTTTATTCCGATCATAGCCTGTCTCTATCTGTTTCTGTCCGTACTGGAGGATACCGGTTACATGGCCCGAGCAGCATTTGTAATGGATCGTTTCATGCGCACCATCGGTCTGCCAGGAAAGGCCTTTGTGCCGATGATTGTGGGGTTTGGCTGTAACGTGCCAGCGGTAATGGCTACCCGAACCTTGGAGAATGAACGGGAGCGCAAGCTTACCATCCTAATGAATCCATTCATGTCCTGCGGCGCACGCCTACCGGTGTACGCCCTATTTGCTACGGCCTTTTTTCCTCAAAACGGACAGAACCTTATTTTTATTCTCTACCTAATTGGCATTATCGTTGCCATCCTTACCGGGCTGATCATGCGCAACACCCTACTCTCAGGAACCAGCACAGGCTTTATGATGGAGCTACCTCCATATCATCTGCCTACCATAAAAGGTGTGGCCCTGCGCACCTGGGATCGTGTGAAACTGTTCATACGTGGTGCCGGCAAGGTGATTATCATAATGGTCCTGGCTCTTAATGTAATAAACTCAATTGGAGTTGATGGCTCTTTTGGCAATCAGGAGAGTGATAAATCGGTGCTAAGCAAAATAGGCCAAACCATTACTCCAATCTTTGCCCCCATGGGCATTGAGCAAGATAACTGGGCTGCCACAGTTGGCATATTCACCGGCGTGCTGGCCAAAGAGGCCGTGGTGGGCACTCTGGACTCTATCTATACCCAAATCGCTGCAGAAGAGGCAGGCACAAACGCTGTTAAGGAATCATTCGAATTCTGGCCAACCATAGAGCACGCCTTTGCCACCATCCCGGAGAATCTGTCAGGGATAGTAGACTTGGCACTTGACCCTCTGGGGCTGGACGTGGGAGAGATCAACGATAAGCAGGCGGCTGCAAAATCACAAGAGGTCAATAGCGGCATCTTCGGTGCTATGGCATCCCGCTTTGATGGTAAGTCCGGCGCCTTTGCCTATCTCCTGTTCATCCTGCTCTACTTTCCATGCGCTGCAACCATTGGCGCCATATCCCGCGAAACCGGCGGAGCCTGGGCTACCTTTGTTGCCTGCTGGACTACTGGCGTTGCCTACACCACATCAACCCTGTTTTATCAGATCGCCACTTTCTCTCGTCACCCCCAAAGCTCCACTGGCTGGATCGTAGGATTGGGCATACTTACTGTCGTCGTTATTGCCACCCTCTACACCTGGGGCAAAAAAGGGACACCAACTCCAGTTAAGCACAGTGCGGATCAGCTATGATCCTTTCAGATATCAAACAGTATCTATCCCAACGCGGCAGCACTTCGCTGTCTGATATATCAACACATTTCGACACAGACCCCGATGCCATGCGCGGCATGTTAGAGCAATGGATTCGCAAAGGCTTGGTCACGAAACATGTCGCCAGCTCAGCTTGCAACAGCAGCTGTAACAAGTGTGATACAGAAGCTACTGAACTCTATCAATGGGTTGGCGTTGCCGGCAGCAGCATCACTATCAAATCAGACTGCAGTTTGGATAATTAAAGCCAATAGCTGCCTGCATCAACTCCGCTAAAGCCTATTTACAGTAGGAGTTACACTCACGATAAGCCACGCTACACAGCTTAACCCCTTCTGGAGTTACGAATTTTACGCCGTTGATATTGGTTCTGGTATATTTTGCCATACAGCTTTTTTTCTTGGCCTTACACTTATCCGCACAAGAGTCTGCTTGAGCCAGCAACAAAACTGCTTCGGCTGATTGATTTTCTTCGAGTAAGCTATTTGCGCTTGCACTAACAGTGAAGCAAACAGACAGTGTTATAACTAAATAACAAACCGCACCAGTTAAATATTTTTTTGTTTTATTCATTTGTGTTTCCCCAATAAACGAACCGCTAATAATTATTCTAAATTGTTACCACAACAACAAACAGACACACCAATACCACAATAATCCGCCACATCTGTGACAGATCAACGCCAACCAGAGCCAGTAGTTTATTGGTATGGTGCACTGTAACCAGACCGGCCAGCATTAACCAAAAACCAACTAGGCTATCGTCTCCGAAAAAAGCATCTAGAGCGGCCACCCAAAACAGGGCGCCCAATACCCAAGAAGCAATAATCATCCATAGTGGAGAATCAATATTGCCCATAGAGCCCTGCTGTTATTCCTGAGGATATTGGGTGTTGTCGCTACTCTCTTCAGCCTTAGCGCTTTTTTTACCGGACATATTCATATATTCGAACTCACTCGGCGCAGTCTCGTTCTTGTATGTGCCAGCAGTTGCTCCGTACTTGATGACCCCCAGTTTGGAGAGTATTTCCAGAATTTTTTTCACCGTTTAGCCCCCGATTGACTAAATTTATAGTTATAGATTTATCTGGTAATTGTGGTAGGTATATTTTTATCTATCTGTCTGTTTAAGCTCCCAGAGCACAGAAAACGGCTAATAAAGCTAGTTTCTTGTACCGCTAAGTTATAACAAAAAAGCACACAATCCACCATTTGTAGAGATAACCAGTATGTTTTGTCCCGAATGCGGAACAGAATTAAAACAAAACGCAAAATTTTACGCTAATTGTGGTAACAAACTATCTGATGAAGCAATAAAACAGCCTGAAGCCACTGCGCCAGCAGTAAAACCTAAATGGAAAAAAGTTGTAACCTGGGTATTTCTCTGCATAGTCGGCATTATAGCCCTGGCAACTTTAACCACGTCAGGGTTGATGGATCCGGTTGAGGCCATCTCCAGGCATTGCGCACGGGAGATATCGATACTGCTTACCAACAAACCTCGGCAGATTTCCGGGCGAATACCCCCCTAGCGTTATTTAAAAAATTTGTCGCTGCATATCCCATACTATACAGTCACACCTCTTTTAGCATGGAGAAACGTGGCTTTGAGGGTAACAGCGGTGAGGTAACCGGTTATTTGTTAATTGATGGCGAGGAGCATTCACGCATTGAATTTCTCATGGCTAAGAACGATGACTCCTGGAAAATACGGGGAATTCACATAAAATCGGTACTAATTACCCCCGTTACCGAACATTTAGCCGCTTTACGCAATAAAAACATTGAGGAAGCTTACAAATACACCTCTGAGGTATTTCGGGCAAATACAGATATGCCAGCATTTCAAAAGTTTGTAGAAAACTATCCGGTTTTAACTGGCCACACCACATTCAATAGTGATCTGGCCAACCAACAGGGAGATAAAGGACGGATCACAGGTTATCTTCTATGGAGTAACAAGAAAGTCGCCTGGGTAGAATTTATAATGACTAAGGAAAGTGGTGACTGGAAAATATATAGCATGCAGCTAAAAAAACCTGAACAAGCGCCTAATAACCAATAAAAACAATATAGTTAGGTTATACGAATAAATAATGGTTTAATCTTCATGGTGTAACCTAGTCTCATGTGTGCTGTTGCTCAGCTCTCTGGCTAAAGCAAGTTGGTTGCAACAACGAACCAAGCTGAGTTGATAGGACGGACAAAAACCACTTGCTTTCAGCGGTTTTTTGTGGTCCAATTACAATACGTGTAAATGCCTTTTTTCTGGGCACAAAGACATTAGCTTAGCATCAGACTAAGTTAGTTTTGGGGAATAATGAGATGAAAAAGTTTAAGTTGGCAAGCCTAGCAGCAATCGCCGCACTGCTGTTCGTATCGAGCGCTAATGCGGCCACCTATGAAGGCACATTCACATTCACTGGACCCGGACAGTCATATGATATCGGTGGTTTCCTTACTGGCGGTCAAACGGTAGACATCTACTACAACGTAGACATTGAACTTGCGACCGGCCTACAAATGCTCATGGAGGCGTGGAACTATAGCACTCAGGCATTAACAGGCTTAGATCCCCTTACAATAACGCTCTACGATCAGTTCGACATGTCTGGAAATCAGTTGTCATACTCAGTGCTACCAGGGACAGATGATTTTGCAAGCGGTTTTGCGCCAGCAGGTGAGTATAGCATTTGGATATCTGGAACAGCTCTCGCAAATGGCGGGGCCTACCAGGTTAAGCTGTCGTCGGTTCCCCTACCAGCCGCGTTCTGGCTATTCGGTTCTGCTCTGGTGGGATTTGTTGGCTTTGGTCGTCGCAAGACCGTATAAAGCTAAGAAACATCATGTTTAAAAAGGAGGCGTAAGCCTCCTTTTTTGTTGCCTGAGTTATGCCAACCTGCGAATACTTATCAGGCTGTTGTTCTCATTCAGCACCATCTCAAACCTGCCACGAACCCCATATGCAGTTACAAATTGCCTTAGATTAACTGCTGGAAAACGTACACGGCGCCCATCTTCCGCCTGCACTAATACGGAATGAGCGCTACCGCTATAGTTACGCAGATACTCTTCTTTGGGGATATCGATATAGAAGCGAATCTTCGATGCCATATCAACACTGCTCGTTGCTGGGTGAAGGTGGTTATTTTCTATACTTAATGATCAAACTGCTGATCTTCTTCTGCTTCAACTTGGTTCGCAGGGCGTTAACCTGCGCCCGGTCATAGGGTCCACTGCGAACCCGATGAAAAACATCACCGCCTTTTATGCTGACTTTTTGTATCTCTGCCTGAATTCCAACCAGAGCCAGACTGGCTTTAAGGCGGTCTGCATCTACATATTTGCGGAATGACCCCATCTGTAGCATATACCCGACCGAAGCATCTGTGGAGACTGCCGTTGATTCCGCAACCCCTTTTGTCTCTACCTTGGGGCTTTTAGGCTCATCAACCGGATCAGGTACCACCACCTCCATCTCAGGAAGAATGGTATAGAAATCAAATCTAGGCTTGGGGGCTTCCGGCTCTTTCTCTGCCTTTTTTTCCGCAACTACCGTCCTCTTTTTCTCTTGTTTGGTAGAATTGGCCTGCATCGAAGCTAAAGGTCCAGACGGAGTTAGTTTCAGCCATATCAAACCAGAAACAAAGGCACCAACTAGCAAACCGGCTACAAACCATATCCAGCCCGGTTTCTGCTGTTTCTTCTGCTGCTGCTTGCTAGCTGGATGCGCCCTGCTTTTATAATCCTTTGCCATAGCTACATACTCTCAGGTGCGCTCACACCAAGCAAATTCAAACCATTTCTTAACGTCTGCCGTACCGCCAAAATAAGTTTAATTCTAGCGTCACGCAACCCCTCATCCTCCACCAGAAATTGATGAGCGTTATAGTAGGTATGAAAATCGTTGGCCAGATCACGCAGATAGTGGGAGAGCTGATGTGGCTCTTCGTTAAGCGCTGACATCTCAACCACTTCAGGATAGCGCGCGAGGCGCTTGAGAAGCTGTAGCTCATGCTCTTCAGTAAGCCGCTCCAGGTTAGCAGCACCAACGCTTATCTCCACAGAAATCTTTTTCTCCGCAGCCTGCCGCAACACGCTGCACACCCGGGCATGGGCATACTGCACATAGTAGACAGGATTATCGCTGGATTGAGATTTGGCCAGATCCAGATCAAAATCCAGATGCTGTTCACACTTGCGCATTACATAGAAAAAGCGGGCCGCATCTGCTCCCACCTCTTTCCGCAACTCACGCAGGGTTACGAAAGAGCCGGAGCGGGTAGACATCTGCACCTTCTCCCCACTTCGATATAGATTGGCAAACTGCACCAACAGCACATCAAGCTTGGATGGGTCAGAACCTAAAGCCTGCAACGCAGCCTTAACCCTGGGCACATAGCCGTGATGATCAGCACCCCACACATCGATCACCCGCTCAAAACCGCGCTCAAGCTTATCCATGTGGTAAGCGATATCTGATGCGAAATAGGTGGTCTGGCCATTATCCCGCTCTACTACTCGATCCTTCTCATCACCAAAATCGGTGGAGCGAAACCAGAGAGCTCCTTCTTTCTCATAGATATGTCCTTCTGCGCGCAGACGCTCGACAGCCTTGTTCACCGCCCCACTCTGCATAAGGGTACGCTCTGAGTACCACTCATCATATTTGACCCCAAACAGCTCCAGATCGTCTCTGATGTCATCGAGGATGGTGTTCAACCCCAACTCAAACACAAAGCGGTAGCGATTATCCCCCAGCAGCCGCTTGGCGCTGGCAATCAATGCGTCAATATGGACCTCTTTATCACCACCCTCTGGCTCATCTGCAGGCACTTCGGCATACACCTCTTCAGCAGCGTGGCGATAGTTATCTCCATGCTCCCGATGCAGGGTGGCCGCTATATCCCAGATGTAATCACCCTTATAGCCATTTTCCGGAAACTTTATCTCTTCGTCGCACAGCTCCAGATAGCGCAACCATACACTGGTACCAAGGATATCCATTTGACGACCGGCATCATTAACATAGTACTCACGGTGCACATCAAACCCGATCGCCTCCAGCAGATCAGCGACCACAGCACCATAGGCTGCGCCACGACCATGCCCAACATGCAGTGGACCGGTAGGATTGGCTGAGACAAACTCAACCTGAACCCGCATACCAGCACCTAAATTGCTGCGGCCAAAATCGTGGCCCTCGCTCAATATTTTTGGAACCAGAGCGTAGTTCGCATCAGACGAAAGATAGAAATTGATAAATCCAGGACCAGCAATCTCAACCTTGGACACCTCAGGTGACTCTGGCAGCGCCGCAACTATCTTCTCTGCCAAATCGCGTGGCTTACAGCGTGCCACCTTAGCCAAAACCATGGCAATATTGCAGGCAAAATCACCATGCTGCGCATCTCTGGCCCGCTCAATGATAGGCTCTTGCTCAGGGGACTCAGGAAGTACGCCTGCAGCAACAATCTGTTCTAGCGCCAGGGATATCAGTCGCTGAATTTTCTCTTTCATTCTCTACTCAAAAACGGCTGTAATAAATTTGCGTAAGGATAACATACTGGGAAGGCTCCATGGATTACTGTTTTGATCTCAGTGGAAACGAACCGAAGCAAAATTTGTGCGTAAAAAATTCCGTTAGCAGTGATCTACAGCATCTCCTGCGGATCTACATCTAGCGACCAGCGCACCCGACGCGCCAGTTTTAGCTCCCGCATCTTTGGGAGCCAATCTGTTAACAGGCCATGCAGCTCTTTACGACTGTTTGACTGTAGCAACAGATGAGCTCGAAAATGTCCCGCCCTACGCTCCATGGGTGCAGGGACCGGCCCCCAAAACTCAACGCTATTTGTTAGCGACCGACCCTGCTGCAGCGCAGCCTCCAGAAAGGACCTGGGGAGATCATCACTAGTTGCCTCAGCCCGAACCAGCGCCTGATAGCTGTAAGGTGGTAGCAAAGCAGACTTTCTCTCACTTAGGGCCTCAATAGCAAAAGCCCCGTAGCCATCTCGAATCAGGGTGTTGATAAGAGGGTGGTCGGGATGGCGCGTCTGCACCACTACTCGCCCCGACTTCTCCGCTCGGCCGGCCCGCCCCGACACCTGGGTAATCAGTTGTGCCATGCGTTCTGCTGATCGAAAATCGGCCCCGAACAGACCATGATCCACATCCAGAATCCCTACCAGGGTCACATCCGGAAAATGGTGCCCCTTAGCCAGCATCTGGGTTCCCAGCAATATTTTATGTTTGCCCTGATGAATCTCATCCAACAACATCTGCAGGCTTCCCTTGTTTCTAGTAGAGTCCCGATCTATCCGCACCACTCCACTATTGGGGAAACGCTGTACCAACACCTCTTCCAGCCGCTCCGTCCCCTGGCCCAACGGTTTTATTCTATTCCGGCCACACTCAGGACAGGTTCTATCTACTGCCCGCTGTGATCCACAGTGGTGACACCAGAGCAGCCCTTTGGCCATATGGTAGGTCATCCTGGAGTCACATCTACGGCACTCGGCAATCCAGCCACAGTCATAACAGGAGAGTAGAGGTGAGTAGCCGCGTCGGTTCAGAAATAGCAGCGCCTGATTGCCCTTCTCTATCTCTTCACCAATCATGCGAAAAAGCACAGGTGAAATTCCCGCTTCCAGATTGGCAGAGCGAATATCCAGAATATCCAGTTTGGGCGGTTCTGCATCACCTGCCCGCTCCAACAACATAAGGTGTTTGTATCTGCCGGCTTGGGCATTTCGCAAGCTCTCTAGAGATGGGGTTGCCGACCCCAAAACAACTGGACACTGGCTACGCCTAGCCCTTACCAGAGCCATATCCCGCGCCGAGTACCTAAACCCCTCCTGCTGTTTGAACGAGATATCATGCTCTTCATCCACAATTACCAGACCCAGGCGCGGCATGGGTGTGAACACTGCTGACCTGGTGCCGATAACCACTCCGGCCTTCCCTTTGGAAGCCGCAATCCAGGCCTGTTCCCGTTCCAGTTCAGACAGGCCAGAATGCATTAGGGCTATAGATGAAGTGATACGGTCTTGAAACCTTTGTAGCAGTTGGGGAGTAAGCCCTATCTCCGGCGCCAGAATCAACACCTGTTTCCCAGCAGCCAGTGTCCGCTCTACTAGGGTCAGATAGACCTCGGTCTTGCCACTACCGGTAACTCCATCCAGCAAGAATGGTTGGAACTTTTCGCCAACCTGCTGCACCGCATCAACCGCTACCTGCTGGCCTTTGTTGAGCCGTTTGGCAGATTCAGCAACACCACTTGGAGACGTATCATTGGCAGCGTTTACGCTACACGGCTCAAGCCAACCCCTCTTTTCCAGAGCACGCAGAATTGATCTGCATTCGCCACCAGCTTGTTGATAGATATCGGCCTGGGAAAGCACTCCATCTGGTTGTCTCTGGAGCAAGCTGAGAACCTGAGCCTGGCGTGGTGCCCGTTTTAAAGTTTCTGGATCAATATATCGTCCAGAAGCAGACAGCCTCCATCCCGGCACCCCTAACTCTGACAGCGCCTTGCCCTTACGCAATCTCACCGGCAATGCAGAAGCAACCACCTCGCCCACCGGGTAACGATAATATTCTGCGGCCCACAACAGCAGTTCAATATCATCCTGTCCCAACAGTGGTTCGGTATCCAGCACCCTAGTTGCCCGCTTGAGCTTTGCTCTTTGCAGTTGCGATTCAGCAACCAGCTCCAGCAGCACACCACAACGCTCGCCTCGACCAAAAGGCACCAGCACCCTGACCCCGGGAACTAGGTCAGCGGCATCTGCTCCAGCTGGAGCGAGATAATCAAAACATGAGTAAAGCGGAGCCGGTACCGCTACCCGCAAAATAGGTTCTGCTGTCATGGAGAAACTCTACCCGAGTTTGGCTCAACATGTGAGAGTGAATGGTGGGTTTTATTACAATTATTAACACTAAAAATCATCTATGACGCCTAACCCATTGTGCAATATAGAAGAATGCTCTTTTCCACAAAAGCTGTGGATAACTCTGTGGATCAAACTCCAAATCAGGACCTGAAATGTGGTCAACATTGCACATTAGTTAAATTGACCAATTTCTACACAATTAAAATAGTTCCTGTAATTTCAACAAGTTATAAATTACAAGCAAATTACACTGGGCGTAACGTGACACAGGTCTCACTTTATATTTCGTCACCTTTTAGATTGTGTATAACAAACTTATAAAACGACATGAAATATCAGTGTCAGGTTATATTTTTCACATATGTTACAAAGAGATGTAATATTTAGTCGATATTATCCATAGCAGAAAACCAGCTTGCGTAGACTGCCTAGTGGTGTATTATCCCCAACAAGGCTGGATGCCAACAACCTGGGTTAAACGGAGAATTAGGGTAACGTGGCAGATCTAACACAACAGATTCTGCGCACCGATGTTACCGGGATGCCTCTGGGATGGATAGACTACCGGAGCGCGGTGCGCCTGCACTTTTTGGACCAGATAGCTTATAGCTGTGGTAGTGTCCTGTTCCGCCTGCAAGGAGGGATAAACGCCCATACTCGGCGTCGCAGCGGGGTTGAAGTCAACACAATCATTGCCACCTATGGAAACAACCAGAGCCTGACCAAGGCCCGCAAGAAATATACCCCCCCTCTAAACAACAACGCACTCTTCCAACGGGACAACCATATCTGTCTCTATTGCGGCTTCATGTTTCCACGCGGGCAGCTCTCGCGGGATCATGTGCGCCCTATAAGTCAGGGCGGCCCCGACAACTGGAACAATGTAGTCACCGCCTGCGTGCGCTGCAATAACCACAAGGCGGGAAAGACACCGGAGCAGGCTGGAATGGAGCTGCTGGCAATTCCGTTTACTCCAACCCATGCCGAGTATATCTACCTGCAGGGCAGAAATGTCCTGGCTGATCAGATGGAGTTCCTGTGCGCCCACTTTCCCCGAACCAGCCCCCTGCATGAGCGTCTGGAATCACATAACTGACCATATCCGCCAGACTACTGGCAACCATTTTTCGCCGACCACCCCTATCACTATAGCTGGAGGCTGTATCAACCAAGCCTATAAGTTAAGCGACAAAAATCAGAGCTATTTCGTAAAAACAAACAACTCGGCCCTAATCTCCATGTTTGAGGCAGAGGCAGCCGGTCTTAAAGAAATTGCAAATACAGACACCATTCGAGTGCCCAGGCCAATCTGCCTGGGCTCTTTCGGTAATAACGCCTATCTGGTATTGGAACACATTGAGATGTCAGTAAGCGGAGATATGGAGCTTGCTGGAAGAGAGCTGGCCCATATGCACAAAAAAATAGGCGGGGGATTCGGCTGGCGCATGGATAACACCATCGGCTCCACCCGTCAGCCCAATAACCTCTCAACGGACTGGATAGAGTTTTGGCGCGAACAGCGCCTAGGTTATCAACTCAATCTGGCAACAGAGCTGGGATATGGCGGTAGAGTTATAGATAGCGGCGAAAAACTGCTGGAGCTACTGCCACAACTTATCACCCATCAACCGCAACCTTCCCTACTGCACGGAGACCTGTGGAGTGGAAATATCTCCTTTGATAGATCCGGTGCTCCGGTAATCTTTGATCCAGCACTCTATTACGGAGATCGAGAAGCGGATATCGCCATGACAGAACTGTTTGGTGGTTTCGGTGCCGCCTTCTACTCCGCCTATAACGAGGTCTGGCCCCTAGACCACGGCTACACCAAGCGTAAAACCCTATATAACCTCTATCACATACTGAATCATCTCAACATATTCGGCGGTGGCTATATTAACCAAGCCCAGGGGATGATTGAGCGCCTGCTTTCAGAGCTAAAATGCTAGCCGCTACGGCTGCTTTTTCTGTTGCTTGCCCCCTGCAGGGGCCTCCTCTGCCTCTTGCTTAACCTGAGCTGCCTGTTTGCCCATCCAGCCACGCACTCGAGCCAGCAGGCTATCCTCCAGCCCTAGAAAAAAATGGTCTGCCCCCTGAATTTCAACCTGTTCATAAGCGCTGTTCTCAGCCTTATGCGCCGCCCTGAGTCGATCTTTTGCACTGTCTTTTACCGAAGAGAGATCCCGGCTGCCATATATATCCAGAATAGGCAGCTTAATTTTTTTAAGCGCACCCAAAACACCAGTCTCTGGATCCTCAGTATTGGTTGGAGTGCCAACTGCCGCAAAGGCGATAACCTCTTTGGGCAGGTTGGAAGCAATCGCCTCCAGGCCCATACGTGCACCCATGGAGTGACCTACAAGCACAATCTTCTCTATTTCGCGCTGTTTGAGAAACTCAACGGCGGCAGCTACCCGAGGAGCAGCCTCCGGTATAAGAGGGTCGTAAGCCCAAGCTGCAGCTCCTGTGGGCGCTACTGGCATCTGCAGAGAAAGTATCTCCCAACCATGTTCTGGCAAACCGATGCGTAGGGGCTGCACCACTGGCGACCATGCTGGGTTTCCTCCCATGCCATGCATTAAAATAGCTGCACCTTTCGGCTCTGCAATATCGGCCTCTGCATGGATGGCCAGAAACTCCTGATCTCCTGCCTTGAGGGAGATAACTTTGCCTACAACTAGACTCTCTTTGATCTCAATTGCATTTTTCTGTTCCAGCACTAGATCTGATGCTAGAGCAGCGGCTCCCAGCAAAAAGAGCGAACAGAATAATCCCCATCTCCACATACTCACTCCCGCAAAATAAACCGTAGATGTATTTACTCATAGTATTAACAGTCCCAGGTAAAAAGTATAGCGGCAGCAGATGAAAAGAGGCCATGCTTGAGTTAAAGTTAACCAAAGTCATTAACATGAGAGATATAGATGCCTGAATATATGCTTGCGCCCTCAATCCTATCGGCCGACTTTGCCAGATTGGGAGAAGAGGTAGACAACGTACTGACCTCCGGGGCTGACATGGTGCACTTCGATGTTATGGATAACCACTATGTGCCGAACCTGACCATCGGCCCTCTGGTGTGTGAGGCGTTACGCAAACATGGTGTAACTGCACCTATCGATGTGCACCTAATGGTTCAACCGGTGGATCGCATCATTCCGGATTTCGCCCAGGCTGGCGCGAGCTACATCACTTTTCACCCAGAGGCGAGTCAACATATAGACCGCTCTCTGCAGTTGATCAGAGATAGCGGCTGCAAATCCGGCTTGGTATTCAATCCGGCAACCCCCCTCTCCTATCTCGACTATGTGATGGACAAGGTGGATATGATTTTGGTTATGTCGGTTAACCCCGGCTTCGGCGGCCAAAGCTTCATCCCCACTGCCCTAGATAAGATAAGCCAGATTCGCCAACGTATCGATGACTCCGGATTAGATATACGCCTGGAGGTAGATGGCGGAATAAAGGCCAGTAACATCGGTGAAATTGCCGCCGCTGGCGCAGATACCTTCGTGGCCGGTTCAGGTATCTTCGGGCAGGGGAAGGAGTCTGACCCACACCGCTATAACAGTATCATCGCGCAGATGCGAGAGCAGCTTGGATAAGCTGCTCACACTATCGTCTGCGATCAAAAAATAACGTAAGGGGAGAACTGATGGGAGTTCGCAAACGTACCTGGGAAATCCTTGAGATTGCCGGGGAAGGCGACAAAACCAGTCGCCTAGTGGATTTTGCACTTTTCTTTCTGGTTGGCGCCAACGTACTAGCAATAATAATAGAATCAGTGCCCTCTATTCATCTTGCCTACAAACCCTACTTCCATTGGTTTGATGTAATCTCGGTACTCCTCTTCTCTATTGAGTATCTATTGCGAGTTTGGAGTAGCGTAGAAAATCTAGAACACAAACAAGAGTCCTATATGGCAACCCGCTTAAAGTTTATGGGAAGCTCTATGGCATTGGTTGATCTAGCGGCAATAGCGCCTTTTTACCTGCAGATACTGCTGCCGGGGATGGATTTGCGCTTCCTGCGGGTGCTGCGTATGCTGCGAATCCTCAAAATAACCCGCTACTCTTTAGCGATGAACGTGCTGTTGGGAGTACTGCATAAAGAGCGCGAGGCCTTTATCGCAGTGTTCACCATCCTCATTATGGTGTTAATCATGACCTCCTGCGGCATCCATCTGGTTGAAGGACACATCCAGCCAGAGGCCTTTGGCTCCATCCCTGACTCCATGTGGTGGGCTTTAGCTACACTGACCACGGTTGGCTACGGTGATGTTGCTCCCATTACACCCCTTGGTAAGATCTTTGGCGCCATGGTAATGATAATTG
The DNA here is from genome assembly GCA_050291725.1 of Sedimenticolaceae bacterium. Lineage (GTDB taxonomy): Bacteria > Pseudomonadota > Gammaproteobacteria > Chromatiales > Chromatiaceae > JAAGZL01. The sequence continues at coordinate 94,516 of JBNKKH010000003.1, forward strand.
GCATTGGCATAATTGCCCTACCCGCAGGTATTCTCGCCTCGAGCTTTTCAGAGATACTGCGCCGTCGCCAACAGGAGTTTCGTCTATCTGTTAAGAAAGCCATGGAGGATGGTGAAATTTCCGATGCTGAAGCTGCAGAGCTTAATAAAATTCGTGAGGAGTTAAACCTGTCAGAGGAGGACTCCAAAGAGTTAAGCAGCCAAACCCAGAAAGAGCTGGAAGTAGATAAAAGATATGAGGTGGCATGGGAGAAAATTGCTATACGGGACGTGGAGGGTGAAGTAACCAACCAAAGACAACCCCATGATCACTCTGCTACTTGCCCCCATTGTGGCGGAAAGCTGCCTGACTAGGCTTGACAATGACCACAAGAGTCAGGAAACTTTCATATAATTTTTCCAGCAGAACTAGCAAATAAAAAAACCGATGTTTCTCTCAAACCACAATTCGACGTTGAAGACGGGTACGCGATGGCGCTGGTGATGTTCGCCCTCGTAATACCTGTATCAACAACAAAATTGTGGAGTGAGTTATGACCCCAGAAAAATTCAAGGCCCTGGCTGAACAGGGTCACAATAGAATCCCTGTAATGCGCGAGGTCCTGGCGGACCTGGATACCCCTCTTAGCGTATACCTTAAACTTGCCGATGGACCCTACTCCTACCTGTTCGAGTCGGTACATGGAGGAGAGAAGTGGGGGCGCTACTCCATTATCGGCCTGCCCTGCCAAACCCTGCTCAAGGTTCATAACCGCAAAGTAAGCATCGAAAGACAAGGAGCGGTGGTAGAAGAGCTGGAAACTGAAGACCCTCTGGAGTTCATAGAGCAGTTTCAGGCCCGTTATCAGGTTGCGGAAGATGAAAACCTGCCCCGTTTCACTGGCGGACTGGTAGGCTATTTTGGCTATGACACCATCCGCTACATCGAACCCAAGCTGGCCAATTGCCCAAACCCTGACCACATAGGCAACCCAGACATCATGCTTATGGTGTCAGATGAGGTGGTGGTGTTCGATAATCTGAGTGGCTCTATGTATGTGATAGTCCATGCAGACCCAACTCAGGGCGGCAGCCTGAAATCAGCCGAGGCTCGTATTCAAGAGTTGATTGCCAAGATGCAGGGGGCAGCACCGAGACCAGTCGGCGGAAAATCCCGGCAGATAGAAGAGAGTGATTTCATCTCTGGCTTTACCGAAGAGAGCTTCCAACAAGCAGTAGAGCGCATCAAGGAGTATGTTCTGGATGGAGACTGCATGCAGGTCGTACTTTCTCAGCGCCTCTCAATCCCATTCAATGCTCCACCGCTGAATCTATACCGGGCACTCCGTGGCCTGAACCCATCTCCCTATATGTACTTTTTAAACCTGGGCGATTTCCATGTGGTTGGCTCGTCCCCTGAGATCCTCACGCGCCTGGAAGATGGGGAGGTAACCGTACGCCCTATTGCCGGCACCAGACGTCGCGGTCACACTGAAGAAGAAGATCTGGCGCTGGAGCAGGAGCTTTTAGCCGATCCCAAAGAGTTGGCTGAACACCTGATGCTGATAGACCTGGGACGCAACGACACTGGCCGGGTAGCCGAGATAGGTAGCGTGAAGCTAACTGATAAGATGATTGTAGAGCGTTACTCCCATGTAATGCACATTGTCTCTAACGTAACCGGCAAACTTAAAGATGGTATGTCTGCCATTGATGTTTTGCGCGCAACTTTCCCCGCCGGAACTGTAAGCGGCGCGCCCAAAATACGCGCCATGGAAATCATAGATGAGCTGGAGCCGGTAAAACGCGGAGTCTACTCTGGGGCCGTGGGCTACCTCTCCTGGAATGGCAACATGGATACAGCCATTGCTATCCGCACCGCTGTTATTCAAAACAACACCCTGCATATTCAGGCTGGAGCTGGCATAGTTGCCGACTCAGTACCCCGTTTGGAGTGGAAAGAGACCATGAACAAGGGTCGCGTCATATTCAAAGCAGTCGAGCTGGCCGAGGCCGGGCTGGATGTAACCCATGGTGAGGAGGCCTGATATGTTACTAATGATTGATAACTATGACTCCTTCACCTACAACCTAGTACGGTATTTGGGCGAACTGAAAGAAGATGTGCGGGTTTACCGCAATGATGAGATTGGCTTGGCCGAGATAGAGTCTCTCAATCCGGATCGAATCGTCATCTCTCCCGGACCCTGCACTCCAGATCAGGCAGGTATATCCATTGATACGATAAAAGCGTTTGCCGGAAAAATACCCATTCTTGGGGTATGCCTGGGACACCAATCAATTGGCCAGGCATTTGGTGGTGATATTGTGCATGCTGACCAGGTAATGCATGGCAAGACCTCTAACATCTTTCACGCCAATCTTGGTGTATTTAATGGTCTTGCCAATCCCATGATAGCAACCAGATACCACTCCCTAGTGATTGATCGTGCCACTCTACCTGAATGTCTGGAGATTACCGCATGGACCTGTAAACAGGATGGATCAATGGATGAGATAATGGGAGTGCGGCACAGAGAGCTGGATGTGCAAGGCGTTCAGTTTCATCCAGAGTCAATACTGACCGAGCACGGTCATGATCTGTTAAAAAACTTTATTGCTGGAAACTAGGCAAAACCATCATAGAGACGGTTATGGATATACAACAAGCAATCGCACGTGTAATAGACGGCCATGATTTAAGCAGCGCAGAGATGACCGAAGTGATGCGAGCCATCATGACTGGTAGCGCCACCCCGGCCCAGATCGGCGGCTTTCTTATTGGATTACGCGTGAAGGGTGAGAGTGTAGCGGAGATTGCGGCTGCGGCCTCTGTAATGCGTGAATTGGCCAGCGGAGTTGATATCAGCGGCCTGGATCATGCCGTAGATATAGTCGGTACCGGCGGTGACTCTTCCGGTACTTTCAATATCTCTACCGCATCTATGTTTGTAGCTGCAGCAGCTGGCTGCAACGTAGCCAAACATGGCAACCGCTCTGTATCCAGCAAATCAGGTGCAGCTGATGCATTGGAAGCTGCAGGTATTCGTCTTGACCTCACGCCCGAACAGGTGGAGCGCTGTGTACGGGAAGTGGGCGTTGGCTTCATGTTTGCGCCGGGACACCATAGCGCCATGAAACACGCCATCGGTCCGCGCAAGGAGATGGGGGTACGTACCATCTTTAACGTACTCGGACCGCTTACCAACCCAGCTGGTGTACCAAATCAACTCTTGGGAGTCTTTGCAGAAGATCTGCTGGAGCCTATGGCCAATGTACTGCAGAAGCTCGGCAGCAGGCATGTGATGGTGGTGCACTCCAAAGACGGACTGGATGAGATCAGCATAGGCGATAAGACCGAGGTGGCTGAGTTGAAGGATGGTCAGATCAGGCGTTTTAATATCCAGCCTGAAACCTTCGGCCTCACCCGCACACCTATTACGACACTCAAGGCGGCCGATGCCCACGACAGCCTGAGCATTATTCGCTCAGTATTGGATAATCAGCAAGGTCCCGCCCGGGATATAGTCCAACTCAATGCCGGGGCAGCCATATATACTGCCGGAATCACAGATAGCTTGGCAGATGGCGTGGAAAAAGCAGATGCAGTTATCACCAGTGGCGAGGCGCGCAACCGCCTAGACAGACTGGCAATACTTACCCAGAGTTTTGATTAAACAGAGAGTTATCTTTCCAGCAAAAATAAAGGGCCATTAAGGCCCTTTATCTTACTCGGATGCACAGGTGCTAGTTGCCTATGAACCTTCCCAAAGACGGGCAAACCAGGATTTACTCTTCCTCTTCTTGCTCGCACCGGCATTGATAAAGAATTCACTGTAAGCCATATCCTCTTGCAAGATATGCTTGGTCAGCCAGGTCTTAAGAAAATGCAGCAACTCAAAGCTTACCGCCGTCTTACCAGAGGCTACTTTCGCCTGCAGATAAAGAACTTGATCCACCAGCTCTTTATGAATTGCAAAGTGCTCTTCATAATCTGGATAATCAAGAAGGCGCATAAGAGCCTCTTCTACCGCAAAATGAATAACAGTGTAGTTAGCCAGTTCAGCAAGGATGCTTTGCACCGCCTCACTACCATGACGCTCGTGGATGGCATCATGCATTCTATTGACCATCTCAACCAAATTCTTATGCTGGTCATCAAGCTCCTCAATGCCAACACTCAGACTTTCGGACCACTCAATAAATTTCCCCATGGCGCTATATACCTAAGTTAAAAAGAAGAAAGGGTAATTTGTTTCTATTTTCCGGCCAAATAAAGCGAGCCACCTTGTTATAAAATAGTTTATGCATTTTCACTGATCAGTTTCAGTTTATTTCATAACGACTTGATCTAAGTCAAATAAATTGCTTTTATTATATACACTAAGGGTTAATTGCACAATTAATCAGTAGATTAATTGTGCTTTTTCTCCCACCTAAAAAACTATATGCCATATGTCACTAAAAATCACCAGAGTAACGCACAGCAACAATGGAATATGTTGAGATACCCTTAGGGGTACGCACCTGCACTTCATCTTCCACAAATTTCTTTAATAACGCTTGGGCCAGAGGAGCATCTACACTTATCCAACCCTTATCTGGATCGAACTCATCAGCTCCAACTATGCGGTAGACCATCTCATCTCCAGCAGCATCTTCTAAGGTGACCCAGGCGCCAAAAAATATCTGATCAGGGTTGGGAGGAGCAACCTCTACTATTGTAAGGTCAGGCATACGCTTTTGTAGATAGCGAATACGCCGGTCAATCTCCCGCAGCTCCTTTTTCCGATATATATACTCAGCATTCTCCGATCTATCCCCCTCAGCTGCTGCTGCTGTTAGAGCCTTGGTTACATCCCGCCGTCGCAGCCATAGGGCTTTATCTTCGGCCTGCATAGCCTCATAACCGGCCCTGGTTATGTAGGGTGAGCTTTTGGGTTGAGGTGGACGATATCGGCCCATTAGAGTTCTATACCAATAAATTAATTTTTATAAACTGCCGCCAACTAACATTAGCGTGTAGAATATTCCTTTTCTACATAGGCATTCAACCGTAGACGGACAAACATCTAGATGAGTGGCACACCAGACATACTAAAGAAGATCATTAAGCGTAAGGCTGAAGAGGTAGCTGAACGACAAAGAGTGACACCTACAGAGGTGTTAAACAATAGCCTATCTCAAGCACCGCCTGTTCGTGGTTTTATAAATTCCATTGCACAGAAGATATCCATAGGTAAGGCTGGAGTTATCGCCGAAGTAAAGAGAGCATCGCCCAGCAAAGGAATAATCCGGAAGGATTTTCAACCGGCTGAGATCGCCCAGAGTTATGCGCAAGCTGGCGCCGCATGTCTCTCTGTATTGACTGATATCGACTTCTTTCAAGGGGCTGATGAATATCTACAACAGGCACGCGCTGCATGCATGCTGCCGGTTATTCGCAAGGACTTCTTTATAGATCCCTATCAGGTCTACGAAGCGCGAACTTTGGGGGCCGACTGCATACTGTTGATCGCTGCCTGCCTGTCAGATGAGCAGATGGACGAACTGAATGGACTTGCCCATAATCTCGGCATGGATGTGCTAATAGAGGTGCATAATGCTGAAGAGTTACAGCGGACGCTACCACTAAATAACCGCCTTATCGGCATCAATAATCGTAATCTGCGCAGCTTCGAAACCAGCCTGGAAACCACTATTAACCTGCTGAAACAGATTCCAGATGATCGCATAGTAGTTACCGAGAGCGGCATCCACACCCAGAAGGATGTTCAACTCATGCGCCAGAATGGAGTAAATGCCTTTCTAGTAGGTGAGGCCTTTATGCGCGCTGATGACCCTGGGGCAAAGCTAGATGAACTGTTCGGCCTAGGCTAGGTCCTACTCTCACATCGGCAGAACCACCTAGTGAACAACTGCGCTAAAGATTGGGGTTAACCAGAACCCTGCCTTGTACCTGACCAGCCATAATCTCTTTGGATACTGACACGATCTCATCCAATCCTACTGTGCGACTAATGGCACTGTAGGCACTCTCTGGCAGTTCAGAGGCTAGACGAGCCCAAGCCGCAGTACGGCGCTCAAACGGACAGCTTACAGAATCAACTCCGTGCAGACTGACATTGCGCAAAATAAATGGCATTACGGTGGTGTTCAGCTCAAAGCTACTAGCTAATCCACAAGCTGCTACAGCACCTCCATACTTCATCTCAGCCAAAACCCTAGCCAGTATGTCGCCGCCCGCTGTGTCAACCGCACCGGCCCAAAGTTGAGACTCAAGGGGTCTAGTCTCAGCACTCATTTCATCTCTTGCCACAATCTGCGTGGCGCCTAAGCCACGCAAATACTCATGAGTGCTTTCACGTCCGGTTACCGCAGTCACTTCATAACCAAGTTGAGAGAGCAATAGAGTTGCTACACTACCCACGCCGCCTGACGCTCCGGTCACCAAAACAGGCCCTTGATCAGGAGTAACTCCAGCCTGTTCCAGAGTCATTACGCAGAGCATAGCAGTCAGCCCAGCAGTGCCTATGATCATGGCCTTGGAGGCATCAAGACCGGACGGCATCGGGACCAGCCACTCCGCCTTCGCTGCAGCCTGCTGTGAGTATCCGCCCCAGTGACGCTCCCCCACTCCCCAGCCGGTGAGAATTACACTATCACCAGGCTTATACCGGTCAGATGCAGATTCAATCACCTTCCCCGCATAATCTATCCCTGGAATCATGGGAAAATTGCGCACAATCTTGCCGGTACCGGTCACAGCCATACCGTCTTTATAATTCAGGGAAGAGTACTCAACAGCGATGAGAACCTCCAATTGGGGAAGCTCATCCGCATGGAGTTGTTTTACTTCTGTAAGGAGTTGACCATCTTTTTGATCTAGAACTAGCGCCTTAAACATTATGTACCCCAGGCTAATTTCAAACATTATAGTTACAAGTTAACTATAGCCGCCTAGCTATTTCAAGAACAGAGTATTAGATGTAACCCCCATTCCATAATATCAAAACCGCTTACTATTTTATTACTTTAAGGCTAGGCCTGCCACGTGGTGGTGTCTTATCTGGTTCAGCCTCTACCTCAGGGGCCTCCTCTTCAGGAAAAAGCATACCGCTGCCATTCTCTTGAGCATAGATACCCAAAACAGAAGAGACCGGGAACAACACATCCATAGGCTTGCCAGCGAAACGGGCATTGAATGAGATATATTCGTTACCGAGATCTAGATTGCGCACTGCCGAAGGGTTTATATTCAGGGTAATACGATCCCCCTCAATATACTGCTGCGGAACCTCCACCTCACTGCTATTAACATCTACCAACAGGTAAGGGGTAAGGCTGTTATCCACCAACCATTGATAGAAGGCCCTTACCAGATAAGGACGATTAGATGTCATCTCCATCGGCGTTCCGTTTCACTACTACTCGCGCATCTCACGTTCCAGTTCAGTCAAACTATCCTGGAAAGATTCGCGTTCGAACAGATTTTTCGCATAGTCATCTACCGCTTTAGCCTGGGCTGGTAGCTCAATTCCCAGTAGCGGCAGACGCCATAATAGAGGAGCAAGACTGCAATCCACCAGACTCAGATTGTCGCTCATGAAATATGGTTTGGCGGCAAACACTGGAGCAGTGGTCACTAGACTCTCGGTCAACTCTTTACGCGCCTTGGCCGCAGCCTTACCTCCGGCAAGTATAGCGTCCATCTGGCTAGACCAATCCTGATCTACCCGAAACATATACAGCCGAGACTTGGCCTTAGAGACTGGATCCACCGGCAACAAAGGCGGATGCGGGAAACGCTCGTCCAGATACTCCATAATGATCCTGGATTCATACAGAGTAAGGTCACGATCAACCAGAGTAGGAAGAGTCCCGTATGGATTAAGATCCATAATATCGTCCGTCAGATTCAACGGATCCACATCGTGAATCTCAACCGTAATCTTCTTCTCTGCCAGGACCATGCGCGCCCTATGGCTATAAGGGCTTTGCGGGTCAGAATACAAAGTCATCACTGATCTCTTGTTCGCTACAACCGCCATTAAACCACTCCAATCAATTATTGATGCCGATCACCACCACGCCTGATCGGCCGAAAAACGTATAAAACGGAAAAGGGCGCACAGTATAACCTAAACTGCGCACCCTTGTGTGTTGTACTGAGTTAAAAATCAGTGAATATCCTTCCAATATTCCTTTTTCAGCATATAAGCGAAGACAAAGAATATACCAATGAACAGCAATACCCACTTACCCATGGACCTGCGTTTGGCCTGAACAGGCTCTCCTACATAACTCAGGAAAGCAGTTAGGTCGCGCACGGTACCATCAAACTCTTCTGCACTCTGGGTGCCTGGCTTGACCAACTCCAACTCATGCATCTCTACACCATCTACCTTTTTAACGACAGCATTCTGGGTCCCCTGCAACTGCCACAGCACATTAGGCATACCCACATCTGGGAACACAGTGTTATTGACGCCAAAGGGACGAGACTCATCTGTATAGAAGCTACGTAGGTAGGTGTAGATCCAGTCCACACCCCTGTATCTTGCGGTCACGCTTAGATCAGGAGGAGCCTTACCAAACCACTTCGTGGCATCCTGAGGATCCATAGAGATAGTTACAGGATCGCCAATGTTATCCGTAGTGAACATCAGGTTCGCCTTGACCTCATCATCGGTCAAACCCAGATCACGGGCCAAGCGGTTATACCGCTGGTACTTTAGAGAGTGACATCCGGTACAGTAATTCATAAAGAACTTAGCGCCGCGCTGTAGCGATGCGGTATCGGTCACGTCGATGTTGGCAGCATCAAGATGTACTCCACCAGACGCCATGGTCACAGCAGGCACTACGGCCAATAGAAATGCAAGAATCAGCTTTTTCATTTGGTCACCCTCTCTGGAACTGGCTTGGTCTTATCTATCTTGCTGTAGATGGGCATTAGCAGAAAGAAAGCAAAGTAATAGATAGTTCCAATCTGCGCCATCATCTTATATAGGTCGGTGGTTGGCTGTACTCCCAGATAGCCGAGCATGATGAAATCGAACACAAACAGCCCGAGCAACGCCTTATATAGGATGCCTTTGTAGCGAATCGACTTAACAGGGCTACGATCCAGCCAGGGCAGAAAGAACATAATCAGAATAGAACCGAACATCGCGATCACGCCAGGAAATGCAGAGCCAGCAACAGATGGAACCGCACGCAGGATGGCGTAGAACGGAGTGAAGTACCAGACCGGAGCAATATGCGCTGGGGTAACCAACGGATCGGCCGGTGTAAAGTTAGGATGCTCCAGGAAGTACCCCCCCATCTCCGGCGCATAGAACAGAATTGCGGCAAAGATGAACAGGAATCCCGCCACACCGGCGATATCCTTCACGGTGTAATAAGGGTGGAATGGTATGCCATCTTTAGGTATGCCATTCTCATCCTTATTCTTCTTGATCTCGATACCATCCGGGTTATTGGAACCAACCGCATGCAAGGCGACGATATGCACAAATACCAGCGCAGCCAGGATAAATGGCAGCAAGAAATGCAGGGCAAAAAAGCGGTTCAGGGTAACGTCAGAGATAACATAGTCACCTCGAATCCATACACCCAGTTCCTCGCCGACAAAAGGCACGGCGCTAAACAGGTTCACAATAACCTGGGCACCCCAGTAGGACATCTGGCCCCATGGCAGCAGATAACCCATGAAGGCAGTCGCCATCATCACCAGATAGACAATCATGCCGATGATCCACAATAGCTCACGCGGCTTGCGGTAGGAGCCATACATCAGCCCACGGAACATGTGCATGTAGATAACAACAAAAAATGCAGAGGCACCAGTTGAGTGCAGGTAACGAATCAACCATCCCCAATCCACATCACGCATGATGTACTCTACGGAGCCAAAGGCTAGGCCAGCATCTGGCTTATAGCTCATAGCCAACCAGACACCGGTGGCAATTTGCATCACCAGAACCAGCAGGGCCAAAGATCCGAAGAAGTACCAGAAATTAAAGTTTTTAGGGGCGTAATACTCAGCCAGATGCTCATTCCAGACCTTAGTTAGGGGGAAACGATCATCTATCCAGCCGACAAAATTCTTCATTGCACTCATCAGGCATCTCCTCCATCTACACCTATCATAATCTTGGCATCTGAGATGAAGTAGTGTTTCGGCACCACTAGGTTAGTGGGCGCTGGTACACCAGCGAATACCCGACCAGCAAGGTCAAAACGTGAACCGTGGCAAGGACAGAAGAAACCACCCTTCCACTCAGGACCGAGATCTTCTGGGGCCATATCCGGACGATAGGTTGGAGAACAACCGAGATGGGTGCAGATGCCAATCGCAACCATATACTCCGGCTTACGGGAGCGGGTCCCATTCTTACAATACTCAGGCTGCTGGGGTATGTCTGAATTTGGATCAGCCAAGGCATCATTCAAGGTAGGCAGGTCTTTTAGATTCTGCTCAGTGCGACGCACAATCCAAACCGGCTTGTCACGCCACTTAGCGGTCATCATCTGACCAGGCTCCAGTTTGCTGATATCAGCCTCTACCGGAGCGCCTGCTGCTTTGGCCTTTTCACTAGGGGCCCAAGCCGCCAAAAAAGGATAAACTACAAAGCCGGTTCCTACTGCCCCGACTACGCTTGTCGCGGCTGTCAAGAAACGCCGCTTTTTTAGATCAACGCCATCTGCGCTCATACCTAACTACTCCCCATGCAAGCTGACCAGTATCTGGGATTCTGCTTGAGAATCGCTGCACGTCTTCAATGATTCTTTAGAATATGCTGATTTTGTCATAAAAAACTAACGGGGCATTTTCCAACAACGTGCAACCAAGGTCAAGATTATAACTATTAATGAGTGGAATGGTGATATCTATAACCTGCGCGATTACGCCAATTATTGGAACAAAATGGTGCGTTTTTGAAAAATCCCAACTCGTCTCTGTGCCCAACAACTCTAATCGGGCACCATCCCCTTAAACCGGGTTAGGCAGATCTATAAACTCATGCTCCAAATCAAACTGTTCTGCCAAATGTGCCCCCAGGGCCTTGATACCAAATCTCTCGGTTGCGTGATGCCCGGCAGAAAAGTAGTGCACGCCCAACTCCCGAGCGAGATGCATGGTCTGCTCAGACACCTCTCCGCTAATGAAGGCATCAAATCCATGCTCAGCCGCCTGGATGATATAGCCCTCAGCGCCACCACTGCACCAACCCACGCGCCTGATCTCAGCGCCACCACCGGACAAATGGAGCGGCTCTCGGCCTAAAGCCAGGACAATCCTGGCACTAATCTGCTCCACACTCTCTGCCTGTGGTAGATCCACACCCCAGAGCAGTCCATCTCCAGACCCAACGGGTTGCGCTCCATGAAAGCCAAGGCCCTGACCCAACAGACTGTTGTTGCCCAACTCGCCATGGGCATCCAAAGGTAGATGATAAGCCATTAGGCTAATATTATTGCGAAACATGGTTCCCACACGCCTGCCCTTGATTCCAACCAGAGATGGTGGCTCCCCTTTCCAGAAATAGCCATGGTGTACTAGCAGCAGACCTGCCTCCTGCTCTGCTGCTGCATCAATCAGGGCCTGACTAGCCGTTACCCCGGTGACAATCCGACCTATCTCTTTTACTCCAGCATCCAACTGCAGACCGTTGGGGCTGTAATCCTGAAAGGAGCCAATATCCAACAGTTCGTTGCAATATGTTTCCAACTCTCTTAGTTCAACCATTGCTTTTGTACCTGGAGTCTTAAATTGTTATTAAAAAGGATAATGCATGTTAGGATAATCTACCTATGAAACTCCAACGATTCATGATCTTTGCTCTCACCTCCATTCTGTCAGGCTTGGCAGCTGCATTCCTGGCCATGTACTTTTTTGTGGATACCGCCGAAGAGCAACCCACACCACCAGAACCTGTTGTTCGCACTTTTGCTCCGACGCCTGGTCCTGCATCTTATGCCGACGCAGTCAAAAATGCATCACCCTCTGTAGTGAACATATACACCACCAAGCTAACAATTGAGCGCAGCAAATCTTTTTTTAATGACCCGGAATTTCGACGCTTCTTTGGTAGCCGCATCCCAACAAGACCCAAGGTCAAAAGAGAAAACAGCCTGGGATCGGGAGTAATCATAAGCAGCGACGGCATGATCATGACCAATAATCATGTCATTCAGGGGGCGCTGGAGATATGGGTGGTACTCAACGATGGACGCACTCTAAAAGCAGATATCGTCGGAACCGACCCAGACACCGATCTAGCCCTGCTCAAAACTGGTGAGAAAAACCTAGAAGCAATCAAAGCCGGAAACTCTGAAACCATGCAGGTGGGAGATGTGGTTCTGGCCATCGGCAACCCGTTTGGAGTGGGTCAGACCGTAACCATGGGAATTGTGGGCGCTACTGGACGCAGTCATTTAGGCATAAACACCTTCGAGAATTTTATTCAGACCGATGCCGCAATTAATCCAGGCAACTCGGGCGGAGCATTGATCAACGCCTATGGCGAACTGGTTGGGATCAACACCGCAATCTTTTCCAAGAGCGGCGGCTCCCACGGCATCGGCTTCGCCATACCGGTAAAGCTGGCCGAAGGAGTTATGCAACAGCTACTCAAAAACGGACGTGTTGTCAGAGGGTGGTTGGGCCTGGCGGGACAGGATATGACCCAGGAGTTGGCAAAATCTTTTAATTTAAAAGAGACCAAAGGCGTGCTTATCTCTGGTGTACTGGGAGGCGGCCCCGCTGATAAGGCTGGAATTAAGCCCGGAGACATTATTATAAAGGTGGATGATCAGGAGCAGAAAAACGCCAGCGAAATCCTAAACTACATCGCCACCCTTGATCCCGGCACCAAGATTGTTCTCTCTGGCTGGCGTGGCGACAGCAAATTCGAAACAGCCGTGACCGTAGCCGAACGGCCACAGCAGGAATAGAACGCGCTAAAGAATTTGGGCCAACGCCTTGAGCAAGAGGCCATTTTGCTCTGGGGTACCCACCGTTATCCGTAGATACTGGTCAATACGCGGCTGCTTAAAATGCCGCACAATCACCCCATGCTCACGTAGGGCTGCCGCCAACTCAACCGCATCATATTGGGGGTGGCGAACAAAGAGGAAGTTGGCTACCGAAGGGGTCATGTCCAAGCCTAGATCAAGCAAAGCACCAGCAAGCTGCTCCCGAGAATCTATCACCTGCTGGCAGCTATCTCTAAAATAGGTCTCATCCTCAAAAGCTGCCGTAGCCGCTGCAATCGCCAGACGATCCATAGGGTATGAGTTGAAGCTATCCTTGACCCGCTCCAAACCACTAATCAGCTGTTCGTTGCCCAGGGCCAATCCGACACGCATCCCGGCAAGGGCGCGGGATTTTGACAAGGTCTGGATAACCAGCAGATTAGGATAACTGTCGATCAGAGAAACCGCACTCTCTCCGCCAAAATCGATATAGGCC
>JBNKKH010000004.1:0-4608 GCA_050291725.1 Sedimenticolaceae bacterium
CTACCTCATTGCTATATTATGTAGAACACACAACCCTACCAGACAAGGATAACTAGCTACAGCCAACCCTAACTACTGACAACATATATCTACTCATCAATAACCGATTCCCAAGACATTGGATGGAAGCGATCAGTCCAATGAGCCGGCGATGTCAACCCTACTGTAGCTACTACCATTCCGCCCAATTTAGCATCATCATCAGAATCCGAAGGAAATAACAGCTGTGGTGACGGCGGCAATCCGCTTATTTTCAATTCAACCTGACGATTTTCATTGTTAAGAGCGCCGGTAGGAGCTTTAAAATCACTACCATCTACCTGTAATATTGCACTGCCATCTATCATGTTTATTGCGTACAGATGAGACACTCCAGAGCTGGCAGATGGCGCACATGCATCTGCTGAAGTTGAACTTCCAGAGTAGGTAGTAAACAGCACTACATAGTCATAAACCTTAGCGTTAGATAAACCCTTTTGCTTTGCGCCAGAAGTTGAAACTAAATCGATATACCATCCGGGGCCGGTTGCAGCACCACCAGGTAAGGTGGTCGCATCCACCAAATCATCTTCATCAACAACATTTGCATAGTCAGGATGAGTGTCATTATCATCATCTGCCGGCGCTCTCCATACTGCAAAATCTCTGACTGCATAGAAGCGATCATCAACCGTATCATCCAGAGGTTTGGGGCGATGCCCAGAAGCGATCATAAGAGCCAAGTAGGTGTAGCCACCTTTTTTGTAGTAAGCCACTTCTGGAGTATTAAAAAAGCGTTGAAATTCAGCAGCATCAACACCACCACCAATATCCGCAATTATGGTTCCACTAACATCTTGGGTGCCAGTGAGATTACTCAATGCTTCATCTGGTATATCAACTCTAATCAGTCTTCCTCCCACATCTGCAGCATACAGACGGTCAGTATACCCATTAGCATTGATATCTATAGGCAGTACATCTGAGGCTACAGCATTACCCATACTGCCATGTACCATATCAGAGCTGTCTATTTTTTTGATAAGCGCACCAGTAGTGGCATTTACTATATAGATGGCATTGCCAAGATCATCATCGGCACGGCTTGTGGCATCATCCTGATCATCGTCATAGCCACCACCAAAAACCAGTACATTACGCACAGTACTGTTCTCTATCTGCATCTGGGTATAAATCGGCTTGGACCAAGTCTGCCCCAGAGAGGTGAAACTACCTGTGCCTCCTATTATTTCCCAAGCAAAGGTAGGAGCGGTCCGATCAGAAATATTCAGGGCGTAATAGTTCCTGCCACCGCGACGCATACCAAAAACGATATATTTATTGGCACCTATTTCATAATAGGTCATGGGGCCATCTATACCATACATGGGCTCGGTAGCGGTTCCATTAGCTGCTGCAGCTTTAATGGTAGACAGCAGTTCATCCGGCATAAAAGACCACAGTTCCTGACCACTCTCGCTATCAAAGGCATGCAGTATTCCTTCGGTTGTAGTAACCAATACCAGATCATTAACAGCAGCACCATACCGCACCACTACCGGCTTAGAGTGCAGAACTGCACCCATACTACCTGTCCTAGCCGTAGTTCCATCTGGCTCAAGCCAATTAGCCCAATACAGCAATGAATCACGCTCTACGGCATCTACAACACCAAGATCGGCTGTGGTAATAGCAGTGTTGCTCTGAGCTAATTCATTATCAGCGTGGGTAAGATCTGACTCAGTGCCCAAATAGGTGTATAGATTACGACTACCGGTCATTTTACTGGCGGCGCCACCAACTAGTGTAGCACCTCCATCTGCAGCACCATCATTCCAGAAATCAACAACACTCAAGAATTTCATATCTGAATCTACAACATCAGCATCATTCTTGTCCTTAACTTCAAGCTTCATGGTCGAGTAATTAAAATTGATATCATATTTCTTGATATTACCCTTCCAGAACTTTTCCGCCTCTGGCTTGAACATGGGCACATAGATTTCACTACCTGATACGGCCACGCTGTCCGCATCAAATGGGATAGATGGTGAGGTATAGACAAGATCGTAATCACTTGAAGCGCTTTCAACAATAGCCCTAAAAGCATTCAACATTTGAGCAGCGTTATTTGCTGGATAGTAACGTCCACCAGTAAACGGGTCCTCAGCATCACCAGTGTCATAGCCACCAGCATAATCTGCATTTGGATAAGTGCCTATGGGATGACCCTCATCTGGGCTACGCTCAGATATATCTAACAAATAATTCTCTCTATCCGAAAGGGGCGTAACGAACATACCAATGGTATGGGTGATAACGTTCTTCGGTTGTTTATCAGTGGTGTTATCTTTTGAGTCAAGCCATGCAGTTCCCCCTATAGGTTGATGGTTGTAGCCCCACTCAGCGATAGTATGGGAACAGCGCCCACCTGAATTGTCACTAACTGTATTTTGGAAATTCGTCCAGGTATTACTTATCCTTTCGTTAGTATGACAGTTGACACCACCATAGGTACTCATGCCATTGGTGTTAGGATCACCGTCAGTCATAAACACAATATGATTTGGCTTGCACCAAACATCTGTATCAACCGGAGTGTTCCACCCTGAAGGGGCAGTGCCGCGATACCAGTTCATAGCTCGTTGCAGGGCTGGAGAAGATGGCGTATACCCATTATGAACCAGGCTGCCAGGGTAGGTGCCGCCTAAATGGGCATCACCAATTACATTGTTCAACAGATTTGCTCGGTTAGTTCCATCCCCAACCGTGACGAAATCAGAGTGTTTAGTTAATATGATAGAATCACCCCGGTAACCCATAATACCCACGTCAACATCATCCATGGAGCTATCGTTGATTAAGGTGCGCAAGGCCTGCTTTAGCTGATACATGCGTTGACCGGTATTAGTATCAGCAAGGGTTGGGCTTCCTGAGGCACCCCACCCCATACTTCCAGACTCATCTAGGACAAACATAATATTTGGCCCTGGTGACTCAGGCGGATTCTCCAAATAGATATCAATATCTGAAGCGAGCGCAGCGTTTGATGTAATAATTGCACTCAATCCGGCAGTGACTGCCAGGCTAATAACCTTTTTAGAGTAGCGTTTGTTCATAACTTTCTCCTAGATCCATGTCCAGTACAATCTCTATTCATCTATGTATAAGGATCATAAAACATATCGACCACTTCTCCATCACCGCTAATCACATAGTTATAACCATTTGTCACATAGAAACTGAATTTAGGCACGCGCGACCAGGAGTACGTAATATTAGAAAATAGGGACAGTATGTACCTCCTCCATTTTTCACAATTTAGAGGATGCAAAACAGTATATACTTCCCTAACAGGAGGAGATTATGAAAAAACGTGTACTCTGGACTATGGTAGCAATGATGATTACAGGCGCGGCCAGTGCTGACGCCTATCGCTGGGTTGACGAAAAAGGCAACGTGGTATTCTCCCAACAAAAACCTGCAGGTAATCAAGCAGCAGAGAGAGTGCCCTTACCCGCCAAACAGAACATCATCGAAGAGAAGGCAACATCTCCAGAGGTTGAAGGTAGCAAAAAAGCAAAAAAGCCGGCCACAGTTCAAGACCTGGACCCAGCAGTACGCAAAGACTATTGTGATAGAGCAAAGCAGAATGTTGAGTTACTGGAAAACACCAAACCAGGAACAGCATTTGTAACTGAAGACAAAACCATAGTTAAGTTCAGTGAGGAAAAGTGGACTCAAAGACTGCAACAGGCAAAAAAAGCGATGGATGCCTATTGTGAATAGAAAAACAACTTCCAGTAAACTATAAGACTATGCGAGAAAATATGGGGATGTAAATTAACCATCAATCCACATCCCACGGGAAGAAAAACAAGATTAGGACGGCATAAAATCAAAGTATTATCTTTTAAGCTCCATTATCCCAGGCCTCTGCCTTTACAGCCTGCACTGCCCTACCTCATAGCCACTTCCTGAGAAAGAGAGGGAGAATAAGATGGACAGCCGTCACTCAAATCTTATTTCTTCCAACCAGGATTCCAACTACCATCTTCCCTATACTGCTTCGTTCCGTCGGAATACAGCTCATAGTTTTGAATTGGATCATTCACCTGATCGGTAGTAGAGCGGCGGCGTGCCCGCAATCGGTAACAGTTGGCTAACTGGCAAGTAGTTACCACACCCCTAATCCTTGCTTCATAATAGCGCTCCGCATTTGGGGAGGATAGCGGCACGGCATTCCAGCCTGAGCTAGCGAAGCCAAGATCTTTCATGTCATCAGTATAACTTCCATTCCGAGCGTAAAATGCCTCTTGCTTCTGGGCTATATCGGTTAGTGCGGATTTTGCATCTACACGTCTTGATTTACGGATACTGTCACGATAACTGGGGTAGGCGATAGCGGCAAGAATCGCAACTATCGCTACCACAATCATCAATTCAATCAGCGTAAATCCGAGAGTTTTCTTAAGTTTCCTCATCCCGCTACCTCATTGCTATATTATGTAGAACACACAACCCTACCAGACAAGGATAACTAGCTACAGCCAACCCTAACTACTGACAACATATATCTACTCATCAATAACCGATTCCCAAGACATTGGATGGAAGCGATCAGTCCAA
>JBNKKH010000005.1:0-67500 GCA_050291725.1 Sedimenticolaceae bacterium
TAGTTAGTGGGAATTTAGTAGGAGGAGGGGAGTGTTGTAAGAAAGTGCTGTATGAAAGGGTTATTGGTAAGAGCTGTCTGGATGCGTTCTCCAGTTGTCATCTGGATTAACACCGGCCATAAGCCTGGCCTGGTCGTTTACAGCGTCAGCTAGGTCTTCTTCTGGAAGATCCCAGGTCAGTACCATTTCCAGAGCATCAAGTAGGTAATCTTTGTACATTGTAACTTCTCCTTCTGGTGTTGATAAATGAAAAGATCAGCACGACCGAGACGATCAGGCTGGTGGTTGCAAATGCAGGTTTTGACGTAAATAGCAGTACTAGCCAAGCGACTAGGCCTATCAATCTGCTTTCTTTGAAATACAGCAATAGCAGGACAATAACTGTTAATGTGATAACGAGCATGTTTTACTCCATAGGTGGTAACTTGTTGATAAATAAAAGAAATACGAAAGGGCGGTATAGGGTCGGTATTGAAAATGCCGGTTTTAAAAAGCTTTGCAGATCAAGGTGTTACAGAGCTGCACCAAGGGACAGGAGAGACCACTAAATGCTCGCTGTTTATCTCTTTCTGGGGGATGTAGGACGTTTACTTATGGTGGGTTTCTTGTCAGGTTTTGCTGTTATTAGTGCTTTCATCTTTGCCATAAAAGCATCTGGGTCTACCATTTCATGGCACCGCTTATAACGACCGCGCCCTGGCTGCAGTAATTTTTCATTTCTGAGGCAGGCTGCAAGGAAGCTTGGGTTGTTAGCAGATTTCCCCTTGTACAAATCTGTAAATACGAAGGATGTTAAACGTGTGTCCTTGGGATGCTTTTTTAGAATATCCACAATGGAATCCAGTGCTATCCACTCTGTACTAAAAAAGCCGCCTCCATCGTTATTGGTAATTCGGATAAAAAAGCTCGACTCAGCATTAACACCAATATTGTAGGTAAGTGTTGACTTGCTGGAGAGAGACTTACATTTCTTGGTCTTGAGGACAGTTACTTGCTCTTCAGGTTTCTTTGTAGCCATGGTTTACTCCTTAAGTAGTGGGTGCATAGAACAGATGTTTTGGGGAAAAGAAGGGAAGGGTGCTGCTGTAGGTGGTTGTATGTAACTAAGGATCGAGATGTTCTGTCAGGATGTCCCGGAGCTTCCCATCTATCCACTCTGCATCTTCAATTACAGCAACCCAACCCCATTCGTTATTGGCTAGGAATATAGCAACGTAGTAGTTATCTCTGACTACTACTCCCTCCCAATGGACATCAAGCAGAGTCCAGTCCTCCCATATCTCATGGATAACCCTATCTATATCCTGCTCTTCGATAAGGGAGATAAACCCATGTGCTTCTGGGTCGTAGGGATATGCACTATCTGGACACTCCACAATTAGACTCTGTACTAGATCGCTAATGATTGGATAAGCAGGATCATCCTGGGGTAACTGCTGCAGGTCAGATTCTGATTTGAATGACAGCATATGTATTTTCTCCTATACAGAAAAAAGCCTGCTAATCCCGAAGGAAAAGCAGGCATGTTTAGTAGAGGTGGGTTTGTTAGATATTCATATAAGATACCTTTAGTTACGCAGTTTTACTTTAGTCTCTTCATTGCTCGTTCCAGGCCTCTGGTGTCAAAATTTAAGAGAATCTTTCCATTAGCGACATCTTTTGTTGGGGAGCATGCTGTATTAGTAAAAGCAAAACCTACCATGTCGTACTCGTACATCAGGTCTAACAAATCCAAGGCATCATCTCCGCGTAATACAAAGGCTCTTGCCCATCCTGCCTTGTTGGCTTCTCGTCCATCTTTGGAGGTGTTATCCCATGTTAATACTTCTGTTACCTTTGGGACGCTAGTACCTAACTGTAACCGATCATTTAAAAACAGAAGCCCCAGCGATGGATCTTTAGAGCACATCTGAACAGGTTTATCTTTCTTGACAGAGAATCCATATATTACGATATGTTTGTCACTGTAGACCTTAATAGTTCCAATGTCAGTTTTGTCCAGCATGTTAGTGGAGATGTTTACTACATTGTCTTCTCTGTCATATTTGGCCCCGGCAAGAGAGGCTATAGGGAATATAAGGGTAAGTATTAGCATTATGCGTATCATTATTTATCTCCTTACTGTGTTGTTGCTTAAAAATAGAACTTAAAGGGGGAGGGTGGCTGTTCCTGTGTGGTGTTTTATAGCTATCTGGATTTCCTCTCTTATTCGTATATACATCAGTACCCGTGCCTATAGGCCGTAGACTATAGGCAACAATAAAATGAAAGTTGTCGTATGGCAACTAAAGTTTCTGCGCAAATAGGAAGTATCTTTGGGGATGTAATCAAAGATCACAGGTTGAAAGCTGGTCTTTCCCAAGAAGGGCTAGCTTTAGAAGCTGGTGTGGATAGAACATTTGTATCTAGGTTGGAAAGGGGGTTAAGACAGCCAACTATTACAACTGTAATGGCTTTAGGGGAAGCTTTGGGGGTATCTGCTGCTGATCTTGTAAAGGAAACAGAGAAGCGGTTTAAGGCTGGGTAGGGTTAACTCCCTCCTGGGCTAGCTTCAGAATATCCCTTAACTGCTGCTTGATTTGGAGAGACCTAGAGACCAAGCACAGCCCACTCATATCAATACCTCTTACTATGGGCTGCTCTAGCCCTGCATGTACCGCGATCCCTTCGTGGGCCTTATGCAGAAAAACACAATAATCCTGGAACTCGCAGTAGGCATCGTAGAGGGTCAATAGTTGGGTAGGGACTGATCCTGGCTGTTTCTGTTGCAGGGGTTGGTGGAACATGGTCATAGATGTGCCTCCTTAGTTGGATAGTTGCTTGGGCGTGTATAGCCCGTAGAGGTGTGATTAGGCATATTAGCCTCTTAGTCGGGGTTGTTGTGTATGATTATCTCTAGTACTTCAAACTGCTATTGATAGGATCGATAAGAGCAATGGCCAAAAGAAAGCAAAAAATGAAAATGAGGATTATGGTAGCTGTCCTTATGCTAGAAGTAATTAAACAGAATATGGTATCCATAAAATAACCCCCCTAGTGATGCTGCCAGGAGGGTCTGAGCGTATGTGTTTTTGTTGCCAAAGCATTGGCGATATAAGGAAGTGGCTAGCTAATACTATATTTTTAATTGCTCATTTCTCTTTAGCGTTAAAAAATAAAAGCATAGTGTTTTATGTCAGACTGGGCTTGTTAAGCTCTGGTATGTTATTTCTGATTGTTCTCTTGTCTAATAAACAAATGTCCATTTTGCGGGAAATATATAATCGCTTTCTTTATAACATCAAACGCTGCACAATTATGTGATCCGCAATATAAGAATGCGTGACCAGAACCCATGTTTTGAGCTTCTAAATTAACTTTATTAAACTCCCCGCTCTCTATTTCTGCTTGAACTTTTTCAGCTTCATTTTTACCTTGTCTTTCAAAATCCGCAAGTGTAAAAATAAAGGCAAACACCACAGCTAGTATCATCCATACTTTGGTTATTCTTAAAGAATGCTGTCGTACAATTGGGCGTTCTTTCTTAGTTGAGAGTTTTAGTTTCTTCCTAAATCTAACTAGTTTTCTGCCGTTCTCAAAGCTCTTATATATGTAATCGCTGAGTTCGGATTTATAAATAGAATGAATTGTTACGGAGATTGCAATTATGATTGGTAAAATTGTTATTTTCCATAGATTTAAGATCATTCCATGATATAAGATTTGATGAAAGTTGCTTCCCAGTATATTACTATTTAGATTTAGAGTAGATAAATACCCATGAATATATGCTGTGCTGGCCGAATAAAGAAAGGCTGTAATACATGCAAGAATGACAGCGCTATCTGATATCCTATTTTTTAACTCCGTACTACTCATGCTTCCATTTCTCCTTTTAATCTATAGAAAGATTTAGAGTGGTGTGAACACAAGTCAGCACCATTTTACTCTGCCACGTTTAAACCAAAAATGAGACTTGCATCCAATTTGCCTCCATACTGAAGGAGTCAAAGAGGCCGTGCCGTTATGGTGTATCTTGACAACCCAGTAGGGACTGTCATCTGGAATTAGATTTAAATGTAGTACTTTGCCACATCCGCATGGACAAACCATTGCAGCTTGTTCTGTATATCCATCTTCTTCAACTACATATAGTATTTTCTTTTTAAGAGCATCAGGTAGATACTCTTGTACAATTTCGGTCTTGTATGGGCGGACAAAAATCCCATGTAGCCATCTTTTTAAAGATAGAGCAATATTAAGAAAAGGCTTCATGCCGCATCCCTTTCAATAAGATCCATTAATCCAAGCAACGGAGTAGTATCACCGTGGCCAACAAAACCAGAAAGATGGCTGCATATTATTTGACTTTGCTCACTTTCAGATATCATTTCCATGCTAGCTAAACTAAAAGTTACACTTCCATGATGGCTGCTTGGCTCTTCTCGATACGGATGAAGTCTCGCAAGTAATTCATGTACAGCCAGTGAAGCAGCTAGCATATTGATACTAATAACAGCTGGTCTATGATTTTCAACACCAGATATATATCCATCAACTTCTAGCTGATGTTTATATGCGGCAGGATCATTACGCATCAAGCCAGCAGCAGAAACATGAGCCATATTAAATAGCCCTCTACTCATAAGGCTTGACAGGCCAGGCTGTAGATAGTGAATCGAGCCGCATACTTCACGAATACTATTTTTATTATCTACTAAATTTGCATCAAGTCGGATACCAATATCAAAGTATGGGATCGAATAATATGTAGAAAGAAGATTAAGTAAATAACGTCCATCCACGGTGTCCATACAGCCGAAAACAATATCGCATTGAGCAGCAGCTCTAATAGCAGCAGGGTTCCAAAGGTTACTATTTATGCGTACAACTTTAGTTCCGAGGCCGATTCCATGAATAGCATCAGATAAACAATCGACCTTTGACTTGTTGTTTGTGGCATCTGCCAATGTTGAGTTTATAAGTCTATTTACATTTCGGTCTTCAACAATATCATCATCAATTAGGACTATTTCCTTTACACCTAGCCTTACTAATTGCTCAACTACAGGGCTGCCTGTACCAGAACAACCAATAACAGCTATAGATAATTTCCTAAGTCTGTGTATCGTTCCTTCATCAAATGCTTGTGCATGTGATGCCATAAAATCAGGTATTGAGTTGGTGCCGGTATTTGAATACCAAAATTTGAGATCGTGTCCCACGACATTGACTGAATACAAATCCTCTGGTTCTCCAGTAATTGGGTATGTCTTCCCAAATATTTCCCCACTTGGGAGCATGATCGCACTTCCATGAATAAGATCATTGCCGACCCATTCTTTTATGATTGGCAATAATTCATTATCATTTCTTGCGTCTCTTTCAGAAAAGTCAGCATATCCTGATGGATGGCTATGAATTTTTACCAAAGATAATTGTCTTTTTTCAGCTTCATCAAGTAGCTCTGTAATTGAATCTGTTGGCCACGTAACAATATTCTTATTACGTTTTAAACATATAGAATGTGGTATTTCATAAATACGTTGCGCTATTAGACGATGACGACGACTTCCCTTGCGAAAGCCGCATAAGGCAAATGCAACAGCCTCTTTATTATCACCTGGAAACAGATGCTTCCTAAGCTGACTGTATTGTTTGTCTGTAAAAGTTAGTGATACAGGTACATTCATTTTTTAAACTCTCTTTCCAGCCAGTCTTCAATCAAAACAATATGTGTCCCTAAATAATCTTCATTAGGATCCCAAGGATTTAGAGCTGTCCTATGTCTCGACCAACGTTGATACGATTGCCCATCAATCATTTGGCGAGCCTCTGTCGCCCCAATTGCTTTACCATCTTTTCTAGCAAGAGAAGGATAAAAATAGACCATATCTAATTTTGTCTTTGGGTAGCCAGTCTCTATCCGAATTGCTGCTGTAGCTACGGTAGTGTCATACCCATCACCAGTAGGGAATTTATGGATTAGTATCCATTTAGACCCGTCTACTACGGCCTCCCATGGAAGGCCATAATCGTTGAGAAATCGCTCATCTTTCGGTAAAAGATCAAACTGTCTGCGCATTTATTCAGAACCCTCAGTTTGGTCAGTTGGTAAAGCCTTGAACTTTTCAATACCTGGATGTCTCAGATCAACTTCCTCGTCGAGAGCTATCTTACGGGGGCGCTCACCAGACATTTTTACGCGTAGCGTGTAATTTTCTGGCGGGGTCAGTTCCCCTAAAATAAGGACTTCCCTTCCAGTAATATATGAGCTGTTCACAGTAAAGCGCTTCCCATTAATACGAATTCTGTACCCCCTGCACCTAGGCGGGGCTTCACCTAGCCTTGCGTATTCCTCAAGATCAGCAATTTCATCCAGAATTTCCTCTCTTATTGCCTCTGATTGCTTCTTATTACCTTTTTGCTCGTTCATATGAGTATGCATTTCTAACTCTCCTTATAATCAATGTGGATTAGCATATAAATGCTGCTGATGGGAAGTAGAATATACTTTGCAATAAAAGTCAATTGAGAATAGACAAAAACACGTTAGTAATAATAACGTGTTACTATGGGAAACATGTTTGTAGTAGTATTGTTTGCCTGAACAGACTAGGATATATTGTGGATAGAAAAGAAAAGTTGGATAAGCTCCATAAGCTGATTGGAGAGAATATTTCCCAGCTTAGAAAATCTGGAAAACAATTAACAAGCCAACAGAAGATTGCGGATCACTTAGATATGACTCGAACTTCGATTGTTAATATTGAGGCTGGAAGGCAAAAGGTATCTATATTTGCATTATGGGAAATAGCAGAGCTATTTGAAAAAGATATTTCCGACCTTCTTCCCACGCGACAAGAGCTTAATGATTATCTAACTCCCCCTAGTATCGAAGATAAGATTAAAGGATTACATCCTGATGCAAACGTGCAGGAACAGATCCTTAAGATTTGGCAAGCAGTTATAACCCAACCGGAGCAATCTGACGAATAAATTATGGCTATCACTATCCCATACATTCCCGATGATGAATATGAAGTTTTGGCAGAAAAACTATTATCTGAAAATGGGCTTTTAGAGATACCGGTCGATATAACTGGTCTCGTAAAATGTCTAAATCTAAAATTAATGCGTTCTGAATTTGATGGTGAACACATATCAGGGATGTTAGTTATTGATGAAAAAAACCCTACCGTTGTAGTAAATGGTGAACAAAGCGAAGCCCGCCAGAGATTTACAATTGCACACGAGATTGCTCACTATGAGCTACACAGAGATAGGGAGGAGTTATTTATTGATGATACTTTTGCAATAGCATTACGCTCAAATATCCAAAATAACGAAAACTCCCGCATTATGGAGATACAGGCAAACAAGATGGCGGCAGCACTGTTAATGCCTTACGAGTTACTTGTGTCTGAGCTAGGCAATGAGCTAGAAGATGTAGAGCTTGAGTTAGATGATAATGTGCTTGATGCGGTTATTTCAAATCTAGCGTCTGAATTTGAAGTAAGTGAGCAAGCAATGAGAATACGTTTAACAAATTTAGATTTAATTTAATGATATCGCCCTAATTTAGGATTAATGATGGTAGGGAAGGTGGAGACAGAATAATAAATTGCTCGTTCTGGGTGTTGGCGCTAAGTTATCAAAAGTGGTCAATGTTGTTACTAACATTTAAGCTGTGAGGCTGCAGTGAACCGAGGGTTCCGGTTCCGCTTTATGTGTTTGTTAGGATTTCATTTTTTTAAAGACTTTCTGCTTTTTGTTAACATTTTCTCGATCTTCTCCCTCTCTAGTTTTGCGATAAGAGTAGATTTAAGTTTTGATACGCCATTTGTAACATGGGTAGAGAGATTTAAAACAAACTCATGTGCAGCATCTATGTCGTTTTGATTTAAGTGCCGATGCCACTCATTTCTAGTTAGTTTGTTGCTATTTATTTGCTCTTCTACAAGTGTCAGGGTCATTAAATCAAGCATAGTTGAGCCTTGAAATTTAGCACGCTGTGACCCAAAAACAATAAATAGCAACACGACTTTTGTCTGTAAATCCCTATCGAGCATGTGAAATAAATTATTTGCACCAAATATGATCTTGTTTTTAATATCTGGTAAAAACATCATTACGTAAGAGTCTGACAATTCAAGATTAACTTCTTTTTGTGCTTGATCGCGATAGCGCTGTAGATTTGGAAATCCTGCAAATAACAACATAATTTCACCACTTTGTTCTGCAACAGCTTGAGCTTTATTCATCTGTAGTGTTGAAGGCTTAGTTGGTTTTATCTCAACCCAAATATTAAATTCTTCTAAATAAAAGTCTGGCAGATATGTTGTTTTCTTATAAGGAAATCTCTTTGGTTCGTATGCCCATTTAACAGACATGGAGTCAAAGAACACAGCCCAAAGTGCTTCTAGCTTTGATCTAAACTTATATCCCTTGTATTTTGTTTCTATCGATTGTATTTCGTACATTGCTTCTTTTGTAAATTCTAATAGTTGATTAGATTGTTAGGCTTGAGCATATATCGTGGAGCTTAACCAGCTCGAATTTCGAGAGGTACAGCATAAGTAGCAATTCTAATTTAAATCAAGTCAGGAAGCATTTTGTATAGAAAGCATCCTGCTGCTGTTATTATTCCGTCTTAACTAAAGATTAACAGACTGCTGGACTTTGAAAAAGAGTCAGTTATTGGTTGATCAGAAACAAAAACCCCAAACACTAGGCCTGGGCATTACGATGGAGTGGTAGGGCGTGTTGGCATCGATACTACCACCAAGGGACTATGCGTACCTTGGCCATAGGGTCGTAACCCTATGACTTATAAGAATTTGGTGGGCCCTGTAGGACTCGAACCTACGACCAAGGGATTATGAGTCCCCTGCTCTAACCAACTGAGCTAAGGGCCCGGTGTTGCTAAGCGGGTTGTATTAATAAACTATCCTTTGTATTTCTTCAAGCCTTTCTTGGCGTGGTTTTTATTAATCGTTATCAATAAAGCTGTAGAGCTTTTCTGAACGCGATGGATGACGCAGTTTACGCAGCGCCTTGGCTTCAATCTGCCTGATACGCTCACGGGTTACGTCAAACTGTTTACCTACCTCTTCCAGAGTGTGGTCGGTGTTCATGTCGATACCAAAGCGCATGCGTAGCACTTTGGCTTCGCGTGAGGTTAGGCCTTCTAACATTACTTTTGTGGACTCACGCAGTCCTTCGCCGGTGGCGGAGTCTGATGGTGACTCTACACCTGAGTCTTCGATAAAGTCTCCTAGATGGGAGTCTTCATCGTCGCCGATTGGTGTCTCCATAGAGATCGGCTCTTTGGCGATTTTGAGTACCTTACGTACTTTGTCTTCTGGCATCTCCATGCGCTCGGCCAGCTCTTCTGGAGTGGCTTCGCGTCCCATCTCTTGCACCATTTGGCGAGAGATGCGATTCAGTTTGTTTATGGTCTCTATCATATGCACCGGAATACGGATGGTACGGGCCTGGTCCGCAATAGAGCGGGTGATGGCTTGACGAATCCACCAGGTTGCATAGGTTGAGAATTTGTAACCGCGACGGTATTCGAATTTGTCTACCGCCTTCATTAGGCCGATGTTGCCCTCCTGAATCAGATCCAGGAACTGCAGGCCGCGGTTGGTATATTTTTTGGCGATAGAGATAACCAGACGCAGGTTGGCTTCCACCATCTCTTTCTTGGCACGGCGTGCCTTGGCCTCGCCGATAGACATCTTGCGGTTGATCTCTTTGATGTCGAGAATGGATAGGCCGCTGCGTTGTTCCAGGTCCAGCAGTTTCTTCTGGGCGCGCAGTACCTCTTCTGTTACATCATTCAGCGCTTCAGAGTAGGGTTTGCCCAGGTCTATCTGGTCCTGAATCCAGTTCAGGTCGGTTTCACGCTCAGGAAATGAGGTGATGAATGTCTTGCGTGGCATGCCTGCATGCTTGACGCAGAGATCCATGACGGCGCGTTCCTGGCTACGAATTAAAGTGATGGTTTGGCGCAGGTTGTCAACCAGGAGGTTGAATACCGCTGGTATAAATCTGAACTCGAGGAAGGTCTCGGTTACTTTTTCCGTGGCCTTGATGGTGCTCTTGTGGTCGCTACCATTTTTTTCAATACTGGCGACCAGGGCCTTGAAGCGTTTACTTAATTCTTTACGCTTGGCTTCTGCCTCTTCAGGATCGGGACCTGTATCCTCTTCCTCCACTTCCTCTTCAGTATCCGAATCATCACTGTCATCATCATTGTCAGTGTTGAGACTGGCTGGTGTCACAGGTTTGGCGATTTCATCCGGCTCATTTGGATCTATGAAGCCGCTAATGATGTCGGTCAGGCGCATCTCTTCGCTTTTGACCTTATCAAACATGTTAAGCACAGAAGCGATGGTGTCAGGATAGGCGCTAATGGCAGAGAGGATGTGATTGAGCCCCTCTTCAATGCGCTTGGCTATCTTCAGTTCGCCTTCGCGTGTAAGGAGTTCTACCGTACCCATTTCACGCATGTACATGCGGACTGGGTCAGTGGTGCGGCCAAATTCGCTATCAACGCTCGCTAGGGCAGCAGCGGCTGCTTCGGCAGCGTCTTCATCTGTCGAATTGGCGTCATCAGAAATTGCGGTGTCATCAGCATCTGGGGCGGTTTCGTGCACGGAAATGCCCATATCATTGATCATGCGAATGATATCTTCGATCTGCTCTGGCTCGACGATGCTGTCAGGTAAATGGTCGTTTACTTCAGCGTATGTTAGGAACCCCTGCTCTTTCCCTTTTGCGATCAGCTGTTTTAGTTGGGATTGCTGTTGCTCTTGATTCATTTCCTACCCATGAATGTAGTAACCTGGTTTATCGGACACAAGCCGCACAGTATAGCAATTGAGCCTAAATATTTCCAGGTAAATGCTGCTTAGTCGCATCATTGGGTACTACTTTTCACTATTCTCCGATAAAAGTTGGTTTAGCCTATTCTTTTCTTGATCTTCTAGACCAGTAGTTTTCGCCTTCTCCAGTAGTCTGTCGAGTTCGCCAGTATTAATCTGTTGCTCCAGCGCCTTGAGCGTGTCTCTGAATTCGGCCTCAACTCCTTGCTCTGGTATGAACAGATCTACAGCAGACAGCTTGGATATGTGCTGGTGCTCTTCTGTTCCTCTCCAGCGCTCGATTAGTTGAGCTGTCTTAAGATTAGGATGGTTCTGAACTAATTCAAGTAGTTTACGCAAAAGATTTGTGCCTAAAGAGTCCAATTTCTGCCAATTATTGGGCAAATCATCCAAAGTTCCGAGTTTTGGATGCTGTAGCAGCATGGTTATGGCTCTTCTGACCATGGGCATGGGTCTATGGTCGCGGGAAGGGGGAGAGGGCGGTCGTTTTGGGGTGGACTGTTTATTTTCGCCCATCATATATGAGGTATCTACACCAACTATCTGGTTAAGTTGTTGCTGCAGAATATCCCGAAAAACCCCTTTGGGTATGCTGGATATTAGGGGCTTAGCCAACTCTGCCAGCCGCGCGCGTCCGCCAGGCTCGGTGGTGTCTATCTCATTTGAGAGGTGGTCGAGCATAAATTGAGAGAGCGGGGTGGCGTTGTTGATCCGCTGGCTAAAGGCTTCGGTCCCCTCTTGGCGGATCATGGTATCCGGGTCTTCACCTTGTGGCAGAAACAGGAACTTAACTTCACGGCCATCGCGCATCATGGGTAGCGTGGTCTTCAGCGCCTTCCATCCGGCTTCAGAGCCAGCCCGGTCGCCATCAAAGCAGAAGATCACTTTATGGGTGACGCGAAACAGCTGTTCCAGATGTTCGCCTGTGGTGGCGGTGCCCAATGTGGCCACGCCATAACGAATGCCGAACTGGGCTAGGGCCACTACATCCATATAGCCTTCCACCACCAAAAGCTGCTCAATTTTGCGCAGGGCCTTTTGCGCCTCGTACAGTCCGTAGAGTTCGCGCCCTTTGTGGAAAACTGGGGTTTCGGGGGAGTTGAGATATTTAGGTGCATCATCCTTACTCAAGACGCGCCCACCAAACGCTATGGTGCGTCCTCTGCGATCGCGGATAGGGAACATAATGCGATTACGGAAGCGGTCGTAGCATTTGCCTTCCGGTTCGGAGATCATGCCGGTTATGCGCAGTTGCTTCAGGCCCTCTGCATCTTGCCCCAGCTGTTTAATCAGGTTGTCCCAGCCTGGGGGAGCAAAGCCTACCCCAAACTCGGCGGCGATCTCACCACTCAAGCCTCTGCCTTTTAGGTAATCTACCGCCTGTTGGGCTTGGGGATGTTTGCGTAGTTGCTGGCTGTAATATTGCGCTGACTCTTCCAATGTTTGGTAAAGTGGACGCAGATCAGGCCCTGATGATTGGCCTTCCTCCCGTGGTACCTCCAGCCCCTGCATCTGCGCCAGCTCTTCGATGGCGTCGACAAATCCCATGTTGTCGTACTCCATGAGAAAGCCAACGGCAGTGCCGTGGGCGCCGCAGCCAAAGCAGTGGTAGAACTGTTTCTCCCGACTTACGGTGAAGGAGGGGGTTTTTTCATCGTGGAATGGGCAGCAGGCTTGGTAGTCTCGTCCGGCCTTTTTCAGCGGGACGCGGCCATTTATCAGATCAACAATGTCGACCCGGTCTAACAGTTCATCAATAAAATGTGCGGGAATTTTGCCTGCCATGTCGTAAGACTAAAACATCGCAAGCCAGAAGGGTATATCTGAAAAGGAATCAGCTCCCAAGTAGCTGTTTTATCTTGGCGCTAACTGCGCCCATGTCTGCACGTCCCTGTAGCTTGGGTTTGAGTATACCCATGACCTTACCCATGTCTCGCATGGATTCGGCTCCGGTCTCGGCCATGGCCTGTTTGATGAGATCGGTGATCTCCTCTTCGCTCAGGGCCTCAGGTAGATACTCTTGCAACACCTCAATCTCAAACTGTTCCTGCTCGGCCAGTTCGTCCCTTCCGGCTTTTGCATACTGTTCAATTGAGTCGCGGCGCTGTTTTACCATCTTGTCCAGAACGGCTAGAACCTGATCGTCGTCCAGTTCAATCCGTTCGTCCACCTCACGCTGTTTTATAGCGGCCATGATCAAACGGATGACGCCAAGCTTGCGCTTGTCGCCGCCCTTCATGGCGCTTTTCATATCATCCTGGATGCGTTGCTTGAGCATGGCGTTGAGTGCCTTAGACTAGCTTGGTAGGAAGATGGATTAGTATTGACGTTCGAACTTGCGGCTCTCGCGCTGGACCTTTTTCAGATTGCGCTTTACAGCTGCTGCGGCCTTACGCTTACGCTCGGAAGTTGGCTTTTCATAGAACTCGCGACGACGTACTTCGGCTAGAACTCCAGCCTTCTCACATGAGCGCTTAAAGCGACGCATTGCCACTTCAAAAGGTTCGTTCTCTTTTACACGTACTTGGGGCATGTTTATCCTCAAAAAATAATCAAAATTTTGCGTATAAAGCTAAAGAGCGGGGATTCTACTGCCTGTAAGCCATTAATGCAAAGCGTTTGGGGGAAAATTTAGCGGAAATTAGGCGAAAATTAGGGGCATATTGAGGATAAGGGGTGTAAGTTCATATAAAATTGCCGCGATCTGTTAAGTGCGGCCATGGTGACTTGTTGTGCGATTATTGCTGTTTGGAGCCGAAAGTCACCTTAAATCATTCTGTTATCTCTATATTGGAGGCGGGTTTTGCGGGTATTAGGTATTGAAACATCCTGTGATGAGACTGGAGTTGCTATCTATGACAGCGACAAAGGGTTGCTGGCCCATAGCCTCTACAGTCAGATAGAGATCCATGAGGATTTTGGCGGCGTGGTGCCAGAGCTGGCCTCACGCGATCATGTACGCAAGACACTGCCTCTAATTAAAGAGTGCTTGGCTCAAACCGGCTCTGGCTTAGAACAGTTGGATGGGTTGGCCTATACCGCTGGCCCTGGTCTGGTGGGAGCGCTATTAGTTGGTAGCGCCATCGGCCGCAGCTTAGCTTGGACTCTGGGGTTGCCGGCAATCGGGGTACATCATATGGAGGGCCACATGTTGGCCCCTATGCTAGATGAAAGAAAACCGCAATTTCCCTTTGTCGCTCTGCTGGTTTCTGGTGGCCACACCCAACTGGTGGAGGTGCAGGAGGTGGGCAACTATCGGCTTTTGGGTGAATCTATTGACGATGCTGCCGGAGAAGCTTTCGATAAAACTGCTAAGCTGCTGGGTCTGCCCTATCCGGGAGGACCAGAGCTTGCCAGATTGGCAGAGCAGGGTGACCCCCAGCGGTTTCATTTTCCCCGCCCCATGACCGATCGCCCGGGTTTGGATTTCAGCTTTAGTGGCCTGAAGACCTTTGCCCTCAATACTATGCAGAGGGAGCTGGGTCCGGAAAATGGTCTGGAGCAGTCGGTGGCGGAGCAGACTAAGGCAGATATCGCTAGGGCATTTGAAGATGCGGTGGTGGATACCATGGTGATCAAATGTCGGCGTGCGATGCGCGAGAGTAGCAGCTCCACCCTGGTTTTGGCAGGAGGTGTTAGCGCCAATAGCCGCCTGCGTCAGCGCATTAAACAGGCAATGGACAAAGAGAGAGTTGAGGTGTTCTATCCGCGTCCGGAGTTTTGTACCGATAACGGCGCAATGATCGCCTACGCTGGCTGGCAACGGTTGAAGGCCGGTCAGACCGCGCCATTGAAATTTGGTGCCCGGCCACGCTGGCCCCTACAGGAGCTATCTACCCTGGGTTGATCAGGAGTGGACCTGGTCGTTGGGGTCAGAGTTGTCTTTTATAGTCTCTTCTGACCCATCCAGAAGACTCTTAATGTTGGATTTATGGCGCCAGAACAGCAGGGCGCTCATGATAATCTGCATTCCCACCAGTTCTGGAGCAGGCCAGAAAAACCACACCACCAGTGGAGCCAGGGCCATGCATACCAGGGCCGAGAGGGATGATATTTTTACCACCTTGGCCATGAACAGCCAGATCAGGGCGATAACTCCGCCTATCTGCCATCCCAGTCCAAACTGACAGCCCAGTGCGGTGGCTACGCCCTTGCCACCCTGAAAGCGGAAGAATATAGGGTAGAGATGGCCCAGGAAGGCGGCCATAGCTACAGCGGCCAGAATCATGGGGGCAACATCCAGCATATTTGCAGCCAATACGGGTAGTAGCCCTTTGAGCATATCGCCAAACAAGGTGATTGCTGCTGCCTTCTTCCCGCCGATGCGCAGTACGTTGGTGGCTCCGGGATTGTTAGAGCCAAGGGTGCGGGGATCGGCTAGCCCCATAATTTTACATACAATTATGGCGCTGGATATGGAACCTAGCAGGTAGGCAATGGGGATTAGAATATAGTCAGTCATTGTTTGGGTTTGTGCTTTTGTGCAATTTGACCCCGCTGTAGCCGGATAGTCAAGGTGGTTTGTTATTTGTCTCGTCTGTTTTACCATAGCCGTTAACTTGATACAGGAATTGATCAGAGACCTATGGATATAGTTTTTTTAAAAGATCTACGCATTGAGACCGTAATTGGCGTTTACGATTGGGAGCGCGAACTGAAGCAGACTGTAGTGCTGGATGTGGAGATGAGCGCAGATGTGGCCAAGGCTGCGGCCAGTGATCACATCGACGATGCTCTGGACTACAAGAGCGTGGCTAAACGGCTGATTGAGTTTGTAGAGCAGTCGGAGTTTCAACTAGTGGAGACTTTGGCGGAGCGCTGTGTCCAGATTATTCGGCAAGAGTTCGGCGTTGCCTGGGTGCGTTTGACTCTGAATAAGATTGGCGCGGTGAGCAATGCCCGGGATGTGGGGGTTATTATTGAGCGAGGCGAGAACTCCTGATATGCGGCAACAGGTCTGGTTAAGTATCGGCACTAATGTTGATCGGGAAGCAAACGTTACTGGTTGTATAAAAGCGCTGCGTGCTGAGTTTGGTGAGCTAATCATCTCACAGGTTTATGAGAACGCCTCTTTTGGGTTTGAAGGCAGTCCTTTTTATAATCTAGTGGTTGGCTTCGAGAGCGACCGCTCAATTGATGAGCTTACCCAAACCTTTCACCAGATTGAGGCGGATCATGGTCGTATCCGCAGTGGCCCCAAGTTTGCCGCCAGGAGTCTGGATATAGATCTGTTGACCTATGGGGACGAGGTGTTGAAACAGGGTAAGTTAGAGCTGCCGCGGCCTGAGATCCTGGAGTATGCGTTCGTGTTGGGGCCCTTGGCTGAGGTTGCTGGAGATGAGCGACACCCTATAAGCGGTGAAACATATTCCGAGTTGTGGGATAGATTTGATAAGAGCAACCATGTTCTGACCCCGGTGGAGCTTTTGGGCATATAAGAGAAGAGGCCATTAACTTATTTGGGCGAGTGTGGTTTTTTCTCATCAGCGTCCTCCTCCTCGTGATCTATTATGTCCAGCTTCTTGTCGTATATATCCGTTTCCAGTTCGAACAGGCCCAGTATGGTGTGAAAGATATTATCGTGGGTGTATCTGTTGTTGATCTTGCTTCTTAGTGTCGGCAAATCAATTTCTTCTTGCTCTATTTTTTTACCAAACCACATAATCATCGGCACGTGGGTTTGGACCTGGGGAGCGAGCATATAAGGTAGTCCGTGCAGGTACATATTGTTTTCCCCTAGCGACTCGCCGTGATCGCTTATATATAGCATAGCGGTTTCGAACTTCTTATCATTCTGTTTCAACAGGTCGATAGTCTTGGACAGAAAGTAATCGGTATATAGGATGGCGTTGTCGTAGGCGTTATTGATCTCTTCTTTGCTGCAATCCTCCAGTTGATTTGTATGGCATGCCGGGGTGAAACGCTCAAACTCTTTGGGGTAGCGTTTATAATATGCGGGACCGTGGTTTCCCATCTGATGCAGGATAATAAAGATATCTCCTTGTGGATGCTGATCAATATAGGTTTGCAGATCTGATAACATCCCCTCATCCCTGCATTCGATATCATCACAAACAGGGTTGTTCTTAGCTGTTCTGTAGTTCTCAAAGGCAACCCTTATTGCCACGCCCTTTGAGTCGGAATTGTTGTCCCGCCAGAGCACATTGCCCCCGGAGTGCTGGAGCACATCTAGCATATTCTCGACCGCATTGGCCTTACCGTTTAGATAGTGGTCGTGGTCATAAATGGAGAACATGCAGGGCACAGAGACACCAGTTGAGGTGCCACAGGCCCAGGTGTTGGTAAAACTGAGTAGGTTTTCCTGTTCCAGCAATGGATTGGTCTTTTTGCTGTATCCATTCAGAGAGAAGTGATCTGCCCTGGCCGACTCTCCAACCACCAGGATGATCAATTCACGTTCGTTGTCTGACTCCGGTATTTTGGCATCTTCGCCCAGTGCCTTTACTTGTGCATTCGTGACATCAGGCCTTTCGAAGGGGTGCTTGATAGCAGAGTATATGTAATAAGATGGATTGGCATAAAACCTAAGATCTTTATGTTTGCGAAAAAATGGGGCGTAATAATCACCGAATATGAATACGCCGGAAATTATTATACAAATAGCGATTGTGATGGTCCCCACCCTGAACATGGCTGCCTGTTTTAAGCTTTGGCGAGTGATGCGAACTTTATACACGAGGAGTGATGGAACTATCCCCAGCAGTGCAATATAAACAAAAAGTTTCGGGCTGATCAGGTCAAACGCCTCAGCAGGGTTGGTACCAAGGATATTGTCGATCATCTCTCCATTGAAAATTACGTTATAGCTGTCCATGAAATATGCGGCTATGGACGAAGTGATAAGGACAAGAATCAACACCGGTTTGATGGTGTGCCTAAAACAGATCAATGAAAAAAATATGACTGTTGCGCTGCAGTAAAAAAGCGCCAGGGAGAATAAAAATGCGATGTTCTCCGAGTTAGGCGGATAGGTCTTCAGCGTATTGGAAAAGTAGGCGAAGTTGCCGAAGACGATAAGGAAGATGGATACTAGGAGGATCAGTTTTTGGCTGGTGATTTGTTTCATGTTTTAGTTTTAAGTCGTTAGTCTGGGGTGTCGACTGGGCTAACCCGGGTGATCTAACTTGGACTAGTATAATTTTACATGGTTCAAATCTACTTCTGCGGTGGCATCGCGTGACTTGATCGCGGAATTCAGTAGTCAGACCTCTCTAGGTGACTATACAAACAGGGAGTATGGATGTTGCTCATGCCACTACTGCTGGATAGTGCGTCCGCCATCTACGTTGATAATTTGACCGGTGATGTAGCCGGCGTCACGGGCCAGGAATAGTAGGGTTTGAGCTATGTCAGCTGGTTGGCCGCTGCTCTTTAGGGCCGTTCTGGCCAGCATCTCGCTCTTGGCCTCTTCTGTCATTTCTGTATCTGGCCACAGAATTATCCCAGGGGCGATGCCATTTACTCTCACTTCTGGCCCTAGTTCCCGGGCCAGGCTCTTCACCAGCATTGCATTGCCGGCCTTGGCCATGGAGTAGATGGAGTGGCCGGCTAGGGGTCGCTCTGAGTGGATGTCTACCAGATTGATTATGCTGCCACTGTGTTGTTTTAACATCTCTGCTGCGGCTTGGGATAGAAAGAATGGCGCCTTCAGATTGCTGGTCATAAGCTCATCCCACTGCTCTTCGGTAGCTTCATCTACAGGGGTTGGGTAAAAGCTAGAGGCGTTGTTTACCAGTAGATCAAGGCGTCCGCGCCACTCATGAATCTGCTTTATC
This sequence comes from Sedimenticolaceae bacterium, assembly GCA_050291725.1. Classification (GTDB taxonomy): domain Bacteria; phylum Pseudomonadota; class Gammaproteobacteria; order Chromatiales; family Chromatiaceae; genus JAAGZL01. The sequence goes on from JBNKKH010000005.1 coordinate 18,668, forward strand.
ACTGTGGGGAGGGCGGGAATATCTGCTAGGTCAGCCTGGAGCAGCAAGACAGAGTTAGGGCGGCTCTGCTCCAACTCCTGTTTTAGTGCTAGTGCAGCACTATTGGAGTTGCGGTAGTGGATAGCCGTGTCCATGCCGGCAGCATGCAGGGTACGGACAATCTCTGCCCCGATGCGCTGGGCAGCACCTGTGATCAGGGCCACCTTTCCAGCTAGTGAGTTGGATTTTTCTATCACGTCTGGCCTCCATGATTGTTACACTACACAGCATAACCGAGTTAACCATAATCAGGAACCTATGATCGACCATACAACATCTTCCATACGCAAAGATGGCCCACTGGAGATGCCTTTGCCAAGTAGCGAGGAGCAGAGCCAGAGCGAACTCCTTTGTAACCTTATCCAAAAACAGATAGAGCAGGACGGTGGTCAACTCGGTTTTGACCGTTTTATGGAGCTATGCCTCTACGCCCCGGGTTTGGGCTACTATGTTGCAGGTGCCCGCAAATTTGGTGCGGAGGGTGACTTTGTAACTGCGCCAGAAATCTCCCCACTGTTTAGCCGTTGTCTGGCGCGGCAGTGTGTCCAGGTGTTGCAGGAGATCGGTACGGGCGAGCTGTTAGAGTTTGGTGCCGGAACCGGCACTATGGCGGCGGATATCTTAGCAGAACTGGAGCAGCTTGATTGTTTGCCACAGACATACCTGATTCTTGAGCTGAGCCCTGATCTTAAATTTCGGCAACGGGAGACGCTACAGCAGAAGGTTCCGCATCTGGCGCACTTGGTTCAGTGGTTGGATGAGTTGCCTGGGTCTGGCTTTAAGGGAGTGGTGTTAGCCAATGAGGTGCTGGATGCCATGCCAGTACAACGCTTTCGTATCGAGTCGGGAGAGGTGCGAGAGCAGTATGTGCGCTGGGAGGGAGAAAAGTTTGGATCTTTCTGGGACACTCCCACATCCTCTGGGCTGTTAGATGCGGTGGAGAATATTGCATTGGATCAGGCAGAGGGATTTGAGTCTGAATTGAATCTACGCGCCAATCCTTGGGTCGGGGCTTTAGGTGAAATAGTGGATGCCGGGGCGGTTATACTGATCGATTACGGTTACCCCCAGGCTGAGTATTATCATCCCCAGAGGAGTGAAGGAACTCTAATGTGCCACTATCGGCATCGCGCGCATCCCGACCCTCTGTTACTACCTGGGCTACAAGATATTACCGCGCATGTGGATTTTTCCGCAGTGGCTGATGCTGGCCTCCAGGCCGGGTTTGAGATTGGCGGATTCACAACCCAGACATTTTTTCTTATGGGCTGTGGTTTGGATAGTATGCTCGCCGAGTCTGATCCCAATGATGTGGATGCGCATATGCAGCTAGCACAGCAGGTGCGGCGTCTTACCCTGCCTACTGAGATGGGGGAGCGATTTAAAGTGTTGGCTATGACCCGCGAGCTGGAACAACCGCTGATTGGCTTTAGCATGAGAGATCAACGTGAACGGCTGTAACCGCCACACAGTATTGATAATAGCTCTTCTCCTCTTGTTGGGTGGTTGTACTCTGCCTACCCACAACAGTTCACATATCAGCGACCGTCAATTCAATATTCGTGATCTGGCTAAGAGCGATGTTGATCTGGTTTTAGAGATGCAGCTTAACTACTCACTGGAGTATCTGCAGGAGCTTATGATTAAGCTGTATAAGCGTAATCCCAATGAGTTGCGCAAGGGTGGTTGGTCTAGTCGCAAGGGCGCGGTTAAGAGTGTGTTTGGCCGGGCACGTGCGGCAAATTTTCCAGCGTTGCAAGGGAAGCGCTCAGTGGATGCTATGCGCCTGGCGTTTGCTGATGACTACTATGGTGATCGTGTGCTTGCCCTAATGGAGGGTCTGCGCGGCATGCTACTAGACTCATATAACGGTAAGCGGGAGTTTTTTATTATGGATGAGTTGGATCCACAAAAACTCTATAACGCAGCCAGGAATATAGAAATTGCTGCCTGGAAGCTGAATCACGACCGGGATGGCCAGGGCGAACTGTTTTTGGTTACCAACGAGTTGGTTGGGCCGGTGCAGAATCTTAGCTTTGAGCGCCTAGTAGGGAAGCTAATAGCGGTTCAGGACAGCACTGCGCGGTTTGTGGCTCAGTCTACTAATAGAAAAATAAAAAATGTGATTCAATCTATCGCTTCAGCGGTATTTATCCCTATTTAAAATCTTGGATAGCTTCTCTTATAGCCTGTTGGCGTGCGCGTTCCAGCTTGGCTGCAATCATCTTACCATCCTGCATATCTTTGGTTAGAGCGGCAGCGTCCACGTTGAGGGCAGCATCTCTTGCCTTGCGGAAAAGATTGGCCTGCGGGTACTCTTCTTGTTCCCGCCCAGGACGCCCCAGCAGGTCGGCATGGCAAGCTATTAAAAAACGCTCGAATCTATCTGGTTGGCGCAATGCGTCTATGTTCTTAAGCAGCTTTAGAATGGTTTTGGGGCGTAGCTCGCAGGCGCGATGGCACTCCAGGTGGTGACGGGCTACATGCTTGGCTAGTCGATTCCATTCGTTTGGAACCCCTAATTTTTTGCTTACCGCATCTAGCAGTGGGACACCGCGCTGCTCATGTCCTATGTGTCTTGGCCACTGCTCCGGTGGTGTGCTCCCTTTGCCCAGGTCGTGCATAATCGCTGCGTAGCGCACCTGGGGATCAGCGCTAATGCGCGCTGCCTGTTCCAGAGTTAGTAGGGAGTGGATGCCGGAGTCTATTTCCGGGTGGTGCTTCTCCGGTTGTGGAACTCCGAACAGTCGATCCAGCTCGGGGATGACCGCCTTAAGCGCGCCGCAGTTGCGCAGTTCTTGGAAGAAAATATCGGGCCGCTTCTCATTAAGCGCCTTATGCAGTTCCCCGAAGCAGCGTTCGGGAACCAACTGGTTCAGCTCTCCTGCTGTAGCCATATCCTGGATAAGTTGTTTGGTCTCTGCTGCGATCTTGAATCCAATGGAGTGGAAGCGGGCCGCAAAGCGGGCCAGCCGTAACACGCGGATGGGGTCATCCCGGAAGGCGGGAGTGTGGCGCAGGATGCGATCGTTTAAATCCTGCTGGCCGTTGCAGGGGTCGATAATCACTCCCTCCTCATCCATGGCCATGGCGTTAATGGTTAAATCCCTGCGTGCCAGATCCTGTTCTAGCGTAACTGTTCCGTCCCCTGGGGTGTTGCGATCTGCCCTGGGCAGGGCGTACTCCTCTTTGGTTTTGGGGTGTAGGAATACCGGGAAGTCACGGCCTACCTGTTTGTAGCCATTTTGTATCAGTTGCTCTGGAGTGGTTTCTGTTACCAGCCAGTCGAGATCTTTAATTTCAAGACCCAGCAGCCGGTCGCGTACTACCCCTCCCACTAGATATCTTTTCATAACTACATTGTCTGTTAGTTTTATGCATAATGCCAAGTATGCGTCTCTCTGTTTCCCTAAGAAGTATGGCTTCGGTCCTGCTGTTGTTATTAATGTTGTTGCTCGGCGGATGTAGCACGCTTGGCTACTACTACCAATCCGTGCATGGCCATTTTAGCCTGATGGGAAATAGTCGCTCAATTGATGATCTTTTGCAGGACGGTGCAGTAAATACAGATCTCAAAAATAGATTGGAGTTAGTACGGGCTGCGCGCAGGTTTGCTAGCGCTGAACTAGGGCTGCCACAAAACGACAGCTATCAATCCTACGCAAAGTTAGATAGGGAAGCGGTGGTTTGGAGCGTGGTGGCGACACCGGAGTTTTCGGTTCAGCCTAAACAGTGGTGTTACCCAGTAGTGGGGTGTGCCAGCTATCGCGGCTATTTCAAGAAAGGCGATGCTCAGAGGTATGGGGATGATCTGAGGCAGCAGGGGATGGATGTGACGGTGCTACCCAACCCTGCATATTCAACCTTGGGGTGGTTCGATGACCCTATGCCCAGTACGGTCATCAACTGGCCTGAGCCCTATCTAGTTGGTTTGATATTTCATGAGCTGGCTCATCAGCAACTCTATGTTTCCGGGGATAGCGCCTTTAACGAAGCCTTTGCCATGACTGTGGAGCAGGTTGGGGTAGAGCGCTGGTTTAAGTCGCGTAGGGATATGCATGGTTTAAAACTGTGGAGAGAGCGCAAGCAGCTGAGAGATGAGTTTACTACTCTGTTGCTGGATGCCAGGGGGCGTCTGCAACAACTGTATGCAGCAACTCTCACTGACTCTGAGAAACGCATGCGCAAGAGGGCAGAGTTCGCTAGATTGAAAACAGACTATCTACAGCTGAAAAAACGCTGGAAGGGCGCTGCTGGATTTGATCGCTGGTTTGAGGGTGATTTGAATAACGCCCGTCTAGCTTCGGTAGCGACCTACGATAGATTTGTGCCGGCCTTTGTGAAGCTGCTACATGAGTCTAAAGGTGATCTGAAGAGTTTTTATCAGAGTTGTACAAGCCTGGGTGAGCTGCCGCAAGAGCAGCGCAGAGCGAAGCTGGAGTCGCTGTTAAAGCAGGGCTAAGCTAGACGTCTCAATTGCGGATAACGGGATCTCTCAGAACTTTGTCCCAGATAGTAGGGTACAACCGCATCTATGTCGGTTGGTTCGATCCCCAGCGCTTCCAATCCATTATCTCCACTGCATACGCTATCTAACTGCAGTGATAGGTAGTTGTCATAGGAGAAAGGCTTACCTGGGAAGTGGCCAAGCAGATGTCCTTGGAGGCGAGCAAGCATATCTGGTAGTGCAATGATCGGTCTCTTCAGCTCCAACTGCTCAGCAGTGTATTTCACCAGTTGGCGTAGAGAAAAAATACGTGGTCCGCACAGGTCATAGTGCCTGCCCCAGGTGTTTCTGTTGTGCAGAGCTTCGGCGAATGCCCTAGCTACGTCGTTAATATAGACTGGAGCGAAGCGAGAGTCGGCACAGGCCAGGGGGAATGGTCCGGGCAGCAGCTTAAGGAGTCCTGCGAAGCGGTTGAAGAAGCTGTCGTCTGGTCCAAATATTACCGATGGCCCAAAGCTGGTTGCATTAATCCCATCTTGTTTGACCGAGTCACTCATGACCAGGTTCTGGGCTTCGCCTTTGGTGCGTAGATAGGTGCTTAGTTTGCCGCTGGCGTTGGCGTTGAGAGCGCTCATATGCAGCAGGCGGGTTATCCTGGCTTGTTTGCAGGCATCTATAACCAGTCTGGTTAGATCAAGATGTGCGCGTTGGAAGCCACCTTTGCTGTTTTCATTCAGGATGCCGACGAGATTTATAACTGCATCGCAGTCGCTGAAAAGGGATGTAAGCTGTTCCAGTTCGAATATGTTGGCTTCAACTAGTTCTACCTGGCCATATAGCAGCATAGCCTTGTTCGGCTCTATATGACGAGAGGGTATTTTGCACTTAATACCCATAGATGCCAGGGTTGCGGTTAGGTGGCGCCCAACAAAACCGGTTCCTCCCAGAATGCATACTCTGTTATTCTTCATCGGAGGCGACTCTCCTTATGCAAGCTGTTTTGTAGTATTAATAATATATATATAAATTATAGAAATGTCCCACTTATTTGCTGAGTTCTCTCTGAGCTGGCCTCTATTGCAAGAGGTATTCATATTTTTGCTACTGGGAGCAGTGGCTGGTCTTACCGCTGGGCTGTTCGGTGTGGGGGGCGGGCTGGTTATTGTCCCAACCCTATTGTGGGTGTTTAGTAGCCAGGGAATTGATCAATCAATTGTTATGCATCTTGCAGTTGGTACATCGCTGGCCACAATTATTGTGACTTCACTGTCGTCAATGTACGCCCATAACAAACGCAAGGCGATACAGTGGCCTCTGTTTTTTCAGCTGGCCCCTGGCATTGTGCTGGGGGCATGGCTGGGTGCTGCTGTCGCGGATCTACTATCTACCATCTGGCTACAGCGTGTATTTGCCATTTTTACTATGTTGGTGGCTCTGCATTTGGCTTTGGATATGGATTTTGGCAAGCAGAACAGCCTTCCCGGAAAAATAGGTATGAGTTTGGCAGGAACTGTTATAGGCATGATCTCTTCTATTGTTGGTATCGGCGGTGGTTCTATGACCGTACCTTTCCTGCACTGGAACGGGTTGGATATACGCCATGCGGTTGCAACTTCTAGTGCCTGTGGCTTGCCGATTGCGTTGGCAGGTACTATTGGATTTATTATTGCAGGTTGGGATGAGGTGGCGCTGCCTGCTGGTAGTAGTGGTTATGTCTACTGGAGTGCAATGCCGTGGATAGTGGTTGCTACCTTTGTAATGGCGCCGGTTGGTGCAAGCTTGGCCCATAGTTTACCCACCAGAATATTGAGGCGACTGTTTGCTCTGTTGATGTTCGTTGTTGGCGTTAAGCTTATCTTGAGTTAGAAATCCCTATTTAATAGACAGATGGCTTTATTATTAAAAAACAAGTTTTTGTAAACAAATGCTTGCCACTGTTAGAGAATAATGATTAGCATAGACCTTGAGATTTATAAATAAGGGGGTTCAGACTATGTCTGAAGGGAATGTTAGAAGCAGGGAGAGACGCACTAGAACTGCTGAAATGGTAGATAAGCTGCTAGTCGAGAGACAGGAGATGTTAGCGCTGTATTGCCAATTAGCTGGGCTGGAACCATATACTTCTAGCGAGCGCAATGAACGCACACTACGCAAGTTTTGCCAAGTCTTAATGGACTATATGGCTTTCGGGCATTTCGAAATATATGAGCGTATTGCCCATGGTGATGAGAAAAGGGCAAGGATAATAAAGGTTGCTGAGAAGGTTTACGATAGAGTGCTTGAGGCAACGGAGTACGCTGTTGCCTTTAATGATAAATATGACTCAACCAATCAGTACAATACCGAACAGTTGGAAAAGGATCTTTCAATATTGGGAGAAGAGCTAGCTATTCGTGTTGAGATGGAAGATAAGCTGGTGGCGGCAATGGTCTCCTGAGGATAGAGGATAACCAATACATTATTAAGGTGATGATAATTGAATGCTTAAGGGTCTGAGAAGCCGACTTGGTTTGCAGCAGGAGGTTGACGACCTGTTTGCAACGCTGCCTGTTGCTTCGCCTTTCAGGTTCTCATTTGAGCGTTTTCCCAAGGGTATAGATAACACCAACGTTGACGTATACCTTTGCCCCGAATTTACCAGTTCCACTAGATTTCTGGTGCGATGCTTGTTGCAGCACGATATTGGAAATAGTTGTTTGGGAGAAGCTCATCCTCCACCTGCAATAAGTGATCTGGAAAATTTCGAGAAGGCGTACATAGGGATGATGGAGGCCGGGATTAGTAAGGCTAGAAAGGAGTCTTTTCCTGAGCTGGTTCAGCTCCTGCATTTTGCTACACTCGAGTTTCTTCTGCTTTCTGTTGGTGATGAACTGCTGCAGTACAAAGATCGGCTGCAGAATGCCAGGACGGCTGATGGTGATCACTCAAGTAGCCATGCAGTCCATCTACATGACAAGCTAGTGACAATAGCGCAACATGAGGCGGCGATAAAATACCGTGTCATGCGCAAGCTGTTCCGGCATGTCTATAAACTGGAATCCACCACTTTGCGTAAATTGCGCAAATCTGTATTAGGCAGATCGTGGCCTGTACCAAAGCCAATGCTGTTCAATCCTTTGCTACAGCTGCCAAGTTTATGGGCGGAAGAACAGTTTATGCATCACTATCCGCTAGTTCTGATGCGAAAAAGTGATCCGGGTTGTTTTAAAAGAGTGAACGCCATTGTAACTGGAATATTTGACTGTTTTTTGCCTGCTTGGAGTTATGCTCCGAAATTTCCGGAGTCTGCAGATGACACTTCCGTTATGGGGCGGGATTCTACAGGTATGCGCCTGCGCCATGATCGGGGTATGTTGTCTGGTTTTCTTGAGAGTGAACTGCTGCTGTCTGGGGCTCTACAGGAAGATGAGTATTCCGGCGGCCTCTGTTCCTGGTTGGATGATCCGCACAACATGGAGAGAATACTCTCTTTTCAAGGGGCAAGTAAGTATACGGGTAAGCGTCAAATACACAATGAGTCGCAAATAGGATCCCCTGAGCATTGGAGTGCATTGACGGAAAATGTTGTATCTGAAGCCATGCGCCTTTTTAAGCAAGCTGGGCTTATGCATAAGATACTAGCTTCTCATGAGGCGCCAAAAGTATATAAAGAGCTGAACAGCAGAGTGCCTTTAGGCTTGATTTGTCAATATCTTGAGGGCGACATTCCTCGGCGCAAATTGCTGCAAAAGCTTTCTGGTATAAAAGGGCTCGCGCAGCCTGAGATAGCAAAAAAGGTTCTAGAAATTGCCGCTGGGCGTATAAGCGGTTTATCAAAAGTGCGTAGACGCTATCGTGTGAAATGCTTCTTGCGTGATTTTGCTGTTTTGCGGCGTGATCTGAAACTAGCATATCAATGCCATAGTGCTATGAACAGTATAAAAATTCTGCAGCGAGATAAAGCTATAGAGCTGTCCAGAAGTAATCACAGTCTTCAAGAATTCACTCATGGTACCCAGGGCAAGGCAGAGAAAGATAAGATCAGAAATCATGTGATAATCAAAGCCGATGTCCGTGGTTCTACAGCCATAACTACAGAGCTGGTAGAGCAGCAACTTAATCCAGCAACCCATTTTAGTCTTAATTTCTTTCAGCCCATAAACAAGCTATTAGATGCCTTTGGAGCAACCAAAGTATTCATAGAAGGAGATGCCATCATTCTTAGCATCGCCGAGTATGAAGACGCGCCTTATCAGTGGCTATGCGTGAGTCATGCCTGCGGTTTGGCTAGAAAGATTCTGCAGGTTGTGGATACGCAGAATGTACAAAACAGAAAACATGGCTTGCCCGAACTGGAGCTAGGTATTGGCATCTCATTTAATGATGGATCACCAGCCTTCCTTTACGATGGTGATAGGAAGATTATGATTTCACCGGCAATAAATCGGGCTGACCGTCTGTCGTCCTGCAATGCAGCATTGCGCGGTACTACTTTAGGGGAAGAGGTCAAGAGAGGCGTGGAATTGGTGTTGCCTGTGGATAAGGGTGTAACCATAAGCGGTCGTAGTGACGAACTGCTAGGTTACAACGTGAATGGCATTGAGATGGATATGCCCGCCTTCTTTAAACTGAAATCCGAGCTGGCTTTACTGCGGCTTGGAGGGAATATTCCAGGCTATAGTGAGCAAAGCGTGTTTTATGCGGGTCGCTATCCAGACCGCACTGGAAAGATGGATTGGTTGGTGGTGCGTGAGGCCCCTGTTCGTATGTGGATAGGTAACAGTATTAATACCGAAGAGGAGTGGGGGCGTAGGTTTTACGAGGTGATTACAGACCCAGATGTAATTGCTCAGCTCAAGGATAGAATGAGCAGCAATAAGAGTGATGATAGTAAGGACTCTAAGGCTCAGAATTATGCTGGGGAAGAGTCAGATAGTACCAGCTATATCCACTAACTAGAGTCACTATTGAGCAGACATCAACTTTTGTAGAGCCTTATTGATCCTCTCTTTTACAGGGCTTTTTAGGTTGCGTTGTATCGGCGGCATAATGTCGCTCAGTCGCCCCGTCTTTTCCCCCAGGCGATCCTTATATATTACGGTGTAGGCCAGTACCCGCTCCAGATAGCCTCTGGTCTCATCGAAAGGTACTGTTGCTACCCATAGATCAGCGGGGATTGGTTTTTTTGGTAGCCAACGCCGCACTCTACCAGGGCCGGCATTATAGGCTGCGGTGGCCAATACCTTGTTCTGCCCCAGCTCATTCAACACCGTTTTTAGGTATGTAGCCCCAAGTTGAATGTTTACGTCCGGTTGCAGAAAGTTGCTCTCCTTTAACCGGCTCATATTCAATTTTCTTGCTGTGCTGCGGGCGGTCTTAGGCATCAGCTGCATTAGGCCCAATGCTCCGGCAGGTGAGTGGGCATCTTGTATGAAGGTGCTCTCTTGACGGATTACTGCAAATACCCACGCGCTTTCGATATTTTTTTTCTGCGCTATTTTGTCCACCTGTTTGCGGTGAGCAATCGGGAAGCGCAAATTTAGATCATCCCATAGGCCGCCTTGGGCTAAAACCACTATGGAGCGGTCGTGCATGCCCCAGTTGTGCGCCAGTATAGCTGCTCCCTTGAGCTGTTCTGGCTTCATGCCTTTAGTAGCGGCGCGCCACTCTCTGCGGGCTTCAGTATAGCGCTTGAGGAGGAACATCTCCCTAGAGCGCATCAGTCCCTGGTTGTTTTTTAGTTGCCTCATGGTTTTTGCGCTGACCTTTGATGGCTGGTGATTGAGGTTGTAATTTACCCCCAATATGTCAGCCGCCAGGAAACCGTAAAAGCTGCGTTCCTTGGCAAGCGGTTTCAGTTTGGACTTAGACTCTTCTCTCTTACCAAGTTTTGCCAAGGCTCTGGCATTCCAGTAGCGCCATTTGTCGCTGTTTTTTAAATCTTTAGGCAGCCGTTGGGTCCATTTGTAGACAAGGTCCCACTTCTGTCTGCTTAGGGCGTACCTTAGCCCTCTCTCATGCAGCTTGGTGTCTGTAGCATGGGGTTGAATCTGGTCTAGAAACTTCAGGCTGCGTCTATGCTTGCTACGCATCATGCGCATGGCTATGGTGTGCTCTGCCTGTTGCAGTAGCTGCTTTGGAAACGCTTTATCTTGCTGTAATCGCTTCCATACAGAGAGAGCTTTATTAATGTTTTTGCGGGCTAAGCGCTTTAGGCCATGAGCCGTTATGGTGTGCTGGAGCTTTTTTGGTACTGATAGTTTTATCTTACTTTCCAGCCTTTCTGGGTTGTTGTGGATATGCATCCACTGCTCAAACCATCTCTTCTGGTCTTTCGGTAGGTAGCGTTGCAGATAACGGGCGCGGGATGTATCTCCCTGCTGCATAGTTAGTATTATCCGTTCCCAAGCCAGTTCTGGTGTTAGTTTTCCCGCTTTGTGCCAGGCATTGAATGCCGGAGTACAGTCATCTGGACGGGAGCCGCCATGGAGCCATATGGGCTTTATCAACTTAAAGGCTTTCTCTTCCTGTTTGCTATTGATCAGGGCGCGTAGATAGTTACATTGTCGTTCTATGCTGTTTTGAGGTGTGTACAGCTCTAGATAGCTCTTCCAGGCGCTCTTTTTTGCCAGATGATTCAGCCAAGCACTGCGTAGAAGATAAGATAAAGGAACCTCTTGGTATTTCTCTATGAATTTCTTGACTCTAGGCAATTTGTTACTGGAAAAGCCGTAGCGCAGCTCTGTGTACTCCAGGTATGGGTACAGGGGGTATTTTTCTAGGTCCTTCCTTAGGGAGTTGTACTCGGTGATTTTACCTTGCTTAAAGGCCTTTTCGGCAGCTACAAATTTTCCCCGCTCGTCTTTATATACGGCGGCAAAATCCACAGCTATGGCCTGGTGAGATAGCAGCAATGGAATTAACAACAGGATGTAGCGAGAAATATTAATTGTGTGATTTCCTTCTGGACTAACTGATTAATTAACAGCGGCAGTTAAGAATAACATAGTATGATTAGCAGTTAATGACATATTATATCTGCTACTGGTTCCGTATCAGAGCATATTTTTTATTTTTGTTGGAGAGTGTAATGGTTGAATTAGATGAGCAGATGGAGATGGAGTTGCGCAGTGGAATATCCGCCTTTGAAGCAAAATATTTTGGCGACGCCTCAAAGCTGCTCTCGCCCCTGGCCGATGCCGGCAATACGGAAGCTCGCTATAGGATGGCTGTGATGGCGCAGAACGGTTTAGGTATGGTTAAGAATGAAAATATGGCTAAAAAATATATGACAGCGGCGGCAGAAGATGGCCATGCTTTGGCGCAGCACGGTCTTGGATTTATGTACATGGAGGGAGATTGTGTCGTAGCGGATGGTCCCAAGGCTATCGAGTGGTTTAGAAAGGCGGCAGCTCAGGGGATGACTGGGTCTCTTGCCACTATGGCTAGAATGTATAAAGAGGGGATAGGGGTAGAGCAAGATCTGGATGAGGCCAAGCGGCTCTATCGCGAGGCGGGTTTTGATGAGTTTTAATTAGAGACTATATAGTTGTGTCGCAGCGCGATTATAAATTTCCCGAAGATGACAGGGAGGCTAGTCTCCGGCGTAAGAACAGAGGCCTAGGGGCTGTTTTGCGTCATCCGCTGGTGCTGGTGCTGGTTATTGTTGCGGGAATATACCTATATAAAATGCCGGAAGGGTCATGGGAACCATACATAGAGCGGTTGGAGGTTCTATGGGACGAGTTGGTTGGAGAGCGCAGCAGAGATACGGCGAGGGAGCAGACAGGGCAGACAGAGCAGACAGAGCAGGGGCTTGTTGCTGGCCCACAGCAGAAAGATAATCAACATACGGAATCTACCCCGCCACCAAAAATGGTTGAGCCAGAATCAGTTGTAGAGGCTATTCGACTTGATGTATCTATAGGTGTTGGATTTAGACCTGTGGGGTTTAAAGTTGGTGCTGTAACTGCAGCAATCAAGCTGTCAGAAAAACCACCCCAGCAAATTCGCAAACTGCCGAAGTTTATCTCTCCATACCAGAGATATGGCCAGATCACCCTGGCTAATGGCTTGGAGTTCAGCTTTGCTCTTGACCTGGTTTCAATAGATTACCAGATGTATCTGGATCGCAATCGAAATGGCGATTTGAGTGATGATGGTCCGCCATTAGACAATGACGGCGAGAGTGGGTTTGCTAGCGGACTAAATTTTCCCCTTAAGGTTGTTTCTGGAGTGCCAGGTCTGGATGGGGAGTACAAAATTTGGATTTACTCAACATTAGAAAGCTGGCAAAGATGGAAAATACTCTATTTCAGTATGACCCAACTGCAGGGGGAATTGGTGCTGTCAGGCAAGAGGTATACGGCGTTCCTGGCCGACAACGGGCCAGTGGATGGGGACTACCGCAACGATGGCATCAATATTGACCTGGATGGCAACGGCAAAATAGAGCGTGAAACGGAGTTCTTCCCTGACGGCAGCCTGGCGCGGATTGATGGGGTAAACTATCTATTCCGTGTTACCCATTGATAGTGCTGTCCCTTAGCCCCCGCTTCGCCGCTGGTTTACCGCATCTGCCAGGATTCGTAGCAGAGGCTCGCTCTCTTCCCAACTGATACAGGCATCGGTCACGCTTTGGCCTCGGGTCAATTCCAGATCTGGTCTGAGGTCCTGATTTCCGGCAACTAGGTTACTCTCGATCATAGCTCCGATGATACGTTGGTCGCCGCGAGCGATCTGACCTGCTACATCATGGGCGATGCTAATCTGTTTCTCATGGCGTTTGCGGCTGTTGGCATGGCTGAAATCGATCATCATCTGGGGTTTGTGGCCAGCTGCCTCCATCTCTTCAGCGGCTATGTTGATGCTTTCGGTATCGTAGTTTGGCCTGGAGCCACCTCGTAGAATCACGTGGCAATCGTTGTTGCCGCTGGTGGTGAAGATGGCTGATCTTCCCTGTTTTACCACAGATAGAAAATGGTGCGGCTGCGATGAGGAGCGAATAGCATCCAGGGCTATTTTTAGGCTGCCATTGGTAGCATTTTTAAACCCTACCGGACAGGAGAGGCCGGAGGCCAGCTCACGATGCACCTGGCTCTCAGTAGTTCTAGCACCGATTGCCCCCCAGCTTATCAGGTCAGCAATGTACTGGGGACTGATGGGATCAAGATACTCTGTCCCCGCTGGCAGACCCATGTTGTTTATATCCAGCAGTAGGTGTCGCGCGAGATTTAACCCTTTGTTGATATGGAAGGTGCCGTTGAGATCAGGATCGTTAATCAGCCCTTTCCAGCCAACAGTAGTGCGTGGCTTTTCAAAGTAGACCCGCATTATGATAAGCAGGTCCCTCTTAAGTTCGTCATGCAGCGGCTTAAGTTTTGCTGCATACTCCAGAGCTGCGTCAGGATCGTGTACCGAACAGGGTCCAACTACCACCATAATGCGGTCATCCTCATTGTGCAGGATTCGGTGTATGGACTGCCGAGCCGCATAGACGGTTTCAGCCGCCGCATCGGTTATGGGGAAGTCGTTCAGTAGCTTCTCGGGTGATATAAGCTCTTTTATCTCGCGGATGCGAAGGTCATCTGTCAGGTAAGTCATTGCTTTCACGTAAATTTAGTAATGGCCTGGATTATAAAACAAATTCCGTCTGAATGTTGCCTGAATTTATGTGGGTTATGGAGGTCCCACAACTATCTCTGCTTAAGGATTGACAGGTTTATTCGGCGTAGTAGCCGTAGTTGAGGTAGAATTGTACGGATAAACCCTTTAGTCGAAGTAGTAAAAGAAGTATTTAGGATGAGTGAAGAGAAATATCCACTGCTGAATATCATTGATGATCCTTCAGGATTGAAGCTGTTAGACCGCTCGCAATTGGAACAGCTGTCTGAGGAGCTCAGGACCTTTCTGATCCAGTCTGTATCTAGGACTGGTGGCCATCTGGCTGCTGGATTGGGCGTGGTGGAGCTTACTATTGCTCTGCACTATGTGTTTGACACCCCGTGGGATCGGTTGGTGTGGGATGTAGGACATCAGGCCTACCCCCATAAAATATTGACTGGGCGGCGTGATCAGATGTCTACTCTGCGCAAGCAGGGGGGCATATCTGGGTTTCCGCGTCGTGAAGAGAGTGAGTTTGATGCTTTTGGAGTAGGCCACGCGAGCACATCCATAAGCGCCGCACTAGGAATGGCGGTGGCATCTCGCCAGAAGGGAGAGCAGCGTCAGATAGTTTCTGTTATAGGTGACGGTTCCATAGGTGGTGGCATGGCATTCGAGGCCATGAATCAGGCCGGGGCCATGGATATAGATCTGTTGGTTATTCTGAATGACAATGACATGTCGATTTCGCCGCCAGTAGGTGGTATTCGGAATCACTTAGCCAAGGCGCTATCCAGTAAATTCTATACCAAGGTCAGAGAGGGCGGAAAATCGGCCTTGAGCAACATGCCGCACATAAGCGAATTTGTCGGCAAATGGGAAGAGCACATGAAGGGTATGGTTATGCCTGGCACTCTGTTTGAGGAGTTGGGTTTTAACTATATTGGTACTGTCGATGGCCACGATATGGAGACATTGATTACTACCTTAGAGAATATGAAATCTATACCTGGCCCGCGCTTTCTACATGTTGTTACCCAGAAGGGCCGCGGTTTCACTCCTGCCGAGAGTGACCCATGTTTCTACCATGGTGTGCCGCCGTACGATCCCGATACGGGTGAGATTATCAAAGCAGCATCTGGCCCAACTTATACCCAGGTGTTTGGGGATTGGGTTTGTGATGCGGCGGCCGAAGACCCCAGGTTAGTTGCCATTACCCCAGCTATGCGTGAGGGGTCTGGCCTCGTGCGTTATGCCAAAGAGTATCCAGAACGCTATTTCGATGTTGGCATTGCCGAGCCCCATGCTCTAACTTTTGCCGCTGGAATGGCTTGTGAAGGGCTGAAGCCGGTAGTGGCTATCTACTCCACATTTCTCCAGCGGGCATTTGATCAACTGGCCCATGATATATCTCTACAGAATCTGGATGTTACTCTGGCAGTGGATAGGGCCGGGCAGGTGGGAGAGGACGGCGCTACCCATGCCGGGAGTTTTGATCTTGGTTATGTGCGCAGTCTGCCGAATATGGTGATCATGGCTCCAGCAGATGAAAATGAGTGTAGGCAGATGCTACAGACCGCTTATGAGCACACAGGGCCAGCCGTGGTGCGTTATCCCAGAGGGGTAGGGCCTGGCGTGGAGGTAACTGAAGATCGCACCCCACTGCCCATAGGTCAGGGAGCAAAAGTTCGCGAGGGGAAGGGTATCGCTCTGCTGGCCTTCGGTAGTATGCTTGCCCCAGCCCTACAGGCAGCTGATAGCCTGGATGCCACTGTGGTGAATATGCGTTTTGTAAAGCCACTGGATGAGGATCTGATAATTGAGATGTCAAAGAAACATGATATCTTGGTAACCTTGGAAGAGAATATGATTCAGGGTGGAGCCGGGTCTGCAGTTAATGAGTGTCTGGCTGAACACAATATAAGAGTCGCAGTGCTAAATCTTGGTTTGCCTGATCGCTACATAGAGCATGCCTCATCCGCGCAGCAGTTACAGATGTGCGGGTTGGATGCAGATGGAATAGTTGGCTCAATAGAGAGATATATGGGTGATATGAAATCAGCTGAACCGATGTCCGGTTGATTCGCTACAGAAACAGTATCTTTGTGCCGTTAATTTTGCTTAGAAAATCAAAAAAATTAGGATTGGAGTCCTTATGAAAAAAATAGTCATTCTGTTAACTACCCTGATTGTAGTGCTGTTCATGGTGCCTGGGATCATAGGGTTTAAGGTCCAGAGTAGGCATCAGGAGGTTATATCCAAGATGCAGCAGGGTGGCTTAGAAGTGGTAAGTGATGACTATCAACGCGGATGGTTTGGGGCCCGTTCTGAGACTAAATTTAAACTGGCCACGCCTTCAGACGCAAAAGAGGACTCTATCGAATTCACTATGTTAAACGATATTGTTCACGGACCGCTCTCTCCTGATGGGGGATTAGCGCTAGCAACCATCGGTACATCATTTAAGGTTGATGAGGAAGCGCTTTTTCCGGGGGAAGAGAATAAGGTCATGCAGACCAATATCGGACTGGATGGCAGCGGAAAAACGCTGATTGCTGTTCCTGCCTTGAAGCTTGCCGACAAGCCGGGCCGGCCCGAGATACAGTTCAGTGGCGCTGATGGAAAGGTCTTATTTGATACTGGTTTCACTCAATTTGAGCTTGACCTTAAAATGCCGCAGCTATGGGTCGGCGGAGAAAAGGGGGAGAGCTTTAAAGTAACTGGGGCAGAGCTGAGATCAACTTCTAAGGCGGGGCTGTTTAGCCTGTTCCTGGGTAACGGGGAGTTCCTGGTCAAGCAGATAGAGTTTAATAATCCGAACAATGACGTTGCGCTTAAAATTGATGCGATCGATATTTCAAGCAATACCAGCGAGAGTGATGGCAAGTTGACCGCGGCTATTAATTACGCTGTTGAAGCAGTAACAGTTAACAGTACTGTTTATGGTCCTGCTCAGTTTGAAATAGAGTTTGGCAATATCTCAGCGCAAGTGGTATCCAAGTTGCAAAAGGAGATGCAGGAGATGCAGTCGCTGAATTTGACCAATGAGCAAGAGAGCATGGCAGTGCTTAATCTGTTGATGGGGGCTGGACCAGACCTGTTGCAAGCCAACCCTACGTTGGCGATTAAGCGTCTGTTTGTTAAAACCCCAGATGGAGATATTGATGGAAATCTATCTATAGCTGCTAAAGGGTTGCAGTGGAAAGATATTGGAAATTTTCAATCTGTTCTGCAAAAGCTGGAAGCGGATGCCGCTATTACTATGCCAGAGAAGATATATAGGACAGCAATGGAGATGCAGGCAAGAGTTGGCATGATGCGACAGATTGAACAGCGTAAAAAGCTGGGCCACGAGATAACAGTACCGTCTCAGGAAGAGATTGATCAACTAAGTAAACAGATGTCTGGACAGCAGCTGGAACTTCTGCTGCAGCAAGGGTTGGTGACACGTGAAGGGACTAACATTTCCAGCCAAGCCAAGTTGAGTGATGGATTACTTAGTGTGAATGGTAAGACGATTCCACTGCAGTAGGTTCTTTCTAAGAAACCTGCTGGTTTACTCCAGCATTTTGTAAATATCCGCAGCAACTGCGGCTTAGTTCCCTGCGTTAAGAGTGCCTTAAGAAACGACCATTATCATGGTCTTTTCTGGCACTCTTCTTGGGATCTATATATGGGTATCGCGTCAACCATCCGCCTCTATCTTATCAGTCAATATCTGTTGCTAGTCACCCTACTCAGCGGTTACGTAACATATGTTAAGGATGATACGCCGGCTACGTGGCTGTACCTTATGAATGAGCTCTTGGCGTACCCGTTCTTCTATCTACTACCAACGCTGGCAGTGTTATGGCTGCTGAAGAGGCTGCCGCTAGCTGGAATGCCGCGCTTGTTGTTGGCAGTGAGCTACCTGTTGACATCTGTGACCATACTGCTGATCTACGCAGATCACGCTTTGTACGAACTGTATGAGTACCATTTCGATGCATTTGTCTGGAATCTGATCAGCACGCCGGATGGTATTGCCTCTCTGGGGGCTACCCAGAACACCCAGCTCAGCTATGGGCTAGCGGTCGGAGCAATTCTATTGCTCAATGCTGCCCTGCTGTTTGCTAGTCATCGATTGGCTATGCCGAGATCTCGTTTGGCGCTCTCCGGTAAAAAATTTTCCAGGTTGTCATGGGCGGTGTTTGCGTTGCTGATTACCAGCGAGGTGGCCTATGCCTACAGCCATGCCAGTGGGCAGGAGGCGATTATGCAGGCAGCGTCCGTGGTGCCGTTCCATATGCAGACTACCTCCGACTCTACGTTTCGCAGATTTGGTGTTAAACCTCCGCCGAAGGAAAAGATTAGGGTTGCGAACGGCAAGTTGCATTACCCGCTGGCCAAAATTGAATATCAGCGCCCCAATAAACCGCTGAATATCATCTGGCTCGTCTCCGAGTCGTTGCGCTGGGATATGCTGGACCCGGAGATTATGCACAATCTAGATGAATTCAGTAGGGATGCTACAAAGTTTAGGCGTCATTACAGCGGTGGTAACCGCACCCGTATGGGTATGCTAAGCATGTTTTATGGGCTATACGCCCCATACTGGTATGCGTTTCAAGAGCAGCGTGTAGGGCCGGTGTTAATGGATGTCTTGCGGGATCAGGGGTACCAATTTACCGTGCACACCAGCCAGAGCTTTTCCTATCCTGAGCTGCGCGATACGGTGTTTGCCAATGTGCCGCCAGAGGATCTGCGCGAGATCAAGGACGGTGCTCCTCCCTGGAAACGTGATGAGCAGAATATCACCGAAATTATGCAGTTTCTTGATGGACGTGATCGCAATCGCCCATTCTTCGGGTTTATGTTCTTCGAGGCCACCCATGCGCCCTATAATTTCTCGAGTGCTGACGAGATACGCAAACCTTTCCTGCAGGATATGAACTACGCTAAGCTCAGTAGCCTAAAAAATCCTGAATTGATCAAGAATCGCTATATCAACGCGGCCCACTCCGTAGACCGGCAGTTGGGGCGTCTGTTCGACTACCTGCGCCAAAACGACCTGCTGGATAACACCATCGTGTTGGTTACTGGCGATCACGGCGAGGAGTTCATGGAGAATGGGAACTGGGGGCATGGCCATAACTCCAAGTTTCCGGAGCAGCAGATCCATGTTCCAATGGTACTGCACATTCCTGGGGTAGCGCCTGGGATAGTGGATAACTACACCAGCCATCTCGATATCCCAGCTACTCTGATGCCGCTGCTCGGGGTTAGCTCCAAGCCCGATATCTACACTCTGGGTGGCGATCTTTACAACCATCCTTCAGCCGAATCTGTCGTTGGGAACTACAACTACGCGGGCATTATCAGTCCGCAGCAAAAAATCGTGTTCCCTTTTCGCCGAGAGACTTATTTTCACTATTCGGTGTTCGATAATAGGGATCAAGAAGTGTCGAGAGCACAGCGCCAAAACATAGTAGAACAGTCTGCGGAGCAGATCGCAGCGTTCAATGAAGCCTGTTCGCGCTTTTTAGTGCGCTAGGATTTTTGGGTTAGCATTAATCCATTTTTATCCTTAGCTTGCCGTCTTCCAGTATTGGTTTGGCGCTGCCCTCAAGCACTTGGATTAGGATATCTCCCACCAACGCCTTGCGCCATCCGTGCATAAGTTCCGAATCTCTGTTTCCTGTTGCCAGTAGTTCCAGATCCTTACGGCTGGCCAGGGCGCTTGGAGTTATCTCTTCCTGTTCTGCAATTAGGCGCAGGCAGCACTGCAGTAGATCGGTTATGGCCTCCTGGTTGGGAGTTAGTGCAGCAGCTCTTTTTTTAGCCTGAGGCCATTTATCTTTTGGAACTGTAGTAGCCTCAGCAATAAGTTTTAATAGAGCAGCGCCATTACGTTTTATGCTCCCAGGCTCTAAGCCCCGGATCTGCTCCAGTGAGTTTGTATCTTTGGGTTGGCGTCGTGCCAAATCAATTAATATCTCATCTTTTAGAATCCAACGCCTGGGTCGGTCTGCTCGTTCTGCCTGCTGTTCCCGCCAGGCGGCAATCCTTTGGAGAACAGCAAGCTGAATCCCTTTCAGGCGCTGGTTGCCCTTAATGCGCTGCCACATAGCATCTGGATCAATGGTGTATGTTGCAGGGCTGGCTAGTTCAGCAAAATCTTCTTGTAGCCAGGGTTCACGCCCTAGTGATTTAAGTTTTGCGCTGATCTCTAGGTAAACATCTCCCAGGTAGATGACATCATCCAGGGCGTAGCGGAGCTGTTCTTGGTTTAGTGGGCGTTGTGACCAGTCGGTGCGGGAGTGTCCCTTATCCAGTTGGCGACCTGTTATTTTTTGCACCAGATTAGCGTAGCCAATCTGCTCACCCAGCCCCAGCAGGGTTGCAGCCAGTTGGGTGTCAAATAGGGGCTGTGGTAGCTTTTTCCATAGAAGGTAGAATATCTCCAGATCCTGGCGCCCAGCATGAAATATCTTTACTGTTGAGTTGTCGTAGATGACATCCACCAGTTCACTTAGATCATCAATAGCCAACGGGTCTACGCTAGCGGCTACTGTACCGTTGCTTATTTGTAGCAGACAAAATTTAGGATAATAGCTTTTGTCACGAATGAACTCAGTATCCAGGGCTAGCCATTCGCTGCCTCTTAGTTGATCGCACAGTTCTGCTAATTGCTGTTTTGTTTTGATGTGTAGCTCTTGCATGAAAAGTCCTTGGTAGATGGTGATGCAAAGGATACCATTGGTTGGAATATATTGTTGCACATGAATTTTACTGGACTAAGATTGTGAATCTGCTGCTTAAACTTTTTGTCGATATTTGTCTGTTGCGGGCTAAGCCCCAGGATGTACCAGCATCCAGTACCTTACTTATCCTGACAGTTGTCCTGGCTTTTTTCAGCGGTATGGTGTCTATATCTAGTACAGTGCATGGGTCAACGCAGGCCGTAATTATCTCATTGATGGATGTTGCTATCACACTCATCCTGCTATCACTTTTTCTCAACCTAATGAATCTATCCTCCAGACTGTTGCAATCAGCAACGGCTATGTTTGGCAGTGGGACAATTATTAATTTAGTTTCTCTGCCGGTGATGGGATTGATGAATAGCGGTCCGGATAATCCGGGATATCAGCTTTTGGGTGCACTGTTCTATTTTGCTCTGTTGATATGGAGCTTGGTGGTGATGGCGCATATTGTACGGCATAGTTTCAACTTGAATCTAACAGGCGGCATATTGATAGCAATTGGCTATTTTCTGTTAATCAAAACATTGATTCAGACATTTATGCCTGCGGGTCAAATATAAATGCATATTCATATACTGGGCATCTGTGGAACTTTTATGGGAGGGCTGGCCTTGCTGGCCCGTTCTCTCGGTCATGAGGTGAGCGGCTCTGATGCCGGTGTCTATCCTCCTATGAGTACCCAACTGGAAGAGGCGGGTATTAAATTGATGGAGGGCTATGAGCCTGAGCATCTACAGCCAGCGCCGGATTGTGTAGTGGTGGGCAATGCCATGTCACGAGGTAATCCGGCAGTGGAGTATATGCTGGAACAGGGTTTGCGCTATACCTCCGGCCCCCAGTGGTTAGCAGAACATGTACTGCATGGTCGTTGGGTATTGGCAGTTGCAGGGACCCATGGTAAAACCAGCACAGCTAGCCTTCTGGCCTGGATATTGGAAGATGCCGGTATGGATCCAGGATTTCTCATCGGTGGCGTTCCCAGAAATTTTGGCATCTCAGCCCGTCTAGGCGGCACGCCATTTTTTGTGGTAGAGGCGGATGAGTATGATACTGCTTTCTTTGATAAGCGCTCCAAGTTTGTCCATTACCACCCCCGCACCTTGATTCTTAATAACCTGGAGTTTGATCACGCTGATATCTTTGATGACCTGGCCATGATCCAGCGCCAGTTCCATCATCTGGTGCGTACCGTTCCTGGCAACGGTCTGATTATCGCTCCAGAACAAGATCTGGCAATCAATCAGGTGTTGGATATGGGATGCTGGACCCCGTTGGAGCGGTTCTCTGCTCATGGCGATACCCAGTGGCATAGCGTGAACTCAAATCCAGAAAATAGTCAGTTTGATATTCACCTAGGTTCGGAAAAGTTTGGTAGCGTGGATTGGGAGCTGCATGGTCAGCACAATCTGAACAATGCCCTGGCAGCAGTTGCCGCAGCGCGTCATGCTGGCGTGCCTCCTGCAATAGCTATAGAAGCCTTGGCCAGTTTCAAAAATGTAAAGCGCCGCATGGAACTGCGGGGGCAGGTTGCTGGAATTACAGTCTATGACGATTTTGCCCATCATCCCACTGCCATTGCCACCACTCTGGATGGCCTGCGCGCACGGGTGGGTGGTGAGCGTATAATTGCTGTACTGGAGCCGCGCTCTAATACTATGCGTATGGGGATGCATGCCGATCAGCTAGCAAGTTCACTTCAGGTGGCTGACATGGTGAAGGTGTATGCTCCAAGTGAACTGGAGTGGGATGCGGCTTCTGTATTGGCTGGGCTTGGTCCAAAGGCCAGCATATACCAATCTGTTGCAGCCATTGTCTCTAGCCTGGCAGATGAAGCCAAGGGCGGCGATCAGGTGTTGATCATGAGCAACGGCGGCTTCGGTAATATTCATCAGCGGCTGTTAGATACTCTTAAGCAAAAATATGGGCTAGAGTAGAAGTTATGAGTGATCCAAACCAACCAGTTGCACTAGCTATCACCGGAGCCTCCGGCAGCGCCTATGGTCTGCGGCTACTAGAGCTGCTGATTCAGAAAGGGCGCAGGGTTTATCTGATGATCTCAAAGGCGGGTGAGATGGTAATCCCTATGGAGACTGGTCTGGAGTTGCCTGCTGAAGTTTCACAGGCAGAGGCCATACTGGCGGAGAGGTACGGTGCTAAGGAAGGGCAGCTGTGCCTGTTCGGGCGCGAGGAGTGGACAGCACCGGTAGCTAGTGGTTCCAATCCCCCTGCCGCTATGGTGGTGTGCCCGTGTACTGCTGGTACTCTATCTGCTATTGCCTGCGGCGCCAGTAATAATCTGATCGAGCGAGCAGCAGATGTAATGCTTAAAGAGCAGCGCAAGCTGATTCTGGTTGTGAGAGAAACTCCGTTCTCAGCAATACATCTGGAGAATATGCTCAAGCTGGCCCGTCTGGGGGTAGTGACCATGCCGGCTAGTCCTGGCTTCTATAACCGACCTCAGACCATCGATGAAATAGTGGACTTCATGGTGGGGCGGGTGCTGGATCATCTCGGGATTGAGCATGATCTGGTTAAGCCCTGGGGTTAGCTCGCTTAAACACCATTCTTACACTGTTTATCTGATCAGATATAAAAAACTACGATCATCTTAGCCCTTACTTACCACTATTTCTGTTTCGTTGCGCTTGTCTTGTGTAATTTATATGTAGTAGAATCGCGCGCTTGGGCGTTATTTTATTATGTTTTATGTGGATGTATTACAAGGATATATATTATGAAAAGTACTTCGTTTATTGGGATTCTATTACTTCTGCTGTCTTTCAATACAAATGCTGCCACTTTGGACTTCTCGGCATTTGGATCTTATGGTCAAGGTACTACTCAAATAACTTTACCCGAGGCGGTAGTTACCAGTTTTGGGACTGATATTTTTATTTACGAAGATAAATCCAGGGTGTGTGCCATAGGTGGTGGCAGTTGCGCAGCTGATCTGGAAATTGACTTTGTACAAACCGTATCTGATTTGTCTTTCATAGTTCACGGATATGGCCCTGGTGACAGCGTTCTGGCTACTATCTATGATGAGCTTGATAATGTTCTTGCTAGCGTAACAATAACCACTCAAACCTTCATAGATTTTGGTGGTTATACAGGTATTTCAAGAATATATTTTGATGACTCATCATCTGCTGCTGGCCTTGCTTTCGGTGAAATTACTTTTCAGGCTGTACCTATCCCTGCTGCTGCATGGCTTTTCGGTTCCGGTCTGCTTGCTTTAGGTGGGATGTCGCGTCGCAAAAAGGTTGTGGCCTAACCCTGTGGCAAATACGATTGCACAAACAAAGCCCGCAGTTTATGCGGGCTTTGTTTTGGTTTGGTGAAAGCCGTTGTTAACTCCGACTGCGCAACGCATGATCTTGTTAGGCCCCCCCCACGGGCTAGTCATCACTCCACAATAGCAGTACCGCTCGGTCACCCTTCAACTCTTTGTGTGGAAGGGATGAACTGTCTTCAAGCAAAATATTAAATGGATGGTTGAACAGTTCGTTAGTGTCGGGAAAGACGAAAATTTCTGCTACCTCCTGTTTATATTGCTCGGTAACATTACCTACCCACAGAAGTTTTGCTCCAGGTTGCACCCTAGCGAATGCGGGCCAAAGTCGCAGTACCAGGCGGCGATCATCTGTAAGTGTTTTGGTCAGAGCCAGTGCCTCATGGCGGCTATCATGTACCTGAGGTAGCAGGGGGAGTTTCTCTATCGGCTGTTTTGGAGAGAGAAACCTAAGGGCATTTCCCCAACTCAACGCTGGGGCTCTCTTCCACCCTTTTTGCTCTAGACTGGAGGCCAACAGCTCCAGATTGCCAGCATACTGGATATCCAGAGGGTGGTTGTGTTTTCCACGTATGTCCCTGCGTGTCTGGGGAAGCTGTCTCCAACCTTGGTTGTTCCAATTGGCAGCAGCAATCTCGGTAACTTTTGGTGCTGGCATATATTTGGTCAGATCTGCGGAGTGTCCTCTCCAGCTTTGGTATCCGCTGGCTGCAGAGATAACCAGGATTGTACTGAGCCCAAGTCCCAGCCAGTGGGCTTCGGCATGGGTGTGGCGGTAGTAGGCAATTCCTAAAATGGCCACCCAGCAGATACCCAAAGTTATGCTTCCTGTGATGTCGGAAAGCCAGTGAACACCTAGGTAGAGCCTGGCAATCGCAACCATCAAAACGACTATCCCAGCCAGATTATAGGGAAGCCAGCGCCAATTCATCGGTACGGAGCGTGCAATTATTACTGCAAGAAAACCGTAGATCACCACGGCTCGCAGAGTATGGCCACTGGGGAAAGAGTAAGGGTCTAGTCCTGTAACCTGGTTAGGTGGGCGCGGTACCTGTAGTCCATATTTCAGGGCAGAGGAGGCTAGGATGGCAAACCCTGCTGCTGCTAACCAGTACCAAAGAGTACGCCAGTGTTTTTGCCGGACTAAAAATGCGGAGACAGCGACAACCAGAATTGCTACCACTAGGCCATCTGCCAGACGGGAACTTAGTAGCATCAGATTGTCGGCCCAAGGGGTGTGCAGGCTTGTCAAACTATTCAGTACAGTGAGATCTATTCCTGCTAGGGAAGATCCGTTCAATACAGCACTCATTAATAAAGCAAACAGGCCCATCGCAAATATCAGGATGGTAGCCATGATGGCCAGCCCCTTCGCTTCCGGGTGGTTGGGGTCGGCCAGGGCGTTAGCGGTGTCAGTGAATGCAGGGTGTAGACGCGACCAGTTCAGAAAGGCTTGTAACCAAGCGCTGGCGTGGGGCTGGAAGCGGCGGAAGATGAAGCGCACCAGCCAGAATACCAACCATATCAGAATTGCCAGCATAACAATCAGGATTACCAGGCGAAACGCCACCTGGGAGGCTAGTTCCAGAGATGCACCGAACACTATGCCTGGAGCTAGATAGGCCGGGGCCCAGATCAGGGAAGCCAAAATGCTGGCTGTAATAAAGCGCCAGGGGCGCATGCCCATAGTTCCTGCAATCAGGGGCACCACTGCTCTAACAGGGCCGAAAAAGCGGCCGAAGGCCACGCTCTTGCCGCCATATTTGGTAAAGAACTCCTGCCCCTGTTCCAGACTTTCCTGGTAGCGAGTGAAAGGCCAGAGGTTGGTGATTCTGTCGCGAAAGTGAAAGCCAAATAGGAAGCTACTTACATCGCCTACTACTGCACCAGCAACTGCCCAAGCGAACGCAGGCCAAAACTCTATAGCCCCTGCGGATATTAGAGCGCCGATGCCGAACATAATGGCGACTCCAGGGACAATCAATCCAACTATGGCCAGAGATTCGGTCATGGCCACCATGAATATGACTATCCCTGACCATAGGGGGTGCATTTCGACCCAATGCAGAAGTTGTTGGAATATCTCTGTCACTGTTTAGGTAAATAGATCCTGGAAACAAGGTGTAGGCCCAATTGTTCCATGAATTGATGTTGGGGGCTAATCGAACAGGATGATGTTTTCCGGTGTTATGGCTAGATATGAACTAGGGTCTCCATACCTGTGGTATGGACATAACTGTTTAGAATTATTGAGGTTAGGTTTGCTTTAAGAGCAACAGCCAGTTTTTTTTATAGTGCTCTGATTTGTTAGCATTTCGTAGAGCTTGTCCTTTAGCACCATACGCTTTTTCTTCAGCTCTTCGGCATAGACGTCGGAGACCGGCTCAATATTCTGCTCTATCTCCAGAATCTCCTTGTCCAAGTTATCATACTCTTTGTACATAGCATCGAAGACTGGATTTACATCGCGCAGGCATTTGATCAGCTCTGCATGCTCCGGAAACTCGTGTGGAAGGTCGTGTCTTTCGCCAAACATATGCTGCTCCTCAATACATCTGTTAATAACACTGGATAGGAAACGCGTTTTATGTTTTTCTATCACTGTTTTACATTAAAAAAAAGACCGGTGACAGATTTATTTCAGTCAGACTGAGTTTTTCCTGATTGAAATCATCTCTGGGCCAGTTTCACCACTAAAGAAGGAAACAATCATGCCTCGATATACTGCAGAAGATATACGCAATATCGCACTGGTTGGGCAGAGCGGTTGTGGTAAAACCACCCTGGTTGAGGCTCTCCTGGCGCAATCCGGCACAATAAACAGCGCCGGCAGTGTGGAAAAGGGTACTACCGTAAGTGATTTTGACCCACTGGAGAAGGAGTATCAGCACTCACTTACCTCCTCTGTGGCCAGTATTGATCACGAAAATATTCATGTGAATATTATCGATACACCGGGGCTTCCTGATTTTATCGGACAGTCTATAGCTACGTTCCAGGCAGTGGAGACTGTGGCCATTGTGATAAATGCGGCAGCTGGAATAGAGATGGTCAGCAGGCGTATGTTGCAGATGGCCCAGGAGCACAAGCTCTGCCGCATGATTATCATTAATAATATTGACGCCGAGGGGGTAGATCTTCCCGGATTGGTAGAGAGCATACGTGACGAATTTGGTCCAGAGTGTCTGCCGATAAATCTGCCTACGAGTGGCGCCAAACAGGTGGTGGACTGCTTTTTTAACCCGGAAGGGGAGTCAGATTTCTCTTCGGTTGCCGAGGCCCATACCCAGATTATTGATCAGGTAGTAGAGGTGGATGAGAAGTTGATGGAGCTCTATCTGGAGCAGGGTGAGGAGCTCTCTCCTGAACAGCTACATGATCCATTCGAGAAGTCTCTGCGGGAAGGCCATCTGGTACCTATATGTTTTAGCTCGGCGGCAAATGGTGCTGGCATCTCCTGTCTGTTACATGTGTTTGAACATCTTATGCCCAACCCGATGGAAGGCAACCCCCGCCCATTTATGCTGGGAGAAGGTGATGATGAGAAACCGTTTGAGGTGGAACCTGATCCATCTAAACATGTAGTGGCCCATGTGTTTAAGGTGGCGGCCGATCCCTTTGTGGGCAAGCTGGGAGTGTTTCGTGTCCACCAGGGCACCATAACCAAGGATAGCCAGCTCTATGTTGGAGATGGACGCAAACCATTCAAGGTGGGGCATATTCTCAAGCTACAGGGCAAAGAGCAGAAGGAGATGTCCAAGGGTATTCCTGGCGATATCTGCGCCGTGGCAAAGGTGGAAGAGCTGCATCTGGATGCGGTGCTGCATGACTCTCATGAGGAGGACTATCTGCATATTAAGCCTCTGGAGTTTCCGGTACCGGTGTTTGGTCTGGCCATCCACGCTAAGACCAGGGGAGATGATCAGCGTCTAGGTAATGCCCTACATAGGGTGGTGGAAGAGGACGCCTGTCTGGAGATTGAGCATAACGTCGCCAATAACGAAACCATTCTGCGTGGCCTGGGTGAACTGCATCTGCGTCTTACTCTGGAGAAGATGAAAGATCGTTTCAATGTAGATGTGGATACCCAACCACCCAAGATCAGTTACAGAGAGACCATTAGCGCTGCGGCTGAAGGGCACCATCGCCACAAGAAGCAGACTGGCGGCGCTGGTCAGTTCGGTGAGGTGTATCTGCGCATAGCACCCTTGGAGCGAGGAGCAGGCTTTCAGTTCGTGGATGAAGTGAAGGGTGGTGTCATCCCATCCGGCTTGATCCCGGCAGTGGAGAAGGGTGTGCTCCAGGCTATCAATGAGGGTGTGGTGGCTGGCTATGAGATGCAGGATGTGAAGGTCACTGTATACGATGGTAAATACCACTCGGTAGACTCCAAAGAGGTGGCATTCGTCGCTGCAGGCAAAAAGGCGTTTCAGGACGCTGTGGCCAAGGCCAAGCCCATACTACTGGAGCCGGTGGTGGTGCTGGATCTGGTAGTTCCGGATGAGACTATGGGTGCCGTGACCGGCGATCTCTCTGGCAAGCGTGGTCAACTCTTAGGGACAGACGCCATGAGCGGTGGCCTGCTGAATATCAAAGCCAAGGTGCCCCTGTCTGAGATAGGTCAGTATGCCAACGAGCTTAACTCCATAACCGGTGGACGTGGTTCATATACCCTGGAGTTTAGTCACTATCAGCAGGTGCCCCATGATATACAGCAGGCACTGGCGTCTGAATACAAACCGGCTGAGGTTGAAGATTAGCCGGGCTTAGGGATTAGGTACCATGGTCTAAGTGCTTGGTTGATTGACATTCATGCTGTCTCACTGCAGCCAATTTAAACCATCACCAGATAGAATATTAGTATCTTCTTCTTAGGTGTATCCATCGCAGGTGAGGCGTTTAGGGAAATTGCTTAATAACTTAGGCAGTTTCTCTGATAGCCTTATCATTTGTGATCAGGTGAATATCCCAGAAAAAATTCTTTACTCTTAGTTTGAAAACCAATATAACCTTATATTGAATTTAATTCTGATCAAAACTGTGCCGTCGTAACCATACTGAAGACACATACATTTCAATGCCCACAGGGAGGGATGAGATCATGGTGGAAATTATTGAATCAAAATATAAGGCCATATTTATCGGCGCTGTACTTTTTATGTGTAGCTCCACAGTGTGGTCTAGTACGGTGAACTGGGTAGATTGGACAAGTACATCATCTGGCACCCTGGATACTGGCTCTTTGATTATCGACGTCGAGCTAACCGGCAGTCCAATGGGTCTTAGCAATGGCGACACTTACTACAAGAATTATCCTAGCACTTACAATAACTTCAATCCGTCTGATGTGATCGCGGTTAACAGTGCAGGAACTTTTACCCTGAATTTCTCAGAAGCAATTACCAATCCTTATTTTGCCTTGGTTAGTGTAGGGCAACCTAATCTATCTGTAACATATGATTTTTCAGCTTCTTCACCAACCTCTGTGTCCATTGTATCGAGTGGAGCTAACCAATGGGGATATGGAGGCTACACTATAAGTGGTGATATTTTTACCGGCAATGAATACAATGGAATCCTGCAATTGATGGGAACATTCGATTCCATAACCTTCACTACGGGTCCTGATGAGTACTGGCACGGATTTAATATCGGCGTTTCCGCCGTACCTCTTCCTGCTGCAATATGGTTGTTCAGCGGCGGTCTGCTTAGCCTTATGGGAATATCTCTGCGTAAAAAGGCCAGCAGCTAAATAACACTAGATAAATCATCCAACTATCCATGTACCCCGCGGCTAAGCCGCGGGATGCTAGTTTTTATATTACCTAGTTCCTCAGGTTTGACCTAGTCCCATACTAATTCTTTTGATCGCTGGTTCCAGTGTGGAGTGTGCCCATCGTTGTTACAGGTAACCTATGCGTTATTGGTGTCTAGTAATTTTGCCAATGAAAATCTGAATCTGGATTTTTCTGTCGGTGGGCGTTCTTCCATTCCAAATGATTTTTTCATCGCCCTGGAGTTTCAGCGTCAGGGGTATATAGAAATTCACAAAGGCAAAAAATACATAGAGACAGTGGCTGTTTTTGTTGCATAGTTGCGAACCAAACTATGGTGTTGAGGCGCTAAGGTTAGATCCATTTCTGTCCGAAGAGTTATATGCAGGACTAATGTAAAAAGGCTTTTATCGTTGGTTAATATCCCATGATGTGGAAAATCGCGCAGAGTATCTCAACTCTCTTTTTACAGGAGGAGCACTGAAGCGCGAGCCAATTGTGGCTGCCCTGGACCATGGTATCTCCAACAAGTGGGAGTGCGTTTTATGAAGAAATATAAATCACTGCGTGAGAAAATAGCTGGATAGTATTAACTCGTTATTCTTGCGTATGCGAGAATCCAGCTTCACCAGTTTTGTAACTGGATCCCGCGATCAAGTCGCGGGATGACGATTTTCTAGTTAAGACCTAATAATAATTAGCGTTCTTTCGCGGTGATTTGCGTTCATTTGCGGATTGCTTTTATGGGTTCTAGCCTTCGGCCCTACTCTCTAAGCTATCTCCTTAAACGCCTCTCCCGCTGCGGCGATGGTATTTTCAATATCCTCATCGCTGTGTGCCGCAGAGACAAATCCAGCTTCAAACGCAGAAGGCGCCAGGTAGATACCCCGAGTCAGCATGGCATGAAAGAAGGCCTTGAACTGTCCTTGCCTACAGGCAGTAGATTGGGCGAAGTTGGTTACCTGTTCGGCATCGGTGAAGAAGATGCCGAACATGCCCCCCACCTGGTTGGCTGTTACCGGCACTCCGGCATTTTTCGCCTGCTTTAGTAGTCCGTCTACCAGTGTTTCGGTCTTCTTGGTTAGCTCGGAAAAGAAGTTAGGCTGGGAGATCAGTTCCAGAGTTTTTAGACCAGCGCTCATGGCTACTGGATTACCAGAGAGAGTGCCAGCCTGATAGACCGGACCTAGGGGAGCAATATGTTCCATGATCTCACGTTTACCGCCAAAGGCTCCTACCGGCATGCCGCCACCGATTACCTTGCCCAGAGTGGTGAGGTCGGGCTGGATATTGTATAGCCCCTGAACGCCGCCCAGAGCTACGCGGAAGCCGGTCATCACCTCGTCAAAAATTAGCACCACTCCATGTTCGTCACAGGCGGTACGCAGGCCTTCAAGAAATCCCGGCACAGGCGGTATGCAGTTCATGTTGCCGGCAACCGGTTCTACGATGATGCATGCCACCTGTTCTCCCACTTCAGCGAGACAGTTCTTTACCTGTTCCAGATCGTTGAAGTCGAGAGTGATGGTGTGTTCGGCCAGAGATGCTGGTACGCCTGGGGAGCTCGGTTCGCCCAGAGTTAGGGCGCCAGAGCCGGCCTTTACCAGCAGGGAGTCTGAGTGGCCGTGGTAACACCCTTCGAATTTGATAATCTTGTCACGGCCGGTGTAGCCTCGGGCCAGGCGGATGGCGCTCATGGTGGCTTCAGTACCGGAGCTGACCATGCGCACCATATCCATAGACGGCACCAGCTTGCATACCAGATCTGCCATAGCGGTTTCAGACTCGGTCGGTGCACCAAAGCTTAGTCCTTTACCAATCACCGATTGAACTGCTTTGATCACCTCAGGGTGGGCGTGCCCCAGGATCATGGGTCCCCAAGAACCCACATAGTCAATGTAGCGGGTACCGTTAGGATCGAAGATATAGGCACCATCAGCGTGGTCGACGAAAACCGGGTCTCCCCCAACCCCTTTAAACGCTCTAACAGGTGAGTTAACTCCACCAGGGATATGTTTCTGTGCCTGAATAAATAGATCCTTGGAACTGCTCATTAGTTTGAATCCTCGTTCTGTACAAATAGTTTTTGAAACTGTTCTGCCGCTGCGCGTATATCCTGCTGTCCAAACACTCCTTTAATTACCGCTAGCATGTCAGCGCCTGCCGCTAATAATGCAGCGCCATTTTCCGAGGTTATGCCGCCAATGGCAACTATGGGAAGCTGTAATCTGTTTTTAGCTGCACGTAACAGCTCGATTTCGGCCTGAACTGCCTGGGGTTTGCTGCTGGATGGGAAGAAGCGGCCGAAGGCTACATAGTTTGCCCCTGCCTCCTGGGCTGCTATGGCTAGATCCAGGCTGTTATAACAGGAGATCCCGATAATGGCTTGGTCGCCCAACTCAGCTCTGGCGCGGGTTATATCCAGGTCATCTTGTCCCAAGTGCACCCCGTCAGCGCCAATAGTGCTAGCCAGCTCTACGTCATCATTGATAATCAAATATGCTGAGAATCTGCGGCATAGATCTAACAGCTTTTCTGATTGGGCCAGACGTTTTTGCCTGTCTGATGATTTGTCTCGATACTGAATAATGCGAGCGCCACCCTCAAGGGCCAGTTCAACCTCGTGTGTAAGCTGCTCCTGGCTGCTGTCGGTTATGGCGTAGAGGCCGTTTAAGCGTCTGTTAGTCATACTTGTAGATCAGTTGGGCAATCGGTTGGGTAGGGCCTGACCACTGCTAAATCTGTTGGCTTGGTTTAGGGCATGCCATGTGTACTCCTGGGCTTCAGTTACCGCCTGGAGCATAGGTTGGCCCAGAGCTAATCTGGCGGCAATTGCAGAAGCCAGGGTGCAGCCTGAGCCATGGTAACTGTGGGGCAGGCGCGGCCACTCTAGCAAGTGAGGGTTATCAACGGATCCCTGGTATAGGGTATTGATCACCTTGTCGCCTGATTCGTGAGTACCGGTAACGAGAATATTGTTGCAGCCCATGGATAGCATCTCTGCAGCGGCCTCTGTTAGATCGCCTTTGCCTGATATGCGTCTGGCCTCTTCTGAGTTTGGTGTTGCTAGTCCGACCTGGGGTAGCAGATCACGGCGTATATTGGTCAACAGCTCCTCTCCTGCTAGATCACTGCCTCCGCCAGCAGCCAGAACCGGGTCCAGTACTACCGGGATATGCTGGTGTTCCGCAATTAGCTCAACTATCTCTCTGCAGATAGCAACATTTCCTATTAAGCCGATCTTTATGGTTGCCACTGGCAGATCATGCAACACCGCCTCGGCCTGCTGCCGGAATAGCTCAGGGTCGGTTGGGCATAGCCGCTTTACATCATGAGTGTCTTGAACGGTGAGGCAGGTAACAGCGCTGGCAGCATGGCCACCGGCGGCAGCAATGGCCTCAATATCTGCATGTAGTCCGGCTCCTCCGCTGGGGTCATGGCCAGACAAACAGAGCACTATAGGTGGTAAGGGCTCACTCATTTGTTGATAAATGTCATGTTAATAGAGTTTGTTGAGTCATGGATGGTTGCTGACTGCAGATCATACATATTATCGGGTTGTATAACATCATGATTATTCTAATGTTATTAGTTTTTTAATAAAACGCATTACCAATAATTAGAGTTTGCAATAAGTCCAACCATCGCTCTGGCTGGGTTAAATTAGACAAAATAGGTAAAATTTGAGACCTAGTTTGAATTTTTTGTCTACAATTGTCAGTGTAGTTAACGACAAGACGCAGTGATTATGAAGTCTGATACCAAAACCACCGAAATGATAGATTTGGCGAAGTCCTTCTGTCATTTGATAGAAAACGTCGATGAGCTAGACTCTTCCTGGTTGAATCAATTAGCCTGCCTGCTACCGCGTTTGCATGCTGCTATCAGGGCGCTCAAAAGCAACGATAACGGACCTTATTGCCTGGTTTCGCCTAATCTGGATGAGCGGTTTGAAATATTTTCTCGCCTGCGTGACAGGCTAGGCACCAACGACAGCTATTGGATGGAGTTTGATGTGGCATTGGATGGTCAAGCTATGACCGGAAGTCTTGCCGATGATCTGACAGATATCTATTGCGATCTAAAATCTGGCCTTAATATCCTTGAAGAGGAGCCAGGGCTGGCCGTAGATAACTGGAGAAGCAGCTTCAAGATTCATTGGGGACAGCATCTGGTGGATGCGTCACGTCACCTGTACGAACTAGATACACGTAAGCAGCTCTCTTCCTGAAACGAGTTCCTCGCAAATATTTCTTTGTGATACAGTGAGTTATAGATGGCGCTGTGGTGAAAAACCTTTTTGTCTGTGTGCTAAAAACTATAGAAAACTTGATTTATAGCTTGAAAGACCATGATAATGAACGTGGTTTTTATGATTTACCGTCAGTTGTGTAACTGGCTATTAGATAATTTATTTGGAGTGGTAATACTATGTCTGAAACATCAGCCATCAGCTTGTCAGAGAAAGATATAAGCGTAACAGCACCGGCCCAGGCCAAGATGGCTGAGCTTGTCCAGCAGGTCCAAGAGGATATCAAGGGTATTCGGGTATATGCCGCTCCAGGTGGTTGTAGTGGCCTCAGTTTTGGCATGACCTTCACTGATCAGATCAATGACAATGACGCCCTGCTAGATTGCGAAGGTTTTAGCGTTATTGTGGATATGGCTACTCTGCAACATATTCGCGGTGTGGAGATTGACTTTGCGGAACAGGATGGAGCACCTAGTTTTGTATTCAACAACCTGCAACCTGTTTCATCTGAAGGTGGTGGTTGTAGCGGTTGTTCATCATCATCATCACAACAGGGTGGCGGCTGCTCCTGATTGGATAGCCAATACTCTAGAAAAACCCGCCGAAGTGGTCGAGCGGGTTTTTTTTTGCGCGATACTTTTTCTCTTACTCCGCTAACATATGGGTGCTAATATCAAACACCTTATGCTTGGAACCCTAAACTAAGTGCTAGTGATTGTTTAATGGAAAAAGCAGTTTTAATTGTCATAACTTTTCTATTACTCTTTAATGCATGTGGTTTATTCTTACATTTATTTGAAATACTAAGAGAGTTGCTAGGAAAGCTTTCGTTGGTCGGGATTTATGGAATATTCTAGAAGTGCAAAACGAATTTATCTGTTTATGGCGGCGCTGCTTTTTGCTACGTCTGTTTCTGCTGCAGCTTATTTAGAGACGGTAAATGAGAAAGCCCTGTTTCAGTTACAACCATATAAGAAAGTGATGCAGGCAACTTATGCAGATACTCATTTCACCAGTGCGTCCCTAATTAACCTAAACTCCAATATCAATATTTGGTACGTCCTGAGCTTAACTAATAAGCGCAATAAGAGGGTGAACTATAATATTCTTGCTGTAGATGGCAATCTTATGTTGCGTCTCGATGCAAACTCCCCAGAGCTGTTAATAGGGCCCCCAGAGAATACCTATAGATGTAGTATTGAAGATGAGATAACAAGTAAGTACATAAAAAGAAGAAGAGAAAAATTTAGTTATCTCACTGCCTGTAACAATCTGCTATTTGTTGTTATCAAACAGGATGGTTTTCGTTCCATGGTTG
Source organism: Sedimenticolaceae bacterium (assembly GCA_050291725.1). GTDB lineage: Bacteria > Pseudomonadota > Gammaproteobacteria > Chromatiales > Chromatiaceae > JAAGZL01. Next base: position 54,118 of record JBNKKH010000005.1, read on the forward strand.
AAAGGGGGGCAGAGATTCTGCGCTGGCTCGGTGGTGATGCGGGTGAGGGTATTATCACTGGGGTAAAAAGTACTCTGTTTAAAGACAAATATCTAATACAGGGTAAAACCGGTGTACAGGCAGAAAGCAGTCGAACAGAGGATGGAGATGCTGTTTTGCCTAGGGCGGCAGTAGGGGAAAGATATCTATACTCAACGCTTCCTGCTTATAGCATGGGTTTGAAAATAGAAGGTTCAGAAAAAAGATTGTTGGCAGGCCAATGGTATCCCCTAGAGAATTTCCCGAAGATTTATTCCAGTTTAATAATGCCTGGCATGGTGTCACGGGATATCCAATCTTCCCATAGAGATAGGGTAAACAGGTTGGACGGGATAGAGAATAATGCCCTGGTCTATTCGATGGCTATCAGTCTGGGGAAGTATAGTTTGGGCTGGGGACATGGCACTGATCATCCCGGGGTAGGCTGGTCACCCAGAGCTAGACTGGTAAAAAGAGATAATCCATATGGTCCGGATGGCTTCAACAGCATGGCTCCGCTTATTCCTCTGGGACATGTGCCTCCTATGTATTGGTCAAATACTGTCGGCACCTTCTCTGGAGGTTTCCAGAATAGGCATGGCGCTTTTCGCAGAGGTGAGCTGGCAAAGACCGGTAATGGGCATCACTATGGATTTATGCAGGATGGTGTGATGCTGGTTTCCCCTAGCGAGGATCTTGCTACGGTCATCATCTACTGGGATGGCAAAGTAGAGCTGAAGAGATGGACGGCACAGGATAATAAAAAACTATACCTGATGCGGCATATTCGCCAGAACGGAGTTCCCCTGATTCATCGGGATGAAAATGGAAAAGGTATACCAGGAGAGCTAGTTAGGCATTGGGGTGCAGGCAATTGGTCTGGGACCGCCGAGAAACAACTGCGAGCCCCAAGAGGCGGCGCCTGTCTTATTGAAACTTCCAAAGATAATTATTTGGTGTACGCATATTTTTCTGGTGCAACACCCAGCGGCATGGCTCGGGTTTTTCAAGCCTATGGCTGTAGCTTCGCACTGCATCTGGATATGAATAGCCCTGGACAGGCCTATGCCAGCCTGTTCTCTCCCAAAGAGGAAAATGGTGGGTTACTGGATATAGAGTTGCTGATGACAGATATGCATGCCTATATGGGGGGCAACAAAAAATCTCCCAGATATTTCATTAAGCCCGACTACAAGGACTTTTTCTATATTATGGAAAAGGAGTAGTTGGACGAAGCATAATTTGAACTCGAGGGAGTTGAGATGAGAGCCTATTACCCGTTTGTTGCAATATTGATTCTAGCCTGTGGCGTAACAACTGCCTTTGGTGCCGAGAGCCAAGAGTTTGCCGATAAGGTTATTCGAGAACATGGGATTGCTGGTCCCCAGGCAGATAGGTTGCGTAGGCTGTTGACCAAAAGTTATGGCCTAACCAGGAATATCGGAACTGAGGATGAGACAGCTTTCCGTGGCCCCAACAACTCTTATCATCCGGTTACCCGCGCCCAGTGCCGAACCAAGGTGTTAGAGGGGGGTATCATTAAACAGAATAAGCAGTATGAGAAGGTTTGTGGTGCTAAATGGATGGCTCCTATCCCTGATGCTGCAGGGAATACAACTGTTTGTATAGATCAGTTCGAGTTTCCGAATATCCCTTGTGAGTACCCGGTGGTCTGGGTGCCATCAAATACCGCACACCAGATATGTCAGAGTATGGGCAAAAGGGTCTGTAACTCCCATGAATGGGAGGGGGGGTGCGCTGGAGAGCTTGAGTCTCTAGCAAGTTATAGATTTGATCTTGGCAACGAACATGCCAGAAGAAAAGCAATCAACGCTAATAGGGAGAAGGTGTGGGCCTTCCAATTCCAGCCCGATTTTGCAGAGCGCACTGATACCAGGGTGTTGTGCGGGGTTTACAGTTCCAAAGATGACGATGTGTTGCCCGAGGCCAAGGCTAATATAAAGGGCTCATCCATTGCCGGCATATCTAAAGGCTGTGCGCCCAGCAGATCGGCCTATCGTACCTGCGGCACTAACACCTGGCCGGCAGGCTATAAATACCGCTGCAGGAGCAGCCTGGATGTCTATGATATGCATGGCAATGTGGCCGAGGTGGTGAATCTGCCATCCCACAAGGGGAATATTGCCAAAGGTAGTGTCACTGGATTTACCGAGAGGAAAGGCTCATTTTTTGTAGATCGCTCTACCATTAAGCGCAGAGGCGTGCCTAAATATCCAGATGATTGCCGGGTGCGGCAACCTTATGAGCACTCAAAGGAAATAAGGCGGGATACAGCCCACTCATTTTATCAAGAAGGATTTCGCTGCTGTAAGGATATTCCCTAATATCAATGAGTTATTGATGAAACCTCTAAGTTGTAGTATCATCACGGCTTTCGTGGTACGGCTGTTGCTTATTCTTTTGACAATATTCTAGTCAAATTCACAAGGTGAATAAGATGTATCAATCCAGAATTTATAGCCGTATATCCCTAGCTCGCCACATATCCCTGTCTGTGCTTATTTTGCTTGCGTTAACTGCATGCAATAAGACTGTTGGCCCCAAAATAGATAAGTATGCTGTGCCGGTAAAGGTTGTAAACTCTAAGGCAATGGCTAAAGTAGAGCGGAAAAATTCTTCCGCCACTAAGGTCAGACGGGCAAAGTCTGCCGTCAATATTGCTAAGTCTAGTAAGCTGGCCAAATCAATTAACTCAACCAAGCACGCGCAGATTGTGCCGACTGCAGTGGCGCCCACTCCCTGCAATATGGGTGATCCTGGATATGGCATCTATTACCCCTGGGTTAAGAATCTGGAGGTGGGGCGCATGCTGATGCCAAAACGGGGAGCGCTTACGCTAGATAACGGCTTCGATGTGATGATCCACTTTCATGGCGGCAATGCTGTACGCAAAATGATCGCCGATACGGCCCGCGGTATTTTTGTTGTGGGCATAGATTTAGGTGCCGGGTCCAGTGCTTATGGCAGGCCTTTTTCCGACCCTGAACTGTTTCAGAACTTGTTGGATGATATTGAAAAGAGCGTAGCTGAATATACCAACAATCCCTCCGCCCATATCCGTAACTTAGGACTAACGGGTTGGAGTGCTGGGTATGGAGCTATTCGCGCCATCCTAAGACAGAGTGCTGGTAAACGTGTCGATGCTGTAGTTCTGCTTGATGGTTTGCACTCCAATTATGATGAGAGCAATCCGCTAGGTTTGCGCGACAGTCAGCTTAGCCCATTTGTGCGGTTTGCCCAGGGGGCGGTTAGTGGTGGTAAATATATGTTTGTGAGCCACTCCAGCATCGTACCTCCCGGGTATGCTTCTACTACGGAGACAGCACACTATCTGGCCACGAAGCTGGGCATTAAAGTTCACAGATCCGCGGCCAAGGACAGCCCGCTGTTGTCGCGTTATGAGCAGGCTAAAAGCGGTGGCTTTCTGATGCGTGGCTATTATGGGGAAGGTAAGGATGATCACTGTGCTCAGATAGCTCTAATTACCGATGCCGTGTCTGCCATGGAACAGCGTTGGCAAACCCCAAAGGCAGAAGGAGAGCGTTATTCCAGACCTAAGCCTGCTGTTGCCGATAAGTTGACGCCTAAGCCTATAATAAATCTTGGGCAGCAACCGGAACAGCTGAAGAGCTCAGCTTTAAACCGAGGCTAAGCCTCCAGGCATGAGGCTAGAGTTTCTGCGTTTCGGCCTAGTAGGTGTAATCAACACCCTTATTGATTTTGTTGTATTCGTTCTACTATACCGGCTGACTGATATCGATCCGCTACTGTGCAACGGCATTGCCTTTCTAGTCGCAGTAACCAACAGCTACCTGCTGAATCACTCCTGGACTTTTCGTGGTTCAGGCAGCACCCTATCGTTTAGAGCATATATACGTTTTGTGATGTTCAATGCTGGCGGGCTATTAATTGGCAGTCTGGCTATTTTGCTGCTGGGAGAGTTTATGCCGTTAGAATTTGCCAAGCTTATAGCTGCAGGACTCACCTTGATTTGGAACTACACCTGTTCAAAAATGTTTATATTTAACACGGAAAAAACATGACCAAGAAGCTCTCTCTATTAGTTCCAGTATATGACGAGGCAGATGTCATCGACAGTTTCTTTGCGCGAGTACAACCTATCCTGGAAGGGCTGGATCTGGAGTGGGAAGTTGTCTGTGTCAATGACGGTAGTAGGGATGGCACTCTGGATCTGTTGTGGCAATGGCACGAGAAGGATGAGCGGATTAAGGTGGTAAATCTGTCGCGCAACTTCGGGAAAGAGCGGGCGCTTGTTGCCGGATTGGATCTGGCCACAGGTGATGCGGTTATCCCCATTGATGTGGATTTGCAAGATCCACCGGAGTTAATTCCTCGCATGGTGGAGTTGTGGGAGCAGGGCTTTGATGTGGTTAATGCCGTTAGGTCTTCACGTAAAGATGACTCCGTAGTTAAGCGTACCACTGCTGGATTGTTCTATCGCATCTTTAACTATCTATCCAATTTTGATTTTCCCAGCAATGCGGGGGATTTTCGTCTGTTATCACGCCGGGTGTGTGATGTACTGCGTTCAATGCGCGAGACCCATCGTTTTCTTAAGGGGCTGTCCGCATGGGTGGGGTTACCCACTACAACCATATATTTTGAACGCAAAGCACGCAGTGCTGGATCGACTAAATGGAACTACTGGCGGCTCTGGAACTACGCTCTGGAAGGGATCGTCTCCTTTAGTACAGTTCCGTTGAAGATGGCCTCTTATTTGGGGTTGATAACGGCCAGTATGAGTTTTTTCTATGCTGCTTTTCTAGTAGTTAGAACCTTGATGTTTGGCGATCCGGTTCATGGCTACCCTTCAATGATGGTTGCCATCCTGTTTATAGGTGGAGTGCAGCTTATCTTTATTGGGGTTATAGGGGAGTATATTGCTCGCATACATGATGAAGTGAAAGGCAGGCCTATTTATGTCATTGATACTGTGCGTGGGTTTGATGAGTTGGATATGCAGAGGTTGGCAAACATCCCGGCATGCGCACGAGCTCCGAACGGGATTGTCGGTGCTAAAACAGTTGTCCAGAGCAGCGCTGGGCCTGAACAGTCGTAATCAAAATGGCTTGAGGCTAGCCAGTAGTACTATGGCGACCAGTATCAGCACTGGTCCTTCATTAAACCATCGATACCATTTATCACTATGTTGATTAATATCCGCAGCAAAATCCCGCACTAGTTTGCCACAATATAATTGATAGGCTACCAGCAGGGCGATTAGTACGAGCTTAATCTGTAGCCAATGACTATTGCCATAAGCCTCCCAAGCGTAGTCGTAAAGCATCCAAAACCCGAAAAACAGAGTGAGGATCATCCAGGGAAGGGTGAAGTAGTAGAGTTTGCGCTCCATAATTTTAAAACGCTCATTCCCTGCCTCATCATCTGTCATAGCGTGATAGACAAATAGCCTGGGTAGATAGAACATTCCTGCAAACCAGGTCACCATAAAAATCAAATGCCAGGCCTTAAGCCACATCTTATATTTCCTTACTAATTAATTTTCGTTATAGGTCGGGTTTGGTATGGATAGTTAGCTTTTAGAAGTCTCATTGGCATCGTGGTAGAGAGAGTGCAAAAGCTCTTCACGCTTACTGCCTGACTCTTCCTCTTGAGAGGTATCTGTTTTCGCTTTGCCGCGAAAGAACTCACCTATGGCCCTGAATATACGTTTTAGCGCACGCCAGATTTTAGGCATCAGCCAGGCAACCAGTAGGATGAAACAGATAAGAGCTAGCATAAACAGCCATGGATGTTGCAGTGAAGCCCACAGGCCTCCAACTACAACCACATCTTCGGTTACCGAGGCTGTCCAGTTAGTAAAAGGTTCAGGAGAGGTATTTATCAGTGCGCGGGTGCCAGCTTTTGTTAGATGGCTGGTTGCAGATAGGCCGCCACCTAAGATTAGACCAATAAGCTCTGCCGCTGGACCCATATCCAATCCTTGGGCCATGCTGGCAGCTAAAAGCGCCCCAGCCGGAATGCGGATGAATGTGTGCAGGGCGTCCCATCCGGTATCAACCCCCGGTATTTTGTCTGCAAAAAACTCAACGCAGTACATAACTCCAGCAGCAGCCATTACTCCTGGATTGGTCAGGATCTCCAGGTTCGGCGGTAGCTCCACACTTCCGGTGCTGCCCATGTAGCCAAGAACCAGGATTGCGGCATACAGATTGATGCCGGCGGCCCAGGCTACACCCAAGGTCAGGGATATTGCTTGAATTGTTTCCATGATTATTGACCCTTTGCGCTGTAAATTACCAGCTATTGTACAACAATGGACAGCGGAATATGCCTCGGGTTTCATCCAATACCACGTCTAGGGTGTGTCTATTTGACTTGATTCTGTGGTGGGAATATATTCGTTTGGATAGGGAGTTTCTTTCAGGGCGGCTTATAGGCCGCCTTTAATATGTAGGGCAAAGTAAGACAGAAGGTCGAGATGGCGTCCTGGACAGTATACGGGAACAACAGATGATCAAAGTTGGAATAGTAGGTGGTACAGGTTACACCGGAGTAGAGTTGCTGCGTATTTTGGCGCTGCATCCTGAGGTAGAGCTGTGCGTGATCACATCTCGTTCTGAGGCAGGGACTGCTGTGGCGGATCTCTTCTCCAACCTACGCGGAGTGGTTGATCTAAAGTTCAGCGAGCCAGAACTATCCAAGCTTGTTGGGTGTGACCTCGTATTCTTTGCTACCCCCAATGGTACCGCCATGCAGATGGTGCCTGACCTGTTAAAAGGCGGCGTAAAGGTTGTTGACCTGGCTGCAGATTTTCGTCTGCAGGACCCAGCCGTTTGGGAAGAGTGGTATGGCATGCCTCACTCCTGTCCTGAGCTGTTGGCCGAGGCGGTATACGGCCTGCCGGAAATAAACCGGGAAGCGGTTAAAAATGCGCAGTTGGTGGCTAATCCTGGCTGCTATCCTACTGCTGTCACCTTAGGATTCCTGCCACTGCTGCATAAGGGGGTGTTGGATATTGATGGTTTGATAGCTGACACTAAATCTGGGGTAAGTGGCGCGGGACGTAAGGCCGCGGTTGGTGCGTTGATGGGGGAGTGTGGCGAGAGCTTTAAAGCCTATGCTGTACCAGGTCACAGGCATCTTCCAGAGATTTCTCAGACCCTGTCTAATCTAGCGCAACAGAGTGTTGGCTTGACCTTTGTGCCCCATCTGGTGCCTATGATTCGCGGTATTCACGCCACGCTTTATGGGCGGATGCATGGTGATGCTGATCTGCAAAACATTTTTGAAGAGTTTTATGCCAACGAGCCGTTTGTGGATGTGTTACCAGCAGGTGGTCACCCGGAGACCCGTAGCGTGCGTGGAAATAATATCTGCAGGATAGCGGTTCATCGTCCACAAAATAGCGAGACAGTTGTGGTGTTGTCGGTAATTGATAACCTGGTGAAAGGAGCTGCCGGACAGGCAGTCCAGAACATGAATCTCATGTTTGGGCTGGATGAGAAGCTTGGCTTGGAAGCCGTAGCCCTGCTCCCATAATCTAGATTGCACAGATTGTAATCTGCCGGGAATGTACCAATCTAATGAGTGAGATGTAATGTTTAAGGCAGTATTTGGTAGAAGCCGGATTCCCCAAGTGCATCATCACGCAATGGTGCCCAGAGGCTATCTGGTCGCTGCTGTAGCCTGTGCCCTTATTTTGTTAGTGCTGTTAGTAAAGATATGGTTTTTTCCGCCTGCAGATGATAAAGATCCATATGTGAAACAAATCAGGGAAATGGAGCAGACCATAAATCGGCAAGAGAGGCTAATTGGTGTACTAAAGAAGCAAAATAAGGCAGTGCAAGAGAATTATACCAGAATGGGGCATCTAAAAGAGATAGACCAAGAGTCGCTCTCTAAGCTCCAAGACCAGCTCAAAGCGGACCAGAATGAACGTCTGAAGATAGAGGAAGAGTTGGCGTTTCTTCGAGGGATGGTCTCCTCCAAGCTGGGGAAGGGAGTTTTGCAGATTCAGCGGTTGCGGTTACAGCCAGGGGAGAGTGAAAACCATTTTCTATATGCATTTACCGTCAGCAAGGTACTAAAGAATTCTGAGTATTTGGATGGATTCGTAAATATATCACTTTCTGGCGAACTGAATGGAAAAAAACATATCTTACCCCTTGAGCAGGCAAGCGAAGATAAAAAGGAGAAAATTAAGATACGGTTTAAGCATTTTCAGAATATTGAAGGGGAATTTATGCTTCCGAGCGGATTTAAGCCATATGGTGTTACAATAGTAGTCAGACCAGAAGGCGATGAATTCAAATCTATCGAGAAGAGCTACAAATGGATGCTCACAAACTAATGGTATGTCGATTCAGACTAAATGAGGATTAATTATGGTATTTGGCAAATCAAAGGCAGCGAAGATTGCGACCGTTATTGGCGAGGGAACGGTACTCAAAGGTAGCATAATGTTTTCTGGTGGATTGCATGTGGACGGTAGGGTTGAAGGTAATGTACAAGCTGAACCAGATAGTTCCTCTGCTTTGACTCTAAGCGAAAAAGGGATCATTGACGGCGATATTCATGTTCCCAACGTAATAATTAACGGTGAAGTCAACGGTGATGTCTACGGAGGCAATAAGGTTGAATTGGCGCCAAAGGCTCAAGTTACCGGAACCGTCTATTATAATTTGTTAGAGATGGCCATGGGGGCCTCGGTGAACGGCCAATTGATACACTCTAAGGAGCCCCAGCGTAGAATCGGTTATGACGGTGGAGATAATCCCAATAATAGTAAACCGGGATCTGAAGCAAGCCAAGCAGCAGCAAGGCAAGCAGCAGCAAAGCAAGCTGCGGCAAAGCAGGCAGCGGCAAAGCAAGTAGCGGCAAAGCAAGCGGTAGCAGCTAAGTCAGCAGCAGCTAAAGAAAACCCAGGCAAAACAACAACAATAAAAGGTCAGGCCACTATGAAAGATATATAGTGTTTTTATTGTTAGATAGCCCAATCTTTGATGAATTGGGCGAGAGGAGTAGATGTAATGAGCGAGAATGAGACAGATAGCCCTTTGGTTTTTACCTCCGCGGCTGCAACCAAAGTTGCCTCTCTTATTGAGGAAGAGGGTAACCCTGCATTGAATCTGAGGATATATGTCCAGGGCGGGGGCTGTTCCGGCTTCCAGTACGGATTTAGCTTTGATGAGAATCAGACCGAAGGTGATGTAAGGGTAGAGACCGATGGTGTTGGATTGTTGATAGACCCATTGAGTATGCAATACCTAACTGGTGCCGAGGTGGATTTTGTAGAGGATTTAACCGGCGCGCAGTTTGTAATACGCAACCCTAATGCCACTACCACCTGTGGCTGTGGATCATCCTTTTCTGCTTAGCTTTATCTAGTAAGTTTGATACACAAGGGGGCTTTGCCCCCTTTTTTATTTCTGATTAGGTTAGGCCTTATAGATACCGCCTAGAACTCTTGGTCCTGAGGCTCCAGTAACTTCTGGAATATTTCCCGGTAGTCCGAGCATGGTTTGCCGTGCCAGCCAGGCAAAGGCCATGGCCTCTATATGGTCGGGATCCATGTTGTGGATGGCAGAACTCTCAATGGGGATGTCTCCCAACTTTGCGGCAATTTTTTCTATCAGTGTCGGGTTATGTACTCCGCCACCGCAGACTATAACTCTGGCGCATCCAGCCGCCTCTCTCTGAATGGCCTGGGCAATGGTGATCGCGCTGAACTCTACCAGCGTCGCCTGAACATCCTGCGGGTCGATCTGAGGGAGTCTGTCTAAAATGGAGTCGAGCCAGGCCAGATTGAACAGCTCTGGCCCCGTGCTTTTGGGTGGAGCTAATTGTAGGTAGTCGACCTTTATCAGCTCTGTAAGAAGCGGTTGTGACAATTCGCCGCCAGCGGCCCATGTGCCTGCTGCATCATACTGTTTAGCAAGATGCCGGCGTGTCCAGGCGTCCAGTAGAGTGTTGCCGGGGCCAGTATCAAATCCGGAAACCGGGGTGGAGGTGTCTGCTGGCAGAGTGGTGATATTTGCTATGCCACCTATATTTAGGATAACCCTAGTCTCTCTGTTATCGCGGAACATGGCTGCATGAAACGCGCAAACTAGTGGCGCGCCCTGACCGCCAGCCGCCATGTCGCGGCGTCTGAAATCGGCTACCGTGGTTATTCCTGTCTGTTCGGCGATTCTGTTGGGATCACCAATCTGCATGGTGAAGGGGCTTGATGCCTCTGGGCGGTGGCGAATAGTTTGGCCATGACTGCCGATGGCCCTGATCTGCTGCGGCGCATAATTACATTTTTGTAGCAGTTTAATGGCGCAGTGAGAGAACTCATCTGCAACTCTCGCATCCAGTATGCCAAGGCGCTCTATCTCGTCCTCGCCTGGTAGGGCTATGGCTCTAAGTTGTTGTTGCAGCTCTTGGGGCCAGGGGTGGTTATGACTGGCGATATGTTTATGGCCTTGGGAGTTAAACTCTACTAGAGAGGCATCAATCCCATCCATGCTGGTACCAGACATTATTCCGATGTATAGGCCGTTTTCCATAAACTGTATTTCCAGTTATTCCTCTTTAGTTGTTACTCGCAGTGCCTCGTTAAGCTGGTCTAAGGCCTCTCCCTCTTTTTTACTGATGCGCATAAAGTCAGCTCGGTATTTTTTTTCGATAGGCTCTGATGCAGGGAGTTCTACTGTCAAAGGGTTTTTATGTACGCCATTTATGCGAAATTCATAGTGAAGATGTGGTCCGGTAGCCAGTCCGGTTTGGCCAACATATCCTATGGTTTCACCTTGGCGCACTTTTGAGCCTTGTTTTACTGACTTTTGAAAGCGCGACATATGGCCGTAGAGAGTAGAGTATTTGCTGCCGTGTTTGATGATTACGGTGTTGCCGTAACCGCTCTTTTTGCCGCGAAATATAACTCTACCATCGCCTGCTGCTTTAATGGGGGTGCCAGTTGCTGCCGCATAGTCTACGCCGCGATGGGGGCGTTTTTTTCCTAGTACCGGGTGGTAGCGCTCTTTGGAAAAACGAGAAGAGATGCGTCTGAAGTCTACCGGCGCCCGTAAGAAGGCCTTGCGCATGCTTCTGCCGTCTGGAGAGTAGTAGCCGTAATCTCCGTCATCTTTATCGTAGCGGATAGCGCGGTAGACTCGGCCCTTGTTGGAGAACTCTGCTGCTATTATGCGCCCATTTCCATATCTGTTGCCCTCCACGAACTCATCTACAAAATCCTCTTCATACACAACAGAAAAGCTATCCCCTTTTCTGATCTCCAGTGCAAAGTCTATATCCCAGCCGAAGATTGTAGCTAGATCCATAATCAGGCCGTCAGATAGACCGGCTTTCTTGGCGCTGAGGTAAAAAGAGTCCTCTATGATTCCAGAGCGGTAGCCTCTGCGCTGTTTCAGCTCCTTGGTTTCGGTTCTGCTCTCAAAGCCCTCTTCGCTGGTGGTGAAATGCAGGGTCTCTATTAGATTGGGCTTATAGACTAGCTCCTGTAAGCGGTCTTGGTGGTCCAGTCTTATGCGCAAAGATTCGCCTGGCTTGATGCTGGTAAGCTGTTCCGCATCTTCGCTAGTATGGGTTAATTGGTGCAGCTCCTGGGGTGTAAGTCCCAGGCGTTCGAAGATGAGCGCCAGGGAGTCGCCGCTAGCTACAGTCTCTTCTAGCCATCTTCCGTCTTCCTTGTAAGGCTGTTCAGCTATCTCAGGCTCTGGAATCTGGATGTCTGGTTCTATGAGCTGGATGTTGCTGTCATCCTTGTTGGGTAATAAGCTGGCCGGATCACCTGGCTGAGGTGATATGGCTACTATCTTTGAGTCGAAATCTTGATCTTGCTGTGGAAGTTTATCTGCCTGCTCTATTGTGGTCGCAGCCAAAAGCGAAGAGGAATTAGATTCTGGTTGTTGGCCCATGTAGGCGATGATTGCGTATATAGCGACTGCGCAAATAGCTACCACAGATACAACGATGGCCCCCAGTTTGAAAAGCTCCTGTTTTTTGCCAGGCATTGGTATTGGAGCCGGGCGAACCTTGGGCGTGTTTATCATGCGGCCCGGAATCATCTTGCTGTAATCAACGGGAGTAGAGCGAAATCTAGGTGTGTTAGTCATGTAATAGCGTTATCTAAGAACTTCCAATAAATATTATGTCGCAATTGTGAGGGTTTTCACAGAATATTCTGCTGTTACTTCAGGTGGGCGACGAGGTTATGACCTCGAAATAGCAATTTTGATCCATTGGGTCGTGATGAGGTTACTTTTTGTCGCTTCATCTAGTACATTGTGCGCCCTAGTATTGAGATAATAATTAAAGTTAGAGAGAACTTTTATGGCATCTGTCAATGAGTCCATGGATATCATCCGGCGTGGAGCTGATGAAATCTTGCTGGAAGAGGGTTTAATAAAGAAGTTAGAGCGTGGAGAGCCTCTGCGTATCAAGGCTGGGTTTGATCCCACAGCGCCAGATCTGCATCTGGGCCATACTGTATTGATCAATAAGCTCCGGCAGTTTCAGGATCTGGGGCATGAGGTGATGTTCCTCATTGGCGATTTTACTGCCATGATTGGAGATCCCACCGGCAAAAGTGCTACCCGCCCACCCCTGACCAGGGATGAGGTATTGGAGAATGCTAAGACCTACGAGCATCAGGTATTCAAGATTCTAGATGCAGAGAAGACCTCTGTACTGTTCAACTCCTCCTGGATGGGGGAGATGACCGCGGCGGATATGATCCAGTTGGCGGCTAAGCACACCGTAGCGCGTATGCTGGAGCGGGACGACTTTAATAAGCGCTACAAGGGTGGGCAATCTATCTCAGTCCATGAGTTTCTCTATCCTCTGGTGCAGGGCTACGACTCGGTAGCCATGAAAGCTGATGTGGAGCTGGGCGGTACTGATCAGAAATTCAACCTTCTGGTCGGGCGTCAGTTGCAGGAGGTTTACGGCCAGGAGCCACAGGTGTGCCTGACCATGCCTATACTGGAAGGTCTGGACGGCGTGCAGAAGATGTCCAAGTCTCTGAATAACTATATAGGTATTACTGACTCGCCGGATGATATGTTTGGCAAGCTCATGTCTGTGTCTGATGATCTGATGTGGCGCTACTTTGAGCTATTAAGTTTCCGCTCTATGAATGAGATAGAGCAGTTCCAACAGCAGGTGCAAGATGGAGCTAACCCGCGGGATATCAAATTCCTGCTGGCGGAGGAGCTAATTACGCGCTTCCATGACAGTGCCAGCGCTACCCAGGCCAGGGAGAGCTTTATCGCTCGCTTCCAAAAGGGCGCCATGCCTGATGAGATGCCGGAGGTGACGCTGGAGGCAGGGCCTGAAGGGATGTCTATCGCCAAT
>JBNKKH010000006.1:0-11082 GCA_050291725.1 Sedimenticolaceae bacterium
CCGTACACCGCGATCCAACCCGGCCACCTATACCGGCCTCTTCACCCCCATCAGGGAGCTGTTCGCCGGCACCCATGAGGCACGCTCCCGCGGCTACTCGCCCGGCCGCTTCAGCTTCAACGTCAAGGGTGGGCGCTGCGAGTCCTGCAGCGGCGACGGCGTGATCAAGGTAGAGATGCACTTCCTGCCCGACATCTATGTCCAATGCGATGTCTGCAAGGGCAAACGCTACAACCGCGAGACCCTGGAGATCTGCTATAAAGGCAAGAGTATCGACCAGGTTTTGGCCATGACGGTAGAGGAAGCGCTAGTCTTCTTTGATGCCGTACCGCCCCTTAAACGCAAGCTGCAGACGTTGATGGATGTGGGACTCTCCTATATATCCTTGGGACAAAATGCCACCACCCTCTCGGGCGGCGAAGCCCAGCGGGTCAAGCTCTCCCGCGAGCTCTCCAAACGGGATACTGGCAATACCCTCTATATCCTCGACGAACCGACCACCGGCCTCCACTTCCACGACGTCAACCACCTGCTGGAAGTGCTCCACCGGTTACGCAATCACGGCAACACAGTGGTGGTTATCGAGCACAACCTGGATGTAATCAAGACCGCAGACTGGGTCATCGACCTGGGTCCCGAGGGGGGTGACAAAGGCGGTCAGATCATCGCCGAAGGCACGCCGCAGCAGCTAGCCAAGGTCAAGGGTTCACACACAGGGCGCTTCTTGCAGAAGCTGCTTTAGAGACTCATCAGCCCAGAGCAAAGTGTAGCTTGCTGCCAAACCCGGATAATCTGCGGCTTAGTCAGGACCTCGTTAATCGCGATTTGGCAAAGCCTTGTAAATAACGAACAAGCAACGGCCCAGCAGCAAAGTCGCTCCCTGAGAGAGAACAAATCCGCCCAATAACTAAAATACCCTTTAATTCCGACGAGATTGCCAAGTCTATCGGCGTCAGCCGTAAGGAACTGGAGACGAAGTATCTCGATCCCAAAGTGGTACTCGACGACAAGGGTCACGACACCCCCGGCAAATCAGGCATTCTGTTGACCTGGGCCCATGAACGTCTGGTACCCGACATCGCTGTTATTGCGCTCAAGGGTAAGGGGCCGATGATCTCCAAGGATGAGGATGGAGATATCAACGTGGTGCCGCTGTCGGCCAACCCAGCCATCGATATCGCTTCGCTGAAGCTTCTCGAGGGCGCCACTGGTGCTGCGGCTGTGCCCTATGACGCCGCTACCAAGGGACGTGATAACTGGCTCTCGCCCGGTGCCCCGCACTGCACAGACTGCCATGCCGCACCCTTCGTCGAAGGCCAGGATGGTGTGTCGCTTTCCCGATCAACCAACCGGGCAAGCACAGTCTGATGCGCTACTCCAAGGGCCATGCAGGTCTCGCCTGCCAGTCCTGCCATCAGTCTGTCCACGGTCTCTATCCGGTCACCCCGGGTACCGACATCACCACCTAGCTGACAATCCCAAGATTGGACGCCTGGAAGAGCGCCGCCATATTGGTCAGCTGGTAACTGCAAGCCACGAAGAAGCCGAGGCACTGCGTCAACGCATTCTCAATGGAGAGAGCCTCTACGAACTGACCAGTCAGTACAGCATCGATCCCTACGGCCGCGAACATAAAGGCGACATGGGCAGGCAGACAGATGGCAGCGGCCACCCGGCCATCGAACAGGCCATCAGCAAACTGGAAGCCAACCAGCTTAGCGAGATAGTCGAAACCCCAATGGGTTTCCATCTGGTGAGCATTCTGGAGCGTCGACCCGGCGGCCAGAAGCGCTATCTCAGCATCCGTGACCGGGTACGCCAGATCTGGATAACCGACCAAATGGCCAGCTATATGAGCCAGCTGGCCGAGCAGCACCGGGTTGTCTGGCATGTGGTGAGCGATGCAGCCAAAGAGTAAAGGGATGCCTGGCATCAGCAACCAGCGGTCAACAAGCCGCTGGTTGCTGGCCCTTGCCTGGTGGCTGTTGATCGCACTCTTGCTGCAAGCGAACAGCGTGCTCGCCAATGACGACGACCGACCCACCATTCCCAATCAAAGCTATCCCGATCTCGCCGGCAAACAACACAATCTTCAACAGTGGAAAGGCCATGTATTGCTGCTCAACTTCTGGGCCAGCTGGTGTGCACCCTGCCTCTCGGAGATCCGTTACCTCAACCAGTTTCAGCATGATTTCGCAGCCAGCGGATTGCAGGTCGTCGGTCTGGGTATCGATGCCCCGAGTAAATTGCCCAGCGTAAAACGATCACTGCAGATCCCCTATCCTCTCCTTAGCGTTGAGGCAAAAGAGAGCAGAAAGGTCCTTGCTGCCTGGGGCAACAAGAGCGGCATGACTCCCTTCACCGTAATCCTCAATAAGCACGGACGTATTGTCAGTACCCATCGAGGAGTCATCGACGATCAGGTATTCAATACCCTCGTGAAACCTCTCCTGCAATCATCTGTCGAATAACCAGCAACCTGTTATTCATACTCGAGGCGACAGAGGGCCTCCCTGAGACTTGAAAGAAGAGTGGCATGTCAAACAAAACCCATGGAGGGGAGGTGTTCAACACCAATAATTCTGCCAGTTCAATCCCACTCAACCCATCAACTCGCACAAGCTTCACCTCGGCCCTATCAATATCCGCGGGCCTGCATCTTCTGCTTATTTGGCTAGCCACTCAGCTCCTGTTTGAAACATACCCCCCCTCTTCAGCCACGCGAAACCAGACAATTCATCTCTCATTCGCGACGGTAAAGGCACAACGACCCAAGACCGACAATCGCGCAGTTGCTCAGCCCCCATCACCTCCAGTTAAAGCCGGAGACAATAAACAACCGCCTTCACAATCTTCACACCGTGCGCAAGACAAACAGACAGACCCGACATTAGCCAATGATCAATTAAATGACATAAACGTCGCTTCAAAACTTTCCGCCACACAAATCAAAGCAACAGCAGATAGTGTTGCAAAAGAAATCGCGGCAGAAGATACATCGACACTGGAGCAGAAGCGTTCGATCATCGCAAAGAGATTGGAACAGGTCTTCAGACAAAGCGAAGCACCTGGCGTCTCTGAACTCGCGGATGGCACCATCCGGGTCGTCACCGAGTTTGGTATCGTCTACTGCGTAAAACCACAGGATGATTCTCGCATCCTCGGACCGGAAGACAACATGCCCGTATCAGTGACCTGTCATTAACCGCCCAGATGCAGAACTCGACAATATGGCAACCGATCATTAAGGGATTACGCATTATGACTTCTCAGAAGAGGTGTTGAGTCAGCAGAGGTCAGGCGGATAGGGGCAATGTGACATTGTCAGGAAACCTCTGATCCACTCATGAACCAGAGGTTTCTTTATCTGGAGACTGACCACGCCAGATTATTGCAAAACCACCAAATGCGGTGCTGCCTGAGCTGAAAGTTACTCGATATAGTTTGTTGAGCGCTTACACCTCAACCGGAGAGGGTATCGAGTGATATGGTTGGATTTTGGTGTATGTGACGGCCTCTCACTCTCAGAAAAGTGAGATTACTGCCAGTCTCCAATTCAATTCAATTGCGCATTTTTTATAAGTCATAATTGTCATGTATTGAATTACATAGAAGTGGTGACTTATGACGAGCGACTCGATTTCTTGGCTGGTCTTATCAGAGGTTACTCCATCTCAAATTGTCGAAGCGCACGTCTACTGTCTGAATGGTCATATTGTGGAACCTTAAATTTTCTTAAATTTTCAAGTGATTCTGGATCACATGCTCCAATAGGCCTATCTCCTTCAATAGTGATCCTCTCCATATGACGACGTTTGGGATAGTAGTCGTGAACAGCTGCATGTTGAACCGATCTATTATCCCAGAAAAGCAGCGTATTGGGTTTCCATCGATGACGGTATTGATATTCTAAAACAGACGTTGTGGTAAAGAGCATCTGTAACAGTAGTACGCTGTCACGGTCATCCATATTCTTTATATATCTGGTATAGTGAGGATTGACGAAGAGCACATTTTTACCTGTTATCGGATGCTTTCTGACTACTGGGTGAGTAACTGGAGGATAGGCCTCTTCCATTGTTTTGAGCTTGATTTTTCCAGATTCCGAATCGGGAAATAGATATTTAAATGAAGTAAAGTCGTGTACAGCCTCTAGCCCTTCAATATATTCTTGCATTTTTTTTGAAAGAAATTCGTAGGCTGCTGTCATACTGCAAAAACAAGTATCGCCACCAACCTCTGGAACTGACCTGGAGTAGAGCATTGTTCCCATTGGCGGACACTCTCTGTATGTCTCATCGGAATGCCAGCGATCCGTAAGGACCGGAGGATTACCCTCCTTGTAATCAAAGACAATCACCTCTGGGTCTTCAGGGCTGTTTTCCGCAAAAGGATGAACAGTGAGCTTGCCGAAGTAGCTCCCTACTTTTTTCAGATCCTGAGTTGTAAGGTTTTGGTTAGGAAAAACCAAGAGTTCATATTTAGCAAAATCGTATGATAGGGAGTCGATAGTGCTATTATTGAGCTGATCCTTTAGTGAGATATCATGTATTTCTGCACCAAAGAATGGGCTAAGCTTCTTAATAGTATATGGTTTATTTTCGCACATTTGTTTTGTCCCTCCGATAATATCTATTTTTTAGGCTTATTCCCTATGTTGCAAAGCCATGGTAATAACTGGGCGTCTGATAGACAGTAATATTAGAACCCCCGCGCAAAGAATCATAGGATAGAAGACATAGGTAGAGAAACCGGAAATATCCCATGTCAGACCGCATAATATTGGAATAATGACGGCACAGGCGTAGCCGACTGTTAACATCAATGATGAAGCTCTATGAATTTCATTGGGCTTGCTTATGATTGTAGGTAGTCCAAGCATTAGTATTAATACAGTTGCTGAAAAGAAGCCTATAACACTTGCCGAACTGACAATTACGAACCCTGATCTTATGGTAAGAAGTCCAGTTAGTGCCAGCATGAGACCTACTCCTGAGATAAGGTAGGGAAGACGTCTTTGGGATAATACCGAGTTTGAAAACATTAGAATGATGGAAGCAGGTATTTGGCCTAGGTTTAGAGCAACGAGTGCTGGATCTATGAAATTGGTATACCCGTTATATTCAAGGTAGCGAGGAATAAAGAAGTTGGCAGAGAAATAGATAGCATTTACACACCCCATCATAACGCCAAGTTTCCATAAAAGCGGATTTTTCCAATCCGGCATCCACACAAGCTTCTTTACTATCTTAGTTGAAGGCCGCTGTTGTCTAGGTGCCAAATGATAAAAGGTTAATGCTATGAGAAGACTTACTACACCCCAAAACACATACGCCGTGCGCCATGATCCTACCATGGGCATGATGACTGGCTGTGTTATGGCTACTGGCAGCACTTCTCCTCCCAGTAATAGACCGTTTACATAGACTGCAGTTGCATAGAAGGTTTTATGAGGAAGCCACTCTTTGACTATTGAGGGAAGGGCTGGCTGCATTAAGGCGACACCCAATCCAGTTAACATTGTTGTTGCGTATAGCATCTCTACGTCGTAGGCGGCTCCACGCAGAGCTGATCCAGTAGCAGTTATTATAAGTCCTGCTAACAGTGTCTTTGTGGCACTGGTTTTTGCTATGAGAAGAGCTCCAATCATTGCCGCGCAGGCAAAGAGAACCGGGGGTAGACCCGATATAATACCTACCTGGGTTTCATTCAGACCGAGATCGTTATGCAAAAGTGATATCACAGGAGGTGTCGCAAGTATAGTAATGCGTAATCCTGCACCTGCGATCCATAAGAGGAAAGAACAGACAATAATATCTCTTCTGATAAATACAGCCGTTCTAATTGTTTCAAGCATTACGAAATACCGTAAGATAAAGACAATAAGTTATTTGATAGTTATATGACATTAATTTCCTGAAGGGATTTCACCTCATCCTCAGTAAAGCCGAGCATATCGACTAAGATGTCACGAGTGTGTTGTCCGTGTTCAGGCGCAGCGAATCTTATTGTAGAGCATTCGGTACATCCTCCGAGGTGAATCGGTTGGCCAAGTAACGACAAATCACCAAGCTTATGATGTTTGACTGAGCACTTAATGTCCAAGTGTTCTAACTGTTTATCTGACATGATTTCTCCTACGTTATAAACAGGGCCGCACGGTATGCCTGCCTCATTGAGCAACTCGATCAGTTCATTGCTTGTGCAAGTAGAGGTTACTTGTTCGATTGCCTGAACTAGCTGTTTTCGGTTTAACGAGCGGGCAGTGACATCAACATAGTCAGGACAATCACATATGTTTGTGATATCCAGTATCTTACATAATAATTTGAACTTGTCGTCCTCTGCAGCCGCGATATTTACTTGGCCATCCGCTGTCTTAAAGAGGCCTGTTGGCATTAAAGTTGGGTGATCGTTGCCAGCTGATACTGGCACGTAGCCATCAGCAAGATACCGAGCGACCTGAAAGTCAAGAACTGAAAGCGTTGATTCGAGCAATGACGTGTAGACCCACTGCCCTTCTCCGGTTTTCTCCCGTTGAAAAAGTGCCAGTAAAACAGCATGGGCAAGAGCCATGCCTGCGCTTACATCGGATATAGCTGCACCAACCCTTAATGGTCCGCTATCGTTAGTTCCAGTGACCGACATAAGACCGGACATCCCCTGTACTATCTGATCGACTGCTGGCCGTCCGCTGTATGGCCCTGATTGCCCGAACCCCGATATACTTCCGCAAATAATTCTACTATTGATTGATTTCAATGTTTCATAATCAGCACCTAATCTAAATTTCACCTCTGGTCTGAAGTTTTCGAGAAGGATATCTGCATTTTTCACGAGGCGTTTGAAGACAACCTGCCCTTCTTCCTTTTTTAAATTTATGGTCAGACTCTTCTTGTTTCTATGCAAATTTTGAAAGTCAAATCCGTGACGAGAGCCTCCCATGCTGTCGCCTTTGTCAGTCGGTTCCTCTACTTTTATCACAGTCGCACCCCAGTCACCGAGAAGTCTCGAAGTGAACGGACCGGCACGGTGCCGTGTAAGATCGATCACTGTTACGTTTTCCAGGGGCAATAAACTCATGTCCTAACCCTCAACTGTCTCTGTATTGCATCATACGATTCAAATTGGATACACAATTGAATCCGTTATTACTTCTGAGTCAATGATGCATACACGCTCCTTGAATAAAAGTGTTTTGTCTGCGATCTGTATTATATCTTGCGTGGTTCCGGATACGAGCAGCCTGCTTTCCATGTCACAAACTGTCTCATTGATAGAGAATACTGTTGTTGTCTCTAACATAGTGATGCCTTCAGGCTCTAATGTCGAGTTGACTAGAGTGATACCAGATACGTATCTTCGTTGAGTTCGATCGCGAAAAAAGGTCGACTCGCTTATGGCTATGGCTCTGTCTATGGCCATATCTTTTCCATCGCACCATGCCAAAGACAACGGCCAGCCATTTACATAATTCTGCTTTGTTGTAATTCTGTAGGTACAATCATCTGTGAAGTAATTAGGCCAAAGATGCAAACACTTATCGTCCAAGCATCTGTTGTACATCGAGTAAAGTTTCTGAAGTGAGAGCAATGCGTTCTGCTCATGATCTAATACCATTAACATGCATGACGTCCTTGTAGTATTTATAGAATCCGCGGATGGCTGACTCTGTCATCATACCTTCTTCGCAGGATTCGCCTTTGCCTGCTTCCAGTAAGATGTTAGAGTCTGGAGAGCCTTCAGCGCCCTCCTGCGTCACAGCAAGTATTTCATTATCATCAATAGTCACCAGCCCGCAGGGGCCCAGTAAATTAGCTTGGTATAGTCGCTTTTGTAATAATTCATCAGAGTCGGATTCATAGCCAAAAAATGTCCATGACTTTATGCAGCTGTTTGGCCCGTCGGGAATTACATGTCTCATCGCAAGGTTGTTCAATTGCTGAAGCACGATCAAGTTAGGCCAAATGGTCATAATCGCGCCTGTACTTCGTTCATACTCTTGTTGATAATCTATTAACCGCTTATCACAAAGAGAAGACACAGGCTCGTTGGCAGTAATCCTATCTGCATAGTCTGATTTAAATGTAGCAGTAGATGCAAGAACACTACTTCTGCCTTTCTCGCATACCTGCACATTGACTTCCTGGTCAGCACGCCAGATTCCGAAGGTTCTAAAGAAAGAATGCAGTAGTGCAGCGTGAAACGGGTCTTTTACATTTTCAATCTGAAGCTTCCAGTTACAGTAGACCTTGTGTTGCATCTTTCCTATTACTTTTAGTTCTCTACCATCGCAGACCCTGTCGAAGTAATGAATTATATTTTTCCCCAAGTAGTTAGCTATGGGTTCCATATCGAAGGAGAAACTTGCAAATACCACTCCATGTCTCTCTGTTACATTTAAATATTCAAGCCCATGTTCCTCTGGTTTAAAATCAGATGACATACCACCTTTACCGCGAATTCCTTGTCGGTAAGGTATTCCTACCAGATCGCCTTCAAGACTAAATGACCATCTATGGTAAGGACATAATAGTTTCTTTGCACTCCCGCGCTGACTGTGGCAGATCTTTGCGCCCCTATGTGTACAGCGATTGACAAATACTCTTAGCGTGCCACCGCTATCTCTAACCAGAATGACCGGTGTGTTGCCGACATATGACTGAACATAGTCACCAGGTTTAGCGACCTCTGATGACAAACCTACATAGTTCCAACTGGCACCACGAAAGATGCGTGCCAGTTCATCTTTGTAAATCCCACTGGACGTGTAGAGATTAGACGGCACTCTGCGAGTAGAGTGATGATTATGCCACGCCGTACTCATTAACAAATTCCTTTTGTCTAGTTTGCTCCAACACCTCTTCTTTGACTGCGCGGCTTCCATGTACGGTTAAATCGACAATACGATTCATGACCGTCATTAACATAGACCAACCTTTATGCTGAATATCAAAGAGAGATTTTGCATCAGTTATGTTGCAATTACGAATGAAGTCATACCCCATTTTGACGTGATCGTCATCAATCGCACTATGAATAGTAAAGTGCTTTTGATGATCAGTGTCTTGCATAGCAGGGCTAATATGCTTGTAGAAATAGGTGGCAGACGCCTCTACAACCAAGTGCACCAATACAACCTTCTCGATATCAGTCAAGGTGTTCATCTTGAAAGAAAACCAAGAGCATGCTGCCTCAAGCACAGGGTCAAAGATATGTTCAAGGTTAGACCTACTTTTGGCTAACTCTCTGTTGTGTCCAAGCTCGTCAATAAGATGCTGCCAGGCCAACTCTTCATAGTTGCTATCGTTTAAGGTTGTTACACGGCTTAGAACCATCTTCTGAAAATAGTTAGACCAAACCTGAAAACAATCTAAAAATCGCTTTCTCGCGACTTTTGAATCCAATAATCCCTTATTTGCAAGAGCAAAGAGACGATGCTTATCAAAGCGCTCCATGTAGCCATCGTTGCGTGCAAACAACTGTTCGGTGACATTACCGTTGTACATGTTTTCAGACAACTCTGTTATAAATATGGCCCATGGATCCTCAATGACTTCATATAGGCCGCGTGAGTCGAATTGAATTGACAAGCCCCAGAATCCATTAGGCGCCCCCCCCTTGAAACCGTGAAGTCTTCCTGGAGGGACAAGAAGAGCGTCGCCAGCTTCCATACTGGTTTGTACATCGCCTGTGGTTTCTGCCGATCCTTCGCACAAGAGGATCATCGACTCTACAGGATGCGTATGGACCTGAAGCTCCTCACCGCTTTCTAGACGAACCCAAGCCATCGATATTCGATTATCATCAGGAAGGAAATCAATTAAGTATTCATTTTTAGTGAAATCCTTCACATGGCCAAGCCATTGTTCAACACCGTTTACCTCAACAGTTCTCATAGACGGTATATCGTTACGTTTAACGTGCGTTACACAAGTAAGCTCTTTCATTTTTCGCCTCCATGTTTACTTTTATGCCGCTCACTATCTTAAAATTGTCGTAAAACTAAAAACCGCATCCTACGTCAATGTATATCCATTAACTCTGGCATGTGTGTCGTATATATATATGCCATACATACTTGTAATGTTAATCTCTGTCGACTAGCAGAGACTATCTGCCGTTTTTTTACCTGATAGAACAGGATACTGTAGAGAGATCAAACATAAATGCGCTTAATCTCTACGCAGTATAAAAAATTAAATAACATAAGGATCAAACATACCTTCACGGAAACACGTAATCACAGCACCAGATTACTGTTGCTCTTGGGTACTTAGTTTCAGGAAGACTAGTGGTGAAGCAGGGATAGCTGCTTGAAGTCAGATATTCTTGTTCCATCCTGGATACCCTTGTGTCTATCAATGACAATAAGATTACGTTTGAATCAAGATTAATCTTAGCTTTGTTTGATGTCAACAGATAATCACAACATCATTTAAGCCAAAAAACGTTACTTATTTTGTGGTTTTTGATGAAGGTTACTACTCATCATATTTCACTGCTGCCCCACAAACGCGTAATGAAAAAGACATGACAACCTCATTGTTTTGATAATATGAATTAACGACACATCATTGATTAAACAGAAGGAAATCAGTCCTTAGCTCATCATAATACCGTGTTCACTCAGTCGCTAAAACTGCTTTCTAGACATGAATTCGAAGCCCTCGCAAATCAGCACCATACGGGGCGTAAACTGCGCAAAATGACTTGTTGGTTCTACAAATATGGGAACAAATATGGGACGTATATGGACACCCCAAGTATATCAAGGATTACCTGATCATTTTTTTACCTCATATTCATATACCCAATGGTTCCCAGTCTGAAGAAAACGGTCTTAGACATATATCCGGCCTCTCAATGCTGCGTTTAATGCACCGAGCCCTGATGAGATTTAAGAACCCCTACCGCCTCTGCACCCAAAAGGTCTTGATGACCGCTGTCCTAACTCAGGCTCTGGCAGGGGTAAACCGTTATTGTTTCATCACTGCTGTTTTACCGTATCGGGGATGGCTCCTGTAAATCTGCAATACTGTGTGTTGACTAACCTATTTTTCAGATGGCCTGGGCCTGGTA
>JBNKKH010000007.1:0-79755 GCA_050291725.1 Sedimenticolaceae bacterium
GCGATGTGGATTTTCTGACCAAGGCCGAGCGGGTGGCGCTGTCAGTTGGCGCATCCTGGCAGGAGCGGTATCGTGGTACCAACGCCATCGGTACTGCGTTGGCTGAGACGGATAGTGTTGAGGTCAATGGAGGTGAACACTTTCTCGAACGCAACGGTTTCCTCACATGTGCCGCCGCGCCGATCATGGCAGCTGATGGCACACTGCTGGGTGTTATCGATGTCTCCGGCGACAACCGCAGCCGCCATCCGCATACACTGGGATTGGTCGGTATGGCTGCACGCATGATAGAGAACCGTCTGGTTCTTGCTGATCGACGGCATCAAGTCCGCCTACGCCTACACACCTATCCGGAAGGTATCGGTACCGTCGCCGAAGGGATCGTAGCCATATCTGAAGAGGGAAGGATCGTGGGAGCAAACCGTACCGGACTTTCCATGTTGCACCTTAGTTCACCTGATCTGGGCGTAGCTACCCTAAGCCAAGTGATAAATGCCAGGCTTGAAGAACTATTATCACACCACAGAAAGCGCCCGGGACAAGCGATGCAGATACGCTTGCGCAATGGTTCTGAGTTGTTTGCCCAGGTGCTTAGAGAGCGTGCGACAATTCATACTCAAGTAGTTACGCCTGCAGCCAGGGAACCGGAGGATGCCCTCTCTGCACTGGATAGCGGCGATATCACATGGCACAAGGCCGCCGACAAGGCGCGACGCATTATGGGCAAGGGGATTCCTCTGTTGATCCACGGGGAATCTGGCGTTGGTAAGGAGTACTTCGCGCGCGCTGTGCATGAAAGCGGTCCGCGGCGCGCAGGCCCGTTTGTCGCCATCAACTGTTCCGCCTTGCCGGAGAACCTGATCGAGGCTGAGTTGTTCGGTTATAGCGCTGGCGCCTTTACCGGGGCGCGACGTGAAGGCTACCGGGGGCGACTGCGTGAGGCCCATGGCGGCACCCTGTTTCTGGACGAAATCGGAGATATGCCGCTGTCGATGCAGACTCGCCTGCTGCGAGTGTTGCAGGATCGCAAGGTGACCCCTCTAGGTGGTGGTAAGGAAGTTGATGTTGAATTTTCCCTGATGTGTGCCACCCATCGACTGTTGCGAGAAGAGGTAGAAAAAGGCGCCTTCCGCCGTGATCTCTACTACCGCATCAACGGTCTTGCCGTCAGCTTGCCTGCACTGCGTGAGCGTACGGACCTGCGTGTATTAACTGAGCGTATCCTGGCCGAGATCAACCCTGACCACGATGTCACCATTTCACCCAACCTACTATCGCAGTTCAGTTGTCACTCATGGCCGGGCAACCTGCGTCAGTATGCCAATGTACTACGCACGGCCAGCGCGATGTTGGAGGAGGGCGAGGATTGCATCGAAAGGCAACATCTGCCGGAAGATCTGATCGAGGAACTGGCGGAGATGCAGCATGTTTCCAAAGATACTCACCGTTCACCACAAAATCTAAGAGAACTCTCCCTGTTAGTTATTCGGCAGACCCTAGAAGGTTGCCGGGGTAATGTATCCGAGGCGTCACGCCAACTCGGTATCAGCAGGCAGACACTGTATCGTAAGTTGAAGGATAATTAGATATATCCTTCAGCATTAGGATACTTCTAGCCAAACCCTTTTTCAGAACGAAATAGTTTGGTAATCTCGATAATTAGTACGGAATATAAAAAACAGTGGCGGGGGTGCTCTCCTCAACAGAAACCATCCCCAGCTTAATATGAATGAGAAACATTACTCATGCTGTATATTTCAATATTGGTGCAAGTCGTATAATTAACAGTTAAATGCATGTGAAGAAAGCTATATACCTTACATTGTTAATGCTCCCGCTTATTGCTCAAGCAGGTGGATCGTATTACCCAATTACAATTACATCATTCACACATAATAAATATGAATTCCACTTTACAGCTAAAGCGTCTGAAGAAAGAAAGTGGATGGACCAAGAGTGTAAAGAAATTGAAGTTAGTGGCGAGTACGACACATTAAAATGGATAGGCTATAAGCGTCCAATGAACAAAGATAACCATATGCAGGCCATTAAGTATTTAGCTAATAGCGCAAAGAATAATAAAGAAATATTGTTCGGCTATATTGGATCAGGCCTGCATAAAGAAAAGAGCTGTACATATAAAAGCAGAGGGTTAATTTATAGTGATTATGACAAAGTATTTGTTATGTCTTTATACGACAGCATTTAACAAGTCGTACCAGCGGATGAGCCGCTGTACTATGCGTTAGCAGCAACTAAAGAGAATTGAAATAGTGGAAGGAATTGTACATATATTATTGCTGATGTTTTTGTATGGCTGTATCTGGCTGGTGCCAACGACAATTAATTATAATCGTAGAAAAGCAGGTCTAGCTCCTTATTGGGTTCTGTTTTTAATTACATTAGCTCTAGAGATTGCCATTGTCTATGTTGCTCTTTATTCGTTGAAAGAATTCAATCAAAACATATTAATTGTGTATTTACCGCCAATAATAGCTTCAATTTTTGCTGGTATCTTTTATTTTTACATAGCAAAACAACTGGATGAAAAACACAGCTAACAAGGTAATTCGATCCGGATAGGGCAAAAAGTGCTGCGCCCGTTAAATACAACGTTATGCAAGTAGAAGAATGAAGAAACGATATAAAGTTTTACTGGTAGTAGGAGTAATACTCGGGGTTGGCTTCTTGATCCCAGAACCGAGAATAATTCCGGTTTTAGGGGCTACGGATGCAGATTGGAACAAAGATACATTCTGGTACGAGCCTTGGGGTAGTTCCGGGGTACACAAAGGTGTCGATATATTTGCACAGAAAGGAACGCCTGTTATCTCTTCATCCAACCTGTTGGTACTTTATCGTGGTACGTTAAGTAATGGTGGTAAAGTGGTAGTTGGATTAGGACCAAAATGGCGCATTCACTATTTTGCCCATCTAAACGATATTGATCATAACGCTGGTGTAGTTTTGCGGGCCGGTGACACGCTGGGCTCAGTAGGAGATAGTGGCAATGCGAAGGGAAAGTCACCGCATCTACACTTCTCGATATTAAGCCTATTACCCCGGCCGTGGGCAATTGATAGATCTACTCAAGGGTACAAAAAGGCGTTTTTTATTAATCCAATACCTTATTTCATGGGCCGCCATTCGTAAATGTATAACGGGATAATAGGTCTCGTTAATATAACTGTTAAGTGTCTAAAGGAATATTGAGAGTGTTAGCATCTGAACAAGTTGAAAAGGCTCTAGGCATAAATCTTCCACGCTGGTATTCATATCTAATCAATAACCCTCCAGAATTAGAAGAGGGTAGTATGCTTGAACTCTATTTGCAGACAGATCCTGAGTGGCTTATTGAAAACAATAGAGGTTATGTTTCAAACATAAACGATATTACTGATCTTGATGACGGAACTTTGATAGGAAATATGAAACGCTTTCTTCTATATGGATCAAAGTCAAGAATAATTAGACACCGGAAAAAATACTACGATAATTGGGTTGAAAAAAACGCTTTATCATAGGTTCTGACGGTGGAAAAGAAGACTATTTTATTAAATTAACTGACGTAGACTCCTTGGTATACGTCTTTGATTTGGAAACCCATGAATCCAAACTGAAATTTAAATCAATCAAAGAATATATAGATCATGCAGGCTCATTTGAAGAAGACACTTAACAATCGGCTCCAATGGATACGCTCACTTCGTTCGCTCCCCATTGAGCCGGGGTGTTATGCAGTGCGAGTACTGAGGCAGCATTCTAATGCAAGAAAATAGAAGTATAGAGCTGGCCTCGGGGAAGCACTGTAAGCTCTTAAGAATAAGGCGTGATCTTATCCCAAATTATTACATTTTGGCATTTCCTAAGTCCCAAGGTGAGCCTAGCAAGGAAGAAGTATCTGAAATGGTTACACACGGAATTGAATACGCTAAGTCAATTGCAAAGGATTATGTTGGTGATCCAGAAGCATATACCCTCTTATATAGCGGATATAGCGCTAGGAGAGATAAAGGATGGCATATTCACATCGTTCTGCTAGGAAATAGATGGAAGAAAGCTTGGTTATATATAGTATTAGCTGGTAAAAACATACTTCAGGCTATTGGTTTAAGAAACGACGATTCACCAAGAATAGAAAGATGAACAAGGATAGATGGATAGCGCTGATGAGCGCAATGGGCTTTGAGCCTTCAATTGGTTGTTATGATGTACTCTATGCTGCCTACTCAGAGAAGCATCGTTTTTATCACACAGTCACGCATATTGATGCAATGCTAGTCCACTTTGATGTCGTGAAGGAGCTTGCAGATAGGCCAGCTGAACTAGAGATTGCCATCTGGTTTCATGATGCCATCTACAAACCGTTTTCAAAGAGTAACGAGCTAGAAAGCGCAATGTGGGCGAAGGAATTTATCCTTTCAAAGGGTTATGGCCAGATGGGTTCAGAGCGCGTATATAACTTGATTATGGCTACCCTACACAACGGGCAGGTACAAGTTAATGACGAGAAACTTATTGTAGATATTGATCTTACAGTTCTAGGGACATCTCCGGAAATATATGATGAATTCGAACAGAATGTGCGTAAAGAGTACAAAATGGTGCCATCTATCATCTATCGTAAGAAAAGAAAGAAATTATTAAAATCTTTCTTAAGTAATGACAGTATTTATAACTTGGAGTATTTCAAAAACAAGTATGAAAGCTCAGCTAGACATAATATTAGTAAAGCAATTGAGATGCTATAGATAGCATAACAGGGTGGTTCAGTGGAGCTAGTTACGATCCGCATTTTTTATGGTTTCGCTACGCTCTTTTTTCCATAAAAATTGCTCTACTACACTGACTCACTGACCACAGCGTGAATGTTTCTAACATATCTAAGCGAATTTTCTGGCATATTTAGAAGGTCAAAATAACGTAAATATGCACCACTTTTCTGTACATTTTCCGTACAAGCATAAAAAAAGGCTTACGAATTAACGTAAGCCTTTGATTGTATTGGTACTCCCTAGGGGGTTCGAACCCCTGTTACCGGCGTGAGAGGCCAGCGTCCTAGACCACTAGACGAAGGGAGCGTAATGGCTCAAGGAGGTGTATTATACGCATGCAAGAATTAGTCTCAAGGCATAACATAGCTATTTTATTTAATATGTGGCAGCTTTTGTCATAGTTTGTAATTAAGTCCTGAAAATAATATATACAGGTTAGGGATAGTACCATCGTAACTCCAACAGTAATTGCCCGTTCAGAGCACAATATCTCCCGCGAGAATATAAGTGAAAACGCGCTTAAGGTATTGTATAGGCTAAAAAAATCAGGATATCAGGCATATCTTGTGGGTGGTGGAGTGCGTGATCTTCTGCTCGGGCGTGAGCCGAAAGATTTCGATATAGCAACGGATGCTCATCCTGAGGATGTTAAGAAGGTATTTCGCAACTGTCGTCTGATAGGACGCCGATTTCGCTTGGCTCACGTCCATTTTGGGCGAGAGGTTATAGAGGTCGCAACTTTCAGGGCAGGCCATGATGTATCAGATAAGGGTGATCAGGAGAGTGAAAGCGGCAGGCTGCTGCGGGATAATGTCTACGGATCTATTGAAGATGATGCCCTGCGCCGCGATTTCACGGTAAATGCCCTCTATTACGGTATCGAAGACTTCTCAGTGATCGATTACACCAACGGTATGCAGGATCTCAACTCCTGTGTGCTGCGCCTCTTGGGCGATCCGGAACTACGTTATCGCGAAGACCCGGTGAGAATGCTGCGCGCAGTTCGCTTCGCTTCCAAACTGGGTTTTAGTATTAACCCGGCCTGTGAAGAGCCAATTTTTAGATTGGGTAGCCTGCTGAAAGATATACCTTCATCTAGACTGTTCGATGAGATGCTGAAGCTGTTTCTGAATGGGACGGCACTCCAGGCATTTGAGAAGCTGCGTCACTACAATCTGTTTAGTCAACTTTTTCCCTTAACCGATGAGTGTCTCACCCACGAAGAGAATAGTTTTCCGATCACCTTTGTGGCAAATGGGCTGAAAAATACTGACAGCAGGGTACGCCAGGAGAAACCGGTTACTCCGGCATTTCTTTTCGCCGTCCTTTTATGGGAGCCGGTGCGTAGATTGGCCGATGATATTATGGCTACAGGAGAGAGACCCTATCCAGCCATGCAGGATGCGGCTTCGGAAATACTGGCTGAGCAGATCCAGCTTGTCTCTATCCCTAAGCGCTTTAGTTTGCAGATGCGGGATATCTGGTGTCTGCAGCATAGGTTCGAACAGCGAGAGGGGAAACGTCCTCATCGCTTGTTTTCCCATCCCCGTTTCCGTGCAGCGTACGATTTTCTGCTGCTGCGTGCTGAGTCAGGGGAGGCCGATCCTGAATTGGCCGAGTGGTGGACCAAATTCCAGGAATTAAACCAGGATGAGCGCAACAGTCTCGCCAAGCCAAGCCAGCCTAAGCGCCGCCGCAGAAGGCGTCCTAAATCCAAGAAAAAATCTGGTGAGAATGCATGAGACACCAGGCGGAAAATAGTACTATGGTTACCGCCTATATAGGGCTTGGTAGTAATCTGAATGATCCTGTGGATCAGGTAACCAGGGCTATAGCTGAGCTAGATGAGTTGCCAGAAACCGTAACCCACAGCCACTCAAGTCTCTACCAGAGTAAGCCGATGGGTGGATTGGACCAGCCGGATTATGTCAATGCGGTGGTTAGAGTTGATACCGGGCTGAATCCTGAAAAATTACTGGCAGAACTACAAGCTATAGAGGCGACCCATGGTCGGGTTAGGGAAGAGCGCTGGGGGGCGAGAACACTAGATCTGGATTTGTTACTATATGGTTCAGTAATAATAGACACCCCAGATTTGCAGGTTCCTCATCCAGGTGTGGGCGAACGGGGATTTGTCCTGTATCCGTTATACGAGATTGCTCCTGATCTGGAAATACCAAGACTTGGGACAATATCTGACTTGGTGAATAATTGTTCAGCTAAAAAGCCAAAAATAATATGAGTAACAAACAGTTAACGCCGCCAGGCTATGTTGTAATTGAGGGGCCGATTGGGGTTGGTAAGACCAGCCTAGTTAATCGTCTGGCAGATAGCTTCGGTTGCGGCACCCTAATGGAGAAGCCGGAAGAGAATCCATTTCTAGAGCGTTTCTATCTGGATGGGCAGAAGGCGGCATTTCCTACCCAACTGTTTTTTCTATTTCAGCGTAGTCAACAACTGCAAGAACTCAGAAATAGAGACCTGTTCCACTCCGCTATGGTTTCAGATTTTATGCTGGAGAAAGACCGCATCTTCGCGCGCCTTAATCTAGATAAAGATGAGTTCGAGCTTTATGAAAAGGTTTACGAAAAACTGAATCCAGAGGCACCAGTGCCTGATCTGGTGGTCTATCTGCAAGCCCCAGCTGAGGTGTTGCAGCGGCGGGTGCGCAGTCGCTCTAGGCCAAGTGAGATGAACTTGGGTCTGGATTATCTGCAAAGGCTGGGTGATGCCTATGCCGAATTTTTCCACCACTATGACGCTTCGCCTCTTCTTATTATCAATGCAGCAGAGATCAATCCTGTAGAGCGGGAAGAGGATTACCAGATGTTATTAGAGCAGATCTGTAACGTCCGTAGCGGTAAGCACTATTTCAATCCAGGTCCACTACTGCTTTAATTTATCTCATATACTCCCAATATAGAGTACTGACTAATACAGAGAGGCTTAAGGGCTGCAATGTCAGATATCACTGTTAATACACTAAAGAAGATGAAACAAGAGGGCGAGAAGATCGCCGTGCTGACCAGCTATGATGCCAGCTTCACTAAATTGATTGAGGCGGCAGGAGTAGAGGTAATCCTGGTAGGAGACTCCCTCGGCATGGTGATTCAAGGGCAGGAGAGTACTCTGCCGGTGTCTGTGGATGATGTTGTCTACCACAGCAAAAACGTCTCGCGCGCACGTACCAGTGCCTTTCTGATAGCAGATATGCCGTTTATGAGTTACAGCTCCACCAAGCAGGCCCTGGAGAGCGCAGGGCGCTTGATGAAGGAGGGGGGCGCCCACATGGTGAAGCTGGAGGGGGGCACCACTCAGCTGGAGACAGTTAAAGAGCTCACCAACAACGGCATACCGGTCTGTGCCCATCTTGGTTTAACGCCCCAGTCAGTGCATCAACTGGGTGGCTACCGAGTGCAGGGCAAGGATTCTGACTCAGCTCAAATCATGCAGGAGGAGTCCTTGGCGCTGCAGCAGGCCGGAGCCCAGATGCTGGTGTTGGAGTGTGTTCCCAGAGATCTGGCTAGGGAAATCACCAATATCCTGGATATACCTGTAATCGGGATAGGAGCTGGCGCTGACACCGATGGCCAGGTGCTGGTGCTGTACGATATGCTGGGTATTGCCACCGATTATCTCCCCAA
The DNA here is from genome assembly GCA_050291725.1 of Sedimenticolaceae bacterium. GTDB lineage: Bacteria > Pseudomonadota > Gammaproteobacteria > Chromatiales > Chromatiaceae > JAAGZL01. Next base: position 8,420 of record JBNKKH010000007.1, read on the forward strand.
GTTCTGCCGCAATTTTCTGCAACAGGCCGATACAATCAAAGAGGCCATTGAGGCCTATGTAAAGGCGGTTAAGGATGGCTCTTACCCCAGCTTAGATGAGAGCTACGGATGATAACCTGTAACACCATTGCTGATCTGCGAGAGCAGGTCAGAGAGTGGCGCATGGCTGGCGAGCGTATTGCTTTGGTGCCAACCATGGGCAATCTGCATGCGGGACACCTGACTCTGGTGCGCGAGGCCAGAGAGATGGCTGATCGGGTGGTGGTTAGCATCTTTGTTAACCCTCTGCAGTTTGGTGAAGGAGAAGATTTTTCCAGCTATCCCAGGACGATGCAGCAGGACTCAGATGCTTTGGAGGCGACTGGGGCTGATCTGCTGTTTGCTCCTGCTGTTGATGAGGTCTACTCCAGACCACAACAGCTTCAGACCAAGGTGGAGGTTCCAGGCCTATCCGATATTCTGTGTGGTGCCTCACGCCCCGGTCATTTCGTAGGTGTGGCTACAGTGGTGTGTAAACTATTCAATATGGTCCAGTCTGATATTGCCCTGTTTGGGCAGAAGGATTATCAGCAACTCATGGTAATTCGCCATATGGTGGATGATCTCTCTGTTCCAGTGGAGATTATTGGTGTCCCCACGGTTAGAGAAGCTGATGGCCTGGCCATGAGCTCGCGTAATGGATATCTGACAGCTGAGGAGAGAGCGCAGGCCCCTGAGCTATATCGGATAATGCGGGAGAGTGCTAAATCCATTGAGTCTGGAGATCGGGATTACGCTAAACTTGAGCTTCAATCCAGACAAGCCCTTGAAAAATCAGGTTTTAGACCGGATTATTACTATATACGCAGGGCAGATGATCTGGCGGAACCAAATGCAGCTGACCAGAGTCTAGTTATTGTGGCAGCAGCATATCTAGGCAGGGCACGCCTGATTGATAATCTTCAGGTGTCTACAGTTAGCCTATAATGCTATATGTTTGATGATTAGCCGCGGATAGAGCATAATTACGCGCCTGTTTTACTTAGGATTGATTTAGGAGCTTTTGCTAATGCAGTTAACCGTTCTCAAATGCAAGCTACATCGTGCTTGCGTTACCCATGCAGAACTGGATTACGAGGGATCTTGTGCCATAGACACAGACCTGATGGAGCAGGCTGGTATTCTACCCTATGAGCAGATTCAGATTTACAATATTGCAAATGGTCAACGCTTTACCACCTATGCCATAGAGGCAGAGGCCGGCTCCAGAATTATCTCGGTAAACGGAGCTGCCGCACACAAGGCAGAGCCAGGTGATAGAGTGATTATATGTGCCTATGCTGGTATGGACCAAGAGGCTGCAGCTAGCTATAAGCCAAGCCTGGTATATCTGAATGAGCACAATGTGATTACCCATACCGGAGATGCAATAGCAACTCAGGTGGCGTAAATTGCTGGCAAAATAACTGAAGACGGCGCCCTAAAGGCGCCGTTTTTTTTGCCTGTATGTTTAGCTGATTGATTAGGTTAGTGCTACAGCTACCGGATTTTTTGCCGGAGAATTTATCGCATTGGCGTAGATCGCCAGATAGTGAGCAGCGCTGGAGTCCCAGCTAAAGTCTTGTCTCATTCCGTGCAGAGCCAGCTTCTCCCACCACTGTCTAGGACGACGGTAGTACTCTATGGCGCGGTTTACTGCATCCAATAGGGAATCTGCCTCAGGTCGGTCAAATACAAAGCCGGAAGCTGTTTTGTCCAGCATGGTCGCTGGGTTTAGGTCTACCACGGTATCTGCTAGTCCACCGGTGCGGTTAACGATTGGAACTGTGCCATAACGTAGACTAAATAGCTGATTGAGTCCACATGGCTCGAAACGTGATGGCATGAGGAAGCAGTCGCTCCCAGCCTCAATGTTATGTGCCAGATGTTCATCATAACCGATGATTACAGCGCATCTGCCTGGGTATTTTTGCGCAGCGTCCTTCAGGGTTTGCTCAAGATGTGCTTCACCACTACCAAGAATGACTAGTTGTACATCCTTTTGCTGCATAATTTCCGGCAGAATATCTATGATCAGGTCAATTCCTTTTTGCTCAACTATGCGTCCAATGTTGCCAAACAGTATGGCATTAGGGTTGACCTCCAATCCCAGTTTCTCCTGCAGCGCCAGCTTATTGTTCTGCTTGTCTGCAAAGCTGTTTAGATCATAGTTGTGTTCGATGTGTTGATCGGTAGATGGGTCCCAAATTTTATAATCGATACCGTTAAGGACCCCGACCAATCTATTCGACCTGTGTTGCAGCAGCCCTTCCAGACCGTAGCCAAACTCCGCAGTGCGTATCTCATCAGCGTAGGTTGGGCTTACTGTGGTAATCCAGTCAGAAAACACCAGCCCGCCTTTTATCAATGAGAAATTGCCGTGAAACTCTAATCCTTCTGGGCTCCAGAGATTATCTGGCAACATAAGTTGGGCGAATGTGGAGAAGTCATATGTCCCCTGGTAGGAGAGATTGTGTATGGTGAATACTGTGGCGGGGCGGTCCCACTCCTGGGCAAGTAGCGCCGGCACCAGACCAGTTTGCCAATCATTGCAGTGAACTACATCTGGACACCAACCCAATCCAGCCTGATCCAGGGCTATTCTGGTCACGGCTCGGCAGAATGAGGCAAAGCGTTTGGCATTGTCGCTCCAGGGTCTTCCAGTTGCCTCGGTGTAGGGGTTGCCGGGGCGGTTGAACAGGCTGGGAGCATCCACCAGATAGATATGAAGATTGCCCTCCATTTTCTGTTCCAGAATCCGCACAGGCTCTGATATGCCACTGATTTTGATAGTAGCCACAGTGTCTAGTGGAATGGCCCTCTCCACAGCCTGGGGATACGCTGGCAGTACCAGGCGTACATCCAATCCCTGTTCACTCAAGGCTAGCGGTAGGCTTCCTGACACATCGGCTAGTCCACCTGTTTTGATCAGTGGCTGAGCCTCGCTGGTGGCAAAAAGGATTTTTTTGGGAGTGTTTCCGTCGGTGTAAGTAGAGCGACCTGTCATATTTTTGCTGTAGTAATGGTTTATTATGCGCAATGGATATACTTTAACTCGTGAATTGAATAAAGTGCAAAATTAATTCAAATGAATTAGCGAAATAGCAGATATGAAATCAATTATCGATTTAGCAGAGTGGAAAGCCCTGGAACAGCACTGGGGAGAGCTGGAGCAGACGCATATGCGGGATCTGTTTGCCCAAGACCCAGATAGATTTAGCACCTTTTCAGCTACAGATTGTGGGATATTGCTGGATTATTCGAAAAATCGCATAACCGCCAAGAGTATGGATATGTTGCTGAGACTGGCTCGAGCGGTGGATGTTCCTGGCTGGAGGGAGCAGATGTTTGCTGGCGCTCCCATCAATATCACCGAGGGTCGATCGGTGTTGCATACAGCCTTGCGTAATCGCTCTAACAGACCAGTTCTGGTTAATGATCATGATGTTATGCCGCAGGTGAACTCTGTTCTGGAACAGATGGAGAGATTCTCCAACCGGGTTCGTAACGGCGAATGGAGAGGGTACAGCGGCAAGCGCATTACCGATGTGGTGAATATCGGCATTGGTGGCTCCAACCTGGGACCGCTGATGGCCTGTGAAGCTTTGCGTCACTACCAGTCGCCAGATATTCGAGTCCATTTTGTCTCTAATGTGGATGCTACCCATTTGGTGGAGACTCTGAAGCAGCTTGATCCTGAGAGCACTCTGTTTATTGTGGCCTCTAAGACCTTTACCACCCAAGAGACCCTGACAAACGCTCATGCCGCCCGCGCTTGGTGTCTAAAAGAGTTGCAGGACGAGAAGGCGATAGCCAGCCATTTTGTTGCAGTATCTACCAACTCAGATGCGGTATCTGCATTCGGCATTGATACAGACAATATGTTTGTGTTTTGGGACTGGGTGGGTGGACGCTACTCCCTCTGGTCCGCCATTGGACTGCCCATCGCTATCGCAGTGGGAATGGAGCGGTTTTATCAGATGCTGGATGGGGCCCACGCGATGGATGAGCATTTTTATAGTGCTGATCTGGAACAGAATATGCCAGTAATTATGGCTCTGCTTGGTGTTTGGTATGTTAACTTTGCTGGAGCCGCTACCCATGCGGTTCTACCCTATGATCAATATTTGCGGTTTTTACCAGATTATCTGCAACAGGCGGATATGGAGAGCAATGGCAAGCGTGTAACCAGAGATGGTCAAGTTGTTGATTACTCCACTGGTCCTGTGCTTTGGGGCATGGCTGGTACCGACGGCCAGCACGCCTTTTACCAGCTGATTCATCAAGGTACCCAGATGATACCGGCAGATTTTATTGCGCCGGTGCAGAGCCACAATGAGCTGGGCGATCAACACCAAAAGCTGCTGGCCAACTGCCTGGCTCAGACTGAGGCCTTGATGAAGGGTAAGAACGAGCAGGAGGCTCGGGCGGAACTTGAGGCTTCTGGTCTCAGTCAGGAGCGCATAGAGGCGTTGTTGCCTCATAAGCTGTTTCCGGGAAATAGCCCCACCAATACCATTGTGCTGGATAAATTGACCCCGCAGAGGCTGGGTTCACTTATTGCCCTGTATGAGCATAAGATTTTTGTTCAGGGTGTTATCTGGAATATTAACTCATTTGATCAGTGGGGGGTGGAGTTGGGTAAGCAACTGGCCGGAGTCATACTCACTGAGCTGCAGGGAGAGCATTCAGAAGCAAAACATGACAGCTCCACTGCATCTCTGATTGACTACTGTAACAAGATGCGCGGTTAATTCTGCTAGCAGGAGAGCTACTCTACTGGCTGCAGAATTAGGGCTCCCAGTGGTGGCAGAGTCAGGGTCATAGAGTGGGGATGTCCCATCCATGACGTTGGTTCCGTGGTGATCTCTGTCAAGTTCCCCATGTTGCTGCCGCCGAAGTATTCCGAGTCTGAATTGAATAGTTCACGATATTTTCCAGCAACAGGTACCCCAATGCGATAGTTCTCTCGCGGCATGGGGGTGAAGTTCAGAATCACCACTACAAATTCACCATTCTGCCCCTTGCGAATATAGCTCAACACCGATTGAGCGGCATCGTGACAGTCAACCCACTCAAAGCCGTTACTATCGAACTCCAGTCCATGCAGTGCTGGGAGCTCTTTGTAGAGTCGGTTGAGTTCTCCGACCAGAGCTTGAATGCCACTGTGTTGGGGCCTATCTACTAGATGCCACTCCAGTTCCGAGCCAGAATCCCATTCACGCCCATGGGCGAACTCGTTGCCCATGAACAGCAGTTTTTTACCTGGATAGGTGAACATGTAGCCAAACAGCAGCCGCAAGGAGGCGAATCTTTGCCAGTCATCTCCTGGCATCTTATCCAGTAAGGAGCCTTTGCCGTGGACCACCTCATCATGGGAGAAGGGGAGGACAAAATTCTCTGTATAGCAGTAGAGCATGCCAAAGGTTAGCAGGTCGTGATGATAGTGACGGTGCACTGGGTCCTTCTGCATGTAGGAGAGGGTATCGTGCATCCAGCCCATATTCCATTTCATACTGAAACCAAGCCCGCCAAGCCAGGTGGGGCCGGAGACCTGAGGCCAGGCGGTGGACTCTTCTGCCAGGATTACGGTTCCTGGGAACTCTTCATGCGTGACAGTGTTAAGTTGCTGCATGAATTTAACTGCTTCTAGGTTCTCCCTGCCACCATGCTCGTTTGGCAGCCAATCTCCAGCCTCTCTGGAGTAGTCGAGATAGAGCATGGATGCCACTGCATCCACTCTAAGTCCGTCTAGATGGAACTCCTCCAGCCAGTATATGGCGCTGGCTAGGAGAAAGTTTTTAACCTCTGCCCGTCCATAGTTAAATATAAATGTACCCCAGTCTCTATGCTCACCTCTGCGTGGGTCTTCGTGTTCATACAGGGCTGAGCCATCGAACTGTCCCAGACCGTGTTGGTCTTTGGGGAAGTGGGCTGGTACCCAGTCGAGGATCACGCCGATTCCATTTTGATGCATCTGGTCGACAAAGTAGCGAAAGTCATCTGGCGTTCCATAACGACTGGTGGGGGCGAAATAGCCAGTGGTCTGATAGCCCCAGGAGGCATCGAAAGGGTGTTCGGTTATGGGGAGTAGCTCTATGTGGGTAAATCCGGTTTGTTGTATATATGGGACCAGATGATGTGCCAACTCCCGATAGTTCATAAAGCTATTGTTATCCCCACGTCTCCACGATCCCAGATGAATCTCATAGATGGATATGGGGGTGTGTTGCCAGTTGTGTTGTTTGCGTCTCTCCAACCACTCTGAATCACACCATTCATGGCTGCTTTGGGGCGCTACGATCGAAGCGGTATCAGGGCGGAGCTGAAACTGGTTGCCATAGGGATCAGTTTTAAGATGCACATGTCCCTTTTGGTCCAAGATCTCGAATTTATAGTTATTGCCAGGCTCAATCCCTGGTATGAATATCTCCCATACACCAGCTGCGCCGCGGGTACGCATTGGATTTACTCGTCCATCCCAGTGGTTGAAGTCGCCGACTACACTTGCTCGTGCAGCGTTGGGTGCCCATACGGCAAAAAGTATTCCGTTGTGGCCATCTACTGTGTGGGAGTGGGCACCAAGAAAACGGTAGGCGTGCCAGTGATTGCCTTGGCTGAATAGGTGCAGGTCAAACTGCTCAAGTTGCGGGCCATAGCAGTATGGGTCATAGTGGGTGTGCTGCTCTCCAGAGTCGCTAATCCAAGATATCTGATAATGTTCTGGCAGTAACTCCAAATCCCCCATCCATTCGAAGAAATCTGTGCCTGGAATGCGCTCCATCGCTTGCTTTATCTCTACTATCTCTACTTGATCAGCGCGGGGAAGAAAGGTGCGGACCAGTACCTTTTTACCCTGAACATGCCGTCCCAGCACCTCAAAAGGGTCGTGGTGACGCGCTTGAATAATACGCTGTAGTGGGGCTTTTAGCGTACTAGATTGGGTTTTCTTCTTTCTTTTCATTATTTCTTTATTCTACCTGATTGGTCCGTATAAACCGGTTAACCAAATACGCTGATTAATGTCTCCGTGTTTAGGGAATTATAGAGTTATTTGAGTCTGTATGAATAGCTTATGCTGAGAATGGCTATGCTGAATTAGTAACATATTTGAAATCTTGCTTCCCATATGTGCATGATAGTATATGCTAAGTATGGACGGAGTGAGTAGTTTTAAGCATTTAAATAAGAGTAGGCGGGGGCACTAAGTATGAATATGGAGCAGGATCCAAGGTTTGTAAGTAAAATTACAAAGAACACCTTGGCGCTGATTCTTGCTGGTGGTCGCGGATCAAGGCTACAGGAGTTAACCCAGTGGCGCACTAAACCCGCAGTACCTTTTGGGGGCAAGTTCCGAATTATAGATTTTCCACTTTCCAACTGTATCAATTCAGGCATTCGTCGAATTGGCATACTAACTCAGTACAAGGCTCACTCTCTGATATTGCATGTTCAGAGAGGCTGGGGTTTTTTACGGGGTGAGTTTGGAGAGTATATAGAGTTGATACCAGCCCAGCAGAGAATTAATGAAAATAGCTGGTATACAGGTACGGCTGACGCTGTACATCAAAATATAGATATCATGCGTGGACATAATCCTGATTATGTATTGATTCTTGCTGGGGACCATATCTACCGTATGGATTACGGTGCCATGATAGCCCATCATGTCGCCACTGGTGCGGATATTACAGTTGGATGTATTGATGTGGATCTGGATACGGCGAAATCCTTTGGCGTTATGCGGGTAGATGATGACAGCAAGGTGATTGAGTTTGAGGAGAAGCCGGATGATCCCAAACCAATACCAGGGAGTGACGATACTGCTCTAGCGTCAATGGGAATATATGTGTTCAACAAGTCGTTTCTGTTTGAACAGTTGATCAAAGATGCAGATATGCCCAGTTCTACCCATGACTTCGGAAAGGATATTATCCCTTCCGTAATAGACAAGTATCGAGTTATGGCCTATCCGTTTCGCGATCCCAAAAGCGGCAGACAGGGATATTGGCGCGACGTAGGGACTCTTGACGCATTCTGGGAAACAAATCTAGAGCTGATCGGTGTTACACCAGAGCTTAATCTGTATGATCGAACCTGGCCTATCTGGACCTACCAGGAGCAGTTGCCACCAGCAAAATTCATCTTTGATGACGATGATCGGCGCGGCATGGCAGTGGACTCAATGGTTTCCGGTGGCTGTATTATCTCGGGTTCAGTTGTAAGCCACTCACTGCTGTTTTCTAATGTGCGGGTAAACTCCTTCTGTTCAGTGGAAAGCTCTGTAATTCTCCCAGATGTGGATATAGGCAGAAACTGTCGAATCAAGAATGCAGTAATAGATAAACGTTGCCGGATACCGGATAATACGGTTATCGGGGAAGATCTGGAAGCGGATGCAAAAAGGTTCACTGTATCGCCCAAGGGAGTAGTTTTGGTAACACCAAATATGTTGGGACAAATCACCAACTATGTCAGATAAAAAAAGTCGTTTGAAGGTAGTTCTGTGTTGGCATATGCATCAGCCAGACTACAGGGGGCCAGATCACAGTAGCTTTAAACTACCATGGGTCTATTTGCATGGCATTAAAGATTATGTGGACATGGCAGCCCATCTGGAAAATCACCCAAAGGCTAGGGCTGTAGTCAATTTTGCCCCAGTACTGCTTGAGCAGTTGGATGACTACGTCGAGCAGATACAAGAGTGGTTGGTGCGCGGCAGGAAGATTAAAGATCCTATGCTGGCTGCTTTGGCTGGTCCTGGGCTACCCCTGGATCAGGAGTCCCGGCGTGATCTAATGCTGGCCTGTCTGCGGGCCAATGAGAAACACATGCAGGGGCGCTTCCGCACTTTCCGGCGTCTTACCGATCTGGTTAAAGTGGTGGAAGAGCATTCGGAGACTTCGGAATATCTGAACGACCAATTTATTGTTGATCTACTGGTGTGGTATCACCTGGCGTGGGCAGGGGAGTATCTCAGAATCAATGATATACGCGTGCAATCCTTAGAGAAAAAACGCAAGGGATACACCGTTGAAGATAGGTATAGTCTAATAGAGTGTATTGGTGACCACCTTGCAACCATCGTTGAGCGCTACAAGAAACTGGCTCTGAATGGACAGGTTGAGCTGTCGGTAACCCCTTATGCCCACCCCATAGTTCCACTGTTGCTGGATTTAGATTCAGCACGAGAGGCACTTCCCGATATCAAGATGCCTGAGAGCGAATCATATCCTGGTGGTGAAGAGCGTTCCAGGTGGCACATACGCCAAGGCATTAAATCATTTGAGCGCTATTTCGGCTTTAAGCCCAAAGGGTGTTGGCCATCTGAGGGGGCAGTCAGTGAAGAGACTCTGCGCCTACTAGAGGAGGAGGGCTTTTCTTGGATTGCCAGTGGTCAGCAGGTTCTGCACAACAGTATGGAGCTGAGCTATGCCGCTAATCCATGGCCGCAACAGTGGGAGCACAGGCCATATCGGGTGAAAGAGGGCAAGATTAACTGTTTTTTTCGCAACGATAACCTCTCTGACCTGATCGGATTTACCTATGCCGATTGGCATGCGGAAGATGCTGTGAGCAACCTAATTGTTAATCTGGAATCTATCGCACAACACTCTGATGACCCTTCTGATATCGTTGTCTCCATAATCATGGATGGAGAAAATGCTTGGGAGCACTACCCCAGGAATGGCAGTTACTTTCTTGATACTCTCTACAAAAAATTGTCTGAGCATCCTGGTATGGAGCTGACCACATTTTCCGATGTAGTGGAGCATGGTATGCCTACCTATGCTTTGAAGAACTTGGTGGCAGGCAGTTGGGTGTATGGAACCTTTTCCACCTGGATAGGGGAAAAGGATAAAAACCGAGCCTGGGATATGCTGATAGAGGCCAAAGCTACATTTGATCGAGTAATGGCAGAGGGTAAATTGAGTACAGCTGAGATTGAGCAAGCAGAGTTGCAGATGGCAACTTGTGAAGGTTCTGATTGGTTCTGGTGGTTTGGAGACTACAATCCGGGAGGAACTGTTTCCGATTTCGAAAGTCTATTTCGTAACCAACTTGGATATCTCTATCAAATATTAGGCGAAAAGCCTCCTGAGTATCTATCCGAAGTGTTTACTCAAGGTGGGGGTGACCCTACACTGGGGGGAGTAATGCGTAGTAATTAGCCGGAATGAAATCATAACCAATCCATTTTATTATTACGTTTAAGATTATTAGCTTGAATAAACAACGTTGAGAAGCATGCTTAATGGGGAGACCTAAATATCACAGTAGTCTAAATAGTCGCAGAGTTGGGTTAATGCTACACATAACCTCTCTTCCGGGTCCAGGTGACAACGGTGACCTGGGGGATGAGTCCAGGCACTTTGTAGATTTTCTTGCTGCTTCAGGTTTTAGCTATTGGCAAATCCTTCCTGTAGGTCCCACCAAATCGGATAACTCTCCATACTCTACTAGCTCCGTACATGCCGGAAACCCATTGTTGATAAATCTGGATTACTTGATTCAGAGGGGTTGGCTGGATGAGTCAACGCTAAACAGTAAATCTTTTTCTGGGGAAGAGAGGCTGCTAGCACTCCATGATGCATGGGAAGGGTTCAATCAGCATGCGGATGAACAACAGCATGAGCTTTTAGACAGCTTTGTTCAGGAACATGCATATTGGTTGAACGACTATGCTCTATTTCGCGCTATACGTAAGGATCAGGATTGCAGCGTTTGGTGGGAGTGGCCAGAGGAACTGAGAGAGCATAATGAGGATGCCTTGGCTAAAATCAGGCAAAGACTTTCTCAAGAGATAGATTATGTCCACTTTGAGCAGTTCATCTTTTTTCAACAGTGGAGTGATATGAAGAGATACGCCAATCAGCGTGGAGTGGAGCTGTTTGGTGATATGCCTATCTTCGTAGCCCATGACAGTGCAGAGGTTTGGGCTAATCAGCACTGCTTCCTATTAGATGAGCAAGGTATGCCCACTGTAGTAGCAGGTGTACCACCAGACTATTTCTCCGAAACAGGACAGCGCTGGGGCAATCCTCTATACGACTGGGAGCATTTGCAGAAAAGTGACTTCTCATTCTGGATTCAGCGCATAAAAACTCAGCTATCTATGTATGATCTGATCCGGATAGATCATTTTCGGGGGTTTGAGTCCTATTGGGAAATTTCTGCAGAAGAGGAGACCGCTATAAATGGTCAATGGGTAACAGCACCAGGTGGCGCTCTGTTTGAACGACTCTATAAAGAGTATGAAGGGCTACCACTGGTGGCAGAGGATCTTGGTATTATTACCCCAGAAGTTGAGTATTTGCGAGATCATTTCGCTCTTCCAGGTATGAAGGTGCTGCAGTTTGCTTTCTCTGGAGATGCGGAAAACCCCCATTTGCCATTCAGGTATCCGCGTAATTCTGTGGTTTATGCTGGCACTCACGATAATGACACCACCATTGGTTGGTATGAGAGTTTGGACCAACACACCAAGACTAATGTGGACGATTTTCTGGGCAATTCAAGTATGGATATGCCCTGGCCGATGATATGGAATGTGCTTGCTTCACCTTCAGATCTAGCTGTATTGATGATGCAGGATCTACTGGAGTTGGGCGGAGAGCATCGCATGAATACTCCGGGCACTACAGAGGGTAATTGGGAATGGCGTTTCAGTTGGGACCAGGTGGATCAGGATTTAGCAGCTAAACTGCGGCACCGGAACGCCATGTATGGCCGTCTTGCTCAGTGACATAGTCACAAACATAAAAATTGTTATGGTTGATAGTGAATAATAAATTAAGGAGTTGTGTAATATGAGAAACAGAGTACGGAAAGCTGTTTTTCCTGTAGCAGGTTTAGGCACAAGGTTTCTTCCAGCAACCAAAGCAAGTCCAAAAGAGATGTTGCCCATCGTTGATAAACCACTTATTCAGTATGCGGTGGAAGAGGCGGTGGCTGCTGGCATCGAAGATATGATATTCATAACAGGTCGCAACAAGACCGCAATCTCAAATCACTTTGATACAGCCTATGAGCTTGAAATGGAGTTGGAGCAAAGGAATAAGGATAAGATGCTGGAGGTGGTGCGTAATATTGTTCCGTCCAATGTTAGCTGTATTTTTATTCGCCAGTCTATGCCCCTAGGCCTTGGCCATGCTGTTCTCTGCGCCCACTCTGTGGTGGGAGAGGAACCATTTGCCGTAGTTCTGGCTGATGATCTGATTGATGATGGAGAGCGAGGCGTTCTCAAGCAGATGGTAGATATTTATGCCGAGCATGAGAGAAGCATTATTGGCACTGAGTTGGTTCCACCAGAAGAGACTAATAGCTATGGCGTGGTCGATCCTGAGGGAGATGGCAGAATTGTCAAGATGAAGGGGATTGTGGAAAAGCCTGATCCTGCTGATGCTCCATCCAACCGGGCTGTGGTTGGGCGTTATATTTTGACACCAGATATTTTTAACCACCTTAAACAGATTGGACGCGGTGCTGGCGGTGAGATTCAGCTAACAGATGCGATTGCCAGGCTGATTAATGAGCAGGATGTATTAGCCTACGAGTTTGAGGGGAAGAGATACGATTGTGGTAGCAAGTTGGGATATCTACAGGCAACAGTTGATTATGCTATTAATCATCACCATTTAGGCGCAGAGTTCAGCTCTTGGCTTAAGGGTAAATATGGTTAATAAATGTTAAGCAGTAAACTGATGACTGCTTTTAGTTTGTGTCTAAACTAATCCTCTGGAATAATCTTGCTTGTCATGGTAGATGCTGTATTAACTCATTTTTGTTGCAGTGCTTATAGCTACAAACTAACCTTATTAGCAGGTATAAGGAGAACGTAATGGCCAGATTTTCTGTAGTTAAGACCATGAGCATAGCTGTGGGATTAGCTATTAGTGCTTCTACTATTTTCAGCCCAAATCTAAGCGCTAGAGAACTGGATAAGGCTATGACATTAGAGCCTGATCTGGAGAATGGCCTTGATGTATATGTGGTTTGTTCAGCGTGTCATATGCCAGAGGGATGGGGCGTTGAAGAGGGCACATTTCCCCAGCTGGCAGGACAGCATCGTTCTGTGTTGATTAAGCAGTTGGCCGATATCCGATCCAAGTTTCGTGATAACCCAACTATGTATCCTTTCTCTCTGCCTGAATCAATCGGTGACGAGCAGGCGGTTGCTGATGTTGCGGGATATATCGAGCAGCTGAAGATGAATCCGGAAAACGGTAAAGGGGAGTGGGCAGAGGGGACTGCCGAGTATGCGAATGGTAAAAAGCTGTTTAAAGCCAACTGTGTGCAATGCCATGGTGAAGATGGTGCGGGTGATGGGGAGAAGCTTTATCCCAAAATACAGGGCCAACACTATAATTACATGGTGCGTCAGATAGAGTGGATACTCAACGGTAAGCGTCGTAATGCTAATCCAGATATGGTGAAAATTATCAAAACATTCTCTAAAGAAGAGATAGCAATGGTAATTAACTATGTCTCACGCATTCCTGTACCTAAAGAGAGTTTAGCGCCTTCTGCTGAATGGAAGAATCCTGATTTCAACTAGACAGCTGTCTATTTGATAAGTGAGCTGAGTGGTGGGTGCTCTTTTGGCTCTAAAGTTGGGGCTGCCTTATCCAGAGTTATTGTTAGGCTGGATCTTTGCATAGGCCACTGTCCCTTAAGTGTGTTGTCAGGATTATCCCCTGAGAATGTCAGATAACTATATTTTCGGTAGTGGGGTAGTTTTCTTTCTAATCCGGCAAATGCAGCAAGGGAGTGACAATGCAGCCAGCCAACGGTTGCTGATATTCGATTGGTGAGAACAAAACTGTTTTCTGCAAACGTAAACTCTCTGTTCTTTATCTTCAGAGCTTGGTTGTGCAAAGATATAGGCAACTCATTCATGTTTTGCCTAAACTCATCAGCCAAAAGGTTGTTCTGGCCAAAAATCCATACTGCCTGATCAGTTGGAATTTTCTTGATTCGGTTGTCCCAGGCGGTTTTAATTTTTCTGTTCTTTTTTTGCCAGCTATTTGCTAGTCGTCTATAGGCATCTCTGGTTTCTCTCTCGGCTGTTGATGGCAAAATGATTAGCAGGTTCTCTGCTGCAAACAGCTGTCCCAAGGAGCTTGGTATCTCGCTTATGTCCAGTTGGCGAAATATATCGAACAGAGGGTCAACACTAATAGATAGAGGCCGCTGCTTCAGATTAACAGTGCTAGTGGTTGCACGCTCGGAAAAAACTATGGTTTTTACAATTGGTGCTGATTTATCTTCAGTTTGGATATAAACCGGAACTCTAATTTGGTATGGCTCCTGTTCCTGGGTCTGGTGTAAGGTAAAGTTAACCACGTAACCCCAACCCTCTTTTTTTGCTGCTACATCCGTTATTTTAAGCGCAGGGGCGCCGGTACGGTTGGTCCATTGTATAAAGTCAGCAGAGAGATCTCTATTTGCTGTTTTTTCAAAGGCAAGCCGCATATCTGCATAAGAGGCCATCTTGAATAGATTGTCTTTGTAAAATGTTCGCAACCCTGCCAGAAACGATCTATCTCCAAGGTGGAGTCTTAGCATGTGGAGCAGCATCATGGCTTTTCCATAACCGATAGCCTGACTTGCGTGTCCATGATAGCCGCGGAAATCATTGAGGCTGTATTCTCTATTCTCCGTTATATAATCGGTATAGCGTTGCATGGTATCTCGTCTATATTGTGAACCTTGGCCTTGCTGTTCTTTAATCAGATGATCTGCTAGGTATGAGGTCATACCCTCGCTCCAGTTGCCCTGGTTATAGTCGACAAATACCCCATTTCCCCACCAATTGTGCAAAATCTCATGGGGGTAGGAGCTATGCAGTATAAATGGCAGGCGCAGAACTCTGGGGCCAAGTAGGGTGAATGATGGCATGCCGTAGCCGCTCTCCCAGAAATTCTCAACCATGGCGAATTTAGTGTAAGGATAAGGTCCTAGCAGCTTGCTATAGAGTTGTAGATATTCTTCAGTTGCCTTCAGGTAGCGCTGTGCTAGTTTTGGGTCTGGTTGGCGCAGATAGACCTGAGCTTTAGCTATAGCATTCGGACTTTGATAAAGGTGGTATCTGCCTGCAACTAGATAGATATCGTCCTGCGGTTTAGATTGATACCATCGATTGTCACTAAGGAGAGTTCCCTGGCTGATGCTGCTCCAGCCATCTGGTAAAGAGGTGGATAAGGTGAAAACCACAGGCTGGTTATTGATTACTGGAAACCAGAAACTGGATATGCTTAGAAACACGCCCTGGTCAGAGATGATTCCGGTGCTGGCCATTTGATCAAAGCTATTCTCATTAGGGTGGCGGGATTTTTTCTCTTGTATATGTCCGGAGTAGTGAAGCTTAAGCCTATCCTGTGCGGTTGCTAGTTTAATTTTGTACTGTTTTACCGGAGCAAAAGAGTCGATTCTATGGGTGGAAACCACTTTTGCTTTGGGGTCATCTAAGCTCAGCTTAAAGCCAGCATACAGACTGAATGTTATCTCACTTACCGGTTCTGGCAGGCTTATCTGATCAGTCGCTTCCAGATAGCCCTGCTCAGGTTTTAGGATGACGTCCAGTTGGTGGTGGATAGGAACATCAGCTACTGCCACCTGGCAGAATAGAACTAACAGAAGAAAACACCATCTAACTTGCGCAAACAGATCCATATTCAAGCCTGTGTCCAAAAGTAGTTTTTATCCTTAAGTTGTATCTTATACTAATTTTAAAATATGAAATCTATCAAATAGAAAAACGTATACTATGAATAATTGGAAATTATATAAGGTTATTGCGGTAATGTTGCTCACATACTCTGTTGCTGCTAATGCAGCTGGAGAGGTTACTCCCCGCAAAGCACTGAATCTGAGAGATGGTATGGAACTAGAGAGTGTTGTATCAAATATTTACTCGGCACATGTGATTTATCTGGGGGAGACCCACGATAGTTATAGTGACCACCTTACCCAGCTAGAGATTATTCGCCTGCTACATAAACAAAACCAGAATATTGCAATCGGCATGGAGCAGTTTCAGCAGCCGTTCCAGGGAGTGCTGGATGGTTATATTAGTGGGAAGTTGAGTGAAAAGGAGTTGATTAAGCAGAGTGAGTGGATGGAGCGCTGGCGATTCGATTACAGGCTCTATCGTCCTATTCTCTCTTTCGCCCGTGAGCATGGCATACCTGTTGTCGCATTGAATATTGCAAAGGAGATTACTGCGAAGGTCTCAAAGGTAGGTATTGATGGTTTGTCCAAAGAAGACAAAGAGCAAATACCAAGCGAAATTGACTATTCGGATGAAAACTATCGACAACGTTTGCAACAGATTTTTGACAATCATCCGCATAAAAATGAAAAGGGCTTTGAACGTTTTTATCAGGTACAGCTATTGTGGGATGAAGGGATGGCGGCAAAAGCTGCGGAATACCTACAGAACAATCCAAAGAGACAACTTGTAGTGCTGGCTGGCATAGGTCATCTGATGTATGGCTCAGGTATACCGCAACGAGTAAGCCGCAGGGTTCTAGGCGAGAGAGCCATCATACTGCCAACTGGAGATTTTCCACCGGAACAAAATGTAGCTGATTTTCTAGTGCAAGGAGGTGGAGAGCAGCTGCCTGAACCAGGCAAGTTGGGGATTTACCTGGTAGATAGTGAGGAAGGAGTAAAGGTAAAAGAGTTAGTGCCAGAGAGTGCTGCTATTGCGGCTGGAGTGGACGAGGGTGATGTGATACTCAAGGTAAACGGTAAAACTATTAAGGATGTGGTGGACCTTAAGCTGGAACTGATGGATCAGGCTCCAGGCAATCAGGTATCACTTAGTGTGCTGAGAAAAAACTTGCTACTCAAGGATGAGGTGATGGATTTTTCGTTTGAGTTGGGGGGTAAGTTATAAGTTATAAGTTATAAGTTTTAAGTCTTGTTTGTCTTTACGACAAAATAGCTGATGATCTAGAGCAGTGTGAACAATTAATCAGGAATGTTATGGATCTATTGCCACAAGTAGATGAGTGGCTAAGAGATGGAGTCATTGGCTCAAATATATCACCGTTTTATTCCTGAGGCGGCAGGGCACATTATAGTTGGATTAACCTTACTTCAACGGCATCTGAATATGGAAGGTGGTGCCAACATTAAGATCAGAGGTTACAGCCATCTGTCCTTGATGCTGCTCTGAAATAATGAAGTAGGGGAACGACAGCCGTTTACTGGCATCGTAATTGCCGTCAGGGGTGTTTTTTCTGAAGAATGGTTCAAATAGATACATCTGTTCTTCATTGTTCAGACCGAGACCGTTATGGTGAATTCTTATCCATAGATTGTCGTAACTAACAATCATCTGAATCTTGATTTTTGGAGTGCGCTCTGGATGATCAGTATTTCTAAGGGCATCACATGCATGGCGCAATAGGTTGAGGAAAACATGCTGCATCTCAGCAACAAAACAGGGGATTTCTGGAATATCATCCTGATAGTTGCGTACAATTTCGATATCTTTGAATCTGAGCTGATCTGGAACAGAGAGTATATCTTCAGCTAGCTCCAGGGTGCTCTCCATAAGATCGATTATATTGCAGCTCTCTTTGCGAGCGCTGCTGATTCTAGAGAAATTTTTAAAGCTATTAACAATTGAAGCTAGGCTCTCACCTTTTTCGTAGGCATCAGCTAGTAGTTTATTAAGCGTTGCATAATTGGTGTTATCGCCTAACTCATTTTGCTTGGCGCTGTCGGCGAGGGTTTGTTTAGATATTTCGAGATCAGTCAAGATGGCCTGGAGTGGTGGGGTGATATCATGGGACATGGCAGCGGCTAGCTCACCCACAGATGACATCTTATCACTATGGATAAGGGTGTTAACTGAAAGTATCTCCTTGGTAATATCATCAATCAGAACAACAACGCCGGGTTCTTTCTGTTCGCGTAGTGGGTAGATTGTGATGTCGTAATAGTATTGACCAGGTTGGCTGTATCTAATGGTGGTAGCTTCGTTTTTGCTAATAGCCTCGCCGATCTGGTTTGGTGATACCGTAATGGTAGGAAAGATATCCCACAGATTTTTTCCCATACAAGCTTCGGCCTTTATGCCAGTGATATCCTCTGTACGTTTATTCCATTGGGTGATATTTCCTTCCTTATCCAGGCCAATCAACATCATGGGCATGGACTTAAGAATATCACTTATATACAACTCAGAAGAGCGCAGTTCAGCGGTACGTTCTTGCACCCGCAACTCTAGGTCGTTACGTATTGCCTGTAACTCTTGATTGGCCTTGCGAGCCTTTCTCCAGGTTAGGAGTAGGGATATGACCGTAATGGACAACAACAGGATGAGAATGCCGCCTGACCAGTTGGCCAGATGCTGCCAGTTGGTGCTGCCATCTGGTTTTCTCAGACGAAAACTAATGGCGGCATGCACTATCTGGGTTTGGCAAAGGGCAAAAATAAAAAACAGGAATCTTTTCATCGTATTTAAATAGCTTCTAATTCTACACGGGAGTTACGACAACTATCGTGTAACTTGTTTCTGAGTAAGACAGTATTAGCTAAATAATACCCTGTTCTGCAATATCTTGTGCCTCAAAAAAATCAGGGTCCATCATCTCAATGAAACGTTTGGCTTGTGGAGAGAGGAACTTGCCACGCCGCATTACAATGCCATAGCCGCGATCAGGGAAATAATCATCCAGCGGAATGCGTTTTAGTTTTTCATGGCCACTCAGACAGACGTCTGAGACTATGGAGATTCCCAGACCCTGTTCCACATACTTTTTGATCACTTCCCAGCCGCCTGCTTCTAGTTTAACCCGGTATTTAAGGTTGTGTTGGTTGAATATCAGATCAACCATGCGCCAGGTGCTCAAGTGACGGGGTGGTAGAATAAGTCCATAAGGGCTTATATCATTCAGGGTTACTTTTTCTTTATCTGCCAGGGGATGATCCAGCGGAGTTATAAGGACTGTCTTGTAAGAGACTACAGGGTGGTAAAAAATATCATCTGCCACCTCTGACATAGAGCCCACAGCTAAGTCTACCTGGTCGGCCCGAATCATGCTCATGCCGTCACGTCCAGTAACGTTTTGCAGTTTGATTCTGATTTTGGGGTAGCTGTTGGAAAAATTGCGCATGGCTTCTGGCAGTACATACAGGATAGTAGATTCACCAGCAGCAATATTTAGCTCTCCTGACTCCAGGGAGCCGCATTTAGCGATAAAGGTCTCATGTAGGCCGTCAATGCCCTGGATAAGAGGCTGGGCCAGTTTGTACAGAGTTTTACCCTCTGGGGTGAGCCTGATTTTTGGGCCGCGCCGTTCAAACAGCATGGTCTCAAATTCACGCTCCAGCGCCTGGATTTGGAGAGAAACGGTGGGCTGACTTAGAAAAAGCCTCTCCGCTGCTTCGCTGACACTCTCGGTCTGAGCAGCATTACAGAAAGCTCGCAGTTGTTTTAAACGATTCTGCTTGTAATATGGTGGTGAAGGTGTGGATGACATATTATTCCCAACTCAACATTAGTTCGCTTAATGATATCCATTAGAAGGATTAAAATGAAGCATTAAATACCCCAATATTGAATCTTTTTAATGATTAAGACCCTATTCGCCACCTGTTTGCCCTATATGCCCTAATTTTCAACGAAGTGAAGCAACTACAATTTCCAACAAAAGATGATATTGAACTGTGCATGCTCTCCGAGCGGCATGCCCTGCGCCGCCGTTTGCAGCAGTTAAAAAAGGATTACAAGCAAACAGGAAAAGTGGATGATGGTTTGGTGCGTTTACTAGAGCGTATAGAGAAATCCAAACAGCGAGCTGCTACCAGAGCAGATAAACTTCCTAGCCCCAGTTTTCCACCGGAACTGCCAATCTCTGAAAATTGGGAAGAGATCGCTTCACTTATAGAGAGCAACCAGGTGGTGGTTATCTGTGGTGAGACTGGATCGGGTAAATCTACCCAGCTTCCCAAGATATGCCTTGCACTAAAGCGAGGCGTGTATGGGCGTATAGGTCATACTCAGCCCAGACGTATCGCTGCGCGTACCCTGGCCAATAGAGTATCCAGCGAGTTAGGCACAGAGCCTGGAACCAGCGTCGGTTATAAGGTGCGCTTTCATGACCATGTTGGTTTAGATAGTCATATAAAATTGATGACTGATGGCATACTGCTGGCTGAGATTCAGCGGGATCCATATCTGAACGAATATGACACCCTGATTATTGATGAGGCCCATGAACGCAGCCTCAATATTGATTTCCTGTTGGGATACTTGAAGCAGCTTCTTCCCAAACGTCCAGACCTGAAGCTGATTATCACCTCAGCCACTATTGATCCGGAACACTTTGCCCAGCAGTTCAGCGCTGCACCCATCATAAATGTATCCGGCCGCACCTACCCCGTGGAGCTACGCTATCGCCCACCGCAGGAAGAGGGGAGCAGTGAGCGGGATGAGCCGATGCAGCAGGCTATTCTGGATGCAGTGGATGAGCTTAGCCGGATCGACCGGGGCGATATCCTGATCTTCCTCAGTGGCGAACGGGAGATACGGGAGACTGCTGAGTCTCTGCGTAAACACAAGATGCAACTGACCGAGATTTTGCCTCTCTACGCTAGATTGGGGACAGACCAGCAGGGGAAGATATTTCAGCCTGGGGGACAGCGACGCATAGTTTTGGCTACCAACGTGGCCGAGACCTCACTTACCGTGCCTGGGATCAGATATGTAATTGATGCAGGCTATGCTCGTATCAGCCGCTATAGTCATCGCAGCAAAGTGCAGCGCCTGCCGGTGGAGCATATCTCTCAAGCCAGTGCCAATCAGCGCAAAGGGCGCTGCGGACGTGTGGCAGAGGGTGTCTGTATCCGGCTATATTCCGAAGAGAACTTCGAGACACGGGCAGAGTTTACTGAGCCAGAGATTCAGCGCACCAACCTGGCCTCGGTTATTCTGCAGATGAAGATACTGGGTTTTGGCGATATAGAGTCATTCCCCTTTCTAGATCCACCAGACAGACGCTTTATCAAGGATGGCTATCGCATCCTAGAGGAGATTGGTGCGGTCGATGCAACACGCAAGCTGACTAAGATTGGTCGCAAGATAGCTCGTCTCCCAGTCGATCCGCGCATTGGACGTATGTTGCTCACTGCGGCCCACACTCACTGTCTGA
Organism: Sedimenticolaceae bacterium; assembly: GCA_050291725.1. Classification (GTDB taxonomy): domain Bacteria; phylum Pseudomonadota; class Gammaproteobacteria; order Chromatiales; family Chromatiaceae; genus JAAGZL01. Next base: position 29,608 of record JBNKKH010000007.1, read on the forward strand.
ATGAGCTGTTGGTGATCTGTGCCGCTCTGAGTGTGCAGGACCCTCGGGAGCGCCCTATGGATAAGCAGCAGGCGGCAGATGAGGCCCATCGCGAGTTCAGGCATGAGGAGTCAGATTTTCTCACCTATCTCAACCTGTGGCGCCATCTGCAGGAGCAGCGCCATCATCTGAGTAAAAGCAAGTTCAGGAAGTACTGTCGGGACAGGTTCATATCTTGGAATCGCACTCAAGAGTGGCGCGATATTCATCATCAGTTGCGGGGTCAGATGCATGAGATGGGCTACAAAGAGAACCAGGCCGAGGCTGGTTATGAAGAGATGCATAAGGCCCTGCTCACGGGTCTGCTGAGTAATATAGGTTTTAAGAAGAGCGGTAAGGAGCGGGAATACCTGGGGGGGCGCAACAGTAAATTCCTGATTTTTCCCGGTTCCGGTCTGTTCAAGAAACAGCCCAAGTGGGTTATGGCATCAGAGCTGGTGGAGACCACCCAGCTATATGCCCGCACTCTGGCCAGCATTCGCCCGGAGTGGGTAGAGTCGGTGGCGGGCCATCTGATCAAACGTAGTTATTCTGAGCCCCACTGGCAGAAGAAGCGGGGTCAGGTTGGGGGCTATGAACGGGTAACTCTGTTCGGTATCACACTGGCAGCACGACGCAAGGTGAACTATGGACCCATCAATCCAGAAGAGGCGCGGGAGATATTTATTCGCTTCGCCCTAGTGGAGGGAGATTTTCACACCAGGGCCAAATTCTGGCGTCACAATCGCGAGCTGCTGGAGCAGATCGAAAACTTGGAACATAAATCTCGCAAGCGTGATCTGCTGGTGGATGAGCAGGTCATCTATGAGTACTACGATCAGCGTATTCCAGAAGGGATCTATAACACAGCTGAATTCGAAAAGTGGCTGCGCCAAGAGGTCAAACAGAACCCAAAGATACTGCATATGCGGGAACAGGATCTGTGTAAACAAGATGACTACTCCCTATCAGAAACCGATTATCCAGACACCCTGAACATCCATGGCCTGCAACTCCCTTTGAGTTATCACTTTGAACCAGGCCATGTGGAAGATGGAGTAAGCCTCAAGGTGCCCCAGGCGGTGCTCAATCAGGTTACAGAAGAGAGGTGTGAATGGCTGGTTCCTGGGATGCTGCGGGAGCGCATTATCGCCCTAATGCGTAGCCTGCCCAAGCAGCTAAGAAAATCCTTTGTGCCGGTACCGGAGTATGCCGATGCCTGTCTACAAAGAATGCAGCCATCTGACAAGCCACTGATTCGGGAGTTGGGGGAGCAGCTCAAGGAGATGACCGGGGTGCATGTACCGGAAGATTCCTGGGATGAGAGCGCGCTGCCAGAACATCTGCGTATGGGCTTTAAGGTGGTGAATGATAAAGGAGTGGTAATCGAGTCTGGGCGTGATCTGGCTAGGTTAAGAAAGAAGTATGCGGGGGAGGGAACAGAACAGTCTCAGCCCCTTGCGGCATCTGGTCTGGATAGGGAAGGAATAACCGACTGGGACTTTGGAGAGCTGGAACAGTCGGTGGAGCTAGAGCGGGGTGGCATTAAACTAAAGGGATTCCCCGCATTGGTGGATGAGGGGGATTCGGTATCACTGCGCATTATGGACTCTAAACCTAATGCGGATATGGCTATGCGCACCGGTCTGCGGCGGCTGTTTATGCTCAAGCTATCCCAGAATATACGTTATCTGAAGCGCAACCTTCCCGGTCTGGAAAAGATGAAACTGCAGTATGCCAAAGCGGCTGCAGCGCCCAAAGGGTTTGCAACAAAATCCAAAAACGATCTACAAGAAGAGCTGGTATCTCTCATTGTAGATCTCACCTTCGTAGAAGATATGCCACCTATTCACAGCGCCGAAGAGTTTCAGGCCAGAATAGAACAGCGTAAGGCAGATCTTATGACTCTGGCTGGCGATGTATTAGGGCTGGTAGGAGAGATACTAAAACTCTATCACGAAGTAAGAAAACAGCTAGCAGGGGCCAACAAGATCAATTGGATAGCATCTGTTGCCGATATGAATCAGCAACTAGACCGCCTGGTGTTTAAAGGTTTTCTCCAGTTCACGCCCTATGTTCAGTTACAACATCTACCGCGCTATCTCAAAGCAATCTCCCTACGGCTGGACAAACTCAACCACGCCGCCGCCAGAGATCAACAACTACTGCGAGAGATGCAAGGGCAGTATCAGAAGTGGCAGGAGTGGGATGAACGCTGCCGCCTTAATCACAAAGCAGATGAACGTATCGAAGAGCTGCGTTGGTCTTTTGAAGAGCTGCGGGTTTCCTTGTTTGCCCAAGAGCTAAAGACCGACTATCCAGTATCGCTTAAAAGATTGGATAAGCGGTGGAAGGAGTTGGGGCTTTAACTCTCTCTATTGTGTAGACACCAACTCTAAATAAACCACAAGTTAATCTCTTTCCGATCTGAAAGAGTAGGCAGTTTGAATACCCGAATTATGAGTATGACTGCAACAATAATAGTATGAGGTAGCATCAAGTGGTACCTGGGCTTTCCTTGGTTTTGGCACAATATCTCCTTGATATTTATGTGGTGTGATGAGTTTGACAAAACCTTAAAGCGCTGGCAGGTTGGTGGTGGGTGTCCGTTTAGTTTAGTTTAGTTTAGTTTAGTTTAGTTTAGTTTTGTTTAGTTTGGTTTAGTTTTGTTTAGTTTTGTTTAGTTTGGTTTCTCGGTTTTTCTTCAAGGAGTCAGAATGAAATATATCCTTTCAATAATATTAGTCACTCTCTCAATATCAGCTCAAGCTGTTGAATCTCTCTCTAGTAAGGCTGCTACACAAGCATTAGCTAAAGAGGTTATGGAGAGTGTCAGCAAAGACAAATTGAAAGAAGGGCTACTAAAGTTGCGGCCATATACAGTTGTCCCTCTTGCAGAATTTGATGTTCAAATTGGCCAAATGGATCTTCAAATACCTGCAATTGCGCAGAGGTTTGGCAAATCTCTGGGCTATGATTTTGTAGAAGAGGAGCAATTGGGCAAATCATTAGTTCAGTATGTGTATCTTCAAAAATTTGAAAAGCATGTAATGGTATGGCGTTTCATTTTCTATAAGCCAAATGACGAGTGGCTGCTAAATACTTGGTACTTTAATGACCAGGTTCAGCCATTATTTAAGTACTAGTTGTTAACAAGGCAAGGAAAATACTGGGTCAGAGAGCTGTGACCCAGGGTTTTGTTTTTAGTTGTAAGAGCCCGCGCACTTGCGCGATTGTTTCCCCGATCATTTAGCCCAGAGGATTAGGCTCCTACAAGCAAGAGCAGACCGCAGGATGATGCTGGTTTTTCTACTCGGTTGAACTTCTCTTCTTTCTGTTTTTTGGCTTACGCTTGGCAGGTGCTCTATCTTTCGGTTTTGCCTTTCCTTTATGTTTGGGTTTTTGAGCTTTTTCAGTTGCAGAAACCTGCTCGCTTCCTTCCAGGGTGATATTTAATTGACGGCCGCATACCCACACCCGTTTAAGATGTTTAAATATATCCTTTGGCATTCCATCCGGCATGTCTACGGTGCTGTAGTTATCGTATAGTTGGATACGGCCGATGTACTGGCTTTCCAGACCTGCTTCGTTGGCTATGGCCCCCACGATGTTCCTTGGTTCTACCTCATGCTCTTTGCCTACCTCTATACGGTAGCGCACCATACCATCTTCTGGTTTCGAGTCTCTTGGCTCTCTTCTTTCGCGCTTGGGTCTGTTCTCTGAGTGTGATCTATCCGTTTTTTGCCGTTTGTTATCGGAACGCTCATCTCTCTGTTTGGCCGGCTTCTCTCTCTCTTTTATCTGCAGTGGACGATCCTGCTGGTTGAGATAGGCTAGGGCTGCGGCAATCTGGGTTAGGTCCATATCGCTCTTTTGCTGATAGTCTGCAATGAGCTCTTCAAAGAAGCCCAACTCCTGAGATGTGATGGTATCGGTGATGGTCTGCTGGAACCGCTCTACCCGGCGTCCGGTTACCTCTTTGTGACTGGGTAACTGCATCTGGGTGATTTTTTGCCTGGTGGCCTTTTCGATTGCACTCAGCATGCGTTTCTCTCTGGGGGAGACAAACAGGATAGCGTCACCTTTGCGTCCAGCGCGACCGGTTCTGCCGATGCGGTGTACATAGGCTTCGGTGTCGTTGGGTATGTCGTAGTTGATGACATGGCTGATGCGTCCTACATCCAATCCACGCGCCGCCACATCAGTAGCAACAATTATATCTAATCTGCCTGACTTCAATCGATCTACGGTGGATTCCCGTGCGGCCTGATTCATATCTCCATTCAAAGCGGCAGATGAGTAACCGCGGGCCTGGAGCTTTTCAGAAAGATCCACAGTTGCTGTTTTGGTGCGAACGAAAATGATGATGGCATCAAACTCTTCAACCTCTAACATTCGGGTTAGAGCATCCAGTTTGTGCAGGCCGGTTACTTGCCAGTAACGCTGGGTTATGGTGTCTACGGTGCTGGTCTTGGATTTTATCTGGATCACTACCGGGTCTTTCAGATAACGCTGGGCAACGCGTTTTATCTGGTTGGGCATGGTGGCTGAGAACAGTGCGGTCTGGCGCTGTTCCGGTGTATGTTCCAGGATCCACTCTATATCTTCGATAAACCCCATATTTAGCATTTCATCGGCTTCGTCCAGGACCATGCTTTTCAGGTTATCCAGATTCAGGGTCTTGCGGCGGATGTGATCCATGATTCTGCCAGGAGTACCAACAACTACGTGGGCGCCACGTCGCAGCTGTCGTAGCTGAATGCCCATGGATTGTCCTCCGTACACTGGCAGCACATGAAACCCACGGATATGCCTGGAGTACGACTGCATTGCCTCAGCGACCTGGATAGCCAGCTCCCTGGTTGGTGTCAGCACCAAAATCTGTGGTTCTGCCTTAGAGACATCCAAACGACTCAGTAGAGGTAGGGCAAAAGCAGCAGTTTTGCCTGTGCCTGTCTGCGCCTGTCCCAACAGATCTTTTCCCTCGAGTAGAGGAGGTATGCTCTGTTGCTGTATAGGCGATGGAGCCTCGTAGCCGATCTCTTCCACGGATTTTAGAACCTGGTCAGCTAGTCCTAGCTGGGAAAACAGGGAGTTGGTATTGCTGGACATTGGAGTGCCTGTAAAGATTGTTGCCTGGCAAAACGATTATCTGATTTGCAGGGCAGAGATTAAGAAGGTGCGGGATTCTACATTATCCGCTGGATATTACCTAATAATAGTTGAATATCAGAGGTTTCGTCATCTTATGTAGGAATAATCAGCAATAAGTATGCTATCTATTTTCTGTCTTTATATCGGATGCTACTATTTAGATGCACGCTTAATAACATCATGATAGTGCATGTTACACATGGATTTTCCATGGAATTGGTTTGGGGTTTAGGGACTAAGAATAATGAAAATGCAAGACCATATGGATATCACCAGTTTTGCTGTGGATCTTTACTGGATGTTTTCTCCAACTGACTTGGCTGATAAATTTAAGGAAAATAGTGGCAAAATTAAAGAAGGTGCGGGCCTGGTAAAAAAAGAGTCCTTGCAGCGCAAGGCTCATACCCTGCATTTCTTTAATCATAAAAATAGGTTCAAACCAAAAAAGGTAAGGATGTTTGGGTTATCTCCTATCTTTACTATCTATCCTACATCTGAACATAGCTTACGCAGTTACATCCACGAGCTAAGAAGAGATCTAGCAGAAGGGTTTTCCAAGAACAGCTTTCAACTGGTAGGAAAAATACTGCATCTAGTACAAGATATGAGTTCACCTCCCAATGTGGTGCCTGTTTATCACAGTGCAAACAGTGGTGATAGTTTTGAGAGCAGGCTGAATTATCGGTTGGACTCGTGCCTGAGCAATTTTAATTACAATCAAGATCGTTTTAATATGGTTTCTCAGTGTAGTGTGGGTGAAAACTGTATTGAAAACATCTATCAGGGCGCAGCCTTAACAACACTCGGGCATATTAATAGTTCGAATTCACGGTTCAATATTGAGGTAGATGGCGAAACTAGGAAAGCTGGTTGGGACCTGTTCTGGAATGGAGATGAACAGGTACGCTCATCTTGTAAAATGCATGGGTTACACCGCATTGAAGGTTTTGGACGCTATGGGCCTCTAGGGAAACACTTTGGGCAAGAGCAGGTAAGGGTAGCTAGAAAAAGATATGTAGTTAATACCAATGTGTATGATGGGCTATGTCAGTTTGTTGTAAGGAAAGCAATAGAAGATAGCCTTAAAGTATTGATTTGCATTGAGAACCAATTAAAACGATTTTGATCGTTAGTCTCAAAGCTATAAAAGTTTATGTCATACATAGTTTGCTTTCATAAAACGCCACTTATATATTAGACACTCAGGTATCTAAATATTTAAGAGGTGATAAGGTTTATGAAAGCATGGGAATCGCTAGAAGATATATTAGACTTTGCCATTGATCAGGAGCAGGCAGCGGCAGATTTCTATACCCAGCTGTCATCGAAATCGAAGCATGAAGTCATGCGAGAAATCTTAAGTGGCTTTGCCGAGGAAGAGCTTAGGCACAAGAGCAAACTTCTTGAGATAAAGAGTCAAGGTGCTACCAAGCTGGTGGGGCGAAACAGAGTGCCTGATTTGAAGGTTAGCGATTATATAGTTGCTGTGGAGCCGTCTGATGATATGAGCTACACAGATGCTTTAATAGTAGCAATGAAGCTGGAAAAGAAGGCGTTTCAGCTATACAACGACATGGCTGCATCGGCTGAAGATGACTCAATCAGGCAGTCACTACTTGCCCTGGCTAATGAAGAAGCAAAACATAAGCTGCATTTTGAGATAGAGTACGACGATTCAATAAAAGAGAACTAATTTCAGTTAGGGGAGGGGGCTAAGTCATTTTTGTCTCGCTTATTCGCCCTCTCTCTTATGGACGACTCCAGGGATGGAGTAGTTAGAACGAAGTTTGGAACCCAAGTCGAGATAGTAAGTGAAACTGGAAAACTAACACCCTGATTTTATTGCTATCCTAATCCTCCTGCATTGCTCCAACCTCCTGTTTCCAATAGCAATTGCCCCAGAATTGGATTACCTCACAAAAAGTAAATAAATTTTTGGAGCGTCTGGCCCTTTGTGGTACCTTTGCCCGGCTGCCATTTTACGGCATCTTTCTTAATCAGGTTTCGTTCGAAACCAATCAGTACAGGGTGTATTTGTACGGAATTAACAAGGAGATCAAAATGACTATGTTTAAAAGACTCACCATGCTTATATGCGTTTCTCTTTTCATTTTTAGTCAGGCTACCCTAGCAAGTGATGAGGGCAAAGCTGTGGAAAAAGCTGCAGAAACAGCTAAAGAGATGGCTAAAGAGGCCACTGCTGCCGGTGCGCCTGCCGACGAAGAGAAGATGAAAGAGGGTGATATGAAGGATGGAGAGATGAAAGAGGGCGAAATGAAGGATGAAATGCCCGCAAATCAGGCGGAAACCAAGTAGTAATTTGCTGCGAAATGTGACGAAAGATAGCTGGGTCTGAAATAGCCCCGGCTATTTTTTTTGTATTTTCATAGCGAAAATCTATATTTTTCCGTTGCATACAGCCACGGGCGTAGGTAGAATGCGCTGTTTTCCGGCATGGGGCAATCTCCATGTCGACTCCTTGCTTCACCGCATAAGTGCGGGAGGCTTAATCCGAAAGGGGCAATTATGAGACATTATGAAATTATATTTCTGGTCCACCCGGATCAGAGTGAGCAGGTCCCAGGCATGATTGAGCGTTATCGCTCAACCATCGAGTCTAAAGGTGGTTCTATCCACCGTTTGGAAGACTGGGGTCGCCGCCAACTTGCTTATCCCATCCAAAAACTGCCTAAAGCCCACTATGTGCTCATGAATATCGAGTGCGATGGCGAGGTCTTGAAGGAACTGGAAAACGCTTTCCGTTTCAATGACGCTGTGTTGCGTAATATGACCGTCAAGCGTAAGGGTCCAATCACAGATCCTTCTCCTTTGGCCAAATCTCAGGACGAGCGCGAAGAGAGACCTGCTGCTGAGCCTGAAGATAATGAGGCAGAGGCAGAGGTTGAGGCTGAATAAGTACAGCTTTACCGGACGCATTAAGTCAGTTTTGATGGCCGTGAAGTCGGTCAAATAAAATTATTTGGAGAGATTAAGTTATGTCACGCTATTTTCGTCGCAGAAGATACTGCCGATTTACCGCAGAGAAAATCACAGATATAGATTATAAGGATCTTAATCTGTTAAAGGCCTACGTCAGTGAGAATGGCAGCATAGTGCCGAGCCGCATCACAGGTACCAAGGCCAAGTATCAGCGTCAACTTTCTACGGCAATCAAGCGCGCTCGTTATGTTGCCTTGCTGCCGTACACTGATAAGCATCAGTAGTAGTTTATCGACTTTCGGGTTTAACGTCCGAATGTTGTAAGTCCGGATAGGATTATGCGTTTACTGGCATCCTTTGTGATGCGGGGGAGATCGCAGGCAGTAATGGCAATAAGCATTATTGCGTTGTTATCTGTATTGTTTCCTCCATTAGCCATAGTGAGTTCAGCAGCTGTCGCCTTGGTAACCCTCAGAGTAGGGGCGCGAGACGGCTTTGTTGTCACACTATTGAGCGCTATAGCCTGTGCGCTATTGGCCATGCTGGTACAGGTTAATCCTGTACCGGTGGTAGCGGCTACCCTGTTACTGTGGGTGCCGGTATGGACCTTAGCTCTAACGCTGAGAACAAGCAGGTCGCTTGCCTATACAGCAACATTAGCGCTGTTGTTTGGGGTTTTGCTAATAGTGTTTCACTATATGCAGTTTAGCGACCCGGCAGAACAGTGGCGTAAAGTGTTGGCGCCAATGCTAGATAGCTTCTCTCAGGCCCAAGGCCTAGAGGTGGACCAGAGGAAGCTTCTACTGGTAGCTGTATCTAAATGGATGACTGGTATGGTAGCTGCGGGTTTTTACCTGCAACTTATGGCATCACTGCTACTAGGGCGTTGGTGGCAGTCGTTATTGTACAACCCTGGTGGGTTTAGAGATGAATTTCACCAGCTGAGATTGCCGCAGCCACTTGCCATATTGACCATTGCGCTGGTTGCTGTGTTGTCAATGGGGATAGGTTTTGCCAGGCCTCAGCTAGATTATCTTGCCATGTTATTAATAATGGCATATCTGCTGCAGGGGGTGGCGCTGGCTCATGGAATCAGGGCCAAGCTTGAAGCCAACTATGGTTGGTTGGTGGGCATGTATGTACTGCTTATTTTAGGCATGCAGTACATGGTACTTTTACTGGCAACAGTGGGGGTATTTGATGCTTTTTGGGATTTTAGGACTCGTCTTGGAAAAGATTCTGGCGGGACAAGTTAAATATTACACCTTTCAGAGGTAGCTACGATGGAAGTTATTCTGTTACAAAAGATTGAAAACCTGGGTGCTCTTGGTGATAAGGTCACTGTTAAGTCTGGGTATGGAAGAAATTACCTAGTACCAACTGGCCGCGCTGTATTCGCCACCAAAGCAAACCTGGAGGCCTTCGAAGCGCGCCGCGCAGATTTGGAGAAGGCAGCAGCTGAGGATCTGGCCACTGCAGAAGAGCGCAAAGCAAAGATTGAACAGCTCAGCATCAGCATCAGCAGCAAGGCTGGTGACGAGGGCAAACTGTTCGGTTCCGTTGGCACTGCTGATATCGCTCAGGCCGCTTGTGATGCTGGTGTTGAGATTGAGAAGCGCGAAGTTCGCCTGCCAGAAGGACCATTCCACATCGTTGGTGAGTTTGAGGTGGTAATCCATCTGCACACTGATGTGGATGCTGTGTTGAAACTCGCTATTGTTCCTGAAGAGTAAGGATCAATAGTAGGAACCCCCTGATAGACCAGGGGTTTTCTATCACAATCAAGGCCGGACTGGGGAGATGTTTCCCCGGTCCGGCTTTTTGTTGTCTCAGTTTTGCGATTTTGGTCTGGTCAAATCTGTAGCGCATATCGGCTCCAAGGTTTATGATATGTTCCCTGGCTGAAGCTCAATCTATTAGAGATATACAGTAGTCAGGCATAACCACTTAAGTTGCCAACTCCACTAGAAAAAATAACGGATCAAAAGAACCAAAGATGCAAGAACCAGCTTTTCCACCACCAATGATGCAGGGCGAATCTATGGCTGATGCTTTGCGCGCTCCTCCCCATTCTATTCAGGGTGAGCAGTCTGTTCTTGGTGGTCTTATGCTGGAGAACAGCGCCTGGGATCAGATTGCCGATCGGGTAACAGATGTTGATTTCTATCGGCGTGAACATAAGCTTATTTTTCGCGCAATTCACGAGTTGGCTGAGCAGAGCAAGCCTTTTGATGTTATCACCTTGTCTGAGGAGCTGGAGCGGGTAGCGTCTTTGGATGATGTGGGTGGTCTGGCCTATCTGGGTACGTTGGCGAAAGATACCCCTAGTGCCGCCAATATCCGGGCCTATGCCGATATTGTGCGTGAATACTCGGTTATGCGTCAGCTGATCAAGGTTGGAACCGAGATCGCAGACAGCGGCTTCCAGCCTGAGGGTAAGGATAGTGCAGCCCTGCTAGATGTAGCGGAGCAGAAGGTGTTCGAGATTTCAGAGCAGATGTCCCGCGGTGGCGGTGGCTTTGCCTCTATCAAGAATCTGCTTACCAAGGCGGTTGATCGCATAGAAACCCTGTTTCAACAGGATGAGCCGATAACAGGTCTTAGCTCTGGCTTTAACGATTTCGATGATATGACATCAGGCCTGCAACCCGCTGACCTGATTATAGTTGCTGGGCGCCCATCCATGGGTAAGACCACTTTTGCTATGAATATGGCTGAGAACGTGGCAATTAACAGCAAGGTGCCGGTGGCGGTATTCAGCATGGAGATGCCTGGTGACTCCCTGGCCATGCGTATGATGTCCTCTCTGGGACGTATCGATCAACATCGGGTGCGTACCGGCAAGCTGGAGGACGATGAGTGGCCTCGCCTTACGTCCGCTGTGAGTATTTTGGCCGAAGCGCCTATGTATATTGATGATACTCCAGCCCTTACCCCAACCGAAATTAGGGCCAGGGCGCGTCGCCTGAAGCGTGAGCATGGTGGGCTGGGAATGATTGTTATCGACTATCTGCAGTTGATGCAGGCTCCTTCTGCAGGAGAAAACAGAGCGACAGAGATATCTTTTATCTCCCGCTCTCTAAAGGCCTTGGCCAAAGAGTTGAATGTCCCAGTGATTGCCTTATCACAGCTCAACCGTAACTTGGAGCAACGTCCCAACAAACGCCCAGTAATGTCCGATTTGAGAGAGTCAGGCAGTATCGAGCAAGATGCAGATGTGGTGGTGTTCATCTATCGTGATGAGGTTTACAACGAAGATAGCCCGGACCGAGGCAGTGCTGAAATCATCATTGGCAAACAGAGAAACGGCCCCATTGGCAAGGTGCGTCTCACCTTCCTTGGTCAGTATACTAAGTTTGAAAACTATGCCGACGATGTATATGGCACAGAGGATTACTGATGGGTCTTGGTCCTCAGGCCTATATTGATCTCTCCGCATTAGAGCACAACCTACAGCGGGTGCGCCAAGCAGCCCCAAGTAGCCGAGTAATGGCTATGTTGAAGGCCAATGCCTATGGCCACGGCATGTTGCTGGCGGCAAACACCTTACAGGATGCAGACTCTTTTGGCGTGGCCAGAGTGGGAGAAGGGGTGCAGCTGCGTGAGGCCGGTATCACCAAGCCGATTGTAGTCCTAGAAGGTTTTTTTAATACAGATGAGTTGCAGCAGGCTGCAATGAATAGTCTACATCTGGTGATACATGAGCCGGGGCAGCTAGCGATACTGCAACAGCAATCACTTACCACCCCTGTTACCTGCTGGCTGAAGGTAGATACCGGTATGCATCGCTTAGGCTTTGCGGTGGATGCTGCTCTGCAGGCTTATGCCGCCCTATGTGCGTGCGATTCCGTGGTAGATGGGGTAGGGATGATGACTCACTTATCCAATGCGGATGATCCGCAGAACCCGGAATCAGATCATCAGATTCGACAGCTGAAACCGTTGCTCGAGCAGACAGGTACAGTTGGTAGCATAGCCAATTCCGGCGGTATCCTGAACTGGCCCGAGTCCCATCTGGAGTGGGTGCGTCCCGGAATCATGCTCTATGGCTCTTCACCTTTTAACGGTAAAACCGGTGCGGATGATGGCCTGCGTCCGGTAATGACTTTGCAGAGCACATTGATTGCCAAACATGAATTTAAAAAGGGTGATGGCATTGGCTATGGCAAGACCTACATCTGTCCAGAGGATATGCTGGTGGGTGTAGTGGCCATAGGCTATGGAGATGGTTATCCGCGCCATGCCCCTTCTGGAACGCCGGTACTGCTGAATGGTGGAATAGTGCCTCTGGTAGGACGGGTATCCATGGATATGATCACAGTTGATCTAACCAGCCAACCCCAAGCCAAGATTGGCGACCGCGCCACCCTGTGGGGTGAAGGGCTATCTGCCGATATTGTTGCAGACCATGCCGGGACTATCTCATATGAGCTTTTCTGTAGGCTTACCGGCAGGGTCGAGTTTGTGCAGGGCCGAGGACGGTGAGCGTTAAGGAAAAGAGAGCATATAGTTGTAGCGACTGCGGAGGGGTTTTCCCCAAGTGGTCTGGTCAGTGTCCCGAGTGTGGGGCCTGGAACAGCCTGAATGAAACTGCGGCAGCAGCCAAGGGCAGCAAAAACAGCCGCTTCTCCGGTTATGCCGGCTCAGTGCCAACTGCTCAGGTGTTTTCTCTTTCCGAAGTTGAGCCATCCCAAAACCGAGGTATCTCCACCGGTATCAAGGAGCTGGATCGAGTGCTGGGAGGGGGGCTGGTTTCTGGCTCTGTGGTTCTAATTGGCGGTGATCCCGGCATAGGTAAATCCACCCTGTTGATTCAGGCTATGACAAAATTCCAGGGTGATGTTTCCACCCTCTATATAAGTGGTGAGGAGTCTCCAGAGCAGATCAGTATGCGCGCCCATCGGCTGGGACTGCCCAGCGATGGACTTAAGCTATTCACCGAGACCTGTGTTGAGACCATTCTGAAACAGGCGGCCATTGAACGCCCCAGCGTGATGGTAATCGACTCTATCCAGACCGTTTACACCGAGATGTTGCAATCAGCTCCCGGCTCTGTGGCCCAGGTGCGTGAGGCCACTGCACAACTTGTGCGTTTTGCCAAACAGATGGGTACGGCCATATTCCTGGTGGGCCATGTCACCAAAGAGGGGACATTGGCTGGTCCTCGAGTATTGGAGCACATGGTGGATACGGTGCTCTACTTTGAGGGAGAGCAGGGGAGTCAGTTCCGCCTGATCCGTACCATCAAAAATCGCTTCGGTGCTGTGAATGAACTGGGCGTATTTGCTATGACCGACAAGGGTCTGCGCGAAGTTACTAATCCCTCTGCGATATTCCTCTCTAAACATCAGAAAGAGGTGCCTGGTAGCGCTATTTTGGTGACTAGGGAGGGGAGCCGCCCTCTGCTGGTAGAGGTGCAGTCTCTGGTGGATGAGAGTCATCTAGCCAATCCACGCCGGGTTACTCTGGGTATGGAACAGAATCGTCTGAATATGCTGCTAGCGGTACTGCACCGCCATGGTGGTATAGCTATGTTTGATCAGGACGTTTACATAAATGTGGTTGGTGGTGTTCGTATCACTGAAACGGCTGCCGACCTTCCGGTGTTGCTGGCAGTACTCTCTAGCTTTCGTGATCGGCCTCTGCCGCATGATCTGGCAATCTTTGGTGAGGTTGGTCTGGCTGGGGAGATTAGACCTGTGCCCAGCGGGCAGGAGCGGCTACAGGAGGCGGTAAAACACGGCTTCAAGCGAGTGATACTCCCTCGGGCCAATGCTCCTAAGAAGTCTGTAGACGGGGTTGAGGTTATTGCGGTTGATCGTCTATCTGATGCCATTGACGCAATATAATTGTTAAATTGTTGTCTACTATTAGAGCTAATAGATAAAAATAGGAGACAATAGATGTTTGAACCAATAACAATCCCATTTGGCGTAGTAATGCTGTTCAACGTTGTTAAGTTAAAGCCAGAGGTCAACGCAGAAGATGTAGAGCTGGCCCTGGGCGAGATGTGTAATGTTGTGAAAAACACCTATGGGGATGATGAGGGTGGTTTTATCGGCGGGCAGGTTTTTGAGTATACAGGGTTTGTGTCTGAGCAGGGCTCATTTGATCCGAGTAAGAACAGCGAAGACCATATAGTGATCATGACCTATTGGCGATCTTTCGAACAGCATGAAAAGTCGCATGCCGACTCTGTTTTTAAAGAGAGGTTCAGTGCGCTGTCTGAGTATTGCTCAGATACCTATGAGATGGGTTACAAGATGCTATGGCAAGGTGTGCCAGAGGTTTCCTAACCCAAGGCCGCCAGTTCTCGTTCCAGAAATACTGGGTCGCCTAGATTAAGTTCCAGCAGGCGACGCAGGTTGGTAATGCTGTCCATATCTATATGCTCACAGTGCAAACCAATTCGGTCTTCCTCGGTATGGGCTACCTCAGCCTGCATCAGAATGGAGAAGGCCTCTTCTTGATCCAGGGTTATAGAGATGGTTACTTTCTCACCAGTAGCCGCGGACCAGTGTTTTGGTCTCTCTATTAAGGCGCCGTTTAGGGATATATCGATCAGCTTTGCGGATATTCCCCCTGAGTCTCCTTCAATTCTGGTGTCGGCATCGAACAGTACGCGCTGAAATTGACGTCTATTCTCGCTGTTATCACTAGTCATTAGCTGGATCCCCTTAACTGTATGATTATTTGTATATTATAAACCATAAGCCTGCTGGTTAGTGGTCACAGCAGGAATAACGCAATAAGACTTAAGGCCTATTAAATGGCTATATCGGCAGCTGAAGAGTTTCCTTGATGAAATTTCATCTCTATGCCGTCTATTTCTATCATTGTTCCATCAGAGAGCTGGACCGTCGCATCACCCGTAGGCTCGCCGTTTACTAATGGAAATGTCTTGCCTTCCAGCGGGGTAAGAAAATAGCCCTGATCACCTCGATTAGCTACTACAACGCAGGATTTGCCTGATAGCCCTAGACGGGTCATAGAGCGGTTGAGAATAATTATGCGGCCAATGTGTTCACCCTTTACAACTTGCACAAAACCAGTTGGTAGCGCATCCAGGTCACGCATAATGGCATCAAATGATGTTCCATTTGGGATCGGTTTCTGTCCCGGGGCTGGATGTCTATTTTCAGGTTTATCTTTCATTGCTGGTTGAATCAGGTTTGTAGCCCTGTTTAGGAATTATTTTCATAAAGAGAGTATAGCTTTTTAGATTTTTCTAATTCAATCGTCGAGAGGCTGTTTTTTGCGCTTATCTGGCCAAATTTTGATCATCTTCACAGCGTTGTCATGAGTTTGTAGCACTTCGATCGGGTAGCCTTCAAGTAAGAGCGATGTTCCCGGTTTTGGTATGGTCTCTAAATATTCGATGATAAGGCCGTTTATGGTTCTAGGTCCGTCTTCAGAAAGCTCCCATTTGAACGCTTTGACCAACTCTCGCACTTCAGCACTACCTGCCACCAGGAAGCTGCCGTCATCCTGAGGATGCACCTCTAGGATGCTGTCTGAAGGGTCGGTAGTGAATTCGCCTACTATCTCTTCTAGCACGTCAGCCAGAGTAACCAGACCCAGAAGGTCACCATACTCATCAACTATCAGACCGAAGCCTTTCTTCTCACGCTGAAAGTTAAGCAGCTGTCTATTGAGTGGTGTGCCTTCTGGTATGAAATATGGATCTTCTGCAATCTCTCTAATCTTCTCTCTGGTCAGCTCTCCTTGGGTGAGGGCAACCATAGCGTTGCGAATGTGAATAACCCCTACTAGATTATCAATGCCGTTGTCGAAGACCAATATTCTGGTATAGAAGCCGTTCTGTAGCTGGGCGATGATATCCTCTATGCTGTCTTCGAGGTCTATCCCACCTAACTCATTGCGTGGGATCATAATATCTTCAACGGTTGCGTTTTCTAGATCTAATATGCTGAGCAGCATCTTTTGATGGCGCTTGGGTACCATAGAGCCAGCTTCAGCTACCACTGTGCGTAGCTCATCCTGACTCAAGTGCTGATCTTGAATTATCTCAGGGGATATTCCGAACCATTTCAGCATTCCATTGGTAATACTGTTCACTATCCAGATCAATGGGTAGAGGATTTTCAGCAGTGGCTTGTAAATAAAAGCAGCGGGAAAGGCCAGTTTTTCTGGATGTACCGCCGCCAGGGTCTTTGGCGTTACCTCGGCAAATATCAGAATAACCAGGGTTAGGAGGCCAGCAGCAACCGCTATTGAGCCTTCACCCCCCACTCTTATGGCAATGATTGTGGCCAGGGAAGATGCCAGGATATTAACGAAGTTGTTTCCCAGCAGGATCAGGCCAATCAGGCGATCTGGCCTCTTTAGCAGGTTATGGGCTCTAATCGCCCCGGGATGGCCGCTGTTTTTCATATGCCGCAGACGATAGCGGTTAATGGTCATTAGGGCAGTTTCAGAGCCGGAGAAAAAGGCCGACAATAGAATAAGAAGAGCCAGCATGCCAAATAACATGCTTAATGGGATATCGTTCATAGTGTGGGCTGGCTCTGGAACTCCTATAATCTCTGATGTACCTTCTTTCTATGATGCTACCACCGATCTGTCAAGTAGACACCGAGGAATAGATGAAAAATTCTGAAACAAGCCAACTTTCTAACAGCCTGGCATATGAGGATATGTTGCCGCTCTCCTGGGAGGTTATGGATGAGGGATCACAAGCTATTAACCTCGCCAGAGTTGCAGAGCAAAATGAGCATGTGCTGCACTGCATTAACCTGTTGAGTGATCAAATAACGGAGAAAGTCGATGATGAGTCTGAGACAGAATCCGCATTGCTCAGATTAGAGGCAAAGGTAAATTTAATTCTAGAGATGCTATCAAAGCTGGCAGGCGAGAGAGATGATATTCCCCAGCCTGTTCAAGTAAGAGTTGCAGCTACAGGAATAGAGTGGATCTGTATGGAGCGGCAGCCAGCAGAAGGGGATAGGATATGGATCCAGCTCCATATAGATAACCGGGTGCCTGAGGCCGTGTGCTTGGCAGCGCAGGTAGAAGCGGTTGCAGCAGCAAGCTCTGGTGCTGTGGTTTTTGCCAGGTTTGAGGGTATTGGGAGTGGGGTGCAGGATCAGTTGGAAAAGCTGATTTTTCGTCATCACCGCCGTATGGTTGCCCAGTCTAAATTGAAATAGGCTAGGGCCTGTTAACAGGTCCTAACAAGAAGTAAATTCCTAAATACGCTGAATTCAATATAGTTACGTCGCAGCTGTGTAATATGACGTTATTTTGACATGCGCGTAATATAGTGCTTTACTCTGCAGTGTCGACCAACTCCTAATATTCAGGATTAAAAAGAGATCTTAACTCTATGTCTGAACTGGCTAAATCAGATCGCACACACGGTTGTGGAAAAGTGCTGCTACTTGATAGCGATGAATCTAGAATCAGCTATCTGAGGAGCATTTTGGAATTTGTAGATTACTCCCTATTGGCAGACGACGATGTTGATTCCATTGAAGAGCATTTAAAAGATAAATATACAGCCATTATGCTCACTTCCGCCATAAGTGATGAAGAGTGTGATAGGTTGTCCAGCAAGCTTAATGAGGTAGAGAACGCTCCAGCGCTGTTTTTGCTGCAAGAAGATGGCAAGCCGAAGAGAAAGAGACCATCCCACAACGGTGTGCTGGGTGAAATCTCTTTGCCTACTAGCTATACGGCCTTGATGAATGCCCTGTCACGGGCAAATCTGTATATGGAGAATCAGATTGAAGGGGAGAGCACCTTAAGGAGGCTGGAGCTATTCCGCAGTTTTTCCGGCAACAGCCGCGCTACCAGACAAATTAATCGTATGATTGAACAGGTAGCGGATTCAGATGCCACTGTGCTCATACTCGGCGAATCAGGTACGGGTAAAGAGGTTGTAGCCCGTAAACTCCATTTTCACTCTAATCGTCGTGGCAAGCCCTTTGTACCGGTTAACTGTGGCGCCATTCCTGCCGATCTATTAGAGAGTGAGCTGTTTGGTCACGAGAAGGGCGCATTTACCGGTGCGATTAATAGCAGACAAGGCAGATTTGAAATGGCCGAAGGCGGTACCCTGTTCCTGGATGAGATAGGGGATATGAGCCTTCCCATGCAGGTGAAGATTCTACGGGTGCTGCAGGAGAGGGCATTTGAACGGGTAGGCAGCAACAAGACTATTAAGTGTAGCGTGCGTATTATTGCCGCCACCCACCGTAATCTGGAGCAGTTGATAGAAGAGGGCGGTTTTCGTGAGGACCTATACTACCGTTTGAATGTTTTTCCCATTGAGGTGCCTCCACTGCGTGAGAGGGTGGAAGATATTGCAGTATTGGTAAACGACCTTATCTCCAGGATAGAGACAGAAAAGCGCGGATCGGTGCGGCTTACACCTGGGGCAGTAGCTGCCCTGTCTCACTATAAGTGGCCTGGCAATGTGCGAGAGCTGGCCAATCTGATAGAGCGTCTGGCTATTCTCTATCCATATGGGGTGGTGGATGTAAAAGATCTTCCAGAGAAGTTTAGAGAGGGCATAGATGTGCCTGGGGGAGGAGATGATTACACCATGCCTATAGTAACCATGCCGGGAGATGAGCCAGGAACCATAAGTTCCGGACCGAGACTTCCCAAAGACGGGATTGATCTTAAGTCCCATCTTAGCGATTTGGAGCTATCTCTTATTAAGCAGGCTTTGCATGAGTCAGATGGAGTGGTGGCCCATGCTGCCAAGGCGCTGAAAATGCGCCGTACCACCCTGGTGGAAAAATTACGTAAATATGGCATTCAGAGGGCTTAAATCAAGTCATATATTTGACTCTGAAAAATAAAGCATTCGTAACATATTGTTAAATAAAGAATAAAAAAACGGGCACACATATTGCAATTACCTGATTGAATCGAAACTTGAGTGTTCAATTGGTAGGGTAATATGCAGACATCAGGCGGAAATCCGCTCAATCAGCAACAACTTGAAGATGCCTTTCAGGCATTTAATCAGGTATCTGAGCAACTGGTAGGCTCCTACCAGCAACTCCAGGAGCAGGTTACCCATCTTAGTTCAGAGTTGGCAGTAGCCAGGTCTGAGCGCATGCGCCAACTGGCGGAAAAAGAGCTACTGGCTAATCGTCTCAGCCAACTGTTGGATGCACTTCCGGCTGCTGTGGTGGTGCTGGATGGAGAGGATAGGGTAGAACAGTTCAATCCCGCAGCCTCAGACCTGTTTAGCTCTATCCAGGCCGGACTAACCTGGAGCCAAATCTACCAGGCAAACTTCAAATCCAAGCAGAATAGTAAAGAGCAGACTCTTACCAGTGGTCGTCTGGTCACTATGACTGAGCGTAAACTCGATGCAGATAATGGCCGTATTCTACTTATACTGGACATAACTGAGATGCGTGAACTACAGGAGCGACTTAATCGTAGGCAGCGTCTTAGCACCATGGGTAAGATGGCAGCCCAACTAGCCCATCAGATTCGTACACCTCTCTCATCAGCACTGCTTTACGCCTCCCATCTAAGTAACTCAGAGCTGGAACCAGAGCGGCGCGAAAGATTCTCCGAAAGGATCAAAGTGAGCCTGCAGCTTATGGAGCGCCAGATTAATGACATGCTGGCTTTTACCAGGGGTGGTAAATACTCTCCAGAGCTATTTGATTTAATTCCGCTGTTGGAAGATACCATTCAGATGCTGGATCCCGGACTGAAGAAAAGCGGTGCAGATTTCGAATTTAACAACAGCATACCTGGGCGCTGCATAATTTCTGGTAATCGTGATGCTCTGCAAGGGGCTATTATGAATATCGCTACCAACTCACTGAAACATGCTGGAGAAGGTTTGAAACTGTCCATGGAGTTGAAGCAGACCAGCGATAAAACTCTTAGTCTGACTATCAGTGACAGTGGTCCAGGCATTCCCCAAGATATACAAGATAAGGTGTTCGATCCTTTCTTTACCACCAGCAGCAGCGGCACCGGCCTTGGTCTGGCGGTGGTTCAAGCGGTGATTCTGGACCATAACGGCAAGATCGCTTTAGCTGATAAAGAGAGCAGCGGCGCAAGTTTCTGCATAGATCTTCCCAAGATTCCTTTACCAGAAAACTCTTCATCGACCCCAGATAAGGTCGATAGCAAAAAGTTATTACCAATTCTCCGGAGGGCTGCAGTATGAGCCAAGCGACCGTTTTAGTAGCAGAAGATGATCCAACACTGCGGGAAGCGCTGTGTGAAACACTAGAGCTTGCTGGATATCAGGTAGAGTCGGCAAGTGATGGCCAATCTGCCCTAGAAATTATGCAGCATAAATCTGTGGGCATGGTGGTGAGCGATGTACAGATGCGCCCCATGGATGGACACGAGCTCATGACGCAAGTGAAAAACATATACCCATCTATCCCGGTTCTGCTTATGACTGCCTACGGCAATATCGAAAAGGCGGTATCGGCCATGCGTGATGGGGCTGTTGACTATCTAGCTAAGCCATTTGAAGCCAAGATGTTGGTAGAGAAGGTAGAGCAGGCAGTTTTGAATCTGGATCAGGACGCAGAACATGAAGGCGTGGTCGCCGACGATAGCAAATCACGCAAACTCCTGGAGCTGGCCAAAAAGGTAGCCAGCAGTGATGTAACCGTAATGATTGGAGGAGAGAGCGGGACCGGTAAAGAGGTGTTCGCTCAATATATTCATCGCAATTCGAATCGGGCCAACGGTCCTTTTATTGCTATTAACTGTGCTGCCATCCCGGACAATATGTTGGAGGCGGTGCTGTTTGGTTATGAGAAAGGAGCTTACACCGGCGCCCATAATTCCGCTCCAGGCAAGTTTGAGCAGGCCCAAGGTGGGACTCTGCTGCTAGACGAGATATCGGAGATGAGCCTGAATCTACAGGCCAAGCTACTGCGGGTACTGCAGGAGCGTGAGGTAGAGCGTCTGGGTGGACGCAAGATGATCCCGCTGGATGTAAGAGTATTGGCAACTTCCAACAGAATACTGCGGGAAGAGGTGTCGGCCGGACGTTTCCGGGAAGATCTGTTCTTCCGTCTCAATGTATTTCCACTATATCTGGAGCCGCTACGCAGGCGTACTCAGGACATTATTCCCTTGGCAGAACTATTTCTGAATCGACACTGCGAAAAGCAGGGTGTAACCGGAAAGAAGCTGAGTAAAGAGGCACAAAAGGTGTTGATTTCCCACTCTTGGCCAGGGAACGCCAGGGAGTTGGATAACGTCATGCAGCGTGCGTTGATTCTGAATAGCGGAAACGAGATAAGCAAGGATGACCTCGCTTTCATTGAAGAGTCAGGAACACCAGAGCCAGAACATGATGCGAGCAAAGGTAGGCTGAATGAAGATCTGCGTTCTGTAGAGGAACAGATGATTTTAGATACTCTGCGGGACGAGAACGGAAGCCGCAAAAACACAGCGGCTAAGCTGGGCATCAGCCAGAGGACTCTGCGCTATAAAATAGCGCGCTTGCGTGATGCTGGGGTTCCAATTCCTCACTAAATTGGTGTGAAAACTGCATATTTACTATAGATGAGATTAAGTTTAGACAGAGTGGTGAAAATATGAGCACTTCAAACATAGATCAGGTATTAGCGCAGATGCGGGTTATGGCAGCTCAGGCTGGAGCTGGAGCTCAGCCAGTACGCCCTGAAGAGAGTGCCGGAAACGATTTTAGCAATTTGTTGAAACAATCAATTGATAATGTGAATGAGGTGCAACAGGAAGCTGGTGCCATGAAAACGGCGTTTGAAACTGGCCAGGGAGATGTGGATCTGGCGGAGGTTATGATTGCAGTGCAGAAATCGAGTCTCTCCTTTGAAACCATGGTTCAGGTACGCAATAAGTTGGTGGATGCCTACAAAGATATAATGAATATGCCTATATAACCCATTGAATTCAAAGTTATATTATGATTAATACGAGGCGAGGTAAGCACTAAATGGCTGATCAAGGAACAGTACAAGCCCCAAGCATAAGTTTGGCGAGTAATCCCATACTGCGACAGCTGATGATTATGATTAGTATCGCTGCTAGCGTGGCCCTTGGCGTAGCAGTGGTACTCTGGTCTCAGACCCCAAACTACAGTCTGCTGTACGGCAATCTCTCCCAGAGGGATGCAGGTGATGTGGTATCCGCTCTGGAGCAAGCTAATATCAAGTTTAAGGTCGATAACGCCACTGGCGCAGTACTGGTTCCCAGTAAGGACCTGTACGCTGCCAGGTTGAAGCTTGCCGGTGATGGCTTGCCGCGCGGTAACAATATGGGCTTTGAGCTGCTGCAACAGGAGACCAGTCTAGGAACCAGCAGGGCAGTGGAGGCCGCAAGATTTCATCGCGCCCTGGAGGGGGAATTGGCCCGTACCATATCCACGCTTTCACCAGTTCAGAGCGCCCGGGTACATTTGGCCACTCCTAAGCAGTCGGTGTTTGTGCGTAAGAAAAAGGAGCCCAGTGCATCAGTTGTAGTGAAACTATTCTCTGGACGTAACCTAGAGAAGTCCCAGGTAGCCTCAATTGTGCATCTAGTGGCGGCCAGTGTGCCGGAACTGGATTCTAGCAAGGTAACAGTTGTTGATCAGAAAGGAACACTGCTGAGTACCGATATGGATGCCCGGGAAATGATGCTTACGGCAAACCAGTTTGAATACACCAGGAACTTAGAAAAGCACTACAGACAGCGCGTGGTAGATATACTAACTCCCTTCCTAGGGCAAGAGAATATCAGCGCTCAGGTGACAGCAGAAGTAGACTTTACCTTAACTGAACAGACTTCTGAGCGTTTCAACCCAGATATGCCTGCTCTCAGAAGCGAACAGGTGAACGAAGAGAGTAGCAAATTGTCTTCTGTACAGGGTGTTCCCGGTGCTATAAGCAATCAACCGCCGGCTGCTGGTACAGCTCCTGAAACCGCTGGAGGAGCAGCAGGTGCCGCTGGAGAAGGAGGGTCTCCTCTCAATAGCAGTAAACGGGCTACTCGTAACTATGAGCTGGACAAGACCATAAGTCATACCCGGCTTTCCGCAAGTAACCTGAAACGTCTATCGGTTGCTGTGGTTGTGGACAACGTTGTAACCACTGCAGATGATGGAGCAGTGACCAGCAGGGAACGTACTCCAGAAGAGGTCAGCCGCATCAGTAGTCTGGTGAAAGAGGCAATAGGATTTAACGCCCAACGCGGCGACAGCGTGCGGGTGGTGAATGCTGCCTTCCAGATTCCAGAGCCACCAGCGGCCATTCCAGAAATACCCATTTGGGAAGAGCCGTGGGTATGGGATGTTGCTAAACAGGTAGGTGGTCTGGCTCTGGTTCTGATACTAATATTTGTAGTGCTAATGCCTACTCTGAAGAAGTTGATTGCCACCCAGCCAGTATATGCTCAAGCACAAGGTGGGGCTGGTATGCCGGTTCCGGTTGGGGCGGCACAGGGGGGAGGCTCTTATGTTGACCAAGAGACTGGAGAGGCTGTACAACTGCCAGGACCGGCAAAATATGAAGACACACTAAAGGCCGCTCGCCAGATGGTAAATGACGATCCTAAACGGGTTGCGCAAGTGGTAAAAAGTTGGGTAGCTGACGATGGCTGAGACTAAATCTAAAACTGAACAACCTAATGATGGGCTAAAGGGTGTAGATCGCGCTGCGATTCTGATGTTGGCCCTGGGTGAGAAGGATGCTGCAACTGTACTAGCCCATATGGGGCCAAAAGAGGTGCAGGATCTAGGTACCGCCATGGCCGGATTGCACAATGTATCTACGGCTGAGATGGAATCGGTGATGCACTCTTTTGTCTCTACTCTTGGCACCCAAACCGCCTTGGGTATGAATTCGGATGAGTATATCAGGAATGTCATGACAGAGGCCCTAGGGCAGGAAAAAGCTGGTAATGTTATTGATCGTATCCTGCTCGGTAGAAATAGTAAGGGGCTAGAACAGCTGAAGTGGATGGACCCGCGTTCTATTGCCGAAGTAATTAGATATGAACACCCACAAATCATAGCCATTGTTATGTCATTCCTCGACCCGGATCAGGCAGCAGAGGTGCTATCAGAATTTCAGGATCGAGTACGCACAGATATCATTATGCGTATCGCGACCCTGGATGGCATTCAGCCAGCTGCGCTGCAGGAGCTAGACCAGATTCTGGATACTCAATTCTCAGGAACTTCCAATGTTAAATCGGCTTCACTAGGTGGGATTAAAGCGGCGGCAGATATTCTTAACCTGGTGGAAGGCAGCATCGAATCTCAGGTAATGGAGCAGGTAGAGGGAGTAGATCAGGAGCTGGCTCAAGAGATCCAAGACAACATGTTCACCTTTGAGAACCTGATTGATATTGACGACCGTGGTTTTCAGACCTTGCTGCGTGAAATTGCATCTGACCAACTACTATTGGCCCTGCGTGGCGCAGATGAAGTGCTTAAAGAGAAGATATTCAAGAATATGTCCCAACGTGCTTCTGAGATGCTGAAGGATGATCTGGAAGCAGCACCACCAGCCCGCTTAAGTGATGTTGAAGCGGCGCAAAAAGAGATTCTGCAAGTTACCAGAAGGCTAGCAGATGCTGGTGAGATCAACCTTGGAGGCTCTGGTGGAGAAGAATTCGTCTAAGATCATCGGCGCAGGAGGGGAGGAGGATGTTAAGCAGTGGCAGCCTCCTGAAATGATTCGTAGCTCTAGTGATGTATCTGTACAAGAGGCCCGAGGCTCACTGTTGACCGCAGAGCAGCTGGAGCAGGTGCAGAGCCAGGCCTACAACGAGGGCTTTGAGCGCGGCAAGAAAGATGGCTTTGCCCATGGATACAAAGAGGCCATAGCTGGGGCAAAAAACGAAATCAGTCAAAAGGCAGAGCAACTAGATAGACTGCTCTCGGCCCTGAACACCCCATTTAAAGAACTGGACGAACAGGTAGAGCGTGAGCTTATCAGTCTTACCATATCCATGGTTCGGCAACTGGTGCGGCGTGAGGTGAAGCTGGATCCGAATCATATAGTCGGCGTGGTACGTGAGGCTTTGTCACTGTTGCCAGTTTCAGCGCGTAATATCAGCTTGGTCCTGCACCCGGAAGATGCCAAGCTAGTACGTGAGATTTTCGATGTATCAGACAAAGAGCTGGGCTGGTCAATAGTAGAGGATCCGGTATTAGACCGCGGGGGCTGCAAGGTCATAACCGACACCTCACGGATAGATGCAACCCTTG
Source organism: Sedimenticolaceae bacterium (assembly GCA_050291725.1). Lineage (GTDB taxonomy): Bacteria > Pseudomonadota > Gammaproteobacteria > Chromatiales > Chromatiaceae > JAAGZL01. The sequence continues at coordinate 54,920 of JBNKKH010000007.1, forward strand.
AGTCCAGGTTGGCAGCCATGATTACAACCTTGTTGGGTGGTGAACGTACAGTTGACGATAGCGAAAGCGGGAATAACACATGAGGAGAAATATTCCTCAGACTGATCGCTTTGGTATCTGGGCCGAAAGAATAGCCAACGCCCATGCTCGGTTAGGCGATAATCGTGGAATGGCGCTGGAGGGTAAGCTAACCCGCATGGTTGGTTTAACCCTGGAGGCAGTAGGCTGCCGCTCTGCCATCGGTGGGCAGTGTGAGGTAATTGCCAACGATGGAACCAGTATTGAGGCCGAAGTGGTGGGGTTCTCTGGAGAGAGCCTTTACCTTATGCCTACTGGTGATATCCGAGGTTTGGAACAGGGTGCCAGAGTTGTTCCCACTGGGAGCGAATGTGAAGCGGCTGTGAGCGATGCCCTTCTGGGGCGAGTTATAGACGGTGCCGGCACTCCCTTGGACGGAAAAGGCCCCATCCATGCTGATACCAGACTGTCCCTGACCGGCAAAACATTCAACCCTCTAACACGTAGCCCAATTCGAGAGCCACTTGACGTGGGCGTGCGTGCTATAAACGCTCTGCTTAGTGTTGGCCGTGGCCAACGCCTGGGCCTGTTTTCCGGTTCTGGCGTGGGTAAGAGTGTGCTCCTAGGCATGATGACCAAATACACCGATGCAGATGTTACCGTGGTGGCGCTGATTGGTGAGCGTGGTCGTGAGGTAAAGGAGTTTGTCGAGAATATCTTGGGCAAAGATGGTATGGCTCGGGCGGTGGTTGTGGCCGTACCGGCAGACCATCCACCTCTGCGCCGAATGCATGGAGCTATGCTGGCAACTAGTATTGCTGAATATTTTCGGGATCAGGGGCTTAAGGTTCTACTGTTGATGGATTCACTAACCAGATTTGCTCAGGCTCAACGTGAAATAGCTTTGGCAATCCATGAACCACCGGCCACCAAGGGCTATCCGCCATCTGTTTTTGCTAAACTGCCACAGCTAGTGGAGCGGGCCGGCAACGGAGATCACGGCGGAGGCTCTATTACCGCATTTTACACGGTGCTCACCGAAGGCGATGATCAGAACGACCCTATATCTGACGCGGCTCGAGCTATTCTGGACGGACATATCGTCCTCTCTCGTAAGTTGGCAGAGTCCGGCCACTATCCAGCCATTGATATCGAGGCATCCATCAGCCGCGCTATGAACGACATTACCGATATTGAGCACCAAAATGCCGCTCGTGCGTTTAAACAGCTATACTCTATATATCAGCAGAATCGAGATTTGATCAACGTCGGAGCCTATGAGAGAGGCAGTGATGAGATGATAGATGCGGCCATTGATGCTATCCCGGTTTTGGATGATTTTCTGAGACAGGGAATGCATGAGCCGGTACCACTGATGCAGAGTATGAGTGATTTGCAAAACCTGTTTCCACCAATGACTGAAATGACAGTGCAGTAACCTAAGGGGTAAATGTCGTGGTGAAATCCAAAAGATTACAACCGGTACATAGATTTGCTGAGTCCAAAGAGCAGACAGCAGCAAAAGAGCTAGGTGATTCCACCCGCTATGTGCATGAACAGGAAGCGCGCCTGGCAGAGCTACGCAATTACCATGCGGAATATTTAGAGAAGTTCCACGCGTCAGCAAAAATGGGGATGAGTGCCCTACAGCTGCAGGAGTTTCGTGCCTTCCTTGCCAAACTTGAGCGCGCTATTAGAGAACAGGAAAGTATCATTCAAGATGGGCGTAATATTCACAAGTTTAAGAAAAACAGCTGGCAGCAGAAACACTCTCGTACTCAAGCCTTAGGCAAGGTTATAGATCGCTATAAACAGGCTGAAGTAAAAGATCAGGATAAGCGTGAGCAGAAAGAGAGTGATGATAGAAATTTGAGACGCGAACGCTAGCAGTGCTTTGTTATGTCCGTTCACTGAATGCCAACTTCACACCAAGAGCAGCAAAGCTGCCTGCAAATATCTTTTGAATAGCTAAGCTCATTTTCTCAGAGCGTAGTACAAACTCACTAAAGCTACTTGCCAAAATTCCGTAGATGATAAATACGCCAAGAGTCATAAGCATGAACACTACACCAAGTGACAGCATGTTCACTAGCGGTTGCGCTGCACTTGGAGAGATAAATTGAGGCAAAAAAGCCAAAAAGAAAATTGATAACTTAGGGTTTAAAATATTTATCAGAAATCCTTTCATGGCTATTGCGCTAGATTTTGTTTGGGATTGGCTATTTTCTAATGTTAGAGGCGAAGAGGAACGCCACATAGTCCAAGCGAGATAGATTAAATACGCAGCGCCAACGAATTTGACTATCTGAAACGCTTGAGCGCTAGTGTGAAAGATAGCGGCCAGTCCAAAAACACTAGCGAGAAGTGAAGGGGTAATGCCGAATGTGCAGCCAATAGCGGCAAATAAACTAGCTCGCTTACCGATGAATAATCCAGTTGCAACAGTGTATAGCACGCCTGTTCCGGGTATGAGAACAACGACTAAGGATGTCAGTAAAAACTCTATTGAGATCATCCTATTGTTTCCTTGTATTTTGATATGACGACCGCATCACCGATAATTTGCGACGCATATCAGAACAAATTATCCGAGTGGGTGCGATTGCTATGAGATTTATTCATTTTGTAGCTTTCCATACTTTAAAGGGAATCCAGAATACTATTCGAATTAATAAATATACAAGAGTAATAGGGAAAAAGATGACAGCAAGAACTATCATGATCTTCCCAACTAAATTAGATTCATTAATTTCTTCGTGCCATTCCTCTCCTTCATAGAATAGTTTTCCATCGAATTTATCTCTTATATTTACTAGTGCGGAAAAAATTGAATCTGGGTAATTTCCTTCGCATCTGATTTCATTTAACGATTCATCATAAAAGACAGTAAAATCATGGCTAGTGGTAATGCTTTCATTGCTACCGCCTACAGAAGCTTCTCTTTGAAACTCCGTACACGCCTCTTCATAATGCTCTGGTACTCTAATTGAGACGACTTGGCTCATAAAAGCATTTCACTCATAAAATTTAAGTAGAAACTATCGACGAACTATCCGAAACTATCTGGACACCTACCCCGAACCTGCCAATCATTGGTGGTTTTGTCAAACGGGTTTTCACCATTCGGGTAGATAATTGGGGTCAGTGTGAAAACTCACCCACGCCCAAATCCCCAGCCTGAAACATTTGACTTGTATTTTTGGGTGGGTGTTTTGTTTATCTCACTTCGTAGCTCGCCCGTCCCGTTGCCAGACCAAAGCGGCGGCACAATTGCTAAGAAAGCCGATTGTGCCGCCGCTTTGTGCGTAACGACGTCTGCTTTAGGAAAGGCGGACGTCAGTTCTATCCCGACACCCGGTCACGCGCATCGCCTATCGCGGCCAGCATCCGGTCGTTCAGGTCTGTCACCTCGCTGGACGCAGAGGACACCTCCGTTGCGTTGCGTGCTATATCCTGCACGGCGGCGGTCTGTTGCGTGACAGCAGTTGCGACGGACTGCATGGCTACCTGGACGTTGTGTACCTGTTCCCCTGCGGTCACGACGCGACCGGCAAAGGCCGTGATCAGATCCACGTTGCCGCTGATCTGTTTGTTGATCTCGGCGATGTTGGTCGATATTTCGAGCGTGGCTTCCTGGGTGTTCTGGGCAAGATTCTTGACTTCCCCGGCAACGACCGCGAACCCTCGTCCAAATTCACCGGCGCGTGCCGCCTCAATGCTCGCATTGAGCGCCAACAGGTTAGTTTGCTCGGCAATACTGCCGATAACTTTGCTGATCTCTCCGATCTGGCTGCCGATGGCTTGCAGTTTCAGGACCGATTGCCCGGCAAAGTCTGCCTCCTCCCCCAGCTTCTGGGTAAGCGTCTCCACTTCACCAGCAACACTCGCAGCATTTTCGGCAGAGCGACTGATCTCGCCGATCGATACCGAGACTTCTTCCGTTGCGACTGCCACCGTCTCAATGTTGCTTGCGACCAACGCCGTGGCTTCGGAGCTCTGGGTCGAAAGATCGGTGACGTTGTCTACTGCGTTGAAGAGTTGGTATTTTACCTCTTCGTTCGTGTCGACCCATTCGACGACGTACGCCGGTTCCCCGTCGAGGTCATTGATCGTTTTGGTGTATACGCGGAAGTGGTTCAGCCCGGCCCCGAAATCCTGCTCGAACTTCGATTCCGGCTTGCCTGCTGACAGGCATTCGCGCCCACACTTCTCGGTCTGGCAGATGTTGGCACCCCATTGGTGGCAACTCTTGTCGAGAAATTCGGACAATGGCTTGTCGAAGGCGCTCCGAACTGGATCATTGACATACAGCCAACGCCATTCCTTGTCGCCCGAGTCACCGATCGCCGTCACGGAACACGGTTGATCACAGGAATCGACGATGCCCATGAAAAACTGTTCGCGTTCCGCTGCTACCTCGCTGATCTCTTCCACCTGTTTCTTGCTCGCGCTCAGGAACTGCGCTACGAAAAATGTGACAGGCAGGAGAACAACTGGCGTTAACAGGCTGGCCCAGCCGATAAACGGGGCCACAACGAGCGAAACGACTGCGATTGCGGCGAAGCTCAGCCAGATGCGACGGGAAAACAGCTCCATTTGCCTGATCGTGTTCTGCACGACTGTCGGCATACTGTTGTGGTCAACAAACATTTCTATTCCTCTATGTTGGGGCACTGTCGATCCGTCTGAATGGCTCCATCGCTGTGATCCAGATAGCGGCAGTGCGATTTGCAATTATGGCTCGAAAACGAGCTGTTACATCCGGTATCGGCAGTTTTGTTCTCGACTTGAGAAAAACTATCCGAAAAAAACTATCCGTACACCCACACCAAACTCTGGTTGTATATGACTAATGATTTTGAGGGGCGGTTAAGGGGCTTGTTGGCATAGCATTCAGATTGAGGGCTGCCTGCGCACCGATTAATCAGGATAAAGTCGCTATATGGACATCTCTGCGTAGCAATCAGGTGAATTTCGATGGAATAGGACGGATTGGATTATAGGTGGGGTGTCACGGTATTGGTTATTTTAGGGGCGTCACCCCGCGGTTTGATGGCGGGGTGACGCAGCAATGTTTAGTGGTTTAGTATCAAAATCCACGCATTCTTCCACCCATAGGCCTGATCTCGTCAGCGATTTTCTGCTGTTCAGGTGTCAGAGTACCGTAGAATTTCTCAATTGCGTTTGCCATCTGGGTCATCTGTTCTGCGCCATCACGCATCATCTTGACCCTATCGGTTACGGTCATTAGTTCACTGCGATTTGCCTTACGCTCACGCTTACTAGTGAATTTGTCCTGTAATGATTTGGTGAACTCCTTCCAGGCAGGTTCTTGTTCAGCTGTTATCCCTAGCTTGTACTTCATATAATCAAGTCTATCCTCCATTCTCTGTTCCATGCGGGAATATCTTTGCTGCATCATTTTGTTCGGGCCTTTTTGTCCATAGCCGCGATCACATCCTCCGTAGCCACCTGGTCCGCCATATGCTGATACCATGGAGATTGACCCTAGGCTAAGGCCAACAATTGCAACTGTACCGATTAATACCTTTTTTGAACGTTTCATGTTGAGCTCCTCATTGGGTTAATAAACAGGCCATTCGCCTGGTGTGGGTATATGAGAACACTGCAATGTATCTGCTGGATGTCTGGAAGGGGTCTTTTTGTAACAGATTGTAACAGTAGGGGTTTAGTTACAATCTGTTACAAAAAGTTGCCTGAATAATCTCGGCTATCGGTATAACATAGCACCATGGATAGACAACAGCACATTCTAGTAGTTGATGATGACCCCGAAATCAGGGAGTTGTTACAAGAGTATCTTGCCCGCAACGGCTACCGCACCTCTGCTGTGGGTGAAGGGAAGGGTATGTGGCAGGCTCTGGAGAATAGCCAGGTAGATCTAATTGTGTTGGATCTAATGCTGCCGGGGGATGATGGCCTTGAGTTGTGCCGTAATCTTAGAGTTAATTCCAAGATACCAGTGATTATGCTGACCGCTAAGGGGGATGATATGGATCGTATCCTCGGTCTAGAGATGGGAGCGGACGACTACCTGCCCAAGCCATTTAATCCCCGTGAGCTGTTGGCCCGCATTAAGACGGTTCTACGTCGTAGTTCCACCGTGCCGTGGCAACAGGGGGATGAATCTGAGCATCTACCAATCAGCTTCTCTGGTTGGAAGCTTGATCCCATAACCCGTCACCTGACAGGAGAGGATGGAGTGGTGGTGCCGTTGAGTGGAGCAGAGTATAAACTGCTGGATGTGCTGCTTGCTCACCCTAATCGCATCTTAAATCGCGATCAGTTGCTGGACCTTACTCAAGGACGGGAGTCTGATCCATTTGACCGCAGTATAGATGTACTTATCAGTCGTCTGCGCAAACGCCTGGGGGATGATCCCAAGACACCAGAGATTATCAAGACAGTACGGGGTGAGGGCTATATATTGTCGGCCAAGGTCAGCAGGGCAGGAGCGGAATCATGACTCTACTACCTCGTTCACTGTTCTGGCGTTTAATGTTGGTGCTGGTCATTGGGCTGATAATGGCTCAGGTCATCGGCTCGGTAATTCTACTCAGGGATCGCCAAAACCTGGTGCAGTATAATCTCGGTAGACATCTGGTGGACCAGGTTACTTCAGTTGTGAGATTAATAGAGGAGAGCAGGCCGGAAGAAAGAGAGAGGATTATCCAGGTCTTCGATTCACCAGAGTTTCGTGTATTACTAAGCGACACACCCAGGCCGCTGGAAGAGAATGCGGTTTCACCTGCATGGTTAACTAGTAAGTTGCGTCGCAGACTTCCTACTAGTAAAAAAGTAGTTGTCTCCATTGTTCCTATGAGCGAAAGTCAGGGCTATCACAGAACTGAACGTTATCAACGTCAAATGGAGCGTCCGCAACGTGATAGTAGGCTGCGCAAAATGCGGATATTGAGACATGCTGGTTTTTTGGCCCAGGTGCAGCTGCAGAGTGGCGAGTGGTTGATCTTTCATCGCCCGGTTCCTTCAGATATTCAATCTAGACATACAAAGCTGCTGACCTATCTTGTGATACTGGTTATCTCTATTGCGCTGCTATCGTTTATTGCTGTGCGCTATGTCACCCGACCTTTAGCCCTACTGGCCAAAGCAGCAGATGATTTAGGGCGTGATATTCAAAGTCCACCACTGCAAGAGAAAGGATCGGCAGAGGTGAGACGGGCGGCGCGGGCCTTCAACACTATGCAGAGCAGACTGCGTCGCTATATAGAGGATAGAGGAGAGGTCCTGGCAGCTGTGTCCCACGATCTGAAAACCCCTATCACCAGACTGCGGCTACGCTCAGAGATGCTTGAAGATGAGAAGATACAGGAGAAGTTTAATCAAGACCTGGACGAAATGGAGCATATGGTAAGTGCCACTTTAGATTTCATGCGTGGAACTGAAAGTAGTGAAAAACCAGTACCAGTAGATGTTATGGCTCTGCTGGAAGCGCTACGAGACGATATGAGTGATATGGGGGCAAAGGTGCAGTTGCAACCGGCTAAACTTAAACCATATCCAGGTCGCCCACTGCTGCTTAAGCGTTGTCTTACCAACCTGATTGAAAATGCAGTGCGCTATGGTGAAGAGGCTAATATCAGAGTGGAACAGAGCAAAGAGCTGTTGCAGATTATTATTGCCGACAAAGGACCCGGTATACCTGAAGCTGAACGAGAGCGAATCTTTAAGCCGTTTGTTAGGGGGGAAGCATCTCGCAGTAAGGATACAGGGGGCAACGGACTTGGTCTGAGCATTGCCCGTAATATTGCCCGCGCCCATGGTGGTGAACTTACCCTACGTAGTGGCGGAGATGGGGTAGGGTTGGAGGCAGTGGTCAGCTTACCTCTTGCTGATTAGTTTTTTCTCTCAGGCACAAAAAAGCAAGCCCGAAGGCTTGCTCTTGTCGAACTTAGCTGAAAATTATACTACAACAATATTTTCAGCTTGAGGACCTTTCTGTCCCTGAGTAATGTTGAACTCAACTGACTGTCCTTCTGCCAGTGTTTTGAAACCAGATCCTTCGATTGATTTGAAATGGGCAAACAGATCTGGACCAGACTCTTGCTCAATAAAACCGTAACCTTTAGCTTCGTTGAACCACTTAACGGTTCCTGTTGATTTATCAGACATAATATTATCCTGTAACTTAAATTAAAGATGCCTTCATGAGGCGGCTAGCGAAAAAATAGACTTAAATTTAAAACTACAGAACGGCGAACTAAGGAATTGCGGCGAAATGGAGATTGTAAATAGAGACTTTATTTTTTTAGCTGAGTCGAGACTATAGGTATTAAGGTAGTAAGTCAACGTTTATTTCATGGTTTATAAATATAGTGTATAGCTTTGTGTGTTAGGTTCTGTTTGGCGTAGCGTACATTGGTGTTTAGGTACAGCATTATGCGACCTGAGCACGGAGAAGGGGCAGATCTCTGTGCTATTGCTCCAGCCTTAGAAAGAGTGGCCGTTTAAGGGGCAATTCAACCTACCTAACCTTAAACCGCATGGAGTAGTTGATGGGCAGAGGGCAGCCAACGCCGCTAGGTGGTCTGGAGAAAGGTGCTGCTTTGCGTACGGCTTTGGATGCGGCGCTCTTTAATAGTTTGTGATTACCACTGACGCGAAGTCCGCTAATGCTACCGTTGCAGTTAACGGTTACACTAACACGGACATTTCCTTGTATGTTGCGCCTTTTTGCTGACCTTGGGTAATACTTGTTCCTCTCAATCTTTCTGATCAAAGATGATAGATAGGCATGGCGTTTTTTCGGGCTGCCAGAAACTATCTTTTTCTGAGCCATACGCTGTTTCTTGGGTTTTGGCTTAGGCTTGGGTTTTGGCTTGGGTTTCGGTTTAGGCACCGGTGTTGGTTCCGGTATCGGTTCCGGTATTGGTTTCTGTTCCTGCACCGGCTCAGGCTCCGGCTCCGGTTCTGGCTCAGGCTCAGGCTCGGGTTCTGGCTCCGGAACAAAATCCAGCCTTATCTGAGTGACAACTGGCTGTTCTTCCATGATGTTGTCAGCGCTCATAACCGTCTCTTTCAGTAAAAAATAGACGGCTGTTCCATGCAGAAGGATAGAGATTGCTATGGCAATTATACGCCTGCCACCGTTGCTATTGATCATGGACGTTCTGTGAGTATATCCAGGGATTCGGCGCCAGCTTTACGGGCTGCGTCCATTACATGCACGGCCATTCCAAAGTTGGATTCATGATCGCCACGCAGACGTACAAAGCGCTTATTCGGAGCATGTAGTGCTCCACGTATAGTCACTTCCAGGTCTTCCTTTGCCACAGTTTCGCCATCAAGGCGCAGTTCTCCTTCCGGAGTCAGCACAATCTCCACATACTCATCGTCCTCAATGGGTTTGGCGCTAGTTGCCTGCGGCAGTTTTATATCTATGGCCTGATCTTCAACAAAGTGTGCAGTCAACATAAAGAAGACCAGCAACAGGAAGACTATATCAATTAGCGGCGTTAGGTTGAGAACAATGGTGGAGCCGCGGCGACGCTCATACGCCATCTGTTATCTCCTCCCAGTGCTGTGGCTCTTCCGCTCTTTCTGTGGCAACTTTTACGCCATTTCTACGTTCCATCATAAGGGAGAGACAGTTGTCCATGGATTGAATGCGTCTACGCACAGCGCTTTCAAGCAGATGCAGCATGATAAGTAGTGGGATGGCTACGGCAAGGCCAATCCCTGTAGTGATCATGGCCTCCCAGATACCACCAGCCAGAGCCTGGGCATCAACCTTACCGCCGGCCAGCTCTATAACCATAAAGGCTTTGATCATGCCTGAAATGGTTCCGAGCAGGCCGAGTAGGGGAGCTGTATTTCCTAGCAGCCCTAGTGTTGCTAGACCGGTTTCCATGCGCTGCATCTCAGCTGAGCGTACTCTACCTCCAACACCTCGTAGGTCTTTCACCCCTTGGCTGTTTGCTTCCACCACTGCTTGAATAAGTCTGGCTTCCGGTCCTTTTAGCTCTTGCACCATAGATTCTGCATCCCTACGATCAAGCAGGCTACTTAGATAGGCAGTTAATCCTTTGGGCAAACGCCGTTGCCGTAGGTACAGAAAGTAGCGATCCAGGGCTATGGCTATGCCTATAACAGAATAGGCAGCGAGAATCCAAACGACTGGGCCGCCACGGGTAAAGAGTTCTTCTAGATTCATGGATTGTTCTCTCTCTCAGTAAAAATCCCCGAGGCGTAAGAGGAGCCCGGGGATTATCGTAATTATTGTTTTATCTAATTAAAAATCTGCATTGAAACGAATCCATACTGAACGCCCAGGCTCATTGACCTGTACAGCATCAGGATTGAAGGGGTCAGCATTCGCGCGATTCACATGATATGCATAAGTTTTGTCAAACAGGTTATCTATGCCAACTTTAACCGTGGTGTTTTCAGTAACCTCGTACCCTCCGTAGAGATTAAGAATGGCCCAGCCACCTGTCTTACCAGCATCTAAACCGCTATCGGTAGTAGAGTCATCTTCCACTCTGTTCTGATTGGATTGAGCAACGATCTTACCGCCTGCGTACCAATTTGAACTGGAATATTCCAGATTAATTGTTCCTTCCAGAGGAGGGGTCTGGGCGATAGGGCGGTTATCAGAAGTGTTTTCTGAGTGCACGTATGCCAGCGTTGCACGGCTTGCCCAGTTGCTGCTCCAACGGATTCCAGCATCTGCTTCAAATCCATACAGAGTTGCATCCACATTACGATAGATGGTTGCGCCGTCACTCAGGAGGATACCGTCCTGTCCGCGGGCGCGGTCTCTTAGGATAAAATCATCCACCTTGTTATAGAAAACAGATGCCGATAGATCCCAGCCACTCTTGTTGGTGTTTACGCCAAACTCGATCTGGTGATGTTTTTCTGGATCAAGATTGGGGTTACCAACCCAGCGGTTTACCGCCATGGCGTGATCACCTGCCAGATAACGCTCAGTGGCATCTGCGGTACGCACGCTGCGGCTCAAGGTGGTGAATAGCGCTGTCTCATCGCTAAGACGATGCTCGAAGGTGAAAAAACCACCTATATTGTGTTCATCTTCGTTTTCAGCAGTATCACCATAGTAGGCGGTGAACAGCGCATTGGGAGTACGTGATCCAACTACCCCACCAACACTGGCTGCAACATCTTCATCCCGAATGGAGGTGCTTACATGGTCATATCTTAGACCAGCTTTAATGCTGTTACTGTCACTTATGGAACGATTGAACTCAGCGAATATTCCACTTATTGCGGTGTCCACATCAGGCCACATAACTGCCTGTAATATTGTAGGATCATTGCCAGCAGCAGGTCCACGATAACGCCTTGCATCACGGCTGTTGGTTTGATGATCCAGTCCAATAGTCCACTCGGTACCGCCAGCGGTAACTAGGTCACCAGAGATGGTTCCACCGTAGGTGTCAGAAGTGGTTAGAGTAGCCATCTTCATAGACGAAGTTAAAGTGCGTAGTGAGTAGTTGTCCATGAGATGCTCAATCTCTGAGCTATAAAGCTCGGCTCGCATAGCGGAGAAAGGGCCTACAGCTGCATCACGTTTGAACTTGAATCTAACTGTATCGTTATCGCTGTATGGAGCGTCCATTTTTGCCCCGGCAAATAGAACATCATCATCCCGTGTTGCTTCAAAAGAGAGCTCTATCTTGGTGGCATCATCAGGAGTTATACCAACTATGGCCATGGCATTTTTGCTTTCGAATGCTGTATTGACTCTGTCGCCATCTCCATCCTCGTAGCTGTTGGCATCTGCATAGCTGCCCAAAAGCCGGAGAAATGCGCTTTCGTTGCCAGTGGCGATGTCGATGGATGCCTCTTTAGTATCGGCATTGCCCTGGTATCCGGCAGAGAAAGATCCACGCAGCTTTTCATCTGGTAGAAAGCGCTGAGTATCGCGTTCAAACAGAACTGTGCCGCCGGGTCCACCTGGGCCGTGGGTTACAGTTTGAGAACCCTTTATGATGGTCACCTGATCGTAAGATTCGGTCTTGGCATAGGAAGTTGCAGGGTCCATGCGGTTGGGGCATCCGCCATACATGTATGATCCATCAAGTAGAATATTGAGCCTATTGTGACTCTGTCCGCGAATTATGGGGTCTATGCCATGTCCCCCCATACGATTTCCCGATATGCCAGGTATGTTGCGTAGTAGTTCACCGCCGTCCGACGCCATTCCCGGTTGGATCTCTCTAGGAGGCCAAACCACCTCAGATGGATTGGTTAATTTGGCATCTTCAACCAGAATAACTGGCTCAGAGGCAGAAGCAGTTGAAGAAACAATAGCCATGTAAATTGCAGTCGCAAGCGCAGATTTTTGAATTTTTATGCGGTTCATTGTGAGATATCCCCTAATCACATCGGTTTAGCGATGGCGAAATCATACAGCAATAATCTGTCGTATCAATAAAAAATACCAATAAAAACAAAAGGATGAGTTATATCACGCAGTGGGGTGTGGCATTTGGCGCATTCATTGTTATTTTATGCTGGTTTTTTAGGTTTCTGTTCAGGAAGCATTCAGTCACGTGGGGCTAATCTTCTTTACAAGATTAAAGCAATAGTGATTTTGTATAGGAGAAATGAGATGAAAAAGACAGGTCTGATAGCAGCAGTTGGATTTGGATTGCTAATGGTTTCACAGGTTTCCCTGGCGGGTAAATATTATGATACCGCTCGGGTACTTAAGGTTAAGCCTATATATGAGAGGGTTCAGGTAAACCACCCAAGACAACAGTGCTGGAATGAGCCGGTATACCGCAGTAGTAACCGAAACTCTGCAGTACCAATGATTACCGGTGCTATCCTGGGCGGAGCCATTGGCAACCAGTTCGGTAAGGGTAGTGGTCGCAAGGCTTTGACGGTTGCGGGTATGTTGCTAGGTGGAGCCATAGGTGATGATATGGGCCGCGCTAACAGTTATGATCGTTCATATCGTACTAGCGAGCGTCGCTGCAGCGTCGTGGATAACTATACAACTAGGCAGGAAGTTGTTGGATATCGTGTAAAATACAGCTATAAAGGCAAGAACCATTGGACTCGCACTCAGGAACATCCTGGTAGATATATAAATGTTAAGGTAAAGGTTCGGCCTGATCAGTATCGCAGCAATGATGTCTATTTCGGCAACAATGATAGAGTCAATAGTTACAGTCGTAGTAGCCGCTATACAGGTCTGGATATGTTCTGAGTAGATTAGAAGCCTGATAACTAAGAGATAGGATTGATAATGTTTAAAAGATTGTTTGCAGTAAAAGCAAAATCATCAATCATCATGCTACTGTGCGGTGTTCTGGCGAGTTTGCCAGCCACCGCACAGCGGTTTTCAGCCGACGGAATGATGCAGTTTGGTGAGAAGGAAATCTATCTCGCTCAGGCTAGAGCTGAGTCTCTGAATAGTGCAGTTGCTAGAATTCGCAAACAGACCGGTGGTCGGGTTCTGTCAGCGGAGACCAAAAATGAAGCTGGGGTTCAGGTTCATTACATCAGGGTTCTCACCAGAGACGGTAAGGTAAAACGTTTTAGAGTTGTGGCACAATAAGAAGAGTTCATAAACCATGCGAATACTGGTAATAGAAGACGAACAAGCCCTACGCGACCAGTTACATGAACAGCTAACCTCCCGCGGCTATTCGGTAAACACGGCAGAAGATGGAGAAGAGGGTCTATTCTATGGACGCGAATATCCCCAGGATTTGGCTGTGGTGGATATTGGTCTACCCAAACTGAGTGGTATAGATGTAATAAAGAAACTACGTGCTGAAGGGTTCACTTATCCCATTATTATTCTAACCGCCAGGGGCAACTGGCAGGATAAGGTAGAAGGCCTGGAGGCTGGGGCCGATGACTATCTGGTTAAACCGTTCCACATAGAAGAGTTGCTGGCTCGCCTCAATGCACTATTACGTCGCTCTGCAGGACTTGCTTCGCCTGAACTGGAGTGTGGTCCCATAAAGCTGGACACAGTGAGCCAGGCAGTTCAGATCAATCAAAAGCCGATCTCACTTACCGCCTATGAGTACCGAATTCTGGAATATATGATGCTGAATACTGGCAAGGTGATATCTAAAACCGAACTCACCGAGCATATCTATGAGCAGGATTTCGATCGGGATAGTAATGTGCTCGAGGTGCTGGTTGGTAGGTTGCGGCGCAAGCTGGACCCGGAAAACAGCATCAAGCCGATTGAGACCCTGCGCGGGCGTGGCTATAGATTTTCGCTCGAAAGGGATGCTAGTTGAGGGGTAGTTCCCTACAGACACGACTGGTAACTGCTGGGACTTTAGTCTTGGCGGCATTTCTTGGGCTAACCGGATTTGCTCTGGATAAAGCATTTCGTGAAAGCATAGAAACCGCCACCATAGACAAGCTTAAGGGGCAGATCTACGGCTTGCTGGGGGCGGCCGATGTTGATAGGAGAGGTAGGTTGCGCCTGCCGCAGTCTCTTTCCGATCCTAGGCTCTCCAAACCAGACTCTGGCCTCTATGCCCAGGTTGAAGGTGAGAATGGCAAATACCAGTGGCAATCTCCATCTATGATTGGGCGAGATCCGGTTGAGATTATGCCAACGCCAGCTGGTGAATTTAGGTTTCAAAGAACAGGTCCCCCGGACGATATGTTCGCTCTTAGTTTCCGGGTGCTGTGGGAGGATAACTCCGGAAAAGAGCAGGCCTACACCCTTATGGTCTCTCAGACTACCGATGATCTTACTTCTCAGATCGAAAGTTTTCGCTTCACCATGCTGTTATGGATGGGTGGGGCCGCGCTGGTCCTGCTGCTGGTGCAGGCATTGGTACTACGCTGGGGTCTTACTCCCCTGCGTCAGGTTGCGGGTGATCTCAAGCGGATCGAAGCAGGGGAGGCAGACGGTCTGGAGGGAGAATACCCCAAAGAGCTTTTGGGATTGACTCAAAACATCAACTCGTTGATTAGCCACGGTCAGGCCAGCCAGGAGCGCTATCGTAACAGTCTGGGGGACTTGGCCCATAGTTTGAAAACTCCGCTGGCGGTGATGCAGGGGGCTCTGGAGAGCGAGGCTGAAGGAAGTCTGCGGGAGGCAGTGGCGGAACAGTTACCTCGCATGGATGAGATAGTGCGCTATCAACTGCAACGCGCCAGTGCTTCTGGTCGCTCCGATGTGACCCGCTCTCAGCCGGTAGCCCCTATTGTCACCAAGATAGTTAACACACTCCACAAAGTATATAGAGATAAAGGCGTTGCCTGTGATCAGGAACTGGATGACAAGGCGGTATTCTATGGAGACCAGGGTGATCTAATGGAGTTCTTGGGTAACCTACTGGAGAACGCCTTTAAATATTGCGCTACAGCTGTGGCTGTTACGGTGACCTGCCCTGAGTATGAAGAAGGAGCGCGTCTGCCGCTTGAGATTACTATTGCAGATGATGGAGCAGGTATTCCAGAGTCGGAATGGAAGCGAGTGCTGGGACGAGGCGAGAGACAGGATCAAAAACAGCAGGGGCAGGGGATAGGGTTGTCTGTAGCCGATGATATTATTCAACTCTACGGAGGAGAGTTAAAGATTGGTCTGAGTGAACTAGGTGGTGCTGAGATAAAGGTTATTTTCGCTAATCAATAGATGTGTGTTATTCAAAAATACTGTCTGCTAGCTAAATGTGTCATTTAATTTATTTTCATAAAAACCATAGAGTTAAGTGTGTGGCATATGACGCAGGTGTGTGAAATAACAAATAGAAATAAAATTTAAATGTAACTATATTCTTGCGCAGTTTTATAAAAATAAAATTCATACAACACTTGCGCGGAGAATAATAATGTCATTTTTCACCTCACGTGGCGGAGCCCGTTTGATTCTGCTTCCTGCTTTGGCGTCAACACTCGTGACTTCCTCAGCATTTGCTGCCTATATCGATCTTGGAGAGATATCGGTTACAGCCTCCAGGGTAGCAAAAGATATTCAAGATACCCCTTCTTCCATCAGCATTGTGGATAAGGAAGAGTTGGATATTATTAAGTTCACTGATGCAACACACGAACTGATGAAGCGAATCCCCGGTTACAGTATGAGTCGTAACCTCAGAATACCAATGGGTGGTAAGAACTATACTGCTAATCTTATCGATGGTGTTTCCATGGGAGCACGTTTTGGAAGTAACACTATCGGTTTTGCCGATTATGTAAACACTTTTGACATTGAAAGAGTTGAAGTACTTAGAGGTCCAGCATCCGCGCTTTATGGTAGTAACGCTATAGGTGGCGCAATTAACCTCATATCACGCACTCCTCCCTTGGAGCCTGAGTTCCGTGTGTGGGGGGAGCTTGGCCAATATGATCGTTCGCGCGGCGGTGTATCTGCAGCTGGCACCAAGGGCGGTGTCGGCTATTTCTTCGATGTTAATACTATGGATTACGATGGTTGGCAGGATAGAAGTGTCAATGAGCGTGATCAGGCAAGTGGTAAGCTGCTGTTTGATTTAAGTGATAGCACTAGAGTCACCCTAAGGGCTGAATATGTGGATAGGTATTCACAGAGTCCAGGAAGAATTGATCAGGCACAGTATGACGCGGATCGGTCTCAAGCCCTAGTATATGATGCGTACAATCACGACATATCAAAAACTGGTTCTATAAAGCTTGAGCATGATTTTACCGACCATTCAGGTATAGAAATTACCTATGGATATAGGGATGCTGAGGGAGAGGGGCCTCCATCTTACAGTGCTACCGGTAGCTTTGGTGCTGATCACGAGATTAACCAAAACCTGGTGGGATTCTATCGTCACAGCTTTGATTTTTATGACTCACTGCTGATCTTAGGTGTGGATATGCTGGATAGTTCTGCCTACGACATTAAGTATGGTGGTCGTATGAAAGATCCAACCGATATTGATCAAGAGTGGGATACCCTGGCAGAGGGCTTCTCGCCCTTCTTTCAGTATGAAATATCTCCAACCGATCGCCTAAGGTTTACTGTCGGTGCACGCCGTGACCGAATAACGAATTCAGCAGTTGGCTACGATCGAAGTATTCCGTGGGGCGGAGGAGCACCTACTTACGAATACTACGATGATGAAAAGACATACTCTAATACAACTCCGAAGGCAGGCGTTACCTTTAAGCTGGATGAAGACAACAGTCTCTGGTTCAGTTACGGACAGGGCTTTGTTGTTCCAGGTCGTAGCCAGCTTTGGGTCGGTAGTTATTCGGCTGCTGCAAACCCAAATCTAATACCTGAAGAGGCAGAGGATTTTGAGATGGGTCTGCGCGGTACAGTTCAGTTCATGAGTAGTCCTTTAAATTACGACGTAGCTATCTACCATACCACAATCAAAAACATGATAGTGGTCGATGAAATTGCTGGAACCGATACTTATGTGAATGCAGGAAAGGTTCGGATACAGGGTGTTGAAACCACGCTTTCATATCAGCCAGTGGACGATTGGCGTTTTGATATAGCCCACACCTATGCTGATAACAAATACGTAAAATATGATAACAGTGGTACCGACTACAGTGGCAACACCCTAGCATATTCACCCAAGCACCATATGAACGCACGGGTTACCTGGATGCCCATCCATGGCCTATCTGCCGAGTTGGAGATGAACCATATATCTGAGTACTACACTAGCACCGCTAATGATGATCCTGAGGGTAAAGAAAATAGGCCGGATGTGTTTAATCTGCGTGTTAACTATAAAACGGGACCATGGGAGTTATGGGGACACGTGCTGAATCTTGCCGATAAAGAATATGCAGAACGTGTCTCGTATGGCTCGTCAGGGCGTACATTTGATGTTGCCCCACCGCGAACCTTCTATGCAGGTGTTGGTTATAACTGGTGATCATATGTAGCCGCATAGTTGAAAGTAATTTCTATGCATAAGTTAGTTGATGCCCACCATAGGTGGGCATCAGTTGTGCAAGCACTTTGGATGTATTAAGGGGGGAATGATGCGACTTCTAACTATTGGACTGCTAATAGCTATTATTAGTGCTCCTGTTTATGCTAGATCAAGTGCACATAATCAGATGATCTGGCTTGAGCCGCTTACCTACCAACAGATGCTGGAGATGATGAATAAGGCTAAGGAGATGGCGGCCAAGGCGCAACAGAGTAAGCGTCCATCTAATTCTGGCAAGCCGCAGGGTAAGCCTGCGGCGAAGGAAAATGGCAAAAAGAAAAGCTGGAGTGGTGGTGGCGGCGAGCGCATGCGGCGTATCTATCTTCGCTCCGGTGCATTTCCTGCTAACAAGAGAGCAGCATGGGGTGGCAAAAAAACTAGCGGTAGACCAAAGATGGCTGGTAACGCCAGTGGTAGTGTGGTGTGGCTGGAACGGTCTGATAACACTGTACAGGGCCTGAAGGTTAAGCTGCGCCGCGGTAGCACTTCAGCTGAATATAAGTCAGATGACGGCGGTTGGTATCGTATCTATGCCTATAACGATCTTGGAGTGCAAGATAAGGTATGGGTTAATCTGTTCTCTTACTACAGTTTTATGAGCCATGGTGATAAGCCAGAAAAGAAAACACCTAAACCAATGGTGGGTGCGGGCTATTTTGATGGACATCCTGAACTAGAGCTGAAGCAGGTACATGTTGATGGTAAACCCGCATACAGAAGCTACGTAGGGGAGAACGTACGAGTACGTGCCATTTTTAGAGGTATGCCGGTAGAGGGTGCCCGTATGGTAATGACTACTGAACAGGGGTGGCGTCAGTCCAAAACAACCGATGCAAACGGAGAGGCGGAGTTTACTCTGATTAAGGAGGACTTTCCTGAAGGTGGTGTTGATCGCAGAAAGTCTGAGCTATACATGATTAGTCTTAAGCACGAAGTTCCTAACTCAGGTAAGTATCGTGGTGCAGAATATGAGCGTGAACGCTATGTGGCCACTATGCCGTTTCGTGTATCTCCAGATAAAGACGAATGGCAGATTCAATATTTAGCTTACCTAGCAGCAATTATTACCATTGTTGGTACAGGCGTTGCCATTGCTATCCGCAGAAGGCGTAGGAAATTTAAATGAATGTTCAACGTATTCGACTGATTGTTCAGTTCATCTCATTTGTTATTCTCACCTATGGTGGTTTGTTCTATATAGATATGGGAAGTCGCATGCCCACCTTCTCCTGTGCCTTTGTCGATGACAATGGCGGCAGCTGTTTTCTGGTGGGTTTTCAGCACATGCTATCCATGTCGTTTAGTAATTATTGGGGCGAGTCTGGTATTCGGTTGCTTAAGGCTATCGGTATTGTTTCGCTTTGGGCTATTGTCCTTAACAAGGCATGGTGTGGCTGGATATGCCCATTCGGGTTTGTTCAAGATCTGCTTACCAAGTTGCGCAATTTGATCAGTGTTGATCTGTCGCGTTTTGCCTGGATGACCCGTACCAGATATAAATCGGTAAAGTACATTTTTCTTGTGCTGCTAATACTGCTACCAATGGCAATTGGCAACTCTATTATGGGGTTACCTAAACTGTCCCGTGACTGGACAGCGCCTTTTTGTCAAATGTGTCCAGCTAGGGTTTTGATGCCGATACTCAATGGCGATTTCAGTGAAATCTATATTGATTTTTCTAGTGGCCCAGGGATGTTCTTAACCACAGTGGCTGTTTTGCTTTCCGGGCTATTTTTTACTACTGCCTTTGTAAAGCGGCGTTTCTTCTGTTCCTACTGTCCAATGATGGCGCTGCTATCACTATTCGACAAAATAGGTTTTGTCTCTCTGAAAAAGAATGGACAGAGCTGTACTCGTTGCGGCAACTGTTCCCGTGCTTGTCCAATGGAGATTAGAGAGATTGAAGAGGAGAAGCTGCTGACCAATCTGGTTACCCAGGACTGTATTCTTTGTGGGCGTTGCATAGATGTATGTCCTGAGGATGAAACCCTGAAAATAACGTTCTTGGGGATGCCGGTATATACAGCCACAGAACAGGGATTTCTCAAACGTCAGTCCAAATCAATACAAGCCCCAGACCCAAGTGAGATAAACAAGCATGAGTGAAGAAATGAAACATCTTTCTAAGCGCAACCGACTAGCCAATAAGGTCAAAGTTAATCTGGCCATGTCAGTGCGTGAGATTTTCGACCAGATGGAGGATGAGATTAATCGCCCGAAAAATATGGCCTACTTTGATCGTATTTTCGAGACCTTTGAGCATGGAGGTAAAGATACTGTTCGGCTCAGAAAAGGGGAGAAGATGATCGGCACCTACTGCCTGTTTGTGCCGGAAGAGTTAGTCTACGCAGCGGGTGGGCGCCCGGTACGGCTCTGCTCCGGCGCCTACGAAAGTGTAGAGATTGGTGAGGACTATATTCCAGAAGTGGCTTGCCCCATGGTTAAGTCTGAGTTTGGACTCAGCGCTCTTCCAGTACTCTCCTTTTTCCAAGAGTGTGAAATGGTGGTTATGCCAGCCAGTTGTGACTGGAAGGTGAAAATGGCTGAGATGCTCAATGAGCACACTCCAGTGCATATGATGGATATGCCTAGGGTGAAAGAGGAGGAGTCATCACGCGCCTTCTGGCTTGAAGAGGTGAAGCGGCTTACTAAAAAGTTGGAAAAGACAACTGGCGTGCGTATTACCCGTCGTAGATTGAAACAATCTATTCAGATGATTCAGCGTGCCCAGATGGAATTTCATAGGTTTCATCGTATTCGTAAGCACATTCCAGCAGTAATCTATGGTCGTGATGCCCTGGAAGTGATGAACGCCTATTTCTATGACCATGCAGAGGATTGGACCGAAGCTCTTTCCAAGCTGAATGATGAGCTGGAGCAGCGTATCAGAGATCAAGTGCAGGTTGCGAAGAGTGATGCGGCCCGAATCATGTTGACCGGCTCACCTATGGTATTCCCCAACTGGAAGGTACCTACAATAATCGAAGAGTTGGATGGGGTGCTGGTGGCAGATGAGTTTTGCACATCTAATCGCTATCTAAACGATATGGTGGCGGTAGATGAGGGGACCATGTCGGATATGGTGCATGCTATTGCTGACAGATATCTTCTTCCTTCCACCTGTCCCATTTTTTCCAACACGGTTGATCGCAAGGATCGACTGCTGCAACTGATAGATGACTATAAAGTTGAAGGAGTTATCTATCACATCCTTAAGGGGTGTCATCCATATGATGTTGAGACCAAAATTGTTGAAAGGCTGATGGAGGAGAAGGGTGTACCTATGCTCAAAATAGAGACCGACTATAGCCCTCAAGACGTGGAGCAACTACGTACTCGAATAGAGGCTTTCCAGGAGACATTGAAGGGGAGACGTAGTTGATATGAGTCGTTATGTAGGTATAGACATCGGTTCGGCCACTACCAAGGTGGCAGTAGTAGACGATGAGAATATTTTAGGCCATAAAGTTGTGCCAACCGGCGTGCATTGTGAAGAGACTGCCCGTGATGCCCTGGATCTGTTGCTACAAAAACTGGATATGGCGTTTGAGGATATCAACAGCGTTACCTCAACCGGCTATGGGCGGCGTCTGGTTAAGTTTGCCAACAGCAATATCAGTGAGATCAGCGCCAATGTGAAGGGGGCGCTTTGGTATGGGGAGCAGAGTGGTATCAAGGTGCGTACCATTATCAATCTTGGTGGGCAGGACAGTAAGGTTATCTCTATTGATGATCAGGGCGTTACCAAAAACTTTGCCATGAATGATAAATGTGCCGCCGGCACTGGAAGATTTCTTGAGACCATGGCGCGTATTCTTGAGATTAACGTGACCGATCTAGGAGATATCTCTCTTGAAGCGGATGTGCCTATCCGTATTAACTCCACCTGCGCAGTGTTCGCAGAGTCTGAGATCATCTCTCTGGTTGCGCGTAAAAAACTGAAGAGTGAGATCATCGCTGGTGCTCACCACTCTATTGCCAAGCGACTAAGCCGCATGGCAAAGCGGGTAGGCATTGTTGATCAGGTGTTCTTTGACGGTGGACCAGCCTTGAATGCTGGATTAATCAGAGCCATGGAAGATGAGATGGCTACCGATATCTACGTGCCACCAAGTGTTCCCCAGGTGACCACGGCAGTTGGCGCTGCTCTGATCGCCCGGGATGAGCACCAGAAAGGTTAATTATGACTACAACCGCACCAGCTCCAGCACTGCAGATGCATCTAGATATGCTGCAGAATTTCGAGAGCATCTACGTCGGAATGCTGGCGATGGGTTTTTTCTATGGACTCACTCTGTGCAACTTGTCCTGCATACCATTGATTGGTCCATACATCATTGGTACCCAGAGAGGGTTTAGGCGTGGGTTTGATGCCACTGCGGTGTTTGTTATTACTCGGGTAGTCACCTATACATTGCTGGGAGGTCTGTCTGGACTGATAGGTAATGTCGCCCTGAAAAGTTTTGATTCTGGGGTGCTGTTTGCTGTAGCAGGTAGCCTGGTTTTGTTAATAAGCGCGGTGGTTATTTTTAAACCAAAGTCTGCCGCCTGTAGCAAGAGCAACGGCCAGGTGCAAGGGCCAGTACAGCGATCATGGGTACACATGGTGGCACTAGGTATCTCTACCAGTCTGGTGCCGTGTCTCCCCCTTACTGCGGTGCTGTTTTATGCAGCTACTACCCAGTCATTTTTCACCGGTTGCCTTCTTGCCCTGATGTTTGGGATAGGTACTTCGGCCTCGCCACTCTATTACATCGGTGGGGCAGCGGGCTGGTTTTCTGACAGGATTCGTAATGAGATTCCACGCTATACCAGTATGTTGAGAACCATTAGTGGAGTAATTTTAGCGCTATTTGGAGTGCGTCTGCTGGTTATGAGTGGGTTGATTGGTTGAATTGAGCGAGCGAGTTCAAATGCAAAAAATCAATTTCAATCTTACTGGGTTAGTTACGCTTATGCGTAAATACGCCAAGGTTGTCATTCCTGTTTTTTTTCTCCTTGTTGGTCTAGTCGGATTTAAGGGAGTTATGGCATGGATGGGGAATGGTTCGTCTGCTAGTGGGCCTGCTGCAGTTGGTAAAGGACGTCCACGTGGACCTATGGGGCCGCGCTATGGTCGTGCCGCAGTTCAGAAAAAGGGTGCTGGTCGGCTTAAACTGCCAGTGGTCGAAGCCAGAACTATTCGTTTCGATGCCTACAAACCAGAACTGAAGCTGTATGGTCAGGTGATAGCAAGAGAGCGGGTGGCAATGCACATTCCTGTTCCAGGTCGTTTGACCTTTGTAGGGCCAAAACTGCGGGTGGGGGCGCGGATCAAGAAAGGGGAGCTGTTGGCTTCTGTGGATGAGTTTCCCTACCGTTCTGCGCTGGAGGAGGCGCAGGCAACTCTTGCGGAGATACGCGCCAAACAGCAGGAGATAACTGCTCAAGTGAAGCAGGAAGAGGCGTCGCTGGTACAGGCAAAACGACAACTCGGTCTGGCCCAGAGCGAGCTTCAATATATGCAGAAGCTGTATAAGCAGGGGCATGTATCCAAGAAAATGCATGACGATGCAGTGCTGCTTATCTCCCAGCGAGAACAGGCTGCGCAGCAGCGAGAGAGCAACATAGAGATAGCCAAGGCGCGACTGCTGCAAGAGAATGCATCAGAGAAACGTCAAACCTGGATAGTACAGAAGGCTGAGTGGTCTTTGCGAGATGTTAAGCTCATAGCGCCATTTGATGGCTATGTGCTGGATGCCAATGCCGATAGCGGCCAATATGTAACCGCCTCCAATAAGCTAGCGACTGTGGTCTCAGATGGTGATCTTGAGGTGCAGTTCACCATGTCAGAAGATCAGTATGGTGACCTGCTGGCTGCAGGGCATAGCATCACCGGTCTCTCTGTACAGGTAACTTGGAGTTCTGGCCAATCCAATCTCACTTTTGCCGGTAAGGTGATGCGGGTTGCACAAGAGGTTGCCGATGGCAGTGGAGCAATTACTCTTTTTGCTGGCTTTAATGATAATGAAGTAACAACAGGAAAATTGCCAATTGGTTCATTTGTCGATGTGGTTCTTAGTGGGCGCGGTAGTGATAAGGTTTCGCGAGTTCCTGAAAGTGCCATGTATGATCGTAACCACATTTTCCTTATCGAAAATGGCAAGCTGCTATCGCGTCAGGTACAGCCGCTGACCTGGGAAAATGGTGAAGTACTAATTGCCAACGGCTTAAAAGAGGGCGAACAGGTTTTGGCAAATCATCTCCCAACCGCCAAACCGGGTATGGCAGTTAAGGTGAAGGAGAGATGAGCGAGATAGATGAGAAGCCCAGATTCTCCGCTCTTTCTGCCCTGATCCGTTTTTTTGCCCACCATCGCACGGCGGCCAACCTGCTCATGGTTGCGTTGCTGATCGCTGGCTATACCGCACTAAGTCTTCTTAATACCCAAATGTTACCTACACGGGAAAATCCACGGGTTTCGGTACGTGTTGCCTGGCCGGGTGCTAGTGCTTCAGATATGGACAAAGCTGTTGTTCGTAACATGGAACCGGCCCTGCGTTATCTGGATGGGGTAGATAATTTTATGGGACTTGCCCGCGAGGGCAGCGCCTATATGGCTATACAGTTCCGGCGCGGCATGGATGTGGATGATCTGACCATAGAGGTACAGAAAGCGGTAGATGGCGTTACTACCATGCCGGAAGGGGCAGAGCGTCCGGTAGTTAGTGCAGTACGCGGGTTTGAACGTGTAGGTAAGATACTAATCACTGGCCCCTATTCAGAGAGTGAACTGAAGGGCTATGCAATTCGTATTCGTGATGGCCTGTTGGATGCGGGTATTGATCGGGTGACCATGACCGGTACTCGCGAGGAGGAGATTAAGGTTATGGTGCCAGAGCGTATGCTTGCTCGCTATGACCT
>JBNKKH010000008.1:0-26128 GCA_050291725.1 Sedimenticolaceae bacterium
ATGGTACTTACTTAAGGTGGTGTTCTAGGTTTTCGTCATTCCGGCGTATGCCGGAATCCAGGAATATTGCACCGTCCAGCATTCTGGATCCCGGCATACGCCGGGATGACGAGGGCTTTTAGCCTTAAGTAAGTGCCATTCTTCTCTGATCCGTTTTTATGGTGGGAGTTCTCTTTAGCAAAAATGGTATGAAAGTTTCTAATGCCATAATCTGACTACTGATTATGGCGCAAGCTCAATATTGCTGTTTTTCCTTAATCCAGACTATAGCTAAAATGCTTGATAAACGGCTCAAGAATTGGGGCTATCTCCTTTATCTGTTCTGGATAGTTCCTCCACCGTTCTTTGGCAGTCTTATAGATAGGCTTTGAAACCTGAATGTAGCTTGGTGTCTCAATCTGCTTTTCTCTAGCTTTATTCCAGTAAGACAGTACAGATTCGTCCCAATCCAGATTGAGGAAGTCCAGTAGCCTCCTGGTCTCGCCCTCCTGGTCGTTTACCAGATCCTCATACCGGATATAGGTGAAATCCAGGGGTAGAGCCTCTTTGTACTGTAGCCATAGCCCCATTACCTTGGAATAATATTCTGCACTCTCCCGAAGATCATAGAAATTAGCCATTTCTGAATTTGGTGCAAAATTCTGGATAAAGCAACTCAGGCAGACATCTCGTGGGTCTCTCAGTGCAACGATGACCTTTGCCTCTGGGAAGAGGCGGTATGCAAACCCGAGGTTAACAATATTTAAAGGAAATTTATCCAACAGAAGACGACCATTTATTTCTTCTTCCAAGATATCCTGCGCCCTTTCCCAATATTGGGACCTTAGGGTCATCAATTCATCCTGCTCTAGGTTGGCAAGTCCAATGCTGTAGTCTTCTGTGCCCTTTTTGAATCCAGCTTCTACGGAACCCAGCATGTTTTTCTCTTCAATAGCAATGATACGATGGTGGCTATCCAGAATCTGTTCCAATAGAGTAGTGCCGGAGCGTGGGAAGCCAACGAAAAAGATCGGTGCTGGCAAGTTATCTTCTGCCGGTTGATGTATCCAGGATTTTAGTGACTTAGTTGTATAATAGTTGGCGTGTTGGGAGATTTTTTTGTGTCCATTTTCAATACTAATACCCTGGTAGTTGCTTAGTTCCCTTGAGAGCTCGTTCATCTTGGTAAATACTGCAAATGCCTTGTCGTATTCACCTTGTCGGTCATAGATTGCTCCCAGTTTTGAATACCCTAGTGTCTGGAAGCTGGGCGCTAATTCATCAGAGAGACTATTCGTTAAACGCTCCTTTGCCGCATCCAATTTATTTTCACGGAACTCAAGAGAGGCCAGCGCAATATTTGCTGGGCCATGTAATTTATCCTGCTTTATCGCCCTTTTTGCAGCGGATGCTGCTTCATCAAGGCGATTATATTTTTCCAGCATAACGGACATATTAGCGAGGATGGATGGATTCTTGGGGGCGTAGTGCAATGCCTTCTCAAAGTGATCAAGTGCTAGTTTATTTTCTCCGATGGTCCAGTAGATGGTGGCTAGGTTATTGATCGCCTCGCTGTAATGAGGGTCTTTTTCTATAGCTTTTTTGAAGAACTCTACCGCTTTTGGGATCTCGCCTTTATCCTGATAGATCAAGCCAAGGTTGTTATAAACCATGGCAGTTTCAGGTGAGAGATGTATGGCCTGCGTAAATGCCTGTATTGCACGATCATAGTTGCCCAGAGAACGGAAAGAATTACCTGCATTATTAAAGGCTGCGGCAAAACTTTTATCCTTCTGGATAGCTTCCTCAAAACATTCAATGGCTCTCTCATGCTCTCCTTTATGTTGCAGAACCAGCCCCAGGTTATTAATGAACATGGGGTTGTTCTCTATCTTAAGTGCAATCTCATACTGCTCTTTTGCTTTATCAATAAAGCCCTCTGTTCGGTAGGCTTCACCCAGATTATTACGGTAGAGCGCAATTTTTGGCTTAATAGCAATGGCTTTTTGTATTAACCTGATAGCCCGTCTCTGATCGCCTGTATGATGGGCAGTCAATCCTAGAAGGTGTAGTGCATCTGCATGCTCTGGCGCCTGTTTGAGTGCCTTTTGGTAAAATTTTGCTGCGCGTTTTAGATCGCCAGAATTATGGTGTTTAATCCCTAAATCCAATAAGGCAACTACATCCCGTGCAGGCTGACGAGTTCCAACAGTCGTGCTTTTGTTTCGTATAGATGGTTTTCGTGCCACGTCTTTCAACCAAGTTAGCTAGAGCCAAGCATTAGTATATCGAACAGGTTTATGTATTGGTATCAATTACAAATCACGATAAGAGTTACTGTCAAATCGTCTGCATACGATGAGTACAACAATTCGAGCCATCATGGCCATAGCTAATCTCTCTATCGATTCCTTTCTGGTTTTATTCTTTCCTCACCATGTTAATAGGTATACTGTCCAGTGAATACACATGATAGTTACTTCAGAACTCTATAGATGAATAGCGCACTCTTAGCCATAGCACTGTCGGTAATAATGCATGTGGCCTGGAATCTGTTAGCCAGACATGTGGATAGGCGCTGTAATTTTCTATGGTGGGGCCTTCTTACCCATATTGTCCTGCTTGGTCCCTGGGCCCTGTGGGAACTGGTTACGAAATCTATATGGACCAGTGATCTGGCTATGGCAATTGTAGTAACCGCTTTTGCCAATACAGTCTACTTTCTATCCCTACGCCAGGCATACCACTATGCGCCTGTGGCTCTGGTCTATCCTGTGGCCCGTAGCTCCCCCGCCCTCATCGTCCTGTGGACCTGGCTACTGTTCGACCAGACTATCCCCATAAGTGGAATCGTAGGTATAGGCATAAGCATTATTGGCCTCTGGATCATGGCCGCCACCTCCAGAGGATATGACACCGCCCATGCCCTGCCGTGGGCAACCGTAGCTGCAGTTGGTACCAGCATATACTCGCTCAGCGATAAGGTTGCTGTCTCCTTCCTGCCGACATTTGGTGCTCAGTTGGGATTTATTACCGTTGGTTATATCTGTTCATTTCTGGCATTGAGCCTAGTGCAGTGGAGAACAACCGGTAGACCACTACCGCCACAGCGTCCCAAGTGGATATATTTAGTAACTGGTGGACTATTTATCGGGACGGCCTATGCCCTGGTAGTGCGGGCTATGCTGGAACTGCCCGCATCCTATGTGGTTGCCTTTACCAATTCCGGCATAGTGCTGGCTACACTGCTCTCTATCGGTTTATTGAAAGAGCGTGAGCAGTGGCTGGGACGATTGACTGCTGCAGTAATAATAAGTTGCGGACTTATAATCTTAGGCCTAAACCTAATTAGATGAAAATGGAATTACGGGGACAGTATACTGCTATCCCCCCAATATTGTTTTTCTAGCGGAAAGCCCGATGAGTCCGATAAAACCACTTAAAAACAACCATACTGCCATGGGTAGCGGCACCGCAGCACTCCCAGATGATAGATAGACCCATGCCTCATCACCAGCGTGATTTGCCAGGGCGCCACCTTGGCCACCAGTCTCAGAGTAGAGATAGACAAACGGATCATCTCCATAAGCCGAACCAGCAAACAAACTATCCGGGATGTACATAAGCAGATCAGATGAGCCGCTGCCCGGGCCACCCTGCAGTGTTGCATCAAGTTTTATCCATGAATCTTCACCTGCATCCAGGTCGTAGATGAGTGTTGCCGCTCCAGCAAAATTATATCCAGTCAGATTACCTACATCAGATAGGTAAATTTCCACTGTATCTAGAGATAACAGAGAATTTTTATTCCCTGGCTCGTTCATATCAAAGGCAAATTCACGGTAGAGGGTTCCAGCTATATTTACTAACTGTAGTGTTGATCTATTGATAGCTATATGCCTGTTCCCGGTTCCAAACTCAGTAGTACCTTCTGTGTTATAGCCACTATCATCAAAGGTGAGAAAATCTACCGCAGCACCACTACCAAAACCAACAACAGACTTGTTGAAAAATTGCGCACCATTAATTGTTCCGGAAGATACGCTAGCCGTAGACAGATCCAATGTTGCCGCCTGTAACCCAGTTGTGGAAACCAGCATCAGGGCCAGTAAAGCTATTTGGCGTTTGATTCTCTTTACAACTATTGCTGTTGAATTCATTTTGCCACCTAAAACAGAAGGGTTTGTACACCGTTACACAGCCAAGGTCTGGGGTTGCACCGAACCTTATTTCTGGTAACGAATAATCTCAGTTCTTGAGATATGAAATCCCTAGCATCAGTTAAATTGTAGGTAGCTACATAGTGATACCGCATTACTCATATGGGTTATATTTTTGCGATAAGTCAGAATTATTTGATTAATTCGCTGCTATTAATGACTTTACTTCCTTGTATTCCGTATTCTTATTCTGGTGACGGTATACCTATTTCAGAGGTAGTTACGCTGAAGAGGCAGCCCCCTTTTACCAATTACTAATTTCCGTCTGGCTGAATTGACCGCATCAAAAAACAATTCCGACTTACGACCTAATCCAGTTCCCAGCTTGAGTTCTTATCTATCCATTTCAAAGCCAGGATGTACCATATGACTATCGGGACCATCATTGCGAACCAGCTCCAGTCGTCTATGAGAAACAAGGAGTTAACCAAGCCCGAATCTTGAACCAGAAGTGGCCATGGTATGCAATATATGGTGAAGAGTATGCAGGCATTGATTAACAGTAGCGCACCTTTTCTGGTGTTGATACTTGAAAAAGCGAGGAATACCCAGAGAGGTGTTTTGTCGGTCTTTTCCATGTGAGTATCCTTATATTTTCGTTCTGTTTTTCATGGCTGAGGTGGGATGGTAGCAGGAAAGGATGAAAGTCGGAAGTCGTTAGTCGGGAGTTGGGAGTTGGGAGTCGTTAGTTTTAAGTCTTAAGTCGTAAGTCTTGAGTATTAAGCCAAATATATTAATATATACAATAAGTTATGACTTACAACTTAGGTCTTCCGACTTCTGACTGATAAATGGTATATTATTGGGACGTATAGTTAATTTCAGTGTAGATATTAAAAACGATGACTAAACACCTAATTACTTTCTTTATAATTCTTATCGCAGCCCTATTCTTTTATGTTGGTATCAATATTGCCGCTACAGGCTTGGTTATTTTGGCCGTGGTGTTTGAGAGCATTTTCTTGTTCAAGCTTTTTGGGGTTGGGGAAAAGTCTTAAGTCTTTAGTCAAAAATTACAACATCCGACTTTTGACTCTCAACTTAAAGAGCCAGTGATCAAGTAGCGGGCAGTCTGCTTCTTATGGATATGATGCGTAGATTTATCTTTACTCATTGATATCCATGCCCCCCCCGACTTATGACTTGTTTACCGTGCTTATAGTAAATTGCCCAGAGGGCTGAGCTCCTACAATCGACCTCATCAGAAAACAATTACGATTTACGACTAAAGACTCACAAACTATTGAGTAACATCAGCTCTTTGGGGTGCGGATTCATATAGTAAGAGCCGTTGATGTAGTCATCAGGGTATTTGAGAAAATGGTGGCGTAGTAGGGTTATGGGGACTATGAGTGGTAGATAGCCTAGGCGGTACTGTTCTATTGATTCGGTTAGTTCTTTTTTGTCCTCTTTATCTAGATGATTTTTCAGATAGCCCTGAATATGCTGTAGTACATTTACATGGTTGCCGCGGGTAGCTTTTATCTTGAGCAGAGCCATTAGTTTGGAGAGATATTCATCTGCGTACTCTTGTGGGTTTTGTGCCGAGTTTTGTGATAGTTCGCGCCCTAGATCTCTGGCCATATTTTGCTCATGGCTCATCAATATCAGCTTATGTTGGGCGTGGAATTTGGTTAGGGATTTACAATCTAGGCCGGATGCGACTAGATCCCCCCAGCGGTGGTAGATAAATACTCTCTGGATAAAGTTCTCTCTTATTACTGGATCGCCCAAACGCCCCTCTTCCTCTACTGGGAGATTGGGAAAGTTGCGCATCATCTGATTGGCGTAGATGCCAACACCTGTTCTCTCAACCGATCCATTACGGTACTGTTTTACCCGCTCCATGCCACAACTGGGGGAGTCTTTTTTCAATATGTAGCCATATATACCTTGCTGCCAATCTTTTTGCTTATCTGCACTCTTGGTTAGCTTTTCGGTGACATCCAGTGAACTGGTCTTGGTGCCGATGCATCTAACGCCCTCTTCCTCTACTACTAAACGAATTGGCTCTCTGGGTGTTCCCAAGCCGATATCCACTTCGGGACAGAATGGGGTAAAACTAAAGTAGATCCCAAGGGTTTGGGTAATGTAGGCATTGTTCTTATGCCCACCATCAAACCGCACCTTTTCACCCAGCAGACAACTGCTTATGCCTACAGGAATTTTGCTACTCAACTTCACATGCATAGACAACTACCCTATTGCGCCCTGCACCTTTTGCTTCATACAGCGCCAAATCCGCACGATTAATAAAATGATCTACTGGCTCTTCTTCCTCATATTGGGCAACACCAAAACTACAAGTTATCTTCATCGGCAAGCCAAAATCATGTAGCTCAATCTTACGACGTAACTTTTCCGCAATCTGTTGCGATTCAAAAATACCGGTTTCAAGACTTAGCAAAATAAACTCTTCTCCACCCCAGCGCGCGCAGGCATCGGTAACTCTGGTTTCACTTTTTATCAGCTTGGCAAGTTCCTTTAAAACATCATCACCAACATTATGCCCAAACCGGTCATTTATCATCTTGAAATTATCTATATCAAAATAGATGATGGATACCGTCCTGGAGTAACGATTTGCGTGGTTAATGAACTCTTCAAGTTTATGAATTAAGCCGTGTCTATTTGGTAACTGAGTCAACCAGTCTGTTCCTGCTATCTTGCTTAACTGTTTGTTGCGACGCACAGCGAACCAGTTAACAAGTAAAGCCGCCACAAATACAACTCCAAAACCGAAAAATAACTTCCATAAAAGATCAGGACTTACCGTTGGCTTGGGCTTTACGTTTATCCAGCTATTGGTAATGTTTTGTCTCTCGTTGTAGGTAATAGACCTGATAGCTTTATTCATCAAACGCAGTAATAGGTCACTGTCTTTTGCAACGGCGACACTAATACCAACATCCTCATCAGCAAAATCATCAATAACAATCTTTTCGATATTCATCTCAGAAACTACGCTACTTATGTGAGCATTTGTACATAGCAGGCCTTTGGCCTTGCCGCTTTCTATTAGACTCAACCCCTGTACACTGTTTCCTACTGGTATAATATTTATCTCTGGATGTCGCGCTCGAATAATCTCCTCAAGTGCTGTTTGCCTGGTAACCGCAATCGAATCTGGTATTGCATGCTTGCCTTTCAGGCCGTCCTTGGTAGCTATAGATAGAGGAATATGCAGGTAGGATATACTAAATATTCCAGGGCTGTTGCCCCAAGCTGTAGGTATAACATTAGATATGAGTTCACACTTGCCAGACTGAACAAACTCCCAGGCTTGTTGAACTGAGTCAGTTGGTATTTGCACAAAAGGCACTCCAATCTTCTTTTGCAGCAACTTTAGATAATCCGCCACAATCCCTTTATGCTTACCATCTACGTAGTCTTCATAGGGCATCCAGCCTTTACGCACACATACGTTTATACTCTCTTTACTACTAATATATTCCAACTCTTTTAACGACAAATGGAATCGACTTAAAGTTGGCTGATAAGCAAACCCTTTCAGGCTCACATCGTCATGCAGCAGATTAGTTAATAGATAAACCTGAATCATCTGCTTAAACCTATGAATATCTATTGCTCCAAAGCCTCCATATCCATCAAAAGCATATTTCTTTAATACATCTCCCTCGTACACCAGGGCGCCCTTAGAGAGGTTCTGGGTATTGTACTTTTCATAGATAACAGTGGCCGCTTCATAGATATTTTCAAAGGCATACAACCACCCACGCACTGTCGCTCGATAGAACCTGTCAACTAGATCTTTCCTGTTTTTTATCGTTGCTCCTGAAGTGAACAGGATGTCTGAGTACATCTTGAAGCCAAAACTCTGGGGATGGATTATGTTGTGCTGAATGCCATTTACCTGTAGCTGATATGGCTCATTCGAAACATAAGCCACCATGGCATCTGTTTTGCCGCTGACCAAATCATCAACATTAAAGCTATGGGGAATTCTGGTATAGTCATCTTCTCTTAAACCAAACTTAACCAACATGGCCATTATTTCAGAGGCATATGTTCCATCTGGAGCAAACATAATGCGCTTGCCACGCAGATCTACCGGCGAGGTAATTCCAGAACTTTTTAGTGACAATAGCATCATGGGCGATTGCTGGAAGGCGGCCATAAGGGCGACAATATCTGCACCCTTAGCCCGATTAATCAGTATTGAACTGCGGCCTACTGCGAAATCAACCTTGCCTGAGACCACCTCTTCCACGTTATCTATGGCTGGGTCTTTTTCCAGAATCTCAATATCGATCCCTTCCTGCTGGTAAAACCCTTTCTCTTTAGCCATATAGTAACCAGCGAACTGGAATTGATTCTTCCAGACCAAACGCAGGCGCACCTTATCCGTCGCTGCAAAAAGTGGAGAGTAGAAAATTAAGGACGAGATCAACAGTAGCAGCTGAAATATGCAACCATTACACGTGAATAAGCTCAACTGCATATTTATTCCTTATTATTAGATGCAACCCTATTTCCTGTATGATTTCAAGAACTAGGCGCAAAAACTCGGGCGACAGCTAAATTCCGTTTTGTCACCTAAACACCCTACAATACGCTTTATAGGGTAATTTTAATTTTAGTACAGCTTTAAAAAAAAGTCTGTTCAATTTCCAGTTTTAACGGCTGCCCGCTGAAGTGGGCACGCTGAATTAATTCCCAGTAATAGCGGTAGGTTGCACGATCATGCAGCTCTCCGGCGTACTGAATTGGCCCCCAATCATTCTCATAGGCCCGGAGCAGGATATTCTGACCGTCATCGATCTCGGAAAAATCTGGCTTCATGGCATCTACAATACTTTGTATTTGGGTGGGATATATGCTCCACATGCGCATGAAACCGAACTCATCTCTGGCCCGCTTGGCATCGGCATAGGTCTGATAGGGGTTTTTCAGATCCAGGGTTACGTTATGGGCCGGAATAACTCTGTTGGAGATAGCTGCCGCCGTAACCTCAGTCTTGGCCCGCTGCAGCAGCTTGTGCTCAAACTGCCCGGGGCTACGCATACAGGATGCGGGGATAGCCCCCTGATAACCACTGACGAAATCCATCAGGCCGAAGTCCAGCACCTGAAGCCAGGGTAGAGTTGCTATCTTCCACACATCTTGCAGAGCGCCGTGGGTCTCGATTAGCACATGAATGGGAATCTCCCGCTCAATGCCGGCCTTGCTGGCACTGGCCTGGATATACTCAATCATCTCCTTAGCCTGGGAGTAAGTTGAACATTTGGGAATGGTTATGTAGGCCAGTTTCTCACCTGCAGCGGGAACCAGAATATCCACATCCTGCTTCCAATCTTTGTGGGTGTAGTCATGCACCCGTACCCCGGCCATGGAGTGGGGATTGTCCTCACTCAGAACCATATCCACCACCATTTTGGCATGGGCCTCTTCCTGGCCGGTCTGAGCACCATCTTCACAGTCACAGGTTATATCAAACACTGGCCCCAGCTTGCGCTGCAACTCGAACGCTTTGGCAATTAGCTTTTGGCTCCCGGCAAAGTGTTCACAACTGGGGATAATAGGTAGACCTTTGCCCGATTCATAAAGTGCTTGATTGGGGTGCAGCATATTGTTCTCCTGAATTATTACCATCTCTTCTGGGGATAATTACGGTGTAATCAAGATCGAGTACCACCTGGGGCAGGTATTTACCATTGCCATCAATATGGGACTCAACCTCAGTTGGGGTTATGTTCTTTAGGCCTATGCTCTGCAGCCGCAGCAGGCCGATATCTTTGCGTTCATGTTCAATCACATCCTTGATCAGGGTGTAGCAGTAGATGGTGTCACCAGCAAAGGTGGGGTTGGCGTGGCTGCCAGAGTTAATGCCGTAGAGCCACATGGCGTTACCCAGGCCATTGAAGGCGATGGAACGACAGAGGGAGATGATATGGCCGCCATATACCAATCTCTGCTGCATTGGACCCTGCTGCATCATATGGTGATTAAAATGCACCTTGGCGTTGTTCTGATAGAGGTTGGTGGCCAGGGTATGTTCTGTGCTGTCGATGGTGAACCCTTCTGGATGATCAAGGCGTTCACCCGCAGTGTAATCTTCCCAAAACAGATCACTGCCTGACTGTTGCGGATCAATTGGCCCAAGGATGGGTAAGTGAATAGTTTGATCAAATGGCACCGCAGCTAACAGCTCTGGCACCTGGTTTATGCCACTGGTTGCAGCCGTACGCTTCTTTACCATTACCCAGCGCTTCAGGCTCAGGATTAACTCACCCTGATGGTTATAGCCAACCGAGTGAACGTAGACAATACCGCTTTTGCCGTTGCTGTTCTCCTTCAAACCAATAATCTCGGAACTGAGAGATATGGTATCCCCCACATAGACCGGGCAGACAAACTGCACTTCGGCATAACCCAGATTGGCAATAGCATTCAGTGAAATATCGACCACGCTTTTGCCGAAGGTGAGATGAAACATCAGCAAGTCATCTAGCGGGCGCCTTACGTAACCAATATCATTGGCGAATACATCGCTGGAGTGCAGCGCGTACCTGCTTCCAGTCAAGGCGATGTAGAGAGAGACATCACCATCACTGATGGTTCTGGGCAGAGGATGCACAATCTTCTCGCCGATGGAGAAATCTTCAAAAAATCTACCTTGGTCTATTTTTGACATTACACTGCTGTCCCGTTAACTGTGAATATACTAGTTGTAACGTTATGATTGTTATACGCAAAACAACACAAAGCAATTTGACACACATAGAAACTTAAATTTGCGTCCCTTCTCCCCTTTGGGGACCTCGGTCCCCCCTCACCCCAACCCTCTCCCCAGAGGGGAGAGGGAGTTGACGGGACAGCAGTTTTGACACTATTAAAATTTATCCTGTCCCAATTCACGATAACGATCATACAGGGTGATCATTCTTTGAGCCCAGGTTATCTGCACTCTATCCACCAACTCATTCTCAAACATTATAACCTCCCTGCCCTCTTTTGCTGCTGCATCGAAAGCATCCAGCATGCGCTTGGCCTTCTCTACCTCCTCCTGCTTGGGAGTGAAGATGTCGTTGATGTACTCAATCTGAATTGGATGCACCAGGGCCTTGCCGTCAAACCCAAGATGAAATGCATCTCGAGTAGATGCCTCACAGGAGAACTCATCCATGATGTCATAGTGGGGGCCATCAATAACACAGATGCCATAGGCGCGCGCCGCTAGGGAGATGGCGTTCAGGCTATGGATAATGCCTTGAGTACTGCGCTTGATATTCACCTGCATGCAGTTGGATAGATGATTGGAACCCACTACGATGCAGCGTAGTTTTTTCGAGGCGGCACATATCTCCTGCACATTCAGCACACCCAGTGGGGTGCTTATGTTGATCATAAGTTCGAGATCAGGATTAACCGATTCCAGGAGCTGTTGCGCCTGATTGAGTTGCTCTGCAGATTCGATATAGGGAAACAGAATAGCGTCTATCTCCAGATCTTGTGCCAGCTGTATATCTTGTTCGATATCACTGCTACCTAGAGCGTTAACCCGCAGCACTCTTTCCGAATAGCCGAAGTCGCTGCTTTGGCTAAACTCACTACGTAACAGTTTACGGGCATTTTCCCGCTGCTCTGGCAGTATCCCCTCAAGATCGAAAATAACCCCGTCCGTCAGCAGACTGCGGCATTTGGTTATATAGCGCGGATTGTAGGCTGGTACATATAGCAGGGAACGCCGGGCCCGGTAGGACACTGGAGCAACCGTCTCTTTCTTAGCACTGGATTGCTGTAGCTGTTTCAGCAGGTCTTGCCTTAGTACCTTGCCATTTTTGGTACGGGGAAAACTATCTACCCGATAGATCAGCTTGGGACATTTGTAGCGAGCCAGATTCTTTTGACCATACTCCAGAATATCATTTTCATCCTTCTCAGTGAGGGGCTCATGCCCGATGACAGCTATCGCCACCAGAGTTTTACTGGCATCTATATTCATGCCTAAGGCTACGCAATCAGCAACCTTGGGATGGGTCTTCATAACCCGCTCTACCTCATGGGGAGAGACCCTATAGCCGAAGGTGTTGATAATGTCGTCTTTGCGGCCGATGAACCAGATGTAGCCATCATGGTCGCGCTTGGCATAGTCGCCGGTAAAGAAGTAGCCGTTGCGTTTCGCCTTGCGCGTCTCCTCCTCTAGCTGCCAATACTCCAAGAACAGTCCGGGATCATCCATGCTGATGCAGATCATCCCCTCCTCCTCTTCGCCCACCTCTTCCAGGGTTTCTGGATTGAGCAGGGATACCTTATGCCCTGGCTGCACAAAGCCGGCCGAGCCGGGACG
The DNA here is from genome assembly GCA_050291725.1 of Sedimenticolaceae bacterium. GTDB lineage: Bacteria > Pseudomonadota > Gammaproteobacteria > Chromatiales > Chromatiaceae > JAAGZL01. The sequence continues at coordinate 12,511 of JBNKKH010000008.1, forward strand.
GATGGGATTATAAATAGAGTGAGAGATGTAGTAGGAGATTTCACTCATACCGATTGCTTCGTAGATATCCTGACCAAAGCGCTCCTGCCATGCCGTTACCATCTCGCTGGAGAGGTGCTCACCAGCGCTCATGCAGTGACGTAGGCTGGGGGTATCATCTTTACTGGCAGCGGTCTTCTGAATTATCTGACGATAGATAGTAGGCACCCCAATAAATATGGTGCAACTATGCTTTTTGATTAGCTCTACCCAGGTACCAGCATCATTCTTGCCCTCGTAGGCAATTACGGTATGGCCGTGATAGAGCGGATCCATCAGGGCCGAACCCAGAACGTAGGTCCAGTTAAACTTACCGGAGTGCATAATGCGATCGTTCGGTTTGAAGTCGAACCAGTATTTGCTGGCTGGCATCCGCCCCAACAGGGAACGATGAGAGTGCAGCACTCCCTTGGGAAAACCGGTGGTGCCTGAGGTGTAGATCAAATAGGCCGGCTCCCCCGACTTACTATGGTAGGGCTGGTTGATCGGCTCTACCTGTTGCAGCTCATGCTCCAGTGCATAAACCTTAACCCCGCTGGGAATATCCAAGCCATCGGTATTATCCATGCCGGCAACGATTACATGGCTCAAATTGTTCAGCGTCTCAAGATAGGGAACCAGGTTTTTGTACATGGAAGCGCTAAGCACAATCGCCTTGGCCTGAGAGTCTGCTGCCAGATAGCGCACCTCAGATCCACTCAGCAGAGTGGATGTGGGAACAGCAATCACTCCCGCCTTGAGAGCGCCAAAGAATGTGATGGGATAGGCCAGGGAGTTCTTCATACAGAGCAGTACCCTGTCCCTAACCTCTAGGCCAATGTCCTGCAGTAGAGTTGCAAAGCGATCGGAGCTGTCTGACAGCTCACTATAGCTAATGCTGTCTGTTCCCAACTCGCTATCTTCAATAATCATTGCCGTGGCGTCTGCCCGGTCACTAGCTAAATGCCGAGAGGTGCAGGCGCTTCCTATATTGAAGAACTCAGGTATATCGAAGTCCCAGCTTGTCATATCTTTCTGTGCCATTACTGACTCCTTATATGCGACCGTAGGGCCAGTTCTCACGAATAGTATGCACCGGCAGCATCATCAACACATCCAACGCAAACGAGCGGTACTCTGCAGGTAAAGCGCGCAATGCATAGGCCCGCAGAATTGTCTGCAGCGCTTTGCCGAACATGGGCGGGTCCAGCATCTCGCCATTGAAACGAATGGCGCCACCCAGTAGCGCATCGGCATCGATAGCGGCCTTTAAGATAGCCACGTTATGTTCGATAATCTCGGGCGATGGGGTAAAGGCAACCTTACAGATGTTGATATGGTTGGGATGAATCACCTGTTTTCCGGTAAGTCCCATGGCGGTTTCGGTACTGGCATGGTCAAACACTACCCGTGAGGCATGGTCTCCATGTAGATCCAACCAGCGGCGAATATCTTTCTGCTCCAGGCAGTTGTCTGGCATGTTGTACTTGGTCAACATCACCTCAACACCACCAATCACGCCTGCCCCGTTGATGCGGGCCTCTAGTGTCACCATATCGAAATAGGTCTGCAGCTCGCTAATCCAGTTCTCTGGGGTGATCTTGTAGGCCATAGCCTTGGAGAAGTCGTGAATACCGAACACCACATGTTTCACCGTTGGATACTTCATCATATCGCCAGCAATCTGTAGGGAACGTGGATGCTCAATGATAGGCTGAATGGTCAGATCACTATCTATTGAGACCAGCCAGGAGGAGAGATCCCGAATCTCGGCATCTCCATACACCTCTCCCGCCTTGGCCAGCATGACCACATCTATATGTTGGTGGATCTGTTTAATCAACTTCAGATCCTCCTCATACTCTGGGGTACGGAAGGGGTTTATCCGAATGGCGATCTGATATTCGCGCTGAGGAAATTTTGGCAGCTCCTGCAGCAGCAGCTCCCGACTCATCTCCTTCATGTGGCAACCATCTTCCAAATCAAACAGCAGGGTGTGGGCCTTGGTCTGGTAGGCGTGTTTCTGGAGTCGCAGCTTGGCCTGCTCCATGGTCTCATAGCTACTATCAAGGGGATTGAACTTGATTGGAGGATAATAGATCTGAATCCCCGGCCAATAGCCACCCAAGATAGGGGTTAGATCATCCGTGTTTGAGAGCGTTGAAATATCTATCATCTGAGTAACCTTCTCCTGTTCCTATTGCAATCGAAGCGTCACGAACATGTTTTATGATATAAGTCATATACCAATAGTAGACTATTTATTAATTAATATTTTCAATATTGCTGGTTAATTTTTACTCAAACCTCCCAAACAAGCGCTAAACCAGTACAATTAGCCCCATTTTTATAGTTAGAATTAAAATTATTCACGAATAGAGTTGGAGATTTTGCGCATCTTGCCCCAGGATATCGGGCCGCAGAACTCCATGGAAAAATAATAGACCCTAAGGCAATACAATGAATCGATTTTTTGCACTATCTATCTCAGGAGCAGCCATGCTCTTGAGCATCGTAACCACGGCTAATGCTGATGGCTGTAATAGTGAGCCATTTTCTAGCTGGATCAACGGAGTTAAGCAGGAAGCTGCTGCCCAAGGCATATCTCCCAGGTCACTCAGTGCGCTGGACGGTCTAACCTACGACCCGAAAGTGATCGCCATGGATCGCAAACAGGGGGTATTTGCCCAGACCTTCCTAAAATTCGCTGGACGCATGGCCAGCAACTACCGGGTAACCCAGGGCAAGAAGTATATGCAGCAATACTCCAAGCTATTCAAACAGCTGGAGTTTGAGTATGGAGTTCCTGCTGCGGTTATCACTGCATTTTGGGCACTGGAGACCGACTTCGGGGCAAATACCGGCAACTTTGACACCTTACGCTCCCTGGCTACCCTGGCCCATGACTGTCGTCGTCCGGAGATGTTCCGTCCACAGCTAATATCTGCCTTAAAGGTGCTGGACTCAGGTTATCTGAGCAGAGAGGAGATGAAAGGAGCCTGGGCTGGTGAGCTGGGGCAGACTCAGTTTCTGCCAACAGATTACCTGAAACATGGGGTAGATGCCGATGGTGATGGTCGAATCAATCTGATCACCAGCAAGCCTGATGTACTTGCCTCCACCGCCAAACATCTGCACCACTACGGCTGGTACGCTGGCGAACCCTGGCTGGAAGAGGTGATAGTGCCAGCAAATATGGATTGGGAACTGTCCAATCTACAAACCATGCTGCCACGCAGCACCTGGGTACAAATGGGGGTAAAGAAGCGTAACGGAACCCTATCTGCCGATAGCTTGGAGGCTTCGCTGCTGCTGCCTATGGGTAAGGATGGCCCTGCCTTCCTGGCCTATCAGAACTTCCGTATCTATACCGAGTGGAATAAATCCCTGGTCTACGCTACCACCGCCGCATACTTAGCAACCCGCCTGGATGGTGCATCAAAAGTAAGTAGTGGACGCGCAAACGTAGATTCCCTAACCCTGGAGGAGACCAAGCAGCTGCAGAGGATTCTCCAATCCAACGGCTATGATGTAGGCAAAGTTGATGGAGTGATCGGCGCCAATACCCGCGCTAGTGTCCGCATGGAACAGAAGAGACTGGGCATGGCGGCTGATGGCTATCCAACCAAACTGCTACTAATTAAGCTTGGAGGCAGCGCTCTTAAATAGCCGAACCAGTAAAACATTCTTATATACATGGTTTTGCCATTTTTGGTAGCATGTCTATGATATATGGATATGCTGAATATTAGCGGTGTGAACAACCCTAACTATCTAATATAAAAATTAGGTCTTACTGTTTTTGTACTTGCATCTATTCAGAGCTGCCCACAATGGAATAGTGGCCGATGTATGGAAACAGCTACCTAATCTATTGATTGAGTATTTAATTATTATTGGGGATCCATGATGCAGTACAAAATAAACAAAAAGTGGCGTAATGCAGCTTTAGCAGTCGTCTTAAGTTTCTCTTCAGTCTCGTCAGTTTTCGCATTCACTCTAGACATCAACTTTGTAGCTGGCTCTACTTTCAGTGCAACGCAACAAAATATAATCAACTCTGCGGCTAATTATTGGGAGAGTGTAATAACAGGCTATCAGCCTGGTGCCCAGTTTGGAACAGGCATTTCTATCAATGCGGATAACCCAGATATAGATGGCCCTAATGTTGGCACACTCGGGTCAGCCGGTCCTGATACGATTTATTATGATGCAGGTTACTGGTTTACAAGTACCGGCAGCATAAATCTCGATAGACTTGACGTTGTCGAACTTGAGATTGCAGGCAAACTTTATGATGTAGCTTTGCATATGTTAGCTCATATAATAGGTTTCGGCACACTCTGGGACAACAACGGCCTATACATAAATGACTCTGGCGAATATACAGGCGCTGCAGCTCTCGCTGCTTACCAAGCAGAGTTCGATGGTTCCGCTACTTTTATCCCAGTTGAGTTATATGGTGGTCCTGGGACTGCCAATGAACACTGGGATGAATCTATAGACGAACATGAGCTAATGACCGCCCATTTTGACTCCCCAAACTTCATAAGCGATACAACTCTCGCCTCCTTTATTGACCTTGGCTATACAGTCAACTTAACCGCTGTCCCACTACCTGCGGCTGTTTGGCTATTCGGTTCTGGTCTATTAGGACTTGTTGGCTGGTCAAAGCGGAAACAAGCTGCCTAATCAAGATAACACGAGATAAGTAACAAAGCCCAGCCAAGACAACTTGGCTGGGCTTTTCTTTGCCAAAAACATAATTCTGTAATAGAAGAGACTGGGCATGGCGGCTGATGGCTATCCAACCAAACTGCTACTAATCAAGCTTGGAGGCAGCGCTCTTAAATAGACAAACCAGTAAAACATTTCTATATACATGGCTTTGTCATTTTTGATATTATATGCTGTGGTATATGGATATGCTGAATATTAGCGGTGTGAACAGCCCTAACTATCTAATATAAAAATTAGGTCTTAGCTGTTTTTGTACTTGCATCTATTCAGAGCTGCCCACAATGGAATAGTGGCCGTTATATGGAAACAGCTACCTAATCTATTGATTAATATTTAATTATTATTGGGGATCCATGATGCAGTACAAAATAAACAAAATGTGGCGTAATGCAGCATTAGCAGTCGTCTTAAGTTTCTCTTCAGTCTCGTCAGTTTTCGCATTCACCCTAGACATCAACTTCGTAGCTGGCTCTACTTTTAGTGCAACGCAACAAAATATAATCAACTCTGCGGCTAATTATTGGGAGAGTGTGATAACAGGCTATCAGCCCGGAACTCAGTGGGGAGAAGGCATCAAGGTCGATGCAAACAACCCAAACATTGATGGAGTTGGTGGGACACTCGGATCGGGTGGTCCTACTTATGTTTATGAAGATGCAGGTTACACGTTTGCAAGTGACGGTAGCATGAATTTTGATAGCTCTGACATAGATGCCCTTGAGACTGCAGGCCAACTTTACGATGTAATTGTGCATGAGTTAGCTCATATAATAGGTTTTGGTACGCTCTGGGTGGATAACGGCCTATACAACGATGGTAGTGGTCAATATACCGGCGCTGCAGCACTTGCTGCCTATCAAGCCGAATTTGATTCCGGAGCAGCTTTTGTGCCTGTGGAACTGGGTGGAGGTTCTGGTACAGCTAACGCTCACTGGGATGAAGTAGGCCCAACTTCACAAGACGGCATCGATTCAGCTAATCCCTTGCCTATGGGCGAATTAATGACTGGTTGGGCAGACTACCCAAACTTCATAAGCGATACAACTCTCGCCTCCTTTATTGACCTTGGATATACAGTCAACTTAACCGCTGTCCCACTACCTGCGGCTGTTTGGCTATTCGGTTCTGGTCTATTAGGACTTGTTGGCTGGTCAAAGCGGAAACAAGCTGCCTAATCAAGACAACAAGAGATAAGTAACAAAACCCAGCCAGGATATATCCTGGCTGGGTTTTTCTTTGCCTAAGGCAAAAATCTAATCACTTCTGTCCCGCTAACTCCCTCTCCCCTCTGGGGAGAGTCTATGGGACAGCAGTGTGCTGATAAATAACTTTGGCTTGCAGATTCTTAGCAATTTTTATCAATGTTTTGCGCTGCTGATTTACAATTTCTGATGAACAAACGTTGCCAGGTGTCTTATCATTTATTTCCCTGGAGACTATTAATTTATTATTCTCCAAAGTGTAGCTAGCCTTGTAATGGATATGGTTCTCATCGATCTCAAAATCAGTTGGCTTGGACAGAATTTTCATCCCCTTAGGAAACAGATAAACCAACTTTTCAATTGAGCGCCCATTTCCACAGGCGACAGCATACCCCTCTATCTCTTCATTTGAATATTGTAAGAAAGCGCTAATGGATAAAGGCGCTGGAATCGGTGGAAAAATATAAAACCCATCAACACCTTCTGGAAGGATAAAATCTGGCCTGTTGAATTTAAGCGAATATTTATATTCTGGCAGCAATGGGACTGGATCATCTTTTTCCATTGTCGCTGAACCAATATTGTGTTGAGAACTAAAAATCCTCTCTAGCCACTTTTCCTCTTGCTCTTTGGTGGTATGCCTCCAGGCGCTTCTCAACTCAACCGCCGGCCTACCCTTTGCCTTAACAACCACATCCCCAGTAACAGAGCCATCAGAATTTATATTCATGGTAGATTCCACTTGTTGGAAATTAGCACCTATCCGCGTAGCTGGAGTTCTTTGGCCTTCTTGGTAACCTTCAACCAATACAACAGGCTTATCTGATATTGCAAAATCCAACATCTCAAATGGTAGTGATGGATTTGTGGAATCTACAAACATATCCCATTCTGGAATATAGTTGATCACATGATTAACTGAAGTGACCAGTGGCACCTCTGGTAATTCATATACCGTCCCTGAATTAATCAATGCTTGAGTACTTTTAATACCAACTGAACTATATAAAGCCTGCAACAGCGTTGCATGATCTTTACAGTCACCCATTTTGTTTTCAAGAATGAAATCTGTATCGTGGGGCACTACTGCACCAACCCCAATACAGTGACCAGCGTAAGATATATTGGTGGCCACCCAGTCATAAATCAGCCGCGCCTGTTTTTTCTTATCCTGCTCACCACCAATAATCTTTGCAGCTAATGCCTTCACTCTCTCGGTAGGTTTGGCTTTGGGCAAGGCCCGTTTACCATACTGCTTGGCCAGGGCAGAATAATCCTTAAAAGTAGACAGAGCATAGCCTGCTTCTTTACTCTCATCCCAAACACTATAGTCTTGCCTATCAATCTGTATTGGCTTTGAGGATTGATACGATAACTTGATCAGCTTGCGCCCGTTTTTGGTTGAGATCTGTTCCTGCATGCCACGCACTTGCTTCTGAAAAACCAGCCCTTCCGGCAGAACGAACTGAACCTTTACATCATCAAACGCAGCCTGACTCCAGAAATATTGTGAAGCGGAAAAGTTTCCAGGGAACATTGGCTCCAGCACAATATTACGCAATTTCATATAAACGGAATCACCCTTCTCCAGGTCAGGAAAAACTATGGTAACTCGCGTGCGATCAGAAAATATTGCTTCCCGATCGTCTTTTCCTTTATTGATAGTTATCTGATAGTTATCCTTTGGCACATCAACTTTAGTGCCATCTGCTTTCTTGGTATATGCCGCAATAACCTCAAACTTTTCAACGCTAGTGCTGTGAGAAAAGTAGCGTTTTTTAATCTCCTTTGCCGCCTCCTCAGTTAATGCCTTAATCTCTATTTCAGATATTTTTTCGGTTGTAAAATCGTCATTAACCACATAGTTGACATGCCACCTAGTCGTTCTAGATTGCAACTCTTTATATTTGGTCTCTTTGGTTATTCCTGCCTGTGACAACAGTGGCAGTATAAAAACAGCGAACAGTAACAGCTTAACCCTGAATGACATCGTAACTCCTTTATTTTTAATATGCCGATCTAGTGGCAAAATAGATCTCAAGCATTTTTCCTACACCATGACTACTCTTCTTATTCCACGTATAGATAGAGGTTATCAAAGTAGTGAGCACTGTACCATCAAGCTATGCATCATCCCATACTTGATCCAGAATCCAGGAAATTAAAAACTTGATTACCGGATGACTGCTGTTTATGTGGCATACAGATATTTGCAGAGTACGAGGGATAACCAACAAGAGAAATTCACAAAATCAAATACAACTCCTCTCCGGCCCAGCTATTCCTCCTTTATGCAGTATTTGCGCATTTTTATTGAAACTGATCCTGTAAAGAACTACAGCCCAAGCAGTAATAGTTAGCTCCATAATAAAAGACATATGGATAAAATAATTCAACCACCATGGTTGAAAACGTGCTGTCACTGTAAACATGGAATATGGCTTATCAATGAAAGGTGCAAATAACCAAACATTCCCGACAAAGCCATCAAGAACTATATGCAGCATCCCTCCTAAACTAAATATAAGAGCCAGAAACAACATCTTTGACTGTTTACACAAAGTTAGTCCCATAGAAAAGAGTATTACCAAACTAGCCCAAAGTAGCGGCCAGTGAGTTATATATTTATGATGAGGCGTTTGCAGGTGATCAATTAAGTAGAAATATGCCATATCGAAATCTGGAGCTATCGCACCAACTATTCCGGCAAACAAAACATAACTCGATGCTACGGAAATACCCCTAGCCTTATTTAATATAAGTTTAGACATGATGTATCCAGAAGGTGCGTGTGCAATAAACATGAAAAGCCCCTAAAACACTACTGGCCTAGCCTGTACCACATAACGCATTGAACCTCCCGGGACTATGGCATCAAATGGATAACAGGTAATCAGAGTAAGCGACTCTTCACCCGAGTCCTGTAACAACCAAGTCTCGTTCTCATTGTGCACTGATGAGTTTTCTATCAGGTAGCTGCGCTGACTCCCGTCACGCAGAGTTATATCTACCCTATCGCCTTTGACCAACTGTTGCAGAAATCTAAAATGGGTATCCCTATGCCCACTGATTGCTGTATTGCCACCCTTTCCCAACTGACTAGTACCAGAAACCTGTCCTGGTCCAAACGCCATGCTACGTCCGCTGGCATCGGCCAGGACTATACGCTCAATCCCAAGGCGCTTAACCTGCATCTTCGCTATCGGCCAGGTATCTGCCCAAGGCCATGGCTTGGCCTGAGATTCACCCTCCAAGGTTTCACTCCAGGCCTGTTGCAGCAGGTACTGCGCCAGCATCGCCTTGGCCTCCAGATATCCACCCTCAGCTATCTGCCATATACCAAACATAAATGATGTTGCAGATACGGCGGCTATTATACGTTTTCTATTACCTAACAGTTCCATGAGACTAACCCCTTATAGTTGTGCGCTGCCAAAGAGCTATCAGCGCTTCATATTTTTTCGCCAACCATCCGATCAGCAGTCCGAACAAACCTAGTAGAAAATTAAGCGGTGCTGGTGTGGCGGTTTGTGGCATGCTGCCGAACACCTTTTTGCCACTCCAACCGTGCGGTAGATTTGTGGGTATCTGTTTCTGCTGCAGCGATTGATTCACCGGCCTTACAGGAGTCTTGTCCACTGCTACCAGACTGGTGTACTTGCTTACCAGCTTATGAGTGAGAGCCACATCCAGTACTGCCTTACGGATTTGTCCCTCATCACTACCTCTGGCCTTCTGATCCATGAGATCTGCGATCTTGCGTCTGGCCCAGAGCAGATGCACCCCGCTGCTGTTCGCTCCACCTTTGATACCTATTTTGCGACTCCAGCTCTTTGCATCGAGCATGCCGCTCAGTTGTAGTTCTGTCATAGGTTGCTGCATACGCAAGGCCAATACTAAAGGCTCTCCCAGATATAGATCAGGAATGCGTTTGGGCCAGATCTCAACCTTGTCACTATCTTTCACGTTTATGCTGATATTGCGTAGAACTGGGGACTCCAGCTTGGAAAACAGGGTAGCCATCTTCTGTTTAACCTCACCCACCTTACCAATGTAGGTGAAGGTGCCACGTCCAAACTGGGCTGCCCTGGTCATAAAGAAGCTGTTGGGCGCAGAGCCAATTCCCACCGTGAACAAGCGGCTAGAACCCAACTGCTGCTGAATAGTGCTGAACAGCTGTTCCTCATTGCCGACACTGCCATCAGTTAGAAATACCACCTGACGCAGCATCCCCTCTGGAGCCTTATCTCGCAACGCCAACTGCAGAGCAGATAGCATCTCAGTGCCGCCATCCGCATGGAGACCAGCAACATAATTCATCGCATGCTGGATATTGTCTTGCGTTGCTGGCATCGCAGTGCCAAATAGCGCATCGGTGTCACTGTTGAACTGGATAACATTAAAACGATCATCCGACTGCAGCCTGGTCAACGCTAACTGTAGGGCGGAGCGTGCCTGATCCATAGATTGGCCATGCATAGAGCCAGAGGTATCGATTACGAACACCACTTCACGCGGGATACGTATAGATGCGCTTTTAGCAGGTGGCATCACCATGATCAATGCATATTCATCGCCAGACCAATTCTCTCTAAACATAGCGGCCTGCGGTGCGTGATCAGAGGCTGGTTGCCAGGTCAGTTCAAAGTCCCGATCTGCTGGAATGTTGCCAGCACTCAGGGTTATATGGTGTACCCCCTGTTTATCCTTGCTCTGATCTATTTTGTGATAGCTACTATTGATCTGGGAAAGTGGAAAGCCAGCATCCAGATCCACTGCAATAGAGACCTGATTAATCTTGCCGTGGGATGGATCCACTACTGGCGGTGTTATCTTGGAGGCATCTGGAACCTGATCGGTGTCTTTAGCCCAACCACTAGTCTTAAAGCCCTTAACCTCATCCTGCAGCACTGGTGTACCAGGGATATATCTGGGAGCAACCACCAGAGGGAAACGTATCTTAAACTGACCTTGGTCGTAGTGCAGACTCTGTTGATACTCTATCTCCACTACCACCTCTTCATCTGGACCTATGTTGGCCACCGCAGTGGTGAACATATTAGGGCGCTCCTGGCGTAGCAAGCTGGCCCTCTTCCCTTCCCGCTTGGCCTTTTCGTAAGTGCGACGCGCCTCTGCCTTCTCTTTGATTTCACCTTCAATAATGCGCTCACCTATACGCAGGCGCATACGATCCACCGCAGCATTCTCTGGCAGAGGAAATACGTAGATACCCTCAACCCAATCCTTGCTGATGTTTTTAAATTTTTGCTGTACCGAGACCCGCGCTAACATGCCGCTCACGTTCATCTTCACATCAGTCTTGAGCATAGGGGCGTCCACACTTACCCCACCGCTGGCCATTCTGAGCAGCAAGCTACCACGCTGAACCTGATCAACCGACATAGGGGCCATCCTTGGCGTGGTCTCACTTCCATGGACCGGAGGAACAAAGAAAATCAGCATTATCGTTAAAGCTGCCAGACCCATCCAGTAGATAGCAGGGGGAGATAATTTCGATGGAGTAATCGACTCAACCTTCTCACCCCTAGCCTCTCCGCAAACGTAGAGAGAGGGTAATATTTCGACTAAAGATATGGTTTTGTTGATCGTGCTCATGCCCTTCCCCCCTGCTGTTCACTATTTATTGGGTAGATGTAGCCTGAATCTGGTAGCCTAGGCTGCATACGATAACTATCCAGCGGTAAAGACTCAGGGGAACCATGAATAAACTCATCACTCAATGGATGAATTATCATGCTCAGTTTCTCTCTTCTTTGCCGCTCGCTGTTTACTAGTTCCAGCATCATGTTGTTGTCCTCCAGTCAGAGATCTCCGACTGTTGCGGAGATAATAAAATTGGCCCAGCGCGCCATCCGTGGCCGGTTAACTTGGATGTTTCGCCTCATGTTCGTTACCTTCATGAAACATCCAGATTAGTGTTCATCCCTGGCTGCGCCGGTTGAGTTAAATTAAACAGCCTAGTGGTGGCAATGCGCTTGCAGAAATGTGGCAAACCGATGGCAGATTGTGACGGGATTGTGGCAATCAGGCCGAAGCGACTATACTGTGCCGATGTCATCCTATGATCAGATAAAACTCCGCACCACAGCTGAACACAATATCCAGGCCCAAACAGAACAATGGTGAATTTAGATCTAACCCCATTCAGCAACCGCCTGCGCAAAAACCATCGCCACTGGGGTAAATGGGCGCGCCGCAGAGAGATTAGCTGCTACCGCATCTATGACCGGGATATCCCGGAGTTCCCTCTGGTTATCGACTGGTATGCAGGCCAGGTGCATGCCCAGATCTTTATCCGCGACGACCAGGAGATAGGAGAAGAGGATATTGCACCTGTAGTGTGCGAGGTGCTGGAGATACCAAGGCAAAATCTTGCATGCAAAAATCGACAGCAGCAGAAAGGAAGCACCCAGTACGAACGTCTGCGCAGATATAGAAAGCCATTTGTAGTACATGAGGCGGGGCTGGCATTCGAAGTAGAACTACATAGCTATCTAGACACCGGGCTATTTCTGGATCATCGCGACACCCGCGCTATGGTGCGAGATATGTCTCAGGATAGACGTGTTCTTAACCTATTCGCCTATACCAGTTCCTTTAGTGTTTATGCCGCTGCTGGCGGTGCAACAGGTACAGTCAGTGTTGATCTATCCAACACCTATCAGGAGTGGAGCCAGCGCAACTTTGAATTGAACAATATGGACCTCAAGCAACACCAGTTGGTGCGAGAGGATGTATTTAAATATCTCTATCTGGCCCAGAAAAACAGAGAGCGCTTTGATCTGATCATCCTGGACCCACCCAGCTTTTCTAACTCTAAGAAAATGCGTGACACCCTGGATGTGCAGCGGGACCACCCCAAGCTGTTAGAGGAGTGTGTACAACTGCTTAACCCTGGTGGCAAGATTATCTTCTCCAACAACCGACGCAAATTCAAAATAGATCCCGCAATCGGTGAGCACGGTGAGGAGATAACCCATAAAACCATCCCGGAAGATTTTAAACGCCACACCGCCCACAGGTGTTGGCTGTTCCAAGCATGATTGAACCCAGCGGAGCGGTTGCCCTGTTTATTGGCAGCTTTCTCGCATCTACCCTACTGCCCGGCGGGTCTGAGGCGATGCTGCTATATATGGCCAACAACAATCCGGAGAATCAGGGTCTCTACTGGTTTATCGCCACCCTGGGGAATAGCTTAGGAGGTATGAGTAGTTGGCTCATAGGTTGGTGGATCGCCCGACGCTTTCCTGAACGCATTCTGCAACAGCCTAAACAGAGAGCTGCGCTAGAACGCATTGCAAAACGTGGCTCTCCTATACTGCTGCTCTCCTGGTTGCCGGTGATTGGTGACCCACTGTGTCTTGCGGCAGGGTGGAGCGGAATTGGTGCCATCCCCTCCACTATATTCATCACAATTGGCAAAGCAGTGCGCTATGCTGTGCTGCTGGGACTCTTTAACGGAATTTTTCTTTAGCAAAAAAAGAGGGCAGATCTGAATGGTACTTACTTAAGGTGGTGTTCTAGGTTTTCGTCATTCCGGCGTATGCCGGAATCCAGGAATATTGCACCGTCCAGCATTCTGGATCCCGGCATACGCCGGGATGACGAGGGCTTTTAGCCTTAAGTAAGTGCCATTC
>JBNKKH010000009.1:0-209909 GCA_050291725.1 Sedimenticolaceae bacterium
ATACATTGCAGAGAATGGGCATGAAATTGAAAATAATAAATACAAAATAGAAATCCAAATATTTAAAGAACCAGGCAAACATAAAATAAAGGAACGAAAGCTCTAACATCAGCATTAAGTCGGAATTGGCGAAAAGCCTGCCGATCCGCTTATGCCGCGCGTTAGCGCCAAGGAATAAACGTGGCATCGAAAAAGAAATACGAAGAACTGACAGACCTTGAAAAGCTGCAAAAGCAGTGGCACAAGCTTTCTGGGCTCCACACCAGGGAAGAATGGTCAGCGGCAATTGTTCGTGCCACTACAGCAGCAGAAATTGCAGCTAACTTTGCAGTCAGAAAGGAATTCGATGAAAAAAGCGAACTTGAAAGTGCATTTGTAGATAGTCTGCTCAGGTGGGCCAATGGTCTGGCTGGAAAAATGAATCGTCTTCTTATTCCCATCAACGAACATGATAAAGCAAAACTCAAGACAATGAAGAAGCTAAAACTCCTTGCTGAGGCAATCAACTCAAAAAGGAATGCCATAGCACATCAAGGTGAGTTTTGTAATGAAGGGGAAGCAAAAGATGCTATTGAGAAGTCCCGAGAATTTATAACTACGCTCGTTCAAATCTATGAGGCAGAGTTTGTACTTAAAGAGAGAAAGCGCTAACAATGCGCTCGTGTGGGACGCTGCGCCGCGTTGCGGCTTGTGCCCCACAGCTTAGGCGTTAAGCGAAATGAAGAAATCAGAATACGAAATAGACTGTCATATTTCTAAAGCAAATAATAAAGCTGAAGAACGTTGGCAAGATCTAAAAAATAGAAATGTTGAAATGCATTCAATTTACGACATCCGTGAAGATGAAAAGCAAAGGAAGTATTTCAAAAATTGGTTACAAGACAATGATCTTGAAAAATTGCTTTGCAGCTCGTATAAGTCAAACAACTGGGAAGAAATATTAAGTAAATCTAAATATAAAGTCATTGTATTTAATGGTTTTGTAAGTAGAGTTCTGAAGGAAAAAAGTAATTCATATTATATAGAATGCAAAGGTGCTGATATGCAGCACTTTGATATAGAGGCGGGGTGGTTCGGTTTTTCCGGTCTAAATCCAATTTTGCCAAGTATAAAAAAATACTATCGTTACGTTTACCAACCTTATATTCCAGGCAACGCAATAAGAGTTTTATATTTATATCTAGATCATCCGGACTCTAAATGGCCATTTACAGTAAAGTTGCACGTAATGGTAGAAAACAATGAATATATTTCGAGTAATTGAGAATGTATCGCCTTAACAAGTCAAGGTTGCGGACCTCCTTACAGTCGGCCGCAACTTGAGGCGTTAGATGCCAAAAATGAATTTATGAAAATAGCAGTTTTCATACTTGAAATGGTTGTCGGCGTTTTGCCCGCAACACTATTGGCTCCAGCCGCAATCCTAGGATCAATGTTCAGCATCTTCGGAGCAGCAAAAGGGTGGGAAAATATTTTTCATCCATTAGGCATTTTAGGAATATTTGGTCTTGCAGGTATGATCGGGCTTTGGTTCGTTGTTCCGCAAAATGCATTTAAAACCAATTTCAAGCCCGGCAAAGTGCATTTAACACTACTGTCACTGGGCATGCTATCCGCGTTGCCAATTGCGTACATGGCAATTTTCATATCGGAACCAAATGAAACAAAAGACTTTTATTTTATCCTTTGCTTCTTGGGTCCACTAATTGTTGCTTCAAAG
Organism: Sedimenticolaceae bacterium; assembly: GCA_050291725.1. Lineage (GTDB taxonomy): Bacteria > Pseudomonadota > Gammaproteobacteria > Chromatiales > Chromatiaceae > JAAGZL01. Next base: position 1,721 of record JBNKKH010000009.1, read on the forward strand.
TACCTGTATCGCTCGTTCAGAAAAAGGCATCTAACAAACTAATCAATCGGCAATTTCGGGCGGCAATTCCGGGGACAGTATACCTATTTATATTTAGCGCTGACGTTTTTGCTTCTGAATTAATAGGTATACTATCCCCAGACCACCATTCTACTTAAATGTTATGTGCAAAGAGCTATGGAAATAATCAATCTTGATCATTTAGTCTTGACCGTAAAGGATATGAATAAAACCATATTTTTTTACAGCAATGTGCTTGGCATGAAAAAAGAGACATTTGGTCAAGGTAGGGTGGCATTAAGATATGGAGAACAAAAAATCAATCTTCATGAATTAGGAAACGAGTTTGAGCCTAAAGCATGGAAGCCGACACCGGGTTCGAGTGACTTATGTTTTATTACAAACACACCGTTGAATGAAGCTATTTCTCATGTGAAGAGCCAAGGTGTTGAAATAATAGAAGGCCCGGTAGAGAGAACAGGTGCAAATGGGAAAATACGGTCATTTTACTTTCGAGATCCAGACTACAACCTAATAGAGGTGGCCAATGAACTGTAGCTACATAACAAGGCAAATTAACACAGACAAATTTCTGCAACGTTCATTTGTGGCGAATGTCACAAGCCTCAAGTTTCTCAAATTTACCTGTGACTCGCAGCGTTAAAACTATTCAATATGCCTTTTATCGAAACTGAGTGTACGAATGGATAAATGTTTTCTACAAACAACACTAGGCACTGACTTCGAAGAGAATAAGTCGCTTAGTGACAAATTAGTAAGAAGGTTGCTCTTTTTTATTCCTGAAGCAAACCCAGGTTATGAAGGTAACATGCATTTAGTAAAGAAATGGGTGATTGAATTCGATCAGGAAGGGAGTCCTAATCGCGAGATAGGTTTGAACGAAGAAGGTAATATTGTATTGGCAGGCCCTAGTGAAAGGGATTATGGTTTTTGGATTGATACAAATATGAAGTTTGCGGATTTCACTGGCGAAGTGGTTTCTAAAAGTGAATTCGAGGCTATTTGGATGGAAAGTGCATCATTTCGAAAAAATGACAACGCCTAAAAATGTATAATGAGACAACAGGTCTCGTTAATATAACTGTTAGAGCCAACCATGAATAAAGCAGAAGCCAAGGAAATATTACTGAAGGCACTAGAGCCATTTCGCGCTACTCCATATGTAGAGTTAAAAAAGATAGTCGAAGATAAATTCAATCTCGAACATACGCACTATGAAGAGGTCAAGGCAAAGGATGGCGAAACCCACCAAATTAGAGTGAATGTCTACTGGGACGATAAAAAATCAAAAACACTCAGGGTTGTTGGCGCCATTGATGATGGGGGCTGGAGAGCGATGATTCCACTATGTGAAGATTTTATCATTGATCCAGCTGGTAGGTTTATCGGCGAGTAAGGGTTCTAACAAGCGCCTATGGCGTCAAGTAGATAAAAATAGCCATCAATAAGCCCACGCAGTTTCGTCCCTAAACATAGCGTTGAGCATGGTGTTAAACTCCGCCTTTTGCAATATAGTCCATTGGCGATTTGCCAAGCACTCTCTTAAAGGCAGAGATAAAAGCACTTGGTGTGCTATACCCTAAATCCAGAGCGATGGCTGTCACAGAGTCACCTCCATATAGCCGTTCCAGAGCATAGAAAAGACGCGCTTGTAAACGCCATTCGCTGAAGGTCATATTTACTTCGTGCTTGAATAAGCGTGCTAAGGTTCTGGTCGATATGTGGACAGAGTCTGCCCACTGGTCAAAAGTTCTATTATCTTCCGGGTGGTCGATGATACTCGACATGATTTTCTGAAGCTTTCTGTGTTCCGTCCAGGGGAGAGTGAGAGGTGAAGCCGGTAGCTCTTCTATCTCGTCCACAATTATTTCCATCAAGCGGTACCCTTTACTGGTAACTTTATAATTTTCCCCGATTTTGATCGCTTTCATTATGAGCTCTTTGAGTAACGGGGAAACGTTAAAGACCTGTTGTTCCTTTGGCAGGCGTGCAGACCACTCTGGGTCTATAAATAGATTGGCTATATCGACAGTTCCGGGAAAGATCAGCATGTGACCATGGTTGGGAGGACACCAAAATGCCTGCTGTGACGGTATCAGGTAGATTCCTTGCTCCGTGACAACACGAGTGACCCCTTTGCTGGAGTAGATGAATTGGCCTCGCGGGTGTTTATGAAATTCCGAGCAGGATGTATCGGTTGCCTGCCCCCAGTACGGAAGCACAGGTTTTTGTCTGTCTATGATGTCTCCGAGTGGAGGGGGCGGTATATTTGTCATATATTCATTATATTATGGCATTGTTTCGAAAGTAAGCCATAATTGGCTCGGTCACACTGATCAGAACTAACTGATACGAGGTGATTTATGACCACGCCATCCAACCACAACCGAGAAATAGTCTCGCAATTTACCAAGCAGGCAATCCCGTTTACCAGGCTTTCTGGGCATGTGGATGCGTTGGAAACCTTGGTTGAGATGTCGAAAGCCAACAACGAGAGTAGAGTGTTGGATGTGGCTTCTGGCCCTGGTTTGGTTGCGGCGGCCTTGGCAAAAGCGGCTCGATATGTAGAGTGTGTGGATTTGACGCCGGCTATGCTGGAACAGGCAAGAAGGCACGCTACGGCGGAGGGATTGGCGAATATAGCGTTTCGAGAAGGTGATGCCATGCAGCTTCCCTATCCCGACAGTAGTTTTGACATAGTGGTGACTCGATATAGTTTTCATCATTTTCTCGAGCCTGAAAACGTCTTGAGTGAAATGATTCGGGTGTGCGTGCCGGGCGGTAGAGTTTTGGTGGCAGATGTTGGGATAGATGCAACATGTTCGGAACAATTCAATTATATAGAGAAGCTGAGAGATTCTTCCCATGTTAGGGCATTAACTGTAGCCGAACTTGGTGCTATGTTTGTCAGGGACGATTTGGTCGACAGCGAACAAGCTGGATATGTTGTGGATGTGGGCTTAGAGAAGCAATTAGCTGTCTCCTTTCCCAAGGAGGAGGATGCCATGAAAATTCGAAAGCTGATTACAGAGGATGTCGGTATCAACAATACGGGTACCAATCCAAGGGTGGAAAACGGAGAAGTTTTTTACTCCTATCCAATTTCGATTTTTGCGGCCAACAAAATTGCCTAGCCTAAAAGTTGGCTCTATTTTCTAAACACATTTATTAAAGAAAACTATGGATCAATCACTACAAACATTACTATCTGAGCTGGAACAGTTTGGCGAAGCTAACGATAAGCAGAAAAATGAACGATCAGAGCGGATGTTAAATATCACTCGGGATACGGGTGAGTTCTTATCGGTTTTGATACGCGCTACAGCTGCAAAACGAGTGTTAGAAATTGGTACATCAAACGGGTATTCTACCCTCTGGCTTGCAGATGCTTGTAGTGGTGTTGATGGTGAAGTCACCACCATCGAATACTCTGCAAGTAAGTATAAGCTGGCATCAGAAAATATTTCGCGTAGCAATCTGACTTCAGTAATACGCCAGGTTCAGGGCGATGCGGGTGATCTGCTTTCGGAGTACGCAGACGGCGCTTACGATCTAATTTTTCTTGATGCGGAAAGATCAGAATACCTAGGCTGGTGGGATAATTTGAAACGCGTTCTGCGGTCGGGCGGTTTGCTTGTGGTGGATAATGCCACCTCTCACGCTGAAGAGATGGCGCCGTTTATTTCAAAGGTAGAATCAGATCCAGACTTTACAACAAGTTTAGTTCCTGTTGGCAAAGGTGAGTACTTAGCTGTACGTATATAGGGGTGAGTGTCTGTGAGGAGAGGTTTATTTAACAACCGGCTCAGAGAGCAATGGCTTCTAAATTAGTAGCGCGTGTTTTTTACCCATATTTTTATTAACGTTTAACCAGCTTTTCTAAGCAGAAAAGTACTACAGAGTTTAACTAGATGGATTCACTGCTGTCCCGCTAACCCCCTCTCCCCTCTGGGGAGAGGGTTGGGGTGAGGGGGTACCGAGGTCCCCAAAGGGGAGAAGGGACGCAAATTTAAGTTTCTATGTTTATCAAATTGCTTTATCTTGTTTTGCGTATAACAATCATAACGTTACAACTAGTATATTCACAGTTAACGGGACAGCAGTAAGATGGATTGGAAAATATTTATAACGATATTTGGTGCGGTATTTATTGCCGAACTTGGCGACAAAACACAGCTAGCCACCATGCTGTTCGCTTCAGATAAACAGGTAAGTAAATACACGGTTTTCTTTGCCGCATCGGCTGCATTGGTCGTTGCGTCAGCCATGGGGGTTTTAGCGGGAAGCCTGTTGTCTGAATATATTAACGAAAAGTATCTACATTATGTTGCAGGTGTAGGGTTTATCGGTATAGGCATCTTCACTTTATACAATGCGTGATCAGTATGCGCACAGGTTGAAAAGTATATTAAACCGAGGGAGCAAGATTTTTAATGTAATATGAAGAGCTGTTTCTTTCACAGAGGCTGCTCAATGGAAATTATTACTGATGCTGTATATTTCAATATCGGCGCAAGTCGTATAATTAACCGCTAAGGCTTCTATAATCACAAGGAAGAAAACCAAGAATGCGGAACAACAGATGCTGCAGCATGTTGCCTCAACTACGCTACTGCCCCATACCTAATCCGTCACATGCTATGAAATATATTGTGCTACTTATGATTACTTTTACGATGCCTGTGTATGCGGGTGTTGATCTGGTAAAAGTCGATAAATCAGAGAACACAATGTATCTAATGGAAGGTGATGTCATTGTAAAACAGTATCATGTTGCTTTTGGTGCCAACCCGAAAGGTCACAAGCAACAGGAAGGTGATGAAAAAACACCAGAAGGTGAATATACACTAGACTATAAAAAAGAAGATTCAGCCTTTTATCGTGCCATGCATATTAGTTATCCTAATGAAAATGACAAAGCAAATGCAAAAAAATTAGGCGTCTCTCCCGGTGGCTTTATAATGGTACATGGACAACGTAATCAGCTCGGTTGGTTAGCTATAATATCGCAACGCTTTAACTGGACGAATGGGTGTATTGCTCTAACAAACACAGAAATGGATGAATTTATGAGCTTGGTTAAAGTTGGAACCAAGATTCGTATTGAGTGGTAGGCATGGTTCGGGACTTTTTTACGGAAGCTAGAAAGTTAGGAGTGTTCGCATTTATTAGTTCTCCCATAGTTTTTTACCTACTGTTTTGTCACCTATTAGTCCTTCATTTCGACAATAAAACCGTCAGTAAACATATCGAGTTATGAAAATAGATATGAGCGACATACAACTTAAAAATGCCGAGCTATCAGAGATAGACGCTGTTCTTGAGCTGCACTACCGGTATCAGATAGATTCTATAGCGGAAGAAGATAAGGCCGACGGTTTTGTTACCACGCCGTTTACCAAAGAACAGATGGCAGATTTAATCAACCGAGAGAACGGACTGTTTATAGCAAAAAAAGATGGTGTGGTTGTCGCTTACGTAATGGCCGCTTCCTGGGAGTTCTGGTCTGTGTGGCCGATGTTTGCCTTTATGGTAAAAGATTTGCCGAACCTTGAATACCAAGGCCAAACGTTGAGCGTAGATAACTCTTATCAATACGGTCCAATATGTATCGATAAGAGCGTTCGGGGAACAGGGGTGTTAGAAGCGATCTTTGAATTTGCTAAGCATAAAATGTCAGAACGCTTTCCTATTTTGCTTACCTTTGTAAATAAAACTAATGAGAGATCCTATCAGGCACACACAAGAAAGCTGGGACTGGATATAATTCAAGAATTTAGTTTTAACGGTAATAACTATTATGAGTTGGCCTGTCTTACTAGAGATCAATAACAGTGTTTATACCTATTGAGTCACTTATAGCCTTTGTGTTTGCATCTGCCTTGCTAAGCATAGCGCCAGGGCCTGACAATATTTTTGTTCTGATGCAGTCAGCACTATATGGAAAAAAGTCTGGCATATTCATAACACTCGGACTATGCACGGGTCTCATTGTGCATACATCGGCTGTGGCCTTTGGTGTTGCTGCGATCTTTCATACCTCAGTTGCAGCATTTACCGCTCTTAAAATTGTTGGAGCTGCATATTTGGCCTACTTGGCCTGGCAGGCATTTCGAGCATCAGCGAGTAAATTAGAAACTACTGGTGCAAACCAACGTTCTGTTGGCGCCCTATATCGCCGGGGCATAATTATGAATATCACTAACCCCAAGGTAACAATATTCTTCCTGGCATTTTTGCCTCAGTTTGCCTCTCCAGAACAGGGCGCCCTGGCCCCGCAGATCTTTATTTTAGGTGGGATATTTATATGCATTGCGCTGCTGATTTTTACTACCGTAGCTGTAGCAGCTGGATCTTTAGGTAATTGGCTCCAAACATCCCCTAAGGCGCAATTATATCTAAATCGAATTGCTGGTACTGTGTTTGCAGCACTGGCTTTGAAGCTAATAACAGCATCTAATAGCTCTTAGTGTTAGGAATGGAGTCATAGAAAAATGAAATTAGTGTTGTACCAAATTGATGCGTTTGCCAAGGAGCCATTTACTGGCAATCCGGCGGCGGTTTGTCCACTCGAGAGCTGGTTGCCAGATACGGTTATGCAATCCATAGCCGCAGAGAATAATCTATCTGAAACAGCTTTTTTTGTTCCTACAGAGAACGGGTTTCATATCCGTTGGTTTACCCCAGTTGCAGAGGTTGATCTATGTGGCCATGCTACTCTGGCTTCCGCCTATGTGATTTTTAATTATCTTGGGTTTACTAAAGAGAGAATTAATTTTGAGTCAAAATCAGGTTTATTGAGGGTGGAGAAAAGAGATGATCTATTGGTTCTGGATTTTCCATCTCAGCCACCGGTTCAGTGTGCAGTGCCTGAGGAGATAGTTCAAGCATTTAAAGCTAATCCGGTTGACTGTCTCAAGTCAGAAGACTACATAGTTGTGTTTGAACATGAGGATGATGTGGCCTTGGCCGAGCCAGACTTTTCTGAACTGTTAAAGCTGGATCTGCGCGGTGTTGCTATTACTGCGAAATCAAACAGTTGTGATTTTGTGGCCAGATTTTTTGGTCCAAAACTAGGGATTGATGAAGATCCTGTTACTGGGTCAGCATATACACAACTTGTACCATATTGGTCACAGACTCTTGGTGTTAATAAGCTGTATGCCAAGCAGTTATCTAGAAGGGGCGGCGAGCTGTTTTGTGAGGTTGTGGGCGATAGAGTAAATATTGCTGGCAGAGCAGTAAAATATTTGGTGGGTGAGATCGACATAAAAGTCTAAAACTGATTTGCTAATGAAGAGAAATAAGAAAAAATGAAGTGTCTCCTGGTTGTAACACACCCTTTAGACGACAGCCTGTGTAAAACTCTGAGCAAACATGTCGAAAACCAGCTTATCCAGAAAGGCCATGATGTTGTAGTTGAAGATCTCTATGCGGAGGGTTTTGATCCCGTCCTTTCGATAAAGGAGAGAGAAACCTACTACAACGGAAGTTACGACTCATCAGAGATTGAGGAGCAAACACACAGGCTGTTAAATGCCCAAGCGCTGGTACTGCTGTTTCCTACATGGTGGTTTGGTTTTCCCGCAATGCTCAAGGGTTGGTTTGATCGGGTATGGGGCCCTGTAGTTACCACAATGGGTTCTCCCTGGTGGATAGATAGACTGGTGATGTGGCAGCCAGTAAAAAGGGTTTTGAAATTGGCGCTGCTGGGGGCATGCGCCAAAGGGAGCAAGCTGCAATTTTTAACTCTATACAACAGCGAAAAACTGGATGAACAAAAGGTTGCTGCATTTCAAAACCAGATCGAAAAGAGACTTAGCAGTTGGGTAGATTAACTGTTTACTGCAATTAGCAGCTATTATGATTTTCAAAGAGAACATGATAGCTTTCCCGTTATGGAAAACTTCATAATCATTGTAACCTTTCTACTTATTGGTATAGCCCTAAGGCGCGTGCCAGAGTTCTCTGATGAAACCGGTAGGATACTGAATCTCTTCGTGATTTATGTATCTTTACCGGCACTGGTGCTGATAAATATTCCAGCATTGGATCTGTCGCAAAATCTACTGGTTCCAGTGTTAATGCCTTGGGGGATGCTGTTGTTATCCTGTGGCATTGTTCTGGCGCTATCTAAAGTTTTACGTTGGAGACGTGAAGTTACCGGCTGTTTTCTGCTGTTAGTCCCCTTGGGTAACACGTCCTTTTTGGGCATTCCGATGGTTGAGGCCTTTTTTGGAAAAGAGCTGATTCCTTATGCCCTTTTGTATGATCAGTTCGGTTCTTTTTTGGCCCTGGCTATCTATGGATCATTGATTTTGGCCATATACGATGGGCAGAGTCAGTTGAGCGTTAAAGGAGTGGTAAAAAAGATTGTTCTGTTCCCTCCTTTTATTGCACTGGTTTTGGCCTTTGTGCTCAGGCCGTTTTCCTACCCCCCGGTAGCGGTAAGCCTATTGGAAACATTGGCAGCAACGCTGGTGCCGGTGGTAATGATCGCTGTCGGTTTTCAATTGAGATTTAAATTGGGCAGAGAGGTTACATCTCAGCTTGGTATCGGCCTGGGAATCAAGCTGGTTGTTGCGCCATTAGCAGCTCTGGTGATGTGTAGAATGTTGGGGCTGGATGGAGACGTTGTCCGGGTCTCCATTTTCGAAGCGGGAATGCCTCCCATGATCTCAGCCGGTGCTTTGGCCATTATGGCCAACCTCTCACCCGCCTTGGCAGCAGCATTGGTGGGCTTTGGTATTGTTTTGAGTTTTGTGACGCTGCCGCTGCTATATCAAATATTGTGAAAGCATGCCTCATACTAAATGGTAGTTAATAAAAAGCAGGCATAAAGTTCAGAAGTATTCTAAAAATATAGGAACAACAGAAATCTTTTTGGGCTATATTTTAAGCTGGGGTAAAAGTTATCTGGCGACATATATGCACGGAAATTGAATTTTACTCCCATCCCGCATTTGTATTATCTGGAAAAGTGTTTGGTAATTTGAGCTAACCACGCTCAATTTTGTTGGAATATATTTAAAGATAAGGAGGTTTAACATGTCTATGAATGCTTTATTCAGAAAGATCGCTATTTCCTGTTTTGTGATTTGCCTTGCCTCAGGAAATGCCCAATCTGCATTTATTGATAACGGATTAATTACACTTGATACAACTACAAATTTAGAGTGGCTAGATCTGACGGAGACCGCGAATTACTCATATGACCAAGTTGAGTTGGAGCTTGCGCCAGGTGGATTGTTTGACGGGTTCCGCCGTGCAACAGAGGATGAAATCAGTAGCATGTTTACTGATTTTGGGCTGGTGTCAGGACCGGCAAACGCTACACATTATGATTTTATGGATCTGTTTGGGGTGACCAGTCATCAAGGAAATTATCCCGAGATATTTGGTTATGCTGATTCTGCTGGCTCCGCCATGGCGCTGGTGTATGGTTTAGACTTCTATAGCCCAGGGGAAAACTATCTGGTAGTGACCGGAGGGTTGTTACACAATAAATCGATTAACTTTGATGGTTTTGGCTCCTATTTAGTCAAAGCTGTCCCTATTCCTGCGGGAGTCTGGTTGTTTATCTCAGGCATACTGGGATTTATCGGCATTACAAGGAAAAGACAGGCTGCTACTTAGTAACTGATAGAATAAACTGACGATGAGGGGTTAGTGGCCTGTTGTGGGCTATCTAACCCCGCAAAATTTTAATCATAGATTATAGATAACCAATCGCTTTTAGGCGTGATACGCGCTTCGTTGGTTAGAGGGGTAAATCCGCAACGGTGGACTCAATCCACTCTTCGACTTCAGCTATGATCTCATTCGCGCTTTTACCCTTAGGATCAATAGCTTCACCAATCACCATCTGCACGGTACCTGGATATTTCTCTACACCCCGGCGCCGCCAAAACACCCCAGCATTATGGGCAACAGGGATTATAGGATAGCCTGATTTCTCTGCTAGTATGGCGCCTCCCAGGCCATATTTTTTCCGCTCTCCCGGTGCGACGCGAGTGCCTTCTGGGAAGATCATAATCAGACTACCTGCCTTAAGTTTTTCTGTGCCTTTAGAGATTATCTGGCGCATAGCTGAACGACCGCTGCTGCGGTTAATACTTATGGAACCAATTGCAGCTAAAGACCAGCCAAGAAAAGGAATCCACAGTAATTCGCGCTTAAATATCCATGCCTGCTTGTGAGGAAACAGACCACGCATGGCGATGGTTTCCCAGGCAGATTGATGTTTAGCCATGATGATCGCTGACCCATGGGGTATATTTTCCCACCCCTTGATTTCATGCTTCAGATTACAGGTCTTATCTAAAAACCATAGATTAACCCTGGCCCAGAATCCTGCGATATGGCTGCGAGCAGAAAATGTCATTAGGGGCGCTAACAGCACCAAAGGGGTTGCTATAACTGCGGTGCTTATTGCTAGCAGAATGAAAAATAGGATTGAACGGATCAGTATCATCAGTATTTGTTGCCTTATTCTGAATTCGTTTTGGCAATGAGGGTTTCTGCAAAATCGACCAGATTCAGGTAAACATCAAACGGCTGTTTCTGGTCTATCTCTTTAGCGGTTTCTATTCCCTTCCCTGTCAGTACCAGTATCGGCTTTATGCCAAATGCGGTGGCGGCTTGCAAGTCACGCAGGCTGTCGCCCACTAGCACAGTTTGCGTTGGGTCTATGCCCAACTCCTGCTCTATCTGTTGGAGTAGCCCCGGTTTTGGTTTGCGACAGGAGCATCCGTCGTCTGGACCGTGGGGGCAGTAGTAGATACCAGCAAGTTCGCCGCCATGTTGATGGATAGCGGATTCCATCTTGTGATGAATAGCATCCAAGGTTGCCTGGTCAAACAGCCCGCGCGCGAGCCCCGACTGATTGGTTGCTACCACAACTTGGTATCCAGCTTGGCTAAGACGGGCGATGGCCTCCAGACTTCCGGGGATGGGTATCCACTCATCCGGGCTTTTTATGTAGGCGTCGGAGTCCTGGTTTATGACGCCATCTCGGTCGAGGATAATAGTATTCATAGGCAATGCAGAGCTAGTGAGTATTTACTCCATGTCCCTGAATTCGGATACGCGGATGCGGCCATTGATCATCTTGGATTCACGCTGCATCAGCTTTTCCATCTTGTCCCAGAAAGCCTGGTTCAGGTCTATATCCTGGGCGATACCTGTACCCAGAATCAGGATAAGCAGGTCTGCAATCTCCTCCGCCAGGGCCGATTTGCTCTTGCCCTTGGTGACGCAGGAGGAGATCTCCCCCAGCTCCTCCGCCATTAGAGCCACGCGGTAGGCCATCTCTTCACCACCGGTTTCACGGAAACGGTGTTTGTCGTGAAAGGCCTGAACCGCAGCCAGCATTTCTTGGTAGGAGTCCTGTGACATTATTGCAATCTGGATAGATCGGCTGCGCTGAGGAACATGGCGCTCAGTGAGCTCAACAGAGCCAAGCGGTTTTGGCGCAGATCTGTCTCTTCACAATTAACCATCACGTCATCGAAAAAGCCATCGACAGATTCACGCAGAGCCGCCAGCAGTTTAAGGGCCTGGGTGTAGTCGCCGGCTGCAAACAGTGGTTCTACTACTGGTGTTAGCTCAGCTAGTTTGTTGTACAACTGCTTCTCGGTCTCCTCTTGGAAGATGGCGGCATCCGGTTGTGTTGGATACTCCTCGTCACTCTTCTTCAAGATGTTGCGAATGCGTTTGTTGGCGGCGGAGAGGCTTGCGGCCTCTGGTAGTTTGCGGAACTCAGTCACCGCCTTTACCCGCAGATCGAAGTCTGCCGGTCTGGTGGGACGACAGGCTAACACCGCATCGATTACATCGGCAGTTATACCGCGATCTGTGTAGTAGGCCTTGAGGCGATCCATCATATAGTCGAACACACCCGCGACAGCTGCATTGGAATCCACCTTGTCAGCAAGGCCTGCGGCCGCCTGTTTCAGCATATCCTCTAGATCTAGATCCAATGGGGTCTCGATGAGAATACGCAGCACGCCCAAAGCGGCACGGCGCAGTCCGAACGGGTCCTTTACGCCAGTGGGTTTCTGGCCAATGGCGAAGATTCCAACCAGGGTATCCAGTCGATCAGCTACGGCAATGGCCCGTCCGCTCGCGCCGACAGGTAGATCGTCTCCGGCGTGTTTGGGTAGATAGACCTCTTTCATGGCTGCTGCCACCTGTGCGTCCTCACCGGACTTGGTGGCATAGTAGCTGCCCATGATGCCCTGTAGTTTGGGGAACTCGTTGACCATGTTGGTCATAAGATCACATTTACACAGCTCGGCTGCGCGCTTGGCTAGCGCCGGATCGGAATCGGTCTGTTGGGCGATGGTCTGGGCTAACTGGGCTACGCGCTGGGTCTTGTCATACAGGGTTCCCAGCTTGTCTTGGAAAACCACTGACTTCAGGCGCTCCAGATGGGCATCCAGGGGCTGTTTCAGATCCTGTTCCCAGAAGAATGCGGCATCCTTGAAGCGGGGGCTGATTACCCGTTCATTACCGGAACTAACCTGGGATGGGTCCTGGCTTTCAATATTGCTAATAGTAATGAAATTGGGCCTAAGTGAGCCATCTTCAGCAACTACCGGAAAATATTTTTGATGTCCCTGCATGGCCTGGACCAGGGCTTCTGCTGGTACTTCCAGGAAGCTCTCATCAAAACTGCCCATGACCGGTACCGGCCACTCATTCAGAGCATTAACCTCATTCAGCAGATCTTCATCAATGATGGCCTTGGCTCCCGCAGCCGCTGCAGTCTCCATTACCTGTTTCCGGATAATCTCTTTGCGCTGCTCCATATCGGCATAGACCATGCCCTGTTCCAGGAGCTGAGATAGATAGTCAGCGGGTGCGCTGATCTCAATACTATCTGGACGATGGAAGCGGTGGCCTCTGGTGCTGCGCCCAGTCTGCTGTCCCAGAATTTCAGCTGGAATCACCGCATCCCCAAACAGCAATACCACCCAGTGCACAGGGCGTACAAACTCTTCACTGCGTGAACCCCAGCGCATGCGCTTGGGAATAGGCAGGGCAGAGAGGGAGTTTTCGATAATCTTTGGGATGAGTTCGCTGGTGTTCTTTCCCGCCTGCTTCTGTTGGAACACCAACCAGGTCCCCTTCGGGGTCTCCTGCTGTTCCAGTTGATCCACGCTTACGCCGCAGGAGCGGGCGAAACCTTCTGCCGCTTTGGTGGGGTTACCGGAATCATCGTAGGCGGCTTTGAGCGCAGGGCCCTTGCGTTCCACCATCCGATCTTCTTGCGCGGTGACTAGGTCGGTTACCAGAACCGCCAGGCGCCGGGGAGATGCATAGCGCTTAATTTCAGCAAAACCAAGGTCTGCAGATTTCAGCCCCTCTGCAATGCCCTGCATGAAGGCCAGAGATAGACGATCCAGGGCAGTTGGTGGCAGCTCTTCAGTGCCGATCTCAACCAATAGGTCACGGGTATCAGCCATTGGCGGTGCCTCCTTCTCCAGCTAGCATGGGAAAGCCCAGGGCCTCCCGGCGGTCATAGTAGGCCTGGGCCACGGCCCGAGCCAGGGTACGCACGCGCAAAATAAAACGCTGACGCTCGGTAACCGAGATGGCGTGGCGGGCATCCAGCAGATTGAAGGTGTGGGACGCTTTCAGGATCTGCTCATAGGCGGGCAAGGGCAGATCTTTTTCGATCAACTCTAGACACACCTTTTCGCACTGGTCGAAGTAGCCAAACAGGTAATCCACATCGGCCACTTCAAAGTTATAGGTGGACTGCTCTACCTCATTCTGGTGGAACACGTCGCCATAGGTGACCGGACCTTGAGGGCCGTTGGTCCAGATCAAATCGAATACGCTCTCCTTGGATTGCAGATACATGGCGATACGTTCCAGGCCGTAGGTAATCTCGCCAGTGACCGGCCTACAATCGATCCCGCCCACCTGTTGGAAATAGGTGAACTGGGTAACTTCCATACCGTTGAGCCAAACCTCCCAGCCCAGGCCCCAGGCTCCTAAGGTGGGTGACTCCCAGTTGTCTTCCACAAAGCGGATGTCGTGTACCAGCGGATCTATTCCGAGCATTTTCAATGAGCCAAGATATAGCTCCTGAATCTCATCTGGAGATGGCTTGAGGATAACTTGATATTGATAGTAGTGCTGCAGTCGGTTGGGGTTTTCACCATAGCGGCCATCTGTTGGACGGCGCGATGGTTGCACGTAGGCACAGTTCCATGGCTCTGGGCCGATTGAGCGCAAAAAAGTAGAGGAGTGAAAGGTGCCAGCACCCATCTCCATATCGTATGGCTGGATAATTACACAGCCTTGATCTGCCCAATATTGTTCTAGGGCGAAGATTAGGCCCTGGAATGTGGAGACATCCGGGCTGCTACTTGTTGTTGGCATGGTCAAAAAAAGGCCTTTGTCTGCTTATTCAGAAACGCGCAAGTATAGCGCCAGAAGGGCAGATTTGGCTAACAAAGAGGCTGTTTTATAGCTGTTTTTTGTGGATTGGGCCTGTTGTTTAGGAAAAAGACCAAAAAATTACAGTTTTCGGTGCTTAATCTTGGAAGCCGTACTCTTCTATCATCTTTTTTATCGGCTCCAAAACATCATCGGTAGGTCCAAGCAGCTTAAAGCCGGTATCAAAAAAAGCAGAATTCACATCATTAGAGCTCCAGCGACTTTCAGCCTTGAACTCTATTTTGATTGCGTTATCGTCTGGGTCGTTCCAGCGTATTTCAAGGTCAAACGCTTGTTCTAATTCGATTTTTTTCTCACTGATCAACATAAAGCCGCCGGTGTTGATGTCCACAATATGTCCGAGTAGCTTGTCGGTATTTCTGTCCCATACCCTGAGGTAATAGATCAGGTGGCGGCGCATTACGGCTCTTCTGTCATCGGCCTCTACTTTGCTGGCAGTGTGTCGTTCTCCGAAATACATATATTGCACTCCTGATAAATCTTAATAGGTCTGTCTCCTCCACACTCCTCAAGCATGGTAGCAGAACGGTTAATTGGCAAGTAATTAGGCTCAATTTCCATTCAGCTCAAGTTCATCTGCGCTGGCGTAGGGTTATAGATACTGGTCGCACTATCGCTGTACAGCATATCGGCAGCTAGATGCGAGGTTAATACAGGAACAGAATCATGATGAAAAAGTTATTTATTATCATAGCATTAGTGACGCTTGGTTTGGGTACTGTGGGGTGTCATCACGTGCAGACCCGGTATTCAGCCAGCATTGGCTACGATGCGCCTGTTGTCTACGATGATTATCCGGTTTATTGGGACTATCCGATTTACCACAAGCCACTCTATTCTCAGAGTATTGGTATTTATAGCTACCGCGCCTATGATAATCACCATCGCAGGCACCACCATAGACGGCACTATCGTCGTTACTAAGATTCTGCCGGGCGAACTGGCCTGGCAGAAGCACTGC
Organism: Sedimenticolaceae bacterium; assembly: GCA_050291725.1. Classification (GTDB taxonomy): domain Bacteria; phylum Pseudomonadota; class Gammaproteobacteria; order Chromatiales; family Chromatiaceae; genus JAAGZL01. Next base: position 17,175 of record JBNKKH010000009.1, read on the forward strand.
ATCTTAATGCGCCACATTGGTGTGGATGCAGTATAATCCCCCGCCTATTTGATTAAACTAAAAGATATACCATGAGTGAAAAACGCAAGGCGGTGGCCCTTATCTCTGGTGGCTTGGACTCTCTGTTGGCTGCGCGAGTAGTACAGGAGCAGGGGGTGCATGTAGAGGGGATCAACTTCTTCACAGGATTCTGTGTGGAGGGACACACTCACGCCATTCGAAAGAAAGACCGCAATAAGCCCAAGCGCAATAACGCCCTGTGGGTAGCTGAGCAGTTGGGGATGAAACTGCATATTGTGGATATTATCGAGGAGTACAAGGAGGTGCTGTTCAATCCTAAACATGGCTATGGGGCCAATATGAATCCTTGCCTGGATTGTAAAATATTCATGGTTAAGAAGGCCCATGAATGGATCAAGGATAACGGCTTCGATTTTATTATTACCGGCGAGGTGATAGGGCAGCGTCCTATGTCGCAACGCAAAGACACCATGCCGGTAATCGCCCGTGACTCTGGAGCGGATGATCTCCTGCTGCGCCCGCTCTGTGCCAAAAATCTTCCAGAGACTCTACCTGAGCGTGAGGGCTGGGTGGATCGGGAGAAGTTGCACGATTTCAGCGGACGCACCAGAAAACCACAGATGGCACTGGCGAAGAAATTTGGATTTGATGATTACGCGCAACCGGCAGGCGGATGCTGTTTTCTGACCGACGCCCAGTACTCGTCCAAGCTGGCTGACCTGTGGCAATCCCGGGGAGAGAAAAGCTACGAGATGGACGATATTATGCTGCTGAAAGTGGGGCGGCATTTGAGGCCAAATCCCGATTTTAAGATGATCATCTCCCGGGAAGAGGGCGAAGGAAACTTCATGCAGGGCTATCGCAATCAATATGTCAGTTTGCGGACCACAAACCATCCAGGGCCATTGGCCTTGATTGATGGTGTTGCCTCTGAGCAGAATCTGGAGCTGGCGGCTAGAATTTTGGCCCGTTATTGCAAGGGGAAGATGGAGAGTTCTGTACAGGTAGAGATTAGAGACATGGATGGCACCGTTAGCAATGTCGATGTGGCTCCTATGGGCCCCCTTGAGGTGAAACAGGAGTGGATCCTGTGAGTAGAGTACAGCTGGATTGTCGGCGCATGCTCTGCCCTATGCCGGTAATCAAGGTGCAGAATCAAGCCGCCGAACTGGAGGCGGGAGATGAGATTGAGGCTGTATGTACAGACCCAGGGGTGCTGAACGATATCCCGGCATGGAGTAGAATCAATGGACATAAGGTTTTGGAAACCAGAACTGAAGGGGATGAGTACATAGTAGTGATTGGGATAGAGAAACCAGAGAGCTAATGTCAGAGATTCAGGCAAATGAGCGCACAGAAGTAAGTAAGCGCGTTACCCTGGTGGGAGCGTTGATCAATATTCTGTTGTCTGTGTTAAAAGTTGTTTTCGGTTTTGTTGCCCAGTCTAACGCCCTTATTGTAGATGGCATACACTCCCTGTCTGATCTGTTATCGGATGCCATGGTATGGTTTGCTTCCCACCACGCTCAACACGGTCCGGATGAAAAACACCCCTATGGTCATGGTCGCTTTGAGACTATAGCCACCCTGGGTTTGGGGATACTCCTGATTCTGGTTGCTATCGGAATAGTATGGGATAGCGCAGCGCGTCTGTTTAGTCCAGAGAAGTTGCTACATCCAGGGGTCTTGGCGCTGGTGGTCGCAGTTTTCTCTGTGCTGATAAAAGAGGGGCTGTACCACTACACCATGCAAGCTGGACGTAAAATCGGTTCGAAAATGATTCAGGCTAACGCCTGGCATCATCGTTCTGATGCCATATCCTCAGTAGTGGTTGTGGTCGGGATCGCAGGTACCATTGCTGGTCTCCCCTATCTGGATACGGTGGCTGCAGTTGTTGTGGGCGTCATGATCGCTATGGTTGGCTGGGAGTTGGGTTGGCCGGCTCTGGAAGAGCTCATGGATGCTGGTCTGGAGCAGGAGAGACTAGAGAAGGTTAAGGAGATTATTCACTCGGTTGATGGGGTTGATGCTATCCACATGCTCCGCAGCAGGAGCATTGGCGGTGAAATTATTGTGGATGTGCATATCTTAGTGGCGCCATGGATGAGTGTTACCGAAGGCCACATGATCAGCCAGACTGTGATGGAACGACTGTTGGGCGATATGGATGAGGTAGGTGATGTTACTGTTCATGTCGATCCTGAGGATGATGAGGCCGGCCCCGCTACTCATGATCTTCCCTTGCGCCAACAGGCGCTGGAGACGTTGAGTAGCTGCTGGGCTTCGATTCCTGAAGTTGAAGAGGTTACACAGACCATTCTGCACTACCGGGAAGGAAAAATAGATATTGATCTATATATGCCCCTGATCTCTTATGGAGGAGAGAGCGACCTCAGTGAGCTAAGATCCAGGCTGCTGGATAGCCTAAAAGGGAAAAATGATTTTCGCGAACTGAAGATATTTTTCGGTTAGGCACTATTCTGGTGCCGCGAGGGACAGCAAGCACCATTATCGTGCGCCAAACATATGGGGCGCAATCTACCCATGGATGGGAGTATGGAGCGCAATGTTGTATCAAAGTGCATCCCCTGGTCATTTGGTGTGTAGGAAAACCCGCATAACCGTTTGTTGAGAAGCGGTTTTTGTGGTTTTTTGCGGAAAAAGGCATATGCTCATGGCTTGCATCGTTGTATCATGCAAAAAAGTGATTGCCTCAAGTGGCATGTATTCTGCTATAAACGTGGGAAATATCTCGTTTGTTGGTTTCTCTCCACCTGATATTGAAGTGGGGATAGAGAGTTTTTACCCTTGTTGCATCCTATTGGTGCCAAGGTGATTTTTTGATTGTTCCCTTTGCTGTTGTATCGGGAGCATTCTGTTACAACATCTGCCTCGGCAGCTAGATTTACAAGCACAAAGTCTAAAATATTAAATAGTTGGAGAACTAGAGATGGCTTCAAATGTCCTGAAGATGATCAAAGATAATGAAGTGAAGTTTGTCGACTTCCGCTTCACCGACACCCGCGGTAAAGAGCAGCACGTAACCGTACCATCACATGCGGTTGATGAAGAGGTGTTTACCGATGGCAAGATGTTCGATGGCTCTTCCATCGCTGGATGGAAGGGTATCAACGAGTCCGATATGGTTCTGATGCCAGAGCCTGATACCGCTATTATCGACCCTTTTGCTGATGAGATAACCGTGAATATCCGCTGTGATATCCTTGAGCCTGCTACCATGGAAGGCTACGAGCGCGACCCACGTTCTGTGGCTAAACGTGCTGAGGCCTATCTGCAGTCTACCGGTATTGGCGATACTGCTTACTTTGGTCCGGAGCCTGAGTTCTTTGTACTGGATGATGTGCGCTGGGGTGCCGACATGAGTGGCGCTTTCTACAAGGTGGACTCTGAAGAGGCTGAGTGGAACTCTGAGCGTGTATACGATGATGGTAACATCGGTCACCGTCCTGGTCTGAAAGGTGGTTACTTCCCAGTTCCACCAGTCGATTCTCTGCATGATCTACGTGGTGCCATGTGTATGGCTATGGAAGAGATGGGCGTTGAAACTGAGGTACATCACCACGAAGTGGCTACCGCAGGTCAGTGTGAAATCGGTACCAAGTTCGACACCCTGGTTAAGCGTGCCGACCAAAACCAGATCATGAAATACTGCATACAGAATGTCGCTCACGCCTATGGCAAGACTGCTACTTTCATGCCTAAGCCGCTGGTTGGTGACAACGGTTCCGGTATGCATGTGCATCAGTCCCTAGCTAAAAACGGCGAAAACATCTTCGCTGGCGATCAGTATGGCGGTCTGTCTGAGACTGCGCTCTACTACATCGGCGGTATTATCAAACACGCTCGTGCTCTGAACGCTTTCACTAACGCTTCCACCAACTCATACAAGCGTCTGGTACCAGGTTTTGAAGCTCCAGTTATGCTGGCCTACTCTGCTCGTAACCGCTCTGCCTCTATCCGTATTCCTTGGGTTTCTAGCCCTAAGGGTCGTCGTATCGAGGTGCGTTTCCCTGATCCTACCGCTAACCCATACTTGGCCTTCTCCGCCATGATGATGGCTGGCCTTGATGGAATACAGAACAAGATCCACCCAGGCGATGCTATGGATAAGGATCTGTATGACCTGCCAGCAGAAGAGGCAGCCGGAATCCCAACCGTATGCCACAGTCTGGATCAGGCTCTGGAAGCGCTGGATGCAGACCGTACCTTCCTGACTCAGGGCGGCGTATTTACTGACGATCTGATCGACGGCTATATCGATCTGAAGATGGAAGAGGTTACCCGCTTCCGTATGACCACCCATCCGGTGGAGTTCGATATGTACTTCAGTCTGTAAGTTGTAGTCATATATGTGGTTGTAAAACGCCCCCAATTGGGGGCGTTTTTCGTATCTGGGCGCGTTTATCGGGAAAAATGTGTTGTTGGTACCATTCTTGGGTTGTCTGCACTCTACGGCTGGTCTATGCTCCAGTCCATGCTTAGGTCTCTATGTATTCTTTTGATGTTGTTCTGTTTTTCCGCTAACGCGGAAATATATAAGTGGGTGGATGAAAATGGAAATGTCCATTTTTCCGATAGTGAAACAGATGGATCGCAACCGGTAGAGCTACCAAAAGGCAACATCTACACGCCCCCTGAGACAAGCGAAGTTGCAGATGGCGACAAGGAAAAAAAGCAAATATCTGGTTATACCAATATGGCCATTGTACAACCGGAGTTGAACGCAACAATCCGCAGCAATATTGGTGATGTGTCTGTCTCAATAGATCTCACGCCAAGATTAAGGCCTGGAGACAGCATTACTCTATACATGGATGGCAAAGAGTTGCTGAAAAATAAAACCAAAACTACATTTGATTTGAGTGGTATTAACCGTGGTTCGCATACGCTACGAGCAGCGGTTATTGGAGGCGATGGTGCTGAATTGATTAGCTCGAAGTCAACAATCTTTCATCTGCATAAGGTAAGTGTGAAAAAGAAACCTAATGCACCTACCACTAACAGTGAAACTTCACAGCAAAACTCGCAACGAAATTACAATACAGGGACAGAGGAGTAATTGTAGCCATTAATTCTGAAAGTGGCGCATTCTAATCCAGTTCCAACCCCCTCCAAGCTATAACCAAAATAGGCAATACCCCTACCCAGGCACTAGTTTAGTGCATACAATGGCTGTATGGAAATTGGCTTTTTGTCTGTAACTACCTCCCTTCTCCTTGGTTTTAGCCAATTGTGGCTTAAAACAGTTCAGAACCTAGCAAGTTTGAGGCAGTTATTTCATTTTAGGAAACTGGTTCAGTTATTGCTAATAGAAACGCATGATCAATAAAACAGAATCTCAAGAGATCTACGGAAAGCAGGTGTTGGAGAACCTTAGCTTCTCAATTCTGTTGTTTGACCAGGATCTTTACCTCCGCTATATGAACTCTGCAGCAGAGATGTTGTTTGCCGTTAGCGCCCGACACATGGTTCAGAATAAGGCCGGCGATCTTATTCAGTGTGAATCGGCCATGGATGAAGAGAGTCTGGAACAGGCATTACAAACTGGACGCCCCTTCACAGAGAGGGAGATCGGACTCAACCTGCAGAATGGAGAGACAGTAACTGTAGATTGTACGGTGATTCCTATCAAGGATGACGAAGGCGATAACTACCTAATGATGGAGATGCAGCATATTGATCGTCAACTGCAGATAAGCAGGGAGGAGAACCTGCTTAATCAGCATGATGCGGCTCGAGATTTGATACGTGGGTTAGCCCATGAGATTAAAAATCCACTGGGTGGTCTGCGCGGTGCGGCACAGCTGTTAGAGGCAGAGCTGGATGATAAGGAGTTGTGCGAGTACACCCAGATTGTTATCAAGGAGGCAGACCGGCTGCAGTCACTGGTCAACCAGATGCTGGGATCACACCGGTTGCCGCAGATGTCACGGACTAATGTTCACAAGATTTTAGAACGAGTGCGATCTCTCATGATCGCAGAGTATGGCGATAGTCTGCAGATAAGACGGGATTTTGATCCAAGTATTCCAGAGCTATATGTGGATAACGATCGAATTATCCAAGCGCTTTTGAATATTGTACGTAATGCAGCACAGGCCTTGGGCGGAAAAGAGGATGCTGAGATAGCCATGCGCACTAGAATCTTGCGCCAGTTTACTATCGCCAATATACGCCATCGCCTAGTAGTGCTAATAGAGATTGAAGATAACGGCCCGGGTATACAAGAGGATATTCGAGAGAAGATATTTTATCCCATGGTTACCTCTGGCAATTCTGGTATGGGGCTGGGGCTTTCTATCACTCAGTCCCTAATCCATCAACATGGTGGGTTGGTGGAATTTACCAGTAAGCCGGGCAAAACGGTTTTTCGTGTAATGCTGCCATTGGAGAAGACAGGTGGGTAAGACACAGCAGATTTGGGTAATAGATGATGATCGCTCCATTCGTTGGGTACTGGAAAAGGCTCTGCAGAAGGCAGAGATGGAAGTGCGTAGCTTCTCCTCAGCAGAAGGGGTTCTTGAAGAGCTGACCTTTGGTTTGCCAGATGTAGTGGTTACAGATGTGCGTATGCCAGGCATGGATGGGCTTTCTCTGTTAGGACAGATACATGATACCTATCCCGACCTTCCGGTGATTATTATGACGGCCCACTCCGACCTGGATAGTGCAGTTGCGGCTTTTCATGGCGGTGCCTTCGAATATCTTCCCAAGCCTTTTGATGTTGAAGAGGCGGTAGAGCTGGTGCGGCGTGCTGGTCGGTCATCTCAGGGGACTTCCTCAGACAGCGCTGAAACTGCCCCTGAGAGCCAGGAAATTATCGGGGAAGCACCGGCGATGCAGGAGGTGTTTCGCGCTATTGGAAGGTTGGCAAGGTCCAGTATTACCGTCTTGATCAATGGCGAATCGGGCACGGGTAAAGAGCTGGTGGCGCAAGCGTTGCACCGGCATAGCCCCAGGGCATCAGGGCCATTTATTGCCTTGAATATGGCTGCGATTCCAAAGGATTTGCTGGAGTCGGAACTATTTGGGCATGAACGGGGCGCCTTTACTGGGGCTCAGGTGAGGCGCGAGGGTAGATTTGAACAGGCTGATGGAGGCACTCTGTTTCTGGATGAGATAGGCGATATGCCGCCAGAGCTGCAGACACGTCTGCTGAGAGTGCTGGCCGATGGAGTGTTTTATCGTATTGGTGGCCACGAGGCAGTAAAAGTCAGCGTACGTATTATTGCTGCCACCCATCAGGATTTGGAACAGCTGGTAGAGTCTGGACGTTTTCGTGAGGATCTGTTTCATCGTCTCAATGTGATTCGTATACATATTCCATCACTGCGGGAGAGAAATGTAGATGTCCCTATTTTGATGAAATATTTTCTTGCTCGTGCCGCCCAAGAGCTGGAGGTTGAGACTAAAACACTACTGCCGGAAACAGAAAAAGAGCTGCAAAATTTAGAGTGGCCTGGCAATGTACGACAATTGGAAAATACTGCACGTTGGTTGACCGTAATGGCCTCAAGCCAGGAGATCCATATAGAAGACCTGCCGCCTGAACTACATGCAGAAGCGGAAAGCACAAGAAGTGACAATGATTGGAGTGGCGGTCTAAGAAACTGGGCGCGTCAGAAGCTAAGCCAAGGCCAGGAAGCCATTCTGGATGAGGCGGTGCCACAGTTTGAGACCATTATGATCCAGACCGCTTTAGAGCATACTGGCGGTAGACGCCTGGATGCCGCGCGCCTGTTGGGCTGGGGCCGGAATACTCTGACTAGGAAAATCAAAGAGTTGGGGCTGGGAGAAGAGAAATAGTCTTTTCATAGACGCTAAGCCTATCTGCTCCGTCATCCTGGCAGTTATAATGCCGCATCGTTGAATTACGGAGCATATTAATGGAAATCAGCAGTATTGAACTTTCTGGGTCTGAAGTGGAAAGCATCAGCTTTGCAGGTGATGATCTGATCGTGAGCTTTTCCCGCGCCTATATCATAAAGACTATTAGCGGATCGGAAGAGCGTACTAAGTGGTGGCAGGCTGGAGATCTGGTGTTTGAGCAGGCCGAGGTTGAAGACGGTTTGCCAGAGTGTCCGACGGTTTGTTCCGGTGGGGATGTAGGGGAGAATGTCTACACCTACAGGGACATGGTGCAGATCCCTTTGCAGGAAGAGGGGCCGGCCCACTGTAACCTTGGATTTGCAGGAACTGATAAACGGCTAAAAGCTCGGGCAGCCCGGGTACGCTTGCGCATGCAAGACCGGCCTCGCTATATAGAACACATCAGGCCGGAAGCCTCCAATTAAGTTGCAGATTGCCTCGGCGCAGTATTAGGGTTCATTTTTCAATGAGATAATCTGCTGCAGTATTTCAGGGCTATCCCACTCTCTTTCCCCCAGTGCCAGGAGGACAATTTTCCCTTTGGCATCAACCACAATAGTGGTGGGCAGGGAGGGTACAGACCATTTCTGCATAACCTCTGTTTTAGTATCTAGCAGTAGAGGAAAACGCAGGGGCATTTTTTCTAAAAATCTCTCGACGCTTGTGCGGCTCTCCCCCACTCCTATGCCCAGCAGCGGTATATCATGCTTTGCCAGCTCATCCGCAGCGTTCTGGAGAGATGGCATTTCAGCAATACAGGGAGGGCACCAGCTGGCCCAGAAGTTAATTACAACAACCTTGCCCCGATAATCGGCTAGAGAATAGAGTTTCCCGCTTTTGTCTTGAAGCACAAAGTTAGGAGCAGTTGGATTGCTTTTAAGCTTGCTCAGCTCCTCGCTGTGGGGGCCAGCTGTCAAGGCAGCAGATAAAAGTAGTAGGGATGCGAATAGAGTTGTAAATATAGTCTTTGGATATGGCATGGGTTAGTTTGTCTTAAAGCGTTAAAATTGCAGTAAAGTTTTCACTCGATCTATCTCTTCATTTAACTCTTGTAGTACGGCCATACTCTCCGCAGGGCCTAACTTGAGTCGAGACATGGCGGGAACGGTTTCGAGTGACGGTGTATCCAGAGCCATGTCGCTACCTACATAGCTGTGTAGTTGAGCCAGAATTAGGATGTCACAGTAATCAGCAGGTCCATCACTCTCCCGCATCCAGTTCTCTGCTTCTTCCGCCGCTGTTATATAGACATCAGAAAACCGCCAACTCTCCAATATGCATCTGCAAAATTGAGGGCGTAGTTCCTTGATAGTCTCATCAATGGCTATTGGGTTAGCAGCTAACTCAGGATAGTTGGATGCCTGGTTGAGTATGGCGGCAACGCCGATGTCGTGGAGTAAGCCGATAGTCATGGCTTCGTCGGGGTTTAAAGTGGAGTAGTGTTTGGCTAGCACATGACAGATCGCGGCTACCCGTACGCTGTGCATCCATAATTGATGCATACGGAGATTGATTGCCTTGGATTTTGAGGTAAACAGATCTTGCATGGTGTAGTTGATTACCAGACTATGAGTTACGGTCATGCCGAGGCGAATTACAGCCTGTGGACAGGTTTCAACTGGGTTTTGTGATCCATAAAAGGCGCTGTTAGCCGCTTTCACGATTTTTGCGGTTATGGCCGGATCGGTCTGTATTATCCTGGCGATGGTGTTTGCATTACTGGATTCCTCTTCAATAGCCCGACCTATGCGCGTGGCTACTTCCGGGAGCGACGGAATGTTGAGGCGGTCTTGCTCTAGGTCCTCTTCTAGTTGGGTAATAAGCTGCTTGGTTATGTTATCTGGGTCAGTGGTTGTCGCTTGCTCTTCGCGAATTGTGATCTCCTCACTGACCTCGTAACCTGTTGCCTGGTCGGCAAATTGTCTTTCCGTATTGGCTTGATAAATTAGGAAATTATCTACGCATAGATATTTAACAGGAGTAAGGCAGGTAACTTCATATTTGCGCGGTAGTAGTTGTGACAAAGGGTTAGCTGCTTTGGGACTGTTCGCTTCTACTTGGGCACTCTTTCCATCTTCAGCTATGAGTTGGACTTTTCCACTGATTAAATAGTAGCTTAGCTCGTCTTTGCTTCCACGCTTGATGATAGTTTTACCAGTATTAGCGTGTTTAATTTTGATGGTTCTGGCTAGCGACTTTAGTTGGTTGTCACTCCATTGATTCAGAGGAATAAATTTACGTAATAGTGAAACTGTAGTCTTGTTTTCAATGGGGTTCACAACAAGCTCTCTGAGTTATAGTTTGTCGATTTGGTAAATGGTGCTCAAAAATATTCTATCAAATGCCATAGCTTATGTTAGCACTTAAGTTGATTTGGGGTATTAAGTTCTAGGCTGCCAGTAAGTTCAGATATCGAGCTAATTTCGTGTTTGCTAAGGTATTCATTGATCCCTTGGTTTATTTTGCGGCATATGAGGGGATCATAAAAAAGTGCTGTACCTATTCCAACAGCGCTAGCTCCAGCAATAATAAACTCCAGGGCGTCCTCGACACAGCTTATTCCACCTTGGCCTATGATAGGGATGCCATGCTCCTTACAGACTTGATAAACCTGATGCACCTTGAGTAGTGCCACTGGTTTGATTGCTGGTCCGGATAGTCCACCCTGATTGTTGCCTATGATAGGTTTTCTGGTTGCGGAATCAATCGCCATGCCCATTAGGGTGTTGATGGCTGAGAATGCGTCGGTGCCGGCGCCTATGCAGCGGCGGGCATTGTCTGCAATGTCTGTCTGGTTGGGGGATAGCTTCGTAATAAGCGGTTTCTGTGTCGCTGCGCGGCAGGCCTCAACCACTCGGGCTGACATCTCTGGGTCGTTGCCAAAGGCGGCACCGCCCTGTTTAACATTAGGACAGGAGATATTGATCTCAATTGCGGCTACTGGAGAGTCATCAAAACGCTCGGTCACCTTTACATACTCCTCAATAGTGGAGCCGGATACATTGGCTATGAAGTTGGTTTCGCTAAAATCCAATTGCGGCAGTATTTCGTCCACCACATAATCGACCCCTGGGTTTTGTAGTCCGATGGCATTTAGCATACCTGTTTCAGTCTCATAAATGCGATGGGGTGGATTACCCAGCCTGGCTTCACCAGTGGTACCTTTAAGACAAACAGCACCTGCATCGCGGTTGGAAAAACCCTGCACCCGGGTGTACTCTTCTCCGAAACCGACACAACCAGATAACAGCACCAAAGGGGTGGCTAGTTTCAGGCCGCAGAGTTCTACCGCTAAAGATGAGTTGTTATGCATTAGGATCTTTCCATCTATGTTTAAAATTGTATTGTATCAACCTGAGATTCCTCCCAACACTGGCAATATAATACGCCTTTGTGCCAATAGTGGTAGCTCTCTGCATCTGATTCATCCCCTGGGATTTGGGCTGGATGAGAAGAGTTTGCGCCGGGCCGGCCTCGACTATTCCGACCTGGCAGATGTTCGTGAGTATAAGAGCATGGATGAGTTTCTGGAACAACCAGATATAGATGAGGGCAGAATATTCGCCTGCTCTACCCGTGGGCGCGGAAGTTATGCAGAGGTGGAGTATAAACCAGGCGATGCGCTGTTGTTTGGCCCCGAAACCAGAGGGTTGCCCCAGGAGATGCTGAACTCCATGCCGGAAGAGCAGTTGATTCGAATACCTATGTGCGCGGGAAACAGGAGCCTTAATCTCTCCAACGCAGTTTCAATAGTTGTGTACGAGGCCTGGCGGCAGCAAGGGTTTATGGGGTCTAACCAAGGGTAGCGGTGAGGCTATTCAGTTTCTGGGCGCTGACTTCTTTCTAACAGTCTTTGTACGGCCAGCTTCGGATCCAGCCCCTGATACAGAACATTGTAAGTCTGTTCGGTGATGGGCATCTCTATACCTAGCTCTTTGGACTTGTTGTAGATAACCTTGGCAGCATCAACTCCCTCTACCTCCTGGCCGATCTCCTCTCGAGCCTGCTCTATGCTTTTGCCCGCTGCTAGAGCTAGCCCCATACGACGATTGCGCGACTGATTGTCGGTGCAGGTGAGAGCCAGGTCGCCCAGGCCAGCAAGACCCATGAAAGTTTCGAGCTTTCCTCCCATGGCTAGACCGAGACGCATGATCTCCGCAAGTCCACGGGTGATGAGGGCGGCTCTGGTGTTAGCGCCAAAATTGAGGCCGTCTGCTATGCCAGCAGCAATTGCCATGACATTCTTAGCGGCACCGCCAATCTGTAGGCCAACAATGTCATCGCTGGAGTAGGCTCTAAATCTATCTGAGTGTAGATAACCAGACAGACGTTCGGCGTGCTCGATGGAAGTGGAAGCAACGGTTACCGCTGTTGGCAAATTTGCGGCAACTTCTCCCGCAAAGGTAGGGCCAGAAATAATCCCTATGGGCCGGTCCCCTAGAATATTTTGGGCAACTGAGCTGAGCAGTTCTCCTCTCTCTTTACCCAGCCCTTTTGTAGCCCAACTCAAAGTTGCATCGGGCTGGAGAAGAGGCTCCACATTTTTTAACACAGCAGGAAAAACATGGCTTGGAACAACCACCAGAACTTCATCTGCTGAGGCAACGGCCTGATTAAGGTCAGCAGTTGGTTGCAGGTTTTGGGGAAAGGAGACGCCAGGTAGAAAATAGCTATTTTCCCCATCCCTGATTAGGGCCTCGACCTCTTTTGCCAGGCCCCAGAGCATAACATCAGCCCCGTTGCGGGCTAACAAAATGGCCAGGGCTGTGCCCCAGGACCCAGCTCCAAGAACCGCTATTTTTGGGGTTGCCTCACCCATGGGTTTTTAATGGGTTTCCTCTGGCGCGGAATCTTTCGCTGCCTGTTGCTGTTGCATATGCTGAGCAAAGAGTTGATCAAAGTTAACTGGAGCCAGAAGTAGGGTTGGAAATCCACCTTTAGTTACCAGGTCTGAGATCGCCTCCCGTGCATAAGGAAACAGAATGTTGGGGCAGTAGGCGCCAAGCATTGGGCCCATCTCATTATCCGGGAAGTTAGCCAGGGTAAAAATGCCCGCCTGTTTAACCTCAACCAAGAAGGCGGTTTTGTCACCGAGCTTAGAGGTAACAGTAATGGTAAGGACGATTTCAAAGGTGTTGTTGCCCAGAGGATTGACATCACTGTTAAGTGACATCTGGTTTTCTGGATTCCAGTCTAAAGTAAAGACTTCTGGTGAATTAGGGGTCTCAAAGGAGACATCCTTGGTGTAGAGACGCTGAAGTTCAAACTTGCGCTCTTGGTTGGTTTGTTCGGTATTTTCGGTCATTGGTATAGATCCATGATTTTGCTTGTGGAAAGAGTATGGCTATTTTTTGGTTACTGGTAGGTTAGCACTTTCCCATGCCAGAATTCCGCCTTTAAGGTTGTAAACCTCTTCAAACCCACTATCGCGCAGGATTTTGCAGGATGCAGATGATTGGCCGCCAGATCTACATGCCAGTATAACCGGTACTCCCTTCTCTTTGTGTTTGTCCAGCTGGGTTAGCTGCTTCTTTAGGCTAGTGGCCGGGATATTAAGAGAGTTGATGATATGGGAGTTTGAGAAGTCCGCAATAGGTCTTACATCCACCACAACCGCGTCTTTGCGGTTTATGAGCTCTGTGGCCTCCTGGGGAGTGACAACCCCTTTACCGCCCATGTCGGCCATAAAGTTTTGAATGAGAAAAAACAGTATTGCTACAAACGCAGCAACCAGAGCCAGATGGTTTCCAGCGAATTCTATGATTTGATCCATGGTGATTTGTTAAGCCAGTTAATCTGCAAAGCGCTAATTCTACCTGGGAATGAGAAAAACGGAATGGGGAAATGCCATTTATCTGGCGACAAAATGAAAAAAAGCGGTTTTAAGGCTTATATCCAGGGGTTACGGTTATTGTTGGCAGAAAACTTCACGCATCATGCCGATCAATTTTAGGGTTCGGGCGTCGCTTACTCGGTAGAAAACCCGGTTGGCATCTTTGCGGGAAGACAAAATACCCTTATCGCGCAGAATTGCTAGATGCTGGGATATATTACTTTGGGAGGTTCCGACGAACTCTACAATATCCTGTACACTTACCTCTTCATCGCCTAATGTGCAGAGTATTTTCAGGCGCAGAGGGTGGGACATGGCCTTAAGTGAGCGCGAGGCGCGTTCTACGTCCTCATCCCTGTCCAGGAGCGAGACACTGTTTTCAGTATCTATCTTCCCTATGCCGGTAAATGGCTGTTTTGGACTAGCGAAATCTTGATTCATGCCGCAAAACCTATTTTAAAGTAACATTATAGAATAATACTCTGTTTTACTGTTCAAAGAAAAAACAATTAACGTTATTGGCGCATTAAGTCATTTTCTAAGTATGAAGTAGGGTTTTTATCAAGGATTATTCTTTGAACAGGTTACGCAAATAGAGGTCTGAAGAGATATTTATAGATATATTTACTTACAGCTGCGTGTTGGTGAATGGCAATAATATCAATGAGTTAAGCAAATGGTTGTCAGGCGTATAGTAATTTTCTTGCCGGATAGGAATAGGAATTCATCTGAGGCGAAATGAGTTTTGGTCCGTTTAGAGAAAGATGGTTTAATGGGCTGTTGTCGGCCAATTTGTATGGAGTTTGAGTAATATGAGATCCGGCTTAAAGCCTGTTGTGCTGTTGATTCTGGATGGATGGGGCTATAGCGAAAGCACAGAGTACAACGCTATATACCAAGCAACCACCCCAAACTGGGACCAGATGTGGGCAAATAATCCTCACACTTTGATTGGAACCTCTGGCTCCAAGGTAGGGCTGCCTGATGGCCAGATGGGGAACTCTGAGGTCGGCCACCTTAATATCGGTGCAGGTCGCATTGTTTATCAAGACCTTACCCGGGTTAGCATCGCTATTAAAGATGGGTCATTCTTCTCCAACTCCGCTCTAGTAGGAGCGGTTGATGCTGCTCGTTCTAAAGATGGAGCGGTACATATCCTTGGTCTGCTCTCCCCAGGAGGCGTACATAGCCATGAAGAGCACATTCATGCCATGGTTGATATGGCTACTAGTAGGGGGTGTGACAAGGTATACGTACACGCCTTTTTGGATGGACGCGATACTCCCCCCAGAAGTGCCGGACTCTCATTGGAGCGATTGCAGCACTGCATAGATAAGGCCGATGGTGCACGATTGGCCACCATTGTTGGGCGCTACTACGCTATGGATAGAGACAACCGTTGGGAGCGGGTGAGTAAGGCCTATGATCTGGTAACAGGAGCCGAAGCTCCATTCACTGCACCTGACGCCCAGGCTGCGTTACAGATGGCCTATGATCGAGATGAGAACGACGAGTTTGTCCAAGGAACCAGAATTGGGAAAGCGGTGCAGATGGAGGACGGCGACTCCATTATTTTTATGAACTTCCGCGCCGACCGGGCTCGCGAAATCACCCGCGCATTTATTGAGCCAGAGTTTGATGAATTCGAGCGTAGGATCACGCCCCAGCTTGCGTCCTATACCACCCTGGCGCAATATCATGAAGATTTTGCTGTGCCGGTGGCCTACGGTAAAGAGGAGCTAAACAACACCCTAGGGCAATATATTTCTGATCTGGATATGCGCCAGCTACGTCTGGCAGAGACCGAGAAATATGCCCATGTCACCTTCTTCCTAAACGGGGGTAGAGAGGAGCCATTTCGCAACGAGCAGCGTGTGCTTATTCCATCACCCAAGGTGGCTACATATGATCTGCAGCCTGAGATGAGTTCGGTGGCAGTAACCGATGCCTTGGTGGAGGCGATTGCGAGCGGAGAGTTTGATCTGATCGTCTGTAACTACGCCAACCCAGATATGGTGGGACATACGGGTGACTTTGATGCAGCGGTGCAGGCGATTGAGGCTATCGATAAGGCCCTGGGCAGAATTCTCGAGGCAATGAAATCTGCAGGAGGCGAGCTGCTACTTACTGCGGACCATGGTAATGCGGATCAGATGCGCGACCCGGAAAGTGGCCAGCCTCACACCGCCCACAGTAACAATCCTGTTCCCCTGGTCTATGTCGGACGAGATGGGGAGCTGACGGAGGGAGGGGTGCTGTGTGACATTGCTCCCACACTATTGACTATATTGGGGCTGGAACAGCCCGAAGAGATGACAGGGCGCTCGTTACTAAATCTGGTCTGATTAGACAGAAATCATGCCAATCAAATTCCAATCAATAACAGTGCAGTTGCTGCTTTTGTGGTCAATGGCGCTGATCCCTCTAACAACCTCAGCTGCAGATAAGCAAAAACAGCAGTTGGAAGATGTGCGTGGACAGATGCAGCATGTCCAAACCAATCTGAGCAAAAAGCAGAAGCAGCGTTCCGCGCTACAAAAAGAGTTGATGACCACAGAAAAGGAGATTGGAAGACAGAACAGGGAGATGAAAAAGCTGAATAGGGATATTGCGGCGCAGAAAAAACGCATACGGGCTACCAAGATTCAACAGGAACTGAATAGGAACTCTTTAGATTCCCAGAGCAATTTTATGCGGAAACAGATACGTCTGTCCTATGCGATGGGACGCCAGGATCGATTAAAGTTGCTGCTAAATCAACGAGATCCGGAAATGGTCGGGCGTCTGTTGGTCTATCATGACTATTTCAATCGTCGCCGGACGGAACAGATGGATCTTATTCAAACCACCCTGAATAATCTCAAACAGGCTGAACAGGTGATGTTGACGGAAGAGCGCAAGATGCAGCAGCTGCAGAGCAGAAAGAAGCGGGAGAAGGGTGCACTGGAGAAGAGCCGCAAGGGAAGAAAACAGCTGATTGCGCGGTTAAACCAAGGCATTACATCCGATGCTGAGCGTCTTAAAGAGTTGAAGAGGGATGAAGAGCGATTGCAAAAACTTCTGACCGAGATTCGGCAGAAGGCCAAGGCCAGCCAACAGAGTAGATATCAGTCCAAAGGGCGCCCATTTAAAAGTCAGAAGGGCAAAATGCCCTGGCCAGTCAAGGGCAAACTCAAGGCACGCTTCGGTTCAGCCAAGCGTGGCGGTCTGAAGTGGGACGGGATTTTTATCAGCGGGCCAGAGGGTAGAGAGGTCAAAGCAGTTTACGATGGGAAGGTGGTATTTGCCGATTGGCTGCGCGGCTTTGGCCTAATGCTTATTTTGGATCATGGGGACGGCTATATGACCCTCTATGGGCATAATCAGAGCCTGGTAAAACAGCCAGGAGAGCTGGTGAAAGCGCAAGAGGTTGTAGCTGCACTGGGAAGCAGTGGTGGGCAGGCGGAACCTGGCGTTTACTTTGCTATGCGCTATAAGGGTGAGCCGATCAATCCCGAGAAGTGGATCAGATAAAGTCTTAGCTAAATTTCCTTTTATTAGTTATAGTTAGAGCTTATATTGCAAGTTAAATATTGGGATTTGTCGATATGAATGTTAGACGGCAATACAATCTATTAGTCATCGCGTTGTTGCTCTCTCTGATTTTACTACCTCTAACTGGTATGGCGCGGTCGGATAATCCTGCGCAGGAAGTAAAAAAAGAGAGTGTGCCAGTCGATGAACTGCGTCTCTTCGCCGAGGTTTTTGGCCGCATTAAACGTGACTATGTTGAGCAGGTAGATGATAAGACTCTGCTGGAGTATGCAATTCGCGGCATGCTTTCCAATCTTGACCCACACTCCTCCTATCTGGATGCGGAAGAGTATAAAGAGTTAAAGGCGGGGACTATCGGCAAATTTGGTGGTTTGGGGATAGAGGTTGGGCTGGAGAACGGCTTTGTTAAGGTGATATCCCCTATAGATGACACCCCGGCTCAGCGGGCGGGGATCAAGGCCGGAGATTTAATTATTCGGCTGGATGATAAGCCAGTAAAGGGTATGGATCTCTCTGACGCGGTAAAAATAATGCGGGGAGAACCGGGCACCGAGATAACCTTGACCCTGATCCGGGCAAAAGAGGAGAAACCCATAAAACTAACGGTTAAGCGCGATATCATTAATGTTGTCAGCGTTAAGAGCCGTATGTTGGAGCCGGGCCTCGGATATGTCCGCATATCCAATTTCCAGTCGCGCACAGCGCAGGATATGCACAAGGCGCTAGAGAGTTTGAAAGATGAAAACAAAGGCGCTCTGCAGGGACTTATTCTGGATCTGCGCAACAACCCTGGTGGAATATTAAATAGTGCAGTAGATGTAAGCGATGCTTTTCTAACCAGCGGCAAAATAGTATACACCGAAGGAAAAGCCGCTGACTCAAAACACTCTTTTATCGCTAAGCCAGGTGATGTTCTGCAGGGTGCGCCCATGGTGGTGCTGGTTAACGAAGGCTCTGCATCTGCATCTGAGATTGTAGCCGGCGCATTACAGGACCATAAACGTGCAGTGATTCTTGGCAGAGGTACCTTTGGCAAAGGCTCAGTACAGTCCATTGTTCCGGTTACCAAAGATGAGGCAATCAAGTTAACCACTTCACGCTATTTCACCCCGTCTGGGCGCTCCATCCAGGCGGAGGGGATCAAGCCTGATATAGAGCTACAACGTTTAGAGGTAAAGCAGACCAAAGAGCAACTGTTCGGATTAAAAGAGGCCGATCTTTCCAAACACCTGGAGAACGGCAATGGTACCAAGGAAGAGAAAAAGACCGAAAAGCCAACTACGGAAGAGCAATCATTAGCTGTGAGCGATTATCAGCTGTATGAGGCGTTAAATCTGCTAAAAGGACTCACGCTACTCAAGGAAGCAAGCCCAAAGGGATAAATATGCGGAGAGCCGTGCGTAATCCTCTGTTTTTCCTCATAGCTGTAGCCATGGTGTTACCGCTTGCAGCTTTTGTCGAGGCCAGCAAAACTCAGCCGGCAATCGCCATAATTATTGATGACATGGGCGATAAACTAAGCCGGGGCAAAAAGGCTATAGCCCTACCGGGAAAGGTTACGTTCTCTTTTCTGCCTCATACTCCCTACGTTAAACAGCTTGCTAATAAGGCCTATGCCTCGGGTAAAGAGGTAATGCTACATCTACCAATGGAAACCGAGTCAGGCAAACATCTTGGCCCTGGGGGCCTGACTTTGCATATGACAGAGAACGAGATCAAGACAACAACCGATAAGGCGGTGCAATCTGTCCCGCATGTGAAGGGTATTAACAACCATATGGGCAGCCTCCTGACCAGACACCCGGGTGCCATGGCGTGGTTTACGCAAACGGTTTTAGAGCATGGAGATCTATATTTTGTTGATAGTAGAACTAGCGCTCATACCGTAGCTAGGCAGATTGCTATGGAAAAGGGGCTGCCATCTGCAAGCCGTGATGTGTTTTTGGATCATGTGCAGAGTAAAAAAGCTATCCGAAAAGAGTTTCGACGGCTGCTGAAACTGGCAAAAAAACATGGGTTTGCCTTGGGCATAGGTCATCCCCATCCTGAAACTCTGGCGGTGCTAAAAAAAGAGCTTGCTACTCTGGGAGCAAAAGGCATTAGACTGATACCAGTATCCCAGATGATTAAGCTGCAACAAGGCAGTGACCCAAAACTGGGTCATCCATCCAATTCGCAAATGGTTGCCAAGCGATTGCAGGACAAGTGATAATCACCAACTCCTGACTTGAAGATGTAGACTCCTCCTACTGAAATAGCAACCTAAACCTAGAATTATGAATCCATCAGAGCTAAAGGTAATTTCCATCCTGAAAGAAGATGCCTTTGGCAAAATCGAGCTGCGGGAGTTGGATGGTGAGCAGGTAATATGTCGCGATTACTCTGAGGCGGGCTTTGTTTCTGGTCTGCTTGCTGGTTATCTGGCGCGGCGTGAGGCCAAGGTGTTGCGGGAGCTGAATAGGATTGAGGATGATCGGTTGCCACGCCTAATCCATTTTGGAGACAAGGTGTGTATCCGCAGCTATATCGAAGGTGTTCCCCTTAAAGAGGGCAAAGCGCCAGATCCGGAGTTTTATGTCAACGCTAGGGATATCCTGGATAAGTTGCATGCAGCAGGTGTGGTGCATAATGATCTGGAGAAGCCAGAGAACTGGTTGATGATAAGCGATCAAGTGGCAGGCATTATCGATTTTCAGCTGGCGTTCCACTCAACCAAGAGAGGCAAGATTTACCGCTGGTGTGTGGGGGAGGATATTCGCCACCTAGTTAAACAGAAGAATCGCTACTCTCGCGAGAACATGAGCGATGAGGAGAGGGCGATTCTAAAGAACAAGTCTGGCTTTGGGCGTTTCTGGAGTAAACGGGTAAAGCCAGTTTATAATTTTATTACCCGTAAAATCTTCAAATATTCCGACCGGGAGCATTCGAAATATAGTCGTTAGTTGTAAGTTGTAAGTTGTAAGTTGTAAGTCGGGAGTCGGGAGTCGGGAGTCGGGAGTCGGGAGTCGGGAGTCTTTATCCTTTCCACCAGGATTGGATTAGGGTGAGTCCGCCCAAGGCTACGAGGGCCGCTCCTGCTGTTAGGGTAATGCTGGCAGGGAGTAGAATACTGGGGCCTAGGGTCAGCAGCATAGAGCCGGCAATCAGCATAGAGCCACCGCTTATAGTGGCCACCATGTTGCGATGATTGTTCTTGGACTCTTCACGCAGCTTGGTAAGTTCCTCAGAGTTGAGAATCAGCTCCAACTTTCCTTCAGCGGTATCATTTAGCACCTTGTGCAGCAGTATGGGCATGTCAGCCGCGTACTCGGTCATCTTCGGTAGGTTCTGCTTAAGCTTGCGCGCAAAGGCCTTGGGCCCCACCTGCTGTTGCATCCACTCCTCAAGATAGGGCTTGGCGGTAGACCAGAGGTCTAGTTCTGGATAGAGCTGACGTCCTAGCCCTTCAATATAGAGCAAAGTTTTCTGTAGCAGAACTAACTGTGGTTGAACTTCCATATCAAAACGGCGCGCTGTCTGGAACAGGTTCAGCAGGAAGTGTCCGAATGAGATCTCACTCAAGGGTTTGTTAAAAATTGGTTCGCATACTGAGCGGATGGCCGTTTCGAACTCATCAATCCGAGTGTTTTGCGGAACCCATCCGGACTCTACGTGCAACTGTGCTACCCGATGGTAATCGCGGTTGAAAAAGGCCAGCAGGTTCTCCGCCAGATAGCGTTGATCATCGGTGGTCAGAGAGCCGACAATACCAAAATCTACAGCGATATATCGGCCGCTCGGTTCTACAAATATATTTCCCGGATGCATGTCGGCATGGAAAAAATTGTCGCGGAATACTTGAGTGAAGAAGACCTCTACTCCCTGTTCTCCCAGTTTTTTCATGCTGATGCCCTGCTGTTTCAGGGCGGCAATATCACTGATTGGAGTGCCATGGATTCGCTCCATAACCAGAACATTCTTACTGGTTAGATCCCAATAGATCTCGGGCACGAACAGTATATCGCTGCCCTCCCAGTTGCGGCGCAGTTGGGAGGCGTTCCCGGCTTCGCGCTGCAGATCTAGCTCATC
Source organism: Sedimenticolaceae bacterium (assembly GCA_050291725.1). Lineage (GTDB taxonomy): Bacteria > Pseudomonadota > Gammaproteobacteria > Chromatiales > Chromatiaceae > JAAGZL01. Next base: position 38,521 of record JBNKKH010000009.1, read on the forward strand.
CAGAATAGTTCTTTTGTAGTCGTCTACTACCTCTAGAGGATGCAGGCGACGCGCCTCCTTCCAGTAGCGGTTAGCCAATTTGGCGATGATCTGGAGTATCCCCACATCCCGGCGGATGACCCGCTCAATATCAGGCCGAAGCACTTTTACCACAACTTCTCTGCCATCCTTCAAGCGGGCGGAGTGGACCTGGGCCACGGAGGCGGAGGCCATAGGGGTCTCATCAAAGTCGTCCAGCTTATCCTCAATAGGACAGCCAAAGGCCCGTTCAATCTGGGCGCGGGCCTGACTGCTGGGGAAGGGGGGGACGGCATCTTGTAGTTTGGCAAACTCGTCGGCGAACTCCGCTGGAAGCAGGTCCTTTCTAGTGGAGAGGATCTGGCCAAACTTAACAAAAATGGGGCCAAGATCTTCCAAGGCTTGGCGCATCCGCACCTGGTAGGATGGTAGCTTGTTGCGGCGCAACCAGTACCAAGGAGATAGATAGAGAATAAAGCGCAGAGGGCGTAACAGATGGGCCTTGAGGATCACCTCATCCAGGCCGTGGCGCAGCAACACCCGGTTGATGTGGATGATGCGCATTGTCTCGCCAAATCTGAACAATTGCTGGCCCCTTATGAACTCTTTTTGTTTGGTAAATTATTAATTCGCAGTTGTAGCTGTTCCAGTTGCTGGGCCAACTTATTCACTTCGGTGCTGAATTTAGTTATATCATCCCTGCTTAGCAGAACAGATTTATCATGTTGTAGCACAGCTTGTACATCCTGCATCAGGGTGTCAGTAACATGGTCGCGCCAATAGCCAGCAAAATTGATAGCTTTGCCAACTTCACCAGCAATGAGGCTACCGGTATATTGCGCTAGGTACTGCTCCCAGTCGATTCTAACTTGGCGCAGGATGCGGCAGAACTGCTCAGCCAGCTTCATATCTCCGCTTGCCTGTATCTCTTCAGGTATAGCTGGGCCTGCTTCTGGAATCTGGGTGCGGAGCTGGGCAATGGCCATGGGGCTGCCGCAAAGTAGGCAATCTGGCTCCCCTTCATGGCTGCCGAAAAGCTGAATCATCTCTGGGCCTGGGGCTAGATAAAGGGTTTGCCCGGTTCCCATAATTTGTAAGCCTATTACTCGGCCATGCAGTTGCGCCATCTCCGAACGCGCTTTTGGATCCATGGAGAGGTGCTGGTTTATAGCTTGCTCTAGGCTGGCGTAGGCGAGATCTGATATAGACATGGCGGTTTAGAGTTTAAAGCCGCGGTGAATTGCGACAATCCCCCCAGTAAGGTTGTGATAGTCGCAGCGCTCAAAACCCGCTTGCTCCATCATTCCCTGCAGGGTCTCTTGGTCTGGATGCATACGTATGGATTCTGCCAAATAGCGGTAGCTATCCTCGTCATTGGTAACAAGTTTGCCAATGGTAGGGAGCAGGTTGAAAGAGTATGCGTCGTAGGCCCATTTTAGTGGTTCGATTTTGGTATGGGAAAACTCCAGAATCAGTGCGCGTCCCCCCGGTTTGAGCACTCGGAACATCTCGTTCAGGGCTTTTTGCTTGTCGGTAACGTTGCGCAGTCCAAAGCCGATGGTGACGCAGTTGTAGGAGTTGTCATCAAACGGGATAGCCTCGGCGTTAACCTGGGCATACTCCACGTTCCCGATCAGGCCGCGGTCGGCCATGCGTGTTCTGCCCTGCTCCAGCATGGCCGCGTTGATGTCGGTCATAGTGACTAGGCCATCTGGGCCAACCAGCCCTGAGTAACGGGCCGCTAAATCACCAGTGCCTGAGGCTAGATCCAGTACCTTGTGGCCGCGCTTTAGGCCGGTCAGCTCAACTGCATAGCGTTTCCACAGGCGATGAATGCCGAAAGACATGAGGTCGTTCATCAGGTCATATTTGCTAGCAACCGAGTCGAATACCTCGCGTACTCGTCCGGCCTTCTCTTCGGTTTTGACCTGTTCGTAACCGAAATGTGTGGTGTCCTGCTTTTTCATGCTTCTTAGCCTATTATCATTTTTCCCTCCTCTCTTGGGGAGAGGGTTGGGATTAGGGGAACTGGAGCAGCTTGTTCGCTGGGCTCAATCAGTTATCCGCTTTGCGTGTGTGTCCAGCCTGTTCCAGGGACGCCAAATAGTTCTGCCAGTTCTGCTCCTGGTTTTTGCCCAGGGTGTATAGTGTATCCCAGGAGTAGATACCGGTGTTATGTCCATCGTCAAAATGAAGGCAAACCGCATAGTTTCCCACCGGGGTTATCTGTTCAATATTCACATCCTCTTTGCCTACTTGCAGTGTTTCTTGGCCAGGCCCGTGTCCCTGTACCTCGGCAGATGGGGAAAATACTCGCAGATATTCGCAGGATAGGTTGTAGTGATCGCCGTTATCAAAGGAGATCTCCAGCACCCTGGAGTGGCGGTGCAGGTTTAGTTCTGTAGGCATCACTTTGGACATCATGTACTCCTAAATATCGTTTCTTTTATAAAATAAAACGGCTGAGATCTTCATTTGAGGCCAGCTCAGAGATATTGTTATCTACATACTCTGCATCAACGGTGACCTTGGTGCCAGGCAGCTCTGATGCGGTGAAAGAGATCCCCTCCAGCAGTCGTTCCATTACGGTGTGCAGGCGGCGAGCCCCGATATTCTCCGTGCTTTCGTTAACCTGCCAGGCGACTTCAGCCAGGCGTCGCACCCCATCTTCGGTAAAAGAGAGTGTTACCTCTTCTGTCTCCATTAGGGCTCGGTACTGGTCGGTGAGGGAGGCGTCAGGTTCGGTCAGGATGCGCACAAAATCTTCGGTGGTGAGGGCGTCTAGTTCCACTCGGATGGGCAGACGTCCTTGTAACTCTGGTATTAGATCTGAGGGCTTGGCCAGATGAAATGCCCCAGAAGCGATGAACAATATATGGTCGGTTTTAATCATGCCCTGTTTGGTGGAGACTGTGCATCCCTCCACCAGCGGCAGCAGGTCACGCTGCACCCCTTCCCGGGACACATCTGGTCCTCCATACTCTGAACGGCTGGCCACCTTGTCCAGCTCGTCTAAAAATACTATGCCGTGCTGCTCCACCATATCCTGAGCCCGCAGCTTCAGATCTTCATCATTGATGCGTTTAGCGGCCTCTTCATCCTGTAGGATTTTAAAGGCATCCTTGATACGCAGTTTGCGCTTGCGGCTGTTCCCGCTGCCAAGGTTCTGGAAAATACCCTGTAGCTGATTGGTCATCTCCTCCATTCCGGGAGGGGCCATGATCTCAACTCCCATAGAGACGCCAGCGACTTCAATTTCGATCTCTTTTTCGTCAAGCTCGCCTTCGCGTAGCTTTTTACGAAACTTCTGTCGAGTGCTGGAGCCTGCAGAATTTGTCTGGGAGTCGCCCTCCCAGTCGGTAGTTGTTGGTCCAGGCAGAAGAGCATCCAGAATCCGCTCTTCGGCGGCATCTATTGCTTTGTCCCGTACTTTCTCTATCTCTTGTTCTCGTACTAATTTCATGGCGATATCGGCAAGATCGCGAATGATAGACTCAACATCGCGACCAACATAGCCAACTTCGGTGAATTTAGTAGCCTCCACCTTTAGGAAAGGAGCATTGGCCAGTCGGGCCAAACGGCGGGCAATCTCGGTTTTGCCTACACCGGTAGGTCCGATCATGAGGATGTTTTTGGGGGTGATTTCGTCGCGCAGCTCTTCCGACACTTGGGTGCGGCGCCAGCGGTTGCGCAGGGCGATGGCTACGGCTCGTTTGGCTGGGTCTTGGCCAACGATATGTTTGTCCAGTTCGCGGACGATCTCTTGGGGTGTAATTTCAGACATACTTATTCGCTGGTTTCGGTATCCAGCTCTTCAATTCTCAGATTGTGATTGGTATAGACACAGATATCAGCAGCTATGGAGAGACCCTGTTCCACGATCTCTTTTGCCCCCAAATCGGTGTTGTTCAGTAGAGCCTGGGCGGCAGCCTGGGCAAATGGTCCGCCAGAACCTATGGCCATGAGGCTCTCTTCTGGCTCGATTACATCCCCTGTTCCGGTGATGATAAGGGATGTGTTCTTGTCAGCTACCACCAGCAGCGCCTCCAGGCGACGCAGCATCCGGTCAGTGCGCCAATCCTTTGCGAGTTCGACCGCTGAGCGGGTCAGATGACCGTGGTGCTTCTCCAGTTTGGCCTCAAAGCGTTCAAATAGGGTAAAGGCATCGGCAGTAGCACCAGCAAAACCTGCCAGCACCTTATCTTTATACAGGCGTCGTACCTTGCGAGCGTTGCCCTTCATCACGGTGTTGCCCATGGATACCTGCCCGTCTCCACCGATTACCACCTTGCCGTGGCGTCGCACCGACAAGATTGTTGTGCCTCTGATTTTTTCCACGCTAAGTCCTTGATTTATGTGAGCAGAACATTGTACCTGATTCTATGTGGGGAAACATGGGGGTATTTTCAAGGTATTGTGCGGTTTATAGGGGCAGAGAAGATGTCTAGACCGACGGAAATCAGCCTTGAAGCACTGGTATTTCCCCCTTACTAAATCTTTAGTCCGACAAGTAATACTCCACCGTTGAGACCACTCGCACCTTCTTGATATGCGGATTATTGTTGTCCCGTGCGCTGATACTGAACTGCCCTTGAGATGCCCGCTTTATCTTGCCGAGTTCGCTGTCGGAATCCGAGGCGAATTTCTCTGCCACCTCTCGGGCCTTTCTGGTGGCTTCTTCGATCATCTCCGGCTTGACCTCATTCAGGCGGGTAAAAATATACTCCGTCTGGGATTGATAGTTACCGCCAGTGAATACAATACCCTGTTTGCCAAGTTCCGATAAAGAACCCATAACCTTTCTTACCGCATCAATGTTTTTTGAGTAGACCGTTACCGTTTGCGTGGCGGTGTAACGAAACTCAGGCTTGTTGTTCCCATATTGCTGGACAGATTTATCAGTAATGGCAGGGGAGGCAAAGGTGATCTCTTTGGGATTCAATCCATTCTTGCCAAGAAATGCCTTTATCTTTGCGGTGCTCTCATCAATGGAGTAATACAAGGTCTCCAGCTCGTTGCTCGCCGCGGTAAATTGAATGGGCCAGAGAACAATATCCGCAGGATATTCCCGCTCAGACAACCCCTTAACCGTCACTGTGCGCTCAAACTGCTTGTACTCAATTGCAGCGTCACCCAAGAGCCACCCTAGTGCCGTCAGGCCGATGAATATAAAAACACCCAGTGTGAAGGCGCTTGATTTGTCGATTTGTTGCATGGGGGCTCCTTTGTGTTTGGCGTCGCGATTGAGTTTCAATCGAATCTGGTTCCGTTGGTACAGACCAATCTCAAATATAACAGATGAAGTCCCTTCTCCCTAGGGGGAGAGGGTAAGGGTGAGGGGGGATGTTTATTAGTAGCAGTATCGGTAATCAGTTTCGTAGCTTATCTAGACTGAACCTTTTCTCTTATTTCAACGCGTTAGTTGCGAGTCCCCTGCGCTTCTCGTCTCTAGCGCGGTTGTCCATAAGGGGCGCCCCGCTCCGATGAACAGGACCGATTTCCTTGTCAGTCCCCTTCGGGCCATTTCCGCTTCCAGCTGCGATGCTCGGTGTATCACCCGAGTAATTGCTGGTTGTTTTAGTTGTCGATGTACTGTTGGGTTAAGGAGCTTTAACTCAATAGCGTTACCCCTTTTTCTCCTTCTTTCTCCTGGCCCTGGGGTGGGCCTTGTCATAGACGTTAGCCAAGTGTTGGAAATCGAGATGGGTGTATATCTGGGTGGTACTTATATCGGCGTGGCCCAGCAGTTCCTGTACTGCACGCAGATCTCCGGATGACTCCAGCATATGGCTGGCGAAGGAGTGGCGCAGCAGGTGAGGATGGATGCTGCGGGATGCACCATGTTTTAGTGCCCACTGTTTTAGTCGTTGCTGGATAGTCCTGGGGTGGATGCGTTTGCCACGGCTGCTTACAAATAGCGCCGGTTCATCCGGTTTTGCCATGTTGCCCCGAATCTTGATCCACTGTTGCAGAGCGTTAATCGCCTTGCGGCCGATAGGGACCTGTCTGGTTTTATCTCCCTTGCCGGTGACCTGAATCAGTGCAGATTTGAGATCCATATCTACCAGGTCGATGGATACCAGTTCTGCTAGGCGTAGGCCAGAGGAGTAGAGCAGTTCCAGTATGGCAAGATCACGCAGGCTTAGGGGATTGTCGTCCGTTACATCTAAGAGATTGGAGAGTTGATCTATATCCAGGGTGGCCGGCAGTCGTCGTTTTACCTTGGGGGCCTTGATGCCCTGGGCTGGGTTGTTCTCACTGACCCCTTCTCGTAGCAAATAGTTGAATAGACTGCGCAAGGAGGAGAGTTCGCGCTGAATGGTTTTACCGGAGATCTCCTGGCGGTGGCGTTTGGCTACATAGCCTCGTACCTGGTGAGGGCTAAGCTGGGGCCATCCATTTACTCCATTCTGTTGGCACCAGCTAGCAATCAGATTCAGATCGCGGGCATAGTTTTTTAAGGTATGGGGCGAGAGGCGGCGTTCATGTTGCAGGTGGTGCAGGAAGCGATCAATCCACTCCTCTAGCGTGCTCTCTGCGGTCATTAAAAGCCAGGTTCCAGCACTACCTCTAGTTTGCGGCTTATTATCTCGCCCAGGCGCTGCAGGTATTCAGTGCCCATGTCTGAGCAGAAGCGGGTCTCGCTGGAACTGCCGATTGCCAAAACACCTAGTACCCCTTCGCTCTTAATTGGAATCAGGGCTGTGGATTTGATGTCTTCCGCCTGAGGGCCAAACAGATATTTGAGTTGCTCCATATCGATTACGCCGCAGGTAGGATTACCGGAATCAAGAAAATCCTTATAGCCGTCCAGGTCTGCATTAGAGAGACCGTCTACTTCGTTGTGGGTGAAGAGATGGAGTTCAACTGCATCTGCAGCAAAATCTTCGTGTAGCTTATCTTGCAGAACGTTGAGGCACTCATCGAAGTCTACCGTGTCGATCAGGTTCAGGGTCAACAGATGCATGCGCTTGTTGAGCCTTTCGTTATCACGACCATTGGTTATTAGCTTTTCCAGGCGCTGTTTGGATTGATCCAGTTCCTGGCGCAGGGTTTTGACCTGTCTTTCAATCAGAGAGATCGCTTCCCCATTCTCATGAGTTAGAACCAGTTCATTCAGCAGTTGTGGATGCTGATCAAGAAATTCAGGATTAGATCTTAGGTGCTCTATTATGGCCTTTTCCAGGTCATCTTCTTGCTGCGTTGCCAGCTCAGGGTGACGCTGAAAAAAGTCTGGGTTGGTGCTGAGAAAGTTGACTATTGTCTGCTCTTGCTTTTCCGTAAGAAGCGCTTGTTCCATCGTTTCACTCATAACTCTATTCTCCCCTCGAAAACGGTGGCGGCAGGTCCGCTCATCAATACCGGTTGGCCTTTTCCTTCCCACTCTATCATAAGATTGCCTCCAGGTAGCGTAACTTGTACTCGTGGGTCTAACACTCCCTGGATGATGCCGCTTACCACCGCAGCGCAGGCACCGCTGCCGCAGGCTAGGGTTTCGCCGGTACCGCGCTCAAACACCCGTAGACGGATGTTGGTGCGATCAATCAACTGCATAAAGCCGACATTTACCCGTTGTGGAAAACGCGGGTGCTGCTCCATAGCGGAGCCGATCTTGGCTACAGGCGCCTTCTTTACATTATCCACGGTGATAATTGCATGCGGGTTGCCCATGGATACTGCGCCTAGGGTTATCTCCTCTCCATTTAGTTCGACGGAGTAAGTTGCCTGTTGCTGATCCGCGATGAAGGGGATGCGCTCTGGCTCTAAGATTGGGGAGCCCATGTCTACACGTACCATGTCGTTATCTTCGATCTTTAGCTGGATAGTGCCGGACATAGTCCCTACATCGATGATCGCTTTGTCGGTCAAACCTTTTGAACGCACAAATATGGCAAAGCAGCGGGCTCCGTTGCCACACTGCTCTACTTCTGAGCCATCGGCATTAAAGATACGGTAATAAAAGTCGCAATTTTGATCGCGGGCTGGTTCTATCAGCAGAATCTGGTCGCAGCCCACTCCGAAATGGCGGTCGGCAATCTTTTGGCACTGTTCCGGTGAGAGTTCCGCTGGTTTCTTAGTTGCATCAATGACAACAAAATCATTGCCCAGGCCATGCATTTTGGTGAACTCAATACACTGTGCCTTTGAGGTATTCATAAGAGAGGGTATTAGTGTCTAGTCCTGTTTTTTCTGTTCCTGGTTTGCCTCGTCAGGCAGGTATAGGTCACCTTTCTGTCCGCAGGCCGATAACAGGCAGGAAGCAACTAGCAAAGAGATAATGAGCCAAATGGATTTGGACATATTGTGAACTCCATAAAGGGTTTAATAACCGGTGAAGTATAAACTGATGAAGGTTGAGCGTTAAGTCTTTTTATTGTGCTTTATAGGGGCTGTTAGGCCTTTTTTAGCTCCATATTTAGCCTGGTTTCAAGCTTTTTCTTAAATTGCAGCAGCTCCACAGTAGACCATTTCTGTTCCGTAGCAGAGCGGGTGAACTCAATACCAGTGACGTATATGGGATAGTCCCTATTGCTATTACGCATGGCCATTATGTATTTTCCCACTGCGTGAAACAGCCCTTCACCATACTCCAGGGAGCTGAATTCACGATCATTCGATACTAGTAGATGTGGAGATTGGCTCAGATCCATCCCCTCCGTTATAAGCCTTAGCTCAGTGTAGCCTTGATAAAAACGGTCGCGAGGTGGGGTACGTGCATCAGTAAGCCAGTTGCCTCTTCTGTCTTTGCTGAGTTTAAAGAAGAGAGGGGTATCCAGAATGCCAGATAGGCCAATATCATCAGTCTGCATGCTGCGCGTGATCAACAGATCACTAAAGAAGCGCTTTTGATGCAGCATGAGATGTTTTTCACTGCCGCCAGGTATCTCTTGCTGAAACAGAGCGCCCTGTTCATCCACTATGTAAAGGAAAGTACGGCTTTTTTCAATGTAGTAGTAGATCTGGATTAGTCCCTCACTATTTTCCTGCATCAACAGTGGTAGCGGGGTGTCTTGCAGGGCGTGGCTATCTATGACTAGGGGGCAGAATATGGGCTGAGGGCGGCCTAGGTTCTCAAGCAGCTCGTCGTATGAATCCATACTGAAATTGGAAAAGCCGCTCTCATTTTTTTGGATAAGATAGTAGTCATCATCTGCCTGGAACAGATAACGACTGTTTGCGCCTTTTCCTTTTGGGCCGAAGCTAGTATGTATGTCGTTGAAAAGAGTCTCCACTCGCTTGGCTATGGCTGCTGCACGAATAGATGAGTGGCCAAATGCGGCAACCTCGGGAGCGGGTTGGTCCGGATTGATATGCAGGGTTAGGGTAAGATAGCGACAGATGCTCTCTGCAAGTCCAGCCGTTTTATCATGATGGGTAATCAAGGTTTCGCCCCAGCTGGTTACGATTAGCTGCTGCATATGATTAACTAAGCTGGTATGGGCGGAGCCAAAACTGAGGGCGTCAGATCGGTCACTAGTTAGCTGTTTTCCTTCTTTAGATAGATGTTCCATAGGGTCGTCGCCCGTGTTTATAAACAGCGTGCAGGACTTAGCAAAGGCTGGTCTGGCAAGATCAGAGAAAGAAACATTACCAGGATGCAGCGCATCTCTGCGCTTGTATAGACTATTCAACAAAGAACCCAGCTCATTTGAAGTTACTGGGCAGCTCTTGGGGTAGAGGGAAAGCTTGGTGCTTTGATCGGCAAGATCATTTACTCGAATCCACGAGAGCATCTCAATTAAACTGAACGTCTTTTTTATGGGGAAAGCGGTATCAGCTCTGTTCTCATCCACTTTTCCACAAAAAAGTAGCCAGCTGGCGCTGCCCTCACTGCTTTTTATGTAGTGTAGTGAGAGCTGCTCTTCTACGAGATTTTTTGAGATGCTGGGGTTTATGCTGTCAACCTTGCCAGGCTGTCTCTCTAAGGCGGTGTGAAGTTTGCGGCCTAGCAGGCTGATCTCTTCAGGGTCGATTTGCCCTGAGGAGGCATATGTGCGGGAAAATTCTGTGAGTATGTGATAGCTGTTGGTTAGTTCCCGTACTAAAACGTTGCGCTCTTGTATGACCTGGCCAATCTTCCAGCTGTGGCGCGAATCTAGTTCGGTTAGTTTTTTCTGTTTCCAATTCCAGGTGTTGACTACCGACTGCATCAGCTCACGTTGCCAAGCCCTTTTTTTACTACGAGATTTAGTGCTAAGAGCCTGCTCTGCTTTGAAGTAGAAACAGCGGCGCGCCAGCTCTAGACGCTCGCTCTCTCCCCTTGACTGAAGATACTGCTCAACCCGGTTGTACATCAATACGTATGGATCCAGCGCGTCCAGATCCAGGGTGCCGGAATAGATTGTTGCCTTAGCCTCTTGGCAGAGCCAGCGTATTATTGGATAGTCGCGGGAGTAGGCCTCTATCAGAAATAGTTTTAAGACGCTTTTGTACGGTGAATCGATCCCTTTGTAGAGTTGCCAGCGGGCTGCGCTGAAAAATTCATCTGCCGGGGTGTGCTCCAGGCCACCAAAATCCAAACAGTCCAGGGGATCAATGAAACGCTGGTGCTGCAGCATAGCCGCATACTGTGTGTAGTTACTCTCCTGGTCAGGAGGAACCAGCCACCAGAGGGGGTGGCGTCCGGCCAGCAATATGCCGGTACGGTAGAACTCCTCCAGCAGCAACTGTTTCTGGGTGGAACCGCTGCTCTCTCGGGAGATAGCTTCGCGGTCTCCTCGACGAAATGCGTCAACATCTATGAGAAAAATATGTACTTCAAGGCTCAGTTCGGCGGCCCAGTTTTCCAGGCTATGGGCTTTTTCGCGTAGCGCTTGAAGTTGTCCTGGTTTTAGTTTTTGATCGTGACAGAGCCAAACATCAAAGTCGCTTCCGCTGGTGTGGGCAATGCTGCCTATACTGCCCATCATATATAGGCCTTGGATGCTGTATTCGCGACGTGCTCGCTTTTTGTACTGGAAACTGCGCCCCAGTTTGCGTGCGGTCCTCAACACTGTTTGCGAGGGGGCGTAGTCAGGAATAGAGCAAGGTGTATCACTGCTGATAAACCCTGGAAGCACCGGGTGATTGATGTGAAACAGCAGAGGTAGAAGGTTGAGGAAATCCTGTTGCGGTATGCTCAGGTCGGCCTCAATTCTACGTAGTCGCTCCCGCTGGATACCACGGAAGCGCCGTCGCACCAGCTGTAGCTCTTTGCGTCCTATGCCATTTGAAAAGTTGACTGCCTTTGCCATTGGCAGGAGTCCATTAGGTAGTTAGGTTAGCTTCTGTCTCTTTTGTCTCAGCCAGAGCGTCCAGTGTACGTTTCATTAGTAGGCGTCCATCGTTGCCTTTTTGCCACTCTGCAATTCCGAGATTCAGGCTTATGGTTAGATGAGCTATTGCATCGGGAAGAGCTGCTGTAGCAAATTCATTTTTGATCTTATTTAAGATCATGTTTGCATCTTCTGTGCTGGTCTCCGGCAGTATGAGCATGAACCGGTCATCGCTCCAGCGGGCAATGAGATCGACCCAGCGGAGTCTGTCACGAAGATAGCGACTGACGGCTAGAATTATATTTTGGGCGGCCTCCTCATTTTCTGGTTCCGCATCTATTTCAACCACAGCTAGGCAGAGTGGATTGGTGTAGCGGCGGCTCCTGGTTACTTGGGCGTTCAATACCCTGTGGAATGCTCTCTCATTGGCTAGCCCTGTAAGTTTGTCGGTTAAGGTTAGCTCCTCCACCTGCTGTCGCAAGCGGACATTTTCCTCTTTTAGGGCCTCACTTTCGCTAACGTCAGTGAAGCAACGCAGAGTCATGCCTTGTGAGTTGGGTATTATTCGCGACTCTATCTTGATCTGCTTGGGAGGCCGACCTTTTGGAAACATTTGCAACTGTCCGTCTGGGTGGAACAGGCCTTGTAGTTCCGGTGCTGGCATCTGCTCAATATTGTGCCCTAGGATATTATCCGGCTGTTGCCCGATGATGTCGCACAAAGCAGGGTTAATCGCTTGTACGCACCCATTCTGATTTAGAATCAGCAGCCCAGTGGGGCAGGCATCGAACCAGAGCTTATCTAAGTTGTTGTTGCTATTCTCCGTCATCTCACTGTTCTCAAACGCTATTATTTGCCTTAGCTCTTAACAGCGGCAGACGAATGAAATTCTTTAGCTATAGTTTTGATTTTGCTCTGGTGATTGCTTCTCGCACTTGCTGGGGTGCGGTTCCGCCGATGTGATTGCGTGCTGCCACCGAGCCTTCTAGGGTAAGGCAGTCGTATACATCGTTTTCTATGATGCTAGAAAACGACTGTAGTGTTGCCAGTTCTAGATCAGCCAGATCACACCCTTTCTCAACACAGTGGGCTACTGCCTTACCTACTACCTCATGGGCGTCGCGGAAAGGCAGACCCTTACGCACCAGATAGTCTGCGAGATCAGTTGCTGTGGCAAACCCCTGTTTGGCTGCGGCCCTCATGGCTGTATGACGGCAGTCGATGGCGGGTATCATATCGGCAAATACCTTGAGGCAGCCTTTCAGGTTGTCCACGGTGTCGAACAGAGGTTCTTTGTCTTCTTGGTTATCTTTGTTATAGGCTAGGGGCTGTCCCTTCATCAGAGTGAGCAGACCCATAAGGTGACCGAATATCCGTCCACTTTTCCCTCGCACCAATTCTGGCACATCCGGGTTTTTTTTCTGTGGCATTATGGAGGAGCCGGTGCAGAAGCTGTCTGACAGCTCAATGAAACCAAATTGGGCTGATGACCAGATGATGAGCTCTTCTGAGAAACGGGATAGATGCATCATTATCAGAGCTGCAGCTGCGCTAAATTCGATCGCAAAGTCGCGATCGCTTACCGAGTCTAGGGAGTTTTCGCTGGGGCAGTCGAAACCAAGTAGCTCTGCAGTATGCTGGCGGTCGATGGGATAGGTGGTTCCTGCCAGGGCAGCGGCGCCCAGGGGCATAATATTTACTCGCTTGTTACAGTCGGCCAGTCGCTCTTTGTCTCGCTGCAGCATCTCGAACCAGGCCATCATGTGGTGACCGAAGGTTATGGGTTGGGCTGTCTGTAGGTGGGTGAAGCCGGGCATAATGGCTTCAGCTTCGCGTTCTGCAAGATCTAGCAAGGCTAGTTGTAGGCGCTGTATTTCGCTACGGATGATTTCTATCTCTTCTCTAAGATAGAGGCGAATGTCTGTGGCGACTTGGTCATTACGGGAGCGTCCAGTGTGGAGTTTTTTGCCGGCATCGCCAATTGCTTCGGTGAGCGCTGATTCAACGTTCATATGGACATCTTCCAGCTGCACAGACCACTCAAAGTCACCTTGCTCAATGCGATTCAGTATCTGTTCCAGGCCATCTATTATGACGTCGTGCTCAGAGTCGGCAATTATGCCCTGCTTGGCTAGCATTTTGGCGTGTGCAATTGATCCTTGGATGTCATACTTGTAAAGTCTTTGGTCAAATTCAACTGATGCAGTGAATGCCTCAACGAAGGCGTCGGTTGGTTCATTGAAGCGTCCAGACCAGAGTTTTTTGTCGCTCATTACTGTTTGTTCCTGAAGCGGATGATATTGATGTGTGATTATAACAGGAAAGGCGCAACACCCAACGCATGGAAATAAAAATATGACAGAAACGCCCCTAGAGAAGAGGCCTAAACTAGTTGCAGATGACTGCTTTCTGCCCAACTTCTGTAGTCTTGAGGCGGTGTTCGCGGTTGTCATTACCGCACAATTGTTGGCTTTGGTTATCTCTTTGAGCGGCAGTGTTGAAGGTACGGGCTATACTTATAGCCTGAGTCTATGTTCCCTTTTTATTCAGTGGGTCACCATATCCTGGGCAGGGCTGATCTGTGTTTTACGTACTAGATTACGTCTGATGTCCGATCTGCTTTCTGGATTGCTAGCCTGGGCATTGGCGGTGGCGTTGACCATACTGTTTAGTGAGTTATCAGTTTATTTTTTTGGGTTTCACCAAGCGGATAAGGGTCATCAATTCTTTCTGATAAAGAATGCATCCATCAGTGCCATAGTGGCGGCTTTGGTACTACGATATCTCTATCTGCAATTTCTCTGGAGAAGACAAGTAGTGGCAGAGTCTGAGGCGCGCTTACAGTCACTGCAATCTCGTATCAAGCCACATTTTCTATTCAATAGCATGAATACTATCGCTAGCCTCATTCGTAGCAAACCGGACATCGCTGAAGAGACTATTCATGACCTGTCAGATCTATTTCGCGCTAGCCTGTCAGATGCGAAGAATCTGTCGACACTGAAAGATGAATTAGAGCTGAGCCGTGGATACCTGCGGATTGAGACTCAACGCTTGGGTTCCCGACTGAATATTCGTTGGGACCTAGAAGAGTTGCCTTTGGATGCAAAGATGCCGACATTGATTCTTCAGCCTCTGCTAGAGAATGCTATTTATCACGGTATTGAGCCATCCTCAGACAAGGGGGTGATAGAGATTGTTGGGCGTTATCGGCGTTATAAGGTCAATATCTCCATCCGCAACAGCCAGCCGACTAAGCCAGAGGAGAGACGCACTAACGGAAATCACATGGCTCTGAATAACATCAAGCAGAGACTGGAGGGGGTCTACCAAGAGCAGGCTGGGTTGAGTCATAGTGAAGTGGATGGCGATTATCAAGTGCGGCTATTTTTTCCTTACCCATGGGTTGATGAGTCATGAGAATTTTGATTGTAGATGACGAGCAATTGGCTCGGGAGCGGTTGGAGCATCTGTTGCAGGAGATTGGTTCTCCCTATGAGGTTGTGGGTCAGGCAGCTGATGGCGAGGAGGCAATTAAATTGAGCTCTTCTCATGAGGCCGATTTAGTGTTGCTGGATATACAGATGCCAGGAATGGACGGACTGGAGGTGGCGGCTCATCTTATGGCCCAAGATCCAGCGCCAGCTGTAATATTTGTGACTGCATATAATGAGCATGCTTTGGAGGCATTCGAGCGCAATGCCGTGGATTACTTGTTGAAACCGGTGCGTCCCGAGCGATTGGAAGCGGCGCTGAATAGAGCCCAAGCTTTAAGCCGCGTTCAACTACAGGCTCTGGATGAGCTCCAGGAGAGTGCTGAGGCTTGCGTTTATTCGAATTTCCGCGGTGGAGTTTTGCGTATCCCAGTGGCAGATATCTATTATTTTCGAGCTGAACAGAAGTATGTGGTGGCAAGGCATACTGGGGGAGAGGCGTTGCTGGAAGATTCGCTAAAATCCCTGGAGCAGCAGCTGGGAGACCAATTTTTGCGCATACATCGCAACGCCTTGGCGGCAAAGAGATATCTCAACGCCTTGGAGAAGAGACCGGATGGGTATTTTCAGATATGTCTAAGGGGTGTAGATGATCGGCTTGAGGTAAGTCGCAGACACTTGCCAGAGGTGCGGCGCTGGTTAAAGGGGTTGCAATAGCCGTTACTGGTTTGCCACCTAGTCTGTAAGCATTTAGCATGCAATAACAGTTTACTGAGGCGGATAGCTAATCAAGCAATGTTGTTTTACTCTCCTATTTTCTTTTCTAAGCCATGAGTTGCGATCTGCAAGGGGTTGGAGTGTTAGTTACTCGTCCCAGTGGGCAGGCGCAGACCCTATGCGATCTCATTGCCCAACATGGTGGCAGGCCGATCTGCTTTCCGGCCATAGCTATAGAGCCGGCGGAAGAGCGAGCTACTGCTAAAGAGGTACTACAGAATATAGGTAGTTATCAGATAGTCATCTTTATTAGTCCCAACGCGGTGCAATATGGTTTGGGTCTATTGAGTAGGGATAAATTACCTCCGAACGTGATGATAGGCGCTGTTGGTAAAGGCACGGCGCGTGCATTGGCTGAAAGCGGTATGAAAGTCGATATTTGGCCTGATGGATCGTTTGATAGTGAATCTATGTTGGCTATGCCTGAACTTAATCAAGTAGAAGCCAAAAACATCTTGATTGTGCGCGGGAATGGAGGGCGTGGCTTGTTGGGGGATACTCTGCGGGAACGGGGGGCTAATGTTGAGTATGTGGAGGTATATTCCAGAAACATATCTTCGATCGACCCAGGGCCGGTCATTGCCTCATGGGAGCGAGAGGTGGATATCGTTACCGCAACCAGTTGTGGCATCTTGGACAATCTTTTCTCTCTGTTGGGTGAGGCAGGCAGGGCCAAGTTATGTGTAACTCCATTGGTGGTGGTCAGCCAGCGCATAAAGGCCAGGGCGCAAGAGTATGGGTGCAATTCGATTGTTTTGGCGGATGAGGCATCTGACCAGGGGTTGCTCGCAGCAATCTGTAAATGGCACGGCTTTACTTCCAGATGAGAACCTCCTTTGCTACTCTAGATCTAACCGGGTTACTAATTAATAGTTTTAGAATTAACCTAATATATTCTATGGAACAAATAAGATGAATGATTTAGAAAAACAGGAACAAGAGCAATCTGCGTCTGATCAAGCTGGGTCAACTGCAGCAACTGCGGATGCCGGTTCTTCCCAAGAGTCTCCCAAGTCATCACAAAAAATAGCTATTGTAGCTTTGATTCTAGCCTTGGCCGGACTGGCTATGGGCTATATGAAATGGGGAGGTCTTAATACAGCTTTGCAGCAGGAGAAAAAGGAACTAGCTGCCATAAAAGAGCAGCAACAGCAGACTAAAGGTCGTTTAGAAGAATCTAGTCGGGCCATAACTGAGCAACAGGCAGCTTTTACTAAGCAGAGTGAAAGAATAAAGATGCAGGCTGAAGAGATGGAGCAGTCTCTAGAGCTGGTGTATGAGCGCGTCGGAGGCAGCGGTACCCAGTGGCTGGTGGCAGAAGCGGAGTATTTGATGCGGATTGCCAATCACCGTCTTCAGCTGGAGGGGGATAGCAAAACTGCGTCTGTAGCCTTGGAGCGTGCGGATAAACAGCTACGTGATTCGGGTGATCCAGTCTGGACACCAATTCGGGAGAAGCTGGCCACAGAGATTGCGGCTCTTAAGGGGTTAAAAGAGCTGGATCTGACTGGATACGCAGCAAAGCTATCCGGGTTGATTTCACAGGCCGATAAGCTAAAGCTGCCGCATTCAGACCTGATGGATGTGCAGAAACAGGAAGAGAGTACTAAGAAGGACAAAGAGTTCAATCTAGATAGTGTGATGCAGGACTTTTGGACAGGTTTGAAGTCAATTCTCATAATAAGACGGCATGACCAGCCGGTTAGCGCAATGCTGGAGCCAGATCAGTCTTTCTTTCTATATCAGAATCTTATACTGCAGTTGGAGGGATCTAGGGTTGCTCTACTACGCAGGGATCAATCCCTGTTTGATGCCAGTCTGCAGAGGGCCGAGGCATGGATAAAAAAGTTTTTTGATCAGGAAGATGGTGTAACCGAGAGCATGTTACAGGGGATCAACGAGCTGAAACGACTGGAGCTTACGGCCGAAATGCCAGATATCTCCGGTTCACTGCGTATGCTTATGGTGCAGCAGGGACGAGGCGACGAGATGCCAGAGCCGGCAAAAGAGGCGCCTGGACCAGTTGCAGAAGAGCAGCAAAAGCCGGATGAGGCTAAACAGATGGTAGAGCAGATGCCGAAATCATCTGCGGAAGAGGTGGATTCGGCCGATGTGAAGCAGGAGTCGGTTGCACCGGAAGCAAAAGCGTCTGCAGAAGAGTCTAAGCAGCCAGATGAGGTTCAGAAGCCAATTGGTGAGGAACCAACGACTCCCGAAGGGGAACAGCCCCCAGCTGCTGAAGAGCAGAGGGAGGGAACATGAGAAAGCTGATAGTTGCCTTAATTCTTATTGCGTTCTCAGTTGCTCTGGTTTCCCTGTTGAATCAGAACAACGGCTACGCCATGCTCGGATTTGGCCACTGGACGATAGAGGGAAGCTTGGCCCTGTTTATCTTGTTAGACCTAGCACTGTTTCTTGTGCTCTATTTGGCAATTCGCACGTTATCTAGGCTTTGGTCTGTCCCTGAGCGGTGGCAGAAATGGAGAAAGGGACGACAGAGACAGCGGGCGCAAAACGCTTTAGCCAGCGGGCTGTTAGATATGGCGGCTGGAAAATGGAAGAGTGCTGAACAAAAACTGATCAAACATGCCGAGATTTCAGAAAAACCAATACTGAACTATCTAGGGGCGGCCCGCGCTGCGCAGGAACGGGGCGTATTTGCTAAGCGGGACAGTTATCTTAAATTGGCCCAGGAGAGTATGCCGTCAGAACAGCTGGCAGTCTCTATCACTCAGGCGGAGTTACAGCTTTCCAACGACCAGATAGAGCAGGCTCTGGCTACACTTACCCATCTAAGGAAGATTGCTCCCAAACATGGCTATGTCCTCAAACTATCCAAAGAGCTGTATCTACGGTTGGAGAATTGGTCTGCCTTGAAGCAGTTGTTACCGGATATGTTAAAGAGTGATGTCATATCAAAGGATGAGCTAAGTGAGCTTGAAGTGAAGGTTTACGCTGGGCTGATGCGACAGGCAGTTGCAGAGGTGGACAGAGAGCGGCTAAACACTGTCTGGAAACAGATTCCAAAGCATCTGCGTAACCAGGCGGAGATAGTGGAGATATATATCCAGCAGCTCCAAGCCAGTGGTAACGATGATGAGGCTGAAAGCCTGCTTGAGAAGGCGATAGAGAAGAGCTGGGATGAGCGCCTGGTGGAGCTTTATGGCCTGATCGAAGGCAAACGTCTGGATAAACAGCTAAATCGTGCTGAATCATGGCTTAAAGAGCATCCGCAGAGCCCTGCTTTGCTATTGACTCTGGCCCATATATGTCTGCGTAGCAAGCTGTGGGGTAAGGCCCGTAGCTATCTGGAGGCTTGTATTGGAGCCAAATCATCTGTTGCAGCACAACATGAACTGGGGATTTTATTGGAACAGATGGGGGAGAAGGATCTAGCTCTGGAAAGCTATCGGGCTGGGCTTGCGCTTTCGTATGAAGGCTCTGATGTCCGCTCCTGGGAGTATGATGGTAGAGTGGTCCAGAATGGTAAAGATGATGAGTCATCATCGCCTGATCTGCGCCGTCCCTTGGATGCGCCAATACCAACTACTGCTGATTCCGCCTAAGTCCGCAACTATATGCCAAATCTTATCTTTGGTTGCGGTTATGTGGGGCAGCGTCTAGCCGGCCATTACGCAAAAGAGAGCAGGGATATAGTTGGCGTAGTACACTCTTCTGCAAGTGTGGATCTGTTGCATGGGCTGGGCATTGGCTCTCTGCAGGCGGATCTAGATCATGCGCCACTACCGGAGCTACCACTGCAGGATGCAACACTTTTCTACTTCATTCCCCCGCCCAAGTCTGGTGAAACAGATACTAGGGTACGTAGACTTATATCTGAATTTGTACGCCTAGGGCATCCACGTAGAGTGGTCTATCTCAGTACTACGGGGGTTTATGGAGACTGTAAGGGCGAATGGGTCAGTGAAGAGCGGCCAGCCAACCCAGTGGCTGCCCGAGCCAAAAGGCGCTGGGATGCGGAGAGTTGTTTTCAGCAGTGGCGTACCAATACGGGGCGGGAGCTGGTTGTTCTACGAGTATCCGGTATCTACGGTCCGGGCAAGTTACCGTTGGAGCGGCTGCGTAAAGGGCTTCCCTTGGTGCAGAAAGATGAGTCTCCCTGGACCAACCGGATTCATATTGATGATCTGGTGCAGGTTTGCGTTGCCGCAATGGAGAGAGGTAGAGATGGTGAAGTTTATAATGTCAGCGATGGCTCTCCTGGCACCATGATAGATTATTTTAACTTGGTTGCAGAGCTGGCCGGTTTCCCTGCACCACCAGCGATATCACTAGCCCAGGCTGAGAGTCAGCTTTCTGAGGGAATGCTCTCATATATGCGGGAGTCGAGAAGAGTAGACAACGGCAAACTGAAGAGAGATCTGGGGCTATCTCTTACTTATCCCTCGATGGAATTGGGGCTACCGGCCTGTTTTAGTAAATAGATTACTAAAGTTTTCCCAAAATCAAGCGCCAACAGACGTAAGGCGGTCTATAAATAGCTATATACCATTTCCGATACGATCGGATTGGTGTTATGGCTTGAGGGATAGTGGTTGTAGACACAAGGCAAATAATGGAACTTGGATGAAAGGCCTAATATTTTCAGAATTTCTTGAGTATGTGGAGTCTATCTATTCGGCAGAAATGGTAGATGACATTATTGATGCCTGTAGTCTCTCTTCAGATGGCGCATATACTACGGTAGGTAGCTATCCACATGAAGAGCTGGTTAGTCTCGTGGCCGTGCTGAGCGAACAGAGTGGTACTCCAGCATCAGAGATACTGCGTAAATTTGGAAACTATCTGTTTGAGCGGCTTATTGTAGGGTTTCCTCATTTTACTCATAACGCCAAATCTGCTTTTGAACTCCTTTACAGTATCGAAGAGTATATGAACCAAGAGGTACGTAAGCTCTATCCGGATGCAAGGCTCCCCGCTTTTGCATATGAGGCATCCCATCCCCGTCAGCTTATTATTATTTACCGTTCCATGCGTCCCTTCGCTGATCTTGCTCACGGGATGATTGAGGGCGTGGTGCAGCATTTTGGCGAAGATATAAGTATTGTGCGAGAGCCGAGTACAACAGAAGAGAAAGCGGGAGTAAGGTTCTCTTTGGTGTTGAAGGATGCATAAATGAACGATATTGAACGCCTTACAAAAAGATGTGCTCGCGAAAGGGCTGCACGTAAGCAGGCTGAGGAGCTACTGGAACAGAAAAGTCTGGAGCTTTATGAACTGAACAAAGATCTCATTGAGAGAGAGGAGGCCAGCCGTTCCATCCTGGAGGCAACTGGCGATGGAATCATAATAGTGGATGAATCAGGAACGGTGAATATGTTAAATCGCGCCGCAAAACTGATTTTTGGCTATATAAAAGAGGATATTGTTGGGTACTCTATAGATAAACTGTTATCGGGGGGTGGAGACAGCACCTTCCACTACTACCTTGAGGCCAGCGAGCATGAGCCGGTTAATACCTTGCATGAAACCTTAGGGATACATAGCGATGGTTCAAAGATCCCCATAGAAATAAATGTGACAAAGGCCAATATTCCAGAGCGAAAGATGGTGATCATCAGTGTCCGGGATATTGCTCAGCGCAAGGAGGCGGAGGAAGAGTGGGATAAAATGGAAATCCAGCTAAGGCATGCGCAAAAACTGGAGTCCATAGGACAACTGGCTGCCGGTATTGCACACGAAATCAATACCCCTATCCAGTTTATTGGCGACAATACCAGGTTTCTTCAAGAGGCATTTAGTGACATAGCAAAGCTAATCGGAATCAGAGATAGGATAATTGAAGATTTTGCACAGGGGGTAACGCCGAATGGCCTTATTGCAGAGGCAAAAGAGGTAGCAGAAGAGATTGATTTTGACTATTTACTCGATGAGGTGCCCAAGGCCATCAATCAATCCATAGAGGGTATAGAGCGGGTTGGAAATATCGTGCGTGCCATGAAGGAGTTTTCTCACCCCGGTGTCGAAGAGAAGACTTTAATAGATATCAACTCGTCCATCCAAAGCACAATTACGGTATCTCGTAATGAGTGGAAATACTATTCAGAAATGAAACTAGACTTAGACCCATCTTTACCGATGGTGCCATGTCTTCCCGGCGACTTAAATCAGGCGATATTGAATATCGTGGTGAATGCCGCTCAGGCCATCAAAGATAAACAAGAGAAAGATGGAGATGCAAAGGGTGTTATAACAGTTTCAACTTGTAAATCGGGGCCATGGGCTAAGATTGTAATTAGCGATACAGGCATAGGAATATCAGATGAGATTCTTCCCCATATCTTTGACCCTTTTTTCACAACAAAAGGTGTTGGTAAAGGCACTGGCCAAGGTTTGGCCATAACCTATTCTGCTGTTGTAGATAAACATGCAGGTACCATAGAGGTTGAAAGCAGCGTGGGAGAAGGTTCTACTTTTACAATATGTTTGCCTCTTAACGGTTGATTTAGCAAGCCCATGGACAAAGCGCGCATTCTATTTGTTGATGACAATCAAGAGACCCTAGATGGTCTGGGGAGGGCGTTGCGTAATCAAAAGCAGCGCTGGGATATCTCTTTTGTTACTTCAGGCGAAGAGGCGCTTGAGTTTATCTCAAACAGGAAGGTTGATGCAGTCATTACTGATGTGCGTATGCCTGGTATTAATGGTGTTCAATTGTTGCAGGAAGTTTCTCGGCTATATCCTGACGTAATCCGTTTTATTCTGTCCGGGTACGCTGAAGAAGAGGTAATTCTGCAAGCTGCTAAGCTGGCGCATCAACTGTTTCCTAAGCCATGTAATGTGGAAGGACTTAAAACTGCATTAAGTAGAGCCCTATCTTTGCGTGGAGTGCTGGCGGAAGGGAGTTTACGCTCTATTGTTTCCAGCGTTGTTAGTTTGCCTGTGCTGCCAGAGGTTTATTCTCATATTGTTGAAAAATTGAACTCCCCTGAGGCTTCATTGCGGGAAATTGGAGAGGTTATATCGGGTGATACGGCAATTACGGCAAAGCTATTACAGTTGGTAAATTCGGCCTTTTTTGGTGTTGGGAGGGAGGTAACAAGTGCTGGAGAGGCGGTGGGTTTGCTTGGTCTTAATACCATTAAGTATTTAGTGCTGTCTGCTGAATTGTTTGCGCAGTTTGATGAGCAGAAGCTGAATGCTACTGGGTTCCAATTAGAAGAGTCGATTGATCACAGCATAAGAGTTGGGCAGCTGGCCAAGCAAATTGCAATCTCAGAACATGCTGATAGAGATGTTATTGAAGAGAGCGGCCTCTCTGGTTTTTTACATGATGTGGGGAAATTGATACTGGCCGATAATATGCCTGAGGAGTATAAAAAAGTTATAGATTTGCAACAGGTCGAACGGTTAGATTCATATGTTGCAGAGCGTGAGATTATTGGAACAGACCATGGGGCAGTAGGTGCCTACTTGCTGGGGTTGTGGGGGTTCTCTGATACGGTATTGGAGTCAGTTGCATTTCATCACACCCCAGAAAAAACCGAGGCGTTGGTATTTGCACCTCTCACCTCGGTTTATATTGCTAATATGTTGGACAATACGCGTTCAGAGGCACATGTAGATTCTGCCTTGGAGAGGATAGATTTTGAGTATTTGTCGGCATTGAATTTAGCAAGTAGCTTTCCGGCATGGAGGTCATTTTGTGAGTAAGCTGGTGAACAGTAACGTTTTCGGAGTAGTAGATTTGAATACAGTAATACTACTGTCTATGGGAGCGCGCGCTGTATGCAAAACGGTATAAAGGCACAAGGGGTTAACAATGACTAAGCCTGCGGAGAAGGTGCTGTTGGTAGATGATGATCGTAATTTGTTAGATTCGTTTACTAGGCAGTTCCACAAGCGGATAAATCTGGTTACTGCTGCCAGCGCAGAGGATGCGATTCAGGCTGTTACCTATGAAGGACCGTTTGCAGTGGTTATATCAGATATGCAGATGCCAAATATGGATGGCTTGGAGTTTCTGGTTCAGGTGAGAATGTTGTCGCAA
Source organism: Sedimenticolaceae bacterium (assembly GCA_050291725.1). Classification (GTDB taxonomy): domain Bacteria; phylum Pseudomonadota; class Gammaproteobacteria; order Chromatiales; family Chromatiaceae; genus JAAGZL01. Next base: position 62,016 of record JBNKKH010000009.1, read on the forward strand.
GATACTGTGCGGGTAATGTTGACTGGCAATGCAAATCTAGATGTGGCGATCCGGTCTATAAATGATGGCAATATCTATCGTTTTTTACAAAAGCCGGTGCCAATTGGAGTTCTGTTCGAGACCATGATTGACGGTATTCAACAGTACCGCTTAGTTACGGCAGAAAAAGAGCTGTTGAATAAAACTCTTAAAGGCGCAATTAATCTCTTAGCTGACATCTTAGGTTTGGTAAACCCAGCGTCATTCAGCCGCGCCTCCCGTATTAAGAGGCATGTTCGTTACATGGTGACAGAGTTGCAACTGAAGGATGTCTGGGGGTATGAGTTGGCTGCGATGCTTTCACAGCTTGGATGTATCACCTTGCCAAGCGAAGTGATGGAGAAAATAGCTGCGGGCGAAGAGATATCAGAACATGAACAGATGCAATTTAATAAGCACCCGGAAATAGGCGCGCGTCTGCTGCAGCATGTCCCTAGATTTGAAACTATAGCAGCGATGGTAGAACAACAAAATGCTGATATAGACCAGATAGAGATAGATTCAAATCTCTCACAGGAAAAGAAGGGAATATTAGGTGGGCAGATTTTAAAGGTTGCTTTGGCCTATGATAATTATTTATCTCAGGAGAAGAGTAGCGAGGAAGCAATTGCGCAACTAAAAGAGCATCCTGAAAAGTACGACCCAGCACTGGTCCAGGCATTGATTGCTGGAAGAGGAGGGGCTCGCTTTGAGGTTATGACTCTGCCTATCACCAAGCTGAAGCCAGGTATGATTTTAGATCAGAATATACATTCAGTATCCGGCACTCTGCTAGTGGCAAAGGGTCAGGAGTTGAGCACAGCTGTACTATTGCGTCTCATGTCATCTGAGGAGAATGAAATTATATCTGGTCCGGTTCGCGTGTTATTGGTTTCCAAGGCCTAGTTGTCGCGAGATTTAGATATCACTTTTATCCATGATAATTGATCCATCCTCGTCCCGTTGGACATTTACCAGCGCTGGGTGCTGTTCTGCAAACTGTTTTAAAGCGCGCTCTTTTTGTTGAAGCGCATCCTGTTGAGTCTGTACCAGGGCTGACAGGCGTCTGTTCTCCTCCATAAGATCGTAGGTGTCTAGAGCTTGTCTTAGGGTCTGTATTAAATCAGACACCTGTATCGGTTTGGGGATGAAGCGATATATTTCTGCTTGATTGATCGCTTCAATCAAGGCGTTAAAGTCTGCTGCGCCACTTATGACTAGACGCATAGCGTGGGGGTTGAAATTTTTGGTGCGTGTTAATAGCTCCACGCCATCCATTGACGGCATTCGATAATCGGATAAAAAAAGGTGGAATTTTTCTCTATTTGCTACGGCCAAGGCTGCGTGAGGGTTGCTGTGGGCTACTATCTCAAAGTCATGTTCCTTTTTTAGAATACGCTTGAGAGAGTTTAGGATATTCTCTTCATCATCAATTATCATAATCCTGTGCATAACAACTCCATAGATGCATGTGTACAGTTAAAACCAATCAGAATTAAGGAATATTATAGTTCCCTCTTGATGGGGGTGTAAATTTAGTGCCACATATATAATCTATTAGAGCTTTGGTACAGGTTTGTTAGCAGTATTCCATACCCAGAGTGTTTTTTTGCGCGTTTCTTCCAAGCTGTTATGTGAAGAGCTATTTAGTGGGCATGCTTTTGTTGCTGTTTAGCCACTCGAAAATGGGATCCCATTGTTCCAGGTCGGGCCAGACCATTGACGGAGCCAGTTCAAATAGCCCAAGGCCTCTTTCAGCAGATCGGATATAGTTTTGGCTTTCACGCAGATGGCTCAGCACAGGGATTTTTAGGCTTCCCAGATACTCTTCAAGCTGCTTATAGATGTTGGTTCGCTCCATTACTCTGTTGGCCACAATCCCAATCTTTGTCTGCTTGTTTGAGACTCTGCCACTGCTCAATAGTTCTTCCAGAAAACGGTTGCAGGAACGCATGTCGATAGGAGAAGGTAGTACGGGAATGATTATGGTTTCAACTCGACGCAGCATGGAGTTGATCTCTTTACCGTGAACTTTTGCTGGAGCATCCATTATTAGGTAATCGGTTCCCCTGGCAGGAGGGGTATATCCCTTTGAGGCGTCTATGCCCTCTATTTCTGGTATTCCTTCATACTCTTTACGGGCTTCTAGCCAGTCTAAAGATGAGCCTTGAGGGTCGAAGTCGGCTAGTGCGACTTTTTTCCCATCATCAGCAAACCAAGTTGCGATGTTTGTTGCCATTGTCGTTTTGCCACATCCGCCTTTGGCATTCATCAGCATAATTGTGCGCACAGGTTAGCCTCCATAGTATTTTTTATTAATTATAGGGCTTCAAAAAAGTTTTTTTAATCTATTTTCAGATCAGCCCAAATGGCATCGATGCGATTTTTTACTGCGTCGTCCATAACAATTGGTTTCCCCCACTCCCTTTGGGTTTCGCCCGGCCATTTGTTGGTGGCATCTAATCCCATTTTTGATCCTAGGCCAGATACAGGTGAGGCAAAATCAAGATAGTCGATGGGGGTGTTTTCTACCACGGTGGTGTCTCGTCCCGGATCCATACGGGTGGTTATGGCCCAGATGACATCCTCCCACTTCCTTACATTGACATCATCATCCGTGACAATAACAAATTTGGTGTACATAAATTGTCGTAAAAATGACCATATACCCAACATTACCCTAGCCGCATGGCCGGGATACTCCTTTTTTATGCTGACTATAGCCATGCGGTAGGAGCAGCCCTCAGGCGGTAGGTAAAAATCCACAATTTCTGGGAACTGTTTTTTCAAAATTGGGGTAAACACCTCGTTTAGCGCCACTCCAAGCACTGAAGGCTCATCTGGCGGACGCCCAGTATAGGTGCTGTGATAGATTGGGTTACGGCGATGAGTGATGCGGTCAATGGTGAAAACCGGGAACTGCTCTACCTCGTTGTAATAACCAGTATGGTCGCCAAATGGCCCTTCCGGGGCCATGTCATCTGGGTGGATATATCCTTCCAGGACGAATTCTGCAGCAGCTGGTACTAGCAGGTCAGATCCAATGCACTTGGTAACCTCGCTCCGGCTGCCCCTGAGTAGTCCGGCAAAGGCGTATTCTGAGAGGGTGTCGGGGACCGGGGTCACTGCGGCCAGTGTGGTGGCCGGGTCTGCGCCGAGGGCAACGGCCACCGGGTAGGGTTCTCCAGGGTGTTTCTGCTGCCAGGCTCGGAAATCCAAGGCGCCTCCACGGTGGGAGAGCCAGCGCATGATTACTCGATTTTTGCCAATAACCTGCATACGGTAGATGCCGAGGTTAACTCTAGGTTTATCTGGACCTTTGGTAACCACCAAGCCCCAGGTGATAAGAGGTGCTGCATCCTCCGGCCAGCAGGTTTGGATCGGAATTTGGCCTAGATCTACTTGCTCTCCATCGACCACAACCTCCTGACATGGTGCTCCCTTTTTCTCCTTGGGAGACATATCCAGCACCTTTTTGAAGATTGGTAGTTTCTCCCAGGCGTCTTTCATTCCTTTGGGTGGATCCGGCTCCTTAAGCATCGCAAGCAGCGTCCCTACCTCCTGTAGCGCCTGTACCGATTCTTCTCCCATACCCAGGGCAACTCTGCGGGGAGTGCCGAATAGGTTGCCCAGCAGCGGAAACTGCGAGCCTTTGACCTTTTCAAACAGCAGCGCCGGACCGCCTTTGCGCAGAGTGCGGTCACAGATCTCTGTTATCTCCAGGCAGGGGTCCACTTCCACGCCAATGCGCTTCAGCTCTCCCATATCTTCTAGCTGTTTGATGAAGTCTCTTAGGTCTTTGTATTCCATATAGTTTTAGCCATTCTGGTATGGCTGTTTGCTGAAGAGTTGTTGTTTGTTCTGCTGCAGGGTCATACGCTGAAGTTCTTCTTGCGCTTCTGCCCGCGGATATTATTGAAAACTACTCCGCCAATGAAAGCAGCAACTAGTAACAGAACCACAGTGGGAATCCACATGCTAAAAGATGACTCGGCTTCAGCCTTCAGATCGGCTTTGGGTATGGGCGCGCTAAGTATTTTTGCTACCTGGTTATAGCGTTGCCTCAATACCTGGTTCTGCTTGAGTAGCTTCTTGTTGGCTCCACCAGTAGCCTTGATCTTTTCTAGCTGCTGCTTGGTCCGAACCAGCTCTCCCTTCAGCGCAGTTATCTTCTCTCCGGAAGATTTTTCCGTCTTTTTAAGTAGATTTTGTAGCGACTGAGCTTCTTGTAAAGTTGCATTTAGTTCAGCTTTGCTTGCAGATATTTGCTTCTTTAACTCTTTGATTTCTGAAGTTTTATTGTCGTTATCTTTGGAGCTGGATTTTTTCAATAGCGCCATTAGGCGCTTGGTCTCTTGCTGCTCATTTTTGAGCGCATCACCGGCTAGAGCTAGTTTCTCTTTGGCTTGGTTCAGCTCCAACTCAAGACTCTTCACCTGTTCCGATTGCCCTTGGGCAGACGCAGGCTGATTTGATTTCAGCCTGTTTTCTGCATCACGTAGCTTGTTTTGTAGGGTGCTGGTTTTGGCTTGGAGTTCCAATAGCATGGCCCGAGCCGGTTTCTCATTGCTTATGTATACCGATTTTACCCAACCCTCTTTGCCGTCACCCAATCTAACCTTAGAAAAGGCATCCTTTCTCTCTAGTACCTCCAACGGGGTTCCGCTAGGGAGCACCTTTGATGGCTGTAATCCAGATTTAGGCTTTGCATATAACCCTACCAGTAGCTTGTCAGTGATATGGGCTGCCTGAACACTGGTCATGGCTAGCAGTAGCACAAATAAGATTCTTAACATTATGCTGTTTCCTCAGGTGTTGCATCTGCGGGTATCCCGCTATGTCGTAATAGGGCGTCAATTTTTGGTTCCCGACCCCGAAACGCCACAAATAGTTCCATCGCATCTTTCGAGCCACCCTGCTCTAGGATGTTCTTTAGGAAAGACTGGCCAGTATTCTGGTCGAAAATGCCTCGCTTCTCAAATAAAGAGAAGGCATCGGCAGAAAGTACCTCGGCCCATTTGTAGCTATAGTACCCTGCCCCATAGCCGCCGCCGAAGATATGGGAGAAGCCGTGGGCGAACCTATTAAACTCTGGCGGATTGATTACAGCAACCTCATTTCGAACCTGCTGTAGAATCTCATAAATTCGGCCACCTTGCTTGGGCGAGTACTCCTGGTGGATGCGCATATCAAAAATCGCAAACTCCAGTTGTCGTACCATCTGCATACCGGAGTGGAAGTTTTTTGCGGCTTGCATGCGGTTGAATATCTCTTCAGGTATGGGTTCTCCGCTCTCATAGTGACCAGAGATGAGGTCCAGGGCCTCTCTTTCCCAGCACCAGTTCTCCATAAATTGGGATGGAAGCTCTACGGCATCCCAGGCCACGCCGCTTATACCGGAAACACCTGGATAGTCTATCTGGGTCAGCAGATGATGCAGTCCGTGGCCAAACTCATGGAATAGGGTCTCCACCTCGTCATGAGTGAACAGGGCCGGCTTATCCCCCACTGGAGGAGAGAAGTTGCAGGTTAGATATGCCACTGGGGTCTGGCAGCGCTGTTTGGATACAAAGCGGCCGAAACAGTCATCCATCCAGGCACCGCCGCGTTTGTTGGGTCGGGCGTAGAGATCTAGATAGAACTCTCCACGCAGTTTACCTTTCTGGTCTTTTATTTCGTAGAAGCGCACATCCGGATGCCAGCAATCTATGTCATTTACTTGGGTGATCTCCATGCCGAACAGGCGCTTGACCACCTCGAACATGCCAGGAATTACCTTGGTCTCAGGCAGATAGGGTTTTAGCTCTTCCTGGGATATGGAGTAGCGCTGTTGCCTCAGCTTTTCTGAGTAGAAGCCGACATCCCATGCCTCTAGTTTATCTGCCCCAAATTCATCAGAGGCGAACTGCTCGAGTTCGGCAAATTCCGCCTTGGCCTGTGGAAGGGAGCGATTGGCCAGATCGGCTAGGAACTCCATCACCTCCTCTCCACTCCGGGCCATTTTGCGAGCCAGGGAGCGTTGTACATAGTTATCAAAGCCCAGCATTTGGGACATCTCATGTTTTAGGGCCAATATCTGTTCCATGATTGGGCCGTTATCCCACTTAGCGGCGTGGGGTCCGCGCTCGGAAGCACGGGTGGAGAAGGCCTCATACATCTCATAACGCAGCTCCCTATTTTCAGCGTAGGTCAGCACCGGCAGGTAGGATGGAAAATCTAAGGTGAGCATCCATCCATCTTCTCCGCGCTGTTGCGCCGTCTGGCGGGCTAGGTCCTTGGCTGATTGGGGGAGTCCAGACAGCTCCGCCTCATCCGTTATCAGCTTGCTCCAGGCGTTAGTGGCATCCAGCAGATTTTCGTTAAATTTACTGCCGAGGCTAGATAGCTCCTGGCTGATCTCTTTAAACCTGGTCTTTTCCTCTGGGGGTAGGTCTACGCCAGATAGGTGGAACTCAAGCAGTGCGTTATCCAGGCTTTTGATCTGGGCATAATCAAGGCTGGAATCATTTTCTCGAACCATTTTATAGGCTTGATAGAGACGCTCGTTTTGTCCTACCTCCGTGGCGTAGGCGCTTAACTTGGGAAGACAGGCGTTGTAGACATCACGCAGCTCTTCACTGTTCACCACTGAGTTCATGTGGCTAACGGGAGACCATGCGCAGTCTAGGCGATCATCCAGAATCTCTAGTGGTTCTACCAGGTTGTCCCAGGTGAACTCCTGGATATCGTTAAGTAGATGTTCTGACTTTCTACGGCAATCAGCCAGCAGTTTGTCGATTGCCGGCTCTACATGCTCGGGACGTATGAGCGAAAAGGCGGGCAGTCCCTGAAGTTTGAGTAGGGGATTGTCCATTAGTGACTGATCCTGAATAACAAAAAGCTCATTGTGACATGAAATTGCGGCTAGTTGGTAAGTTTTAAGGTTAACATCCACCCAGCAATTGTCCCGGCGGCACAAAAGGTGATAATGGAGAGAATAGCAAAACGGCGAAAGCGCCGAACCAGATCGAACTCCTCTAAGGTTGAGAGCAGAAAAGGATGGCTACGGGAGCCGGTGTCGCTCAGGGTATGCAGGATACTGCCTCGGATAAGCTCTTGATGCTCGATTATGGCCTGGTTCTCAGCCTTTTGCCGCACCCTATCCCACTCCTGTTGGTCAATCTTTCCATCCCGGTTGCGATCAAATTCAAACAGTAGTGATGACTTGTCTTGTTTCCATTCCCGTAGCAGTTCCCGGGTGATTTCACTGCGTTGCTGTATATGGTCCACCTCATCCAGGGTTTTGAACAGGCCGATGGCGTAGAGTTGGTCGCCATCGTGAATGCGGGTTTCAGTATAGCGATAATTTGCACCCAAAGAGCCGCTGTGGGCGGGCTGACCCAGTTTTAGCAGTAGTTTCCAATTGGAGGGAAGTTTGTTATTGATATTGGGGATGGGCGAGCTACTTGCTCCATGCCATACATCTTTATGCCGGGAAGTTACTTTGGCGCCTTCAGGGTCGATGATGCATTGCCCGGTTCTATCATCTATGTGGAAAAGATGATCGCTTATGCCCTGATCCAGAAGTTGCCAGCTCTTATCGCCGCGCCGCTCCACCTTGTAGCTGTACCAGCAGCAGGGTTGTTTGGTCAGGGGTGCCAGTATGGGCTCTCCATCCATTTGACGTGCGGTACCGGCAAGCTCTACATAGCCCTGATGGGCTGAGCGGATGCTGGCGGTGGGGGTGTCCTCAATAATGCGCGCACGGCGCAGGAAATGGAATGCAAAGTAGAAGCCGCCAACGGCAGCGGCGATGGATAGCCAAGCAATTATCCAGAACTCTGTATTATCCAGAAGCAGTATCTGTTCCGTCAGAGACATTATTCAAACAGAGATTTTATATCCACATCCTGCTTTTCTTGCTCAGAGAACTCCAGTAGCTCTGCCGCCTGGAAATTGAACATGCGAGCAACAATTACATCTGGAAACTGTTCAATCCGGACATTATTGTTGTTGACACTTTCGTTATAGAATTCGCGCCGATCAGCAATGCTGTTCTCTAGGCCGGTTATGCGGCTCTGCAGATGGAGAAAGGTTTCGTTGGCCTTCAAGTCTGGATAGGCTTCTGCAACGGCAAACAGGTTGCCCAGGCCCAGTCTTAGCTGGCCTTCTGCAGCGCCTAGAGCCCCAACATCTCCCTGCTGGCGCGCAGCGGAGACCGCGCTTCTGGCCTGCATTACCTTTTCCAGCGTCTCCTGTTCATACTGCATATACTGTTTGCAGGTTTCTACCAGTTTGGGCAGTTCATCGTGACGCTGCTTGAGTAGCACATCGATGTTGGACCAGGCTTTGGATACCCCATGCTTCAGATTCACTAGACCGTTGTAAATAGTGACCACATAGAAAGCAGCCATTGCGATAATGCCGAGGACTACAAGTGTTGATATCTCCATGCCAGCTCCTTTTTTATGTTATAGGGTTGATTGTATCATTAAGTTCCTGCGCCAGCCTCAAGCTCGGATATTTCATGAAGGCGATGGAATAAATGAGAGATAGCATTGTTATAACCCAGAATTATTTGATGTCTGATCTTTTTTTAGCAGTTATGCTTTCATACCTGAACGAATTCAGGAAAAATCTAGCTTCCAATTTTGGCCGATTCTTTTCGCACCATGGCTATGCTTCCTCAAGTGATCGACCAATCTTGTTCGCTATATTTCTCCTGATCTTCGTTCCCTTCATGAGTTATCCGGTCTAGGAGAAACATGTGGCAGACATAAGAGAGTTTCAAGGCAAAATTCCGCGCATTGCTGAAGATGTTTGGGTTGATCCCACTGCGGTGGTGATTGGTGATGTGGAGATCGGCTCCGGATCTTCCATCTGGCCACTGGTGGTAGTGCGCGGGGATATTCATCAGATTAAAATTGGTTCAAATACCAATATCCAGGATGGCAGCGTGGTGCATGTTACCCATGACAGCCGTTTTAACCCCGGGGGCTTCCCTACCGTTCTGGGGGATAATATTACCGTGGGCCATAAGGTGATGTTGCATGGTTGCACTATTGGTGACAACTGCTTAATCGGGATGGGCTCGGTGGTGATGGATGGTGCGGTAATAGAGCCGCAGGTGGTGTTGGGGGCTGGTAGTCTGGTTCCAGGCGGTAAGATTCTTGAGAGCGGCTATCTTTGGGTAGGTTCTCCAGTGCGTAGGGCACGAGAGTTAAATGAAAAAGAGAGAGAGTTTCTGGAGTACTCTCCCCAGAACTATGCCAGGCTGGCTAAAAAGTATCTGGAAGGGGGTAAAGGCTAGGCTAAATCCTGCAGTAGCTCTATGGCATATCCGTCTGGATCCGTCAGGAAGGCCATTTTCCGTCTGCCATTCGGTGTATCACCGGGTCCCCAAGAGAATTCACCACCAAACTCAGCCAGTCTTCGTCCGATCTCTTCGATGGATTCTACCTTGTAGGCTAGATGACCATAGGCGTTGCCGTTGTCATAGTCATCTGTGTCCCAGTTGTGGGTTAGCTCCAGCAAAGGCCCGGTGTCGGTGTCGCCACTGGCTCGCAGAAAACAGAGGGTAAAGCGGCCATTGGGGTAATCCTCCCTGCTTACTTGGGAGAAGCCCAGAACCTTGGTGTAGAAATCCACTGCTCTTTCCAGATCTCTTACCCGCAGCATGGTGTGTAGATATTGCATAGACAGTTTCCTCAGGCTTGGAGCATTGCAATTACCGAGGCGGTTTCAGGGCGCACCCCGCGCCACAGAAAGAAAGATTCTGCCGCCTGTTCTACCAACATTCCTAGTCCCCCCAGTGCATGGCTAGCGCCATGCTCTTGGCCCCAGCGCATGAATGCAGTTGGTTTGTCGCCGTACATCATATCGTAGGTCCAGCCGCCGGGGCGTAGGATCTGATCCGGAATGTTCGGTACTTCATCCGTCAGGCCGGTTGAGGTGCCGTTTATTATGATATCGAAGGATTGATTGCCAAGCTGTTCTAGGCCGCAGCCGTTAATCTCTCCCAAATCACTACACTCCTCTGCCAGGGCCATTGCCTTTGATGCAGTGCGGTTGGCGATGACTAGGCGCTGAGGATTGGCTTCTAACAGTGGTCTAACTACTCCACGGGATGCGCCACCCGCACCCAGCAGTAATATTTCGGCACCAGCCAGTTCGCAGCCATGGTTGGCGCTCAGGTCTCTGACCAGCCCTACACCATCGGTGTTATCCCCTCTTAAGCTTCCATCCTGCAGCAGGATCAGGGTGTTGACTGCGCCAGCGGTCTCGGCGCGATCACTGCGCTCATCAGCCAATTTCCAGGCATCCTCTTTGAACGGAACAGTGATGTTCAGGCCTTTGCCCCCAGAGCTCAGAAAATCAGAGACGGCCTGGTCAAAATGGCCAGGCTCGCCCGTGATGCGGCCATACTCCAGCTCTGTTCCGGTCTGTTCTGCAAAGGCCATGTGGATCAGAGGGGATTTGCTGTGCTCAACCGGGTTACCGATGACGGCGTATTTATCTGTCATCTCAGCCATTAAGCCACTGGGCAGCACGTTTAGCGAAGTAGGTTAGGATACCGTTGGCTCCGGCCCGCTTAATACAGATCAGTGACTCCATCGCCACCGCCTGTTCATCCAGCCAGCCGTTCTGGGATGCCGCCATGAGCATGGCATACTCTCCACTCACCTGATAAACAAAAGTAGGCGCACCAAACTCATCTTTTACTCTGCGCACTATGTCCAGATATGGCATGCCGGGTTTAACCATCACCATGTCTGCTCCCTCCTGCAGATCCAAGGCGATTTCGCGCAGGGCCTCATCTGAGTTGGCCGGGTCCATTTGGTAGGTGTATTTATTACCGCCACCCAAGTTTGCCGCCGAGCCAACTGCATCCCGGAACGGGCCGTAGAAGCTGGATGCGTACTTGGCCGAGTAGGCCATAATGCGGGTGTGGATATGGTTGTCTGCCTCCAGGGCGGTGCGAATGGCTCCGATGCGACCATCCATCATGTCTGACGGAGCTACTATATCGGCGCCGGCATTGGCATGGGATACAGCCTGTTTTACCAAAACCTCAACTGTTGCGTCATTCATTACGTAGCCGGAGTTATCAGTAAGTCCGTCCTGACCATGGGTGGTGAACGGGTCCAGAGCCACGTCGGTCATTACGCCTAAATCTGGTACGGCATCTTTCAGAGCGCGCACGGCCCGTTGGGCTAGACCATCTGGATTATAGGCCTCGCGGGCGTCTTCCGATTTGGCTTCGGGCGGGGTAACCGGGAACAGTGCTATAGCTGGAACACCAAGCGCATATAGCTCCTTTGCCTCTTTAATCAGAAGGTCTACACTCATGCGCTCTACTCCAGGCATGGACTCTACTGCCTCTTTCTCGCCGGAACCCTCGAGCACAAATACCGGATATATAAAGTCGGAAGGGGTGATATCTGTCTCCTGCATCAAGCGGCGTGAGAACCCATCTCTACGCATGCGGCGCATTCTGGTGTTTGGGTAGGGAGCGCTTAAGGCTGTTTTGTCTTGCATCTGCTGTTCTCCATTGTTTTCACCGCATAAGATACCCTAGGAGACCATAGGATATAAGGGCAAAAAACTGCTTAAGGCGGTAAAAAGTAATTATATTAATATTTTGTGCTAGATTTTTTCTCTATTACCTGATCAAATCAAGACGTTAGCTATATAAGGGAAACGTAGTATATTGGCTGTTGCCCAACTGTTTAAACAGTCCTTAAATAGCATCTGATTCTGACTTACTAAAAAGACCTGATCATAATTTAAAAAAATGGATGGAGAAACAATTATGGAGTTTTCGTTGTTGCAAAATAGGCGCCTTCCCATATATCTGTTGGCGTTAACATTCCTGGTATTGGTCCTGCCACAACAAGCGGTAGCGGTAGCTAAGCTGAATGCGTCGCAAGCAAAGATTCAGCAGATTTCTGACCGTATGCAAAAAGCGCTAAAGGGCAAGCCAAGTGCAAGCCAAGTGTATGGCATCGTGAACAGAATCATAGTGCCATACGTAAATTTCAATATGGCCGCAAAACGGGCTCTTGGTAAGACCTATTGGAATAAGGCCTCTTCTAGCCAGAGAAGCAGGTTTACCGCCCAATTTAAGAAGATGTTAATTCGCACCTATGGCTCTGCTTTTGCGAGCTACAATAGTTGGACAATGAAGCATCTAGGCACTAAAAACTCTGGAAAGAGTGTAGCGGTAAAAACCAGAGTTAGTCCTTCGGGCGCAGGTGCGGTTAATGTGATCTACCTTATGTATAGCGGAAAGGTATACGATATCAATATATCAGGAGTTAGTCTGGCCAAGAGCCATAGTGCCAGCTTTCAGGGGATAGCCAGAAGTAGCGGCATGGAAGGGTTGATCAAGCGTTTAAAGGCCATGAATAGCAAATAGTAGTTGCGATTGTTTGATGGAAATTAGAGGCGGCTGTATATCAGTCGCCTTTTTTGTTAGTAGTGCGGCGGTGTCTCGTCAGTTACCGCTGAGGATAGAGAGGGGGCTAGGTTTCTAAGCTGGACTTGTAGCTCTTCTATGTCTCTTTTCAGCTCAATCAGTTCCTGTTGTTGTTCGGCAAGGGTGCTATTTAGTGCCTGAATCATATCCTCTTGGAAGGCTATTTTGGTTTCTAACTCGATAATTTCATTGTGCATTTGTTGGGTTCCTGGGACGGATTTTGAACTGATAGCAGTATAGTACCGCATTAAAAACACTTTTTAACATAATGTATTTATTGGGTTTGTGTCAAAAATTATAAAAATGACGAAATAATGACTAAAGTTACTGCTGTAGTTGCCGATAAGGGTAGTGTAACAAGTATGCTAAGTAAGCTGTTTATAGTTTTATCTTGTTTGATCCTCCGTTTGCGCCGCATTGGCGGCGCCCTAGCCCACTACTCCCCTGGTGGGCTTTTCTTTTGCCCGAAAAATAGCTTCAGTCTCTAATTACCTTCCCGGTTACGGCATCCCTTATTATGGAAGGAGATTTGCTGTTTCCGGTGGGGCCATGGATAACGCATTCTGCCATATTATCCAGTCTGGCTCGGACTTGGGTGGGGTTTGTTGCTGGCGCGCGCGAGTTTGTGTTTGCGCTGGTGGAAACTAACGGCGAGCCGCAGGCAATACTGAGGGCAGCGGCAATAGGGTGATCTGTCACTCTAACTGCAAGGGTGTGGTGTCGGCCACAAAGCCAGTAGGGGAGTCCGTCTGCCACTGGTAGCAGCCAAGTATTAGGTCCAGGCCAGCTCTCCAGAATCGGTTTCATTCTCTCATCGGACAGGGGCTTGATGAATGGTAGAAGCTGTTCATAGTTGGCGGCTATTAGAATCAGGCCCTTCTCGATGGGGCGCTGTTTGAGCAGCAACAGCCGCTGAACAGCAGGCCAGTTCAGTGGGTTGCATCCCAGGCCGTAGATGGCCTCTGTGGGGTATGCAAGGATGCCGCCCTGCTTAAAACAGCGGGCGGCTTCACGTAGTTTCCAAGGGTGGATATTGGCTTTTGGCACAGTGATAATCCTAAGCCTCTGCCGGAAGACTAGTCTTTAACTGGCTAGGTCAGACTGGAGCTTGGCATCCTTTGCTGCCACGCCTTGGGCATTGGCTTCACGTTGTGAGCGGATGCGCTGGGCTATCTCAGGGTCAGATAGGGCCAATATTTGGGCTGCCAGATAGGCGGCATTTTTCGCACCAGTTTCACCCACAGCTACGGTGGCAACTGGGATTCCGCCCGGCATCTGTACGGTAGAGAGTAGCGCATCCATGCCCCGAAGCGGGCCTGCATCCAGCGGAATGCCAATAACCGGTTTTAGTGTGGCGGCGGAAACGGCACCGGCCAGATGGGCGGCCAGACCTGCTGCGCAGATGAAAACCGAGCATCCTCTAGTATCGGCGTCAGCCACGTATTCGTGAGTTGCCTTGGGTGTACGGTGGGCCGAGGTGATCTTTGCCTCGAAAGGTATCTCCAGTGATTTGAGAACGTCAAAAGTCGACTGTAGTACCGGCAGGTCAGAATCAGAACCCATTAATACGGATACAAATGGCTGGCTCATAATATCCCATCCAAATTTCTATTAGAAAGGGATGGGAAGATACCGGATTTCCAGTGATTAGGCCAGGGCTACTCTTCAACCTTTTCGCTAAAGGAGCACTCCTGCTGTGGGCAGACCTTTTCGGTGCCCCTGCGTTTGGTGGTCTTGATGGTTAGGATGGGCCAACCACAACTTGGGCATGGCTCCGCAACAGGTTCGTTCCAGGTGGCGTAGTCGCAATCAGGATATCCCGAACAGGAGTAGAATATTTTTCCACGCCTGGATTTACGCTGCATCATGGTTCCGCTGCCACATTTAGGACAGCTAACGCCGGTATCCTTGGGTTTCTCCAGGGGTTCGATATGGCGGCAGTCGGGATAGCTAGAGCAGCCGATAAACTTGCCATATTTACCGCGTTTGATAATCAGATCTGAATTGCACTCAGGGCATTTTCTGCCCTCAACTATCTCTGGCTCTTCCTGTTCTTTGCCGTCACTATTGAGGTCGCGGGTATAGCTACACTCTGGGTAATTGGTACAACCCACAAAGCGGCCATGGCGTCCCAGGCGAATGGAGAGTTGTTTGCCGCACTCCGGGCACTTCTCATCCATGGCTTCATGGGTAACGTCGCTACGTTTGACGTTCTCTTCCGTGTGGTCAATCTGTTCTTTAAAAGGGCCCCAGAATTTCTCTAACAGAGGGACCCACTCCTCTTCTCCGCGGGAGACCGCATCCAAGTCATCTTCCAGGTTGGCGGTAAAGTCGTAGTCTACATAACGGGTGAAATAGTTAGTGAGGAACTTGTTTACCACTCTTCCAACATCAGTTGGGTAGAAGCGTTTCTTTTCCAGCTCTACGTACTCGCGGTCCTGCAGGGTGGAGATAATGGAGGCGTAGGTGGATGGACGGCCAATGCCGTGCTCTTCCAGGGCCTTTACCAGGCTGGCTTCACTATAGCGTGGTGGCGGCTCAGTAAAGTGTTGCTCGGGTCGAATAGCTTCGAGTTCTAGCTTTTCTCCCTCCTCCAGTGGCGGCAGCATCTTCTCGTCGTCCTTGCCTCTTTTGCCATCATCTACATCTTCCATATAGACGGCCATGAATCCTGGGTTGGATATGGTAGAGCCGTTGGCGCGGAAAATGTTGCCGGAGCCACAGCTGAGGTCAGCGGTGACTGTGTTGAGAGTGGCGTGGATCATCTGGCAGGCCAGGGTGCGCTTCCAGATAAGTTCATACAGCTTTTGT
Organism: Sedimenticolaceae bacterium; assembly: GCA_050291725.1. Taxonomy (GTDB): domain Bacteria; phylum Pseudomonadota; class Gammaproteobacteria; order Chromatiales; family Chromatiaceae; genus JAAGZL01. Next base: position 77,302 of record JBNKKH010000009.1, read on the forward strand.
TGGTCTTTGCTCAGATGCTCTTTTAACTCATCCGGCGTACGCCTTATTGAGGTGGTGCGGATGGCCTCGTGGGCCTCCTGGGCGTTCTTGGCCTTGGTTTTGTACTGTTGTGGTTTGTCAGGAAGATTGTCTGTGCCAAAGCGTTCGGCGATGAATTCTCTGAGTTCGACCAGTGCATCATCTGAAAGATTAACCGAATCGGTACGCATATAGGTGATGAGGCCGATGGCGCCGCTACCCGTATCTATGCCTTCATACAGCTGTTGGGCTGTACGCATGGTGCGTTGAGCAGTGAACCCCAGTTTACGAGATGCCTCTTGCTGTAGGGTCGAGGTGGTAAAGGGGGCTGCTGGATTGCGTTTGCGCTGCCGTTTTTGTACCTTCTCTACCAGCAGTTTGCCAGCAGCGGCCTTATTCAGCTCATCCTCAGCATTTTTTGCGCCTACCTCATCAGTAATGCTGAACTGTTCCAGCTTGTTATTCTGATAGTGGATAAGTTTGGCGCTGAACCCCTGTTTTTCCTTGAGTAGGTCTGCCTCAATTGTCCAGTATTCGCGACTATTAAAGGCCTCTATCTCCTCTTCCCGCTCTACTATCATGCGCAGAGCTGGGCTCTGCACTCGGCCGGCAGAGAGTCCGCGCCTCACCTTTTTCCAGAGTAGCGGTGATAGGTTAAAGCCAACTAGATAATCCAGGGCACGCCGGGCTTGTTGGGCGTTTACCAGATCCATGGAGATCTCTCTGGGATTATCTACTGCATCCTGTACGGCTTTTTTGGTGATCTCATTAAAGACTACTCGGTAAACGGTTTTGTTTTTTAAATGGCGTCTGCTTTTTAGTAGCTCCAGCAGATGCCAGGAGATAGCTTCGCCTTCGCGATCCGGGTCAGTCGCCAGGTAGAGCGTATCGGCTTTCTTTAGTGCCTTGGATATGGCCTGTACGTGCCGTTCGTTTTTCTCGATGGCCTGGTACTTCATTTTGAACGCATCGTCTGGGTCTACTGCCCCAGTCTTTGGAATCAGATCGCGCACATGGCCGTACGAGGCCAGGACTTCAAAATCCTTACCCAGGTATTTTTTTATGGTTTTGGATTTTGCAGGTGATTCAACTATTACCAGATTCATGAGGTATACAGGTTCGGATGTCCAGTCTGTTGGTTATGTGTGGTGTAAGTCAGTAAATACTGCGTTACATATGTCGTATATGGCCTTAATAATCACAATGCTAATGCAGATAGAGGGGTTGGTCGTTATAGACCAAGTCTTCCATCTGAGCAAAGGCGGTCTCCTGCCCGGGCTGGTTCATTAGCACCATCAGTACCACCCACTTCAGGTCGTCGACCTTTATTATGGGTGAGTCTAGCGCCATGGTGCGCTCAATTACAAACTCTCTGTTTGCTTGGTCCAGTATGTTGTTTTGTTCCAGGAACAGTAGCAGGCCGCGACAATTGTAGTCCATTTTGGTGATTTCCTGCTCTGTGTAGATTCTGATTGAGTTCTCGGTTTGGGGCCTGAGACCACCGGAGTCTCTTTGCAGAGCAAGCTCGTCCAGCCATTGAAAAGCTTTGTAAATTTCATCTTCCGGGAAGCCGGCGGCAACAAGCTCTTCGTGCAGATCATCCTGGTTGGAGGGTGCTGGCTGGTCGTTATCCATATAGTTTTCATAGAGATAGATAAGGATATCGACTACATTTTCATTCATTAAAGTTAGCCTAGTTTGTTCAAGTTACTCCATCCTGTTCTGGCGGAGTTTGACTAGCGATTAGTACATTTGTTCCTGTTCGGCAGTATATGCCGCCGGGCGCAGATGATACATGACCTTCTAGTTCAAGCAAAATTAGCATGGATGAAACTTCTTCGGGAGTCAATCCACTCCGATCAATTAATAGGTCGGCCTGTACTGGATCAAAGCCCATGCACTCTAGTAACTTCTGATACTCTGGCGCCAGCATGTTTTCAGATGGTGGTGAATTCATCTGCTCAGTTTCTGACAGTGGGTTCAGGCTCCCAATAAGTGGAGCTAGTTCTTCCAGAACATCGCCAGCGGTTTCTACCAGCTTCGCTCCCTGGCGAATTAGGCTATGACAACCTCTGGCGAGAGGGTTGTGGATAGAGCCTGGAATGGCAAATACCTCACGTCCTTGCTCCGATGCTAGCCGAGCAGTGATCAATGATCCGCTCTTTTGCGCCGCTTCTATCACCAGAGTTCCCAGGCTCAGGCCGCTTATAATTCTATTGCGGCGGGGAAAATTCCCAGCTCTGGCTTCAGTCCCTGGAGGGAATTCAGACACCAGAACACCACTTTCGGCAATGTCATGAGCCAGCTGGTGTTGGCTGGCTGGATATACTCTGTCTAAACCAGTGCCGGTTACTGCGATGGTTAGTCCTCCGGCTTCTAATGCTCCATTATGGCAAGCGCCGTCTATACCTATGGCTAATCCGCTGGTTATGGTTATGCCTGAGCTGGCGAGGTGATAAGAGAACTCGCGTGCGTTTTCTTTGCCAGAGGCGCTTGGATTGCGGGAACCGACCACTGCCAGCTGGGGGGTGTTTAGTACTTCAGGGTCCCCGGTTACGAATAGAATCGGAGGGGGATCATGAATCTCTTTAAGCTGGGTCGGGTAGAGTGGGCTAGTCAGGGCTATGAGATGATTATTTGGCTGTTCTGCCCAACGCAGGTCGGATGCAACTGAATCCCAGTCTGGATTGCGCAGATAATCCCGTGATTTGGCTGTTAGCCCCCATTCGCGAAGCTTTGAGTCTGGGGCATTTAGTAGAGATTCAGGGTCTCCCGCCCTATCCAGGAGCTGACTGAACTTGACACTCCCAATGCCTGGCGCACGGAGCAGCGCCAGCCAATATTGCAGTGACTCTTGGTGTTTAGGCAGAACCCTTTCCTCTATCTGTATACGTTGCTGTTCCGTCAGCAACGCCAGGCTTAACGATTTTTAGGGGTTGCGAACCCTATCATTAACATGCAACGCACCGGTCGCATACATTACAAGACCAAAACTAACGCGAGGAAAGGTGCGAAATACCATTAGGGTACCCGCTCTTTCATCAGGGAGTAGGACTGTATCATCACTCTTCTCAGTAACCGTATCCCGAATTAGTTCCCCTTTTTGATCTACTGCCAGGACAGTTCCAACTTCAACGCCATCTGTTTGGCCGCGATCTATGACCACAACGTTATATTGACCAATTTGAGACACGCCGTTTAGTACAGATATTATGCTGCCCTGTATTTTTCTTGTTGGAGGCTTAGGAAAGAAGGTGGTTAAGGGTTTGGTCTCTATTGCTTGAAGAAGACGATCACCCTTGAGAGCTTCCAGCTCAGAGCTTTCAAGTAGAACGGTTGCCGGGTCGCCAGTGCGCTGCAAAATAGCAGAGGCGATAAACAGTGCCTCGTGCCCTAAAACCTCACCGGTTATAGCATCTTTGTATGGTTTGCCTGGCCTTACGACATCAAATTTCTTAGAGGTCTTGCCCGTTATGGATCTTACATAAGCCCGGTATCTGGGCCCTCCAACGATGTGCTCGTCTGCAAATTGGACAATATATGGTGCCTGCTCGAGCTCTTTATCGTCTGTCACATAGGGTCTGGTCAAGAATTGCTGGATGGCATCTATAGGAATAGTAGGTATAGCCCTGGATATTGGTGTCGAGCGGATCTTAGGGGATAGCTTGACAACGGAGCCACTGAGATCGGGTGTAGTCGGCGCACCTCTGCCGGCAACAGTAATTTGTGGTTTGCCGTCAACAAAGCTCAATACCAAGGTGTCGCCTGGATATATGAGGTGTGGGTTTTTTATTTGAGGATTCACCTGCCAAACATCTGGCCAGCGCCACGGTTCACTAAGAAATTTTCCTGCTATATCCCAAAGGGTGTCGCCCTTAACCACAACATACCTATCTGGGTGGTCAGGATTTAAGGCCACTTGATCCGCAATGGCAACTGAGCATGAAAAGATCAGGCCTAATAAAATGCCGGCTAGATTAGTTATTGACTTTGGCATGACGATCCCTTTGTAATCAATTTTAATTTGTTAACAGTCCCCAACTACCTGTGTTCACGGTAGTGTGCTGGCTCAGAATCCAGTATCTTCATAATGTTAGCGCATATTTCTAATCTATACCATAACCTATAGTCAATAACTAATCACACCCAAATAGCTCAATTTGCGAACTATATCTGTGTTTCATCAGTCCAGAAAATAAAGAATATCCGGTTTTTACGTGATTTTTTCTGCTGGCTACGGAACAATAGCGCTCATTTATCCGCTATTATCGCATTTTGTTGTTGGAGATTTGATGTCTGCATTAGAAATTCTGCATTACCCTGATCCGAGGTTGAGGAACCTGGCTAAGCCGGTTGAAACCTTTGATCAGAAGCTCGGAGAGTTCGCCGATAACATGTTGGAGACCATGTACCTATCATCGGGTATTGGGCTTGCTGCCACTCAAGTTGGTGTTTCTAAAAGAGTTATTGTGATTGATGTGTCTGAAACTAGGGATCAGCCTCTATGTCTGGTCAATCCTGAGATCATCGAGAGGGAGGGTGAAGAGGAGTCAGAGGAGGGGTGCCTGTCGGTACCTACTATCTACGAAAAGGTGACCAGGGCGGAAAAGGTAAAGCTGAAAGCGCAAGATAAAAATGGCGCAGTGATCGAAATGGATGCTGATGGTGTACTGGCAATATGTATTCAGCATGAGATAGATCATCTGGATGGAAAGCTGTTCATAGACTATTTGTCTGGGCTGAAGCGCCAACGTATTCGTAAGAAAATGGAAAAAGAGGCGCGTCAGGCTCAAACTTGATTGCTCAGAAATATTTTCTCGTATTGATCATCTAGTACCACACTCAGGAACAGTAATGCCCCAACCATTGAATATAATTTTTGCTGGTACCCCAGAGTTTTCAGTACCGCCCTTGGCGGCCCTGCTGGAGTCAGAGCATAAAATCACTGCGGTCTACACTCAGCCTGATCGTCCAGCGGGCAGGGGGCGCAAGCTCACGGCAAGTCCAGTTAAAGCGTTGGCCTTGGAGCAATCGATTCCGGTCTATCAACCGAAGAATTTCAAAGATGAGTCTGATTTGGCCCAGCTGGAAGAGCTGAATGCTGACCTGATGGTGGTGGTGGCGTATGGTCTGTTGTTGCCACAACGGGTGTTGGATGCACCGCGTTTAGGCTGTATCAACATCCACGCATCTCTGTTGCCACGTTGGCGTGGAGCCGCCCCTATCCAACGCTCAATTTTAGCGGGTGATGAGAAGACCGGCATTACTATTATGCAGATGGAAGCTGGGCTGGATACAGGCCCTATGTTGTTGAAAAAAAGCTGTTCCATTGGCCCTCAGGATACAGGTGGCTTACTTCATGATCGCCTTTCACCTCTGGGTGCCGAGGCCCTACTAGAGGCGTTGCCAGGAATTGTCGATGGCACCCTCAAACCGGAGATTCAGAATGATGACCTGGCTACCTACGCATCCAAATTGGATAAGAGCGAAGCAGTTATCGACTGGACAGGTAGCGCTGTTGAGTTAAGCAGGCAAATTAGAGCATTTAATCCATGGCCAGTTGCCCAGACTGGGCTGAATGACAAGGTGCTGCGTATTTGGGATGGGGTCAGTCTAGAGGGCGGAGATGGAGAGACGCCAGGCAAGGTGTTGTCCTGTAGCAGAGAGGGTATTGATGTGGCCACAGGTGATGGAGTTATGCGGATAACTAAACTGCAAATGCCTGGAAAGCGCGCAATGGGCGCGGCAGATTTCCTAAACGCCCACACTCTGGACGAGGTGATACTTGAGTAAGTGGCCCAGTAAGGCAGCAAAGGGGGGATCTACTAAACGCTCTGGAGTCAGCAAAGCTATTGGCCCGCGCGTGATTGCGGCCAAGATTCTTTGCCAGGTTGCAGATGGTAGTTCGCTTTCTGAAGTTCTGGCTAAGAGCCTTCCGGATACAGCACCGCAGGATAGGGCTCTAGTTCAAGAGCTCTGTTACGGTGTGTTGCGGTGGTGGCTGCGCTTGCAGTGGCTTTTGCGGCAGCTGTTGCAAAAGCCTATGAAGAGTAAGGATCGTGATCTGGAGATGTTGATCCTGGTCGGGTTTTATCAGCTTTTGTATATGCGTACCCCCTCCCATGCCGCCGTTGCAGAGACGGTGAATGGCGCAAAAAGTTTGGGTAAGCCGTGGGCCACAGGCCTGATAAACGGCATTTTGCGCAACCTGATTCGTAATCAGGATGAGTTATTAGATGCCATCTCGGAAGATATCTCAGCCCAACTCTCCTCTCCTCAGTGGTTACTGGAAGAGATTCAGAAGGCATGGCCGCAACAGTGGCGGGCAATTCTGCAAGCAGCTAATGATCGACCCCCAATGTGTCTGAGAGTTAATCGCAAACAGTGTTCCAGAGCCGATTATGCGGAAAAACTGATGGCTGATTCGATTCCGGCTAAACCTATTTCTCAGGTGAAGACAGGATTAGTGCTGGATAGTGCACGGGATGTGTTTGCCTTGCCTGGGTTTGAGGATGGGCTGGTTTCTGTTCAGGATGGAGGGGCTCAGCTAGCTGCGGGACTCATGGATCTTAAACCGGGACAAAGCGTGCTGGATCTATGTGCTGCTCCAGGAGGGAAAACTTGCCATATATTGGAAATAGCCCCGGATGATGTATCTGTGACGGCGGTTGATGTTAGTTCCAAACGTTTGCAAAGAGTGCAAGAAAACCTGGATCGACTTGGTCTGGAGGCCACTCTATACACTGGCGATGCGGTACGTCCAAGCGGCGAGTGGGCCAAACAAGAGTACGACCGAATACTACTTGATGTTCCCTGTTCCGCCACTGGCGTGATCAGGCGTCACCCCGATATTAAGTTATTGCGGCGCCCGGAAGATATAGGCTCATTAGCTGGGCTGCAGCGGCAAATCATGCAGTCTGCATGGTCACTACTTAAGCCTGGAGGGGTTTTGGTGTATGTAACTTGCTCACTGCTTCCGCAAGAAAATGAGGAACAGATTGGCTATTTTCTGTCTAACAACCCGGATGCATCTGAATTGTGCATAGAGGCGTCTTGGGGCCACGGCCGCAATTTTGGGCGCCAGACTCTTCCGGGAGAGGAGACAATGGATGGTTTTTTCTACGCGCGTATACAGAAGCAGCGCTGAGACAGAGTTATACGGATTTGAGTAGATTTTGTTGTATGATTCACACAACAGAGGTTTCTAAAATTAAAAAGGAATAATCAGTTGCCTTTCTCACTGCATCTAAGAAGTGTATTACACGCCAGATACTGGGTGCTGTTGTTTGTTTTGTGGTTCCCTGTGTTGTCTCAGGCTGCCGACTACAAGATCCTTAATCAGACCTGCCGCTCGACTGAAGACGCTTTTGTTCTAGATGCAAATATTGATTTTGATTTTTCTGATAAGGTGATTGAGGCCCTACAGCATGGCGTGCCTATCACCCTAGAGTTGCATATGCAGGTTAGAAAGCAAGGTGCCTGGTTGTGGGAGAAGGATCTTGCGGAGACCCGCCTGCGCTATCAAATTAGTTATCACGCGCTGGCCTCGGTCTATCAGGTGTTGGATCTGCAGACCAACACGAAAGAAAATTTTGTAACTCGCGAGATAGCGGTCAATGCTCTTGGCGAAATCAACTCTATGCCTGTAGTTAGGCATGACCAGATGGAAAAAGGTAAAATCTATCTGGTTGGCCTAAAAACATCCTTGGATTTGGATGCCCTTCCTTTACCCATGCGTCCTCTAGCTTATCTCTCTCCATCCTGGAATCAATCCAGTGAGTGGCGTACATGTCGAATTCGTCGGTAGGTAGGTTTACCACCGGGGCACTCCCGGTTGTTGCTCTGTTGGGCCTGTTGCTGGTTGCGTTGCATCTGATGAGTAGCGCCGTACAGAATGAGCAAGAGCTTAATCGGTTTTTTATCCCGCTCCTGGTGTTCACTCTTGTTGGCATGTTGCTGCTGGTAGTGTTGGTGTTGGTGAACGTGGTGGGGCTGGTAAAACGTTATCGCAGCCGCGAAGCTGGATCACGCCTGGTATTGCGCCTAGTTGTCATCTTTACAGCTCTTTCCTTGGTTCCGGTGAGTGTGGTGTATTTCTATTCGCAGCAGTTTTTGCTGCATGGTATCGACAACTGGTTTGATGTGAAGATAGACAAGGCGATGGAAGATGCCTTGGGGCTAAGTAAAACCTCACTAGATCTGCATCGCAAAGAGAAATTGCGTAACACCAAACGAATTCTATCGGATATGGATGAGCTCTCGGTTACTGGGATTAACATCACTTTAGAGGAGATGCGCGATCGCTACGGTGCTTCAGAATTAACCCTGATTGATAATAAGAGTTTCTCTGTCATCGCTAACAGTAATGTAGATCCATCGGTATTGGTTCCTGATGTTCCAGAAATGGCCATTTTGCAGCAGGTATTGGATGGTGGTGAGTATGTTGGGTTGGCGCCAATTGGTGAGTTGTCCCAGCTGCACCTGAGGGTTGTGGTGTCTGATGTTGGCCGCCCAAGAATACTCCAGGCGCTCTACCCAACTTCGGATGCCATTAGTGAGTTGTCTGGTGAAGTACAACAGGCATATCACCACTATAAGGAGCTGGCCTATCTGCGTGAGAGCATTAAAAGCACCTATACTTTGACTTTGGCTCTAGTGCTGTTGTTCAGCCTGTTTTCAGCGATCTGGGCAGCTTTTTTCACCGCTAGGCGTCTGGTAGCTCCAGTGGCAGATATTGCTGAAGGTACCAAGGCGGTGGCTGATGGTGATTACAGTGGCCAGCTGCCAGTGCCAGAACACAAGGATGAGATAAGCACTCTTCTCACATCCTTTAATACAATGACACAGCGAATCGCACAGGCGCGTGATCTGGCAGAGAGCAGTCAACGCCAGGTGGAGGCCCAACGCGCCTACCTGGAGACAGTGCTGGGTAATCTCTCATCCGGTGTTATGACCTTTGATCCCGATGGCTCCCTGAGAACGACCAATCAAGCAGCCGGTATGATTCTGCAAGTCGATATGACTGAAATGCAGGGGAAGCGCATGGATGTATTGGCTAAAAGCTCTGATAAGATGCAGCAATTTGTTGATCTGCTGCAGGAGCCGCTGTCGGAAAAGGGGTTGGATTGGCATAGTGAGATCATCCTATACGGAAGTGAAGGGCGACAGGTGCTGCATTGTCATAGTACTCCGCTGGCGGGTCTTGAGGGTGGAGTAAAGGGCGGGCATGTGTTGGTGTTTGATGATATCACTGCCCTGATTAAGGCCCAGAGAGATTCCGCTTGGGGTGAGGTGGCGCGTCGCCTGGCCCATGAAATCAAGAACCCTCTCACTCCGATCCAGCTTGCCGCCGAGAGGTTGCGCCACAAATATCTACGTAAAATGGATGAGAAAGACGCGGATGTGCTGGATCGTTCTACCCACACCATAGTTCAGCAGGTTGAGGCGATGAAGGAGATGGTCAACGCCTTTTCTGATTATGCCCGCCCGTCACAAATGACACCTGCCCCCATTGTTTTGGATGAATTGGTATCGGAGATTTTGGATCTATATCGGGACTCAGTTGCCGGGATAGAATTGAATTCAGATCTGGCATCAGACCAAGTTAAAATTGAGGCAGATCCAGTGCGTCTACGGCAAGTGATACACAATCTGGTAAAAAATGCCCAGGAAGCAGTAAAAGATAATGGCGGTGGCCACATCCAGATATCCACTAGGCAGGTACATGCGGCAGATAGTCGATTTGTCGAGTTTCAGGCCTGTGATGATGGCCCAGGATTTGATGCTTCGATCATGACAAATCTGTTTGAACCCTATGTGACTACTAAATCCACAGGAACAGGTCTTGGTCTCGCTATTGTTAAGAAGATTATTGAGGAGCATGGGGGTATGATCTGGGCAGAGAATCTGAGTGAAGGCGGTGGCCGGGTAGCGTTTCGTCTCCCGATAATGGCTGCAACTAGTGAGGCGGCTGCGAACAACGCTGAAGTTGATGAAGATTAATAGTTGGTTTCGATTCAAGATGTACAAATTAGAGGAATACTAGATGAGCCAGTCCCATATACTGGTGGTTGATGATGAACCTGATATCAGGACTCTGGTGAGAGAGATCCTGGAAGATGAAGACTATTCAGTAGCCACCGCAGAAGATGGAGCTTCGGCCCGCCACGCCCTGCGAGATCGCCGTCCCGATCTGGTGCTGCTGGATATCTGGATGCCAGATATAGATGGGATTACTCTGTTGAAAGAGTGGTCCGAAGATGACGGCCTGCCCTGCCCTATAATCATGATGTCCGGTCACGGTACGGTTGAGACCGCGGTAGAGGCAACCCGCTATGGGGCCTATGATTTCCTAGAGAAACCCCTCTCTTTAGCTAAGCTGCTGCTGACTGTGGAGCGCTCTCTTGAGGTGGACAAGCTGCAACAGGAGAACCTGGGACTGCGCCGTCATGTGCAGCACGTGGTGGAGCCGGTGGGGAAGAGCCCGGTTATTCAGCGATTGCGGGAACAGGTGAAGCGGGTCGCACAGCACGACTCTTGGGTGCTGATTAATGGACAGGCGGGATCTGGTAGAGAGACTTTTGCCCGCTATCTGCATAGCCAGAGTGCTCGCCGTGATGGACTGTTTGTAGATATGGGGGTATCTGCAATTGCCAAAGGCGGCTCTGCCCGAGAGCTGTTTGGAAGTGAAAAGGGGGAGCGTATTCAGTATGGTGCCCTGGAACAAGCTCGGGGTGGAACCCTGTTTCTGGACGAAGTGGCAGATATGGACTTGGAGGCCCAGGCCCAGCTGTTAGGCGCTCTGGATACAGGCTCGTTTTTGCGTATAGATGGCACAGATCCGGTCGATATAGATGTTCGTATCGTAGCCGCCACCAAGCGTGATTTAGAGATGGAAGTGCAAGAGGGTCGTTTTCGTGAAGATCTTTTCTATCATCTAAACGTAGTTCCATTGAATATACCGCCACTGAAGGAGCATACGGAAGATGTTCCAGATCTGCTAAACTTCTATGTTGATCATTTTGTTCGACATGAAAAACTGCCCTATAGACACTTCAGTGTAGGGGCCCAGAACTTTCTGCGTAACTACAGTTGGCCAGGCAATGTGCGTGAGCTGAAGAATATGGTTCAACGCCTGCTGATACTTGGGGCAGGAGAAGAGATTAGCCAGGACGAGGTGGAGTTGGCTGTAAGTGGTCGAGAGGTATCAGAGATGGTTGATACCGGGGGACTGTTTTCATTTGATCAGCCACTACGCCAGGCCAGAGAGCAGTTTGAGAAGGTGTACCTGGAGTATCAGCTAGCAAAGCATGGCGGTAATGTAAGCAAGACCGCAGCAGAGGCAGAGATGGAGAGAACCCATCTCTACCGAAAACTGAAATCGCTGGGAATTGAGATCAAAGATAAGAAGTAACGCGCTCGGGTGTGTAATCACTGAGATAACACAGTTAAATAAGACCGATATCGAAAAATGAAGATAATAATTCTTGGCGCTGGACAGGTTGGAACCTCTGTGGCGGAAAACCTAGTTCTGGAAGAAAACGATATTACTATCATCGATCAGGACCCTGAGCTGTTGAAGGTCCTGGAGGATCGTTTGGATCTGCGTACAGTTCAAGGCCACGCAGCCTATCCAGATGTGCTGATGCAGGCAGGCGCTGAGGATGCTGATATGATCCTTGCTGTCACCAATAGTGATGAGACCAATATGGTAGCCTGCCAGGTTGCATATAGCCTGTTTCGTACTCCAACCAAAATCGCGCGGGTACGCTCCCAGGGCTTTCTCAATTATCCACAACTTTTTGATAATGACGCTATGCCGGTTGATTTGCTAATCAGCCCGGAGCAGTCGGTTACGGACTATATCTATCGTCTGATTGAGTATCCCGGAGCTTTACAGGTATTGGATTTTGCCGAGGGTAGAATTCGTCTAGTTGCGGTACGAGCATACCGTGATGGCCCTTTGGTGGGGCAGAAGCTTAGAGCTCTATACGACCACATGCCTGATGTAGATGCTCGGGTTGCGGCTATCTACCGCCAGGGCAAGGCGATTCAACCTGAAGGTGATACCAAGATTGAAGAGGATGATGAAGTATTCTTTATTGCAGCGGTGGAGAACATACGCGCAGTCATGAGTGAACTGCGTAGGCTGGAGCGTCCTCTCAAACGCATAATTATTGCTGGAGGTGGAAATATCGGTACGCGTCTGGCTCAGGAGCTACAACAGGATTATCAGGTAAAGGTTATTGACCGCGGCAGAGAGAAATCCAAAGTGTTGGCAGAGCTTCTGGATAAGAGCGTTGTTTTGCAGGGTGATGGAGCAGATGAAGAGCTGCTGTTGGATGAGAATATTGAGAATACCGATGTTTTCTGTGCCGTGACCAATGATGATGAGGCCAACATCCTTTCAGCCATGCTGGCCAAACGCCTGGGCGCACGCAAGGTTATGTCTTTGATCAATCGTCCCTCCTATGTGGATCTGGTGCAGAGTGGACCAATTGATATAGCTATCTCTCCACAACATGCCACCATTGGCTCTCTTTTGGCCCATGTTCGGCGTGGCGATGTGGAAGTGGTGCACTCCCTGCGCCGTGGTGCAGCCGAAGCAATCGAGGCCGTGGCCCATGGTGATTCATCTTCTTCCAAGGTTGTGGGGAGGATGATTGAAGATATAAAGCTACCTAAGGGTGCAAGTATTGGAGCTATCCTGCGGGGTGAAGAGGTGTTGATCGCGCACCACGATACGGTAATTGAATCTGAGGATCATGTTATTCTGTTTCTGGTGGATAAAAGTCGTATCGCTGAGGTGGAAAAACTGTTTCAGGTGGGCGTTACTTTTCTATGAGGTTTGTTGTAGTACAACGAATCCTTGGTATGCTAATGATGTTGTTTAGTCTAACCATGCTGCCGCCTATGATGGTTTCGATGCTATACGGGGATGGTGCGCTGTTGGCCTTCTTTGCTGGATTTTGTGGCATTCTCATTCTGGGAACCATCTGCTGGTATCCAGTGCGTAGGAAGAGAAGAGAGCTGCGGTTGCGCGATGGCTTCATGATTGTAGTGATGTTCTGGACAGTTCTCGGCTTGCTGGGTGCGGTGCCTTTGATGTTGGCAGACTACCCAAATATGCCGATAACAGACGCGGTGTTTGAATCAATATCCGGTCTGACCACTACAGGTGCAACCGTTATTGTGGGGCTAGATGGTCTACCGAAGTCGATTCTGTACTATCGTCAGCAACTCCAATGGTTAGGTGGCATGGGGATTATTGTGTTAGCGGTGGCCGTGTTGCCAATGCTTGGTATTGGTGGCATGCAGCTATATCGGGCAGAGACACCAGGCCCCATGAAAAACTCTAAGCTTACCCCCAGAATAACGGAAACGGCCAAGGCGCTTTGGTTCATCTATATGGGGTTGACCGTAGCTTGTACCCTTAGCTACTGGCTTGCCGGTATGGATATGTTTGATGCCGTGGCTCACGCCTTTTCCACCATTGCTATTGGTGGTTTCTCCACCCACGATAAAAGTATGGGGTTCTTTGACAGCACTCTTATAGAGGCCGTGGCGGTGGTATTTCTTCTGCTCTCTGGCATCAACTTTGCGTTGCATTTTATGGCGGTAAAACGCAAGAGCATCAAGATATATTTAAAGGATACGGAATCACTTTTCTACATAGGGGTTTTGTTTATTGTCTCGGTTATGGTGGTTGCGGTGCTGTACTTTACAGGAACATACTCGGATTTAGGCCGGGCAATTTCCATGGGGGTATTTCAGGCTGTTTCCATAGGAACTACTGCCGGTTTTACCACGGCCGACTACTCTCTTTGGCCCGGGTTCGTAGCCATTCTTCTATTATTTACCAGTTTCATCGGTGGGTGTGCGGGATCAACTGGCGGCGGCATCAAGGTTATCCGGTTTCTATTGCTGATCAAACAGGGCATGCGAGAGATTAAGCGTCTGATTCATCCATATGCTGAGATCCCGGTGCGGGTTGGCGGCAAGGCTATTGAGTCGCGTGTGGTTGATGCGGTTTGGGGGTTTTTTGCCCTTTATGTTGGTTGTTTTGTGGTTATGTACCTGGCTCTGGCCTTAACTGGATTGGATCTAATGACGGCGTTTTCGGCAGTAGCCGCCTGTATTAACAACTTGGGTCCAGGTTTAGCGTCCGTATCATCCAATTATGCTGCATTGAATGACCCTGCAAAGTGGATACTCTGTTTTGCTATGCTGTTGGGACGCCTTGAAATATTTACCCTGCTGGTGCTGTTCTCCCTGGCATATTGGCGCAAATAGGGATTTTCTCAACGTTCTGCTCTGCTACGCGGTTTTTCGCTGCGGAAATATATAAAACCATTCAGGCTCGGTTCATGCACTCCACTCTATTCTGAAGATGAATCAAATAGAGATAGGAGTATTCACATGAACAAGAGTTTGAGTAAAGCTGTATTGATACTACTGGCCCTTGGTCTGGCTGTGCCAGCATTTGCTAGGGCGCCTCGCCATGAGCTGGAGAGTAACCAGTCGCTCCGCATTCAGCAAGGCATCCATTCTGGCGAATTAACCAGAGGAGAGGCTAGAGTGCTGCGCAATGAGCAGCGTAATATTTATCGACTAAAGAAGCGTTTTCTTAGAGATGGACGCCTTTCAAAACGAGAGCGTCGTACTCTGATAAGTAGATATAAAAAGGCAAGTAGTCATATCTATCGCTTGAAGCATAATTCTCGTACGCGTTATGCCTATAGAAGTAGCCCACTCTCGCCAAGGCACAACGGTGGGCATGGAGGATTTGGATTTATATTTAGCCAAAAATATTAAGCTGTAGCTATGCTTGATAGATCATCGAATCAAGGCCAGGCCTACTTTCATAGAAACAGGTCTGGCCTCACCGGCTAAGCGCTATTTGTTGCTTTCCAGTAAGGCCATAGTTTCGGCCGCAATTTCTCTTACCTCACCATCTTCATCTGATAGCAGGCCCTGCACCACCGGTAGAGCATTTTGGCTGCCAGTTAGGCCCAGGTAGTGGCAGGCATCGGCTCGAACCTGGGGGTGGGGAGATAGTGTGAGTTTAATCAGTTTAGGGATTGCCGGAGCCAGTAGATTTTGCTCTTGCAACTCCTCAATAGCTGCGCCAACGCCAATGCGGATATCCATAGGCACATCTAGCTCTTCCAGTAGTTTTAAAAGAGCATTGAGAGTGTCGGGGTGTTTTTTTATGGTTTCAATCAGCGTACGCATCTCTCTGTTTTCTAAGAGATAAACAAAATAGTCGCTTACCCCGGATGGTGTTGTAGCTAGCTGGGCCCAGTTGCGAAGCTCATCTTCACTAAAACGACCAGTGAGCTCAAAAATTCCTATTCTAGCCCATGGGGCAGAGGTTACTCCTAACTCTTTAGCCTTTGCTGGATGCCGGGCGGCATTGATGATTTCAAGCTGGCCCACAACACCCTCCTTCACCATCTTGGCTAAGGCATCAATAACAGGGGAGCAGTGTGGGCAGCTTGGAGTGACAATTAACAGTGCGCTTGGTTGGTTTTCTCTGGAGTTGCTCATACTTGGAAGTGAACCTGCAGTTATGCAAAATAGTATTTATCACATTAACATAAAGTTAGTTTTCATTGCCTCCAAAGTGCTAACGGGAATGTGGAATAAGAGTTGTAGATTGTGTCTTGAATAGAATAAAGCTGATTAGTTGCGTTGTGCAACGTCCTTAATATACACAGCTGGGCCATAGAGTGCGGCTCTGTCGTTTAGTATTACCTGAACTGGGATGGATTCCATAAGAGCACGCATTTTTCCTTTCTGACAAAAGGCCTCAAGAAACTGAGGCCGTTGCAGCCAGTTCACTATCTTGGGGGCGATGCCTCCCCCCAAAAATATGCCACCAGTTGCCATATGCTTTAGTGCCAAATTTCCAGCTTCAGCCCCATACAGGCGGGAAAATAGTTCAAGTGCCTCTACGGCAACAGAATCGAGTTTGCCATTAGCTAGATTAGTGATGGTTTCAGCCGCAGTTCCAGTGCTTTGGTTGGTGTTGAGGAATATCGGTTTGGGTTGTTTATGCCAATCAAGCAAGAAGCTATAGATAGAGACCAATCCCGGGCCGGAAAGAATATTCTCCCAGCAGACGTTACAGTTGTCCTGCTTGAGAGATGACAACAGGCTAAATTCCAGCTCGCTGCTGGGGGCAAAATCGCAATGGCCCCCTTCAGTGGCGAATGGAATATGTTTGCAGCCATCCCAGAACATACCAGCCTCTCCTAGTCCTGTACCAGCTGCGATTACTGCGCGATTGCCAGGGGTGTTTTCTCTACCTTGCTGTAGAGTGCAAAAATCTTTTGCATCGAGGGCAGAAATACCATATGCCGTCGCCTCCAGGTCATTGATTAGATAGACAGATGGTATTTGTAGCTCATGCTCCATTTTATCTGCATCAATCTCCCAGGGCAGATTCGTGGTTTTGCAGCTGCGTTCTGATATGGGTCCAGCAAGGCCAAATGCGGCATGTGTTATAGGTATATCCAGATCGGACAGGAAGTTGGATGCAATTTCAGTTAGCGAGTTGAAATCTCTGCTGGGATAGCTGTTTTCTGCTGTGAACCCTGGGGAGTGGTCAGCAGCGTAAACGGCTAGCCTTGTCTTGGTACCGCCGATGTCACCGCATAGTATATTCATAGACAAAATCTTATCTGTTCAGGTGAAAAAGATATAGCAAATTTGTGTTTTATTAGTGAGTTAGCATCTGCTGGCCCTGCAATGCCGCAGTTGAAAGAAAACTGCGATAAATCACTGTTTGATATTCTATAAAGAAAATCTATTTTCTGCCGATAACCCCATATGGCTGATAGTGTATTTTACACAGATCTATATTCCTAAATATGCGCCTGAAAACTAAAATTTTTGCGGTTGTTGCGGTGGTGTTTTTGGGGCACTTTGCCCTCGCTGTCTATCTTGACCATAAACAGACTAAAAGTGACGTTATAAGCGAAATCAGGGAGGATGCGCGGGTTATTCGCGGTATGTTAAAGGCCCTGAGAACCGTCTATCAGAGATATATCATTGAGCATGAAGTGCCCATTAATGATATGACTCTGGGCTTGCTGCCATCTGAGGCATTGGGCCGATTATCCATAGAGTTTAGAAAATTGATGGATTCTGGACTCAGTTTTAACAACGTAATGGATAAGCCGCGCAATCCGCTGAACCAGGCCGATAAGATTGAGATGGAGGCCTTAGCTTATTTCAGAAAGAACCCCAATCATACTGAGCGTATGGTGCCTTTTAAGAATGAAAGCGGAGAGCTTTTCTATCACTACTCTCAGCCCATGTGGATGGGGCAACGTTGCCTGATATGTCATAGCGATTATGAGACTGCGCCAGAGAGTATTAGAAAACGCTACAAGTTGGGTTATGGATACAAGCTTGGTGACCTGGGTGGTTTAATGAGTATTAAGTTGCCTGCGTCGATTATCGAACAACGGGTAAGTCGACAGCTGATAAATGATGCCTTAACTCATTTTGTCACTCTATTGATAGCATTTTTTCTTATGTCCTGGTTGTTGCAGGGAGCTGTTATCTCAAGAATTAGCTTGTTGAAAGATGCCGCTGTGCGTATGGCTAAAGGGGACTATTCAAAACAGGCAAAGCTGCCTGGGAAAGATGAGGTTTCACAGGTTTCTATCGCCTTTGATGAAATGGCAGATGAAATTGAGATGCGCGAGCGAGCATTGGAGATGCAAAAGTCTCTTTATGCAGCTTTGTCTTGGACCTCTAAGAGCATTACTCGACTTGATTCTCAGGCGGCGCTGTTTGATGAAACCTGCCATATTGCAGTAGAACATGGTGGTATGGACCAGGCGTGTATCGCGCTATTAGATGATGCAGGCGAGAGCTTGGTTGTGGTTGAAGGTACGGGCTATAACGTTATCGGTATTAGTTTTACTTTAGGTCGGGGTCGCCAGTATGAACTCGCGCCTATTGTTACTGTGGTTAAAGAGAATCGCTCTATCGTTATCAATGATGCAAGGTCCGAATATCGTGCAGAGCAGTGGCAAAATATGTTGGCGCAAAATGCACTTAAATCTGTCGCGCTATTTCCATTGAGACAAAATGGAGATCCGATTGGAGTATTTTGCGTGTTCTCGCGCGAGCAAGGGTTTTTTAGCAATGAGATGTTTGAGTTGCTAGATGAGATGGCATCTGAGATCTCGTACGCTACGTACAATTATCATCTTGCTGACGAACATAAGAGAGCCCACCGCCAACTTGAAGAATCAAGTTTGGAGCTACGGCGCTTAAACAGCCAGTTGCGTCTTTTATTGGAGTCAACAGGCGAGGGAATTTATGGGTTAAATACAAAAGGACAATGCTCGTTTATTAATCAATCTGCCTTGGATATGTTTGGATATGTTCGCGAGGACGTTATTGGGAAATCCATGCACGCGCTGACCCACCATAGTTATGTTGATGGATCACCGTATCCCGAGGAGTTGTGTTCTATGCATAGGGCGTATCGCACTGGTGAACCGTCTCGTGTACAGAAAGAGGTGTTCTGGCGCCAGGATGGAACATCCTTTCCTGTGGAGTATTCCGCATATCCAATTATTGAAGAGGGTGAAGTGTTGGGGTCGGTGGCAGTGTTTCGGGATGTAACCGACAGTTATGCCATGGAGCAGCGGCTGAGTTTTTTAGCTACCCATGATCCATTAACCAGACTACTAAACAGATATGCCTTTGAACAGCGCCTGAAAAAAGCTCTGGAAAATGCGCATGCCAATGATGTTCAGCATGTTCTCTGCTATATGGATCTGGATCAATTTAAGGTGGTGAATGATACCTGTGGCCATGTGGCTGGTGATGCTATGTTACAGATGATAGCTAAGCTGTTACAGAACAGTCTCAGGCATAGCGATACATTAGCGCGACTGGGTGGTGATGAATTTGGCCTGTTGCTTGAGGAGTGCAGTCTAAAAAAGGCCGAGGCTTTAACAAGTAAAATATGTGAAGGTGTGAAAGAGTTTCGCTTCTCTTGGGAAGATAAAACATTTGCGACTGGGGTGAGTGTTGGAATTGCGGCGATTACGAAAGACACGTTAAGTATAGATTTGGTTATGAGTGCAGCAGATTCAGCCTGTTACATAGCCAAGGATATGGGGCGTAATCGGGTTCATATTCACTTGGCAGATGATGAGGAGGTGGCCAAGCGGCAAGGCGAGATGCGCTGGATTACCGAAATACAGTCTGCGATGGAAGAGGGTAGACTATTTCTATATCGCCAATCGATCGTGCCGCTATCTGGGAATGAGCAAGAGATGGATCATTTTGAGATTCTACTCAGAATGAAAGACAAAGATGGTAGAGACATTCCTCCTGGTGCATTCATTCCAGCTGCCGAACGTTTCGCTATGATGCCAATGCTTGACCGCTGGGTAATAAAAAATGCCCTTAGTTGGTTAAAGGGAGCTGAGGATAGGGGGCAGAGACTGAGTCTTTGTTCTATAAATATTTCAGGCCACTCTCTGGCAGATGATGGCCTGAAAGAGTACATACTCGATCAGCTCAAATGTAATGGAATACCGGCGGAAAAGATATGTTTTGAAATAACCGAGACTGCAGCGGTAAGTAGGCTAGACCAGGCTATCCATTTTATTAGTGAGATGAGGGAACTAGGCTGTCGTTTTGCCTTAGATGACTTTGGCACTGGTATGTCTTCTTTTGCCTATTTGAAGAATCTTCCAGTAGATTTCTTGAAGATAGACGGCAGCTTTGTGCGAGATCTGTTAGATGACCCAGTGGATTGCGGAATGGTTGAATCCATCAATCAAATTGGCCATCTGATGGGTCTGGAAACAATCGCGGAATATGTTGAAACCGATAGCGTCCGGGAGCGCCTTATCGATATAGGGGTGGATTATGTTCAGGGATTTGGTGTATCTATTCCTGAGCCATTGGATTAATGCAAACCCTTCCCCATTGAGCAATATTCACTCCTAGTCACGAGGAGTGGTCTTTTCTCTTCATAGGCGGTACTTTTTTCTATGTTTCATCGCAAAATTTACCGCATTCGTCAGGTATGGTGTGAAAACCAGACATATAGGTTGGCTGAGGGGGTATACTCCACTGATAGGTAGCTAGAGCTGGGTCCAGTCTGGATAGGGTATAATCTTCGGGAGGTTGGGCGTGACCACTATTAAGGGCAATAATCCGTTTCTGTTGTCAAAGAGGGATGGTTCCTCTAAATTTAAGGACGAATTTAACAGAAAAAAACTAAAACAGTGGGTTGATATATTGCCGGTCAGTGATGTGGAGAAGGCAGCGTCTGATCTATATGGGAAGCTAGATCGCATTAATGCTATAGATGTCTCACCAGCTAATCGATTTGAAATATTGGAATTACTTCAACCTTCGGTTGATTACATACTTGATTCATTAAAGAAAAAATGTACGGAGGGAACTGTACCGTTAGATCTTCATAGAAGAATGATTGCAAGTTTGCGTTTAGATATTCTTATTCAGGTTGTAAAGGGCTACAAGACGGTCCTTTCACAACTGCATGATGCTGCGGTTACAACATCAATATTCCACAGGCAAACAAAATCAGAGGCTTTGAGAAAAGCTATCTTTTATCTGGGTGAGGTGCTTCTTCACTCCTATATCCTCTACCAGCCATGCGTAAGTTATGCATGGAAAGAGCTACATGGCATCTATTACTACGCAGTGCAAAATGAGCTAAAGGGAAATGCAGAGGCGGGGGCTAAGCCGGACAAGGTGGAGCGACTTGGAATTGATGGGCTGTACAAGCAGATACTATTGTTGGCGCTGGCTAATCCAAAATCCATGCTGAAAGGTGAAGCCGAACGAGTCAATGCTATGTTGCAGGACTGGGTTGATTTTGTAGACTTGGCTCCTGTTGGCGGAGAGGGTTTAGCAGAATCTTATTACATAATTGATGCTCAGAGTGATGAAATGCCCTGTGCTCCCAATCTACAAAAAAATGGGAAAGTAAATATTGGTTGGTGTCTAGTGACGGATAGTCTGGGTGAATTAATGGAGGAAAAAATCTCTTCTGCTGAGACGTCACAAAATAGTATGCGTCCCACCGATGCAGAGTCCTTGAGATTGATGAAAAAACTCAGGGATGCTTGGTCAAATCAGATAAGGCCGCGTGAACTTCGTAATTCCATTTCAGATATGGTTGAGCTTATTTGTGGATTAGATGCGATGTATCATGTCCATGGCGGGGAGGAGCCTTTAGATACTGATGCATGGAGACATCATTTAAATATGACGCTGAATAGTTCAGGCTACCACGCGATAAGTTCTTCAATACTGAATAATGAGGAAGTATTGATCGAGGTTGAACCCGGAACATTGAAGCCTTATCGTTTTAACAATGGCGTAGCTTGCCGCCAACCAAAGATAGATCAGACAAAAGTCCATGGTAAAAAGTGTGTTGCAACTAATAGGAGTGAGAGCGGCTGGCGCTTAAATTGGCCTAATAGCGGTGATAGCGGCACCCATGTTGGAGAGTTGGTGGGAATTAATCCAAACGGCAGCTACGGAGGTACCTCAGGGGCGAACTTTGGTGTTGTTCGCTGGCTGTATGCTGATCAGCCAGGTTTTGTGGATATGGGCATTGAGCTCTTTGACGGATATTTCGAGCCAGTAATACTGCAGTGTGAACGTGAGAATAAACATTGGACTGAGACGGTAAAGGGGTTTCTGCAACATAGTAATAGTGGTAATAGATCTAGTTTGATTACTCCACCATTTTATGTGGCTGAAGAAGACCGCGTTAGGGTTATAGCTGGCAATGAAGCTATTCCAGTGGACATTACAAATATTATCGAAAGCACTGATTCATTTGTGAGATTTGGATTTGAGCAGGACTCGGATATAAATCTGATCTCAAGATGATGGAGTAGTCTGTATTTTATTGGGTATGTTGCTCCTCTAAATACGCAAGAAAATATGGGTCATTTTTGTCAACTCATAAAACCTGTATTATCATGATGTTATGTTTGCCAGCATGAGTGTGCCCATGGAGGGTGCTTGATGACAACAATTAATAAAACCAACCCATTTATTCTATCCAAGAAATTAACTTCTGATGATCTTGAAGAAGAGTATGATCACAAAGAATTCAAGCAGTGGATTTCTGATCTGCCAATTGGAAATGTAAACGAAACAGCGCGTGCCCTGCATCATGAGCTGCAACGACATAAACGTTTGCATATAATGCCAGTGGAGCGATTTGAGGCGATTCAATTGATGCTGCCAGCATTGGGATTGGTCCTGGAAAAGATGCGGGCACATCTGGCAACCAAGTCAATTCCCCTATCTGGGGAAAGTAAATTAATCGCCAAATTACATTTGGAACTGTTAGTGGGGATTGTCATTACCTACAAAATGGTTCTAGCTCAGTTTCATGATGAATCTTTTACCGGACATCTTATGCATAAACATGCCAGGGCTGAAGCGTTGCGACGGGCGCTTTTTTTTCTGGGTGAGATTTTGTTGTATGAGTATTCGGCCTACACCACGAGTCCTAGGTTTGTATGGCAAGAGATTCACGGTATCTACCACTACGCTGTGATCAATGAGTTATTGCTCAAAGAGATAGATGCTGATGGCATTGTTGGTGATCTGACTGTAGATGATATATACAAGAGGACTCTGTTACTTGCTTTAGCCGACTCTGGTGGGTTGCTCAGAGGAGAGATAAAAAGGATAAGCGAGGCATTAATTGATTGGTTGCCAGAGGTGTCCCTGGTGCCAATAGACCAGAAAGTCCCATCATCTCTAGTGTTTGTGGTAGATGCGACTAAAGATGCACCACCTTATGTGGCCGATGAGCCTGGGCTGAAGAATATCAAGATCGGATGGGTGTTGAGTGTTGATAAGTTAGGCCAGATCTTGGATAAGAAGCTAAACACCATCAGAGAGAAATCTAATAGCAAATTGCGCCCAGTAGATCTGGTTCCAGCTACTTTGTACTCAAAGCTGCGGAAAAGATGGACGCCAGATGTTGTGGTTAGAGAAAAGCGTGCAGAGGGATATGGTTCTGTCAGCGTGACCTGTGGTTTAGAGTCGCTGTATTGGTTGTTCGGTGGGTGGAAACTGCAACATGAGGTTGATAGCGATTCAGAAATAACGACAGGTGCAGGAGAGGAGGCAATATATGATAAGCCGATGCTTCCTGTGGAACAGGATGAATTTTTAATCAATGTTGATGCTGAACTATACGCATCCATAGCTGCAGAGTCAGGGCATAAACCGGAACAGAAACAGCCGGCCCCAGAGATAGAGGAGAAGAAGGAAGAGGAGTTTTATAGTGCTCTGGTCAATGATGATCCCGAAGGCGAAGCCTGTACCTGTGTGAACCAGAGCAAAAGAGGATACTGTCTGACCTGGTCTGGCGCTGGCGAATATAAGGCTCATGTTGGAGAGTTGGTAGGTGTCAACTCTCGGGATGGCGACGATTTTGATGGCTCATGGGGCTTGGGAGTTATTCGTTGGATGCGGTTGCAGAGTAATGGCTTGATGGGATTTGGTGTGGAGCTATTTGAAGGCGACATACAGGCTATACAGCTTGACAGCCAGCATGCAGGTGATTCTGCAGTAGACACTATTTTAGGGTTTTTGCAGAAGATAAATGGCCGAATTGAATCATTGATTACCAAGCCATTTTTCTATGGGGATAACAACAAGCTACTGCTTGTTAGTGGTGATGGAACTGTTCCAGTTGTTCCTGGGGAGATTATTGAGTGTACGGATGCCTTTATGCGTTTTAGAGTTCGTTTTGATTCAAGCGTTGTTAAGGCAAAAAAAGATAGCCCAAAGAGGCAATCCGAGTCTGAAGATATATTCAGTAACATTTGGGAAGATCTATAGAGCCAGCATTAGTGAGTAATCAAGAAAGTAAACAAGAGCAAGCTGGCCAAAGAAGTATGGGAAAGTGGATGATTATAGGTGCCTGGGTGGGACTGCTGACTATACTCACACTCTTCTTTAGCTCATATTTGGAACGCGTGAATAATCCCAATGCTAATCCTGAGACATCCACGATGGGTTCTGTGAAAGAGGTGATGCTAAAACGAAATAGATCAGGCCACTATGTGGCCAATGGAATAATAAATGATCAGGAAGTAACTTTTCTTTTAGATACAGGTGCAACGGACGTTGCACTTTCCGATGACTTGGCAACCACTCTGGGGTTACGCAGGGGGGCTTATATAACTAGCCAAACAGCGAATGGCACTGTTACTGCCAGGCAGACCACCCTGTCTGAGGTGAGTATTGGCTCTATACGTTTGCAAAATGTCAGGGCTAGTATCCTACCTGGTCTTCCTGATAATGAGGTGCTATTGGGGATGAGCTTTCTAAAACAACTTGAGCTAGTGCAGCGCGGGGATCAGCTGGTTATTAGGCAGTATTAGCAAGCTATCCTACGTCTTAATACAAACTCCACCCCGGCGGCTGTCGCCTTTGCCATGGAGCTCTCCTTCGCTAGTTATTCCCACTGTATGCGCACCACCAAAAAATAGATTCTTTTCCGGCCAGATACGATTCTTTGGAAAATCAGTCGTTAACGAGGTTAAGGTTTCATCCGGTATCCCTGCCTCTATATTGAGTAGTCCGGCCTCAAGATGAATTCTGCTAGCCTCTACTGCGGCGGCAATATTTTTGTCGAAGTCGATTAGGTTTATAAGAACCTGTAGGATGGCGTTGCGGATTCTATTTGATCCTCCTGAGCCTGTGGCAAACCTATCGCCATTTGGCATTATGGCTAGAGTTGGAGCCATCATTGAGGCGATACGCCTGTCTACAGGCCATTTATTGAAGCCAAACGGGTTTAGGTCCTCTTCCCCCAGCATATTGTTCAGCATTATTCCTGTTCCAGGTAGAACATAGCCTGAGCCTTCTCCATTGGATAAGGTCATGCTAGCCATGTTGCCTTTGCTGTCAGCAATACTAATTTGAGTGGTGCCTCTGGAAAAGCTGGCGTGTGTGTTAAGGCTATTTAGGTATGACTCAATGAATCTGTTTGAGAGAATTTTGTCGCTGATGGCAGCATCAAAATTTGAGTCAATATTATGCTCCTTGCGTAGCTGTTGAGTTATCTGCATTGCCTGGGCTAATCTGATTAGGTGTTCAGTGCTGTGGTGTAGGCTGCTTCCTATTCTGTTCTTTCCTAGAAGAGATAGCGTGAATGCAATCAGTACGCCTCCAATAGAAGGTGCTGGGTTAGTTAGCAACTCAGTTCCTCGATAGTTCAGAGAGAGGGGCGCTCGCTTTATCACGCTGTATTTAGCTAGGTCATCTAGGTTAATTGCCCCGCCGTGGTTTTTGCAATCTTGCACCAGTTGTTGTCCCAGTTCTCCTCGGTAAAACAACTCATCACCTTCATGGATTAGATCGATTAGAGTAGCTGCGAAGGCTTCATGGCGTACTACTTCCCCTTCTGGTGCAATCTCACCAGGAAGATTGTTGCACTCATGTATACCCAGAGCTCCTGGGCTGGATCTTATGATGGGGGAGACTATGGTAGATATGTAGTGTTGAAAACTATTTATTCTAACGCCTTTCTGAGCCAGTCGAAGAGCAGGTTCTGCTACCGTTTTGAGTGGTAGAGTGCATAGCTCTTTATGTATGGTAAATATGCTCCGTACTACACCAGGTACGGCTATGGAACCCATGCCTATATGGAACTCTTGCTGAGCGGTCCCAAAATCTGCAATTATGGGGTATAACTCCTGTTCCTGTAGTGTTGGTTTGATAGAAGGTGTTTGGGCAAAAAAATCGTACAGTATGGGGGCGTTGCCGTCAGATTGTGCTAGCAAGAAGCCTCCTCCACCAAGTGAGGAGAGGACTGGCTCTGCCACACAGCTGGCGAGTAGTGCTGCCAAACATGCGTCAAAGGCATTGCCTCCCTCAGCCAAAATGGTGCTGGCTGCTTCTGCCGTGTCCTGATGTCCTGCTGCAACTATTCCCAAGGCATTATTCATGATGCTGTCCACCCTTTTTTATGTGACTGTAACATAGGTGGTTTCCTGGTCTAGTGTGAACTTTTTCAACTATTTATTAAAAAAAAGGGCTATATTTAAAGAAGCTGATTAAATTAGGCCAATTACCGCCATGGATCTATGGTTTCTTGGCGATGTATCGGTTGCCAAACTGAGATGAACTGCTTACTGTCCTGGGATAGGATTTAAAGGTCTATGATAGTTAATATAACGTCCAGGATTTGGAAGGAAATTGCATGGCTGTGGTATTGAAAGAGAATAGTCTCCATACACTAAAAAAACTGATTCCACTGAATCTACTGTCAGAAACTGATCTTGAACAGTTGCTGAAGACAGCGACGTTTAAAAAAGATCGGTCTGGCAGCTACCTGTTCAGGCAAGGTGACACAGACTACCACAATGTTTATCTACTCGCTGGTAAAGTGGCGCTGCTGGAAAACAACAATGAAGTTGACAGAGTAGCCGCCGGCAGCGAGACGGCGCGTTTCCCTTTGGGACATCAGATTCCAAGAAAGAACTCTGCCAAAGCAGTCGGCGGGGTGGAGTATTTGCTCATTGATAATCGCAAATTAAGCGAGTTGTTGGTACGAAATAGCGATGATGACTATAAGGTGGCAGACCTCAATTCAGCCATTAGTGATGACTGGATGGACCAGCTACTCCAGTCCAAGGTGTTTCAGCAGATTCCTCCGTCTAATATTCAAGGCGTAATAATGCGCATGGAAGAGGTAGAG
Organism: Sedimenticolaceae bacterium; assembly: GCA_050291725.1. Classification (GTDB taxonomy): domain Bacteria; phylum Pseudomonadota; class Gammaproteobacteria; order Chromatiales; family Chromatiaceae; genus JAAGZL01. The sequence continues at coordinate 104,075 of JBNKKH010000009.1, forward strand.
GTTAAACGTGGCCAGAAAGTAGTTGAGCAGGGGGGAGAGGGAGACTATTTTTATTTGATACACCAAGGGCGATGCCAGGTAACACGCAATGAGGAGGGAAAAAGCAAAGCGACCGAATTGGCCAAACTTGGACCAGGAGATAGTTTTGGTGAAGAGGCGCTGTTATCTGATAGCCCACGTAACAGTACGGTAACAATGCTAACAAATGGAAACTTACTGCGCTTATCAAAAGAGGACTTTATTGAGTTTGTTAAGCGTCCTTTGGCTAGGGGGGTTAAATTCGAAGAAGCTGATCTACTGGTAAACAGAGGTGCAGTTTGGCTGGATGTAAGGATGCCATCCGATTATGAAGCTGGCCATCTAGAAAATAGCGTGAGCTTTCCTCTAGATATTTTACGCTATCAAGCACCCAATCTTGCTTCAGATCAAAAATATGTTATCTACTGCGACGATGGACATGTTAGTTCAACAGCGGCATATCTATTAACTGATCGCGGGTTTTCTGTTTCTGTCCTTGAGGGTGGGCTTAGGAACGTGCCTCAAGATATGTTAGTCAAGGATGATACTGGAAGTGCCGAGTCTAGAGCCAAGGTTATAACTCTGCGTCCAGGCGGAGAGATGGGTGATGACCAAGCTGTATCTGCCGACGCAAAAGAGCTAGATAAGTTAAAGGAACAGCTGGCAACGGCGAATAAACGAATCAAAGAGTTAGGCGTTAAATTCCACAGATACCGTGAAACACAACAGAAAGAAGATGCTCAACAAAAAGCGGAGATAATAGCCCAGCAAGCAATTATAGATAAGAGTCGGGTAAGGCTAGAAGAACTGAAGGCCAAAAGAGAGGTGGATCGGAGACTAGTTGAGCAGCTACAGAAGGATTCAGAAGAGTTAAATCTATCACTGAAAAAGTCAGCAGAAGAGCTGAGTAAGTCACAGGAGAGAGTTGCTGGCTTAGAGAAAAAGCAAAATGCAGCGCAAGACTCAGAGCAGACGATTGCAGCTAAGATGGATGAGCACAAAAAGCAACTGCATGATTATAAGCAGCAGTTGGATATTGCTATATCCGAGAGAGATTCCCTGGAGGTTAGTCTTAAGGAGTTGCAAACAGAGCATGAAGGCGATGCAGTAAAGCAGACCGAAGCGCTCGCAAAAGCTGAGCAGCAGATTGAGCAGTTACGCAATGAGCTGGTCGAGACTAAAGATGAGTATAAGCAGTCACAGGCCGAACTAGAAGAGGCCAAGAACGCACTGGTAGATAGAGATTCTGAACAGCAGATTGAGCAGCTACGTGCCGAACTAATTAAGACTAAAGAAAAGTATGAGCAGTCACAAGCTGAACTCGAAGATGCCAAGAGCGCACTGGTAGATAGGGATTCTGAACAACAGATTGAGCAGCTACGCACCGAGTTGGTTGAGACTAAAGAAAAGTATGAGCAGTCACAGGCTGAACTCGAAGATGCCAAGAGCGCACGGGTAGATAGAGATTCTGAACAACAGATTGAGCAGTTACGTGCCGAGCTGGTTGGGACTAAAGAGGATTATGCAAAGTTAACGAGTGAACTTGATGGGGTTAAACAATCACTTAAAGAGAAAGAGCTAGAGCTGGGTAGGGTAAATGCCCAAGCAGGGCAGCACAGTGAGGATGAGCTGCATACGTTAAGAGCAGAGATCAATACTCTTACTGAGGCGTTAGGAGAGGCAGACTTAGCCTATGATCAGATCAGAGAGCAGGCTGAGGAGATTTCGAATGAGAAAAATCAGCTATTAGAGAAGTTGCGAAATTTAGAACGAGAGGCCGCCAAACCAAAACAAAATAAATTGATAGATGACGCTCATACTTCTTTAGAGAGAGAGCTGTTTGGCGATGTGTATGATGACGTGGTTTCCAAAGGGCTGGAGGTGGCAGAAGAGGAGGCTTTGCGTCAGGAGTTGGAAGATCTACGTAAGACCTCCAAGAACTGGGAGCAGAGGCTAAATGAGGCAGAGAATAAATGCAAAAATTTAGATGATGCCTTGGAAGACAGAGATAAAGAGATTGATAAAATCAGGCGGGAGCTTGATGAGAGAAAAGCTAAATTGGCTGAGGCAGTGGAGCAGCATAAAGAGAGTGAAGAGACTGTAAGTCAACTAAGGGATCTGGCAGGGCAGGGATTGGCGGTGAATGAATATGTAGATCCTCGTCTTGCTAAATCATCCCAAACACTAGATCTGGAACATGTGGTTTCTGAGCAACCAGCAAAGCAATCAACGCTACTATGGCTAGCACTAGGTGTGGGAATCTGCTTTATCGTGCTTGAAGCCCTAATGATTTTTTCGGGACGAGGTGAACTTATAACCGGCCTGTTTAACACTGGCGGAGCAACTAAGAGCGTTCCCGCGGCTACAGAGATTAACAAATCTTCAATGCCATCACCATCTATACAAAAGAGTGGCAGCATAGCTCCTAAGGCACCTTCTGAGATAGAGAGAAGTAGTGAAGATAAAGAGCCACTGTGGGTGGTGTTGGATGATATTGCGTTTGGTCCCACAATGGTTAAGCTTAAAGGGGGCAAGTTTGTAATGGGTAGCAACCGTAATCAGGTCTCCAGCGATCAATGGCCAGCTCATGAAGTTGAGATTGTTGCTTTTGCCATTAGTCAAACAGAAGTTACCTTTGACGATTACGACCGTTTTGCTCAAGCCACAGGGCGCGCCCTTCCTGATGACCAGGGTTGGGGTCGGGGCAAACATCCTGTGATAAATGTAAGCTGGGAAGATGCGTTGGCTTACACTAAATGGTTATCTGACCGCACTGGGAAACCATATCGCTTACCAACCGAAGCGGAGTGGGAGTTTGCAATTCGTGGCGGCAGCGATTCAGCCTATTGGTGGGGTTATCAAGTTGATGAAGGCAGGGCAAACTGCTTTGATTGTGGTAGTGAGTGGGATATAAAGAGCACAGCTCCAGTGGCCAGTTTTCCGCCTAATGGTTTTGGGTTACACGATATGGCAGGGAATGTTAGGGAGTGGGTGTCAGATTGCTATCATCCAAACTATAGTGGAGCTCCGTTGGATGGCTCGGCCTGGATGGAGATAGGCTGTAAAGAGCGGGTGGTACGTGGCGGAGCTTTTAACAAAACCAGCGATAGCATGCTCTCTACTTGGCGGGGCCATTTGAAGCCCAACCTGAGTTTTGCTTTCACTGGATTTAGGGTTGTGCGCGAACTTTAACCCTGGCTCCTGATAAAATCTGCTGCTGATATCAATAACAGGTCTGCAGGAATAGTTCTGGATTCTGGTTTAACTTCGATCTCAATCAGTTGGAGAGATGTAATCAGATTAGCTAATTCGTGGGGTTTTGGCTCCAAGGCCGCCCTACTCTCTTGCCTGTTCTGGTAAGTAAGTTCACCAGATGTCATGTTGTATTTGGTGATCATACTGCACCTCTCTATAAACCGTGTGTTGAGATATTCAACTCTTGACCTATATAGCGGCGCATATTTGAAGAACTTTAACGCCCTAACGAAAAGTCGTTTAGTTCTTGCTTGCTACAGATCTTCACTGTCCAAATCGTTTAGTGGGTTATGATGATTGTCACCCGCAGGGCGGTCCAGATCGACACCGTAGTCATCATTGTCTATATCAAGAGAACCAGACCAGTCTTCAGGTGCCTCAGCAGTTGTGTGTACCAACTCTTCCCAGGTCTCTTTGTCGTACTCTTCGACAGTACCATCGTAGAACTGTACCTCTATAGACTGCTCTTCCTGATCCAAGGCCACCACCTCTAGGATTTCTCCCTCAACGGTTTTGTACCAGCTCCCAACAGTAGGACGAGGTCTGCTCATTCTATTGCTCCTATACTATGGTTTCGGGTCCCCGGACGAACAAGCATCCATAACAAACTGGGTGTTTTCTATAGTTAGATTCTACACTGGATTTGTATCTATTCCAGTATAGAAATTTGTATCATGTTCATAATTTAGTAATAGTATATAAGCTGATCTGCAAGAGAGTTGCTTGCGTGAAAATTCGTAAAGGAGAAAAAGCTTGAGTTGGTGGGGAAAAATGCTGGGTGGTGCCTTTGGCTTCATGCTGGGCGGTCCGTTAGGGGCTATTCTGGGCGCGGTGTTGGGCCATAACCTGGACCGTGGCATGGAAGGTATACAGGGCTTTGAGCAGATGCATCCAGGCGATAGGGAGAGGGTGCAGACGGCTTTTTTTACCGCCACATTCTCCGTTATGGGGCATCTAGCTAAAGCGGATGGCAGGGTTTCAGAAGATGAGATAGAAATGGCCCGTAAGGTTATGGATCAGATGGATCTGAACCAGAAGCTGCGCCAGACCGCCATCCGTCTGTTTGAAGAGGGAAAAAGAGATGATTTTCCTGTGGATGATGTGCTGGAGCAGTTTCGTCAGGAGTGTCATCGTCGCCTGACTCTGATCCAAATGTTTGTGGAGATCCAGCTCCAGGCGGCCTATGCTGACGGGGTTCTGCACCAGGCGGAAGAGCGTCTGCTGTTACACATTTGTCAGCGCCTGAATATTCCTGAGGGGCTGTTTCGGCAACTGGAGCAGATGATCAAGGCCGAAGGGTACTATGGGGGAGCTGGGCGCGCATCGTATAAACCTGCTGGGCCCTCCCTGGATGATGCCTACGCCATACTCATGATTTCACCCAGGAGCAGTGATGCAGAGGTGAAACGGGCCTATCGGCGCCTGCTTAGCCAACACCATCCGGATAAGCTGGTATCCAAGGGGCTTCCAGAGGAGATGATGAAAATAGCCGCACAAAAAACCCATGAAATACGCCAAGCCTATGAGCAGATTAAGCAGGATCGCGGCATGCGCTAACAGGGCTATCTAAATAGCAGAATAAACGGCTCTAGCAAATCTCTACTGAAGAAGTCCTGCATCTCGTCGCGCATAAGTTTTAGGGCGTCAAATTTTGACATGGACTCTTTGTATGAGCGCTCGGCGGTTAGAGCATCAAATACATCTGCAAGGCAGCAGATGCGTCCGTAGACGTGGATGTCATCCCCTTTAAGGTTTTTTGGATAGCCATTTCCATCGTAGCGTTCGTGATGTTGGAGCACAATATATTCACACTCTTCTGAGAGTTCGTCCGCCTCTTTCAGAATTTTGTAGCCTTGATAGGGGTGAGTGCGCATCTGTTTCATTTCGTCATCGGTTAGGCGCCCAGGTTTATTGATTATTGCAGGATCTATATTTACCTTGCCCAGGTCGTGCAGGAAAAAGCCTGCGCCCAGTTCCTCCAAGTCGTGATCGTCAGAGTGGAGGAATAGCTCTTTTGCCAACATAATTGAGTAGAGGCCTACATTAACCGAATGGGTGTAGGTGTAAAAATCGTGAGAGGTGATGAGCAGCATGTTACGTGCAGTTTCATCGTCCCTAAGAATAAGGTCAGTCACAGACTTTATAGCTCCCTTACTGGCTGTGATATTCTCTGCTGTGGGGCTCTCAAGTAGTCGCGACATCAAACTCAATGAGTTTTCGTAAACGGCCTTGGCTTTAGTTTTTGGATCTAGGCCTTTATCCGCAATGGCTGATATCAGTTGCTCTGGTATCAGGGTTTGTGGGTTCCATTTTGGCGGTGGTTCTAGCTCTTTTGTTTGCGACTGTTCTATAGGCTTGGGTTTTTCTGGTTCAGGTGCTAGTTCGCTTTTGGCAAAATCCACTTCAATGTGACGAATGCCGCACCCCTTTATTTCACTGATTTGTTTGTGATTTTTTATTACGAACTGATTTAAGCTGAAAGGGTGCTCCAACCAGGAGAGGGGGATAATTACATGCATCCCGATCTTTAGATCTTTTACTGCTACTTTCTTGATCATAAAACTGTGTAAATCCCTTATCTTATTCCTCGCGTATAGGTAGGATCTGTCTCAATAACCCCTTATATTACAGCGGTAGTGATGGGATCGGCTTTAGCTTCCAGATCTCCTGGTTATAATCAAAAATGGTCCTGTCTGTAGAGAAGCGGCTGCTAGAGGCGCTGTTGATGATGCTGCTAGTGACCCAAGAGTCAACATCGCGGTATTTTTTCTCAGCCCTCTCTTGAGCCTCTACATAACTGGTGAAATCTGCCGCAACTTTCCATGGATCGTGTGGGCTGCGAATTGAGTTTAATATTGGGTCAAATAGCCCTGGCTCCATGCGGTTAAAGTGGCATTTTTCCAATAGATCCATGACCCGAGTGAAGTTTTTATCCGATCGGATAAAAGAGTCTGGGTCATAATGCCCGTTCATCTGCTTGACCTCATCAGAGGTTAGGCCAAAAAGAAAGAAGTGCTCTTCGCCGACCTCATCCATTATTTCTATATTGGCTCCGTCCAGGGTGCCGATAGTTAGAGCTCCATTCATCATGAATTTCATATTTCCAGTTCCAGATGCCTCCTTGCCTGCGGTGGATATCTGTTCCGATAGATCAGTACCAGGGCAAATTATCTCCATGGCGGAGACACGGTAGTTGGGCAGAAAGGCGCATTTCAACATATCACCGACATCTGGGTCGTTATTAACTACATTCGCTACATTATTTATCAGTTTGATGATCAATTTAGCCTGGGCATATCCTGGGGCCGCCTTGCCGCCAAACAGGACGCAACGCGGAGTCCATACTGAGGTTTCGCCGGACTTAATCTTTGCGTATAGATGGATTACATGCAGTATATTGAGCAGTTGCCGTTTATATTCATGGATACGTTTAACCTGAACGTCAAACATGGCATCTAGGTTAAATTGAACGCCACACTCTTTGAGCACCAGTTGCGCCAACCTTTCTTTATTCTGCTGTTTGGTCAAAATCCAGTTATGTCTGAATGACTGGTCCTCAATGTGCTCCTGCAATTTATGCAGCTGACTCAGGTCTGCGACCCAGTCATCACCTATGGTTTTGGTTATTAATTCTTTTAGTCCAGGATTGCAGCCTGCCAACCAGCGGCGCTGGGTAACACCGTTGGTCTTATTGTTAAATTTCTCAGGCCAGAGTTCATAAAAATCATGGAACAGCCCCTGTTGTAGCAACTCAGAGTGTAAAGCAGCAACCCCGTTTACCGAAAAACTGCCCACAATAGCGAGATAGGCCATGCGCACCTGAGGGTTGTCGCCCTCTTCTATTATGGACATGCGTCTTAGGCGCTCTATATCCCCTGGCCAGTGGTTTGCTACATCATTTAAAAAGCGGGCGTTTATTTCGTAAATGATCTCAAGAGGTCTTGGAAGTAGATACTCGAATAGACGTACCGGCCACTTCTCCAGAGCTTCTGGCAGCAAAGTATGGTTGGTGTAGGCCATGGTATTTTTGGTTATCTCCCAGGCTTGATCCCAGCCTAGGCCCTCTTGATCGACCAGGAGACGCATAAGTTCTGCGACAGCAATAGAGGGGTGAGTGTCATTAAGCTGGAAACAGTTCTGCGCGGCAAAGCTTGAGAAATCAGCGCCATGACCTATTTTCCATCTTCTGAATACGTCTTGGAGAGTGGCGGAAGCAAGAAAGTACTGCTGGCGTAGGCGCAGCTCTTTCCCACATTCACTGGCATCGTTAGGATATAGCACCATGGTGATGTGTTCTGCCGCGTTCTTGGCCTCTACCGATTCGGTATAACTTCCGGCATTGAACTCATCCAGATTGAACTCATCAGTGGCAGCTGATTTCCAGAGCCTGAGGGTATTCACTGTATCGTTACGGTATCCAGGAATGGGGATGTCATAAGGGATCGCTAGAACATCATTGGTGTCCAGCCAGCGCACATCCATCTTATCGTCCCAGCTGGGCATTATTTTGGTGTGACCGCCGAACCTTACCCTCTGGGTGAATTCCGGACGCTCAACCTCCCAGGGATTATGGTTACGCAACCAGTGGTCTGGTTCTTCCACTTGGTAACCATCATCAATTAGTTGCCTAAACATGCCGTATTCATAACGTATTCCGTAGCCATTTACGGGAAGTTGCAGAGTAGCGCAACTGTCAAGAAAGCAAGCTGCGAGTCTTCCCAGGCCTCCATTACCTAGTCCGGCATCTGGCTCACTCTCCGCGATCTCCTCCAACACCAGACCAAGTTTGTACATCCCCTCTTCAATTGCGTTGCCAAGATCAAGGTTCAGCGCACTGTTACCTAAGGCTCGGCCCATTAAATATTCAAGAGATAGGTAGTAGGTGCGTCGGCAGTCACTTTCCTGATATGCGTGTTGAGTGTTTTGCCAGCGCTCCATAAGGCGATCCCTTACTGCTAAGGCTAAAGCAAAAAAAGGGTAGTGGGTGTTACTGCAATTGGTGTCCCGTCCTAAGGTGCGACAGAAGTAGCGCTGGAAATCATGTGTAATACCTGCTGCATCCATGGGCAGGGACGGCAGGTTGCTTAGGGAGTCATTCAGGCGACTCTTGAGTAGAGGGTTGAATGGGGAGTGTTTGCTTTTGCGCATCTTAGTTCCTGTGCAAAGGATAGCTGCATATCCAAAATCTTATGCCAATGGAGATAAACAGAGCGTGGCATAACCATGTACAGATATAACATCTATATCTGTAGCCAATATTAGTCCATAGTCTAGCCTCCATATATGAAGAATGGCAGCATTTTTGACGAGATTATTGTTACAAGCGGCTAGAGGTAAAGGCCTTTAGAAATCTTCCACCCCTATACTGAGGCCCTTGCCCACATCATCGGTGTCGAGGTTTCCGCTCTCATCCAGGCGTATTTTCAAGGAGAGATTGTTGCGGGAGTCAGCATTGCCCAAGGCATTCTCCAGACTGATCTTTCCTTCTTTGTACAGCTTGTATAGGGCCTGGTCAAAGGTCTGCATGCCGCGTTCTGTGCCCTGTTCCATAGCCTCTTTTACTGCATGGATGTCTCCTTTCTGGATCAGCTCGGCTACAAAGGTGGAGAGCAGCATGATCTCTACTGCCGGCACCCTTTGTCCATCGGTGCTTTTGATCAGGCGCTGCGAGACCACAGCTTTTAGGTTGAGGGATAGATCCATATATAACTGGCGATGGGCTGTATCTGGAAAAAAGTTGACAATACGGTCTAGGGCCTGGTTTGCATTGTTGGCGTGCAGGGTTGAGAGGCAGAGATGGCCCGTTTCTGCATAGGCTATGGCGTGCTGCATGGTCTGCTGATCTCTGATCTCGCCAATAAGAATCACATCTGGTGCCTCACGCATGGCGTTCTTCAGGGCTATCTCATAGGAGAGGGTATCAAGCCCTACCTCGCGCTGGTCTACCACCGATTTTTTATGGGTATGCAGGAACTCGACTGGATCTTCGATAGTTAGAATATGTCCAGTCATGTTATCGTTGCGATGGTCAATCATGGAGGCAAGAGTGGTGGATTTGCCAGAGCCGGTTGATCCCACTATTAGCACCAATCCCCGTGGCTCCATGATCAGGTCTTTTAGTTTCTGTGGCAGGTTAAGATCCTCAATACTGGGGATTTTGCCTTTGATGTAACGAATTACCATTGCCACATCGCCACGCTGACGGAATACATTTACCCGAAAACGCCCGAGACCACTGATGGAGATGGCTAGGTTGGCCTCCATGGTGGCTTCATACTCCTTCACTTGGTCATCGTTCATGATGGAGTATGCGAGTTTACGCACCATACCAGGAGCCATGGGGGAGTCGCCAATAGGCATGGTGTGCCCTTCTGTCTTCAAGTTGGGGGGCGCGCCAGTGCTGAAAAAGAGATCAGAACCGTTTTTCTGAACCATCAATTTCAAATAGGGAACAATATCCATTCACATATCTCCAGCTATTTTTCTGCTTTTTGCTTTAAAATGTATGGGTTTTCTGAAACTTTCAGATCACTCCTTTAATTAAGCGGCAGCTAAGGGGAAATGTTTAGTGTTTTAATTCCCCAAGATTGCATCCAGTTCACATTGCAATCTTAATTATAGGCGCTAAACCGCATTTATTAAGCTGAAGTCGTGGTCCCGTGCAGTAGCAAGCTTAGTTAGCTTGCGGAATTTATGCTGTTAGCGTCGCCAGAATGGTGGATAGAACAGGATAAGTAGGGTAAATATTTCCAGGCGTCCCACCAGCATGCCAAATACTCCAAGCCACTTTATGGTGGGGGTGACTGATGTAAAGTTGACCGCTACCTTCCCAAGGCCCGGCCCCAGAAGGTTTATGGTCGCAACAACGGCGCCAAATGCCGATTCTAGATCAAGTCCCGCCATCATCATTGCCAGAGTAAGCAGTAGTGAGGTGACGATGTACAGCACATAGAATCCCCATACTGAAAACAGGACATTATCAGCAACAGCTCTATTCCCTATTTTGATAACCGTTACCGCTCTGGGGTGGGATAGGTGGAAGAGTTCTCTTAGGCCCAGTTTTATTAATAACACGATGCGTAGAACCTTGATTCCGCCGGCCGTTGAGCCAACGCATCCGCCAATAAATGAGAGGATGACAAGAGTTAGGGGGATATGCAGAGGCCAGCTGGCGAAGCTGTCGGTGGTGAAACCAGTGCTGGTAAGCACAGAAGCGGCCTGGAAGCTTGAATGGCGCAGAGATTCCCAGAAACTCGAATAGGTACTGGCTGAAAACAGGCTGATAGCGATAAAAATGGCTGCGATCAGAAAAATCATTCCATAGATTCTGACCTCAGGGTCGCTAGCGTACTGTTTGACTGATCTGCGCCTCAGAGCGATAAAATGGACTGCGAAATTTGCTCCACCGGACAGCATAAATATTATGGCTATGGTCTCTATGAGTTGGCTTTGGTAGTGTCCAATGCTGTTGTCATGGGTAGAAAATCCACCAGTTGCAATGGTAGAGAAGGCGTGACCAACTGCATCAAACATGCTCATGCCTGCGGCCCAGTATGCAATAGTGCATGCAATGGTAAGACCAAGGTAGATCATCCACAGTGAGCGTGCGGTCTCGGCGATTCTAGGGGTGATTTTCTCTTGTTGTGAGATGCCAGAAGCTTCAGCTCGATACAGCTGCATGCCACCAACCCCCAATAGAGGCAGAATAGCTACGGCCAGCACGATTATGCCCATACCGCCAAGCCACTGTATCTGTTGGCGGTGATAGAGAATCGATTTTGGCAGTTGATCTAGTCCTTCGATAACCGTGGCACCGGTTGTGGTAAAGCCTGATACCGACTCAAAAATTGCGTCGGTGACATTGAGATGGAGCCCAAGGATGAACGGTAGGGCTCCAACAACACCCAAGATAATCCAAAATAGAGTGACAACCAGGAAACCATCGCGGACGGATAGTTCGCTACGCAACTTAAGATTAGGTAGCCACAGTACCAAGCCAGTTAGCGCAGTAGTGAGGAGGGAGGTGGTAAAGGTTATCCACTGCCCATCGTCGTAAAGCAACGAGATGCCGATTGATGGCAGAAAGCTCAAGCTATACAGCGAAAGCAAAATGCCGAACATCTGTGTTATGGCTCTCCAATGCATGCTGTTAGTTACCTGTAGAGATTTGGCATCACATGGAGAGTGACGTTTGGCCAGCTATGAGAGGGTGATAGATATACATGTCGATTCTGTTAATAATCGTGCTGTTCAAATTATGTGTGTTACTGGGGAAAAGGCACATAAAATAAACGTAAAAAATTTATATTATTTTTACTTTATGGGTGTATTATTTGGTGCGCTGCGTTAACGCTGCTGTTGGAAAACATGCTTCGTATCTCTGGAAAACTTGGTTTGGATGCTATGGCTACCTCATCTGTAAGGCACTACTTAGCCGCGATAGGTGTAGTTCTGGTTTCGGTAATGCTGGCCTCTCCTGTGCATCAGTTAATGCCGCATGCCAGTCTCTCCCTGCTGTTTTTAACTGGGGTGCTAATTGTGTCGGCGCGCACTGGCCTTGGTCCCTCGCTGTTTTCCAGTGTGCTTAGCTTTCTGGCCTTTAACTTCTTCTTTACCCAGCCCTATTACACCCTGGAAGTAGCAGATGATGGCGATGTGGCCACCCTGGTGTTCTTTCTTTTTATGGCCGCAATTACCGGAAATTTGGCTGCGCGCATGCATAAGGAGATGGATAAAAGTCAGGCGTCGTTGCAGCGCATATCCAATCTTTATGAGTTCAATAAACGTATCTCCTCTGCAACAGATGCAGATAACGTGTTGGAAGCGTTGGCTGATCATCTGGCCCACTCCATAGGCTCTTCTGTGGTCGTACTCATGGGGCAATCTGGTGAATCACTAACAGTGAGTGCGCAAGCAGGGGAGAATATGTTGCCGGAGCAGAGCCATGTGGAGGCTGCTTGGGCACGAAGCAGCATAGAACCAGTGGTTGAGGGATCTTGGTACTTTCTTAAACTGACCACTAATCAGCAATCGATCGGTATGGTAGCTGTTTACGGGCAGTTGGATAGTGGGCAGATAACACTGGCCCAAACCCTATGCGATCAGGCAGCTATCGTTCTGGATAGAACCAATCTTGTTGTGGATCTGGAACAGGCAAGGCTAGTATCAGAAACAGAGAGATTGCGTTCTGCCCTGTTATCATCTGTTTCACACGATTTGCGTACCCCGCTGGCGTCTATCATTGGTTCCAGCTCCAGCCTGCTTGAGTATGGGGAGTCATTCAGCAGTAAGGATAGAAAAGAGTTGATGGCTACTGTATTGGATGAAGCCATGCGCCTGGATCGTCATATACAGAATCTGCTTGATATGACTCGTCTTGGGCAGGGGAGCCTGAATCTGAAACGGGACTGGGTGGATGTGCATGATGTTGTATCCAGCGCTGTAAACAGATTAAGAGATACTATAAAGGAGCTAAAAATCAGAGTTGATATAGCAGAGGATGTTCCGCTGCTATGGGTACACGGGATACTGATTGAGCAGGCGCTGGTAAATCTGTTAGACAACGCAGTATGTTACTCATCAAGTGATGGAGAGATTACGATTGGTGTCAGGCTGGAGGGAGAGCTGGTTGAGATTGAGGTATGCGACTCCGGGCCAGGGATTCCTCAGGAGGAGAGAGAGAAGATATTTGATATGTTCTACACGGTGAGCAGGGGTGACAGAAATACCAAAGGCACAGGGTTGGGTTTGGCTATCTGCCGTGGCATGGTTGCTGCTCATGGCGGAAGTGTCGTTGCTCTAGAGGGCCGGGGCGGTAAAGGTACTCGCATGTTGGTTAAACTGCCAACCAGGCAGCCGGAAGGGAGTGATCAGAAATGAGCGTTGCTGGGACGATCCTTATCGTAGAAGATGAAGCGCAGATTCGTAAGTTTTTGCGCATAAGCCTCGAGGCACATAACTACAAAGTGTGTGAGGCGCGCTTGGGTGCAGACGGTTTGGAGCTGTGTTCTACCGAGCATCCAGATCTGATTATTCTTGATCTAGGGTTGCCGGATATGGATGGACAGCAATTTATTCTGCGTCTGCGTGAGTGGTCTCAGACTCCCATTATTGTACTGTCTGTGCGCTCCACTGAATCTGAAAAGGTACAGGCACTCGATTCTGGCGCCAATGATTACATGACCAAGCCGTTTGGCATCAGTGAGTTGATTGCGCGCATACGGGTGTTGCTGCGTAGTAGTGAAGGGGCGGAATCTCCCCAGACCGTATTCGATTTCCAGGGACTGAGAGTGGACATGGCTGCACGACAAGTCAGTGTAGATGGTGATCCGGTGCATTTATCAAAAAAAGAGTACAGTTTGTTGCGGTTACTCATAGCCAATAATGGACAGGTGCTGACGCATCGACATATCCTGCGAGAGATATGGGGCTCTGGTAGGGAGGATGATACTCACTATCTACGGGTTCTGGTGGGACAACTCAGGGGTAAACTGGAGGATGATCCTGCTGCGCCGCGCTTTATTGTTACTGTACAAGGAGTGGGGTATCGATTAGCCCTTAATGCAAGTTAAATGGTATTAGGTATCCTCCTGCTCATGTCTCTGCAGCTCATCTTCTGTTGATAGCCACTTCTCTTCAGCCTCGGCCAGTTTCTGGTCAAGAGTGGCCTTGTCGCCCAGTAGTTGTTTTAGTTTATCTTTGTTGGCTTCTGCATAGATCTCTGGCTCAGCCAGTTCTTGTTCGAGATCTTTTTGTTTAGCGGTAAGCTGTTCGACCTGCTGCTCCAGTTTCTTAAGTTGATTACGCAGAGGCTGTAACTGGCGACGCTGTTCTGCCTCCTGGCGTTTTTGCTCTTTGCGTGAAATTGCGCCCTGCTTGCCGGAGGATGGGCCAGTGGTGCGTTTCTCTCTGCCATCGGTGCGGTTTTCCAGCAGCCAGCGTGGATAGTCATCTAGGTCGCCAGCGAACTCTTCCGCCTCACCATCGTTTACCAATAGCAGTAGATCAGTGGTGGTACGCAGCATATGCCGATCATGGGATACGATGACCATTGCTCCGACAAAATCCTGCAGGGCGATGCTTAAGGCATGACGCATCTCAATATCCAGATGGTTGGTGGGTTCGTCTAGCAATAGAAGATTAGGGCGCTGGTATACCAGCAAGGCCAGCACCAGTCGCGCCTTTTCCCCACCGGAGAACGGGGCGACCGGGCTTTCGGCGCGATCACCGGAAAAGCCGAAGCCGCCTAGATAGTTGCGTATGGACTGCTCTCTTGCCTGAGGATCCAGCTGGAGCATATGCTCCAGCGGCGTATGTTCCGGATGTAACTGATCCAGTTGGTGCTGAGCAAAATAGCCGATCTTGAGATCCTGTGCTGTCTGCCGCTCCCCAGTCTTGGGCGCAAGTTCTCCCGCCAGCAACTTTATCATGGTGGATTTGCCAGCCCCGTTTGGCCCCAACAGGCCAACGCGGTCACCCGGCGCTAGGCTTAAATTGATACATTCCAGTATTATCTTGTCATCATAGCCAGCGCTGGTCTGTTCCAGCTTTAGCAGGGGGCGTGGGTTTTTTTCTGGTTGCTGGAATGCGAAGTGGAAGGGTGAATCCACATGGGCCGGGGCGATCAGCTCCATGCGCTCCAGGGCCTTGATTCGGCTCTGGGCTTGACGCGCCTTGGTGGCCTTGGCGCGAAAACGCTCCACATAGCTGTGGATGTGGGCGATTTCGCGCTGTTGTTTTTCGTAGACGGCCTGCTGGTTGGCCAGTCGCTCTGCCCGGGTGTGTTCAAAGGCGGAGTAGTTGCCGGTGTAGAGGGTGATGCGCTCTTGCTCGATATGGGCGATATGGCTGGTTACCGCATCCAGAAAGTCCCGGTCATGGGAGATCAGCAGTAGGGTGCCTTTGTAGCTCTTGAGCCAGGACTCCAGCCAGATAACCGCATCCAGGTCCAGATGGTTGGTGGGTTCGTCCAGTAGCAGTAGGTCGGAACGACACATCAGGGCGCGCGCCAGATTCATGCGCATACGCCAACCGCCCGAGAACTGGTTGACCGGTTGTTCCTCTTCCCCCGGCTGAAAGCCGAGTCCGTGTAGTAGTCGTGCAGCGCGGGAGCGGGCGGTATAGCCATCTATGGTGTCCAGATGAGCATGCAGCTCGGCGGCGCGTTCCCCCTGATGCTCTTGCTCCGCCTGTTCCAGCGCCTGCTCGGTCTGGCGCAGTTCCACATCGCCATCCAGCACATATTCAATAGTGGCACGGGTATCGGATGGGGTCTCCTGGGCTACATGGGCAATCACCCACTCCTTGGGGCGGTAGAAATCCCCTTCATCTGGATGGATCTCATCCTTGATCATGGCGAACAGACTGGATTTGCCGGTGCCGTTGGCCCCGGTTAGGCCAACTCTTTGACCTGGATGAATGGTGATGCTGGCCTCGGCAAAAAGGAGTCTTTTACCGCGGCGCAGGCCTAATTGAGTGAAGCGAAGCATATTATTTATGGCGTAATCTGAAAACTGGCCCCTGTGTAACCCACATCAGGCTAAAATGGAAGTGATTTTCTAAAGAGGTCAGGTTTATGCTCAGGTATTTAGTTGTTCTGCTAGCTGTTTTTCTGTTGGCTGGTTGTGGTGTGGGAGCTGTATCAGACCCCGCTTACACTATTCCAACCGCCGGGAGTGTGGTGAAGATAAATAGGCAGTTAAAGATCCCAGGTGGGCAGACCAGGGTCTTTTTGCAGCGTGGCCGGGTGGTGGCCAAGGCTAAATTTGATCGTTACTACCCAAGCTGTAATTTTGAGGTGTGGAAATTGAGTCAAGAGCCTAGCGTTATCCAGCCAGGTTCATTCATGGTGATCAAAGCTGGGCGTGATATCAATCAAGTGGTATCGCTGGAGACGCTAAAGCTTGCAGCCTTGGGATGGCGCCGCCACCATGATGATCACGCCATGATTATGCACGCGGTACATATCTATTTGCAGTCGGCTACGCAGCCTAATGTCTACCGGCTGACCTGCCGTGGTTGGTTGGCTGTTCCTGCGGAGGCGGAGAAGCCGACCGTTGCCGATATGCGTGAGGCTCTGGGTGACTATGCCTCAATTAGTTTGTACGCACGGTAGTTTGGTGCAATTGCCACAGTTGATCTCTATTTTGTATTTTGTGGGGTCGGCATCTCTTTGATGAACAGTTCCTGCTTGCTGTAGGGGATCTCAATATCTGCCTGGCGCAGTCCTTTATAGATTGCCATTACAAGTAGATGCACCACCTTGCCGCGCAGCTCCGGTTCCGCCACCCAGGCCAGCAGCTCCAGATTAATCCCCGAGTGGCCAAACGCGCGGTAGCGGACCCTGGGTTCGGGCGTGTCGCACACCTCAGGCTCTGTCTCAGCAATCTTTTCAATAAGAGCTGCTACCTGATCCAGGTCTGAACCATAGGCAACATCGACACTGATGCGTATGCGGTACTTTTCATGGGGGCCGCCAGACTCGTTTACCACTTTGCTGTTGCCCATGAGGGAGTTGGGGATAGATACCTCCACATCGTCCCGGGTCAGCAACCTGGTGCTGCGGATGCCAATGTGGGTGATTTTGCCGCGCACGCTTTCGTCTATTACGACGTAGTCCCCCAGCTTGTAGGGGGAGTCGGCCATGATGAATACGCCAGAGAAAAGGTTCGCCAGGGTATCCTTGGCGGCAAAACCAACCGCTATACCGATAATACCGGCGGATGCTAGCCAGGCGGTCATGTCTATGTCCCAGGCCTGGAAGATAAAATAGACTCCCAGTGCAACGATGATCACTGCGGCCAGGTTGGTAAACAGGGGCAGGGTTTGAGGGCGGACCAGCAGAGCGCTTTTGCGACGCCGGCTCATGCGCTGCAGCAACATGCGGGATGCGCGCAGGGCAAACACCATCCAGAGGAATACCAGCACACTAAAGACGATCGACTTGATTGTCTGCTCAAGTCCGGCAGGGGTCTCGACCAGGGAGATCGCAATCTCCAGGCCGATAAGTATTACCGTCCAGGATAGCGGTTGGTGCAGGATGGCAACCAGCTTGTTATTTAGAGTACTCTCGGGTTTCTGGGCATACCTGCGGATGATCAGCCCCACCGTTACATCTACCAGCTGGGCAGCGGTCAGGGCCAGTAACACCACCACGGCTGCCTTGACGTAGGCTGATTCGCTGTACAGCCCGGCCGTGAGCGCTATCGCTGCCAGGATCAGAATCATACCGGTCTTTAGAACAGGTGATTTGTCTACGCGATCACCGATGGAGCGGAGTTTGTCTGTGATTTTATTGTCCATTGTTTATCCGGCCGCAAAAGATGTTACTCAGTAACGATAGCCCATTTTAGCGCTTATCGCCTCTGCAGCTCCATATCGAGTTGTGCGGTTGATTATAGGTTATCTAGATGTGGTGCATCGTTTGCGTAAGTCATCCCGTTATATATGTAGAGCAATTAGCCAAACCTTAGACTCTGTTTCTTTGAGCCTCCTTAGTTTCGATCCAGTCGTCGGTATCCAATGGCCTCTCCCAGATGGCTAGTATTTATTTCTTCCTGATTGTCCAGATCAGCAATGGTGCGGGCCAGTTTTAGGATGCGGTGATAGGCGCGGGCAGAGAGCCCTAGCTGCTCCATAGCCCGATGCAGCAGTTGCATGGCATTGGTCCCGAGTCGGCAGAACTGCTCCACCTCTCTACTGGTGAGAGCGGCGTTGGGTGTCCCGCTGCGTGTCTGCTGTATCATACGGGCCTCTTCCACCCGTGAGCGCACCTGAGCGCTGCTCTCGCTGTTGTTAGGCGTGGTATGTTGTAGTTGCTGAGTTGGGACCCTGGGGACATCGATATGGATATCTATACGGTCGAGTAGAGGGCCGGAGATGCGTTGGCGGTAACGCTTAACCTGATCTGAGGTGCAGCTACAGGATTGTCCGGCACTGTCTCCCAGGTGGCCACAGGGGCATGGGTTCATGGCGGTTATAAGCTGGAATCTGGCGGGAAATTCAGCCTGCCTTGCTGCTCTGGATATGGTGATGCTGCCCGACTCCATGGGCTCGCGCAGCACCTCCAAAACACGCCGGTCAAACTCCGGCAGTTCATCCAGAAACATCACTCCGTGATGGGCCAGGGATATCTCTCCGGGTCTGGGGTTGCCGCCGCCTCCAACTAGGGCGACGCCAGACGCCGTGTGGTGCGGGTTGCGAAATGGTCGGCTCTTCCAGTTGTTGAAATCAAAGCCCTGATCACTGATTGAGAGCACGGCTGCGCTCTCCAGGGCCTCTTGCTCCGTCATAGGGGGCAGGATTCCTGGTAGTCGGCTGGCCAGCATGGATTTGCCTGATCCGGGCGGGCCGATCATCAACATGGAGTGGCCACCAGCCGCAGCGACCTCCAGCGCCCGTTTGGCCTGTGGTTGGCCGCGAACTTCCGATAGATCTGGTCTTGCTGACTGTTTCGATGGTGTGGAGTTGATGGTCGCAGCTTGCAGCTGCCGGCCCTGAATAAGGTGCTCGCATATCTGCAGCAGGCTGGATGCGGTATAGGAGTTTATCTCTTTTACCAGAGCAGCCTCTTCTCCATTCTGTTTTGGGATTATTAGAGAGCGACGGGCCTCCCTGGTTGCTAGAGCTATAGGCAGTACCCCTTTGATAGGACGTAGTTCACCGGAAAGTGCCAGCTCGCCGGCAAACTCGTAGCTGGAGCACTCCTGTTTTGGTATCTGACCAGATGCGGCAAGTATTCCCAGAGCAATGGGTAGGTCAAAGCGTCCTCCCTCTTTGGGCAGGTCGGCTGGGGCTAGGTTTACCGTTATACGTTGAGCAGGAAACTCAAAGCGGGAGTTAAGGATGGCGCCCCGTACCCGATCCTTGCTCTCCTTCACTGCTAGCTCGGGTAGTCCGACTATGGAGAGTGAGGGTAGGCCGTTGGTTATGTGCACCTCAACACAAACCAGAGGTGCATTAATGCCGTCATGAGCACGGCTATGCAAGATAGCTAAAGACATGGTTACCTTCCGTGGTAGCTGGTTTGTTATGGCTTAGTCAGATTTAGTTTCCAGTTGTGCGACCAGCTTTTCCAGTTGCTCGAGTTTCTCTCTGGTGCGAGCCAGTACAGCTGTTTGCAAGTCGAACTCCTCGCGGGTTACCAAATCCAAGTGGGAAAGCCCTGCTTCCAGAGCCGTTCTTATGTTTTTCTCCATATCCTCTTGGAGAAATTTTAGGCCCTCGGGGAGGGCGTCACCAACCCGCTTGGCTAAATCCTCTAATACGTTCTTTTCAATCATGGCGGAAGGTTAGCTCTGTAAGCGCGTCATGTCCAGGCACAAAAACAGTGCGCGCTGCTTTGGTGCTGCAAGCGGGCGACCGTTTTTGGTGCGTGGCGGTTATTTGTGTAAGTGCGATCCTCTGTATCTAACTGATATTACGTCATAAATACGTTTTGGCACGTTAGGTGCTTATTGTGATACGCAATGATTAATTAGGCCCTAGTAATTCATGATTGGCTGAAGTGTACAAAAGCTTTAGGAGAATACATATGAAAATGGTTACAGCAATTATTAAGCCATTCAAGTTAGATGATGTGAGAGAGTCCCTGTCCGATCTTGGCATCTCCGGTATTACAGTTACCGAGGTGAAAGGTTTTGGACGTCAAAAAGGGCACACAGAACTCTATCGTGGCGCAGAGTATGTGGTGGATTTTCTACCCAAAATAAAGGTGGATGTGGCAGTGGATGAAGGCATCGTTGATCAAGTGATCGACTCCATCACCAATGCAGCTAAAACCGGCAAGATTGGCGACGGCAAGATTTTTGTTACCAGCCTTGAACAGGTTGTGCGTATCAGGACTAGCGAGACCGGACCTGAGGCACTTTGATCGGACTATCAATTTTTTCGGGGATCGGGAAGCCCTATGAGGTTGTGATAGGCCTCGAGAAACTCAAATATCCAAATTTTGGAGGGTAAGAAAGTGGAAGATATTCTCAATCTTAGATACGCACTAGACACATTTTATTTTCTTGTGTCGGGTGCGCTCGTTATGTGGATGGCGGCAGGTTTCGCCATGTTGGAAGCGGGTCTGGTTCGTGCTAAAAACACGGCCGAGATTCTGACCAAGAACGTTGCGCTGTTTGCCATTGCATGCATTATGTACATGTTATGTGGCTACGGCATTATGTATCCGGCTGACGGTACCGGCATTATACCGGCATTCGATTTCTCATTTATGTTCGGTGGTGATCACGATGCAGCTGCTGTGCTGAAGCAGGATCCAGCTGGTTGGTATGATGGTGACTACTACTCTGGTATGTCAGACTTCTTCTTCCAGGTTGTATTCGTAGCTACCGCCATGTCTATCGTATCTGGTGCCGTAGCCGAGCGTATGAAGCTGTGGAGCTTCCTGGCATTTGCCGTAGTAATGACCGGTTTCATCTATCCGATGCAGGGTTACTGGAAGTGGGGCGGTGGTTTCCTGGATGGGCTTGGCTTTAGTGATTTCGCCGGTTCTGGCGTGGTACACCTCTGTGGCGCAACTGCTGCTCTGGCTGGCGTTATATTGTTGGGTGCACGTAAAGGCAAGTATGGAGCCAATGGTGAAATTAAGGCTATTCCGGGTGCAAACCTGCCGCTAGCTACTCTTGGTACCTTTATTCTTTGGTTGGGATGGTTCGGCTTCAACGGCGGTTCTGAGCTGATCGTTTCCAATGTAGGCGAAGCCAACGCAGTTGCCGCAGTGTTCGTGAATACCAATGCAGCAGCAGCTGGCGGCGTGGTAGCAGCAATGATCATTGCCCGCATAATGTTCGGTAAGGCTGATCTTACTATGACCTTGAACGGTGCTCTGGCTGGCTTGGTTGCTATTACTGCAGAACCGCTAACCCCGAGTCCGCTGGCGGCTACTCTGATCGGCGCCTTCGGTGGCGTACTGGTAGTGTTCGCTATTACTGCAATAGATAAGATGAAGCTGGACGATCCAGTGGGCGCTATCTCAGTACATGGTGTAGTTGGCATATGGGGTCTGCTGGCGGTTCCTCTGACCAACCACGGCGAGAATATTTCTTTTATTAATCAGATTATCGGTCTGGTAACCATTTTTGCCTGGACCTTCATCACCAGCCTGATCGTCTGGAGTATCCTGAAAGCCGTAATAGGGATCAGGGTTTCCGAGGAAGAGGAGTACGAAGGCGTGGATCTCAGCGAGTGTGGGCTTGAAGCATATCCTGAGTTCGCGGGTTCTCGTGGTTCTGGCGCATCATAACTCCCGTTAATGTGCGAGAATGGAACGGGCGCTTCGGCGCCCGTTTTTTTGTGGGTTTATGTAATGGTTGCGGGCATGTATTATCTGCAGTGACCCAGAGTTAGTTACGGGTTAGTTTTCTACTATTCGGATTAACACGGAAATCCTATTTACTGCCCATATGTCTTCCAGTGATCAGAACAAACCAGACTGCCCAGTGGGAGAGCGCGAGTGCCGGATCATTGATGAGGTGGTTGCGCTGCGCCAATCCAGCAGTGAGTTGGAAAAGTTGGTGCACACCGACACCCTGACCGGGCTCTATAACTACCGTCATTTCTCCCTGGTCCTGGAGCAGGAGCTGGAGCGTACCAGACGCACTGGTCAGCCTACTTGTATGATTCTGCTGGACCTGGATCATTTTAAACGGGTAAATGATACCTGGGGCCATGAGGTGGGCAACCAGGTTCTGCGCAAGTGTGCCGATCTGATGCAGCAGACCCTGCGCAAGATAGATATCCCTTGTCGCTATGGTGGAGAGGAGTTTGCCATCATATTGCCTGGCACCCATTTGCCGCTGGCGGTCAGTGTGGCTAATCGTCTGCGTGAGGACATTATGCACGCTCCGATCAAGGTGGATGATAGTGTAATTGAGTTCAGCGCCAGTATGGGGGTAGATACATACATAATGGGAGATGTAATTGCCCCTGACGATTTTGTGAAGCAGGTGGATGAACAGCTGTACCGTGCAAAAAAAGAGGGGCGTAACCGAGTTTGTCATAGGCCTTTCGAGCATATAAGGCCAGATACCGAGGTCAGTTTGGATGAGAAGCGTGCTCTGTCTGAATAGCCACAAGGAGTGGATCAAGTGACAAAGATTAGGCTTGGGGGATTTTTTCTGCTGCTACTGTTAGTTTCTGTTAACGCGACAGCAGGTATATACAAGTGGGTTGATGAGGATGGCCGAGTTCAGTTCGGCGATAGGCCGCCGCCTGATGGCACAAATAGTGATGAGGTGGTAATGCGTAATCAGGGGCCTGTTTCCGAGGCGGCTGCCCCGGTAAAT
This sequence comes from Sedimenticolaceae bacterium, assembly GCA_050291725.1. Lineage (GTDB taxonomy): Bacteria > Pseudomonadota > Gammaproteobacteria > Chromatiales > Chromatiaceae > JAAGZL01. Next base: position 126,640 of record JBNKKH010000009.1, read on the forward strand.
AGAAAGGAGGCACGGGAGAGATTGTTGGAGCAGTATCAGCGTGAGAGAGCAGAGAAAAAAGAGGCGGCGGCAAAAAAGCGGAAAGAAAAAAAACAACGCGCGGCTCTGTGTAGTTACGCGCGTAGCAGAGTAACTCGATATTTAGAATCGGGTTCTCTGTATAGGGATGCTCCAAATCAGGAGCGTAAATATTTAACCGACCAAGAGCGTGATACAGCGCTGGCTAGGGCGCGTGCAGATGTTAAGAAGTGGTGTAAATAGTAAATGACAAAAACTAAATCTTTCGTACTTGTAGACGGCTCTTCCTACCTGTTTCGTGCTTATCATGCTCTGCCACCACTGACTAACTCCAAAGGGGAGCCTACTGGGGCTGTAGTCGGTGTTTTGAATATGTTGCGTCGGTTGCTGGACCAATACCAGCCTGAGTATATGGCAGTGGTGTTTGATGCTCCTGGCGGTAGTTTTCGCAATGAGATATATAGTGAATATAAGGCTAATCGCCCGCCTATGGATGAGGAGCTGCGTTGCCAGATTCAGCCCCTGCACGACATCATCCGGGCTATGGGGTTGCCTCTTATCATAGAGAAAGGTGTAGAGGCAGACGATGTCATCGGCACCCTTGCCAAGCGAGCGACGCAGGAAGGTATGACTACCCTGATTTCCACCGGCGATAAGGATATGGCACAACTGGTGGATGACCATGTCACCCTGATCAACACCATGTCGGATAAAACTACCGATATAGATGGGGTGGTGGAGAAATTTGGAGTGAGGCCAGAGCAGATTATCGATTATCTGGCGCTGGTGGGAGATAGTTCCGATAACATTCCCGGAGTTCCCAAGTGTGGTCCCAAGACCGCAGCTAAATGGCTGGGGCAGTATGAATCTCTGGATAATCTCGTGACCCATGCCGATGAGATAAAGGGCAAGGTGGGGGAGTATCTGCGGGACAGCCTGGAGCAGCTACCCATGGCTAGGGAGCTTGCTACTATAAAGCTGGATGTGGAGCTGGAGCTTGGGCCTGGACAGCTCAAGCCAGTAGCTGCCGATATCTCTGCTCTAAAACAGCACTACAGCTGGCTTGAATCCAAGCGATTGCTGGATAGCTTGGACGAGACGCCAGCTACTGATGCTGAAGTAGATGTGCCTGAGCTGATCCAGGGCGATTATCAGACCATATTGGATAAAGAGGCCTTCGATGCCTGGGTAACACGCCTGGAGCAGTCAGAGCTGTTCGCCTTCGATACCGAGACCAACAGCCTGGACTATATGCAGGCGGAGCTAGTGGGTGTTTCCTTTGCTATCGAACCAGGTGAAGCGGTCTATGTCCCTGTGGCCCACAGCTATCCGGGTGTGCCAGAACAGCTGGAGCGCGACTATGTGCTGGAGCGACTCAAACCGCTGCTGGAAGATGCGTCTAAGTCTAAGCTGGGTCAAAATCTGAAATATGATATGAGCGTTCTAGCTCGTTACGGAATTGAGATGCAGGGTATAGCATACGACACCATGTTGGAGTCCTATGTGCTGGACTCCACCGCCTCCCGTCACGATATGGACTCTCTCTCCAGCAACTATCTAAATCACGCCACTATCAAATATGAGGAGGTTGCCGGCAAAGGGGCCAAACAACTTACGTTTGATCAAGTTCCACTGGAACAGGCAGCCCCCTATGCGGCAGAGGATGCCGATATAACCCTGCGGCTGCACCAGCGGCTGTGGCCAGAGCTGCAAAAACAGCCATCATTGCAGGCTGTTTTCTGTGACATGGAGATGCCCTTAGTTCCGGTGCTGTCCCGTATAGAGCGAACCGGCGTGCGTATAGACAGTAAAATGCTTAACCAGCAGAGCCAGCGTTTTGCGGAAAATCTGCACGAGCTGGAACAGCGGGCATATGCGATTGCAGGTCGTCCCTTTAATTTAGGGTCGCCTAAACAGATTGGCGCTATCTTTTTTGATGAGTTGGAGATGCCGGTTATCTCCAAGACACCCAAGGGGGCGCCATCAACCGCTGAATCTGTGCTGCAGGAGCTGGCAGAGATGGATTATGAGCTGCCAGCGGTAATATTGAAGCATCGCGGCTTGAGTAAGCTGAAATCCACCTATACCGATAAGCTACCGGAGATGGTGGATCGGGATAGCGGAAGGGTGCACACCTCTTATCATCAGGCAGTAGCAGCTACAGGGCGACTCTCCTCCTCCTCGCCTAATCTACAGAATATTCCTGTTCGCAATGAGGAGGGGCGTCTGATTCGTCAGGCCTTTGTCCCACAGGATGGTTACCGCATGGTGGCGGCTGATTACTCTCAAATCGAGCTGCGCATCATGGCCCACCTCTCAGGAGATCAGGGGCTACTGGACGCCTTCGCCAGCGGGACAGATATTCACCGGGCAACGGCCGCCGAGGTGTTTGGCGTTGCCCTGGATGAGGTGACGGATGAGCAGCGGCGCTCTGCCAAGGCGGTAAACTTTGGTCTGATCTACGGCATGTCTGCCTTTGGCCTATCACGCCAACTCAATGTGGATCGAGCTACAGCCCAGAGCTACATAGATCTCTATTTTGAGCGCTATCCAGGGGTAAAGCGGTTTATGGATGAGACCAGAGAGGATGCCCATAACAAGGGTTATGTAGAGACGGTGTTTGGACGGCGTCTCTATCTGCCGGAGATAAACGCTAGAAATAAGCAGAGACAGGCTGCGGCAGAGCGTACCGCTATTAATGCCCCGATGCAGGGGACGGCCTCGGATATCATTAAACGGGCCATGCTGGCAGTTGACAGCTGGTTAGGGCGTGAGCAACCAGCGGTTAAGATGATTATGCAGGTGCATGATGAGCTAGTATTTGAGATAAAAACAGAGGAATTAAATTCTGCATGCGAGCAGATTAGAGCCTTAATGGAGGGAGCGGCTGAGCTGCAGGTACCACTAGTGGTGGATATAGGGGTGGGTGATAACTGGGATGAGGCTCATTAGGGGTGAAATTTGGTCAATCTGCCACATGATGGAACTTTTATGAAGCCGGGTAGTCCCATCAGTATGCGTTGTATGACGCCGAACCATCTCTCCCCAGGTGGTTCGTACACCCGGCTCCCTAGCCGGGTCATCGGATCCCGGTAACCTTCCCTCCCCTTTTGGTACCGGGATCTTTTTTTATAAAACATCTGGGTTTGGGCAAATGAAAGTGTGTGTAATTGAAAACATAAAAAACCCGCCCTAGGGCGGGTTTTTAGTTCTAGCTGTTGGTCTGTTAAGCAGCTGTATTTTTCTTGCGACGGGACACTCCGGCCAAGCCTAGCAGTCCAGAACCAAAGAGCCATGCGGCTGCAGGAATAGGAACGGGTTGGGGTTGAGAGCCAAAGTTACCTTTAAAATCATCAATTATGTATCGTCCTGCATCGGTTGAAAAATCAAACAATGCGTAGGCGGCAATACCAGAGAAATTAAGAGATACTTCCGATTCGGGAAAATCGCTTTGGTTAACTCCGTCGTAGAGAGTGAAGTCAGCTAGTGTGAACGAGGAGTTGAGCAAGTTATCGTCACTATCATACACACTAAAGGTTACACCATACATATTTGCTTCTGCTGTGCTTAATGAGAAGCCAAAACCTAGACTACCTACAGCACCATGCATGAAGTCAACTCGCAAATCCGTATCCAATTCTGTAGTTCCCTCTAAACCAGGCTCACTAATATATGACATATTAAGACCGGGGCCAGTAGTGTTAAATCCGGATGGGTTATCTGTGGAGAAGATAACATCGTTGACTCCATCGTTGTCACCATCGAACTCATATGAGACTGCCCCTGAAATTGCATCGTCAAAAGTGATTTCAGCAGAGAGAGAATAGCCGCTGATAGAAAGCAGGATTCCGGCCACAATGGTCTTCATTAATTTAAACCGCATGTACATTTTCCTTTTATTAATATGCTATTACGTATCTGATATAAGCGTTGGGAACAATAGCAAAGAGAATTTTTCTGATTAATTAAATTCTATCTGTTACTTCGTTTTTATGGCCTTGATTATCATCAAGCTTGTACCGTTGGGTATTAGACGGGGGTCACATTTTGTAGAAAATTTACTGAATGCCTAATTTTAGCCACGTATCCAACACCCCGTGAGCCTCATCTATCCCTTGGTGTTTCAGGGAAGAGAATAGCTGCACGCTAGTCCTATCTCCATATTGGTTAATCTCGTTGCGCACCTGTTGTAGACTTTTTGCTGCTGCTCCACGCTTCAGCTTGTCCGCTTTGGTGAGGAGTATATGCACGGGCAGACCTATGTGGTCGCTCCACTCCAACATCTGACGGTCAAACTCTTTCAAGGGATGGCGAACATCTGCCAACAGGATAACTCCGCGCAGTGATTGTCTGTTTTCCAGATAGTCGGCCATGGCCTGCTGCCACTGCTGTTTGACCTGTTCTGATACTTTGGCGAAGCCGTATCCTGGAAGATCAACTAGATGTCGCTTTTCATCAATGGAGAAGAAGTTCAGCAGTTGGGTGCGACCCGGAGTTTTACTGGTGCGCGCTAGTGACTTTTGTTGGCATAGGGCGTTCAGAGCGCTGGATTTGCCGGCGTTGGAGCGACCGGCAAAGGCCACCTCCATCCCTGTGTCTGCCGGGCACTGAGAGAGTTTAGCGGCGCTAACTAGGAATTTAGCCTGATGGTAGATAGGGTTCATCTTCCGGTTCTATCAGGTATTGGGCTCAATTTCAGTAGGCTGGCTGGCTGAAGTCATCCTGAGGAATGGGGGCGTCTTTTTCAATGCTCTTGGAAACCTCTGACTTCTCAACCTCCATAGTCTCAAGGTCGATCATAATAAAGGTCGCTGGCGCTGTCCCTACACCACCGATGGTGCCTGGGTTGAGAATCAGGGTCTCTCCACCTTTGATAGTCGGCACTCTCTCCTCTCTGTAGTTGTGGCTATGACCACAGCAGACCAGATCCCAGTCGCCGGTTGTAGCCATGGCGCGGGCATAGTGAGGGTAGTGAACCATGAAGATGCGTTTGCCTCCAAGATTGAGCTTTGCATCCATACCGTGATATTCAATAACGTTACCTGGTTTGGCCGCCATCATTCCCATAGTGTAGAGGTCGCCAGTGTTGTTGCCGTGAATTACATGCACTGGAATCCGATACTTATTCAGGCATTTCATGGTGCTGGGAGCAACCACATCTCCGCAGTGGAGTATGGCCTCTGCTCCCCGCTCTTTCGCTTCAGCCGCAGCTGCATCCAGCAGCACCATGTGGTCGTGACTGTCGGATAGAATACAAATCTTCATAGCTTTATAACTGCCTGATAATAATAATGAATTTTCGCTGATCCTGGTAAGCGATGAGCGCTGAATCTACAGATTATACTAGTGTATTGGTATATCTACTATCTAGAAATTTGGTTTTTCCGGCGCACTGTTATACATCTCAATACTCTCCATGATCTCTTGTTTGGCTTCGTCTATATCTCGCCATCCCTCTACGCGGACCCATTTGCCCTCATCTAGGTCTTTATAGTGTTCAAAGAAGTGAGAAATGCGGCTAAGCTCTCCCTCTGGTACATCGCGGAAGCTGGAAATTTTACGATAGGAGCGGCACAGCTTATCTATTGGCACAGCCAAGATTTTAGCATCATCACCCGACTCGTCGGTCATCTTTAGGACGCCGACTGGGCGGCACTGAATTACAGAGCCTGGGATTAGTGGATAGGGGGTTAGAACCAGAACGTCCACCGGATCACCATCTTTGGAGAGGGTATGTGGTACATAGCCGTAGTTGCAAGGGTACTGCATGGCTGTGGACATGAAGCGGTCCACAAACATAGCGCCGGTATCCTTATCCAGTTCATACTTTACTGGATCTGAGTGGGCTGGGATCTCGATTATGACGTTGATCTCACTGGGTACATCGTTACCGGAATTTACGCGGTCCAGATTCATGGGGTTACCTACTAAACAATGAAAAAAGGCCGGCTATTATAGCCGGCCTTTCGCCTTTTAGTAATCCCGTGTGGGGATTAAAGTAGTGGCACCATCATCAGAGCTACAATGTTGATGATCTTGATCAGCGGGTTGATAGCTGGGCCAGCGGTGTCTTTGTAGGGGTCGCCTACGGTGTCACCGGTTACCGCTGCCTTATGAGCATCAGAACCTTTGCCGCCGAAGTTACCATCTTCGATGTACTTCTTGGCGTTATCCCAGGCGCCGCCACCGGCGGTCATGGAGATGGCTACGAAGAGACCGGTAACGATGGTGCCGATCAGCAGGCCACCTAGTGCTTGAGCGCCAAGCAGCAGACCTACCAGAATTGGTGCAGCGATTGGAAGCAGTGATGGCACAATCATCTCTTTGATAGCCGCCTTGGTCAGCATGTCAACAGCCTTGGAGTAGTCAGGCTTCTGGCTGTAATCCATTATTCCCGGCATCTCTTTAAACTGACGACGTACCTCATTCACAATGCCGCTGGCAGCTTTGCCAACAGCTTCCATAGCCATAGCGCCGAACAGAAATGGTATCAGGCCACCTATCAGCAGACCGATCAGAACCATATGGTTAGAAAGATCAAACGTTGTGGCACTGCCCAGATGAGCTTCCAGAGTATGGGTGTAATCAGCAAACAGTACCAGAGCAGCCAGACCAGCGGAACCGATGGCGTAACCTTTGGTCACGGCCTTGGTGGTGTTACCAACTGCATCTAGAGGATCGGTGATGTTGCGAATCTTCTCGTCCAGTTCGGCCATCTCGGCGATACCACCGGCGTTATCGGTGATAGGACCGTAGGCATCCAGGGCCACGATGATGCCGGACATGGAGAGCATGGAGGTTGCAGCAATGGCAATACCATACAGACCAGCCAGTTCATAGGTGCCCCAGATAGCAGCACAAATAACCAGTACCGGCGCGGCGGTGGACTTCATGGATACACCCAGGCCAGCGATTACGTTAGTGCCGTCACCAGTTGTTGATGCCTCGGCAATGTAGCGTACTGGCTTGAACTCGGTGGAGGTGTAGTACTCGGTGATAACAACCATAGCTGCGGTCAAACCAAGACCAATCAGGGCGCAATAGAACAGGGCAGAGGCGGGGTTAGCAACGCCTTCAATAACCACAGATCCCATCATCATGCTGGTTACAAAATAGTAAGCTATGGCAGATAGTGCGCCAGCTACAGCCAGACCTTTATACAGGGCGGGCATTACGTTAGTAGCACCTTCGTGGGTTTTGACGAAGAAAGTGCCGATGATGGAGGCGATAATGGAAACACCGCCTAGAACCAGTGGGTAGGTGATAGCTGTTGCACCTGCGCTGGTGAGCAGCAGGCCGCCCAGTAGCATAGTTGCCACTACTGTTACAGCATAGGTCTCAAACAGATCTGCAGCCATACCAGCACAGTCGCCAACGTTATCACCAACGTTATCAGCGATAACTGCAGGGTTACGGGGGTCATCCTCAGGGATGCCGGCCTCAACCTTACCTACAATATCAGCGCCTACATCCGCGCCTTTAGTAAAGATGCCTCCACCCAATCGGGCGAAGATGGAGATTAGAGATCCGCCAAAGGCGAGACCAACAAGTGAGTGCAATGCCTCCTGGTCATTCACACCAGCCATGTTTAGTGCGGCATAGTAACCGGCAACACCCAGCAGACCGAGGCCAACAACCAGCATGCCGGTAATAGCGCCGCCGCGGAAAGCGACCTGCAGCGCAGCATTTATGCCGTTGTTAGCCGCTTCAGCGGTACGCAGGTTAGAGCGAACTGATATATTCATGCCTATATAGCCAGCAGCGCCTGAAAGGATGGCGCCAATGGCAAAACCGATCGCGGTGCCAGCACCAAGAGCCCACCAAATTATTACCAAGAGGACAGCCCCTACCAGCCCAATTGCAGTGTACTGGCGATTCAAGTATGCCTGGGCGCCTTCCTGCACCGCTCCGGCAATCTCTTTCATTCTGTCGTTACCTTCAGGTTGGGCTAGGATCCATTTCACGGAAATAATTCCGTATACAATGGCTGCCATGGCGCAAGCCAAGGCGAATATTAGTTCGAGCGACATTAGTTCTTCTCCTGAGTGTTTGTATTATAAGAGTTATTGCGTTTTGATTTAGTTTGTTTCCTGTAGTTATCTTTATAATGATTTAGTGAATAATCCAACTTTGATTTCGATTTAATAAACGTTTTAAAATTTTTGTATAGTAGATGTTGGGACGGCGTATTAGTTATAACCGTTTAAGTTCTATATTGAGAATATGGCATATTTCCATCTCAAGTCCTTTCATCTCACCACGCTACTACGGCTCAAAATTATCTGCTAATCTCCTTGGTACTACAACATTTTTCAGTGTTACGTAGTCAGGTAAACCATTCTTGTAAGGTGGATAATCTTCCCCCTGGATCAGCGGCAATAGATAGTCGCGACCAGCTTGGGTTATACCAAAGCCATCATCAGTTATATATTCTGTAGGCATCATTTTCTCAACATTGGCCACTTTTGATAGATCGGCTTCTTGTATCTCCCATCTGTATGGGTCGCTCGAGGTTCGGATTATGGCCGGCATAATGGCGTTTTTGCCCTTTAGGGCCAGCTCAACTGCTGCCTTGCCCACTGCGTAGGCCTGATCTACATCGGTCTTGGAGGCTAGGTGCCTAGCGGCGCGTTGTAGATAGTCGGCTACGCTCCAGTGAAATTTGTAACCTAGTTTCTCTTTGATCATATTGGCCACCACCGGTGCGGCTCCACCGAGCTGGGCATGGCCAAAGGCGTCTCTGGTGCCCTGTTCTGCCAAAAAGCGGCCATCTGGCCAGTGAGCCCCCTCCGATACCACCACAATCACATAGCCGTGGCTATCTACCTTCTGTTTGCACTTGGCAAGGAATTTCTCTTGATCAAACTCCACCTCGGGGAACAGGATAAGTATGGGGATATCGTTATCAGCATCTGCTGCTAGTCCGCCCGCAGCAGCAATCCAGCCGGCGTGGCGCCCCATTACCTCCAGCACAAACACTTTGGTGGATGATTTAGCCATAGAACGTACGTCATAGCTGGCTTCACGGGTGGATACGGCAATGTATTTCGCAACCGAGCCAAATCCTGGACAGTTGTCGGTTATGGGTAGATCGTTATCCACGGTCTTAGGCACATGGACGGCCTGGATAGGGTAGTCCATAGTTTCAGAAATCTGGGAAATCTTATGGCAGGTGTCAGCTGAGTCACCACCGCCATTGTAGAAGAAGTAGCCAATGTTGTGGGCCTTGAACACCTCTATTAGGCGTTCGTATTCACGCCTGTTTTGGTCTAGACCTTTGAGTTTATAACGGCAGGAGCCAAATACACCGGACGGGGTGTGGCGCAAGGCGGCAATGTCGGCATCACTCTCAACGCTAGTATCGATTAACTCTTCTGTTAGGGCGCCTATAATGCCGTTTTTTCCCGCATATACCTTTCCGATTTTGTCGCTGTGTTTGCGTGCAGTCTCAATAACGCCACAGGCGGATGCGTTGATAACGGCCGTTACTCCTCCAGACTGGGCGTAAAATGCGTTTTTTATGCTCATCACTTTTCCCTTTTATACATAATTGTCGATAGAAGAGATTGTAATACGCCTGAGTGAATATCTCTTGGTTAAAAATGTTAAATTTCTGCATGTTTTAAGTGCAGCAATCATCTTTTTATCCATGATGTCTGAGGTTTCTGGCATGTTTTTCGTTGCATTTGTCAGGTTTTGTCCTCTCAAAATAAATGTCTGGCCTCATAGCTGCATTGACTTTAAGGGAATTATCGGATAACTCTATCTGAGCTTTCATGATGCGACAAATGTAAAACTTGGATAACCCTATGAGTTTTAGTAATTGTCCTGTAAAAACAATGTGATAGGAGAATTATAACGATAAAAATGGCATTTTCTGCTTCATGTGATGCAGGTAGCTAATGCTCGCTTTGGCCAATAAAGCGGTGGAAATAATACAAATATTGGAGATAAGTTGGAAAATTCAATGAGATTGGTACTTCTTGGCCCGCCTGGGTCCGATAAGGGCGAATTTGCCGTCAAACTGGCAGAAAAGTATGGACTTGTTCTGCTGACGATCGCGGATATGTTGTCTGATGCAGTGGATAATCGCCTGGATTTTGGGGTGCAGGCTCAGGCCTATTTGGAACATGGGCAATATGTTCCTGATGAGCTGATGCTTGAGGTGATACGTGATCGCATGTCTCAGCCAGATGTAAAGTCTGGTTTCATACTGGTAGGTTTTCCACGTTCTACTAGCCAGGCTGACAGCTTGGACGAAATGTTGCTGGCATGTGGAATGTCTCTCGACCTGGCTCTGCATCTGAATGTGGAAGATGAGATTCTATTAGAACGCCTAGAAGGGCGCCGCACCTGTATCTCCTGTGGTGTTAGATACAATGTTTTTACCAATCCACCTATGGTGCATGGGGTCTGTGATTTGTGTGGCGGCAGAGTGGGGCGTGGGGCTGATAGTAATGAGGTGGTCATCAGCAATCGCCTGCGGGCATACGAACAGCAGATTCACTCCCTTGTCTCCTACTATCTCCTGCATGACAAGCTTAGAGAGGTGGATGCTGGTGGATCGGTCAAAGAGGGAACAAATTGTCTATTCCAGGCAATTGATGATTGGAAAAGGACACAGGCAGAAAAAACCAAGGCCCTCATGGAGAGGGTAGAGCAGGTCGCCGAGGCCGCTGCGCAAGAGGTAAAAGCAGAAGCAGAAGCAGAAGCAGAAGAGGAAGAGGTGAAAGCCAAGCCAGAGCCAGAAGTCGTTCCGGCCAAGAAGAAGGCTGCGGTCAAGAAGAAGGTCCCGGTCAAGAAGAAGGCCCCGGCCAAGAAGAAGGCTTCGGTCAAGAAGAAGGCTTCGGTCAAGAAGAAGGCTTCGGTCAAGAAGAAGGCCCCGGTCAAGAAGAAGGCTCCGGTCAAGAAGAAGGCCCCGGTCAAGAAGAAGGCCCCGGTCAAGAAGAAGGCCCCGGTCAAGAAGAAGGCTCCGGTCAAGAAGAAGGCTCCAGCCAAGAAGAAGGCTCCAGCCAAGAAGAAGGCTCCAGCCAAGAAGAAGGCTCCAGCCAAGAAGAAGGCTCCAGCCAAGAAGAAGGCTCCAGCCAAGAAGAAGGCCCTGGCTAAGAAAAAAAGTAAGACCAGATAGGGCGATGAGCGTGGTAGGTTGGTGACCTGTTAATCGTCACCTTTCGTTTTTATGTGCAGCAAATATCCCGCCATGCCGGATCTGGTCCGGCATGGCGACGTGTAGAGTTTATTCGCTACTTTCTTTGCTTTTCTTATACTCCTGAACCATCGCCTGGCATGCTCCACCCTCAGGATCTGGTTCGCATATCTGCTTGATGGATTCACAGGCAGCCATGCCCATTGCTGTCGCCATGCCGCCCATCGCATCAATCATGGCCTTGGCTTGTGGATCTTTTTCGCTACTCGCTTTCATCTGTTCCGATGCCTCGGTCATTTTTTGCTTGCAGTCATCGTATACATCAACCCACTCAGGTTTGCTGCCGCATCCGCTCAATAGTGCTGTTAGCAAAGTGGCTAGGGCAATTCTGTTGTAATGTTGCTTCATGAAATACTCCATGTTTGTTATTAACAATTTTATATAAAGTAATTGATCTACCTAGATTGCTCTGGATAAAAACTCTTGGATAGCTTGAGTAACTGCTTCAGGGTTTTCTAATGGAGACATGTGCCCGGCTTCAGGAACAGTGACCAAATATGATCCGGTTATCTTCTCATGCATTGCCTGCATTACAGGTGGCGGAGTTAAGGTGTCCTGCTCGCCAACCAGTAGCATTGTAGGAACATCTATATTGCTAAGTGCCGATGAAGTATCTGTGCGTGCGGCCATAGCTAGTATACACCCCTTCACTCCAACTGGAGACTCACTTGTCGCTTGTTCCAGTATGGTGTTATAGGATTCTGGGATCTGTTGCGGGGCAGCATCACCAAAGGTCATGGGGACAAAGTCAGATACAAATTTCTCTAATCCTTCCTTGTCTATAGTCCGTATAGCTCCGGCCCTTTTAATCCTTCCGGCATCATCATCCGCTTCCGCCTTGGTATCGCACAGAATGAGGGCGCGAAACCGATCAGGCTCCCGCTCTGCCGCACGCAGAGTGATATATCCGCCCATAGAGAATCCTGTAATGACTGGCTTATCTAGGTCCAGGCTCTCCATAACAGAGAACAGGTCATCTACAAACATCTCCATGGTAAATTGACCGTCGCCTGGTGGAGTGTCCCCCAATCCACGTACGTCATAGGAAATGCAGTAGTAGCTCTCTTTGAGCTTCTTTATCTGTTGGGCCCACATGGTGGAGTTATAAGGGAATCCATGGATGAATATGACTGGGGGGTTGTTGCGGTCTCCATGCTCATATACTGCTATGCCGTTTACATACTTTCCCATGCTACTTCTCCCAGAAACTATTCTTAACCAGTATAGTTATAGATGACGACCTTGAATTGGGTATTATTCCCCGGCAACGGTCATAGATTCAATCAGCCAAGAACCGGTGCGTACACTGGTGCGCGGGTCAATATCATTGGCGATTGCCACCAGCTGCATATACATCTGTTTTAGATTGCCAGCCACTGTGATCTCCTCTACCGGGTACTGCAGCTCTCCGTTCTCAACCCAGAAGCCTGCTGCTCCCCGGGAGTAGTCACCAGTTACGGTGTTGACTCCATGGCCCATGAGTTCTGTAATCAGCAGTCCTCGGTCCATCTTTTTTAGTAGGCCTGTCAGGTCCAGCTCTCCCTGTTCTATGGTTAGATTACGTACCCCGCCAGCGTTACCGGTGGTCTGCATCCCCAATTTGCGGGCGGAGTAGCTACTGAGAACATAGCCCTGAAGTACGCCTCCGCTCACTATGTCCCTTGGCTGGGTGGCAACTCCCTCTGAATCGAAAGGTGCACTGGATAGACCCCGCGGCAGCAAAGGATTCTCGTGTATATGTACGAAATCAGGAAATATCTGTTTGCCCATATGGTCCAGTAGAAAAGATGACTGGCGATAGAGAGCAGATCCGCTTATAGCTCCCACTAGACTGCGCAGTAGACCCACTGCCATATCCGCCTGAAAAATGACCGGGGTTTCTCTGGTGCTGATCTTGCGCGCTCCTAACCGAGCCAGGGTGCGCTCTGCCGTTTTGCGCCCGACCGCTTCTGCATCTTCCAGGTCAGTTGCTGAGCGCCCGGCGCTGTACCAGTAGTCGCGCTGCATGCCTTTTTCATCCTGACCCAGAACTGAGCAGCTTATGCTGTGACGACTGCTGGGATAGCCACCGATAAAGCCGTGGCTGTTGCCATAAACCCGCAGCCCGCTGTGGCTGTTGAGTGTAGCTCCTTCCGAATTATTGATATCTGGGGCATAGTTAAGCGCGGCTCCTTCACATCTCTTCCCTAGCTCAATGGCTTCATCTACCGAAATGGACCAGGGGTGGTAGAGATCCAGGTCTGGTATTTCTTTTGCCATTAGGTCTGCATCAGCCAGGCCGGTACAGTCATCTTCAGAAGTGTAGCGTGCAATACTACATGCAGCTTTCACGGTGTCGATTATGGCCTGAGGGCTAAGATCAGAGGTGCTGGCAGAGCCTTTACGTTGCCCAAAGTAGACACTTATGCCGAGGCCGTTGTCTCGGGTGTGCTCGATAGTTTCCACATCGCCCATGCGCACGGTTGCAGAGAGACCGGAGTCACTACTTACGGCAGCTTCAGCAGAGCTTGCTCCCTGTTTTTTTGCCTCAGTCAACAGATCATCTACCAGCTGTTGCAGATGGGTCTGACGCTCAGAGATATTACTGTTATTAAGCATTGGTGCCGCCGACGGTCAGGTTGTCTATCTTCAGGGTGGGCTGTCCTACTCCCACCGGTATGCTTTGGCCCTCTTTGCCACAGGTGCCAACTCCAGCATCTAGTTCTAGATCGTTGCCTATCATGCTTATTCGGTTCATAACTTCAGGTCCGTTTCCAATTAGGGTTGCGCCTTTAACCGGTCTGGTCACCTTGCCGTTTTCTATAAGGTAGGCTTCGCTAGTAGAGAAGACGAACTTGCCGGATGTTATATCCACCTGTCCGCCACCAAAGTTGACGGCGTAGAGTCCTCGGTCCACAGATGCAATAATCTCCTCTGGCTGATGCTCTCCAGGAAGCATATAGGTGTTGGTCATACGCGGCATGGGCAGGTGAGAGTAGGATTCGCGCCGACCATTACCTGTTGGAGCTACTCCCATCAGTCGAGCATTGAGCTTGTCCTGCATGTAGCCCTTGAGGATGCCGTCTTCAATCAGAACATTGTACTGGGATGGAGTGCCCTCATCGTCGATGTTGAGAGAGCCACGCCGACCCTGCATGGTGCCGTCGTCTACTACGGTGCAGCCTTTGGCCGCCACCCGTTCTCCAATACGTCCACTGAAAGCAGATGTACCTTTGCGGTTGAAATCACCTTCCAGGCCATGCCCCACTGCCTCATGGAGTAGCACTCCGGGCCAACCCGACCCTAGTACTACGGTCATGGAGCCTGCCGGAGCCTCCTCCGCTTCTAGATTGAGCAGAGCCTGGTTCGCCGCCTCCCGTGCGTACTCCAGGGCCTTCTCCTGTTCTAGAAAAAACTGCAGACCAGTGCGGGCTCCGCCGCCACCGGTGCCCTGTTCAATGCGTCCATTCTGTTCTGCTATAACATGCACATTACAGCGCACCAATGGGCGGACATCTCCGCTTAATGTGCCATCACTGGAGACTACCAGCACTACATCGTGAACCGCTACCAAGCTGGCTATGACCCGCTTTACCCGTGGGTCCTGTTTACGTGCTTCGGCATCTAGTTTGTGCAGCATTTCTATCTTGGTTTGATCATCTATGCTTTCTAGAGGATTAATGGGCTGGTAAAGATTGTGTCCGGGAGATGTGGCGTTGACCTTAATATTCGCTGCACCGCTTCCGCTGGCTATGGCGCGTGCGGTCTGTCCTGCCTCTAGCAGTGTGTCCAGGCGAATCTCATCAGTGTAGGCAAAGCCGGTTTTCTCTCCGGAAATAGCGCGCACACCAACTCCTTGTTCAATGTTGAAGTTTCCTTCCTTGATGATGCCATCTTCTAAAACCCATGATTCCAGGCGACTGGACTGGAAGTAAGCGTCAGCGGCATCAATCTGTCCACCATGTAGTTGTCCGAGCAGCCGATCCAGATCTGACTCGGTTAAATCTGATGGCTTGAGGATGGTGTTGCGGGCTATTTCAATTAGGTCAGTCATCTATTCTGCAGGTAATCTGTCTGTGTTCCAGTGCGGGAAAGGCGCGGCGGGTTTTATTCAATAGATCCAGGTTAATCTCACCCATGGCAAAGCCGTTGCCTCGCTCGACCACATCCTGGATTGTGCCCCAGGGGTCTACTGCCATGCTGTGGCCATACGTTTCACGGCCACTTACGTGATAACCTCCCTGAGCCGAAGCAACTACATAGCTTAGGTTTTCGATGGCTCTGGTTTGGATCAGGGGTTGCCAGTGGGCTTTGCCTGTATGGGCGGTAAAGGCTGCAGGAATAATTGCGATCTCCATGCCTTCATCTATGAGGTTGCGAAACTGCTCTGGGAAGCGTACGTCATAGCATATAGCCAGCCCAATACGGCCAAAAGGGGAGTCAAATACAACTGTTTCTTCTCCTGCTTCAATGGTTATGGATTCGCTATATTCTTCGTCTGTCTCCAGTAGGTGTACATCAAATAGGTGTATCTTGTCATAGCGTGCCACCTGCTCTCCCTTCTCATTAAATACCAGGCAGGACGAACGTATTTTATCTGGATCATTAGCCTCAAGCGGAATGGTTCCGCCTACGACCCATATGTTGTTAGTTGCAGCAAGTTGACTTAAAAACGTCTGAAGGGGGCCTTCTCCTGGAGCCTCTTTAAATTTTATAATCTCTTGGTCCGCTTCTCCCATAAAAGCAAAATTTTCTGGCAATACTATTAATTCTGCCCCAGCGCCAACAGCCTCAGTTACAAGCTTTTCCACTTCTAGGAGGTTGGCGCTTAGATTCGGCCCAGATGCCATTTGAATGGCGGCTATTTTGTGTATCTCGGTCACAACGGTTAACTCTGTGGTCTGATAAAGGTTTATCGCACCAGAATAGCATCCTTTGCCCTGTTAAAAAAAATTTATCTTATGGCCTAATAGGCAAGGGGCTTGCTGGCGGTGCTTTTTGATTATTAATATTTAGCTTTTCAATGCTGGGGTTATCCCAGGAGCCGGTGACAGTGTATTTCGAGGTGGATACTTTATCTACAGCTTTGCCGAATATCTTTTGCGCTACTATCAGGGCAACACCAACTGCTGGTCCTCCAGCTAAAGCGCCAGCAACAGGTATAGTTGTGGATATGGCGGGATTTATGGTTACTAGTTGATCGAAGTCCTGGGTCACCAGTCCAGTACGTCCGGTTATTTCAATTGTGCCAGCTGGACCCTCGATCATAAAGTCGTTGGTATAGGCATCTCCCCAATCGAGATTGAACGTTCCTTCAGCCTTATCAAAGCTGAATCCCTTCTTGAATGTATCGGAAAAATCCATGGTAAGGCGGCGGGTCAATGCGCTGACGTTGAGCAGTCCAAGTATCCTGCCCAATCCTGGATTGACTTTTAGTAGTCTGCCTTTGCCAATGCTTAAATCGAGTTGTCCGGTAACATCTGTCTTATTAAATTGACTGGGATTTCCGCTCCAGCTCAGGTTAGCATCAACAATTGCTGGCGCCTGCTTGAGTTCGGGGTTGAACCCTAGAGTGTTAAGTAGCTTACCCAGGGAGTCGGTATGCATGCTCATTTTTATGTTGGTCTGGGCCTTATTGCCTTTGGTGATCCAACTGCCTTTTGCGTCTAAAGTTAATCTTTTAGATGTTAACTTGATTCTATTAAGTTGGAGACCTTCGGGTATTTTGGTTGAAACGATGCTGAGCGGGCCTAGATTATGTCCGTTAATAAAGGTGTTGTTGCTGGTAAGGGACAGGGCAGGTATGTCGCGTGGATTGGCCGGCTCATGATTTGAAGATTTATTCTTAGGTGTTCCTGAAAGATCACTAGCATCAAGTGTTAGTGAGAGTTTTTTTAGGTTCGCTACAACTGGCTTAGAGTTAATGGGCAGGGGAATTTGAACTTTGCCGTGCATTAAGCTGCTTTTAATATCGGCAGCTATGCCACCGTTGTTTTCTGTAAAACTTAAGATCACATTTCTTTGTTCAGCATCACCAATCTTAAATGTGCCAAATTGCAAGTTATTTCCAGTGATTTGTGGGCGTTCTATCTTGGATTCAGATTCAAAATATTTTAACCAGGGGTTAAGGTTGAGTCGGTTCAATTTGCCGCTAAGCTTAAGTATTTTTTCCTTGGGTAGTTGAGCATTGCCCCCGCCAAATATCAGGCTGCCACGCTCGAGTTGTGCTTTGGCCTTATTGTGGTTAACGAATTGTAGTGATGTGCTAATTATATTGGAGTAGTCTATTGAGAGTTGCGTTTCCGGTCCGCCCTCCAGGGTTGTTGTTATCTGTATAGGTTTCGGTTGTTTTGCTGTTTTACCTATTGGTGGCGGCATATCAATAGCAGTGCCAACTAGGTCAGAAGACGCGGTTATCCTATTTAACGCCAATTTTCCTTGGTTTTTGCTTAGTGAAGGCACCTCAAGTTGCAGTGTCCATTTGCTTGTTCCCTGTAGTAGGTCCAGCCCAAAATTTGGAAACTGTTTGTTAAGCTTAGCTCCAGACAATGAGCTGGAAGCCTTGATCAATGTTGTTCCGCTTTTTTTAATAGGAGCTATATCTAGCTTGATATCTTCTCCCAGCATAGAGCTCTTTATCCCTTTTGCCTTAACTCCATCCATGCTGAATGAAAGTTTTCCTTGAGTGTTAATTAGTGGGTATTTAGAGTTATCAAAATTTATTGTTGCGTTATCTAATCTCAAGTTTCCGTCTATGGCGTAATCACCCTTGTTAATTGGTATAGCTAGTTTGACTTCAAGCTGTCCATTTCCGGTTACTGAAAGCCTGGTTGCGGTTTCTCCGTAATTCTTGGATAGAGGGGTTTCGGTTAATATTTTTAGATCATCAGTTAGTGGTCCGGTGGCGCTGCCTGTTACCTTGAGCGGTGAGCCGTTTTCTAGGTCATCAATTCTGGCATACAGGTTGCGCAGCCTGCTGTTTAGCATTTTTCCACTGCCTTCTCGTATATAGAGGCTGTTGTTGTGGAAGCGTATCTCGGCAGCAAGCTGTTCAATGTGGGGCCAGCCGGGTTGATAGTCGAGGGTGAGGTCCTCTACATTAAATAGCACTTCGAAATGGCCGGTGTTTTTATAGAATGGGAAGTCGTCTATGGATCCACGGAATATTGCGCTGCCTTGTAATACTTTTCCGCTGACTATGCTTTTATCCAGCCAAGCTACCACCTTTTCATCCATGATGCCGGTGGGTAGATAGTGACGAGTTGCGCTTGCTTTGCCGTTGTTAAAGTCTGTCTGCAGATCTAGAGCGGGAGACCGTTTTGGATCGTGGTAGATTTGCAGGCGCAATCTGGTCTGAGTCTTAATGTCACTGTTATTGGCTACTATTTTTTTGGACTGCAGTAGCCAGTCGCCTTCACTGTTCTTGCTCCATCGCACTTGGCCTTCTAGTTTTTGAGTGGTTATTGGGTCCCTGAACAGATTAGGAAAATCCACTGTGAACTCTTTGCTGTCCAACGCGAGGGTTCCGCGGTCTTGGTTAAGCCAAAACTCGGAGCTTAAGTTGTTTATTTTCGGTAGCTCTTGCCATGGTTCTGTCAAACCATTTATTAGTTGTCCATGTGCAGACCATGAAGGGATATCTGTGTCTGTACTTAGCTTGAGTTGCAGTGAGCGTATATCCGCCTGTGGCTTTATAGATTGAATGATTGCGTCAATCTTGGGCGAGGGGGTGAACAGCATCTTTGCTACAGGAATGATGTCTTGTATGCGCAAAAATTCTACGCCGGACAGCAGAAAGGGATTGCCATCTTGGTCGCGTTTGTATCGTAGGCTATAGCTCGATGTTGGCCACGCTTTGCCGTTACGCTGCAACGCAAAATCTGTTACATCTAGATTCCAGTTGTCACGCTTGCGTTCCCATCGGAACCTGCCGCCTACATGGTCAATCTCTAATGGTTCAAGCAGGTCAGCGCTGGTCTTGCGGTTGGAGGTTAATTTTATTTGATCAAAATTTGCATTGCCATCTATTGCGGATAGACGTCCATTAATCCAGTTGCTCCAAAGCTCGACTTTAGCGTTACCAGATTTGAACTTTATATCTTTTGGCATGAGATCTTTGAGTATGGAAGAAATTGCCAGGTTGTCTCCAGATAGATAAATATCCCCTGACCAGGCGTTTGATTCCTGGATGGCTCCTTTGATATCTGCTATCAGGTACATCCTGCCTACGCTATTACCTGAAAGACGCATGTTGGCTTTTATTTGGTGTCTGTTGGTAGCGTTGCTAATTGTAAAGTCAACATCTTTGAATATGACTGGAGCAGCCCCTATTCTTTGGTTTTCCCAATGGATTTCGCTCTCCTTCATGCCGATGCGGAACGGCAGGAAAAAGACCTCGCTGCTGTCGTCGCCGCCTTGATCAATATCTTCCAGTCCAGCTAGAACAACTGAGCCGTCTGGGCGGCCTCGGATTAGTAGCTGGGTTCGGTAGAAGGTTATCTCGCGGGGGGTTATTGCGCCTTTAAATAGGCTGTCCAATATACCTATTCCTATGCGAATTTCTGGCAGGCGCAGTATTGTGCGTTCGGTTTTGGGATTGATCAGTTGGACATTGAGTAGTCGCAGTTCGGGCCCAAATCCACGCCAGCCGGTCTTGATTTGTTTGATCTCAACCCGTTGTCCCAGTTCTCGGCTAGCGAGTTGTTGAACCTCCTCACGATATTCGGTTGCAATGGGAAGAAGCAGGCGGGCACCACCAAGTAGTATCCCAATTAAGATAATGATTATGATGAAGGCAAGCCACATTTTAGCGGCGAATGATTTTAGTACGTTAATCATTTGCTAATGGTTTGGTCTGTTTGTGTTGTGGTTTGCTGCGCATATGGGGGATTTCTATTTTGTCCTCTGGAAAAGTGTTTATGCTAATGGATGTTAGTCTATCGCTGTTAGAGCAATACTATGTCGTAGTGTTCCTGGCTATAAAGGGATTCGGCCTGGAGTTTGATTGTTTTACCAATAAATTGTTCCAGGTTAGCTAAATTGGTGGATTCTTCATCCAGTAGTAGATCAATTACTGCTGGGGATGCCAGTATCAGCATAGACTCCACATCAAATTGACGCGATTCCCGCAATATCTCCCGAAATATCTCATAGCAGGTGGTTTCGGCTGTTTTAAGAGTGCCTTTGCCGCCGCAGCGAGGACAGGGTTCGCACAATACATGCTCCAGAGATTCGCGAATTCTCTTTCTGGTCATCTCCACCAAGCCCAGGCTGGAAACCTCAGTGATCTTGGTTTTAGCATGGTCATGAGAGAGGCACTTCTCAAAGGTACGCAATACCTGCCTTTTATGCTCTTCATCCTGCATGTCGATAAAATCGACAATAATTATTCCACCCAGGTTGCGTAGCCTCAGTTGTCTACAGATGGATTGTGCAGCCTCCAGGTTGGTCTTGTAGATGGTCTCTTCTAGATTGCGGTGGCCAACAAATGCACCTGTATTTACATCGATAGTGGTCATGGCCTCGGTTTGGTCGATGATTAGGTACCCTCCAGACTTAAGCTCAACCTTGCGATTTAGGGCCTTCTGAATCTCATCTTCTACACCATAAAGATCAAGTAGCGGACGCTCGCCAGGGTAATACTCAACCTTGGTGGTCATATCAGGCATCAGTTTGTCGGTAAACTTCTTGGCCTTCTCCCAGGTTTCCTGAGAGTCAATACGCACCTTCTCCACTTGAGGAGTAATCAGATCACGCAGTGCCCGCATGGCTAAAGGTAGGTCTTCGTGCAGCATCTCCCTTGGCTTGGCCGTTTCCAGGCGCTCCTTTATGGATTTCCATAGGCGGGTAAGGAAGCGCATATCCTTCAGCAGGGTCTCTTCGTCCACCCCTTCTGCTACTGTACGTGCAATAAATCTTCCTGGGCGACCATCCTCTCCTTTGTTGGCTGCATCTATGGCCTCACGTAGACGCTGTCTCTCATCTTCGTCATCAATTTTTTGTGAAATGCCCACTACGTGCAGAGACGGCATAAATACCAGGTAGCGGGATGGAATGGATATGCCAGTGGTGAGCCTTGCCCCCTTGGTGCCCAAAGGATCTTTGGTTACCTGAACAATTATATCTTCACCCTCATGTAGCAGGTCGGTGATATTGTTACTGCCGTTTTCTTCGTGGTTATGGTGAATAATGTCTGAAGCGTGGAGGAAGGCGGCACGCTCCAGGCCTATTTCAACGAATGCAGCCTGCATCCCCGGTAGTACACGACACACTCTTCCCTTATATATATTGCCAACAATTCCGCGGCTGCTGGTGCGCTCAATGATAATCTCTTGGACCACACCGTTTTCGATTAGGGCTACCCTGGTCTCCGGCGGAGTAATGTTTATCAGGATCTCTTCGCTCATTTGGTTATCCGTTTAAATTTGTTAGAGGGTTTATCCCTGCCTTAATCAACAGCTGCGTGGTCTCATATAGTGGCAACCCCATTACCCCGGAAAAACTACCTTCAATTTTAGCAACAAAGATGGAACCTAGGCCTTGTATTCCATAACCTCCAGCCTTATCTCTCGGCTCACCGCTTTCCCAGTAGGCTATGGCCTCATTTTTAGTAACTTTACGAAATGAAACCAGGGTTTCGCTTATTCTACTCTCTATAGTCTCTCCAGCCAGGGCAACTCCGCTATATACCAAGTGACTGCGATCAGACAAGAGTTGCAACATCTCCAGCGCATCGTTTCTATCCTGCGGTTTGCCAAGAATCCGCTTATCCACTACAACAGTGGTATCAGCGGCTAGGACTAATCCATGCTCACACTCCTCAAGCTGGGCTTGGCCAGCCAGCGCCTTTTCCTGCGCTAGTCGGATCACATAATCTTTAGGATGTTCTCCCCTATGCGGTGTTTCGTCGATATCTGCTTTTATTATGCTATGAACGACACCTATTTGCCGCAATAGTTCACTGCGACGCGGCGACATAGAAGCGAGATGAAGTTGTGGCTGCATTAAGTTCAGCTGTTGTTAATTCTGTTTGTCATTGCCCAATACTACCAGAAGCGCCTAATCGGCTAGGCTCTATGGTATGGGTGATTGCGCATCAGGCTCCAGGCCCGGTATAGCTGCTCCGCCAATACCACCCTTACCAAGGGGTGGGGCATAGTCAGGGGAGATAGTGACCAGAGAAGATCGGCCCGCTTGCGGCAGGTTTCCGCTAGACCCTCTGGGCCTCCTACCAATAGAGCTAGATCCCTGCCGTTTTCCATCCAGCCGCCCATCTTGTCAGCAAGTTGTTCTGTACTCCACTCCCTGCCTTTTACCTCCAGGGCTATGACCTGGCACCCTTTCGGGATCGCCTTTAGCATGCGTTCACCTTCATCGCGCACGGTACGGGCCGTGTCGGCTCCTTTGCCTCTGTGTCCTGGGGCTATCTCCACTAGGTTTAATCGGCACTCAGCTGGCATGCGTTTAGCGTATTCCGTGTATCCTGATTCGACCCATTTAGGCATTCGATTGCCAACAGATACGAGATGAATATTCATGCGATGAGTGTAACCGGTTTTTCAGCCAATTGTGGAAAGACGCGCTTCAGAGGCGAATGGTTTGGTCTAAGAGATCAGTACTATTCGGATATTGCATCGTCCGCAGGCTTAGCATCCATGGACCAGAGCCTCTCTAGCTGATAGAAATCCCTAACCTTTGGTTGCATGACATGTACTACCACGCCATTCAGATCTACCAGGGCCCACTCCCCTTCCAGCAGACCCTCTGTGCCAATGGGGGATTCGCCAGCCAGCTTGGCCTGAAAGGCTACGGCCTCTGCAGTTGATTTTACATGACGCCCTGAGGTGCCGCTGGCAATGATTATAATATCTGTGATGCTGGTTTTCTCTCTCACATCCAGCACCTGGATATCACGTGCCTTTAGGTCTTCAAGGGTTTTTACCACTAGGTCGCGCAGTTCTTCTACTTGCATATTATCCAACTAGTTATTAAAAGATTGGCCTAACCGCCATCTATAAGCATAGGCTCTATAGTATAAAAAACGTCAATTCTATCTGAAACAGGATGGATATGCAGTTAACTGCTGTAAAGATCATCTCTTTGTATGATTTCAAGCACGGCGTCCGGCATTAGATATCTGGGGGATCTGCCCTCTCTGAGCATTGCTCTGATCCCAGTGCTGGATATCTCTAGCTGAGTCACGGATTGAGTATATATTTTGCCAGCGGGAAGGGAATGTAGTTGTTGCGGATCGTCGGTTGTGCGTTCAGGATAGAGTGCGCTCTGTTTCTCACCCGGACGTTGCATTATCACCAGATGGGCTAACTGCAGTATCTCATCCGGCTTATGCCAGTTGGGAAATCCTTGGAAGGCGTCCTGGCCAATGATCAGGCATATCGGCACCTCGCCCAACTCTTCACGTAGCGACTGCAGAGTAAGCAGGCTATATGATTTTCCGCTGCGATTAAGCTCTCTCTCATCAATCTTGAGCTTTGGTTCATTGGCAACCGCAGCGCGTAACATCTCCAGCCGTAGCTTCGGAGAGCAGGTTGGTTGTTCTCGATGGGGTGGGTCCTTAAGGGGGATCAAGCGCAACTCATGCAGCCCCAGACTCTGTTGTACATCCAGCGCGGTGCGCAGATGGCCGTTGTGTATGGGATCGAAGGTGCCGCCGAAGATGCCGATCATAGTTTCGGTCTACTCCCTTATGTGTCCATCGCCAAAGACGATGAACTTCACCGAGGTCAGTCCTTCCAGTCCTACTGGGCCGCGGGCGTGGAATTTGTCAGTGGAGATGCCAATTTCGGCACCCAGGCCATACTCGAAGCCATCGGCAAAGCGGGTGGAGGCGTTAACCATAACCGAACTAGAATCCACCTCCCGCAGAAAACGGCGGGCATGGGTGTAATTCTCAGTGATTATAGTGTCGGTATGCTGGGAGCTATGGTTGTTGATATGTTCAATAGCTTCGCCTAGCCCTTTCACCACCTTAATGGCGAGGATGGGGGCAAGATATTCCGTATCCCAATCCTCTTCGGTAGCAGGCAGAACCCCATCCACCAAATTCTGGGTGGTCGCGCAACCGCGCAGCTCCACTCCTTTCTCCTGGAACATCCGGCATAGCTCAGGGAGTGCGGCCTCGGCCATCTCTTCAGAAACCAGCAGGGTTTCCAAGGTGTTGCAGGTGCCGTAGCGCTGGGTCTTGGCATTGAAGGATACCTGAATCGCCTTCTCCAGATCCGCTGCATCATCTATGTAGACATGACAAATGCCGTCCAAGTGTTTGATCACAGGGACACGAGCGTCCTTGCTAATCCGTTCTATAAGTCCTTTGCCGCCACGGGGAATGATTACATCAATATAGTTAGGCATGGCAATCATTTGGCCCACAGCCTCCCGGTCGGTGGTGGCTACCACTTGTACAGCCGCAGTTGGAAGTCCAGCCTGTTCCAGCCCGCGCTGGACGCTGGTAGCTATGGCCTGGTTCGAGTGAAAGGCTTCAGAACCGCCACGCAGTACAGTAGCATTGCCGGACTTTAGGCATAGCGCTGCGGCATCAGCGGTGACGTTGGGACGGGACTCATAGATGATACCAACTACACCCAAAGGCACGCGCATACGGCCCACTTGGATGCCAGTGGGTCGGTAGTTCATGTCGAAAATTTCGCCGATTGGGTCGGGTAGGGCAGCGATTTGGCGTAGTCCTTCAATCATAGAGTCGATGCGTGCTGGGGTCAGCTCCAATCTGTCCAGTAGGGCTGCGTCCAGTCCCTTTTCTACGCCGGCTTGCAGATCCTTCTTATTCTCAGCAATCAGAGCGTCACGGCTCTGATCTAAATCATCAGCTATGGCTTGCAGGGCGCTATTCTTCTCTGCGGTGCTGGCTGCAGCCAGCTTTCTGGAAGCTGTTCTGGCCTTGCTTCCAAGATCTTGCATATATGTAGCTATATCCTGAATTTGATTCGACATCACTTTATAAAACCTGTTGTTGTGTCAGATAGGGTGATTCTAACAAATAACCTGAGTTAGATGAGAAAAGTTGGGGTGGTTCGGATTTTTCAAGAAATATATGGACTATGGTCTGGCTATGATAGCCTTGCCAGCCAAGCGCGAGGTGATCTCCTGCATCAGTTGCCATGGGTCACTTTTCTCTCTTCCTTTGATGGCTCGATCTGCCCTGCCGCATAGCACTAGCAGTCCGCGCAAGGTATTGATAGGGAGTCGCTGTAGTCCGCTGCCGACCAGCTGTTTCCGTTTATCCCAGATTTCGCGTCTAGCTGCTATGGCCTGTTGTGGGGAGCTTCCTTTGCCAATGGCATAGGCAAGCTCAACCAGCATACGCACCTCTCTAGTCAGAGCCCAGAGCACTACCGGAGCAGGAGTGCCTTCGCCTTTAAGTCCCTTCAAGATTTTGGAGCAGTATGCTGCCTTGCCTTGTAGGGCACTGTCCACCAGCTTAAATACGTCATAGCGAGCGCTGTCAGATACTGCCTCCTCCAGCTGTTCCACAGTGATTATTCCTGGTCCATGTAACAGCAACAGCTTCTCTATCTCCTGAGAGGCGGCCAAGAGATTTCCCTCTATGCGTTGAGAAAGCATGGTTACCACACCTGGTTCTGGTATTAGGCCGCTGTTACGCATGCGCTGTTCGATCCATGGTGGTAGGCGTTGCCCCTCAATTGGCCAGATTTGGATCGTGCCCCCAATCTTATCCAGGGCCTTAAACCATTTGCTATTGCGCTGGCTGCGCTCCAGCTTGGGCATGGTTATAAGCAGTATGGTGTCCTCCGGAGGGCGCTCTGCATACTCTACCAATGCCTTGGAGCCAGTGGTTCCTGGTTTGCCCGAGGTGATGCGGAGATCAAGGATGCGTTGTTCAGCAAACAGAGAGAGACTATCTGCCTGCTGACCAAGTTCGTTCCAGTCAAATTTACCATTAGCTTCCAGGATGGTGCGGTCAGAAAATCCTCTCTCCTTGGCTGTAGACCTGATCAGATCTGCAGCTTCATCCACCTGTAGCGGTTCGTCTCCAGTTAGGAGATAGGCTGGTAGTAAATCTTGCTGTAGCTTCTGTCCTAATTCGTGGAGACGCAGCTGCATCTTCTATTACTGTTTTTTTAGCTGGGCCTGAATGCGCGTGATTATTTGACGCGCCAACTCTTGCTGCATGCCATCTGCAAGCTGACCAGCTTCTGTGACCTTGCCTAGTTTCTGCTGTTCGGTGTTGATGAAATCGCGCGTAACCACAATAGATTGGGCTGGAATTAAAATTTTACCAGACGCAGATATTAGGGAGAATTCAAGAGT
Organism: Sedimenticolaceae bacterium; assembly: GCA_050291725.1. Classification (GTDB taxonomy): domain Bacteria; phylum Pseudomonadota; class Gammaproteobacteria; order Chromatiales; family Chromatiaceae; genus JAAGZL01. The sequence goes on from JBNKKH010000009.1 coordinate 153,149, forward strand.
GTGCTTCAACTCGGTTTGGGCGACTTTTCCAGTTTCGTCTACGGACATGGTGCGATTTTGCCGCTTATAGCTAGATATCTTTAGCATGGTCTTAGCTTTATTGCGCTTTCTGGTCAGTTGTACCGTATCGCTCTCAAGTCTACGAGCCATTTCTTCATAAAGGCCGGAATTAGGGCCTATGCCGTTAATGATGATTGGGCTAATAGAGGCCGGCAACTGGGCGGATTGGCGCAGCTGGTAACCACACCCACCGAGAAATAGTAGTGTAAGAAGGAGTGTGATCCATTTTATACCTGGGATCGAATTCAGCATTTTTGTCTCCTGAAAGTTGTTATATATGCCGCTAGCCACAGTTAGACAACAATATTTATAAGCTTGTTTGGCACAACGATCACCTTTTTAACCGGGTTGTCGCCAATATGTTTCCGTATATTGTCATCTGCCAGGGCTGTCTCTTCAACTATGTTTTTATCTGCATCTGCAGCCACTTGGATTTTGGCCCTGACTTTGCCGTTGATCTGCGCCACATACTCAATTGTATCCTGTTTTAGAGCGGATTCGTCTGCCTGGGGCCACTCGCTTGTCAGAATATTCTCACCATATCCAAGTTTTTGCCAGAGGTAGTGGGTGGTATGGGGGGCGATTGGGGCTAAAAGGCGCAGGGTAATGCTCATTCCCTCGGTTAATATCGCTTGGTCAGCTGGACTGCTGCCTAGCTTGTACAGAGCATTTACAATCTTCATGCACGCGGAAACGACCGTGTTGAACTGTTGCCGGCTGTAGTCGAAAGAGGCCTGCTTCAGGGTTGAATGAATCTCACGTCTAGCATCCTGCTGCGCCTGATCCAGGTTGGGTAGGGCGTCGGCCAGGGAGATAGCTGCGCCCTCTATCTCATTCATGTTTACCGCCAGGGCCCAGAGCCGCTTCAGGAAGCGGAACGATCCGTCAACTCCTTCATCTGACCACTCCAGGGATTGGTCGGGTGGAGAGGTGAACATGGTATAGAGCCGTACAGTATCAGCTCCATACTTCTGTACCATCTCCTGTGGGTCGACGCCGTTATTCTTAGACTTGGACATCTTCTCCACGCCACAGATCTCAACCGGGCGTCCGTCATCCTGCAAGATGGCCTCAGTTACCCGCCCCTTTTCATCGTGTTTGGTCTCCACATCTGCCGGGTTGAACCAATGTTTTTGACCGGATTCATCGGTACGGCAGAAAGTCTCCGCGATTACCATGCCTTGAGTCAAAAGTTGCTGGAACGGTTCGTTTGAATCTAACAGGCCCACATCCCGCATTAATTTGTGATAGAAGCGGGCATAAAGCAGATGCAATATCGCATGTTCAATGCCGCCGATATAGTGATCAACTGGCAGCCAGTAGTTGGCTCGCTCGTCCAGCATGGCATCACTGCTATCTGGGCAGGTGTAGCGGGCGTAGTACCAGGATGACTCCATGAAGGTATCGAAGGTGTCAGTTTCGCGTTCAGCATCGCCGCCGCACTCCGGGCAGCTGGTCTGGTACCACTCCGGCATCTTCTTTATGGGTGATCCGCCGCTGGCATCAAATTCCACATCTTCAGGCAGTACCACCGGCAGATCATCTTTTGGGACCGGGACAGTTCCGCACTTGGGGCAGTGGATCATAGGGATGGGGGCTCCCCAGTAACGCTGGCGAGAGACTCCCCAGTCGCGCAGGCGGTACTGTACCTGTTTCTCTCCTAGCTCCTTGTCTGCAAGATCAGAGGCAATGGCATTCACTGCATCCTTGTATTTCATTCCATTGTATTTGTCAGAGTTGACGCAGATCCCACGCTCCTTGTCCGCGTACCACTCCTGCCAGGTGTCTGTGGAGAAAGTCTCACCCTCAACATCGATTACCTGAGTGATTCGCAGGTCGTACTCTTGGGCAAAATGAAAGTCACGCTCGTCATGGGCTGGCACCGCCATGACTGCGCCATCACCATAGCCCCAGAGCACGTAGTTGGCCACCCATACCGGGATCTGCTGGCCGGTTAGAGGATGGGTGACAGAGATGCCAGTGGGCATCCCTTTTTTCTCCATGGTGGCCAGGTCTGCCTCGGCCACGCCGCCCTGTAGACATTCGTCGATGAAGGCGGCCAACTCTGGATTGTCCTTGGCCGCATATTGGGCTAGGGGATGCTCAGCAGCTACAGCACAAAAAGTTACGCCCATGATAGTATCGGCGCGGGTAGTGTAGACCCATAGTTGTTCTGGTTTGCCATCTAGTTCATAAGGGAAGGCGAAACGCACACCCTCAGAGCGCCCGATCCAGTTGCGCTGCATAGTGCGTACCTTCTCTGGCCAGCCATCCATTTTATCCAGGTCATTCAGCAGTTCTTCGGCATAGTCGGTGATCTTGATGAACCATTGGGGTATCTCGCGCCGCTCTACTAGGGCGCCGGAGCGCCAACCACGGCCATCGATCACCTGCTCATTTGCCAGCACGGTTTGATCTACCGGGTCCCAGTTAACCACAGCGTTCTTTTTGTAGACCAGCCCTTTGCGATACAGCTCGGTAAACAGCCACTGCTCCCATTTGTAATACTCCGGCTGACATGTAGCCAGTTCACGTCCCCAGTCGTAGCCAAATCCCAGCTGTTTTAGCTGGCCTTTCATGTAGTCTATGTTGGAGTAGGTCCATTGGGCAGGAGGCATCTGATTTTTGATGGCTGCCCCCTCTGCGGGTAGTCCAAATGCGTCCCAGCCCATGGGTTGCAGTACATTTTTTCCTAGCATACGCTGGTGGCGTGAGATTACGTCACCAATGGTGTAGTTACGCACGTGCCCCATGTGCAACTTGCCGCTGGGATAGGGGAACATGGAGAGGCAGTAGAACTTCTCTCGCCCCTGTTCTTCTGTGGCCTTAAAACTCTGGTTTTTTTCCCAGAAAGATTGGGCGTCAGTCTCGATCTGTTCCGGATTAAATGTGTTCTGCATTGTTACTGGTCCGCATGGCTGAATCTAAACCGTGTAAGGATACCGTAGCTGACACTGTTGCGCGAATTTGATCTTGCTATCTGCCCACTTTGGTACACACTTTAAGGTAGAGCAATATGAATTGGCAGAATTATAAAAAGAGGGTGAAAAAATGAGTTCAGAAAATAATCAAGATCCCCTGGATCGCATGGTGGTTGCCTACGAGAAGATGCTGGAGCGGGTGGATGAGTTGTTGGAGCAGGCAGAAAAGAGTACCGTGCCTACTCTCAAGAAAGGATTGGAGCATGCAAGAGAGAAGGCGATTGAGCTGGATGAGTTGACGCGAGAGGAGGCAGATAAGATCGCAACCTATATAGAGCGTGATATGCGCGATGCGGCCGGGTTTCTGCATAAAACTGGAGATGAGTTTCGAGATTGGATCAGGTTTGATCTGGAGTTGATCGAGAGTCGGGTTCTGGATATGTTTGCCAAAGTTGCAGATAAGACCAGATTGGAGTTGGATAGATTTGCCGAACAGGCCAGGGAGGCCTCCCTCTATCACACTGGGGAGATCACCGGCCCTGGAACTCTGGTCTGTTCAGAGTGCGGTAAGGAGATGCATTTCCATAAGACGGGGCATATCCCTCCTTGTGCAGGGTGCCGTGGCACTAGGTTTGCCCGGATGGTTGAATAGTTTTAAGTTTAGATTTAACCGCAAACAAAAGCACCCGCCGCTGGCGGGTGCTTTTGTTTAAGCTGCAAGGACACAGAAGATGATTATTTAATCTTCGCTTCCTTATACATGACATGCTTACGTACCTTGGGATCAAACTTCTTGATCTCCATCTTGCCAGTCATGGTGCGTTTGTTCTTGGTGGTGGTGTAGAAGTGGCCGGTTCCGGCACTGGACACGAGTCTAATTTTATCGCGCATGATATTCTCCCTTATACCTTTTCGCCACGGCCACGTATGTCAGCTAGTACGCTGTCTATGCCGTTTTTATCAATGATACGCATGCCGTTGGATGATACGCGTAGCTTGACCCAGCGCTTCTCATTCTCTACCCAAAAGCGCTTGCTGTGCAGATTCGGTAGGAAACGGCGCTTGGTCTTGTTGTGGGCGTGCGATACGTTGTTGCCTGTAATAGGTCGTTTGCCCGTGACCTGACACACTTTAGACATCGTTAAATCCTCAAAAAATATAGTGTCTCTTCCCCGCAGGGGATGAAAGAGGCGGATTTATATCAGATAGGGGGCGTGGATACAAGTTTTTGGCCAATATCTGCCGAAATTACCATCATATCCATCCTAGCTCCGCCAGAGAGGCGATCTCCCCATCGCCTATGACTAGATGGTCCAAAACCCGGATATCTATCAGATCCAGGGCATCTTTGGTGCGCTGGGTGATCTGGCGATCGGCCTGACTGGGTTCGGCTACACCCGATGGGTGGTTGTGGGCTAATATGACCCCGGCAGCATTGTGGCTAAGGGCGCGCTGTACAATTTTGCGCGGATGCACGCTGGCACCATTGATAGTGCCACTGAATAGCTCTTCGTACTGGATTATGCGGTTCTTGTTGTCCAGGAACAGGCAGGCGAACACCTCGTTATGCTGTTCTCGCAGCCGGGCGGTTAGATAGTTTTTGGTTTCGTCTGGACTGGTGAGGCATGTGTCACGGGTTATGGTCTCCCACAGGTGGCGTCTACCCATCTCTAAAACTGCCTGCAGTTGGGCATATTTTGCGCTGCCCAGACCCTGGTTAGAGCAGAATTCCCTCTCATCCGCAGCTAGAAGACTACGCAGTGAGCCGTGTTGGTCTAGCAGGTTGCGGGCCAGGTCCACGGCAGTTAGACCTTTAATGCCGGTGCGTAGAAAGATCGCCAGAAGTTCGGCATCAGATAGGGCGCCCGCACCACGCATGAGAAGTTTTTCTCTAGGGCGTTCATCCGCTGGCCAGTCCGTTATAGCCATAGCTACCTCCATGTATGTGTTGTATATCCCTTGCGAGTAGAATGGTATGACGGATAGTTTTATGTGACAAGAGTGGCATATACTCATTATGCCGCCCTTTCCGTTATACCTACATTGAGTTAATCTCTATCTAATAAGAGATATGTCGGTATGGGTAGGTTATGTCGCAGTTATATAACAAGCGGATTCTTTTGGGAGTTACCGGTGGCATCGCCGCCTATAAGGCAGCAGAACTGGTGCGTCTACTGCGGCAGGCAGGAGCTGAAGTGCAGGTGGTGATGACCCCTGCTGCCACCAACTTTATTACCCCTCTGACTCTTCAGGCCCTCTCAGGCAGAAGCGTGCGCCTAGAGATGTTTGACTCTGAGGAGGAGGCGGCCATGGGGCATATTGATCTGGCGCGTTGGGCCGATATGGTTCTGGTGGCGCCGGCTACGGCAGATTTCATGTCGCGTCTGGAGGCGGGAGCAGCCAACGATCTGCTATCAACCCTGTGTCTGGCCTGTACCGCTCCAATAGCCCTGGCGCCCGCCATGAATCGAGAGATGTGGCTGAATAAGGCTACTCAGGAGAGCTTGGACTCTCTGACTCAAAGAGGCGTAATGATATGGGGGCCGGCGGATGGTGAGCAGGCCTGTGGTGAGGTAGGCCCCGGACGCATGCTGGAGCCTGTCCAACTACTTGAGCAGCTAAAAGCCAGCTTTCCTCCAGGTGTTCTGTGTGGAGTAAATGTGCTGCTTACAGCAGGACCCACTCGCGAACCGATTGATCCTGTGCGCTATGTGGGCAATCGCAGTTCTGGTCGCATGGGCTATGCTTTATCAGCTGCCCTGGTAGATGTGGGAGCAAAAGTCACCATGGTAAGTGGTCCGGTCTCCCTGGATACTCCCCAGGGGGTAGATAGAGTGGATGTCGAGACTGCTCTAGAGATGGAGCAGGAGGTAACATCCAGGCTGGAAGGGTGTGATATCTTTATTGCTTGTGCGGCCGTGGCCGATTATCGCTGTGAAAATGTTGCGGAACAAAAGATTAAGAAGTCTCAGGATAGATTGGAACTGAGTCTGGTTAAAAATCCTGATATCCTGCTAAAGGTGGCATCCAGTGCAAAGCCACCATTTACCGTTGGTTTTGCTGCTGAGACAGAGCGTCTTACCCAGTTGGCGGAGCAGAAACGCCAGGCCAAAAAGGTAGATATGATTGCAGCCAACCTTGTGGGAGGAGATCAAGGTGGTTTTGGGAGCAGTGAGAATGCCTTGACTGTGTTATGGGATGGTGGCTCAGCCGATTTGCCTATGATGAGTAAAATTGACTTGGCCCATGAACTGGTTACATTAATAGAAAAAAAATACCATGAGAAAAATTGAACTAAAAATAGTTGATGAGCGCTTGGGGGATGAGTTTCCTCTGCCTGAATACGCAACCGAAGGCTCTGCCGGAATGGATCTCCGCGCCATGTTGCATGCGCCCCTGGAGCTAAATCCTGGCCAGACTGAACTGATTCCAACCGGCATGGCTATCCATGTGGAAGACCCACACCAAGCAGCTATTATTTTGCCGCGCTCAGGACTTGGGCATAAACACGGCATAGTCTTGGGTAATCTGGTGGGGTTAATCGACGCAGATTATCAAGGGCAGCTGTTTGTATCTTGCTGGAATCGAGGAAGCGAGAGTTTTCGTATTGAAGTTGGAGAGAGAATCGCCCAGCTAGTGGTGGTTCCAGTAATCAGGGCAAAGTTCGAGGTGGTAGAGGAGTTTAAAACCAGCAAGCGTGGTGCTGGTGGTTTTGGCCACTCTGGTAGAACTTGAATTTTAGTAGCAAGGTATTTCTTGTCGCCTGTAGTTGGTGGATTTGGAGAGGCACGATATTTGGGGATATACAATGTTTAAAACCACAAAGCTAGCAGGTCTGGTTAAATCAAAAGAAGCTTCCGATAATAAGAAGATAGGTAGCAGTTCCTCAATTCAAATTACTGCTGTTACCGCCATAGCGGTTGCCACCTTTCTGGTCTGTTGGCTGACCTTCCAGGTTGTGCAAGGTTTCCTTAAGAGTGAGAGCATGGGGCGTGAAGTGAAAGCTAGCGCTGAAGGGGTGGCTCTCAATATATCTAATCAGATTAGCATCTATCAGCAGTTATTGAGTTCTATTGCTAAAGACAAACAATTAGTAGACATTTTTGAAACTGCTGACAACTCACTGCTGAGGAAAAAAGGGGAAGTGTTGCAGCAACAGTTGCAGTATGCAAAATATGTTCGGCTACTCCCGGTTGAATGGAATGATCAGAAAACAGGAGTTGGTCCCAAGCTTAGCTTTGCCTCCCTCTCTATGCTAAGAGATGCAGAAAAAACCGGCAGGGTTACTCTGGCTGAGGTGCACCAATTTAAGACCAAGCATCAGCATATTGCCATTGCAGCACCTGTGATAAAGGGTGGAGAAAAACCGCAAGTAGTCGGGGTGATCCTTCTCTCCCTCTCTATGGATGTTCTCAACAAGGCTATATCTGCTGTAACTACCCGTGCAGGGGATATATATGTTGAACAGGTGGTAGATGGGCAGTCACTGCTGCTCGTTTCCCATGGTGGATCCCGTAAGGGTGCAGATTCCAGCATGTACAATATTAGAGTTCCAAACTCCATTTGGAGTGTTGCCTACGCAGCAGAAGGGATATCTGTTGGCTGGGGTGATGGCCTTCTTCTGTTTGCAGTTCTAGCTACGGGGCTGGGTGCGATTGTGTTGGCTACCATGATTTTATCGCGCCGCTTTAACAGCGCATTGGCTGATGATCAGAAACAGATATTGAAATCAGTTAAACAATTGCTGCTGGGGAAAACTGTTTCTGCTTCTAAGGCTAAAGTGCCAGAAATGCAGGAGACCATGGATCAGCTGGTGCGTATGAAGCAAGAGCATCGTGAGCTGGTTAAGCCTAAAACCAACAAAAAACAGCGTATAGATAAGGCTACGGGGCTACCGCAGATGGCGATAAAAGAGGAGGTGGTCGCTGCTCCACCCCCTGAGATGAATAGCGCTTTACCAAGTGTAATACTGCGCAATTATGATATCCGTGGGATTGTAGGCAAAGATCTAACAGGCGATGTGGTCTATAAGTTGGGCCGAGCTATTGGCAGTATGGCTTACGATAAGGGTGAGCAGGCAGTAATTGTGGCGCGGGATGGCCGTAAGTCAGGCTCAGAACTCTCGTCTGCTCTCTGTCGTGGGCTGATGGACAGCGGTAGAGATGTGATTGATATTGGTATGGTTCCAACGCCGCTGCTCTATTTTGCAACCAACTTTTTAGGTAGTCGTTCTGGTGTAATGTTAACCGGTAGCCATAATCCACCAGATTACAACGGTCTGAAGATAGTGATTGCAGGCGAGACTATCTCAGGTGAAATGATACAGGAGTTGGGTCGTCGTGTTGCCGTAGGGGATTTGTTGCAGGGTGATGGATCTAGAACCGAACAAGATTTGTTGGGTGATTATCTAAATCGTGTGATTGAAGACGTACATGTGGCCAGGCCATTGAAGGTGGTGCTTGATTGCGGAAATGGAGTGGGAGGAGTGGTTGCTCCTGTGCTGCTTAAGCAGCTAGGGTGCCAAGTAGCATCGCTCTACTGCGATGTTAACGGTGATTTTCCCAATCATCATCCAGATCCCTCGAACCCAGAAAATTTAACTGCACTAATTGATGGTGTGAAAGCTAGCAAAGCAGATATTGGGATTGCACTAGATGGGGATGGTGATCGCATAGGTGTTGTTGACTCAGAAGGGAATATTATCTGGCCAGATCGTCTTTTGATGCTGTTTGCGGTAGACCTTCTTGCACGGCAGCCCGGTGCAGATATCATCTATGATGTTAAATGTAGCAGGCATCTTTCAGGGCAGATTCTGACCCATGGTGGCAGGCCGCTGATGTGGAAGAGTGGACACTCACTTATTAAAGCAAAGATGCGGGAGACAGGGGCGTTACTGGCTGGCGAGATGAGTGGACATATGTTTTTTAGAGAGCGCTGGTACGGTTTTGATGATGCTGTCTACGCCAGTGCCAGGTTGCTTGAGATATTGTCGAACGACTCTCGAAGCTCTGCAGAGATATTTGCTGAGCTTCCGGACAGTATGAATACCCCAGAGTTATCCATGTCTCTGCCTGAAGGTAAAAGCGTTGAGCTGGTAGATAAGCTTATTGCTAATGGCGATATGCCTGGAGCTAAAATAGTAAAGATTGATGGCATTCGCGCTGAATTTGAGCATGGTTGGGGTTTGATGCGGGCATCGAACACTATGCCTGCGCTAGTATTCAGATTTGAGGCTGATGATATTGATGGCTTAAAGTATGTGCAGGACGTATTCAAACAGGAGTTGCTAAAGATTGACCCAGAACTAAAGCTGCCGTTTTGAATATAATAGTAGCTTAACTACATAAACCTAAAGCGAATAATTATGAGTCTTACCCACGAACAGGCAAGCAATGTCGCCCATGTGCTGACCGAGGCACTGCCCTACATAAAACGATTCAAGGGCAAAACTGTTGTCATTAAGTATGGTGGTAATGCCATGGTGGACAACGGCCTAAAGAACAGCTTTGCTCGTGATATCGTGTTAATGAAGCTAGTGGGTATCAATCCTGTAGTAGTGCATGGAGGCGGCCCCCAGATCGGCAAGCTGCTGGAGCGTTTGGGTAAAAGCACTGAATTTGTCCAGGGTATGAGAGTAACCGATAGCGAAACCATGGATGTGGTTGAGATGGTTCTTGGTGGTTTAGTAAATAAAGATATAGTTAACCTGATAAATCAGCATGGCGGTGGAGCTGTTGGACTTACCGGGAAGGATGGCGGGCTTATTTACGCGCGCAAGCTAAAAATCACTAAAGATGTACCAGAGCTAGAAGCGCCTGAGATTATAGATATAGGCCATGTGGGTGAGGTAGAGAGTATTGATGCCAGCGTGGTGAATATGGTGGTTAATGGGGGATTTATCCCTGTTATAGCACCTATTGGCATAGGGGGTGAAGGGGAGTCATATAATATCAATGCGGATCTGGTTGCCGGAAAGATTGCAGAGGTGTTGCAGGCGGAAAAACTTATCCTCTTGACCAATACAGAAGGTCTGTTGGATAAGAGTGGCGCTTTGCTAACAGGATTGTCGGCGGCAAGAGTGGCTGAATTGGAAGCGGATGGCACCATTCATGGCGGCATGCTGCCTAAGATTCGTTGTGCCCTTGATGCGGTAAATGCCGGGGTCAACTCATCCCACATAATTGACGGACGGGTGCAGCACGCGGTGCTGCTTGAGCTGTTCACCGATGAGGGTGTGGGGACACTGATCCGCGCCAGTTGAGTCAATGAAAGCGAAGATCCCGCGTAAGCAGCTTATTCTTGAAGCGCTTGCTGCAGAGCTGGAAAACAGCCCTGGGGCAAGAATTACCATCGCTATTCTGGCTCGAGCATCTGGTATTACAGAAGCTGCCCTCTATAGGCATTTTGCCAGTAAGGCGCAGATGTATGATGCTTTGATTGGCTTTGCAGAAGAAACGCTTTTTACGCGTATTAATCAAATTCTGAATGAGGAGAAGGATACAGCTGCTCGCTGTGCGCAGATTATATATCTGTTGTTGGGGTTTGCTGAACGCAATCCGGGCATTGCTCGGGTGCTCCTGGGTGATGCCTTGGTGGGCGAAGAGGATAGACTGCGCTCGCGAGTAGATCGATTGTTCAGCAGATTGGAAACCCAGCTTAAGCAAATATTACGTGAATCTAGGTTGCGTGATGATGTTGTTGGTACGCTAGCGGTGGATGATAGCGTAGAGATTTTGCTGGGATTTGTAGAGGGGCGAATGCACCGCTTTGTGCGCTCTCAATTTAACAAAAGACCGCTTGATCGTTGGGAACAGCAGTGGAGCATTATTGCCTCCACTCTATTCGCTGGTTAGTTTAGTTTACTGTTTGTTATCGACTGTTGTTGTAGCGCCCATCACATATCTTTTGAATCCGTTCTTGATTTTCATGACTTCCTCACTCTCGCAGAACTGTTCCCCCTTCTTGGAGTCTTTGCACTGCAGGTCAAAGAAGATGTTTTCACCAGTCTCATCTTCCTTGGTTAAGCGCGAAAGGGTAATGCTGATGCCGTCATCCTGTTTTGGAGTCGCGGTCATGATTACCGATTCGCTCTGCAGCTCAATTGTAGTTGTGGCATGCTCGAGCGCATACTTTTCTGCCTTCTCCCAGTATGTATTGCAGACCTCTTTTGTTGAGCAAGGAACAACATAGTCAAGTTGGGAGGTTCTGGTCTGCCTTTTGATCTCCTTGGGACGCTTGGTATTTAACCTCTGAAGTTCACGAAACCGCTTCAGGTCTGCGTCAGCTTTCTTTTTGATGTCCTCCTTGCTATTTTCTTGTTTGATAATAGAAGCGTAGTTGTCCTTTAGCGTCTGTTTGGTATTGGCAATATCTTGTAGTAGCTTTTTAGATGGCTTTTTCCCCATGCGCTCCATGTTAGCAGCACGGTTTTGCATATTTTCCAGTTGCATCTTGGATTGATTAGTGTTGCTTTTGGTTATCCCTATCATGACATCGATGGCTGTAAGCTTGCCCTCCATCGCCATGATTATGTCGTCTTCATTACGAAATGTGTTGAGCAGTACTTTGTCATCTGCTTTCTGTTTCTCAATTACCTTTTCTCGCTCCTTTCTAAGTCTTTCCAGCTCTTTCTCCTGAGCGACCTCTTCGGGAGTTTTAGCCCGTCCCACTCGATTAATCTCAACGCCCTCCTTGTTTAGCTCAGAGCGAGAATTTTGGGCCTGTTCCGGTGGTAGCTTATCTGTGTAGTGGGTTTTGCCGTTGTCATCCACCCACTTATACAATTTAGCCGTAGCTGGCTGAATCAGAAATAGAGTTAAAGCTATGTAACAAAGTAGAGGTACTCTATATTGCATGACGTAAGTGGCTCCAGAATTAGATGTCTATAGCATAGACGATTGCTTTCTATGAGTGAATAGTAGAGTTCTTTCCAAGCGATAGCAGCCAGCCGCTAACAAGAATGGCAATAGTTCCTGCCAAGCCTGTCAATAGCGGATGGAAGGGAAGAGTTACCCATTGTGGGATAAGCTCAAACTTTGGTAGCAGATTGTTCCAAGCAACCACTAGAATGCCTATAACTGTGGCAATCTGTGCTGCTTGTGCATTTGCAGCAGGTACCATAAGTCCGAGCAGAAACAGTCCCAACATGCCACCGCCAAATACGGCGGAGATTTGCCACCATACATCCAGCGCCGTCTTTACCTCAATCATAAGCAGGGCGGCACCGGTGCCGACTATGCCGATGATAATGGTAGTCCAGCGGGTTATGGAGAGAAGTTTATGGTCATCTGTGTTATCTCGTTTCCATTTGCTATAAAAGTCAATGGCCCAAACTGTGGCTGAGGTGTTGAGGCTGGAGTCCAGCGTGCTCATCCCGGCTGCCAGAACTGCGGCTATTACAATGCCAACCACTCCTGTTGGTAGTTGAGTCACTATGAAGAATGGAAATATCTGATCTGGCTTGGCAGGTAGGTCTGGATTTGGCATGGCCTGATAGTAGATAAACAGCATAGTGCCAATAAGAAAGAAAAGGGCAGAGACCGGAATATAGGTGAGACCGCCGATCCACATGGAGCGCACCGCCTCTGCGTCCGATTTTGCCGCTAGGAAGCGCTGCACATAGTTTTGGTCTACGCCAAAGTTCTTCAGATTCTCCGCAATAGCAAAAAACATTACTACCCAAAAGCCCTGTACTGCTAGATCCCAATCCATGGTTCCCAGCGAAAATTTTCCCTGCTCCACGGCGCTATTCAGAGCCGCTGCAGCGCCTCCTGGTATATTCAGCATAAGCAGGAGCAAGCATATTAGCGCACCGCCCAGTAACACTATAGACTGCACCACGTCGGTCCAGATTACCGCCTCGAAGCCACCTGCAGCGGTATAGGCAATAGTCAGAAGGCCAAGAGCAAGAATGACTGTTGTCAGGTCCCAACCCAGAAGCTGGCTTACCGCAAGTGCCACCAGATATAGCACCACCGCTATGCGTCCTATCTGTAGCAATATCAGGCTGATTCCAGCGTAGGCTCTGGCCCAGTAGCCAAAACGATCCTCCAGATGTTGGTAGGCAGTAGTTGCTACTCGCTTGCGATAGAAAGGTATAAAGAAGTAACCAGCGATAATGCAGGCGATGGGCAGGCTCAGAGAGAAAACAAACGGATTCCAGTTACTGGCGAAAGATTTTCCTGGGTTGGCCAGAAAGCTGATACTGCTGAGGTAGGTGCCAAGAATTGAGATGCCAATAGCCCAGCCGGGAAGTCTGCGGCTGCCCAGTACATAGGCCTCCATGGTTTTGTTGCGTTTTATAAACCAAGCGCCAAATGCTGCTGTGCCTAGCAGATAGAGAGTTACAATAATTAGATCAAGGCTGGGCAGAGTTGTGGTTTCAACCATCTGTTTTGGTTCCGGTTATTATTTATTTTAGATTCCGTAGTGGTTGCGATACTCAGTTATGCGTTTTAGGTCGTCTTCACAATCTTCTTTCTTCTCAAGATAAGATATCAGGTATTCCAGTTTAGATATGGCTGCAACTGGCAGGCCGTATTCACACTCTATCTCCTGAATAGCAGAGAGCTCGCCTGTGCCGCGCTCTTGGCGATCCAGAGCGATAAACACCGCTGCTGGGGTTGCGCCCTGATGGGTGATTAACTGCATGGATTCCCGAATAGCAGTTCCAGCGGTGATAACGTCATCTATTATTGCAATTTTGCCCTGCAACGGATGGCCCACAATAGTTCCACCTTCGCCGTGATCCTTCGCCTCCTTACGGTTAAAGGCGTAGGGGATATCAATTGCATGGTGATCAAATAGAGCGGCGGCGGTAACAGCAGCTAAGGGGATCCCCTTGTAGGCTGGTCCATACAGCAGATCGAACTCTATGCCGGAATCCACAATGGCCTGGGCATAGAAGCGGCCCAGACGAGCGAGACTAGAACCGCTGTTAAACAGGCCGGCATTAAAAAAATATGGACTGACGCGCCCCGATTTTAGGGTGAACTCACCGAAGCGCAACACTCCGGTCTCAAGAGCGAAATCGATAAACTCTCGTTGATAATCTTGCATAATTGACTCCAAATATTCTTTTGCATATTGTCCGCATGCCTGGCGGCGGATGCAACGGGTTATTCTTCTAAAGTCGGTAAACCCAAGCTGAAATCCTGCAATTGGGTTCCGAGCATTACTATATGGCCGGTATGGCGGGTTACTCTCTCTTCACTAAAATCGAAGCGAAAGGTGCGGCGTAGGCGCAGGCCGCTGTTGGTGCGGCCGATACCAATACGACTGAGGGATACGGTTTGATCTAAGAACTGCACGCCACGCATTTCACATGCCTTAGCGCAGGTGGCTGTGGCCATCTCCCGAGCCCGGGCACTATCTAGCCAGAACCAGATAATAAGAGCGATAAATAGGATGCCTGAGAGAGAGTTCATAAATGATATGCTATATGGACTGTGGCGGAGGGTAAAAATCCTATGTGCAAAATAGAGATTGTGCAGGCAGATATTACACGGCTTGAGGTGGATGCCATAGTAAATGCCGCCAATAGTTCTCTGCTCGGCGGTGGTGGGGTGGATGGAGCTATCCATCGGGCCGCAGGCCCAGAACTGCTGGAGGCGTGCAAACTCTTAGGTGGTTGCCCCACCGGGGAGGCGCGTATCACGCCCGGATTTAAACTTCCGGCTAAATGGGTGATCCACACTGTAGGTCCGGTCTGGAGGGATGGAGTTAGTGGTGAGCCAGAGCAGTTGCGCGATTGCTATGAGAATTCACTGGCTCTGGCGCGGAAAAACGGTGTAACCAGCATCGCTTTCCCTGGAATAAGCACAGGCGTATATGGCTACCCTAAGCCCAAGGCGGCTAGAGTTGCCTTGCGCTCGATGCTCTCATCCCAGGGGGTTGAGCAAATTATTGCCTGCTGCTTTTCTGCGGAGGATGCAGAGCTGTACCGAGAGCTGCTTGAGGAGTTGCAATGAGTGAGCAAAAACCTAATCTGTTGCAGCGGTTGGATGAGATTCCTATTTCCACCCTGGCGCTAGCGGCCCTCTTATTGGGGTTGGCGCCACTGTTTCCTGAGCCCCACTTATGGCAAAAGCTAAAAATGCTGGTGGTGGGAGAGCTAGTACGGCCACTGGATATTTTTGATCTCTTAATGCACAGCACGCCATCGTTGCTGCTGGTTATAAGGCTGGCTCGATTGGGGAAGAGTAAAAATGAAGAGACAGCAGCTTAAATTAGCTAAATCTTTTTGATTGGGTCAGCCGCTCCAATCGCAACCTCTGTCGCTGGTCAAACAGATGCTTTGAGCTTATCCATACTGCGGTGATTGCACCCAGGCCGGTGCCGGAGGCTATCAACAGCAGTATCATGATCTGATATTTTGCCGCCTCCAGAGGCGGGCTCCCTGCTAATATCTGCCCTGTCATCATACCGGGTAGGCTAACAACGCCTGCTGCGGCCATGGCGTTGATGATTGGAATAAGCCCGGAGCGCAGGGCTTCTCGGCGGATATCGGTGATAGCGCTGTTCCATCCTTCTCCCAGAATCAATCTTGCTTCAATATTTCCCCGCTGCAGCCAGGCGTTCTGGGTAAGGTTATCCATGGCTATAGCGATCCCTGTCATGGTGTTGCCCAGCAACATGCCAAGCAGCGGTATCAAATACTGCGGCGTGTACCAAGGGTCTACTTCTACTACCAGATGCAGGGCCAGCAGAGTAACGCTAAAGGATGAGATGAACATGGATATGGAACCTATCCCCATGCCCCAAGGTCCGGTGAAACGTCTCTTCTGGCGCGCCATGACTTCGTAACCAGCCATGGTGAGCATAAACAGAGTGAGAAGACCGATAAGATAAGGGTTGGACTGGGCGAACAAAGTATTCAATACCAGCCCCAGCAGACCCAGTTGAATCACGCTACGCACGGTTGCCAGTAGCAGCCTCCCTTCCACCCCTAGTTGCAGCCGCCATGAGATGAATGCCAGGAGCAGAACCAGAGTGGCAGCGATAGAGAGATCCAGTGTAGATAGGCTAATTAGCTCCACTGCTCTAACTCCAGCTTTCCGTTGGTAATGGCATAGCTTTGGTCGCTCACCCGTCTGCGCTGTTCCAGGTTATGGCTTACCCAAAGCACTGCGCAGCTGTTTTCTCTGCGGTAGTGGTTAATCACCTCTTCAACCCGTTGGCAGTTCTCGGAATCCAGGTTGGCGCTAGGTTCATCCAGCAGTAGCACTTCAGGTCGGTTGGAGAGGAGACGCGCGAGGGCAAGGCGCTGACGCTCTCCGCTGGAGAGTCTGCTTATCTCCCACTCCAAACACTCCTGCTGAAATCCCAGATCGAACAGTAGGGCAGGGTCAATAGCTGGAAGATGTTGATTAACTTTCATATGCCACCAGTGGCTCTCAGTGGGCAACAGGCCTACTCGTCTGCGCCATTCTGATGGGCTTAGACTTTCCTGAGTAGCGTCACCAACTAGCGCTTCTCCGGCGTGTGGGTCCAGGTCGGCTAGTGCACGCAGCAATAGGGTCTTGCCAGAGCCGGAGGGGCCGCTGAGGGTGACGCACTCTCCAGCATCTAAAGTAAGATCTATGGGGTCGAGATGGCGGCTTTGGAACTGGATCAGGGATAGAGAAGACATCTGTCTACCTACGCTGGCAGATTAGGTCCCAAACGCCGTGCCCTAGTCGTTCTCCCCGCTTTTCGAACTTGGTCACTGGGCGATAATCTGGGCGTGGCATGAAGTTGCCTGTGCCAGCGCGATTGGTAAATAGGCCATCCTCAGCGCTTAGGACCTCCATCATCTGCTCTGCATAGTGCTCCCAGTCGGTCGCGGCATGAAAAGCTCCGCCCGGTTTTATAGAGCGCGCTAGCAGTTGGATGAATGATGGCTGCAGAATGCGCCGTTTATGGTGCTTCTTTTTATGCCAGGGATCAGGGAAGAATAGATATACTGCATCCAGAGAGTTGGGCGCGATGCTGTTCTTCAGCACTTCTACAGCGTCATGGCGCATGACGCGCAGATTCTTCAGGTCGCGCTCCTCCAAATCTAACAGCAGTCGCCCGACCCCGGGGCTGTGGACCTCAATCCCCAGATAGTTCTGCTCTGGATTGTCTGCGGCCATCTGTGCCAGGGAGGCCCCATTGCCAAAGCCGATCTCCAGGATAACCGGGTTGTTATTGCCGAAAATTGTAGGTAGATCCAGCCGTTGTTCAGCTGTGTATTCGATGCCAAACACAGGCCATAGGGTTGCAAAAGCACGCTCCTGACCAGCAGTCAGGCGACCTTCGCGCAGTACATAGCTGCGAATTTTGCGATCTCTTTTATCGCCTTCGCTCATCAGCGCCACCTTGTGGTAGTAACAGCCGTGCCTAGAAGAACATGCCTTCGATAGGTGATGAGGCAGAGGCAAAACGTTTGGCCGGCATACGTCCTGCCAGGTAGGCCTCGCGTCCGGCTTCGATTGCCTTCTTCATGGCTGAAGCCATCAGGACTGGATCTTTCGCAGCGGCAATGGCGGTATTCATTAAGACTCCATCGCAACCCAGTTCCATAGCCTCAGCTGCATCGGATGCCGTGCCAACCCCAGCGTCCACCAGGATGGGAACATTGGCGTTCTCCACAATGGTCAGGATGTTCAGCTTGTTGCGTATGCCAAGGCCAGAACCGATAGGGGCAGCCAAGGGCATAACAGCTATACAACCCAGGTTTTCCAATTCGCGCGCTACAATAGGGTCGTCATTGGTGTAGACCATGACATCAAAGCCATCTTTGATCAGCTCTTCAGCAGCGGTGATAGTCTGCATTACATCTGGGAATAGGGTCTTTTCATCTCCTAGTACCTCTAGCTTGACCAGGTTATGCCCATCCAATAACTCACGGGCCAGCTTACAGGTACGTACCGCGGTCTCAGCGTCATAACAGCCTGCAGTGTTGGGCAGGATGGTGTATCGGTCTGGGGGCAATATATCCAGAATGTTTGGCTCATCTGCATTCTGTCCGATATTGGTGCGGCGTACAGCTATGGTTACGATCTCGGCGCCACTTGCGGCAATAGCTGCGCCAGTCTCATCCATATCCTTGTATTTGCCGGTTCCTACCAGTAGACGTGAGTTGTATTCACGGCCGGCTATAGTCAATGTATCGCTTTTCTGTTCTGGCATGGTATCTCTGCTTATGTCTTTTAGGTGATTAGTTGTATATGCGGCTGTTGCTGCCTATATCAAGCATATACTTGATGGGTTCCAGTTTGAAGTAGCGCTCTAACCTCCGCCTATAGCCTGGACTATTTCCACCCGATCTCCGGGCTGGAGTCGGTGTTGGTCAAAGCTGCTGCGCGGCACCAGATCTTTATTTACCTCAATGGCAAAGCGTTGTCCGCCAAGATCTAGCTGCTGCACCAGTTCGCTCATGGTCATGTTATCAGAGAACTCCTTTTCTTCTCCGTTTAAATATATTTGCATGGCGGCCTTCTTCAAGATATTTAATGGAATTGTATTCTAGCTGACCCGGGACAAACACTCCAAGTTGCTTTAACCCCATAGTAGGGCATAGAATTTAACTAGACGCGGGTATCGTATATCGGTATTACCCTAGCTTCCCAAGCTAGTGAGGCGGGTTCGACTCCCGCTACCCGCTCCAATAAATTCTCTCTTTTAAGATAACCTGAACTTTTTTGCTAGACTCTTACTAAATGTCAATATGAGTGTGTTATAAAGCAATATCGTGGCTCTGATACCAACCCTAAGTAATAACAACCCAACCGTGCCAAGGAGATAGTAATGGGAAAGCTTTTCAAGGTTATAGGAGTGCTCATAGCTGTAGTATTGCTGCTAGTGGTGGCTGCTATTGTAGTTTTGCCTATGGTTGTGGACCCCAATGATTTCAAAGGAGAGATTGTTGAGCGGGTACAGAAGCAGACTGGTAGGGACCTTAAAATAGCTGGTGATCTTGATCTGTCCGTTTTTCCTTGGCTCGGTGTACAGGTTGATGGTGTCGAACTGAGTAATGCTCCAGGCTTTGCTAAGACTCCCTTTGTTTCCGTAAAAAGCGCGTCTATACGGGTTAAATTGATGCCTTTGCTTAATAAGCAGCTTGAAGTGGATGCTGTCGAACTGGATGGTGTCGCCCTCAATCTGGCCAGAAAAGCTAATGGCACAAGCAACTGGGATGATCTGGCTAAAGGGGGTAAAGATAAAGCCTCTGATGATTTGGATGAGGATAAGGGTGGAGATCAGAGCCAGCCCGGTATTGAGAGCTTCTCCATAGGCGGTGTAAACATAAAGGACGCCATGATTAGTTGGAGTGATGCTCAGTCGGGTCAGAACTATGAGATTAGTGACTTTAATTTGAAAAGCGGTGCCATTGCTCCTGGCCGTCCGGTTGGACTAGATATTGGCATGCTGCTTAAGAGCAAAGATCCTGCGGTTAATGCTCGGGTCGAATTGGGTGGAACTGTTGAGCTTGATCAGACTAATCAACAGCTAAATGTGAGAGATCTAAAGCTCACTCTGGATGCGGAAGGTGCAGCTCTGCCCACGGGAAAGCTTAAGGCTGATTTGGCCAGTGTCCTGTTGTTGGCATTAGATGGGCGAGCCTTTGCTCTACTGGATATGCAACTGAAATCAGGAGATCTCAATCTAACTGGAGACCTCAAAGGGGCTAAACTTAACTCCGACACTCCCCAATTCAGCGGAAAAATTGCAGTGGCCGAGTTTAATCCTCGTGACTGGATGGTTAGTCAGGGGATGGAGCCTCCAGCAATGTCTGACCCTAAGGCGCTGAGCCGGTTTGCTGCGAATGTTAATCTTATATCCAGCGGTAACTCCACAAAACTTAATAAGCTGGTGATGCAACTGGATGATACTAAGATTAACGGTAGTGCGTCCCTTCAGGGCAAGGCTACGTCATTTAAGCTGGATATGAACGCAATAGATCTGGACCGATACCTACCAGCAGATTCTGGAAAATCAAACGCCGCATCTGGAAAAAAAGTCAGTGCACAATCATCTGCTAAAGCCAGTTCTGAGCAGCTGTTGCCACTGGACACCATTCGCTCCCTAAATATGCATGGTTCGGTGAATATTGGTCAGTTGAAGATTAATGATATTCCAGCCAACAAGGTACAGCTTACCCTCAATGCTAAAAATGGGGTTTTGGCAACCAAGCAGAAGATCGGTACGCTGCTTGGAGGAAGCTACAAAAGCAGTATTGATATTAATGCCAGTGGTAACACACCTAAACTTAAATTTAATAGCACGTTGTCCAATATTAAGCTCGAGTCATTGATGCAGAAACTGTCGGGAGAAGACAGACTGAGTGGTATGGGCAATTTCAATTCAAATCTGACTGCTTCCGGTAACAACATAAACGCAATCAAGCGCTCCCTAAATGGCAAGCTGAACTTTGACCTTCAGAAGGGGGCTATCAAAGGGATCAATCTCGCAGCTGAGCTGCGTAAAGCCAAAGCACTGCTTTCCGGTAAATCTGCTCCTGCGGAGAAAGGGCCGGTACAGACCGACTTTTCTCAGATAAAGGGCAGCGGCGTTATAACCAATGGTGTATTGAGGAATAGTGATCTAGAGGCTTTTTCACCTTTTCTCCGAGTTACCGGTAGCGGCGCAGTGAATCTGGTGAGGGAGACGCTGGATTATACTGCCAAGATATTTGTGGTAGAGACCTCGAAAGGACAGGGAGGCCACTCACTCTCAGGCCTGGAAGAGCTGGAACGTAAAAAAATTGGTGTTCCGGTGCATTTTACTGGGCCATTAGCGTCTCCAAAATGGAAAGTTAAGTGGGAGCAGGTGTTGCTTGAGTCGCAGAAAGAGGAGCTCAAATCAAAGCTGGAAGAGAAGCTAATAGGAAAAGAGAAGGAAGGAGAGGAAGAGTCTTCCAAAGACAAGCTGAAAAGAAAACTATTGAGAAAGATTCTTCATTAACAACTGAAGCAGACCTTGCTGGAGAACTGTTATGGGTGAGATGGTGCAGTGCGTGAAGCTACAAAAAGAGGCGGAAGGGCTAGATCGCGCTCCATATCCGGGAGAGTTGGGCCAGCGCATCCTGGAAAATGTCTCCAAAGAGGCGTGGCAGATGTGGTTTCAGCAGCAGACTATGTTGATTAACGAGTACCGCCTGAATCCTGTAGACCCCAAGGCCAGGGAATTTCTGGAGCAGCAGATGGAACAGTTCTTCTTCGGAGATGGAACTACAGCTCCGGTCGATTCTACTCCACAGCGGTGATACCTGGCAGTCACTGTTAGTGTATAATCCTGTTCAATTATCTAAAAAACCAATCTTTTTACCGGCTAGGGCTATTCTAGACTTGACTCAATAGGCCTGGCCCGCTTTAATACGCACCTCTCCGTATTCGGAGATTCTGTTTATACGCCCAGGTAGCTCAGTCGGTAGAGCAGGGGACTGAAAATCCCCGTGTCGGCAGTTCGATTCTGTCCCTGGGCACCATTTAAATCAACGACTTACAATCAATCGCAGGCCGTCTTTCTGATCGGACTGTGCCAGAATTGTGCCCTCGATCCTTTGAGCCGCTCCTTTCAAGTGCTCTCCGGCCAAGTGCGCATAGCGCAGAACCATCTCGTATGATGCCCATCCACCTAACTCCATGAGCTCTTGTAAGCTCGTTCCATTCTGTACGTGCCAAGTGGCCCAGGTGTGGCGTAGATCATGCCAGCGGAAATCCTCAATCCCCGCTCGCAGGGTCGCAGCCTTCCATGCCTTAGTGGTAGTTCTAGCCACCGGCTTGTCTTTGTAGGTAAAGACATAAACCGGATGTTTGCCTAACCGATTCCTGAGAACAATCAAAGCATCCTCAATCAGCGGAACAGCTATAGCCTTGCGTGACTTGGATTGATCAGCATGTATCCAAGCCATACCACGCGCCATGTCTACCTGATCCCAACGAAGATAACTGACATTGCTCTGCCTGAGCCCGGTGGAGAGGGCAAAGGCCGCCATGTCGGCTAGGTGGGACGGTAACTCTTTAAGTAACCGTGCCGCCTCTTCTTGGGTAATCCAGCGTACACGTTTTTTAGGCTCAGGATAGAGACGCACTCGAGGGACCTTGTCTACCCACTCCCACTCGTCCCGAGCCATCCGCAGGATGGAGCGCAACAGAGCAAGATAGCGGTTAGCGGTGGAAGGGCTGGCTTCTCGCTTTTTAGCTGCCCCGATCTGATCTATCAATTCCCGGTCTATCTCATCCAGGTAGAGATTGTTCAGAAAGGGATCAAACCACTTTAGCTTGGCTAGGTCCTTCCCCCGGTCCGTCTTGTGCTCCTTATCTTGGAGCCAACGCACAACAGCCTCCTGCCACGTGCGTCTTGGCTTCTCTCCGAGCTTGTAGACGCGCCACAGCTCGGCTTTTAGCCTGTCTTCATACTCTTGGGCCTTTTTCCTGTCTTCAGTCCCAGCAGAGCGGCGTATTCGCTCTCCACTGGGGGACGTGAAGCGGACCCACCAGGTATTGCCGCGTTTGAATAGTGACATGATGATTTCTCCTCACAGCCACTTAGCGGCGCTTGCCGACTCTGAGGATAGAGCGAGCGCACATAAGAAACAAGGTCCACTTCCAGAAATACCCACCGTTTCCCCGGCTTGGCTCCCTGGATGATCCCAGTCTTGGCCTTCTCTCGCAGCACTGACGGGTGCATGTGCAGGAAATCCGCAGCTTCTTGCAGGTTTAAGGTGTGCATGGTTCATTCTCCCTATCCCCGGCCTTTTAGGCGCGTATTGAAGCGTCTGGCCTTTTGCTGGGCTTTTTCTCGGGCATAATTGTTTAGGGTCTTGCCGGTCAGACGGCTGTGCTCTCTATGGAATGCATGAGCTTTTATCCCAAACTGTTCCAATGCTTCATCAAAGTTAGATATACCCTCTTGAGCCATAAAGGAGGTAATAGCTCCTAGTCCATGGATGAATAACCGTTTAGGGGACGGGGGGCGTCTCTTGGTACGGCGGTATAGAGGTTCTCCACGATCTCCGCTCCAGGGGGCTTGGGAGATAGCATCCCATAGCGGATGATTGGGCCAGCGTTTTTTGGTTTTGTCACTGGTAGAGGGAACAGCCAAGCGTAGCCAGTTGGTTGTGGCGTACTCCCAAAGGCCGTCCATTTTGTCTACGAGATCAGATACGGTACTTATCCCAAGTTCTCGCAAGGGAGTGCGGCGAAACTGAAACTCCATCCGCCAAACATCTGATACGCCATCCCAGCCCTGGTCCTTCCAGATGGGAAAGAAAAAGACTTTGTTAGATTTACTATGTATCTCCAGGGTCTTGTTATAGAGACGGCCTACAATGTCACCGCCACGCCCGAACTCGTAGCCGGAGAAGGTCTGGCCGTCAAAATGGGAGATAAACTCTTTTGCTCTGCGCACCCAAGACTCACGCGAAAGATTTTCTAGTTGAATGTCAGTGGTAAAGTCTACGCACAGATCAACGCGGCTTACTGATGCTTTGGAAGTTGGTTCTCCAAGAGACATAAATAGGCCTTTGAGCTTTACGAAGGAGGGCAGTACTCCGGTATAGGTCAAAATCTCGCTGGCAATCTGAGCATAGGCCATAGGCATAGACTTGGCCTTCGAGCTAGATATCTGAATATGGAACCAGTTATCTACCAGCACATAAGGGAATCTTCCCTTGCCCTTACCCTTAACCTCAAACAAATGGTCATGTAGCTCCATAACAGCAAAAGCTTGATCCATAGGGTCGTCAGACTGTGCGAGTTTTTTTAGGGTTTCGAGGTTGTTTTCAATCTCAGGGCTAAGCTGGCCTTTCTGAGAGAGGTAGAGACTATCAACACCTGTGCGTAGTATCTGGGTGCCGTTAATTGGATTAATGCAGTTTGCAGGTGCTGTGTTACTAAGTGGCGCACCACAATGTTCTTTGCTGCCGCCGTTCGCGGCATGGGGGACGCTCCCCTCCCGGGGTCCCTCCCCATGCGCGATCCGGTCGGCTCCAGTCAAACATTCATTTGGCTTGTCTTGTTGCATGATTTTTGCTCCATTAAGTTTTCGGAGCTCATAAGATCATGCAGAAATTTCACGAGAAAAAATGATGGATGAAAAATACTGACGGCAAAAATGCGTATATACGTATTTATTATTTTGAATAATCAGATAGATAGAAGATGTTGAGCTTTATATTGTTTACTCTCCTTGGTCCTTGTTTTTTGGCGGTCTACCGCGCCGACTTTTAACTTCTGGTGGAGCTATCTCATTCAGCCATCGACGTACAGTGTCCTTTTCGTAATGACTTGCTCCTCCGTACTTCTGTATTTTCTCATCTTGAACAACAGAGATAACAGGTCTTGTTGGCTCTTCTCTCCATATCTCAAGTGCAATTTGACAACAAGTAATGTGGATTTTTTGATTGATGCGTAACTCTTTCTGGGTGTCGGTTAATGTGGAAGCGATTGATTGTTCTTTATTGTTAGCTATGCCTGGATAATCTCTATAGCTAATATGCACTATTTCATCGTCATCTGGCTCAACATGCTCTGCCCACATAGCAAGCGTACCATCCTCTGGGGGTTCAAAATTTAACTTCCAGCCAGGGGGGAACCAAAACTCAGGTAGTGGTATTGATCTCGCTTCACACCAATTCATAAACTCAATGCGCTCAATCGTAGCCCACTTAAGTAGTTTTCGGTTATAAGATTGACCGTAAATACATGAGTAGACATCATCAATATAGGTGCGAATATAGTACTTTGGATCGGCCTTAGAATCATGGGGGCGTTTTGCTAATGTCAGCGTTTCACATAGTATCTCACCCGATAAGATGGCTTCCATTACTAAACTAAAATTATCTCTAACGTGCAGTGGAAGTCGGAGCCATAACCTATCAGGATCTAGATCAGCCCAACGGAAACCAATCTTCCAAACTGAGAGGCTGTCAGTTAACAAAGCCAATAGTAAAACTCCTTCAGCATCAAAATAATAAATGCGTCCCCTATTAATTATTACACATAACGTGCCTGCTGTGAGGGGCGCATGTTGTTCGCGCCTCCTTACAAGCAGATTGTTATACCAAAAATATTATTTTATTTTTTAATAAATCAAATCCCTTTGGGAAGATTGTTGTTTTATCAGCCTTAGCATTAGTAAAATCCGCATTTTGAAATATGCAATCAGAAAAATTTGCCCCTGTGATATCTGAATCATGAAATGATGTTTCACTAATATCAGCACGGGAAAAATCTGCATTATGCAATATAGAATACATGAATGATGCTCCTGACAGAATTGCATCATAAAACCTTGCACTTGTTAAATTGGCATCATCGAATACAGAAAGTGTTAATACTGCTCCAGAAAAATTTGCATTAAGGAGTAATTGCTCTGAACAATCAATTCCTTTCAAATCAATACCAGAGAGATTTGCTTCATCAATCGGTAGATCGATTTTATATTTTATCCTGCCATGTGAAGTTTTAAATTCCATAATTTTAATTTGGCATAACGTTGAGCTCACAGGCCGCCTGAATTTGTGCCTATGAATTTGGATTTACATTGAATTTTCTTAGTGCCGATAAAATTGAAACACCCGCGACCTCAGGCGGTCCTTGTGGAGCGTTGGGTTATGTTGAATTTTTAGTACTTAAATTGTTACTAATTATATCAACATATACCTCTTTATCACCTAACAATAACTGGGCATTTGAAACAGAGGCAGACATTGGCAATGTTGAAACAACAACATCTGATAATTTGCTAATAAAATTGGAATCAATAATTGAGTGGTCTCCAATAGAAAGTTTTTCTTTTGCAACGACTTCTAATGCAGATTGTGAATCATTGGCAAATACTTCATTCCAAATTACCATATCTCCAAAATCTATTCGTACAGTAAACCCAGGTAACATTATTCACCTTCAACAATTAATAGTTGGTTCTTAGTTTTTAGTGCAGTAGCTTCAATTAATATTTTCCGTTTAAAAACATAACGCCTGCCATAACCGGAGCCAAAATGCTGCATAGCGAGGTACGAGCGGCGCAGCTTTTTGGTGTCCGAGTTTATAGCATTGTTATGCCTTGGTTGCGACACCGCATAAGGATACAAATGGCACACCATCTTTTTCTTTGACTTTTGCCACTTTAAACCCTGCATTCAAAAGCAAGTTGACCATATCGTTTTTTGAAAAAGAGCTAAAAATGTCTTCACTTAGATCTAAGTTACTCATTTGTTCATCGTCTCTGAAGCCAATAACCACTTTACCTCCCGGGCGAAGTACGCGATACATTTCAGAAAAATAGTCTTCTGGCTTTTTCCAGAAATACAAAGTGTTTGTTGAACATATTTTATCAAATGCCCCGTCCTCGAATGGAAGTGAGCTACATTCACATTCATGCAGAAGAACTCGCCCGGAAGCTATATGTCCAGCATTTTCTCTTTTTGCTTGATTTAGCATCGCCTTTGAAAAATCAATACCTTCTACAGTTCCTTCGGTAGTGATATTTGCCATTTCATTTATCAATTTACCTGGACCAAAACCAAGTTCCAGAACCTTGTCTCTGGATTCAAGCGCAAGGCATTCTTTAACGAAGGTATTCAAATCTGCATTACCAGAATTGAATATTTTCGTCATCACAAAGCGACCAATAAGACCTGAAGGCTTTCTCGCTTGTAAGGACAGTATTCTCGATGGTATTAGTTTAACTATCCACATGGTTCATTCTTATTGGGCATAACGTCTTACATAAGGTGCGCCGCGCTTTTTGCGGCGTCCCAGCGAACGATAGTGAGCGATCTTGATGTGTTTGTTATGTTCATAAACCGTGAAGCCTTATATATACCCTCGCTGGTGATTCATCATTTGTTTTGGCCCATAGTTCGTAGGCTGCCACTGCTTTGTTTGCGTTATCCTCTCCTAGGTTCTTTCTGAAAGAAGATGAAAAGTATTGTGCAAATTCAGGGCTCATGCCTGCCTTTACTAATTCCTTTTCTAGATATTCCCATGCGCCACCATGTTTGGCATAAGTTTTAATTCTATCAATTAGGCACACTGCTTTGCCTTTTGAACATAACGTCTGTCATAAACGGCGCGAGGTACGAGCGTCCGGCGACCGGAGGGAGCGAATTTGATGGCCTTGTTATGTTTTTTCATTAAGAATGCTCCTTGCCTCGCTCAATTGTTGCTTGCTCATTTTGGTGGACAAGTTAGCTAATAATATTTGTGACTCTTTATCACCAGACATTACCGCCTTGCTATACCACACATAAGCATTTATATAATTTTTATCAGTACCTCTGCCACTCTCATATAATTGTGCAATTCCAGATTGTGACTCAGGTATGCCTTTTGGGGCAGATTTTTGCCACCATTCAAATGCTTTCTTATCAGACTGCTCTACTTCTATACCTTGCTCATAAAACCAGCCCATGAAATGCTCGGCATTCATATTGCCGCGATTTGCCATATCACTGATTATTCTATAAGCAGTGTGCCAATCTTCACTGATCATAGCTTGCACGGCTTCTTCTGGTATATCCTCAACTGCGTCCATATTGTTTTTAAACATAACGTTTAAGCTGTGGGGCGCAAGCCGCAACGCGGCGCAGCGTCCCACACGAGCGCATTGTTATGCGTTTACTATGCCTGAAATGAAGCAATACGCACCTCCAACATATGTTATTAACTGCCCCCAGAACATACCCCATGTAACTGGACCCAGCCACTTAGCCATGAAAACATTAATATCGCCTCCATCTTTTATCTTTTTAGCTGTATAACGGAAATCAAGAAGCCTGGTAACTGTGGCAAAACAGCCAAATACTGCACTCCATGACCACCATTTAATTATAAAAACTAGTAGCTCTGGGTTCTTTGGGTTCTCACCAAGCTTTAAGTTGATTACGTATGCTAGAGAGGCAACAGCGAAACCCAAAAATAGGTTTATAGAAAATGACATCTGGGTAATTCGGTAATCCTGCCACCGCACATACCTCTCTTTCTGATCAGATTCCATGCCTTTCCTTTTTACGCATAACGTTTTAGCACAGCGGCAACGGTTTTTGTTGTCCGCTGGTGCTGCTGGTTATGGCACCAAGCTACCGCAGGCCACTGTACTTTATTATTTGCACTGGCTTCCATGATGCTCCTTTTTGGCGACCCACCAAAACATGGGGTTACCATTTTTTTACCTAAATGTATCAAAGATGTTGCTTTGCTGAATATTGCACTTAGCCTGCCATGCCACCATCTTTGCACATTGTTCAACTTCCGATGATACTTGTTAAAACCTTAAAACTGCCTAGCAATAAATATTTACACTTTCCTTTCTATTGGTTTGTGCCATAACGCCTCAAACACCGGCTTGGTGAAGTTGGCGGCTTTTTTGCGCAAGCGAAAAAGGTGACAGCTTTACCAAGTCCGCGTGCTTTGACTTGTTAGCCTTACTTTTCATATATTTCGGGCCTCTCTTTTAAGAGCCCCCACTTTAGTTTAGGTAGTGAAGATAACTCACTATATATTTTTTTCACGTCTCTATGACTACGAAGACTCAAATATTCTAAATTAGTTAGCCCTAGTATTGGTGAATAATCTTTGTCCTTTAGCTGGATTGTTAACAGATTTAGAAATCTTAACTGCGGCATTTCCTTTAAGAACGCTATTGATTCAACATTTACGTATTGGGGGCCTAAGCCATCTCCGCATAACGTCAAACTTGTAAGATTTTGCAACGATGCTATTGGAGAATAATCCTGTATCTTCTGAAAGTTTTCGATATAAAGGCCTGACAAATTTTTAAGTTTACTAATGGGGGTTACTGATTCTACGCCAGCACCAGAGCCAATATATAAGAAGTCTAGGTTTTTCAGGTTTTCAATTTCAGATAAATCTTTGTATGCACCCCATTTTACCTCTAGGTTTCTTAAGTCCGTTTGCTTGCATGCCGCATTGAATAGCTCTTGCGGCATTCTGGTTCCGAATTTCAGCTTTTTGAAGCGTGACGGGTTTTTGTCTAGGAATTCACACCATTCACTTAATACTCGCTTCTTTTCTTTTTGAGAATAGTTGTCACCTAGTTGAGTGCAATTGATAACTAGCTCATCCCCACCATCGTATTCAGAAAGCTCAGTAACCCTAGATATGTCGTCCTTTCTATCTCTAAAGAAATAGTAGAATCCATATTGTATTTGTTCATCACTTAGATTCTTCAATGTAATTCCTTGGGAGGCTAACGTTTGAACACAGCCGCGCCGGTTTTTGGCGTCGGCTGGTGTGACTTGTTAAATGCCATTAGCACGGTGAGACCGACAATGCAGAACCAATAACATTCAAGATTGTATTAATAGCTTCTGTTGTAACTCTTGCTCTATTAAAAACAATATCAACCAATAAGCCAAAAATGACTCCAATATATGCTAAATACCCAAAGCCCATATAATTATTATAAATTATTGTAAAGAACCAATTTTGGCCAAAAATATAAATGCCTGAACTTATTACGGTAGCAATGAGCAATAAAATTGATGGTAAAAATAGATGGCTTATTGCTTTTGGCTTAAGAAACGAAGCGGACAATAACAATAAGAACAAAACTGTGTTACTGCCAAGAAATATACGAACATCCCTGGTTAAGTTTTTGACAATTTCTACGTATTTACCTCGTATTAAATCTGTAAGTTTATCTTTAACGATCTTTAGTGCATTTATGTGCTTCCTATAGCCGGATTCTAAGCTATTTTCTATGCGTTTCTTTTTCTCACAATCCAAACGGCACATAGCTGCAATAACTAATGCTATTTTGTGTGGTAGGTTGTTATTTAGATCTTCTTTTGTTTTATTTATATCCAGTTGATATTTGTCAGCTAGCGATTGTGCCTTTTCTTTAAAACTTGTTAGCCGGCTTGAGCTTAGTTTTTCTTTTACTTCCTTTTCTACTTGATACTTAATAAATACTTGACCTGCTCTTTCTACTGAATCGGGTACACCAAATGTAAGGTAAAACAAGGCGCCAAATAGTAGACTGCCCAATATCCCAATTGTACGAAGTGTTATTTTCATTGTTTCTGGCATTTAACGTTTTACATAAGGGGCGCCGCGCTTTTTGCGGCGTCCCAGCGAACGAATGTGAGTGATCTTGATGTAATTGTTAGGTTGTGCGCACTTGTATTCATAATGTTGCTACCCTACAAACCGCCTCGATAGATGAGCTCCAACCATTACCACTAACCCTGGGAGTAACCACGCGCTGACTACCGACATGTTACGAACATTGGCTGGCTGAAAACCAAAGATATCACAGACCCCAGAAACCAAAGCATAGTTTGATACTCCAATAACCACCAAACCAAGCAAGCAACCCACGAAACCAAGAGTTTCAAGCACGGTTATTAGAACTTCTGTTTTTGTATTAGCCTTTTGTACCTTGTTATTTTCCATTTTGTTTTTGGAGCAACCTAACGCCTTGCTCTGTTGCGGCCAAACTGGAGTGGCTTTTGTGCTATAGTGCAGCGAAGCGGAACGCACAAAAGCCGCGGAGGTTTGGACGTCAACAGGAGCAACTTGTTATGGCTGCCCATTTATAGGTATTCCCGTTCCTTAAGGTACGGCATAATTTCTTGAGTAATAGTTTCTACGACCTCTTCAAGATCACTTTTAATTTCCACTAATTGGTTATTTAGCTCTAAATTACTTCTCCAAAAGTCATCTGGAATCTTAACTAGATTTACAAGAAGATCCCCTTTATACATGTTACCTGCCACAAACGGGTTCTCCGATAATATATCTAGTGCAACCGGAACTAAATATTTAAGCCCTAGATTCTGCCCGATTAGCATACGGAGATTTTCTATTGAAAGCTCTGAAATCGGTACTGACCATAATCGAACACACTCTTTAATAAGATTGGAATCATATTCCGGTCTCTCTAACTTTCGACCTTCAAGTTCCTCTAGACATTTTGATGCTTTCACAATTCTCCTATTGAGCCATAACAGTTAATTATACGACTTGCGCCGATATTGAAATATACGACATGCGCGAATATTGTAATATACAGCATGGGTAACGATTCTCATTAAGATTTAGCCAGGATTGGCTCTTTTGATATGAGAGCATCCTGCCTCAGTATTATTTTGTTTGCTAAACATCAACGTTATCAGACTATTTGGAGCTAATAAAGGTCATCTGAACAGTCTAGCTAATAGTCTGCTTTGTGCCGTTAGGAGACTATTTTTTATTGTGATTAAATAAAAACGCCACCCCAAAATGAGGTGGCGTTCGGCTTCCATTATGCGCATCCATGCCGCGCATCCTGGCGCAGGGCTTGGCATCCTTTTAGTCCTTTGACTTGCTCCGGAGCAGTGCCCGCTTAAGATGTTATCCAGATTGGTTTGTCTGTTCTATCAGGTAGAGCTTAATAGCTTGTATGAATTTTCTGATGGCGCTTGTGCTGATGAATGCATTGTCTATGCAATCGCTAGTGTGGCGTACTGTGTCAATTTTGTGCCAAACTGTCCTTCATTAACCAGTTTTTGGGTGTTTTTTTGGCGCAATTTGAATATGGCAAGCGCGCTAACTGACTGATATTTAAAGTATTAGTAGTTAGAAATGCCGGCTGAAAATCCCCGTGTCGGCAGTTCGATTCTGTCCCTGGGCACCATTTTCCTCTTTAAATCAAAAATACTACTTCTATTACCCCGGAGCGGCATGCAGCAGCTTGCGATTGAGTTTGGTAATGGTGAGTATGGTCTTGATCTGCACGTAGACGAAAGGTGCGAGGATGATGAAGTAGGGCAAGGAGAAACGTTCAACCAGGCCGTTTCTCTCCAGGCCAAAAACGATAAAGAACATGCCGAAGACAAAGAAGGCCACGCCGGGGCAGACCAGCGTAAAGGATCCGGGGTGGCGCTCATCACCTTTCAGATAGTCATTGAAATAACCCATGGATTTCATTACCAGATAGCCGATCATGCCAAATAGGATCTGTAGCGAAAGAATGATCGAGGTGAGCACGAACAGCCCAGGTCCCGATACTGGCTCCTTAAATCCGTGATGTAGGCCGAAGTGCATGCGGATCATTGCTATTCCAAGCAGAGTGAGAATAGGGATTAATATCCACAAAGTAGCTCCGCCAGCAGGTGCGACTCCATGGCGTAGCATGGATTTGAATCCAAGTACGAACTTGATGAACCCTAGCAGCACCGCCATGCTGGCGAAGAGGATTGAAAAAAAGATGCCTATGGCATTCACTTCTGGATGATGACTCATGGCGCCGGGAGCAGCCAGGCCCACTGAAATCATGGCGAGGGCGAATACTGCGATCATCTGCTCAAGGCTGTTATTCTCAACAAAGTCAAAGCTGCCCTTGACCAGTACCCTGGTCAGGAAACGGGTATAAATCTTGAGCGCGTATGCGCCAACGGCAAGAAATCCCAGGATGGCAAAGGGGAATAGATACTCCACAACACTCCACAGATTGGGTACAAACACTGCGCCGATTACAAAACATACATTGATGGACATCGCGAGGGTCAGAGGGATAGTCATCAATCCCACCTCTTTATTACTCTGAGTGAGCTTGGTGAACGCATCTGTGGAGCGGTAACGCCGGTACTCCCGGATATTCCAGATCAGGAGACGGAAATGTAGTACGCTGAAATACGCCATGGCGACCATGGCGAAGGCGACAAGCCCCCGAATGGCGAAGGATGCTCCTGTCAACAGCGGCCAGAGATGATTGAAGGTAACAAGGGGTGTGCCTGGATGCTTCACCATAAACATCGGATAAAGAAAAAAGGATACAGCCACACCTCCTGCTCCAAGTGCAGCAAGAAAATAGAGGGGGCTGTATTCATCATCCAGATGGCGAATCATGATTTTATCTCCAAGCAGATCAGTTAATCGTTATATTCTAATGCGTAAGCTATTCAAATGATATGGCACATAAATCAAAGATGCTACGCAGGATAATGCCTAACTCGGTCAATTTTTAGGTATGGGGATGAGCAGTGGTGATGCAGAAGATGGATTGATATAGGGTGGAGGTGAAATGCACTGCGCACCGAGCCCGGGAGGGTTCCCGGGCTCAGCATATTATTCAGTCAGCGATCTCCTTCGCCCAGCTCTCCATAGCCTGGTTGGCGACAGGCATAGGGG
The DNA here is from genome assembly GCA_050291725.1 of Sedimenticolaceae bacterium. Taxonomy (GTDB): domain Bacteria; phylum Pseudomonadota; class Gammaproteobacteria; order Chromatiales; family Chromatiaceae; genus JAAGZL01. The sequence continues at coordinate 186,237 of JBNKKH010000009.1, forward strand.
CTTCCAGAAAAGATATAACAAATCGATCCTCATACTCCACTACGCCGATTGAGCGCGGGCGCACAGCCATCATCTCGGCTTTTGGCAGTTTGATGCCAAAGCAGAATACAATATTTTTAGCTGCGATAATGCCCTCTTCAATCTCGCCCTCTTCCAAAGCGGTGGTGTGAGCATAGTGATCAAACTCGGCGATATAGCAGGCTATATTGTTTTCATCAATGCGCTGTTTGAGAAAAGCAATGATCGCATCGCAGTTTTGATGTTTGGTTTCGGATTTGGATACTTCCAAACTATAAACAGGGTACTTTTCCTGTAGTAGGGACTGTTTCATCTATTTATCTCCAATATGGTTTAGGATTAAATTTTTTTGTGCGACACGCTCTAGCAGATTAAGGACGGCAGCTTGAGGATAGTGCTGCATCATCTAAATGAGCGGGAAGTCAAAAAGATTATATCCTACCATTATGCTAAGGATTTATTGAGTAGATCATTGAGGATAGTCAATTACCATGCGGAACAAAGTGTTATACGAGAGTCTCGCCTATGCTTGAAGTTGACGAATAAGGACAAAAAAGAGAATTCGCAAACAGCAACTGCTGTTTTTCTGTCATAATCTGTCCCTGTTTAACTGTGCTGAGTAACTGATTGTGGATTATCCCCTTGTCATAGCCTTTGTCGTAGGCTTTTTTAGTACCGCCCACTGTTTAAGTATGTGCGGCAGCATTATGGGTGCCTTGACCTTGAGCCTACCCACAGAGATTCGCGAAGGTATGGGCCGTTTTCTGCTGTTCGTGGTGCTGTATAACCTGGGACGGGTGTTGACCTACGTTTTTATGGGCGTGCTAATCGGCTTTACCGGCCAGTTGCTGGGGGACAGTCTGCAAGGAGAGGCCTGGAGACAGGTTGCCAGTGTAGTGGCGGCGATAACAATAATTCTGATCGGACTCTATCTGACGGGCTGGATTCCTATTTTGCGTAATATGGACCGCCTAGGTGGGGGTCTGTGGAAGTTTTTAGAGCCAATCGGACGCAGACTGCTGCCAGTTAGGACGCCGCAAGCGGCCTTTGTCTCCGGTCTTATTTGGGGCTGGCTGCCGTGTGGCCTAGTCTATTATGCTCTGATCCTGGCTCTGCCCCTAAGTGATCCCATAATGAGCGGCCTTTTTATGTTGGTGTTTGGCCTGGGGACGCTGCCGGTAATGCTAGGAACGGCCATATTTGCTGGTACTTTGGCGCGATTAGGTAGAAATGTAAGGCTGAGGCAGGCAGCAGGGGTAGTGGTTATTTTGGTTGGGGTTATCGGGCTACTTTTCGGAGCTGATGTTTTTTTGGTACCATTGGCCAGCTAATCCATAAAATACTATAAAGAAGTGTAGGTGCGGATATGATTAGAGGTAAGAGTCCATCACTGTTGGAAGTGACCAATGCAGCAAGGGTGGTTGCTGCGACCGGCGTTAATACCATTTTGCGCGGCGAGATCGGCACAGGTAGAGAGTTGCTGGCGAGGTTTATCCATGCTCATAGCTCCAGATATAATCAACCTTTTGTATCGGTTAATTGCGCATCCATTCCTGAAGGGCAGGTAGAGTCTCTGCTATTTGGTTTTACCGATGATGGGGCTGCAGAGGAGCATAAGGGGTATCTTGAGTCAGCAACAGATGGAACCCTCTACCTGAGTGAGGTTGAACAGCTGCCGCTGGATGTGCAGGCAAAGCTGCTGCTCTTCTTGAAATCTGGCGAGCTATTTCGAGCCGGTTCTCCCAAGCCAATCAAGCTGGATGTCCGGCTCGTGGTGGCCAGTGAGGCTGATCTTGGAGTTGAGGTTGAGCGAGGCAATTTCCGCCAAGACCTCTACTATCACTTGAATGTGGTCCCATTGATGCTGCCGGCCTTGAGAGAGCGTCAGGGCGATGTCTCCATACTGTTGGGTCATTTTGTAAGTCTGTTTTCTGCACGCCACGGTTCTAAGTCACCGCATTTTTCCAAGGCGGCTCTGGGGGTTTTAAAGAGCTACTCCTGGCCGGGTAATGTCAGCGAATTGAGAAATCTGTGTGAACGCCTAGTTATTCTGCTGCCAGGACAAGAGGTGGGGGTGCAGAATCTTCCACAGGAGTTCCGAGTAGAGCAGGTGGTCGAAGATATGTCGGACACGGTGGTGAAATTGCCGCCTGAAGGTATTTCTTTGGCTGGGGTCGAGGAGAGCCTTATAAGACAAGCTCTTGAGCTTGCCAAAGGCAATCAGAGTAAGGCAGCCAGGCTGCTAGGGATAAGCCGTGACACCTTGCTCTATAGATTGAAAAAGTTTGCAATAAACTAACTTGATCCATATAGCCACTAGCCTAATTGCACTGTCTCGAATAGAGTCTCATGCAGGATAGAAGCGGCCTCAAAACCTATCTGCGATTGCTGTCGTATGTTCGCCCATACGTGCCGGCGTTTCTGGTTAGTGTTGTTGGGTTCATGTTGTTCGCCTGGACCATGCCTGCCTTTGCCAAGCTAATTGAGTGGTTTGTGGAAGGCTTGCAGGGTGGAGATGAAAAATATCTTTACTACGTGCCAATGCTGGCAGTTGCCATCGCACTGTTTCGTGGAGTTGGCTTCTATCTTGGTAACTACTTCCTGGCTAAGGTCTCCTTCGGGGTAGTGCACGACCTCAGGGTTGACCTATTCAATAAACTTCTGGAGTTGCCTAACTACTACTACGATAGGAATAACTCTGGGCATCTAATTTCCAGGATCACCTATAACGTAACCCTGGTTACCACTGCGGCAACAGATTCCGTCAAAACAGTTATCAGAGAAGGATTGACCATAATTTTCGTTCTCGGGTACCTGCTGTTTTCAAATTGGAAGCTTACCCTGGTTTTCCTGGTGGTTATGGCCATTATGGCGGTTATTGTCTCTTTTGTGGGCAAGAAGCTGCGTAAGCTGAGCCACAAGATTCAGGACGCCATGGGAGATGTAACCCATGTGGCATCAGAGACCATAAGCGGTAATCAGGTGGTGCGCAGTTATGGCGGTGAAGAGTATGAAAAGAAGCGTTTTTTCAAAGCCAGTATGAATAATCTGCGCCAAAATATGAAAATGGTGCGGGTAACCGCCGTTAATACGCCGGTGTTGCAGTTTTTAGTTATTTTATCTGTAGCGATCATTATGTTTCTAGTGCTGCAGATGCGGGCTACCGGTACAGTTGCAGAACTGGTGGCCTTTGTAATGGCGGCTACTATGATGCCTAAGCCAATACGCCAGTTAAGTGAGGTCTACGGAAATATCCAAAAAGGCATCGCCGCTTGTGAGAATATCTTTGAGCAGATCGATGAAGATGTGGAAGAAGATAACGGCACTGTAGAAACAGATAGGGCTGTTGGTAGCATCAGATTCAATGAGGTTGAATTTAGCTACCAAGGATCTGAGCAAAAGGTCCTGCAAGGGATTAATTTGGAGATTAACCCTGGCGAGACAGTTGCCTTTGTTGGTCGCTCCGGCAGTGGTAAAACCACTATCACTAATCTGTTGTTGCGTTTTTATACCCCAACCTCAGGCGAGATACTGGTAGACGGGACTCCTATTCAGGATTATAAGTTGCGCAACCTGCGCGGGCAGATCGCACTGGTCAGTCAGAATACAACCCTATTCAACGATACGGTTGCGCGCAATATTGCCTATGGATCGCTAGTTGATCGAGATGAGTCCAAGATCAGACAGGCTGCCGAAGCGGCCCACGCTTTGGAGTTCGTTGAGCGGATGGATAGTGGTCTGGATACCCTAATTGGCGAGGATGGGGTTTTGCTCTCTGGTGGCCAGCGCCAGCGTTTGGCGATAGCTCGTGCCTTCCTGAAGGATGCGCCGATACTGATTTTGGATGAGGCTACATCAGCCCTGGATGCTGAATCAGAAGGTAAGATCCAAGAGGCGCTAAAACATCTCACTCAGGGACGTACAACCCTGGTTGTGGCCCATCGGCTCTCTACGATCGAGGGGGCAGACCGGATTGTTGTGCTGAAAGATGGCCGCATTATAGAAAGCGGTAAGCATGACGAGCTGTTGGCCTTGAATGGTGAATATACATCTCTGTATAAGACCCAGTTTGAGTCTCAGAATTCGGTTGAATCAAACTAGATATTTAGACCAATCTTCGTCCATATCTCCGAACACAAAGAAATCAGGGTTTAGTACTGACTCTTTGCTGTTGTAGCGTAGTGGGTGCATGCTGGTGTCAGTGATCTTCCCGCCTGCGGCCTCCACAATGGCTTGGGCTGCGCCAGTATCCCACTCAGATGTAGGTCCTAGCCGCGGGTAAATATCTGCCAACCCTTCTGCTACCAGGCAAGATTTTAACGAGCTGCCCATGCTGACGATCTCGTGCTCACCCAGGTTTTCCAGGTAACGCTTCAGGCTCTCTCCTGCGTGTGAGCGGCTGCCGGCTACTTTTATTGGAGTGCCGTGCTTAGGTTTTACTGATATTGGCTCTGCTGCGCAGTCCGGCAGTTGCTTGAATGCGCCAATATCTGTTGAGGCGTAATAGGTGATCTTTGATACTGGTACATATATAACGCCGAGGATAGGCCGTTGGTTATCTATAAGAGCAATGTTGACGGTAAATTCCCCATTGCGCTTGACGAACTCTTTGGTCCCGTCCAGCGGATCTACCAACCAGTAGCGATCCCACTCTTTACGTATGGAGAATGGGATAGTTGCAGACTCTTCAGACAGGATGGGTACTTCTGGTGTTAACTTTAGTAAGCAGTCGGTAATGTGATTGTGGGCGGCTAGATCTGCTTCAGTTAGAGGAGAAAGGTCTGATTTCTCATATACAGAAAAATCGGTCCCATAGATATTTAGAATTACCTCTCCCGCCTGTTTGGCAATATCAATAATCTTGTCTATTGGAGGTAGTTGGTTGTTCATGGGGTCAGCAGTGTTATATATAAAATGAGAAAAGTCCAATCTCTGCTAAGCGAATTATCTGGCGAAAAATGCTAACTATTCTGGAGAATTTCTCTTACCAGAAAGATTGCAGCAATAGAGCGAGCCTCAGTGAAGTCGTCTTGCTGTAGCAGTTTATCTATCTCTTTGATCTTCCAGGGAACCACCTCAATCTCTTCCGGCTCATCGCCAAGTATCTTATTTACGTAAAGATCGCGGGCGAGCACTATGTGGGTATAGTGGCTCAGGTATCCCGGAGCAATAGAAAAGGAGTGGATATGTTCTAGCTTATTGGCGCCGTATCCTATCTCTTCCTGGATCTCCCGGTCAGCTGCCTCCAGCAGATCCTCACCCTCTTCGATATGACCTTTAGGGAAGGCCAGTTCGTAGCGGTCTGTGCCGGCAGCGTACTCCCTGATTAGCAGAACAGTATCGTCATCGAGTAGGGGTACGATTAATACCGCCCCCTGTTTTGATCCGACGATACACTGGTATTTGCGCTGCTGCCCGTTAGCAAACTCAAGATCTATCTCTTCAATGTTGAATACGCCAGTGTGGATAATGCGGCGGCGTGAATTGATGTTGGGTTTTTTACTCATAATGCTTCCGTAACATGCTTTAATCAGTATAGTGTACCTTCAATTTTTTATTTTGAGACAAAGAAAAGACGCTTATGATCGATTGGGCAGATATCGATACACTGTTTCTCGACATGGATGGCACCTTGCTGGATCTCCATTTTGATAACTATTTCTGGTTAGAGCATGTACCTAAAAGATATGCAGAGGCGAGAGATATAACTCTGGAGGAGTCCAAGCAGGAGTTGTTGGCCCGCTATGAAGATGTTGAGGGGAGCCTTGAGTGGTACTGCGTAGACCACTGGAGTCGGGAACTGGGGCTAGATATTGTGCTGTTGAAACAGGAGGTGGATCATCTCATCGCGGTACATCCCCATGTGGCGGATTTTCTGGACGCGATGCGTAGTTTAGGCAAAATGGTGCTACTGGTCACGAATGCCCACCAGAAATCTTTGGCTCTGAAGCTTGAGCGAACCCAACTGGGAGGCCATTTTGATAGGGTGATCTGTTCCCACGATTTGGGATACCCCAAAGAGTCTCAGGAATTTTGGCAAAGGTTGGAGCAGGTGGAGCAGTTTCAGAAAGCGAGAACACTCTTCGTGGATGATAGTATCTCGGTTCTGCGTTCAGCTGAGCGCTACGGAATAGAGCACCTGCTGATGATACTGCAGCCGGATACCAAGGGGCCGCTGAAGGATGCGCAACATTTTCCCGCTATCCACAACTTTTCCGAGATAATGCCGGCTACTTAGATGGGTAGTTGCCCCATTTTTTGAAGCGCTTTTTGCAGTATTTCAACAGCTGTTGGTAATTTTTGAAGTGGAGTTCAAACCCCTCTTCCGCCGGCACGTCGAATTCGCACCAGTCATTCGCATAGTCACGGCAGATCTGAGGTCGAGTCTCATAGATTCCGCAACCACCATCCTGCTGGATATGCTCACACCTGCCTTGAAACAGCAGATACCAATCTCCTTCATCTTTATAGATTTCAACTCCCTCATGGGAAATCTGCCAAAGAAGATGATCAAAGTCCTCTTTTGAGCGCGGAGCTTCTCCTAGAGCCTCTGTGGTGTAGGTGCAGCATTTGGTGTTGGTGCAGCGGAAGCACTTGTTTTTGCTCTGTTTAGCCATGAGAAGGTTGTCTATTAATTAGGTCTTGGTTTGTGTTGCCTTTTGTTGCGGCCCTTGTTTGCGCCGGGCCTATTTCTATTTTGGCCACCCTTGCCTCTGGCATTGCGACTGCCATGAGCAGGATATTTCCTGCTTTTGGGATCGATATCTGCCAACAGCTCGGATGTCACTGGCTGCATCTCAATTCTGTGGCCTATATAGCTCTCGATGTCAGGCAGAGAGAAGGAGTAGGTTTCACAGGCGAAGCTTATGGCATCACCACTGGCGCCGGCTCTGGCGGTGCGGCCTATTCGATGTACATAGTCTTCTGCATCTTCCGGTAGGTCATAATTTATAACATGACTTACATCCGGTATATGCAGGCCGCGGGCCGCTACGTCTGTTGCAACCAATACCGGAAGGTCGCCGGATTGGAACTCGCCCAGCAGGCGCATACGTTTTTTCTGCGGGACGTCGCCGGACAGTACTGCTGCGCCAAATCCGTTGCCTTCCAGGAATCCCCATACAATATCTGCTGCGCGTTTGGTATTTACAAAGACTATAGTGCGCCTGGGGTCCATGTGGCGTAACAGACCGATAAGAAGAGAGACCTTTTCATCATTGGCGGTCATGTAATAGGTCTGATTTACCTTATCTGCGGTAATCTTGTCGGTCTCAATTTTAACCTCTTCCGGGTTGTCCATATGTTCATAGGCTAGCTCGGCTACCCGGTAGGATAGGGTGGCGGAGAACAGCATGCCGAGGCGATCTTGTGGCTTTGGCATGTGCCGCAGCAGATAGCGGATGTCTTTGATAAATCCGAGATCGAACATTCTGTCCGCCTCATCCAATACCATCACCTGAACTGCTTTAAGGTTGAACACCCCCTGTTTGAAATAGTCAATAAGGCGGCCCGGAGTGCCAATCAGAATATCAACTCCCTGCTCCAGCTGTTTGCGCTGTTGTTCGTAGCCGGTGCCACCAAATACCAGGCCAAGCTTGAGGTCGGTATGCTTGCCTAGCAGCTCTGCATCCTTGTGAATCTGGATCGCCAGCTCCCTAGTTGGGGCTAACATAATGGCCCTGGGCTGGGTTGGTTTTCTCGCTTCAGCGGCAGGGTTATCTATGAGATATTGCATGCATGCCACCAAAAAAGCGGCGGTCTTTCCCGTCCCTGTTTGGGCTTGGCCAGCTACATCTTTACCTTGGATAGCTATTGGTATGGTTTGGGCTTGAATAGGGGTGCAGTAAGAAAATCCTGCTTCTTCAATGCCTTGCGTGATTTTTTCATCCAGTTTAAAACTACTGAACTCTATTTTTGTTAAATGCTTTTCTGTCATGGAACGCTAGGATACAGCAATTTCTCTGTGGTTGGGACTTGCAATGAGTATTAGTTTCAGATGAAATAAGATTTCAGGCGCTTGGGGAAGAGCGCGTTTCTGGATATATTTTCATTGATACCTCGAATATTACTTTCTTGTGTAGATTTATTAACACGCCGGTACGGATCCGTACGTCCAGGCGTAACTACCTAACTAATTTGGAGAAATAGCTTGTGAGTGAGCAGATTGTTCATGTGACGGACGACTCTTTTGAAACTGATGTGCTTCAGTCTGGAGAGCCAGTGCTAATCGACTTTTGGGCAGAGTGGTGTGGTCCTTGTAAGATGATTGCCCCAGTCCTGGAGGAAGTAGCTGGTAAATATGCCGGCCAGATTAAAATAGCAAAACTTAATATTGATGATAATCCGAATACTCCACCACGTTATGGCATCCGCGGTATTCCAACACTGATGCTGTTTAAGAATGGCGAAGTTGAGGCCACTAAGGTGGGAGCAGTTTCTATGTCGCAGCTGACAGCTTTTATTGATAGCAATATTTAAGTATTGCTCTAAACTGCGTAACAAGTAGTTGACGCGCTCCAGGAGAGTGCTAGAATCCAATGATTCGACACACTCCTGTGAGTGCTGTTTAAAATATAACAGTAACTATCCCAAACAATTCGTTTCCCATAACCAAACGACGTACTCTATCCGAGGCGTGCTTATCCACCTTTCCTGTATCAATATCAAAATATCGAATAAACCATGAATCTCACCGAACTTAAGAAAAAACCAGTACCAGAATTGGTAGAACTATCCCGAGAAATGAAAATAGATGGGGTTGGCCGATCCCGCAAGCAAGATCTCATATTTGCAATTCTCAAGGCCCATGCCAAAAAGGGAGAAGATATCTACGGTGATGGAGTACTCGAAATTCTCCAGGATGGATTTGGTTTCTTACGCTCTGCGGATAGCTCCTATCTGGCGGGGCCGGATGATATCTATGTCTCGCCCAGCCAGATAAGACGATTTAGTCTGCGTACCGGCGATACCATTGAAGGAAAGATACGCCCCCCCAAAGATGGCGAAAGATATTTTGCGCTGCTCAAGGTTAGTCAGATCAACTTTGATAGCCCGGATAATGCTAAAAATAAGATCTTGTTCGAGAATTTTACCCCGCTATTTGCCAATGAGAAGTTTGAGCTGGAGCTGGGTAACGGTAGTACCGAAGATATTACAGCCCGCACTATTGAGTTGTGCGCACCTATCGGAAAGGGGCAGCGTGGTTTGATTGTATCGCCTCCTAAGGCGGGTAAGACCATGCTGATGCAGAATATTGCTCAGTCCATTGCCCACAATCATCCAGAGAGCCATTTAATAGTTCTGCTTATCGATGAGCGTCCAGAAGAGGTAACAGAGATGGCCCGTTCGGTTCGGGGAGAGGTAATCTCCTCCACCTTTGATGAGCCAGCGGCGCGTCACGTCCAGGTTGCGGAAATGGTAATCGAAAAGGCCAAGCGTTTGGTAGAGCACAAGAAGGATGTGGTTATCCTATTGGACTCAATTACCCGTCTGGCCCGTGCCTATAACACTGTTATTCCATCATCCGGCAAAGTACTAACCGGTGGTGTGGATGCCAATGCTCTGCATCGTCCCAAACGTTTCTTTGGTGCTGCGCGTAATGTTGAAGAGGGCGGTAGTCTGACCATTATCGCTACTGCACTGGTTGAAACCGGTTCCCGTATGGATGATGTTATCTACGAAGAGTTCAAAGGCACCGGCAACATGGAGGTGCATCTGGATCGCCGTATCGCCGAGAAGCGTATCTTTCCTGCCATCAATATCAACCGCTCAGGCACTAGACGCGAAGATCTGTTGATGAAGGAGAGTGATCTGCAGAAGATGTGGATTCTGCGGAAGATTCTGCATCCGATGGATGAGCTGGCCGCTATGGAATTTCTCTATGACAAGCTCAAAGTCACCAAGACCAATAATGAGTTCTTTGATGCTATGAAGCGTTGATATGATCAACTCTTTTGCACAAAAGGTCATTCCGCAAGGGGTGGCCTTTTTTGTTGCTCCCTTCTCTCCAGTGGGGAGAAGGGTTGGGTTGAGGGGAGAGGGGCTTGTTACCGATACTGCAAACACCCTCTAGATTCCTGCTTTCGCGGGGATGACAAAGAATTATTAGCGTAATTTTGCGGTGATTCACGTTCATTTGCGGCGAAGCGTTAAAACCATCCAAGATGATATCTACCCCACAACTAGTTTATTATCTAATGCCAACAATTTACCAAGGAGCATAAATGACCACCCAGCAACGACCCGCACGCGCAATGATTTTGGCGGCAGGCCGCGGCGAACGTATGCGTCCTCTTACTGATGCTGTTCCCAAGTCTATGCTTAGGGTGGGTGGCAAGCCTCTGATTCAATACCATGTTGAGGCTTTGGCTAGTGCAGGTATAACAGAGTTGGTAATTAATCATGCCCATCTTGGTGAGCAGATTACTGCTCATCTGGGCGATGGTAGTGAGTATGGTGTCAATATCACCTACTCACCTGAGACCGGACAACCCTTAGAAACTGGTGGCGGCATCTTCAAAGCCCTGCCGTTGCTGGGGGATGAGCCGTTTCTGGTTGTGAACGCAGATATCTGGACCGATCTTGATTTAGCAAGCATAACAATAGAGCAGGACAAGCTGGCCCATCTGGTGCTGGTGCCAAATCCACCTCAGCATCAACAGGGTGACTTTGGGTTGCGTGATGGGTTGATAATAGACACTGATAATGAGCGATTCACATTTAGTGGAGCAGGTCTGTACCGTTCGGAGCTTTTTGCGGAGTGCAAGTCTGGGCCGTTTCCTTTAGCGCCACTTTTGTATAAGTGTGCAGAAAGCAGCCTGGTTAGTGGGCAGTTGTATGATGGTCGTTGGGTAGATGTGGGGACGCCACAAAGACTTAAGGCTTTAGATGCTGCCCTGCATGGCGGTCTGTTAGAGAGAGTTTAGCTGCGCATATAACCCCAACTTCTTTGAGCATGGATTAAACTGAAGGATATGGGACAAGAGATTTCCGACAGTCATTTCGATCCAGATGATTTTGCCGCCTTTGAAGAGCGTCTCGGTAGGGAGACGCTGCTTCTATCTCGCTGGCTGCAGGAGGGTAAATTTAAGACCGGCCCTAACATGGGCGGTTTTGAGTTGGAGGCCTGGCTGGTAGATGGAGATGCGCGTCCTGCTGGGATAGTGGAAGAGTATCTACAGCATCTGGGCGATCCTCTGGTGGTGCCTGAACTTGCCACCTTTAATCTGGAACTCAATGGTACTCCACAACGGCTGTGTGGCAATGCCCTAACAGTTATGCAGCAGGAGTTGAGTGAGACCTGGGATAGATGTAATAGGGTTGCCGCAAAGCTGGATGCGCGTCTGGCCATGATAGGCATACTCCCCTCCGCTCTGGAGGCAGACTTTAGCCTGGAGAACATGTCTCCCCTGCACCGTTATCACGCACTAAATGAACAGGTGCTGCTCCGGCGTGGCGGCAAACCACTTAGGTTTGATCTGGATGGCCGTGATGCCTTGGCGCTGGAACATAACGATGTAATGTTGGAGTCTGCCGCCACATCCTTTCAAATTCATCTGAAGGTGGATGCGGCTGAGGGGGTGAGGTTCTACAACGCATCTAAAATTCTCTCCGCCCCCATGGTGGCCATCAGCGCTAACTCTCCCTATCTGTTTGGGGCTGATCTTTGGGATGAGACCCGTATCCCGCTGTTTGAGCAGGCGGTTGCAATGGGAAACTTAAGCCTCACCCAGCGGGTAACTCTTGGTGTGCACTACCTAGAAAAATCTATAGCAGAGTGTTTTATGGCCAATTGGAAGCGCTATCCCATCCTGTTGCCCCGTCTTATGGATGAGCCGGAAGAGAAACTGGCCCACCTGCGCTTACAGAATGGAACTGTCTGGCGTTGGACTCGGCCTCTGATCGGGTTTGATGATGCAGGCGAACCTCATCTGCGTTTCGAGCACCGCGTAGTGCCTGCAGGGCCATCCATTGTTGATTCAATTGCCAACGCGGCACTATATTTTGGTGCTGTCACCTCCCTGGCGCGTCAGCAGGATGCGCCAGAGGGAATGCTTCCGTTTGAACAGGCCCAGGATAATTTCTACGCGGCGGCAAAAACCGGTCTGCGTACTGAGATCCAGTGGCTGGACGGCAAGAGGGTCAAACTACCGCGGCTATGTACCCAGGTTCTTGTCCCCATGGCAAGAGCAGGGCTGCTTTCACTGGGTGTTGATGTGGATGAGGCCGATTATTGGTTGGGGATAATACGGGAGAGAGCTGAGTCGGGGCAAAATGGCGCTGCATGGCAGCGGGCCTGGGTGGCCAAGCATGGGGTGGATATGCAGGGTCTGACTGAGGCATACCTGGAGCGGCAGGCCAGTGGCAAGCCGGTACATCAATGGGCTATCTGATATGTTGCAGCAACTAGACCACATACCATCGGGACTATTGGAGATGGAGGCTACCCAGCTAGAGCAGATTCTGGGCGGACCAACTTTGATACATCTGTCGGGCCGCAGGGAGCCAGCTCTATATATCTCTGTGCTAATGCATGGCAATGAGACCGCTGGATGGGATGCTCTGCGTCAACTGCTGATGGATTATCTGCCCGGTGGTGGTGAAAAAGAGCTACCGCGGTCGCTGAGTATATTTATCGGTAATGTCAGTGCAGCTGCCGTTGGCCTCCGGCATCTGGATGGTCAGCCTGATTACAATCGGGTCTGGCCTGGCTGTGAGGTGGAAGAGACGCCAGAGCATAGCATGATGGCTCAGGTGGTAGAGATAATGGATCGGCGTGGAATATTTGCCAGTGTGGATCTGCATAACAACACCGGCCTGAATCCACACTACGCCTGTGTCAACCTGCTGGATAACAGGTTCTTCCATCTGGCTACCATGTTCAGTCGCACAGTGGTCTACTTTATTCGTCCGCGCGGGGTACAGTCCATAGCTATGGCCAGGCTCTGTCCCTCGGTTACACTGGAGTGCGGTAGGGTAGGCGAGGCTCAGGGGGTGGAGCATGCGCGAAACTATTTAGACGCCTGCCTGCAACTCTCCCATCACCCGGAACATGCTCCAGCCCATAGCGATATTGATCTATACCATACAGTAGCCATAGTGAAGATACCTGATCGCTATAGCTTTGGGCACGGGGTTTCTGGGGTGGATATCCGGCTTGCTGATGATGTTGAGCACTACAATTTTCGGGAATTGCCTGCGGGGACTATTATTGGTTGCGTTGCTTCAGGTATCGACCTGGGGTTTGAGGCAACCGATGAGCAGGGGTGTGATGTTTCTGAGCGCTATTTTGAGCTGGTGGATGGTAAGATCAGGCTGCGGGTGCCGGTGATGCCCTCCATGCTTACCTTGGACGAAAGGGTAGTGCGCCAGGACTGCCTATGTTATCTGATGGAGAGATATGATCATCACTTAGTGTAAGTGTCCGGTTTTTCATCCCTGTATCTGTCCTGTTTTCAAACAATTAGGCGCTAATCCACAAAATATCGCTTTTTTCTCCCGCCGGGCCTTGAATATGCGAAGTTTGCCCCTATTATTAGCACTCACTAGGGGAGAGTGCTAAAAGCAGCTATCCCGGATTTTATTAAATTTTCCATAAACATAATGTAAGGAGAACTCAGTAGATGAACATTCGTCCGCTGCACGATCGTGTGATTGTACGCCGTAAGGAAGAGGAGACCACTACCGCTGGCGGTATCGTGCTCCCTGGTTCCGCAACCGAGAAGCCTATGCAGGGTGAAGTTATGGCCGTTGGCAAAGGCAAAATCCTGGAGAATGGCGATGTGCGCCCGATGGATCTTAAGGTTGGAGACACAGTTCTGTTCGGTAAATACTCTGGTACCGAGGTAAAGATGGGTGATGATGAGATCCTGGTGATGCGCGAAGAGGACATCATGGGAGTGATTGAAGACTGATAGCTTCCGTCCAGTAGACACTAGAGTTAACCAATCAACAAATACTGAAAATATTAAGGAATATTGCAATGTCAGCAAAAGATGTGAAATTTTCTGAAAGCGCCCGCTCCAAGATGATGGATGGCGTAAATATCCTGGCCAATGCCGTAAAGGTCACCCTGGGTCCTAAGGGCCGCAACGTAGTGCTGGAGAAGAGCTTTGGTGCCCCTACCATCACTAAAGATGGCGTTTCTGTAGCCAAAGAGATCGAACTGAAAGATAAGTTTGAAAACATGGGCGCCCAGATGGTGAAAGAGGTTGCCTCTCACACCTCTGATATCGCAGGCGACGGTACCACCACAGCCACCGTACTAGCACAGGCCATGGTGCGCGAGGGTATGAAGGCAGTAGCTGCCGGCATGAACCCAATGGATCTGAAGCGTGGTATCGATAAGGCGGTTGAAGCTGCTGTAGTTGAGTTGCAGTCTCTCTCGCGTCCATGCTCTGACGACAAAGAGATTGCCCAGGTTGGCACCATCTCCGCCAATAGCGATGAGAGTATCGGAAACATCATTGCCGAGGCCATGCAGAAGGTAGGTAAAGAGGGTGTTATCACTGTAGAAGAGGGTTCTGCCCTGGATAACGAGCTGGAAGTTGTTGAAGGTATGCAGTTCGACCGTGGCTATCTCTCACCATACTTTGCTACTGATCAGCAGAGCATGTCCGCCGAACTGGATGAGCCATTTGTGCTGCTGCACGACAAGAAGATCTCTAACATTCGTGATCTACTGCCGGTCCTCGAGGGCGTAGCCAAGGCTGGTAAATCTCTGCTGGTCATCGCTGAAGATGTAGATGGCGAAGCTCTGGCTACTCTGGTGGTTAACACCATTCGTGGCATTGTTAAGGTTTGCGCTGTTAAGGCTCCTGGTTTCGGTGATCGCCGTAAGGCCATGTTGCAGGATATCGCTATTCTGACCGGTGCAACTGTAATCTCGGAAGAGGTTGGACTGTCACTGGATAAAGCTAGCTTGGAAGATCTGGGTACCGCCAAGAAGATCCAGGTAAGCAAGGATGAGACCACCATCATTGATGGCGCCGGTTCTGAGAACGAGATCAAAGAGCGTGTAGAGCAGATTCGTGCTCAGATCGAAGAGACCTCCTCTGACTATGATCGTGAGAAGCTGCAAGAACGTGTAGCTAAACTGGCTGGCGGTGTTGCTGTAATCAAAGTTGGTGCTGCTACTGAAGTTGAGATGAAAGAGAAAAAGGCCCGCGTAGAAGATGCTCTGCATGCTACCCGTGCTGCGGTAGAAGAGGGTGTGGTTCCAGGTGGTGGTGTAGCTCTGATTCGCGCCCTGACTTCCTTGAAAGATCTTGAAGGTGACAACCACGATCAGGACGTAGGTATTGATATGGCCTGTCGTGC
Organism: Sedimenticolaceae bacterium; assembly: GCA_050291725.1. Lineage (GTDB taxonomy): Bacteria > Pseudomonadota > Gammaproteobacteria > Chromatiales > Chromatiaceae > JAAGZL01. Next base: position 201,573 of record JBNKKH010000009.1, read on the forward strand.
CATGGAGGAGCCTCTGCGCCAGATCGTAACCAACGCTGGTGATGAAGCCTCTGTTGTGGTCAACAAGGTAGAAGAGGGTGAAGGTAACTTCGGTTATAACGCCGGTACCGGAGAGTATGGCGATATGATCGAGATGGGTATCCTGGATCCAACCAAGGTAACTCGTACCGCTCTGCAGAATGCAGCCTCCGTATCTGGCCTGATGATCACTACCGAGGCCATGATAGCTGATGCCCCGTCTGACGACTCTAATGGCGGTGGTATGCCTGATATGGGTGGTATGGGCGGCATGGGTGGAATGGGCGGCATGGGTGGAATGATGTAACCATCCGCTGCAATACCCAGCAAATAGAAAGCCCCGCAGTAATGCGGGGCTTTTTTTGTTTAGGCTGTATATATTTGATGCAGATTTGGTTGCATATCCTAGATAAGATCAAGCATGATTGGGTAAAGGTCCAGCAGTGGAGATTGAGTTGAATTCAGATCCTAATAACAAACCTGCGTCAGTAGAGCAGCTTACTGATGTAATTGAACGCCATTATCGTGCTTGGAGTGAATCTTTGACTCCAGAACAGCTATCCAAGCTGGAGGCGCAGTTAGAGTTGGTTGCTGAACTGAAACGGGTTTGGGAGGCTAGTGACTATGTGGTCCACTGTTTTCTGCGCGACCCGGGCTGTTTTTATGATCTGCTGAATAGCGGCGACCTACACTCCAGTTTTCCGGCAGGAACTATAGAGAGTCGTCTGCAGCAGGAGTTGGCGCAGGTTGCGGATGAGGCCTCACTGCATAGGGTTCTGCGCCTATTTCGTAGAGACCAGATGGTGCGCATAATCTGGCGCGATATTGCGGGCATTGCCCCTCTGCCTGAGACCCTGGAAGATCTGTCCGCTCTAGCTGATGCTTGTGTCAATCAGACGTTGACTCTGCTTTATCGGTGGGCGGTAGAGAAACATGGGGTGCCGCGGGATGCAGATGGGGTGCAGCAGCAAATGCTGGTGCTTGGCTTAGGTAAGCTGGGTGCTAGAGAGCTAAATTTATCATCTGATATAGATCTTATATTTGCCTATCCTAATAGAGGTGAAGTGGAAGGCGGACGCTATCTCTCCAATGAGCAGTTCTTTACCCGTCTTGGACAGCAGCTAATAAAGGCCATAGGTGCGCAGACAGCTGATGGCTTTGTATTTAGGGTGGATACCCGCCTGCGCCCGTTTGGGGATTCCGGACCGCTGGTTATGAGCTTTGACGCCTTGGAGGAGTACTATTTTTCCCAGGCTCGGGAGTGGGAGCGCTATGCCATGATCAAGGCGCGCTTGGTGGCAGGCGATGGTGAGGCGTTAATGGATATGCTGCGCCCCTTTGTTTATAGGCGCTATCTGGACTATGGGGCCATTGAGTCCATTCGCGATATGAAACGCATGATAAGAGGGGAGATGCATAAGCGAGGCATGGACGCCAACATAAAGCTGGGCCGGGGTGGTATTCGCGAGATTGAGTTTATCGGTCAGGCTTTTCAGCTGGTCCGGGGAGGGCGTGATCCAGATCTGCAAATCCGTCCCATTATGCAGGTTCTGGATAGGCTGCGGGAGAAAGAGCTGCTGCCGGATTATGTGGTGCAGGAGCTGAAAACGGCTTATGAGTTTCTGCGTCTGGTGGAGAATCGTCTCCAGGCTTGGCAGGATCACCAGACTCATCTGTTGCCAGAGGAGCCGTTAGAACGGTTGCGCCTGGCAAGATCAATGGGATTTGATGATTGGGAAAGCTTCTCAACTGTTCTGGATCAACACCGCCAGCGGGTGCAGGGCCACTTCGAGAAGGTGTTTTCTACGCCCCATGCCGAACAGGAGCAAAATGATGAGCAGGAAGAGAATTTGTTGCAGTCACTATGGCGCCAACGACTGGATGGCGAACAGGCCATAGATCTGCTGGCAAAATCAGGTTTCGAGGCTGATGCCAGTGATGCGCTGAAAATGCTGGACGGTTTTCGCCAGAGCCACGCATGCCGTGGACAGGGTCAGCGTGGTCAGCAGAGACTGGATCAACTCATGCCGGTTCTGTTGCAGGCGGTAGCAGCCACTGAAGAGCCAGTTACTGTTTTGGAGCGTCTGCTACAGCTTCTGGAGGCCATCGCCCGGCGTACGGCTTATCTGGCGCTATTGGTGGAAAACCCCATGGTTTTGTCTCAGTTGGTGCGTTTGGAGAGCATCAGCCCTTGGATTGCCAGCCGTATTGCTCGCCATCCTATCCTGCTGGATGACATGTTAGATCCCCGGCAGCTCTACTCTCCTTTGAAGCGCAATGATCTTGAGGCAGAGTTGGATACCCTGCTATCAGCAGTAGATGAGGATGATACCGAGGAGCAGATGGAGCGCCTGCGGCTGTTTCTGCAGAGCAATAAACTACGGGTGGCCGCTGCTGATATTACCGAAGTAATACCATTGATGGTGGTAAGCGATTACCTGACCGAGATTGCCGAGACCATAGTGGCGAGAGTTCTGGAGCAGGTGTGGGCCTATATGGTTTCACGCCACGGTAGGCCTACCAGTCTGGCTGGGCCTGAAGATAAGGGTTTTGTGGTGATCGCCTACGGGAAAATGGGCGGGATTGAGTTGGGTTACGGCTCCGATCTGGACATGGTGTTTATCCATACCAATTCCGATTATAACGCCATGACCGATGGAGAGCGGCAGATTGGAGCTGATCTGTTTTTTGCGCGGCTAGGCCAGCGCATGATCCATATGTTGACCGCGCGCACTCACTCTGGGCAGCTGTATGAGGTGGATATGCGCCTGCGGCCAAGTGGTGAATCTGGCATGTTGGTTAGCTCGTTGAAGGCGTTTGAGGAGTATCAACACAACCAGGCTTGGACTTGGGAACATCAGGCGCTGCTGCGGGCACGTCCTATTGCCGGTGACCAGGTTGTGGCTGCCAAGTTTGAAGAGATTCGTCGGGCAGTTCTGTCTCAAGAGCGTGATCCAGACAAACTGCGGTCTGAAGTGGTTGATATGCGGGAGAAGATGCGCTCCTCTCTAGATAAGAGCAATCAGCAGCTGTTTGATCTCAAGCAGGGGTTGGGTGGTATCGCAGATATTGAATTTATGGTTCAATACGCGGTTCTAAGGTGGGCTAATAGCCATCCAGATCTACTGGATTGGACCGACAATATCAGGTTGTTGGAAGGGTTGGCCAGACATGAGATTTTTGCCAAGGATGATGTGGAAGCGTTAGCGGACGCTTATAGGGCTTTTCGTTCAGCATCTCATCGTTTGGCGTTACAAGAGAAACCAGCGCTGGTTTCTCGGCAGGAGTTGACGCAGGAGCGGGAACAGGTGAAAGGATTCTGGGATTCTGTAATGAGACAACAAGAGCCTAACTGAACAAATTTAGAGTACTTTGATCTTAGGAGTAATAGATGCAGACAATGGCAGACCGTGACGGGGTAATATGGCTGGACGGGGAGATGGTTCCCTGGCGCGAGGCCAAGACCCATGTGCTTACCCACACCCTACACTATGGAATGGGTGTGTTTGAGGGGGTGCGCGCCTATAAAACAGATCAGGGTCCTGCCATATTCAGGCTGCAGGAGCACACCGATCGTCTGTTTCGTTCTGCCCATATTCTGGGTATGCCTATGCCGTTTGATGCAGATACATTGAACCAGGCTCAGATTGCAGCAGTTAAAGAGAACGGCCTGGATTCTGCCTACATCAGACCCATGTGTTTTTACGGCTCGGAGGGTATGGGGTTGCGGGCTGACAATCTTCGGGTTCACGTTATGGTTGCGGCCTGGGAGTGGGGGGCCTATCTGGGAGAAGAGGAACTGGAGAAGGGTATCCGCATCCGGGTTTCATCTTTCACCAGACATCACGTCAATATCACTATGTGCCGAGCCAAGGCCAACGGCAACTACATGAACTCCATGATGGCGCTGCAGGAGGCCCTGGCCTGTGGCTACGATGAGGCTCTATTATTGGATGCAGAAGGGTATGTCATGGAAGGTTCTGGTGAGAATATATTCATTGTCCGGGATGGAGTGATCTATACGCCGGATCTAACCTCCGCTCTGGATGGTATAACTCGCAAGACGGTAATGAGTCTGGCGGATGAGTTGGGTGTTCCTGTCGTGGAGAAACGCATAACCCGGGATGAGGTGTATATCGCTGACGAGGCATTCTTTACTGGTACTGCTGCTGAAGTTACCCCTATTCGCGAAGTGGATAACCGCCCCATCGGTAATAACGGGCGGGGACCAATCACGGAGCAGCTGCAGGAGCTATATTTCGATCAGGTGCATGGCCGCAGGGATGAGAATCCAGAGTGGTTGACCCTGGTCTGATTCAGGTTTTATCGAACTCGTTTTGAGTGATAACAACTCCATTCTAGTAGTAGGTCCATCCTGGGTTGGGGATATGGTGATGGCCCAGAGCCTGTTTAAGGCCCTGCGTCAGCAGCAACCTTCTGTGGATATAGATGTATTGGCGCCGGGATGGAGCCTCCCCCTGTTGCAGCGGATGCCTGAGGTTAGACAGGCCATTGATATGCCTGTGGGGCATGGTCGCCTGGATTTGAAGGTGCGCTATAGTCTGGGCCGTAGTTTGGCTGGACGTGGGTATGGCCAGGCCATTCTTCTCCCAAATAGCCTTAAGTCAGCCCTGATTCCTTTTTGGGCCAGGATACCAAAACGTACTGGCTGGGTGGGGGAGATGCGCTATGGGTTGCTGAACGATATACGCAAACTGGATAAGAGCAAGCTTACCATGACAGTGCAGAGGTTTGTCGCTCTGGCATATCCTCCTGGAAAAGATGTTACCGATGCTATACCTGTACCCAGATTGGATCTGTCTGGATGTGATGTCGCTACTGCTATGGGCGATCTGGGATTGGAACCGCCGCAAGGTAAGCTGCTGATACTCTGCCCTGGTGCGGAATATGGGCCTGCTAAATGTTGGCCTCAGGACTATTACGGAGAGTTAGCAAGGAGAGTGATCGACCAGGGCTGGAGTGTATGGTTGTTTGGCTCAGAAAAAGATAGGGAGGCATGTTCGGGTGTTGATGCAGTTACTGAAGGCCGCTGTGTTAACCTTAGTGGGCGTACCAGCCTAGCGCAGGCGGTGGATCTTATGTCCACAGCAGATGCGGTGGTGAGCAACGATTCCGGGTTGATGCATGTGGCCGCAGCTCTAGATAGGCCGTTGGTGGCGATTTATGGCTCATCTGATCCTGGTTTTACGCCACCTTTGAATCCTCGCAACCGGATACTGCATCTGGGCTTGGATTGTGGCCCCTGTTTTAAGCGGGAGTGTCCAAAGGGCGAACTTAAGTGCCTGGAAGGCATTAGTGTGGATATGGTTATGGCTGCCCTGCAGCAGGTTATCGAAGGAAATGAATAGTGGCGAAGAGTGAAAATGTTGTTTGGCAGGAACAAGCAGTTTCCCGTAAACAGAGGGAAGAACAGAATCGTCACAAGAGCTTTGTGATCTGGTTTACCGGGCTTTCCGGTTCTGGTAAATCCACCCTGGCAAATGCAGTGGAGGCCAAGCTGTATGAGTTAGATTGTCGTTCGTTTGTGTTTGACGGAGATAATGTCCGTCATGGTTTGTGCGGTGATCTTAGCTTCAGCGAAGAGGATAGGGCAGAGAACATTCGGCGGGTTGCCGAGATGTCCCGGCTGTTTATCGAGGCCGGAGTTATTGCCCTTACCGCATTTATCTCCCCCTTTCGCTCAGACCGGCGCAAGGTGCGTGATTTAATGCCAGAAGGTGATTTTATTGAAGTATATTGTGATTGCAGTCTGGATACCTGTGAGCAACGCGATGTAAAGGGGTTGTATAAAAAGGCCCGCGCAGGAATCATAAAAAACTACACCGGTATCTCTTCGCCTTATGAAGAGCCAGAACTGGCGGAGGTCGTGGTTAATACGGATAGCCTAAGTGTTGAAGAGAGTGCTGATCTGATTATGCGGTATCTAAGAGATAACGGGTATATTCCGGCCACTTAAAACTAAACGGAACAGAGATCCATTTGAGAGTTCTGATCGTAAAAACATCATCCCTGGGGGATTTGATCCATACCCTGCCGGCTGTTACCGATGCGGTGGCAGCGATACCTGGTATTCGGTTCGACTGGGTAGCGGAAGAGGCATTTACCGAGGTGCCTTCCTGGCATCCGGCGGTGGAACGGGTTATTCCGGTTGCTATCAGACGCTGGCGCAAGGCATGGATCAGCTCTTGGCGTAGCGGAGAGATCAAGGCATTCCGTAGAGACCTGCGCCGGCGGGATTATGATCTGATCATCGATGCTCAAGGGCTGTACAAGAGCGCACTGCTGGCGCGTATGGCGCGCGGGGTAACGGTTGGACTCGATAGTGACTCGTCCCGTGAACCAGGTGCGACGCGTTTTTATCAGCGCAGCATAACTGTCGCGCGCGACCAGCATGCCATCGAACGGGTGCGTTCCCTGTTTGCTCAGGCCCTTAGATATCCCAAGCCAGAATCCGCACCGGATTATGGTATCGCGAAGATGCCCCAAGCCAACTCAGATAAACCATATCTGCTGTTTCTGCACGGAACCACCTGGATAACCAAACTATGGCCGGTGGAGTATTGGGTGGAGTTGAGCAAGATAGCAGCAGCAAAGGAGTTTCACATCCTCCTGCCCTGGGGTAGTGAAGAGGAGAAGCAACGTGCGGAGCAGATCATAAGTCGCTCTGGTCACGGGGAGCTGTTGCCGCGGCTCTCACTTAGTGAGATGAAGGATAGGCTGGCTGGAGCAGCTGGCGTTGTCGGTGTTGACTCAGGACTGCCGCACTTGGCGGCGGCCCTATCACTCCCTGCGGTGACCATGTACGGGCCAACCAAGACCGGACTTACTGGAGCGGTAGGGAGGTTACAGACAAATCTACAAGCGGAATTTGAGTGCGCCCCATGTATGCAGAAGGCGTGTAGTTATTTAGAGACCTCAAAAGTTGTTCCAGCCTGCTTTGGAGATCTGCCGCCAGAGAAGGTATGGGCAGCGCTCGAATCCAGGATGAGTGAGGTGTCTGGATGAAATTAGCCTTCGTGGTCTCGCTCTGGTTCCCCTTCGGCGGCATGCAGCGCTCGCTGCTGCGCATTGCCCAGGCTTGCGTCGCTCGGGGCCATCAGGTGGATATCTATACTGGGGAGTGGCAGGGAGATAGACCAGAAAATATAGGTGTGATTGAGCTGGATACCAAGGCATCCACCAACCATCGCAGCAACGATCTGCTGGCAGAACGTTTTGCCGAGGCTATTGCAGGAAAGGAATATGACTGCCGGGTGGGATTCACCAAGCTGCCGGGTCTGGATGTCTACTACGCGGCTGATCCATGCTATGCGGCGCGGGCGGAAGAGACCAAGCATCCACTCTATAAACTACTACCTAGGTATCGTGTCTTCTGTCTCCAGGAAGAGTCTGTCTTTAAACAGGGTGCTACCACCGAATTGATGTTGATTGCTCATCAGGAGAAAGAGAAGTTTATTCAGCACTATGGAACAGAACCGGAGCGGTTTCATCTGTTGCCGCCGGGGATCAACCGTGAGCGCTTGATTAGTAAAGATGACGCTAAGGATAGAGCAGAAATAAGAGCAGAGTTTGGTGTTAATGATGATGAGCTGCTGCTGTTGGCGGTTGGCTCCCGTTTTCATACCAAGGGGATAGACCGGGTTATTCATGCCCTGGCAGCCCTTCCAGATACTCTGAGAAATAGATGTAAACTGGTGGTGGTGGGGCATGGTAAGGATGCGCCGCTGAAGCGATTAGCAGCGCGTCTAAATGTAGCTGCTAGGGTCTTGTTTGCCGGTACCAGAGACGATGTAAACTGTTTCTACCGCGCTGCCGATTACCTGATACACGCCCCCCGCAGCGAAAATACCGGAACCGTTTTGATCGAGGCCATGATCTGTGGTCTGCCGGTGTTGGTGACCGAGAACTGTGGTTTTGCCCAGCATGTTGCAGCGGCAGATGCAGGGATAACAATTCCCGAGCCATTTGAGCAACAACAACTCAATAACAGTCTACAGAAATTTTTGCAGTCAGACTCCAGGGCCGAGTGGATGGTCAATGGTCCTAACTATTGCGACAATACAGATCTATACAGCCTGATAGAACGGGCGGCAGATGTGATAATTGCGCGCGCAGAGCGGAACAGGGCTTAATGCTGAAACTATATGATCAATATCGAGCCTATTTTCCAGAAGTTTCTCTGGAACAGTTCTGTGCGCTGGATGGCGAGGTGTTTAAGCGTATTCAGAACCGGCGTACCTTCAGAATAGAGAGAGGTGGACGCGGTTTTTTTATTAAATGTCATCACGGCGTGGGTTG
>JBNKKH010000010.1:0-77324 GCA_050291725.1 Sedimenticolaceae bacterium
ATACATTGCAGAGAATGGGCATGAAATTGAAAATAATAAATACAAAATAGAAATCCAAATATTTAAAGAACCAGGCAAACATAAAATAAAGGAACGAAAGCTCTAACATCAGCATTAAGTCGGAATTGGCGAAAAGCCTGCAAACCGCTTCTGCAGCGTGTTAGAGATAAAAAATAAACAAAAATGAAAATAGCATTCGTTCTTTTTTATTGCTTGGTTTTTTCTTTACCAGTGTATGCTGCAGACCTGAAAACACCAATGCTTGTTGATATGATGATATATTCCAAATCACCAAGTAAAAATATGTATTTCGTTTCTGAAATATACCCTATCGGATGGTCAAAAGACGGACACTTCGCGTACATAGAAAAAAATGAAGTCGCGGCAAGGGGAGGAGTAAAGTTTTCATATTTCATTATCAATGCAGTCACAGATAAAGTAGTTTGGAGTTTTCTTGATGATTGGCCAAATTCAAATAACGCGACAGTCGGGCAATCAATAGAAAGATCAAGCAAGAGTTTTGAAGAAAAATTGAATAAGTACCAAATTGTTCAAAATGTAGGTGTTGATCTCCACGCTTTTCCGATGAATCAGGGGCGTCAGCTATTCTCTCCAAAAATTGAAATAATAAAAAAGAAGGAAAAACACCCATTTTTAGGAGATATTCAATCTGTAGGCGTTTTTATGAATAAAAATAAAAAACGGAAGAGGATTTTTTTCAAAAAAGACCCAGGAGCTTTTTCATACTGGATAACGGGATATTTTGTCAGTCCATTTGAAGAGAGAATTCTTGTCGGTATAGGTGAAGAAAAATGGGGATTCGAAGGTACAGAGGGTAGTATCATCTTCTCAGGTTGTTCATTAAAAGGTGGGTACAAATAGCCTATTGAAACGAAAATTGAGAGAATTAAATCTCTAACAAAAGTTTCAACCCGACTTTTTTCGCTGCTGCACTATGAAAAAGCAGGTTAAACTGGCGTTAGGAGCAGGAGAAGCAGAGCATGGAAACAGATCCGGGTGATATTCTACAAGAGGCAAGGGAAGCATGTGCGAGCAAGCACTACAGTCTTTCTCTTGAGAATTATCGTTGGTTTTTTGATAACGCACTAAAGATTAAGAAGTCATATTATGGTGTAAGGTTATCGTATTGTCTTAGTGAATGGGCTGACTTAGGTAATGTCTATTCTCCCGCATTGGAAGAGTTGACCCTATTAAAAGAATCCGCTTTAAAAGAATTCCGAAATACCAACTCACATTGTCAGTTTCATGAGTATGAAAGCATATGCGATGCATTAGGATGCCCTGAGGAGCCCGTTAAAGTATTTGAAGAAATTGCCATAAAAGATAAAGCATTAGCTGAAAAGCTATTTACCTATGTATATGCGGAGTTAGCTCGGCAATCAAAATGGGAGATCTGCCGCGAATACATGGGTAACGGATATAAACAATACAAGGAAATATTAGAGCTATTTGATGCTTGCATTGATGGCGGTAGAAGGAAAGGCGGAAACCAAGGCGAAGGTATAATTAAAAGTACTATAAATAAGACTATAGAAGAGTTATTGTGGATACTCGAAATGCAATCTTATGCAAATGCTAAAAAAGAATTGGAATCAGCTATTGGGCATATACAGCATGATTTTAGCAAGCGAGGCTATACAGAGATATATCAACAGGTAATAAGAAAAGCTCCTAGTATCAAGTTTGAAGTGCTGGACCGTCGCTACGTGCTAGCCTCACAACTCAAATGTTATAACGATAAGGGATGAAGGTGCATCATTTAAGCAACACATTCGTTTTGATAGTTGTCCTGCTCTATTCCAGTGGGGCGCAGGCAAATGACATCGAAAACAAATTTCTAACGGCTGGGCTTTTCGATGTGAATCACATTGATAGTTCGATCAAAGTAGACCTTGTTAATTCTGATTCAGATAAAAACTTTTTTGAAGAAGATTTCTATGGCGGTCTAAATAAAGCATATCTAAGGAAAGAAGTTGCTATAAAGCTATCAAATGCGCAAAAATCATTAAAAAAAGAGAAACCAAGATATTCGCTTCAAGTTCTGGATGCTGCGCGTCCAAGGTCTGTTTCACGCGCCATGTATGAAAAAATGAAAGGAACTCGCTTTGAAAAATATGTTGCCAATCCTAACAAAGGCTCAATGCACAATTATGGTATTGCTGTAGATATTACTATTGTTGATGAAAGTGGCAATAAACTAGATATGGGTCCAAGCCCGTTCTATAGCCGTCATGCAGAAATCTACTGGCAATACTTTCTCAAGAAGGTTGGTTTTGATTTATCTGATGAGCAAAAGGAAAACAGAGCCTTGTTGAATCGAGTAATGTTGAATGCAGGGTTTTACCCGCTTTCATATGAGTGGTGGCACTTTAATGGCATGAAGAAAGAAGATGCAAGAAAAACATATTCTATTATCGAGTAAGAGTTTTAACATGACTAATCCAGCCGACGCGCCAAATGCGCGCGTGGCTGATTAACGGCGTTAGCTGCACAAGTATTTAGTATGACGCATAGTAATTATATATTTTGTATTCTTTCAGGAGTCATTGGATTTAATCTGGGCTTATGGGTTTTCGATGCTCTTTAACGAGCTGAGCCAAAATCTATGGAATCTATACAATTCTTCACCAATGTCATTTTGGCTAATATTGTGTGTGATATCAGCATTATTTGGAATAGTACCAGGTATCATAGTTTTAATAAGTAATTCTAATGAGCTTTTAAAAGGATGGTTAATATCTTCCATAACAATATTCTTATTACTATTATTTGTCCCTTTAGTTGTTGGTAGTAAAAACCAGTTTGCTCATATTGTATCTAGTCCGGGAGTCTGGTCATTTTTCCTCGGGTCTGGTGCAACAATTATCATTTATGAAAAATTTGTTAAAGTACGCAGCTAACAATCGCCCACGCTTGTTAACGGTTTTTTTGGACCTAGTGGTCATTGGGCTGCTGAACCGGTAACTTGTTTGCCCAAGTTACGGGCTTCACTTTATCACTATCATCAATAAGAACAGGCAGGGAGTGGCTATTAATATCCAAATTCAACCATACAAGCTGGTCAAGAACGGCGCGCGAAAACCGCGCGCGTCTTACCCTATACGTTAGACATAAAATTATCATGAAACGAAAACTGATATATTTATTGGTACTTATATGCGGTGCATTGGCTACATATGAAGCATATGCAGTAGTAAACGCATACAAAAAGCTTCCTCATCAATTCGCTCCCTATGCTTCAGTAACACTAAGGGATCTTGGTTTAAATAAAAAGCGCCAGGAAATATTAATAAAAATTCAAGATCCTACGTTTTTTGAACACACCGGTATTGAATGGCCCAGCCCACTAACAACAACTACAATCACCCAAAGTTTGGTAAAGAGACTTTTTTTTGATCATTTTGCGAAAGGCTTTAAGAAAATAGAGCAAACACTGATTGCTAGGTTTGTTGTGAATCCAAACATATCAAAGGAAGTCCAGCTAGTAGCATTTATGTCTACTGCATATTTTGGTGAAAAAGACGGCAAACAACTGTTTGGCTTTGACCAAGGGGCACATTTCTGGTTTAACAAATCGCTATCGGAATTAAATGATGATGAATACATATCATTAATTGCTATGCTTCCGGGTCCAAACATGTTCAAGCCAAATACAGTAGCGTTGAGAGAAAGGGTGCGCCGCATAAAACTGGTATTGAACGGTGAGTGCCTCTACGACCATGTGTCCCAAATATTCTTAGATCAATGTTCTGGGGAGTGATTGTGCAATGCCTAACAATCCGCTACACAAGGACAAAATTACTCGCTATTGAGCCTGTGAGCGCAAGCGGTATGCATGCATATGAACGACATTACGTTTGAACAAGTCAAAGAATTTACTATTCGTGAACTCTGGCAAATTAAAAAAGAAATCACACCTAATACAAGACTTGCACATGATTTCGGTATAGCGGGGCTAGATGGGAAAGAATTTATTGAAGCATTTGCAAAGGAATTTAATATTAAATTAGATGGCTTTGATTGGGGTTATTATTTTGGCCCTGAAGAAGGTGTGTCATTAATTAGCGTTGCAAGATACTTTTATGAAAAAATACGGGGTAATCAAGAGATGTCTTGTGATTTACCACCAATTTCATTAGGCCATCTAGTCGAATGTGCGAATAAAGGAGAATGGTTTGAACCAAATAGTGTGCAAAATGCATAACCAGCGGCTTCAGTTTCAGTGGATGCTCGCTAACGCTCGCCCCACTGATCCAGGTTGTTAGGCGAATATATGCGACGACTGATATCAATAGTAGCTCTAGCATGCATTCCAGTAGCAGCTTGTGCTGCAAACAATTTAAGCTCGTATTTCACGTTCATGGGGTTTACTTTAGAAAGTACAGAGCTATCAGAAATACAAGAAGCGATGGGAGTGGCCCCTATATATCAAAGCGGAGATGCAGCTGAATCATATTCTGCAATTTGCTACCGATTGCCAAAAGATAATATCACTGTCTATTTCGAATCAGGTGAAATGGGAGGCGGCACAATCTTACTAAGCTATCGGGTCGCCAATGAGTCATCGCCGGATTTTACCTGCGCCAATGCCACTAATGCCAGGATTAGAGACTTTAATGTTGGCGCATTAGTAATTGGAAGTAAGACGAACATAGTAATTTCTTCTTTGCCTAAAGGGTATATCGCAGATGGCAAGTTAGGTTTTTCTTACTTTACAAAAATCCCATTCACAAAAGAGCAAATAGCTAAGTATGAAGTAGAAGATATGCAGTATGCATTTTGGGATCAAAGTGTAAACATTGAGATTATCGCTGACGGGAACGTGCTAAATGGATTTCGGGTGTCAAAGGTAACATCATGGTAAATAAAGCGCCTAACAAGCGACTGTGGCATCAAATAGATAAAAAAAGCCATCAATAAGCCCACTCAGTTTCGTTTCTAACCATGGCGCTCAGCATAGTGATAAATTTACGCCTACATGCAGTAATAGCTACTTTTTTGTGTTTGCCCTGCGCCACTAACTGCTGATAAAACGCCATGATTATTGGATTACATTGGATGGCACTAAGGGTAGCCAGACCAATGGGGTCAGACTCGATTGAAAAAATATAAACGTCCGCTTTGGTCACAGTAGAGAAGAAGGGCGTGAATGTATTCTGAGGTAGTCTCTAAAGGGCACTCATCGGCACTATTTAGACGCTATCACATGGTTGGGCGAGTGAAATTCAGATTTATCCTACAGGAACTTTCGCTATGTCTATGTGATAATGTCTGTAATGGATGTAAGCGTACTAAAGAATTTGGTTCGTAATGTCTGTTAACGGCAACTGGATTTATAACTAATTCTTTTTAACTTATGAGGTTTCTTATGAAACAAAAGTTTGTTCTAGCTTCACTGCTATTAGTGCTGAGCTCATTCTCGTTTGCCGCACCAGTTACACTGGAAGGCATGAATCAAATTATGCAATGGACGGATTATGAAAACCAGTCAGGTGAGATGCCCGGATTCATTTGGGGTACTAGCGATTCTGATAACGCGGATCAAATAGGTTTGTATGTTGAATTTGCGAATGGGTTGACTGGGTCAGTAACATATAGCGGCGTATCTGGTTTATGGAACCAAAGTTCTTTTAGCCTTGCTGCGGATACAGCTACTGGTTTTTTTACTAATGCTAGTAACATGCACATTCTTTTTAACAACGCTCCATCAGTAAATTATCCTCAAGCATTAGCTATTGCTTGGGAATCTTTTGTCATGGATTTTTCCAATAATTTTGATTTGGATTACAATGAAGATTTAGGATCTAATTTTAGGGCGTCGGTTGCTGGATGGGAGTCAGCCACATTCACAACATACAGTTCAACAGCATCTGCAGTTCCTGTTCCTGCAGCAGTATGGCTTTTTGGTTCAGCTATAGCTAGCTTTGCAGGCTTCTCTAGATTTAAAAAGAAAGCATAAACTACCTCCCGTTTGTTGATAATTTAAAGCCTCGTTTCGACGGGGCTTTTTATTGTCTGAATGACTGCTTTGGTCACAAAGCAGACGTCTTTATTTAACCTTACCGCACCCAGCTTCCAACAATGCCATCTCATTTTCACTAAAACCAGCCTTACGCCGTGCATCATGATTGAACGGCCCCCTGGGATAGTGGCCGATGTACTTCATGACAAGTTGGAAGAATTTATGCTCGGGGTCTACTCCTTCTTCTCGGCAACGGAAGTGAAACCAGCGGGTGCCGGCTCCTACATGGGCGGTTTCGTCGTTGGCTACCTCTGTCAGTACCGCTGCTGTCTCGGCATCGCCGATGCTGCGAAATCGTTCCAGGGTGTGGGGGACAACATCCAGTGCTCGCGCTTCCATCACTCTATGCACAATCGCCATGCGGTCCATCAAGTCATCAGCAGTATCCACGGCATGTTGCCACAGTCTGTTATGGGCGGGGAAATCACCATAGTCGAACCCCATGGCGCGCAATCGTTCGCGCAGGGCTAGAAAGTGGCGGGTCTCATCTGCTGCGGTGTTGATCCAGTCGTCGTAATACTCTTTGGGTAGGTCGCGGTATCTGTATACAGTATCCCAAGCTAAATTTACTGCGGTGAGTTCTATATGGGTAAGGGCGTGAATCAGAGCTGCGCGTCTGGTCTCCGAACCGAAGCCGCGTTTAGGTACATCAGCAGGGGAAATCAGGGTAGGGCGGCTCGGTCTGCCTGGGTCTATATTTAGATTGGGTGCTTCGCCTTCGCTCCACTCCAAGGAGTTATTCTTCCAGGCCGCAAACAGCTCCATAGTCAAAGCCATCTTCTCATCAGGGTCGGAGAGCAGCAGGCAGTATTGGGCTTGTTGGTATAGGTTGTTCAACTGTATGCAGCTAATTTGCTTTAGGCAGTTCTGTGTGATCGACAAAGATTAGCTTGCTGGTGTCGAAACCAGCATCAGCAGCCTTTTTTATAAGTGATGATTTTATATCAGCACTCAACAAAGGTTTGCGTGCAAGAATCCATAGGTATGATTTGTTAGGTCCGCTCACCAGTGAGTATTGGTAATTATCCTGATCAAGTTCGAAAACGATATAGGAACCGTAAAAAGGCCCGAAGAAAGAGACCTTAAGATAACCTTGGTTAGGGTCTTCCACAAAATAGGCTTTGCCCTCAGCCTGTTTCCATGATTTCTTAGCAGCAGAGTAGCCGCGATTAAGAACTTTTACGCCACCATCATTACGCATAGTGTAATCCGCGGTCACATGGGATAGGCCGCGTTCAAACGAGTGGTCTAGCCGTGCGATCTCATACCACTTGCCCAGGTATTTCTCTATCTTGAAATTGTTAACAGGCTTTACGTTTTTGGGTATGCCGACGCAGCCGGTTATGAATAGAAGAAATAGGATTGGGACTGTTTTGCGGTTAAAAATAGTTGTGTCTCCTGTTGCCCTGCTCTCTAAAACCCAACTTGTTGTGAACAGTATCAAACCCTCAGTTGTGTTGCCATAACTTAAAGAGCAATAGGGTCGTATAGCTGCTATTCCTTGTACTAACCGGATTTTATGAGCATACAGATGTTCTTAGACATGTGAATCGGGGTTTGTGAGTCCCTTCTCCTTCCCTCACCCCAGCCCTCTCCCTGAGGGAGAGGGAGTTAAGTGGGACAGCAGTGGGTCAGACCCGTTTGAAACGCCTGGATCCGGTGGTCAAGCCTAGGGATGACCTGGTTGTCAGAAGTGGGCATACAAACGCTAGTTTTATGCCAGTAAAGATACACTTTTAACCTGGGCAAACAAGCGCATACCTTCATGCAACCCCATCGCCACGGCGGAGTGACGGGTGATGCGCGAGAGCATGGTTTGTCCATCTTCCAGGGCGATCCTTACCATTATCTGGCTGGGGCTGATCTCGTTGGTGTCGATTACCTGCACCGGCAGGATATTCATGAGGCTGGTGTCTGAGTGGTGTTTCAGGGATAAACTCACATCCCGCGCCCTTATCTTCACCCTGGCATGTTTGCCCACCGGGAGATCCTCTCTGGTTACCGCTACTCTGCCGCCATGCATGCCGATCCAGGTTAGGTGGTAGCTGTTGTCGTGAGCCGAGACGTAGCCTTCCAGGATGGAGACAGCATCGTCGTAGTTGGCCAGGGGTAGGTCGAGGCGGGTGAGCAGGTCGGCCGCATCGCCTTGGGCTACAACCGAGCCACTCTCAAGTAGAACCATCTGGTCGGCTAGGCGCCCCACCTCGTTGGGGTCGTGGGATACATATATTGATGGTATGGCGAACTGGTCATGTAGGCTCTCCAGGTAGGGTAGGATGGCCTGCTTTGCTTCATGATCTAGAGCAGATAGTGGTTCATCCATCAGCAGTAAGCGCGGGCTGGTGAGCAGGGCTCGGGCAATGGCTACTCGCTGGCGTTCACCACCAGAGAGTTTATGGGTAGCGCGTTTTAGTAGGGGGGCTATTCCCAGGATCTCCACTGCGCTGTCGAATCCAACTTTGTGTTGTTCGCGGGGCACCAGTCGGCGTCCATATTCTAGATTTGCCCGCACTGACATGTGGGGGAACAAGCTGGCTTCCTGGAAAACATAACCGATGGGGCGTTGGTGGGCGGGTGTAAAGCTGTTCTGGTCCTGCCACACCTCATCTTTAATCTTTACTAGGCCATGGTCTACTTTGGTCAGGCCGGCGATGGCACGCAAAATACTGGTCTTACCGGAACCAGAGCGACCAAACAGAGCGGTGACGCCGCTGGCAGGAACACTGAAGGCGGCGTCCAGTTGCAGATCACCCAACTGATGTTGCAGGCTTACTTCAATGAGGCTCATACTCCACTCCTGCGCAGCCGCTTCTCCAGCAGGTACATGGTAAACACTACAAGGAAAGAGAATACCAGCATGCCACCTGCCAGCATGTGGGCCTGGGTCCACTCCAGTGACTCCACGTGGTCATAGATGGCTACCGATAGCACTTTTGTTTCTCCGGGGATGTTGCCTCCGATCATCAGGATAACTCCGAACTCTCCAACGGTATGGGCGAATCCAAGCACAGATCCGGTTAGCATGCCGGGGCGGGCTAGGGGCAGGGCGATGGTAAAGAATCGACGCAGGGGAGATGCGCGCAGAGTGGCTGCTACCTCTAGCGGTCTATCTCCCACTGCGTCGAAGGCGTTGCGCACCGGCTGTACCACAAATGGCATGGAGTAGATCACCGACCCCACCACCAGACCGCCAAAGGTGAAGGGTAGGGTGCCGAGTCCCATGGCCTGGGTAAGTTTACCTACCGGGCCTTCTGGCCCCATTATTAGCAGCAGATAGAAACCCAGCACGGTGGGGGGTAGCACCAGAGGTAGAGCCACTAGGCTGCCGACCACCTCTTTCCAGCGGGCCTGGGAGCGGGCTAGCCACCAGGCCAGAGGGGTGCCCACTATCAGCAGCACCAGGGTGGTCAATGAGGCCAGTTTTAAAGTGAGCCAGACCGGTTGCCAATCCAATACCATCAATCCGTACCCCTATTTGGTGCCGTAGCCGTATTTCTGAATGACGACTTTGGCCGCATCGCTCTTCAAGTAATCTAGTAGTGCCTGGGCAGCAGGATTATCCTTGCCCTTGCTCAGCAGCACCGCGTCCTGGCGTATTGGGGCGTACAGATTATCGGGTACCTGCCAACGGCTGCCACTGTCGTCCAGGGCGACTTGCGCCAGGGCTACGAAACCGAGCTCGGCGTTGCCGGTGGCGACGAACTGGCGGGTCTGGGCGATAGAGTCGCCGATGACTAGTTTGGGTTCCAGCTTGGCGTATAGTTTGAGATTCTGCATGATCTCTACCGCTGCGGCGCCGTATGGGGCGGTCTTTGGATTTGCTATGGCAAGCTTGTTAAAGTCGCCTTCACTTAACGCCTGTTCATTAACCACACGTTTTGCATCGCTGCTCCATAAGACCAGTTTGCCGACAGCATAGGTGAATTGTCCGCTGGCGCTACCTTTGTCCTTCAGGAGCTTGGGGCGTTTCTGATCGGCAGCCAGAAATACCTCGAAGGGTGCTCCGTGCTCGATTTGTGCATACAGCTTGCCGGTGGAACCGAAGCTGACTACGGCGTGATGTCCGCTGGACTGTTCGAAATTGGCGGCGATCTCTTTCATAGCTGCGGTGAAGTTGGCAGCCACTGCTACATGGACCTCATCCGCCTGTACTAAAGAACTGCCCAGAGTCAATGCTAGGGCGCCAAGGATATTTGATATGGTTTTAAACTTCATTTTATTACTCCTTACTACTTTGAAAAAAACAGGGCGGTTAATCCACCCCGATGATTACGTGTGATGCCTTGATAAGGGCGCATAAGGCTCCCCCTTTGCGCAGGCCTAGCTGTTCTTCGCTTTCGCTGGTAATGATGCTTGCGATGTGTTTGTCTCCTTCCAATTCGATGACCACTTCACTGTTGACTGGACCACGTTGGATGTGGGAGATGATTCCACACAGACGGTTGCGGGCGCTGGTGCGTAATCCCTCGTTCGCGGGGACGATAATGACTGAACTGGCCTTGAACAGGGCATAGGCATCACGGCCCTCTTGAAGGCTCATCTCCTCCAGGCTTTCACGTGTAACGGTGGCGGTGAGATGGTTGTTACGATTCACGGCCAGAGTGACCTCGGCATTAACCGGTCCCACTTTGGTATTAATTACGGTGCCGCGTAACTGATTGCGTGCACTGGTGCGCATAGATAGTCTCCTCATAAGTTGTTGCAATTGGTCCAGGTCGTCGATCTCACGGCTCATGCCGGCCAACACTCTTTGGTATTCCGCATCCATGCGGTGGAAGGCATCGATCAGATTCTGGCCCTGTTGGGTTAGCAGGGTTTCGCCGCCATGTGCGCCACCAGGATGTCGTTCCAATAGGGGAGGGTCGGCCATGTTGTTGATGCTGTTGACCGCATCCCAGGCCTTGCGATAACTCAAACCTAGCGCCTTGGCTGCAGCAGAGATGGAACCGCACTCACCTATGGCCTCCAGCAGAGCTACGCGCTCTGCTGTTAGGTCGGCTCCGTTCTGGCCTGCCATCCAAAATTTACCTTCCACATGGGATAAGCCCTTGTTCATGAGCATCTCCCCCAGAAGTTTTGCTTCGATATGTAATTGATTTGCATAACGCTGTCCGTAAAAAACAATTATTTGTTGTAGACATACAGAGCAACAGCTATGCCAATCTTGTAACTTATTGAAATTAAGTAAGATATATTGAATTTGGAATTGTAGGAATTACGACATGCACGACAAATGCATAACGCATTTGTCGGAAAGCAAACAGGTTTTGGGGCTAGAACAGTGGGTTAAAAAGGGGGGCAACTTAGAATTAATCACAAGATCCACTGGAACAGCAGTCTCGTTTTCCCCCGCCCATAACGAAATAGGTCACTGCGCTGGCCAACACAGCAGCTAGGGCTAACAGGGGCCAGAGTGTTCCGGCAATCTCCCAACCCAAAGCTACAGGCATCCAGTCACCAGACTCTCCAGAGACCGCTAGTTGATACTGTTCTAAGGTCCAGTCGCTGTAGATGACAAACAGCCCGATTAGAAAAAAAAAGATGGCACGACACATATGTAGATACTCCAGGAGATTTTTCTATAACCTATCCTAGTAATAGATCATTTACCTTAACAAGCGTCAACGCTTAACTCTGCTGTTGTGGCCTCTGTTGCTACACTCTTTTTGCAATTATATGTCCGCTTTTTGCCAGTTGAGCATTGGTTAAAGCCAAATGGTATTGGTTACTTTATGCGTTGTTGCTGATTATTTCGTGGCTGCTTGGGTATCAATTTGCAGTATGGCAGCCCAGGATTTGGGAAGCTTATTTCCAGAACACCTTTTTGCATAGTTTGGCGTGCAGGCATGGTGACTGATCGTATAGGAACAACAGGGGCCTCAGCACACTGAACGATATAGCCATTTCCTAGCGCTCTGGTTCGGACGATAATCTTTCCATCTTTCTGTTCTACCTGGTGTCCACGAAATGGATTGGCCAGTGGTTCACCAATGAATATCCCCTGTCCCGGCATGGCGACACTTTTCCAGTAGGCCTCAATTAGGCTATCCCCCTGGGTGTAGCGATCAATGACCAGAGCTGGGTGAGGAAACTTTTGGGGGAAGTTGCATGGTTCCACTACAGCGCCGTAGCTTCCAGTGGCTCCAGCTTCCAGCCAGCGCAGAATGCTCATCTGTTTGCCCTTGCCGGTTAGGTTTCCCCCGGCTGAGGTCAGATGGTCTGCTATGGCCCCTGGTAGAAACCGATTGGTTTTTATATCTGGCACATGGGTTAACCCAGTGAAATAGAACAGAACATCTGGTTTGTTGGTTATGGATTGAGCCTTAACGTATTGCATGTTAATACGTTGCTTTAGGGATGAAATTGTTGCTGCGTAGTCTTTAGAGCGAATACTACGTGCCTTGTCTTTGGTTTCCACCAGATAGGCTGTGCCGGTTGGAGCGGTTCCATCGGCTGCAACACCGCGATCAATCAGAGCCTTAACCTGCTTAATATTTTTGCCAGCCAGGCTCATGGTTGGACGTATATTAAAGTCCTGGAACGGATGGTCACTGTCAGAAGAAATATAGGGTTGAGGCTTAGTTAGTTTGCAGCCTTTGGCACAGTATGCGCGATCAAAGCCAAGGGCAAAAGCTGAGGTAATGGACATGCAACCAACTCGATATGGCTGAGTCCAGGTTAGGGCATAGGCTTGAATGTGGGGGGACGCCAAGCTATCGACCTTGGCTTTGATCTTATTGAACGTCTCCACCAGCATTACAGGTTTTTTGCTCGGGAAAGATACAGTGATTATATTTTCAGGGGGGATGCCTCGCTTTTTTTGGTAATAGGCGCCGATCTCTACACTTTCAGGATCTGCACTGTTTATGATTACTGCTAGATCCGAGGGGTTAAGTCCAGAGGCTGGAAACAGGATTGTTGGCATTGGTCTGGTTGCTGGGGATTGGGCCCAACTTGATATTGGTGTTAGCAGCCACAGGCACAACACCAGGATTACTGTTCTAGATATCATATTTATTATGGCGTTTACGCACTATCTCACTTTCGCTGTTATCGGTGAAGGTTGGTTTAATCGCTATTAACTTCGTTGTTCCCAGGGGTAGAGTCAGGCAGATTATCCTTAAGTTGGTCCATAAAAGTTAATGGTAGTTCATCATTTATTACAGTACTCCTCAATCTTTTGGTTATGTTCATCCAGTCTCTCTTCAATCCTGTTTCGTTCTGAGCGCGAGTAACCTGACCGAAGTTTTCGTTTTAGACTGTTTTTTTGTCGACGGTGGTAATCACAGCTCTTTTGGGCTCTGGCTATGCGTCTCTTTTCTAATGTACTCCGTTTTATGGACGCCTTTTTTGCCTTGGTCAGGCGTTTTCCACGCTGGTCGTAATTTTTGATCATACGCAACTCTCCAGGGCGCATGACCTTATTTAAGGTGTTGTCAGAAGAGGGTGCGGTGGTGGTGATCTCAGGGGTTATCTCCACATTTTCTACACCATGGGGTGCGAGGTTGCCAAAATGGACCTGTCCGTCCTGATCTGTCCATTTTTTTATGTCAGCCGCAATAGCTGGATTGGTGGCAAGCAGAAGCGATCCTAAACAGCACAAAAGACGAATATCCATTTCGTTTGTTCTCCATTTATTCGTTAATATGGTGTCGCAATATTAAATTTCCTGCAAGCTCCATAAGGATATGGTTGCAGACGAGTCGACATCCTCCTGTTAAAATGTTCAATTTTTCCTGTCGGAGAAGGGTTTTATGTTCAGCAAAGAGATGCAGATTAGTGGTTACGATGATGATATCTGGGCGGCTATCCAGGCCGAGGAGAAGAGGCAGGAAGAGCACATTGAGCTAATTGCCTCTGAAAACTACACCAGCCCCAGAGTTATGCAGGCCCAGGGCTCTGTTCTGACCAATAAGTATGCTGAGGGTTATCCTGGTAAACGTTATTATGGTGGCTGTGAGCATGTGGATGTGGCTGAGCAGCTGGCTATAGATCGAGCCAAGGAACTGTTCGGTGCGGCTTACGCTAATGTGCAGCCCCACTCCGGTTCCCAGGCCAATGCAGCGGTATATATGGCCCTGTGTGAGCCGGGAGATACTGTTCTGGGTATGAGCCTGGCCCATGGCGGTCATTTGACCCATGGAGCAAAACCAAACTTCTCCGGCAAAATCTATAACGCTGTTCAGTACGGACTTAACCCAGATACTGGCGAGATCGACTACGAAGAGGTAGAAAATCTGGCCCGTGAGCATAAGCCCAAAATGATTGTGGCTGGATTCTCCGCATACTCCCGTGTTGTGGATTGGGAGCGTTTCCGCAAGATTGCTGATGAAGTAGGAGCCTACCTGTTTGTAGATATGGCCCATGTTGCCGGTCTGATTGCCGCGGGACACTATCCTAGCCCAGTCAATATCGCCGATGTGACCACTACTACTACCCATAAGACTCTGCGCGGTCCCCGCGGTGGTCTGATCTTGGCCAAAGAGAATGCCGATATCCATAAAAAGCTGAACTCTCTGGTATTCCCAGGAACCCAAGGTGGCCCTCTGATGCATGTGATTGCGGCTAAAGCGATTGCCTTCAAAGAGGCTATGGAGCCTGAATTTAAGGAGTATCAGAAGCAGGTGATGGTAAATGCCCAGGCCATGGCTAAAGTGTTCATGGATAGGGGCTATGACGTGGTATCCAAGGGTACCGATGATCATCTGTTCCTGGTTAGCTTTATCGAGGCCGGCCTAACTGGTAAGGATGTGGATGCCTGGCTCGGTGGATCCAATATCACAGTAAACATGAATGCTGTGCCGAATGATCCGCAGTCACCATTTGTTACCAGCGGTATCCGTGTGGGTACGCCGGCTATCACCACCCGTGGTTTTAGTGAGAGTGATGCCGTGGAGCTGGCTGGCTGGATGTGTGATGTGATCGATTCGCGTGGCGATGCTGCGGTTATGGATCAGGTTAAGACGAAGGTCCTGGCTATCTGCGCCAAATATCCTGTGTACAAATAAAGGACACCCTTAGCTTATGCGTTGCCCATTCTGCGGAGCACAAGACACCAAGGTGATTGATTCCCGTCTGTTTGGAGATGGGGATCAAGTGCGCCGGCGGCGTGAATGTACCGTATGTAAAGAGCGGGTGACCACTTACGAAACAGCTGAACTGAACCTGCCGCGGCTGATTAAGCATGATGGTAGCCGTGAACTGTTTGATGGGCGCAAGCTGGCAGCAGGGATGAACCGGGCTCTGGAGAAACGCCCGGTAAGTGCCGAGCAGATAGATGATGCTTTGGGGCATATCCGGCGACGGCTGTTGGCCAGTGGCGAGAAAGAGATACATTCCCGCCAGATTGGTGAGTGGGTAATGGATGAGCTGCGTATGTTGGATCAGGTGGCATATGTGCGCTTTGCTTCGGTCTACCGCAGCTTTGAGGACGTAAAGGAGTTCCGTGAGGAGATTGAGCGATTAGAGAGTCAGCCACCCCCTGAGGTCAAACGTGATCAGCTTGATCTTCTGGATGATGGAGATAAGGATTGAGTGACCATCAGTTTATGGCCCGGGCCATTCGTCTGGCCAAGGGTGGACTCTACACTGCTGATCCCAATCCCCGTGTCGGCTGCGTGCTGGTCAAAGATGGAGAAGTTGTGGGTGAAGGGTTTCATCTGCGAGCGGGCGAGCCCCATGCCGAACGTAATGCTTTAGCCGCAGCAGGAGACAAGGCCAGGGGGGCAACAGCTTATGTGAGTCTGGAGCCATGTTCGCATCATGGTCGTACTCCGCCCTGTAGTGAAGGTTTGATTGAGGCTGGTATTAGTCGGGTAGTGGCCGCTATGCAGGACCCTAACCCCGAGGTTGCAGGCGAGGGCAATCGACAGCTACAACAGGCCGGCATTAAGGTGGAGGTTGGTCTGATGCAAGCCGAGGCCGAAGCTTTGAACCCAGGCTATATTAAACGCCGAGTTCAGGGTCTGCCCTATGTGCGCTGTAAATTGGCTATGAGCTTGGATGGTCGTACTGCAATGGAGAGTGGAGAGAGTAAGTGGATTACTGGCCAGGAAGCGAGATTAGATGTGCAGCGATTGCGTGCTAGAAGCTCTGCCATCATTACCGGAATAGAGACCCTGCTAGCGGACGATCCATCCATGAATGTGCGCCTGGACGGAGTTGAGGTAATACAGCCGTTGCGGGTGGTGCTGGATTCCAATCTGCGTATGTCGCCCACGGCCAAGATGCTCACCTTGCCGGGCAATACTCTGGTGGTGTGTTGTGCCGATGCTGATAGCGAGAAGCAGGCGGTGCTGGAGCAGGCGGGGGCAGAGGTTGTGCGTCAGGTAGGATCTTCAGACAGAGTCGATCTCTTGGCGGTTCTGCAGCTGTTGGCTGAGAGAGAGATGAATGAGGTCTTGATTGAGACTGGGGCGGTTTTGGCTGGATCCTACATGTCCCAGGGCCTGATAGATGAGATAGTGTTATATGTTGCACCTCACCTAATGGGTGCCGAGGCCAGAGGATTGATGCAGCTCCCTGGAGTGGAGAGCATGCAAGATAGAGTAGATCTGGATATTGTTGATGTGCGCCGAGTAGGGAAGGATTTGCGCATAACCGCTAGGCCCCTGGGGGATAGGTAGTAGATGTTTACCGGAATTATACAGGCAGTTGGAACCCTGGCAGCCATGGAGCCGCGGGGCGGAGATATGGCCCTGCATATCCGCAGTGGTGATCTGCCCATGCATAATGTGGCTCTGGGGGATAGCATTGCCACCAATGGGGTCTGTCTCACCGTTATTGAGCTGCCAGGAGATGGCTATATCGCAGATGTTTCCCGGGAAACGCTGGATTACACCACTCTGGGTGGGTTGAAGCCGGGAAGCCCGGTTAATCTAGAAAAGGCTTTGACCCTGGAGTCTCATCTAGGCGGGCACCTGGTTAGCGGGCATGTGGACGGCGTGGGGCGTATCCTGGAGAGGCGGGAAGATGCCCGCTCTGTTCGTTTTAGAATTGATGCCCCTAAAGAGCTGTCCCGTTATATCGCCCACAAGGGGTCTATATGTGTGGATGGGGTTAGCCTAACAGTGAATGCTGTTCAGGGGAGCCAGTTTGAGCTAAACATAGTTCCCCACACCATTAAAGAGACCACTATCTCAAACTATCGCTCCGGCACCATGGTTAATCTAGAGGTGGATCAAATCGCCCGCTATCTGGAACGACTGCTGTTGGTAGGTCAAGATGGGGACTCCATTGAACCCTCAGGGGTAACCCAAGAACTGCTAGCCCGTAGCGGTTTTATGAAATAGTCCAAGCGCTCTGTAAGCCCTGATATTTCATGAAGGCGGTAGAATAAATGATAGAAAGCACTGTTATAACAAAGAGCTATTCGATGTCTGATACTCTATTTATGCAGTTGTGTTTTGTACCTGAACGAATTCAGGAAAAATATGGCTTCCAATCTTGATCGATCCCTCTCAAACCATAGCTACGGCTATGCTTTTTCGAGCGATAGACCAACCTTGTTCGCCATATTTCCCCTGATCTTCGTTCCCTTCACGAATTATCCGGGCTAGAATGGCAGATCGCACGCTTTTTGCCGTACCTGGAAGTAATTGAATTTATGAAACTTAATACCACCGAAGAGATTATTGAAGACCTGCGCCAAGGGAAGATGGTTGTCATTATGGATGATGAAGATCGCGAAAATGAGGGCGATCTCATTATGGCTGCTGAGAAGGTAACACCTGAGGCGATCAACTTTATGGCCAGATATGGTCGTGGTCTGATCTGTCTTACCATGAGTAAGGATATGTGTCAGCAGTTGCGTCTGCCCCTTATGGTTAATCAGAACGAGTCGGCACACTCCACTAACTTTACCATCTCCATTGAGGCGGCGGAGGGGGTCTCTACCGGTATCTCTGCAGCGGATCGTGCTACCACTATCCTGGCTGCAGTGCAGGACGATGCCAGGCCAGAGGATCTGGTGCAGCCTGGGCACATCTTCCCGCTAATGGCTCAGCCTGGAGGGGTGCTGGTGCGAGCTGGACACACCGAGGGTGGTAGTGATCTTGCGCGTATGGCTGGCTTGAAGCCAGCTTCTGTTATCGTAGAGATACTGAACGAAGATGGCAGTATGGCGCGGCGTCCAGATCTCGAGAAGTTCGCGCAAGAGCACAATCTAAAGATTGGTACTATTGCTGATCTGATCCACTATCGTGTCAAAAATGAGAAGACTATTGAGCGAGTGCGCGAGTGTCCGCTTTCTACCGAGTATGGCGAATTTCGTCTGGTGGCATTTCAAGACAAAGTCGATAATGAGGTGCATCTGGCGCTGGTTATGGGTGACATCACTCCCGATACACCAACCTTGGTGCGGGTGCATATGCAGAACATACTGTGCGATATCTTCCATACTAATCATCCAGGTAGAAGCTGGCCATTGAGCAACGCTATGCGGCAAGTGGCGAAAGAGGGTGCTGGGGTGATAGTGGTGTTACGCAACCATGATACTGCTCGAGAGATCATCCATAGGATGAGAGAGTTGATGGTCAAGGAGAGAAAGGTACCAATTGAATCCAAGAGTTCCTCTACTCATCTGCGAACCTTTGGTGTTGGTGCGCAGATTCTATCTGACCTCGGAGTGCGTAAGATGCGGGTGTTGAGTTCACCCAAGGCCATCCATGGGCTTTCCGGTTTTGATTTGGAAGTGGTTGAGTACGTGGATTGCGAGTAAAATGCAGAGTTTTGAGCGGTACAGAGACGTAGTGCTATTGGCCGCAGGCTAATGAAAGCCCATACAGAGCAAGCAGGTTCGTATGCCTGCGCAGAATTTGCATGGGTGTGCAGCAAATAGGCGAGCATGATTTATTGTTGCCGACTAAATATTGAGAATAACGGGGTTTAAATATGACAGTAAAGACCATCGAGGGCGCACTGAATGTGCAGAAGGCCCGTTTTTGTATAGTAGCTGCGCGTTTCAACAGCTTTATCGTGGAGAGCCTGCTGGAAGGTGCGCTGGATACTTTGAAGCGGCACGGTGCTGATGAGGCAGATATAGATCTGGTGAGAGTGCCCGGCGCATTCGAGATGCCTCTGGTGGTAGATAAACTTGCGGCTAAGGGTGATTATGATGCGATCGTGGCCCTGGGTGCGGTGATTCGCGGTGGAACTCCCCACTTTGAATACGTGGCTGGCGAGTGTGTAAAAGGCATTGCCCAGTCCACCATGAAGCATGGTGTGCCTGTATCCTTCGGAGTGCTTACGGTAGATACCATTGAGCAGGCAATTGAGCGGGCCGGAACCAAGGCCGGTAACAAAGGAGCCGAAGCAGCAGTCTCAGCTATTGAGATGGTTAACCTGTTGCGCCAAATAGACTAGGGTTTTTTCACTTAATGCGGATTTTATCGAATGAGCAGTAAACGCACCCAGGCGCGCCATCACGCAGTGCAGGCCATTTACCAATGGCAGATGGCTGGCCACGATGTATCTGAGGTGGAGAATCAGATACTGGAGGCAGAAGACCCTAGTAGCTTTGAGGTGGACTATTTCAAAGATCTGTTACATGGAGTGCCAGCAAAGCTGGATGAGCTGGATGCGGAGCTGAAGAGCTGTGTAGATCGCTCCATCGACAGCGTTGACCCGGTTGAGCGCGCCATTCTACGTATCGGATCCTATGAGATGTTGTGCCACCCAGAAATTCCATATCGAGTCATTATCAATGAAGCGGTGGAACTGGCTAAGATATTTGGGGCAGAGCAGGGCCACAAATATGTAAACGGTGTATTAGATAAGCTGGCGCGCAAGGTGCGTAAGGCCGAGGCCGGCAAACACTAGTCCTTAGATGGATAGTTTTTCAATCTGTTAGAGTGGTATGGAAATGAAACTAATATTATTAGGTGTTGGGTTGCTCGCATTTCTTTTGCTTATAAGGCACATATATTGTGCTTTTAGGTTTGGGGTAATATTAAAACGAGAGGTTGGATCCTCGTGGAATACTCAAGGGCAAACTACCCCTTATGCCTTTACCTATTCTGACTTGAAGGAGTTCAGATCAAACAATAGTGAATTAGTCGAGAGTAATGATGTTGTTCGCAACTCTGTGGCTAAGTTTGAGAATTCATGGAAGTATGGGATGCCTATGATTCTGGTGCTGGCGGTAGCTTCTGCAATACTGCAAAGAGTTCCTGTGTTTCATTAAGTTGTCTCTGCTTGTGCAACTATGCAGGCGCAGGCTGTAGCATGTCTCTATCTGAATTCGATCTGATCAGAGAGTATTTTTCCAACCAGAGCTACGCTCGGGAAGATGTGGTTTTGGGGGTTGGTGATGACTGTGCGCTGCTAATGCCGCCAGCCGGGATGGAGTTGGTGGTCACCAGCGATACCCTGGTGGAACAGATTCATTTCCAACGGGGCGCTGACCCCATGGCGTTGGGGCATAAGTCACTGGCGGTGAATCTTAGTGATCTGGCCGCAATGGGCGCTACTCCAGCTTGGGTTACCCTGGCCCTTACCCTTCCTGAAACCGATCTGTTCTGGCTTAAATCCTTTAGTAGTGGCTTTCTCTCTCTGGCCGAGAAACATGGCGTTGCTTTGGTTGGCGGAGACACCACCAGAGGGCCACTTAGTATCACCGTAACTGCCCATGGTTTTGTCCAGCCAGGAACAGCCTTGAGGCGGAGCGGCGCAAGTGTGGGGGACCGTATATTTGTTACAGGTACCCTGGGAGATGCGGCCCTGGCCCTGCTTGCTAGACAGGAAGTCTGTTCTGTTGAGAATGGCCTGGCTGACCTGGAAAAGTGTTTGGATTTTCCTCAGCCGCGTTTAGCTGTGGGTAACAGGCTAGTGGGGGTAGCCAATTCAGCCATAGATATATCGGATGGACTAGTTGCAGATCTGGGACATATATGTGAACAGAGTGGTGTTGGTGCCAGATTGTTGCTGGAAAATATTCCAGTCACTGCGCAGGTGACAGAGTACCTGCAGCAAGGAGGCAGTTGGAGCACCGTAATTGCTGGTGGAGATGATTATGAGCTCTGCTTCACTCTGTCGCCGGAAAAAATAGATCTGTTAGACCAGCTTAGGCCAAGTCTGGATTGTGAACTGACGCAGGTGGGGGAGATAGTTTCTGAGCAGGGAGTTAGCTGTATTCTGCCAGACGGGTCTGCTCTGGACTGCTCAGGTTCAGGCTACCAACATTTCTCCTAATATCAAGATGACGCAACCACATCAAATCAACTGGACCAATCCGCTGCATCTGCTGGCATTTGGCTTGGGCTCCGGCGCCGCACCCAAAGCCCCCGGTACCTTTGGCACTTTGGCCGCTATTCCGCTGTATCTCCTAATTAGTCAACTTACGCCGTGGCACTATCTTGTTGTAGTGTTGATTATGCTGGGGTTTGGAGTCTGGTTGTGTGACAAAGTGGCGCAGGAGTTAGGGGTGCATGACCACCCTGGAATAGTTTGGGACGAGTGGGTTGGGTTCTTCATGACAATGTGGCTGGCCCCAACTGGCTGGATCTGGCTGCTGCTAGGGTTTGGGTTGTTCCGTTTTTTCGATATCTTTAAGCCTTGGCCAATCAACCTATTAGATCGCAATGTGCCAGGAGGTTGGGGAATTATGCTGGATGATCTGGTGGCTGGTTTATATGCATTTGCCCTGATTCAATTGGCAGTCTATGTTTATACATAGCGGCTACTCATTCTTTCGAAGGTTGATATCTTGCCCCGACTTCTAGTAACAAAGTTAATTCTACTAGTACTGCCCATGCTGGTTTCTGCTGCATCTCTAGCAGTAGAAAGTATTAGAGTTATGGCGCTATTTCCTAACAAGGCGATGGTAGAGATAGATGGAAAGAGTCGTCTGCTTAAGGTTGGTAAAAGGTCGCCAGAGGGAGCGCTGCTGGTTTCTGCAGATAGTAGTGAAGCTGTTATTGAGATAGATGGAGAGCAAAAAAACTATCAGGTTGGAGCTAAGTTTGGCGGTAGTTTTACTACCAGTAAAAAACGTGAAGTCAGGATATTAAGAGATAATAGCGGTAGTTACACCACGGTTGGTACTATTAATGGACGCTATGTGGATATGTTGCTAGATACCGGTGCAACTTCGATTGCCATGAGTTCAGTTGAGGCCAAGCGACTAGGGATACAGTATTGGCTGTCGGGAGAAAAAATCATGGTTAACACCGCTTCTGGTATGGCTCGGGCATACGCAATAACCCTGGATAGGGTTCAGGTAGGATCCATCGGAATAAATAATGTTAGAGCAACGGTGGTTGAGGGAAGCAATCCGCAGGATGTTCTGCTTGGCATGAGTTTTTTGAATCGAGTTGATATGACCAACAGCGGAAACGTCATGGTGCTACGTTCTAAGTTCTGATTAATCAGCCTAGTTTGTGGTTACTCTTCATACACCATTGTTATTTTCTCTCCATATTTGTCCTTTATAACTGAGTGGCGCAGCTTTAGGGTTGGAGTGACTAGGGCGTTTTCCATGCTTCATGGTTACTAGGTTGCGATAGCCGTGGGGATCTAGCGTAGAATTAGTTGCTGGATCTCAGCAGTATCGCTAGGAGATATCTTTGCGTGGGGCCGTCATGTCGTTATTCCAGTTGGTGCCAGCAATTCCTGCATGCTCTGAATACCGTGGGTAAGGCCTGCTTGGTATTTTATCTATTCCGCCTTGGGTATCTGTTTCCAGCCAGAGTCGGGCTGGAATCTATCTCCGTATAGCTGTTGTAACTGCTGTAGGCGCTCCTGCTGCTTTTCCACACCAGTGGTATTTATGTAATTCATAGGGCCGCCGCGGAAGGGGGCGAATCCGGTGCCGAAAATCACCCCTGCATCTAATAGATCGGCGTCTTCTACTATCTGTTCCCGTAGGCAGGCTACAGATTCGTTTAATATGGGGAAGATAAGTCGATCGGTCATATCTGCTGGGATACTATCTGACTCTTTTTTCTCTGCATGGCTGGCCTTGCCATTTTTGTAGCTATAAAAGCCGGAACCGGTTTTGGCTCCCAGTCTGTTCTGTTTCACCATGGCTGCAAGTTGTTGAGGTATTTTTAGATTAAAAAATGGTGCTAACTTGTTGGCTACGGCTAGACAGATATCCAGGCCAACTCTATCTGCTAACTCTACTGGGCCCATGGGCATGCCAAAGTCTGTTGCTGCTTTATCTATCACCGGGGCAGGCACCCCCTCGGAGATAAGGTTCATTGCCTCAAGCAGGTAAGGCATAAGTATTCGATTTATCAGAAATCCTGGGCTGCTTTTCACTGGCAATGGTAGACGGTCGATATTACGAGCGAAGGTAGCACCCTGTTTTACCAGCTCTTGATTGGTTACCTCACCATGGACAATCTCAACCAGTTGCATCTTGGCTACCGGGTTAAAGAAGTGGAGGCCAATCAGTCGTTCTGGATTTGTAAGTGACTCGCTTATGGTTTCCAGGGGAATACTGGAGGTGTTGGTTGCTAGCAGGGTGTCTGGCCTAACCCTGGATTCCAGCTCTTTAAATAGCTCCTGTTTGGCCTGTGCGTCCTCAAAGATGGCTTCAATCACCACGTCAGCTTGGCTTACGCCATAACCCTTTGGGTCTGGCATCAGTCGGTCCATAGCCGCCTGTACCAGACGTGGTTTTTTCAGCTTCTTCTTGAACAGTTTGTGGGCGCGCCCCATGGCGTTGCTTAGCAGTTTTGCCTCCTGGTCCTGGAGGGTTACCCGCATACCTTTAAGAGCGCACCAGGCAGCGATGTCACCACCCATTATGCCGCCTCCTACAACATGGAGGCGGGTGGGGTTGAAGTCGCTATGGTTACCCTGAGATTTGAGTTGCTCTTGCAGATAGAAAACCCGGATCAGATTCTGGGCAGTAGCGCCACTGAGCAGTTTGGCCAGATTGGTCGCTTCGCTGGCAAACATCGCTTTAGGATTATCTGCATATCTCTTCCAGTGATCGATAAGGGCAAATGGGGCGGGGTAGTGTTCGGGTTTGGCCTTTTTGCGCACCTCTCTCTCTAGAACTTTAGAGAGGATAGGTCTAGCTAGTTTCAGGTTTAGCAGTTGTTGATAGAAAGGGGGCTGTTTAACCTGAGGTTTGCGCCTAATCATATCTACAGCGGCGGCCATCAGCTGCCGCTCTGGGGCGGTGCTGTCCACCAGACTCATGCGTTTGGCCGCCACCCCATCTACTGTACGTCCAGTAAGCATTAAATTCAGGGCGGGGAGTGGGCCGAGCTTCGCAACACTGCGCACACTGCCACCATATCCTGGAAATAGCCCCAATCTTACTTCTGGGAAGCCAAGCCTGGTTGCCGCATCATCGCGGGCGATGCGGTAGCGGCAGGCTAGAGATAGCTCTAAACCACCCCCCAGACAAAAGCCATGGATCAGGGACAGGGTCGGAGTCTTGAGATCTTCCAAGCGTTGAAAGATTCTGTGTGCTTGGGTGATGTGTTGCTGGATAGTTTCCCTGTCGGTGGTTTTGCGAAAGTTACTTATATCGGCTCCGACTATAAAGCCGCTCTTTTTGTCGGAGAGTATCACTAGGCCGGCAGGGAGGTCTGCTTCAACTTCCCCCAGTACTGTGTCCAGCTCTTCCAGGGCTTCAATTGATAGGATGTTGACCGGGCTATCTTGATGGTCAAAATGCAGCCAGGTAATGTTGGAGTCGTCTCTATTTAGTTTCCAGTGTTTGCTCATGCGTCCACCTCCAGCAGCATAGCGCCACCTTGGCCGCCGCCGATGCAGAGGCTGGCTATACCGCGAGTGGCGCTGTTCTGGTGCAGGGTTTTAAGGAGATGCAACACTACTCGGGCTCCGCTGGCACCTACTGGATGTCCCATACTGATTGCGCCGCCGTCTACATTGAGTCGATCGCGGGGGATGGGCTGGAATGGAGTATCAATCCCTAGCTCGTTCTGCATATACTCCGGATCTTTCCAGGCCTCAAGACAGGATAGCACCTGTGCGGCAAAGGCTTCGTTGATCTCCCAGTAGTCTACACTGCTGCCATCGTCGCCTTGGCGTTGTAGCAGTCTGGCCATGGCGTGTGCCGGCCCCAATCCCATCTGGGATGGGTCCAGGGCAGACCATTGAGCATCAACAATCCGCCCCATTATTGGTAGATCATGTTCCTTAATTGCCTCTTCTGATGCCAGCAACAGCATGGCGGCGCCATCTGTTATCTGAGCGCTGTTGCCCGCAGTGACACTACCTACGGGACGATCAAATACCGGTTTAAGTTTTGCCAGTTTTTCCACACTGCTATCTGCCCGTAAGCCGTTGTCATAATCATATAGCTTGCCCTTGGTATTAAAGATGGGCTCTATCTCATCCAGGCGTCCATCCTGATGGGCTTGGTTCAGTCGTTGGTGACTGGTTACGGCAAAACTGTCCATAGCCTCTCTTGAGATGTTGAATCTCCATGCTAGTTTTTCTGCCGTCTGGCCCATGGAGAGTCCAACGACAGGATCGGTTAGCCCCCGAAGCAGGGCGATGATTAGTTGAAAATGGTTGGGGCGTAGCTCCAATAGTTGTCGGCCCTTGGCGCTAATGCTCTTTGCTCTGTTCCATTGGGCTAGCCAGGACACCATGCGATTGTTCAGGATTACCGGGTGATGGCTCATGGCCTCGGTGCCACCGGCCAACACCAGATTGGATCTGCCGTTGGCTATGTTGTGAGCAGCGCTGTCCAGGGACTGCATACCAGATGCGCAGTTGCGCTGTACTGTCCAGGCTGGTACCAGATCTCCGCAACCCAGGCGCAGGGCTACTACTCGGGCAATGTTGGCCTCATCGGGACCAGAGGAGACGCAACCCAGAATCACCTCATCCAGCAGATCAGGTAGGAACGGCTGGCGTGCCAATAGTGGTCTGGCAGCGTTCACCGCTAGGTCAGATGCGCGAAATGGTCCGGGGCCGTTTAAGGCTTTGAGGAACGGGGTGCGACTGCCATCCACCACATATACCGGTTTGGGGTATCTGTTATTGGTTGTCATGCTGCTCTATCCTCTGATCGGAACATTATTTGTGGTATCACTCAGTTTCCTGCTTGGACCTGGTTTTTGCCTTGGGTTTTGCTTTAGCCTTTGGTCTTGCCTTGGTTGGGCTGGAACAGGGATTAAGATCTTTAAATGCATCCACCTGTATCACCTGATCTCTCAGCTTTTCAGCTTCACGCAGCTTGTTAGCCTGATCTGGGCGAATTACTCCTTTGTTTAGGGCCTGTTCGACTATCTCCTGGATGTTGTTACCGGAGATCTTGCCGGTATGTCTGGCGTCACGCAGCAGCTTCTCTATGGGTGCTGTGGCAAATGCTGCCTCCAGAGCTTGATCCAGCAGGCCCACCCTCTCCTTAGTATCTTCAGAGGTATAGATGCCCTCTGTCAGGCTATCTCTGATTGTGCTGGGCTCGAGCAGAAGTTTGGCTGCCGCCTTATCCATGCGGTCAGTGGGGCGATGGAATCTAAGGCCAGTGGGGAATACCAGAAATCTCATCAGCCAGCCCAGGGGGCGAAATGGTAGATTACGGAATAGACCACGTAAGGCCTCCTGCATGCGGAACAGGGAGTCTTCCATGGCCCACTGCATCAGTGGTAGTTCCTGCTCCGGTTTGCCATTACTGATGAATAGCTTCAGGGTAGAGCTGGCGATATAGAGTTCGCTTAACACGTCGCCCAGTCGAGCTGAAAGTCGCTCTTTGCGTTTCAGTGCTCCCCCCAGAGTCATCAAGGCTACATCGGCGGAGAGGGCAAAGGCTGCGCTCATCCAGTTCAGCTTCTGAAAATATCTGCCTGCTGGGCCGGGAACCGGTTTTTTCGATAATAGTCCGTGGCTCAGGCCCAACCAGGTAGTGCGGGCGATGTTGGTCATAACGAAGATGATGTGGCCGAATAGGGCCTGGTCGAATTTTTTTATGGCTAGCTCTTCATCCTCTTCCTGCACCGCGTCTAGCTCTTTCAATATCAGAGGATGACATCTAATGGCGCCCTGGCCGAAGATGATCATGCTGCGGGTAAGTATATTGGCTCCCTCAACCGTGATGGCGATGGGGATGGATTGGTATGCACGTCCCCAAATATTGGATGGGCCAAGACAGATACCGCTGCCGCCCTGAATGTCCATGGCGTCATTCATTACCTGGCGATAGCGTTCGGTGGTGTGATATTTAATGATGGCGGAGATAACCGAAGGCTTCTTGCCGATGTCCAGTCCGGTCAGGGTCAGTTTGCGAGTTGCATCCATTTGATAGGTCATGCCGGCAATGCGCGCCAACGGCTCTTCCACCCCCTCAAAGCGTCCGATAGGCATACCGAACTGTTGTCTAACCGCCGCATAGGCTCCGGTGAAACGACTAGCCATTTTGCCAGCGCCAGTGGAGAGGGCGGGTAGGGATATTCCGCGTCCCTCAGATAGGCTATCCATGAGCATGCGCCAACCCTGTCCCACTCTCTCTTGTCCGCCGATTACATACTCCATAGGTATGAATACATCCTTGCCTCTGGTGGTGCCATTCATGAAAGGTATATTGAGAGGCATGTGGCGTTCCCCGGTCTCAACTCCCTGTGTGGATTTTGGTATTAGAGCCACTGTTATGCCTAGATCATCTTCCTCGCCCAGAAGGTGTTCCGGGTCTTCGGTCTTGAAGGCTAGACCCACCAAGGTGGCTACCGGAGCTAAGGTTATGTAGCGCTTGTCCCAGTTCAGGCGCAGGCCTAGGGTCTTTTCTCCATTGAATGTTCCATATGTGACTACTCCAGTGTCTGGTATAGAGCCAGCATCACTTCCGGCCTTGGGGCCGGTCAGGGCAAAGCATGGTACCTCTTTGCCAGTGGCTAGACCGTTTAGATACTGATCTTTTTGCTCATCGGTGCCGTAGTGCAGCAGTAGTTCTGCAGGACCCAGAGAGTTTGGCACCATCACGGTTACCGCTGTGGTGATGCTCTTGCTGGCTATCTTCATTACGATGGTGGAGTGGGCCAGAGCAGAGAACTCTAAACCTCCATAGCTCTTGGGTATAATCATCCCGAACAGTCCAGACTGTTTTATGAACTCCCACACCTCTGGTGGTAGGTCCTGATCGTGTTGGGTGATCTTCCAGTCATCCAGCATTCTGCATAGCTCTTCCACTGGACCGTTTATGAATTCCATCTCCTCCTGGCTAAGTTGCGAATTGGGTAGCTGTATCAGATCATTCCAATTAGGGTTGCCGCTGAACAGTTCTCCATCCCACCAGACATCTCCTGCGTCCAGTGCCTCCTGTTCGGTTTTGGACATCTTGGGCATTACCTTGCGGAACTGTTGTAAGAGAGGGGCGCTTATCCATTGCCGACGCTGTTCTGGGGCTAGGTATAGGGTGAGACATAAGGCGTACACAACCCAGAAGAGCAGACTCCACCCCAGAGATAGCAGAGAGAATAGCTGTAACAGGATCAAGACTACCGGCAGAGTAGCAATCCATATCTCTGCCTTGGCCTGTTTGTAGGCTAGGGTCCAGAGGGAGAGTAAGACAATAAAGATACCAATTATGGTCACCGCGCTACCTCCTGAATTTCTTGAGTATTTTTATCTGTACCATCTAATACAAACAGTCCTAAAAAGTATAGACCAAGGTTGTTATCACTTTGTTGCGTTATAGTTGTTCTTGTTTGTGCCGAGAGCTAAATGGCTGCAATCCTAGGCATTTTTCGAGTAGTATTAGCAATCAAGCTGTACACCTTATGAAATTAGTTGTTTTCTTCCCCTATTCAAGTGGTTGTTGAGACTGTAATGAATATTGTTCTGATTGGAATGCGTGGCGTTGGTAAGTCCAATATAAGTCGTCGTCTTAGTCTGCTAACCAAGTGGCCGGTTCTCTCTACCGATCTGTTGATTGAATATGAGAATGGTGGAAAATCAATCCAAGAGATTATGGCTGAAAACGGAGGTGACTGGAAAATATTCCGCGAGATGGAGTTTCAGGTGGTGCAGAAAATCGCGCGCTTCGATCAGGTTATTGTGGATTGTGGCGGTGGAGTGATTGTTGATTTGGCTGATGACGGTTCTGAGATTTATAGCGAACGTAAGGTAAATCTGCTGAAGGATAAAGGGCAGATTATTTGGCTCAAGGATGATATCGAATATTTGGCGTCCAAGGTAAAAGGAGATCAACGCCGTCCAACTCTGGATGAGACTAAGTCAGCAGAAGAGGTGATGCGGCGGCGTTTGCCATTCTATGAGCAGGCTGCGGACTTGGTTCTGGACGTTGCCGGGCGCGGCCGGAGAAAAACTTCCCGCAAGCTCTATGAGAAGATCTTTCAGCAGCCGCTACCGGATGTGTCTATATAATTCTTGCCCTGTGGCGGTTGGGCTATTCCATTAGATTGTCAGAAATAATACAAAAAGTGTCAGATTTTCTCGGTTACGGATAGACGAAAGGATCAGCATCAAGTAGAATTTCGCAAGTCAACAAAGCCGCATAGGTGAGTTGGCTCCCTGAGTGGTTTTTTTCGGGCGTCCCCTTTTGGGTCGTCCGGTTCAGTATGCCCGAAGAGGACAGTTTTGTTGAGAAAGCCTGCTTTTTTAGTCCTTGAAGATGGAACAATCTTCCGAGGGGACTCCATTGGGGCCGATGGTCAGACCGTTGGAGAGGTGGTATTTAATACCGCGATGACGGGGTATCAAGAGATTCTGACCGATCCCTCCTACGCTAGACAGATCGTCACCCTTACCTATCCACATATTGGCAATACTGGCACTAATGACGAGGATGAAGAGTCCAACGCTATTTATGCCGCTGGTTTGATCATCCGCGATCTACCACTAATTGTCAGCAACTGGCGCAGCCAGAAGCCACTGGATGAGTATCTTTCTGATAATGGCATTGTAGCCATTGCTGATATCGACACCCGTAAGCTCACCCGTATCCTTAGGGAGAAGGGCGCCCAGAACGGCTGTATCATAGCCGGTGACAATCTAGATCAGGCAGCGGCCCTGGAAGCAGCCAAGGCCTTCCCCGGCTTGAAAGGGATGGATCTAGCCAAAGAGGTAACCACAGATAGTTCATATCAGTGGACCCAGGGTACCTGGGACCTGGAGCATGGTCTGCCAGCGTCACAAGGTTTTGCTGCCGAAGAGCTTCCTCATCATGTGGTGGCTTACGATTATGGCATCAAGCGTAATATTTTGCGTATGTTAGTGGATCGGGGGTGCAGAGTAACTGTGGTCCCGGCTCAGACCCCAGCTAGTGATGTCCTGGCCATGAATCCATCTGGTATTTTTCTTTCTAATGGACCTGGCGATCCTGAGCCGTGTGACTACGCTATCACTGCAATCAAAGAGATTGTGGATACCGATATTCCGGTGTTCGGAATCTGTCTGGGACACCAGCTGCTTTCCCTGGCCAGCGGGGCTCAGACCGTGAAGATGAAGTTCGGACACCACGGCGCTAACCATCCGGTGCAGGATCTAGATAATAAGACGGTGATGATCAGTAGTCAGAACCATGGTTTTGCTGTGGATGAAAGTAGCCTGCCAGCAAATCTTGAGGCGACCCATCGTTCTCTGTTTGATGATTCTCTACAGGGTATTCATCGTACCGACAAGCCAGCCTTTGGGTTTCAGGGACATCCAGAGGCGAGTCCAGGACCACACGATGTGGCCCCGGTGTTTGATCACTTTATTGAGTTGATGCAGTCTGTAAATGGAAACTAGTCCGCAAATGAACGCGAATATACGCAAATGGAGTTGCTATGTTTGGAAGAGAGAGTTCTGTATCCAAGCGTGTTATTGGCTGTAGTTTTGAGGTAAGTAACAACCTGGGTTTAGGGTATTTAGAGTCTGTTTACGAGAACGCACTCTGTGTGGAATTGAAGCGGCAAGGAATAGCCTTTGAAAGACAGAAGCAGTTGACCGTTTCTTATAAGGGTGAAGCTGTTGGCAACTACATAACGGATTTGATTGTAGAAGATAGACTACTTGTTGAACTGAAAGCATTAGCAAGACTAACTGGGGAGCATGAAGCTCAGGTTATGAATTATTTAAGGGCCACAGGCTTAGGCGTAGGACTTTTACTGAATTTTGGTACTCCTCGTTTGGGCATCAAACGGATAGTTTGGCAACACAATGATGCCATTAGTATTTGAGTTATATTCGCGTTCATTCGCGTTAATTTGCGGATTAAATTATTAAGTAAATGCCAAAAAGAACTGACATAAAAAGTATCCTAATTATCGGCGCTGGCCCTATCGTCATTGGTCAGGCCTGTGAATTTGACTACTCTGGTGCCCAGGCCTGTAAGGCCCTGAGGGAAGAGGGGTACCGGGTGATACTGGTTAACTCTAATCCCGCCACCATCATGACCGATCCTGAGATGGCAGATGCCATCTACATCGAGCCTATCACCTGGCAAACTGTTGCCAGGGTAATTGAAAAGGAGCGTCCGGACGCACTGCTTCCCACTATGGGTGGTCAGACCGCTCTCAATTGCGCGTTGGATTTGGTGCGGGAAGGGGTGCTGGAGAAGTATGGCGTAGAGATGATCGGCGCTTCCCGCGAGGCTATCGATAAGGCGGAGGATCGTGATCTATTCCGCAAGGCTATGCGGAAGATTGGCCTGGATATGCCCCGTTCCGCAATTGCCCACAGTATGGAAGAGGCTCATCAGGTACAGGCCCAGATCGGCTTTCCAGCAATTATTCGTCCATCTTTTACTATGGGTGGTTCCGGTGGTGGTATCGCATACAACAAGGATGAGTTTGAGGAGATCTGTGCTCGTGGGCTAGATCTATCACCCACCAGTGAGCTGCTGATCGAAGAGTCGGCACTGGGATGGAAAGAGTATGAAATGGAGGTGGTGCGGGACCACAAAGACAACTGCATCATTATCTGCTCCATTGAGAACCTGGACCCCATGGGTGTGCATACTGGTGACTCTATCACCGTGGCCCCGGCCCAAACCCTGACCGATAAAGAGTATCAGATCATGCGCGACGCCTCCCTGGCGGTGCTGCGCGAGATCGGCGTGGATACTGGCGGCTCCAATGTTCAGTTCGCCATCAATCCAGAGAACGGTCGCATGATCATCATCGAGATGAATCCACGGGTGTCTCGTTCATCTGCCTTGGCCTCCAAGGCCACTGGCTTTCCTATTGCCAAGGTAGCAGCCAAGCTGGCGGTTGGTTTTACCCTGGATGAGCTGCGTAACGAGATTACCGGCGGCGCTACTCCGGCCTCTTTTGAACCATCTATTGATTATGTGGTTACCAAAATACCTAGGTTCGCCTTCGAGAAGTTCCCTCAGGCCCCGGATCGACTCACCACCCAGATGAAATCGGTGGGTGAGGTTATGGCTATTGGTAGAACCTTCCAGGAGTCATTTCAGAAAGCCCTGCGTGGTCTTGAGACTGGTATGCGCGGCCTGGATGAGATTGTTGATCTGGAGTCGGATGATGCCAAGGATGAGATTCTACGCGAGATTCGTCAGCCTGGTGCCGAGCGCATAAGATATCTGGCAGACGGTTTCCGTCTTGGCATGTCTATGCAAGAGGTGTTTGAGGCCACCGCTATAGATCCGTGGTTCCTGGTTCAGATTGAACAGCTGATCAATCTGGAGCAAGAGGTTCGTGAAGGCGGCATAGACTCCTTAGACGCGGAGCGAATGCGCTATCTGAAACGCAAAGGTTTTTCCGATGGCCGTCTGGGCATACTGACCGGCGTCGGGGCAAAAGAGCTGCGGAAGAAACGGCATGATCAGGGAGTGCGTCCGGTCTATAAACGAGTTGATACCTGTGCTGCAGAGTTTTCCACCAGCACCGCCTACATGTACTCTACTTATGAGGAGGAGTGTGAGGCCGAGCCAACAGATCGCAAGAAGATTATGGTACTTGGTGGTGGTCCCAACCGTATTGGCCAGGGTATAGAGTTTGACTACTGCTGTGTGCACGCTGCCTTCGCAATGCGGGAAGATGGCTATGAGACCATCATGATCAACTGTAACCCCGAGACCGTTTCCACCGACTTTGATACCTCCGACCGGCTATATTTCGAGCCACTTACCCTGGAGGATGTGCTGGAGATTATCCATCTGGAACAGCCCACTGGCGTCATCGTACAGTATGGCGGACAGACCCCGCTGAAGTTGGCGCAGGATCTGGAAGCTGCGGGTGCCCCCATCATCGGTACCAGTCCCGACTCCATAGATCTGGCGGAAGACCGCGAGCGCTTCCAGCAGTTGGTTGAAAAGCTGAACATGAAGCAGCCACCAAACCGTACTGCCACCGAGTCTGAACAGGCCGTAAAGTTGGCCGAAGAGATCGGTTATCCTCTGGTGGTGCGTCCATCCTATGTGCTGGGTGGTCGCGCTATGGAGATCGTGTATGACGAAGACGATCTGCGACGCTATATGCGTGAAGCGGTGAGTGTCTCCAACGACTCTCCAGTATTGCTGGATCGTTTCCTGAATGACGCTATCGAAGTGGATATTGATGCTATCTGTGATGGCAAGGATGTGCTGATCGGCAGCATTATGGAGCATATTGAAGAGGCTGGCGTACACTCTGGAGACTCCGCCTGCTCTCTGCCACCATATACTCTATCCAAAGAGGTCCAGGATCGTATGCGAGAGCAGATCCGTGAGATGGCATTGGAACTGAAAGTTGTAGGCCTGATGAACACCCAGTTTGCCATCAAGGGTGACGAAATCTACCTGCTGGAGGTAAACCCACGCGCATCCCGTACTGTGCCTTTTGTATCTAAGGCCACTGGTGTGCAACTGGCCAAGGTGGCGGCTCGCTGCATGGCTGGCGTCAGTCTGCAGCAGCAGGGGATTACGGAAGAGGTAATACCAGAGAACTATTTTGTTAAAGAGGCGGTTTTTCCTTTTATTAAATTCCCAGGCGTAGATACTCTGCTGGGTCCGGAGATGAAATCTACTGGTGAGGTTATGGGTGTAGGCAAAACCTTTGGCGAAGCCTTCGCCAAGGCAGTTGAGGGTGGTGGTACTGCTCTACCTAAGAGTGGCCGTGCCCTGCTCTCGGTGCGTGATGTGGATAAACAGCGTCTGATCAATGTGGCCCGCGATATGAGTGAGCTGGGATTTGAGCTGTTCGCCACCGGCGGAACTGCCAGGGCAGTGCAGGAAGCTGGCATAGAGTGCGAGCGGGTGAATAAGGTGGCGGAGGGTCGCCCCCATATTGTCGATATGATTAAAAATGATTTCTTCAGCATTATCGTCAATACTACAGAAGGTAAGCAGGCAATTGCGGATTCCAGAGAGATCAGGTGTTCGGCGTTGCAGCATAAAGTGAGTTACACCACTACCATGTCTGGAGCTGAGGCCTTTTGTCTCGCTGTGAAACAACTGGACCATGTGGATGTAAATAGTCTGCAAGAGCTGCATGCAGTTTGATAGGGTATAGGTAATAGATATGAGTAAGGTACCAATTACCGTCAGGGGCGCTGAGATGTTACGGGCCGAACTGACTAAGCTGAAAAATGAAGATCGTCCTCAGGTCATTGCGGCCATTGCTGAGGCACGAGCCCATGGCGATCTAAAAGAGAATGCCGAATACCATGCTGCCCGTGAGCAGCAGGGTTTTATCGAAGGTCGCATCAAGGATATTGAAGGCAAACTATCCCATGCTCAGATCATCGATGTCACTACGGTAAATGCTGGTGGCAAGGTTGTGTTTGGCGCTACTGTAGATGTATACGAAGAGGAAGATGATTCCGAGCACACCTTCCAGATTGTGGGTGACGACGAGGCTGATTATAAAAGCGGACTA
The DNA here is from genome assembly GCA_050291725.1 of Sedimenticolaceae bacterium. Lineage (GTDB taxonomy): Bacteria > Pseudomonadota > Gammaproteobacteria > Chromatiales > Chromatiaceae > JAAGZL01. The sequence continues at coordinate 34,789 of JBNKKH010000010.1, forward strand.
ATCTCCATTAGCTCACCCATGGCACGTGCCCTAATAGGTAAGGAAGAGGGTGAGGTTGCTGTTGTGGATACCCCTAACGGGGCAAGGCATATGGAAATTTTACAAGTCAGATACAAATAATCAATGTATTTGATTGTTTCTACAAAGAGATCAGATTCTTAATTATCCTGTTTTGATCTTTGGCTTCTTTGGGTGCCTGCGATAGACGGCGGCAACACGTCCAATAGAGTGAACATAATCTGCATTGTTTGTTTTGCAGATTTTATCAATCATGGCTTTGCGCTCAATCTTGTCACTCCCGCTGAGCTTGATCTTGATAAGTTCGTGGGTATCCAGCGCTATTTCTATCTCATTGAGCACCCCTTCGCTCAGGCCATGTTGTCCTACCGTCACCACTGGTTTTAGGTGGTGGACCAGTTTTTTTAAGTTGCGCCTCTGTTGCTCAGTTATGGCCATTTTGTATTCTCTACGAAAAAAAGGAGCAGATTATAGCGCAGTTTTTGCAATAGGGCTTATAGAAACTAATCTCTGATCAATTGCTGCCATCTGATTTTTGTTCTTGAAAAAACAGGTCCATGTCTATCTCTTCTGTGTCTTCATCATCGGATAGTCTGATATCGCTAGGATTTATTGTATCCATGAAATCGTCTTGACCAGTTTCTACAGTATCGTTGTCAGAGACTATTTCTATATTTGGTTTAGAGTCTGAAGTTGAGAGCGCCTCATCTAAATATTTTTGTACAGTTGGGTTATCCGGAATCAAACGCCCGCATTTCTGAAGAGCCTTCTGCCAGAGATCTGGTGCCTGCGAGGATAGTTGATGGTGATATTCTTCAAGATGCTGTGAGAGAGCTTTAGCATCATTTTTCATGGCGAATATCTCAAGTTGCTTAGCCTTCAGTCTGTTGTTATCAGGTATTTCCTCAATGGCCTTTTCTAGCGCAAATTCAGCTTCTGAGAAGCGTCTATATGCAATGTATACATCGACCGATGTTAGGGTGCGATCAATATCGTGCTCATGGTCGCTGTCGGAGGGAGATGGCTCAGTGTCCTCTTGTGTTGTCGACTTATTGCTTTCATCTGCTGTTGGCTCAAGTGCATATAGGCTTTCATTATTGCTAGCTAACTTTGCTAGTAGTTCAGAATAGTAGCCTTCTTGCGCTGGAGCGCTGTCTGGAGTTTCAAATGGCATTTCTGACTGTTCGAGATGTTCCGGGACAAACTCAGTGTCTATTAGGTCTAGAAATTCTGAAGTTTGTTTGTTTGACCTTGTTGGTAACTTTAGCAGGTTGGTTAGCCGCTCAAAAAAAGTATCTTGTGAGCCACGGCCGTGCGTTGATAGTCGTCTTCTGCCATTCAATAGTATGAAGACAGTTGCAACCAATAGTATTAACAACAGAAGAATAATTAAATATTTTTGGGTGTTAGCAGTGTCCTGTTTGGACTTGAGTTCCGCTATCTCGGCTTCCAGTTTCTTTACTTGCGCTAGCGCTACTTTATCTGTGGCAATGTTTATACCTTTTTTCTTGCTCTCAGGTTTAGGTAAGTCAGTCGATACTGCTGCAGCTTTAGTGGTTGGTTTTGCTACGGCTTTGTTCGAAGTATCCTTTTTAGGAGGTGACTTCTGTTTGCTAGAGGCTATCTGCTTGCTAATAGCTGCTCTGCTGTTTTCTATCTCTTTCGACATATTGTCGATGCTTTTATTGGTCTCTTCCAGTTCCTTGCGGATTACTTGTATTTTGTTCTTTAATGCACTTTGCAACTGCAATAGGTCTGTATTTATGGCCTTAAGGGCTGCAATATCTGCTGACTTATCTGCAATGGAGCCGCGTAGTTCTTCAATCTCATTGAGCGGATATACTTTCTCTCCCTCGTTCTTCTTTATCTCGTCTATCTGGCCTTCTGGTATAGCGGTAACCTCTAGTTTATCTGAGTCTTCATTAGACGGCTGGTTTGTAGATATTGTGCGGTTCTGAGGTTTATCTAAATCTGTTATTGGTGTGGTCTCGGGCTTGGTTGCTGCTGAGCTATTAACTGACTGTGGCTGGGCAGATGGTTTTGCTTTAGCCACAACAGGTTCAGGTTGGGGTGTGTTGTTGGCTGGTGTTTCAACTATATTCGAAATGTTCTGCTTCTGTTCTGGTTTGCTGACAGGTTTGGCGTCAGTGTTGTTTGCTATAGCTGCTTCTGAATTAACCTGAGGTATCTTTAGGGTTACTCCGCGTTTTAGCAGATTGATATCTCCATCGATAAATGCATTAGGGTTTGCCACGTAGATAGCATTTATCATCTGATTGACTGAAACAGATGGAGATGGCCTATTCTTTTCGGCGATGTCCCATAAGATTTCTGCATCCTGTACAGGGCCATACAGTTTTACATTTGGGCTTTTATTTTCAGCTACCTTCTGCTTGGTGGGCAGGCTGTTCTGCTTACTGGATGGTTGATTCATTACCACCGGATCAAGTAGAAGGGCGAACTCTCTGATGACACTGCCGTCTTGTGAGTTAACTTCAAGCAGGAAAGCGAGGAAAGGTTCGCGTACTATTTCCTTGGAAGTTATGTGTATGTATGCCGTTCCATCGTTATCAACTTTCGGTTCAAACTTCAGGCGAGTGAGAAAATGTGACATCTCCAATCCTGACTGCTTAAAAGCTTTGGGGCCAGCCAGTTTTACCTTTATTTCGTATATCTTCTGGCCTTTAGTCAAGTTCAGCCCGACCTTAGCATTTAATGGTTGGTTAAGAGCGGATAGAACTTCAATGTCCTGCATCCCTAGGGCATAGGAGTATATTGGGGTCAATAGTGCAAAAAATGCTATAACGTAATGTATAAAAAAATATCTATTTGAGGCGTTTTTTTTTGGCATCATTATGCTCCGTATATCCTTAACAGAGATACACTGTCGACGCAGGCCGTTGCGTAGTTATTGTGTCTGGACTGTTTAATCGTATAGTTATAAGTAAAATATCCTGTATTCTATTACGCATATAGTGATAGATAAAGCTAAACATTAGTACAGAAATGTGATCTATCTTACTATTTTATCTGCCTAATATGCTGGTATAGCCTGCTATTGTTGGTTCTGGTTGCGGTTTGTTATTGAGATCTATAGGTGAAACATTTGATAATTATGTTATTGGCCAGTACAGGCAGTCGACGGCTTGCAAGGTTCTATTTAGATGAAACGCAGTAAAAGTAGCAGGCGTTGGTTGGATCGCCACTTTAAGGATGAGTTTGTCCAGAAATCTCAGAAAGAGGGCTTTCGTTCCCGTGCAGTTTACAAGTTGCAGGAGATACAGGAGCGTGATCGACTGATCAAGCCAGGGATGCTGGTGGTTGATCTTGGGGCAGCACCAGGCGGTTGGTCCCAATATGCCGTACAGTTGGTTGGTGCTAAAGGCGGAGTAGTAGCTATGGATATACTGCCTATGGATCCAATAGATGGCGTCTCTTTCATTCAGGGGGATTTTCGAGAAGAGTCGGTACTTGAGCAGTTGCAGGGTTTGTTGCTAGGCTCCAAAGTTGATCTTGTTATTTCAGATATGGCCCCCAATGTTACTGGTATGGCGGTTGTGGATCAGCCGAGATCTATGTATCTGTGTGAATTAGCCTTGGATTTTGCAAGGGATTGTTTGAAACCAGGTGGCGGGATGGCGGTCAAAGTGTTTCAGGGAGAGGGTTTTGAGCAGTTTATGCGCGATTTGCGCACAGTTTTTAACAAGGTAGTTACCAGAAAGCCAAAGGCATCCAGACCGAAGAGTAGGGAGGTCTATCTGGTTGCCACAGGATTTAAAGGGTAGATTGTCAATATATTTTAGACGATTTTTGCGTAAACTAAGGCTATACACAGGTTAATAGCTGGTATCAAGATGGGTTTGCTGAGGATTAGACATTGAACGACATGGTAAAAAATCTGATTTTATGGGTAATCATTGCGATCGTCCTGATGTCAGTATTCAACAATTTTAATGTAAAGAAGGGTGCTGAAAGCAGCCTTGACTACTCTGACTTTATCTCGCAAGTTAAAAGCGGATCAGTTGAGTCTGTAAAGATTAGTGGTAGCACTATTCAGGGCAAGCTCCGTTCTGGCGACACTTTTGTTACAGAAAATCCTGGCGATGATGGCTTGGTGGGCGATCTGCTGAACAACAATGTCAAGATTAAGGCAGTTCCGCCAGAGAAACCATCTGTGCTTATGTCTATATTTATCAATTGGTTCCCACTGTTTATCTTGATTGGTCTCTGGATCTTCTTTATGCGTCAGATGCAGGGCGGCGGCGGAGGTCGTGGTGCCATGTCATTTGGCAAGAGCAAGGCTCGCATGCTTACTGAGGATCAGGTGAAGGTCACCTTTGCTGATGTGGCCGGAGTAGAAGAGGCCAAGGATGAGGTCTCTGAGATGGTGGATTTCCTGCGTGACCCCAGCAAGTTTCAGAAGCTGGGCGGCAAGATTCCACGCGGTGTTCTTATGGTGGGTTCTCCTGGTACCGGTAAAACTCTTCTGGCCCGCGCTATTGCTGGTGAGGCCAAGGTGCCATTTTTTACCATCTCCGGTTCCGACTTTGTAGAGATGTTTGTGGGTGTAGGTGCTTCCCGTGTGCGCGACATGTTCGAGCAGGCCAAGAAGCATGCGCCATGTATTATTTTTATCGATGAGATTGATGCCGTGGGCAGACATCGTGGCGCCGGCTTAGGCGGTGGACATGATGAGCGTGAGCAGACCCTGAACCAGTTGCTGGTTGAGATGGATGGTTTCGAAGGCAATGAGGGTGTTATCGTGATTGCTGCGACTAACCGTCCCGATGTTCTTGATCCCGCTCTGTTGCGTCCTGGTCGTTTTGATCGTCAAGTAGTAGTACCACTGCCAGATATCCGTGGTCGTGAACTTATTCTTAAGGTACACATGCGTAAGGTGCCGATATCTGAGGATGTAAATGCTGCACTGATCGCCCGTGGTACCCCTGGATTTTCTGGAGCTGATCTGGCTAATTTGGTTAATGAGGCTGCTCTATTTGCCGCTCGTAAAAACAAACGTCTGGTCGATATGTCGGATATGGAGAGTGCCAAAGACAAGATATTGATGGGTGCTGAGCGTCGTTCTATGGCTATGAGTGACGATGAGAAGGAGTTGACTGCCTATCATGAGGCCGGTCATGCCATTGTTGGACGCCTAGTTCCCTCTCATGATCCTGTATACAAGGTAAGCATTATTCCGCGTGGTCGTGCTCTGGGCGTAACCATGTTCCTGCCGGAAGAGGATCGTTACAGCATGAGCAAGGAGCTTCTGGAGAGTCAGATATCCAGCCTGTTCGGAGGGCGTATTGCTGAAGAGATTATCTTTGGTCCAGAAAAGATCACCACTGGCGCATCCAACGATATCAAGCGAGCAACCGACATTGCTCGCAGCATGGTTACCAAATGGGGTCTTTCTGAAAAGCTTGGTCCTCTGGCCTATGGCGAAGAAGAGGAAGAGGTTTTTCTTGGCCGCTCAGTGACTCAGCATAAGAACGTATCTGATGATACGGCTCACTCCATAGATAGTGAGATTAGAGCGTTTATTGATCGTAACTATCAGCGTTCTGAAACAATTCTCAAGGAGAATCTGGATAAGCTGAAGGTTATGGCTGAAGCCCTAATCAAGTATGAGACCATCGACTCCAGCCAGATTGATGACATTATGGCTGGCAAGATTCCAAGGGACCCAGAAGGCTGGGATGACTCTGAACCTAAGTCTGGCAATGGTGTTGGGGTTGAGGCGGAGGAGAAGAGTTCTAAGGGCGAAGGTGAAATAGGAGGCCCGGCTGGGCAGCACTAATAGTCAATAACCAAAAAACATGATTCTTGATTGTGCAGGAATGCAACTGGATCTCTCTCGCCCCAGGGTGATGGGAATCCTCAACGTCACCCCCGATTCGTTCTCCGACGGGGGTGATTTTGTTTCACCCGAGAGGGCTATCCTCCATGCCGAACAGATGTTGCTGGATGGGGCCGATATTATCGATATTGGTGGCGAGTCCACCCGCCCCGGAGCTGATGCTGTTTCCGAGCAGCAGGAGCTGGATCGGGTTATCCCGGTTATAGAGGCGATTAAGCAACGTCTCTCGGTAGTGGTTTCCATTGATACCAATAAGCCTACGGTCATGCGTGATGCCGTGGCAGCTGGAGCTGGTCTTATCAACGATGTTATGGCTCTGCAGGCTCCTGGCGCTCTAGAAACCGCAAGTCAACTGAATGTTCCGATCTGCCTTATGCATATGCAGGGCAAGCCGCGTACCATGCAGCAACAGCCAGAATATGCAGATGTGGTTTCAGATATTATGGCCTTCTTTCAGCAGCGCATAGATGTGTGTGTGGCGGCCGGTATTCCTCAGGAGCGTCTTTTGCTTGATCCTGGGTTTGGTTTTGGCAAGACCCTTGAGCACAATCTAAGCTTGCTGAAAGAGCTTGGGAAGTTTCTACATCTAGGTCTGCCCCTGTTGGTAGGGATTTCGCGCAAATCTATGATTGGGGCAATTCTGGATAATGCTCCAGTGGATGATCGTCTGTATGGCAGTCTGGCTGCAGCGGTGCTGGCCATAGAAAAGGGTGCTTCGATTATTCGGGTACATGATGTCCGGCCAACTGTGGATGCTTTGAAAGTGGCGAATGCAGTGCGTTACGGGGTTGACGGTTAATAGTTTATAATCTGCGAATAGAACTAAAGGTCTTCCTGAATGATTAAATTGTAGGAGCCCGGCCCTCCGGGCGATTTCTCTGGTTTTTTCGCTCAGGGGGGCTGAGCTCATACAAAACAGCAATGGATTTAAAAGAATATTGAGGATCAGCTTTGAGTAGAAAATATTTTGGAACAGACGGCATCCGCGGTCGTGTTGGTGAAGATAATATCACCCCGGAATTCCTTCTGAAACTTGGGTGGGCAACAGGGCGTGTATTTGGCAAACAGTCCGGTAGTAAGGTGCTGATCGGTAAAGACACCAGAATTTCCGGTTACATGTTGGAGTCAGCCCTAGAGGCCGGCCTGGCCGCATCTGGAGTAGATATTCACCTGCTTGGCCCCATGCCAACCCCAGCTATCGCCTACCTTACCCGTACCCTACGTGCTCAAGCTGGGATAGTTATCAGTGCTTCGCATAATCCCCATTATGATAATGGCATCAAGTTTTTCTCAGCAGAGGGCAAAAAGCTCCCGGATGAGATTGAGCAGGCAATTGAGCATGAGCTTGATAAGGATATGGTTACTGTTGAATCAGAGCATCTGGGTAAGGCGTTTCGGGTAGATGATGCTGCTGGCCGCTATATTGAATTCTGTAAAGGAACTACTCCTTGGGAGACGGTTTTTCACGGAATGAAAATCGTTGTGGATTGTGCCAACGGCGCTACTTACCACATAGCACCATATGTGTTTGAAGAGTTAGGTGCCGAGGTTATAGCTATAGGTGACAAGCCCAACGGACTAAATATAAATGCTGGAGTTGGCTCAACCTACATAGAAAATCTACAGCAAGAGGTTATTGCCTGTGGAGCCGATTTGGGTGTGGCTCTGGATGGTGATGGCGATCGAGTGATTATGGTGGATGGTGACGGCAAGGTGCTGGATGGAGATGACATCCTCTACGTCATCGCCCAGGCTAGGCAGAACTGCGGTGGACTGGTTGGTTCTGTAGTTGGTACCGTCATGACTAACCTGGGGCTGGAACATGCCTTGGCCGATTTGGGTATAGGTCTAGAGCGGGTTAAGGTGGGTGATCGTTTTATTATGGAGAAGCTGGAGGCTGAAGGCTGGTCCCTGGGTGGAGAGCCATCTGGTCATATAATCTGTCTGGATCGAACCACTACCGGTGATGGAATTGTCTCAGCGCTGCAGGTGCTTGCTGAAGTGGTGCGTTCTGGTAAAAGCTTGAGCGAGTTGCGTAAGCCCCTGGTTAAGTATCCTCAGGAGCTGATCAATGTGCGCCTGGAAAATGGGGTAGATGTTATGGGCTCTGCCGTTATGCAGGAAGCGGTTCAGGATGCAGAGTCTGAACTATCAGATCAAGGACGAGTTTTGCTGCGTCCCTCCGGCACTGAGCCGCTGATTCGGGTCATGGTTGAAGGCAGCGATGACGGGCAGGTCAAACGGCTCTCGGAAAAACTAGCAGGAGTTGCCCGGGAGTTGGTAGCAGCAGGTTAGGGTTCTTCAATGAGCCCTAATCTTCCTCTTTATCGTGCTCAATCAGAGCGTATGCAGAGTGGTTATGGATGGACTCGAAATTCTCTGACTCCACCACATAGGAGCTTATACGATCATCCTGATTCAGGCGTATTGAGACGTCGCGTACCATGTCTTCGACAAATTTAGGGTTATCGTAGGCGTGTTCGGTTACATATTTCTCGTCTGGGCGCTTCAATAGTCCGAACAGCTCACATGATGCCTCGGACTCAACTAGATCAATGATATCCTCAAGCCAAACAAAGCCCTTTATTTTAGCCTGAACTGTGACGTGGGAGCGCTGATTATGGGCGCCGCGCTCTGAAATCTTTTTGGAGCAGGGGCAGAGGCTGGTTACTGGCACCACCACCCGGATGATCATCTTCGGTTCGCCTTTATTGATCTCTCCGATAAAGGTTACATCATAATCCAGCAGGCTCTGTACCTTTGAAACCGGAGCCTGCTTATTGATGAAATAGGGAAAATTCATCTCAATATGGCCAGCTTCTGCCTCAAGCAGCTCTGCCATATCGCGCAGTATGTCGTTGAAGGACTCAACCCCAATCTCTCTGTCGTGGCTGTTAAGGATCTCCACAAAGCGTGACATGTGGGTTCCCTTGAAGTTATGCGGGAGATTGACGTACATGTTGAAGTTGGCAACCGTGTGCTGCTCGCCACCACTGCGGTCCTTAACTCTAACAGGATGACGTATGTCCTTGATTCCTACCTTATTTATTGCAATATGGCGGGTATCTTTGCTGCTCTGTACGTCAGCAATCTCTGGCTGTTGGGTGGGGCATTCCGTCAAGACTAAAATCCTCTGGTAATTTCTGGGTATATATATGGGCCCAAAATTCTGGAAAGCAATACATTATGAGTCTAGCAAGGAGGAGGCGCAACCCCATATATAGCAGGGCCTAGTTTAAAGGGACGAGGTCAGAGGAAAAGCGGTTTGACAGAGTGAAGCTATGAGTCAGCATTTTGTTGGCCCTTGGCCCTTGGCCCTTGGCCCTTGGCCCTTGGCCCTTGGCCCTCAACTATGTCTGTGAACAATGTAATCTGCAATCCAGCGTAGCTGGTTCGCTTTGTCGTCAAAGATACTCAAGCTATCTATGGCCTCCTGGTGGAGTTGATTGAGCAGCTTGCGCGCCCCATCCAGTCCCATGAGGGAGGGATATGTTGGCTTGTCACTCTTTTGGTCTTTGCCCTGAGTTTTGCCCAGTGTTTCTGTATCGCCTTCTATATCCAGAATGTCATCCTTTACCTGAAAGGCTAGGCCGATGCGCTTGGCGTAGTGATCAAGAGCGGAAATATCAGCATGCGATGCATCCCCTCGCGCCAGATAGCCCATACGCACAGCAGCCAGGATCAGGGCACCGGTCTTGTGTATGTGCATATTCTCCAGTTCGATCAGAGAGATATCCTTGCCCACTGAGTCCAGGTCAATAGCCTGGCCTCCGGCCATGCCCCTGGAGCCGCTGGCGATAGCCAGATTGTCGATCATTTGCAAGCGTATATCAGAGTTCATCTGCATAGTCTGGTCCTGGCAGAGCACCTTAAAAGCCAGCGTTTGCAGGGCGTCCCCAGTCAGAATGGCCGTGGCCTCATCAAACCGCTTGTGACATGTGGGTTTTCCGCGCCTGAGATCATCGTCATCCATGGCTGGTAGGTCATCGTGTACCAGGGAGTAGGCGTGGATTAACTCAACTGCACAGGCTGGGCCGTCAAGACGGTCTAGATCAATGTCCATGGCCTGTCCCGAGGCGTAGACCAGTACCGGGCGTACCCGCTTGCCCCCATCCAGTACGGCATAGCGCATGGCTCGGTGCAGCTTGTGGGGCAGGGTGTCTTCGGACGGCAGCCACTGCTCAAGGGTCCGTTCTACCCGGTTTTGTGAATTGGTCAGGAATCCTACCAGGTGTTGTTCATTCTTGGTTTTCAAATTGCTCTGGCTCGGCGTCTGGTGAGTTTTCGGTGAGGATTTGTATCTTCTGTTCAGCCTGTTTCAATGCCTGTTGGCAGGTGCGGGTGAGCAGCACTCCACGTTCGAAAGATTTCAGAGACTCTTCCAGGGATAACTCTCCCTGCTCCATGGTTTCCACCAGGGTTTCCAGTTCGTTTAGAGCCTGTTCAAATGATGGCTTTTTGCTGGAGGCTTTGGGCACGTCTATTACCTTTTTGTTTAATTTGGTTAAAACTACCCCGATGTGGAGTTATGGTCAATCTTTAGCAGAAAGTCATCTCGCTTGATTGTTGTGGGAGGTGTAAACTCTATGGATTTTTGGAGTTAATGGTATTTTCCTAGTATGGCTAATAGTTCCTACGATGCATCAGCAATTGAAGTCCTCAGCGGTCTCGAGCCGGTACGCAAACGTCCTGGCATGTATACCGATACCAGCCGCCCCAACCACATGGCCCAGGAGGTAATCGATAACAGTATTGATGAGGCGGTGGCGGGCCATGCCACGACTATAGATGTCTCCCTGTATAAAGATGGATCTCTAGAGGTGACAGACAACGGCAGGGGTATGCCTACCGATATTCATCCGCAGGAAGGCATGCCGGGGGTTGAGGTGATTCTGACCAAGCTGCATGCCGGAGGTAAATTCTCTAACAAAAATTACCGTTTCTCTGGTGGCCTGCATGGTGTGGGCGTATCTGTGGTTAACGCGCTGTCTAAACACCTTGAGGTGTGGGTGAAGCGCGGTGGTCAGCAATACAATATGGCCTTTGCCGATGGCGAAAAGGTATCGGATCTGGAGGTGGTTGGTAAAGTAGGTAAAAACAACACCGGCACCACTGTCCGTTTCTGGCCTGATCCGCAATATTTCGACTCTCCCAAATTTTCCAAACGCCATCTGACGCATCTGTTACGGGCTAAGGCAGTACTGTGTCCAGGGTTGGTTGTACGCTTCTGGGATGAGAAGACAGAGGAGGAGATCGAATGGGTCTATGAGGATGGTCTTAAGGATTATCTGCTAGATGAGTTAGAGTCAGTTCCACTCTTGCCAGATGAGCCTTTTATCGGCTCCATGTCCGGCAATAACGAGACGGCAGACTGGGCTGTGCTCTGGTTGCCGGAAGGTGGGGAGGCCATAACCGAGAGCTACGTCAACCTTATCCCCACCGCTCAGGGCGGTACCCATGTAAATGGGTTGCGTACCGGGCTAACTGAAGCGGTGCGGGAGTTCTGTGAGTTCCGCAATCTATTGCCGCGCGGGGTCAAGCTGGCACCAGATGATATTTGGAACCGATGCAGCTATATCCTGTCTGTAAAACTATCTGACCCGCAGTTCTCAGGCCAGACCAAGGAGAGGCTCTCATCCAGAGAGTGCGCCACTTTTGTCAGCGGGGTGGTTAAAGACTCTTTCGGTCTCTGGCTGAATCAGCATACTGAAATTGGTGAGGCCATTGCTGATCTGGCGATTAATGCCGCTCAGGCCCGGTTGCGCTCCGGGCGTACGGTTAAGCGCAAAAAGATTACTCAGGGCCCAGCACTGCCGGGAAAACTGGCGGACTGTACTCTGACTGACCCTGATCGTAGCGAGCTGTTCCTAGTAGAGGGTGACTCTGCAGGTGGTTCTGCCAAGCAGGCGCGGGATCGTGAGTTCCAGGCGATAATGCCGCTACGGGGTAAAATCCTGAACACCTGGGAGGTGGATTCTGCTGAGGTGCTGGGGTCACAGGAGGTGCATGATATATCGGTAGCGATTGGGGTAGAGCCTGGATCGGATGATCTCTCCGGATTGCGCTTTAACAAGGTCTGTATCCTGGCGGACGCAGACTCTGATGGAGCTCACATTGCAACCCTATTGTGCGCACTGTTTCTGCGCCACTTTCGTAAGCTGGTGCGGGAGGGACATGTGTACGTAGCTATGCCTCCACTCTACCGCATAGACGTGGGCAAGCAGGTGTTTTATGCCTTGGATGATTCAGAGAAACAGGGAGTGCTGGATCGTATTGAGGCCGAAAAGATCAAAGGCAAGGTGAGTGTGCAGCGCTTCAAGGGACTGGGTGAGATGAACCCTATGCAGCTAAGGGAGACCACCATTCTTCCGGATACTCGAAGGCTGGTTCAGCTTACGATTGGAGCAGGTGATAATACCAACAGCGTTGTAGATATGCTGTTGGCAAAGAAACGGGCGCCAGATAGAAAACAGTGGTTACAGAAGAAGGGCGACCTGGCTGAGGTGTAGATTATGGAGCGAAAACATATTATGAAAAACTCTTTGTTGCTGGTCATTATGCTAGTGGCCTTATCCTTCCTGGTTAGTAGTGCATACGCCAGAAAGATTGTAGTAGATGGCAATCAGCAGAGTTTGCCGGATCAAAAGTATGAATATGAAGAGGGCGAAGCCTGGAAAGAGATCGATATAAAGATTCCGCCCTATCCAGATGATAGTGATCTAATGGAGTTGCAGTTGGATGACCCTAATAATAGGTTTACCTACTACATGGACGAAGAGTCACTCGATGTATCAGAAGCTGATTATGTGGTGCGGTATACCCTAGTGATTGAGTCCAAAAGCGGCACCAGAAACATCTTTTATGAAGGGATGCGTTGTAACACTCTTGAGTATAAGACCTACGCCTTCGGAACTGGCAAGGGCAAGTTCCGCCCCAGCAGAAAGCCGGAATGGAAAAGTATGCGAGATAGTGGATACAAAAAACTGAGAATGGACCTCATGGAATTTTATCTATGTGATCCGCGTAAGTTGCCACGTAAAAAGAGTGAGATAGTGACCAGGATTAAATACCCGGCTCCAAATGAGTCATACGGTAACGCGCTCAATAGATAGCAAGCATAAATATAAATTTACTAAGTTCTTATCTGAGAAGTAGTCAACATGTCTAAAGAGATTGACCAAAGCCTGGAAGGCATTGAGCAGATGCCGTTAAAGGTGTTCACCGAGAAGGCATACTTGGATTACGCCATGTATGTGATTCTTGATCGTGCCTTACCTCACATTGGTGATGGCCTGAAGCCGGTACAGCGCCGCATCGTATATGCCATGTCTGAACTTGGGTTGTCCGCAACAGCTAAGTTTAAGAAATCAGCCCGTACCGTGGGTGATGTGCTGGGTAAATTTCACCCGCATGGGGATACCGCATGTTACGAGGCCATGGTTTTGATGGCTCAGAATTTCTCCTATAGGTATCCTCTGATTGATGGACAGGGTAACTGGGGTTCTCCGGATGATCCCAAATCATTTGCTGCCATGCGTTATACCGAGTCACGTCTTACTGCATACTCCCAGGTTATGCTCTCCGAATTGGGGCAGGGCACAGTTGATTGGACTCCCAATTTTGATGGCACAATGCAAGAGCCGTCTGTGCTACCGGCCCGTTTGCCAAATCTGTTGTTGAATGGAACTACTGGTATCGCTGTGGGTATGGCTACAGATATCCCGCCCCACAATCTCAGAGAGGTGGCTAGTGCCTGTATACGTCTGTTGGAGAGCCCTAAAAGCAGTGTGCAAGAACTCTGTGAGCATGTGCGCGGTCCAGACTTTCCTACAGACGGAGAGATAATCACCCCGCAACATGAGATATTGAAGATATATGAAACTGGTAGCGGCAGTGTACGGATGCGAGCCAGATTTGAGAAGGAGCGCGGGGAGATAGTTATAACCGCATTGCCTCATCAAGTTTCCGGTGCCCGTATCTTAGAGCAAGTTGCCGCGCAGATGCAGGCAAAGAAACTGCCCATGGTAGATGATTTGCGTGATGAATCAGATCATGAGAATCCAACCCGTCTGGTGATTGTGCCGCGTTCCAATCGGGTGGATGTGGAGCGCCTCATGTCCCATCTGTTTGCTACTACCGATCTGGAGCGCAGCTACCGGGTCAACATGAATGTAATTGGACTCGACGGGCGACCTCAGGTTAAAGACCTGCGTGGCATGCTCAAAGAGTGGTTAGAGTTCAGAACCGAAACTGTACGCCGTCGTTTAGAGTATCGATTGGGTAAGGTGCGGGATCGACTGCATCTGTTGGATGGTCTGCTTATCGCCTTTCTAAATATAGATGAGGTGATACATATTATCCGTACCGAAGATGAGCCGAAGCAGGAGTTGATGGCTCGTTTTGGTCTCAGTGATATACAGGCTGATTATGTACTGGATACCAAATTGCGGCAGTTGGCTCGTCTGGAAGAGATAAAGATCAGGTCCGAGCAGGAGGAGCTAGAGGCTGAGAGAGATCATCTGGAGACCACTCTCAAATCCAAGCAGCGTATAAAGACCATGATCCGTAAAGAGATTCTGGAAGATGCGGAGAAGTATGGAGATGATCGCCGCTCGCCTATCATAGAGCGAGAGAGTGCAGTTGCCTTGGATGAGACCGAGATAACACCTAGCGAACCAGTTACGGTGGTGTTGTCGGAAAAGGGCTGGGCTCGGGCTGCTAAGGGGCATGAGATTGATCCAGCAGCTCTCAACTTTAAGTCCGGTGATAGTTATCTAAGTTCTGCCAGGCTGCGGAGTAATCAGTCTGCAGTCTTTCTCGACAGCAGTGGCCGGTGTTACTCGGTGCAGGCCCACACTTTGCCATCTGCTCGCAGTCAGGGTGAGCCGCTGACCGGGCGTTTAGCGCCGCCAAATGGTGCAACTTTTTGCGCTGTACTAGGTGCCGAGCCTGAACAGTGGTGTTTGGTGGCGTCCGATGCTGGTTACGGCTTCCTGACCCAATATAAAGATCTACACTCAAAGAACAAGGCGGGCAAGGCACTGCTTACTCTGCCTAAGGGTGCGAAAGTGCTGGCTCCGTCTCTGGTCACCGATATGGAGTCAGACCGGGTGGTGGCAATTACCAATGAAGGTCGTATGTTGGTATTTCCTATTGCCGATCTACCAGTGCTCAATCGCGGCAAAGGTAACAAAATTATTGGTGTGCCTCCTAAGCGGGTGTTTAGCAGGGAAGAGTATGTGGTGGCGATTGCCGCAGTTCCAGAAAAGGGCAAGCTCACAGCATATTCCGGTAAGCGCTATATTGTTCTGAAGCGCTCTGATCTGGATCAATATGAGGGTGAGCGTGGTCGCCGGGGTAAAAAGTTGCCACGTGGTTTTCAAAAGGTAGATGCAGTTTCGGTTGAGTAGCTAACTGTTGGGAGTTGCAGAATGAAGGAGTCGGTCAAAGAGTATTGCGGAAAGATACTGGGCGGAACTCTCGATCTCAAGACTAATACATGCTGCACTAATACGGCTGCGCCCGACTATCTGCAACAGGCTATGTCTAACATACATGCTGAGGTTTCGGCTCGCTATTATGGTTGTGGTCTGATTAGTAATGAAGAGATAACCCAGGGGGAAACCGGTTCCTGCTGTTGAACTATCCCTGCAAGTTTTCTCACTCCGTCGATGCTCACTCCCCTGGTAAATGGCTACGAATGTTATTTCGCCCGCAAGCAAAAAATAGACAAGCTTTCATACCTTCAGCACAGTTCAGCACCGTGTAAACGCCAAGATATATGTTATAAATCAGCATGTTGCCCTTCTTGAAAAGGGCGGTAGTGAGTAGAGCCTGCGTTGAGATTATAGATACCATCTAAAGTAAAGGGGATAGTTGCCGATAATATATAAGTTGTTAGCGTTATTTAATACATTGGTAACATAGATGTTCGTCAGCAATAGTCAGGTAAGCGACCAAGACCTAATAACATGTCTAATATTTCAGTATCTGTTCGTAAAGTAGTCTTGCAGTTTGTCAAGATAGTGCTTCCGTGGACGGTGCTATTACTGGGTATTCCTGCGTATTACTATTATCTAGAGATCGACCTAGAAAAAAACAAGATAGAAACCGATGTATCCCTGAACCTGGGTATCGGTAAAAAAGTAGTACTTAATGATCTTGAAGCTGTGAGTACAGATCTGCTGGTGTTGTCTGAAGACCGCAGTTTTACGGAATCGAATGGTTCCATGGATCCCCATGCTATTGAGCATCTAGCAGATGAGTTTCTCAGCTATTCTAAAAATAAACAAATCTACGACCAGATAAGATACCTTGATAAGAAGGGTAAAGAGATCGTCAGGGTTAATTATAAAGACGGTAAACCGGAACTGGTCCCAGACTCAAAACTACAAGATAAATCAGGTCGCTACTATTTTTCCGAATCAATCACTCTAGAAAGAGGGGAGATATACATATCTCCTTTTGATTTAAATATTGAGCGTGGAGCGGTTGAGATTCCGCATAAACCCATGATTCGATTTGCCACTCCAGTATTTGATAAGGATGGTAGTAAGCAAGGGGTAGTGGTTCTGAATTACCTTGGCTCAAGACTGCTCGCCGACCTAAAAAATAACCTAGTACACATAATTGATCATACCGTGTTATTGAATTCTGATGGTTACTGGTTGCTTAGCCCCAATTCTGAACAAGAGTGGGGGTTTATGTTTGGTAAAGACTCCAAGTTCAGTAAAGGTGATACTGAGGCATGGGAGATTATTAGAGAGTCTGACTCTGGGCAGTTTTACAACGCAAGTGGGCTATATACCTACGAAACTGTTTATCCTTTAAAAGCTATAGGACACGAGAATAAGATAACTGTAACAACTGCTTCCAGCGGTAAGTTGCTAGATACTTATAAATGGAAGCTGGTATCGCATATATCGCAAGAGAAGATAGATGCCATTGCCTCAGGCATGCTGGAAAAGATGCTGTTTATTATTCTACCTCTATACCTGTTGTTCCTTTTGGGTGGGGTATGGCTCTCCTTTATCCGGGCCAAGCATGCAGAAGTAGAACAAGGCTTGTTAATAAGAGAAAAGGCTTTGATGGCTGCGGCCAATATGGTGGTTATTACTGATACGAATGGGGTTGTGCAGTGGGTTAACCCGGCGTTTACTGAGTGCACTGGTTATGGTTACGCTGAAGTGGTTGGCAGCAGTGCTGATATGCTGAAGTCTGGCCATCATGATAAACAGTTTTATAATGAATTATGGAGTGTCATATCAGCGGGTGAAGTTTGGCGTGGTGAATTCATTAACAAAAAGAAAGATGGCTCTACCTACTATGATGAAGCCACCATAACCCCGGTTAAAGATAAAGATGGAAATATTGTTCGTTACATTGCTATCAAGCAAGATATTAGTGAGCGCAAAAAATCAGAAGAGCAACTGCGTAAGAGTAAAGCCAATCTAGCACATGAGATAAGGCGTCGGGAAAGGAAGGCGTTGGAAGATGAGGTAATGGCAAATTTATTTCAACTGGCATTGACCTCGACACCTTTGAATGAGTATCTAACCCAATCTATTGAGTCACTAGCTACTTCTGTCCCATGGTTTGGATTGATGCAGAAAGGTGCGGTATTTCTTACTGAAAAAAATGGCGATAAACAGGTATTAAAGTGTGCTGCATTATGCAATATGGGAGATGAGGCAAAGATTGATTGTGCAGAGAAGTCGTTTGGTGAGTGTCTGTGTGGTAAGGCGGCACAGAATAGGGAGATCCTTCATACAACCGCAGCGGCTGGTAATCATGACTCTACTTGCCATGAGAAAGAGCAGCACGGGCATTATATTGTGCCGATAATGGATGAGGATGATGTTCTAGGCGTATTGATGCTTTACTTGCGAGAGGGGCATGAGCGCGATATGCATGAAGAGGTTTTTCTAGCAAGAATCTCAGATGTTTTCAGTATGGGTATAAATCGTCGTTATTCAAATCTGATGCTGATCAAGGCTAAGGAAGATGCCGAGGCAGGTTCCAGAGCAAAGAGCTCATTTTTGGCTGCGATGAGCCACGAGATTCGTACGCCTATGAATGGAGTTCTCGGCATGTCTGAGCTCCTTATAAATACCCGGTTGAATGAGGAGCAATACGATTATACAGAGACTATTATCAATTCAGCCAGAGCCCTGCTAACAGTAATCAACGATATTCTAGACTTCTCCAAGATTGAGGCAGGCAAGTTGGATCTTTCACCTAGTAACTTTGACTTGGAAAGATCTGCCCACGACGTTACCCAACTTATGTCTAGTCAGGCCGAGATGAAGGGGCTGGAGCTGATGTTTCAGTATGAGCCTGGCTGTCACCGGCATTTCCATGCCGATGCAGGGCGGGTACGTCAAATACTAATGAATCTTGTGGGTAACGCTATAAAATTTACCGCTGAAGGTTATGTGTTAGTTAGCATTACTGGCCGGGAGTTAGATGAAGACATGATGGAGATGCATGTTTCTGTCCAGGATACAGGTATTGGTATGGAGCCAGACGTAGTGCATGAAATATTCAAGCCATTCTCCCAGGCAGACTCATCTACCACTCGCAAGTATGGTGGAACCGGGCTTGGCCTGACTATCAGCAAACAGTTGGCAGAGATGATGGGAGGAACTATAGGGGTAAGCAGTACTCCAGATGTTGGATCAACATTCTGGTTCACATTGCCGCTGCGTATGACAGAGGCACCAGAGGCAATACCTGATATCGACCTAACCGGAGCTAGAGCTCTGTTAGTTGATGATAATGCGATTAACCGCCGCCTGCTTAGAGACCAGCTTGAGCATATTTCTATGTCTGCAGATTTAGCCGCAGATGCTACAGAGGCTATGCAGCAACTTAAGAGGGCAGTAGCTGAGGGCAGCCCATATCAGTTAATACTGCTTGATCATCACATGCCTAATGTTGATGGTGAAGAGCTGGGAAAGATGATTTTGGCAGATCAAGAGCTATGTGAAATACCATTGATACTGTTGACGTCAGGAGGGCAGCGCGGTGATGGAAAGCATTTCAAAGAACTTGGATTTTCGGCCTATCTGACCAAGCCTGTGCATAACGAAACGCTCCGCTACACTATGTCTGGTGTACTTGCTCTAAAACAACAGCAACGCAGTGAACCAGTATTTCTTACTAGTTATCATGCTCCTAGTCCGGAATTGGGGTCAAATGAGACCGTTAAGCAGTTTGTTGGGCAGCATATTATCCTGGCTGAAGACAACCAGGTTAACCAAAAGGTTGCTTGCACTCTGTTGGGTAAGCTGGGTTTTAAAGTGACTGCAGTTGGGAACGGGAAGAGGGCGATAGATGAGTGGCGGAAAACAGGATGTGATCTAATACTGATGGATTGTCACATGCCGGAAATGGATGGTTATCAGGCTACGGCACATATACGTCAGATAGAGCGAGAAACTGGAGGGCGTGTCCCTATAGTTGCTCTTACCGCTAATGCGTTGGAGTCAGATAGAAAAAGATGCCTTGATGCTGGTATGGATGACTATGTAGCTAAGCCATTTAAACAGAGGCTGCTAATCAATGTGCTGCGACGGTGGTTGCAGAATACCGGTGGCGGGCCGACAGTAAACAGTGCAAACGCAACAGAAGAGAGACTTGAGGAAACAGAACAAAACATACCGGATGCAATAGACCAATCGGTGTTTGGGAGTCTGCGCGATTTAATGGGAGACGAGTTCAGTGAGTTATTGCAAGCCTACAAAGAGGATACAGAAGAGTTTATTAAGGCTATTAGAACTGCTTGTGAGACGGATGATTATTCAGCACTCCAGGTGCCGGCCCATAGTATGAAATCGAGCAGTGCAAATATAGGAGCAATGCACCTGTCTGCCCTGGCAAAAAAATTAGAGGAGCATGTGCGATCAAATACCCTGAAACAGGTGGAACAGCAGGTTGCCGCGATTGAGAAAGAGTTTGAGAGAGTGTCTCATGAGTTAGATTGTAGTGCGTAACAAGCGTTTTATAGCAAGGAACTAAATTGCTAGCCTGTACTATTGCCTGCAAGGCACTGTTAATTCGTATTACTAGTTGCCTACACCAAAAGTAAAAAACGGAAAACAAAAGCATGAGATAATTTTTGGGAAGGCTGCGCCAAGCACTAAATTCTGTAGCTATTTTTTAGCATTTTATTCTCTTTATTAGTAACTAATTCAATAATTGAGGTGCTTACTCCCAACTTTTTGTTTATGACTTGGCTAAATTCCATAATTAAGTGTTTGTATTTTCCAGTGCCGCAATTCGAGCCAAAAGATCAATAGTAGATGAAGCCTTAAGCGATTTTATAAATCCTCTAAGCTTTGGTAGTAGTTTGTGTGTAAAGATGTTTTCTTCAACAAGGAATACACCATTTTTAATCATATGCAGTGTTTCCTTTTCACTTCTTCCATCTTTCGTTAGCAAGCGTTCATATTCCTGTTTGGCCTGTTTGAGTCTCTGTTCATGTTTGCGGCAATTGATGCAGTCTATAAGGTCAGATTCCAGAGGAAACCTAAGCTTTTCATACCAATAACGCTGTTCCTCGGCGAAAAATATAAAATGCGCGCCGCATTTGCGACACACTCTCTTGGTGTCGAAGTAGTGTGTTATATGGATCGTAGCTGGAGCCTGTTTGGTAATATCTGCCTCTATTGCTGTGTTGGGGATGCGGGATGTTTTCGGTGAATGCCAATGAAGATAAATGTTTTCGTTATATGGCTCGTCAGATGGATTTAAACCGGTAATACGAGGCCCTCTGCCATAGCGTGGGTGTTCTAAGTAATTTGCATATTTATTAGCACTGTTGGAGCTATTCTTCTTCAATTATGACTCCTGGTCCTTGCGTTATTCTTGGGTAGTAATGTCAATATTGCCTTGTGCTAGAAATTACCTTCTTTAAGTTTATACAGAGGTATTTCTGTTCCTTCGTGAACAACTGTCTCTCTAGCGCCCGCTGCGGTAGCAAGTTCTTGGAATGCTCTGCGTTCTATCTCAGTTAATCCACCTTCTATTTTTTGCATAGGGTGGATAACAACTACAGGACGTATAGCTAACAGTGTTCCTTTGCTCATTTTCTTAAAGAAGTAGACTAACAATTTTTCGCCCATAGTGAAATCAGACAACAGCATGCGAGGATGAGAAAAGGGGTTAACAATACTGATGTTAGGACCAGCTTCCAGTTTTGCCATGTTTCCCGCGGCTGCAATGATCTTCTTTCCATCATTCTCCGTACGCACGGCAAGGAGCGGCGCCTCTTCAACTATGTGGCCAGAAGAAGATTCAGTGATTTTCAGCTTCCTCTCCCATATTTGAACGTAGAAGATATTGCTGTACTTCGAAACTAATTTATTAAACATATGCATTACTTATAGCAATAACAGCGGGACAATAGATGGTAGGCTGCGTTTTTCTCAGTTGAGTTTGGTGCAATATATTTAAAATGTAATCGGTCACCAATTGCTCGGGATTTCTATATAAAAAACTCTTTGCCGTCAGTTAATAGCTCAGTTAGTGCCTTAATCACAACTGCTGTATTTTCTCCTTCAACAGAGAAATAACCTTCCAGCTGCATCTTTCCTGGAAATGTATCATCTGATTCATATCTAAAACCTAATACAATACCGCCTAATGTTTTGGCTTCTATTGTTAACTTAAAACGAAACCCTCCGTTTAATTCGATAATACCTTTTCGATCTTTCTCTAAGGAGTTTAACTTCGATATTAGGTCATCTGTATTATCAAAATAGATGTCATCGTGAACGCAGGAAAATCCATTGTAGTATATATCTACGATATAGTGAGGATTTTCCGTAACATCAGGCCATGTCTCAGAATTGATTCGCAGGCTATTATTCATATTTATTCGGTTGCTTTCCCTACCTTGCCATTGTTTTCTTTAACCAAGAATCTTTGTTGTTTCTCATTTGTAACCTTCAAGCATCTCTTCTCTTGGTTCTATTTGTGAAACCCCAATACATGATTCAGTACTCTATTCCTTATTGGGTTTGTTACAACATTTTTTCTTGATTTGAGTGCTCCATAAAACGTTTCCAAATATCATTTGGCTTCCATGATTTTACAATTACTTTGTTTGCTTCTTCTATGGTTGCGTTGTTAACCAATCGCATATATAAAAATAAAAAAGCAGATGCTCTATAATTGACCACGCAATGCACCCACACTTTTTTGTCTTTGAATCGTTTCATCATAGAAATAAACTCTTTTAAGTGTTCCGGTGTTGGAGCCTCAAATGGTACTGGAATATGTATGTACTGCATATTTTGTGTAGTGACAATCTGTTCTTCTTCTGGAATAGCATTCTCAGAATCTGGCATAGCCAGGTTTATTACAACCTCAAAACCAGCTTGAGCTATATCTTTGAACTCAAGTTCTTTGGGTTGGCCAGAGGATGCAATACTGTCAGAGATGCGAATGTAGTTTTTGATGTCTTCTAAGGCCATATGTCTATCAGGTCCAATAACAAGTTGTAGTACGTTTCTGCTGAGCCTGTTTGTTTATGAAACTTTTCGGTCGCTTAAAAAGAGCGTAGTTAAAACAGGCTGGAATAGTGGTGACTCTCCATTAGGGTGGTGCTGGTTCTTCGCTGTCTTTTGCGTAGGCTGAATTGGTCTTAAGGGCTCCGTTCTTTGTTCCAGATGGGTTATACGATTGCAGGCTCTTCAATCAGCTCTGGAGCTTCTAACATCTCACTATCTTGTAATCCATCAAGGTGTTGTTCTAGCAGCGAGGTCTGGTGGGTGCGGCCAATGTGGTATAGCGCCTCACCTTCGTAAACCAACGGGATATTAGTTCGTCCAATGATGATTCCGTCAAACGGGGCAATGATAGGTTCATCCATGTGGCCTGTGGGGTCGGCGATAATGCCTAACTGTTCCCCTTTTGAAACCATACCGCCCAGTTTTATCTGTGCTCGTAGAATGCCACTCTGAGGCGCGCGAACCCATGCGCTGGAGCGTAGCAGGGCGGCTAGCCTGGGTGGTTTGGTTTTTTTCGGAATGGGTAACATTCCAAGCTGACGCAGTACGTTAATGATGCCGCTGACGCCGACCCGAATTGACACTTCGTCAAACCGCAATGCCTCTCCCGACTCATACACCATAACCGACACTGATTCATGCGCGGCTGAGGCGCGCAGTGTGCCTTCAGGGGCTGCAGAGTGTAATAGAACTGGTGTGCCAAACGCCTTTGCTAGGGGGGCAATCTTCTCATCATTTAGATCGGCGCGTATCTGGGGGAAGTTGTCACGATGTATGGCAGCTGTGTGTAGATCAATTCCGAGATCAGAGCGCATCACCACCTGTGACATAAAAGTGTTTGCCATGCGTCCAGCGAGGGTTCCCAATTCGCGGCCGGGAAAGCTTCTATTAAGATCACGCCGGTCCGGGAGATAGCGGGAATGGTTGTTAAATCCTAGTACATTGACTATCGGAACAGCGAGTATGGTACCGCTGAGCCGCTTTAATGAAGATAGAGATAGGACCCGGCGAATTATCTCCACACCATTGATCTCATCACCGTGGATAGCTGCGCTAATGAAAATGGTGGGTCCATCTTTTTTGCCATGTGCTACATGAATCGGCATCCATAGCGGAGTGTGCGTGTACATGCCAGGCAGGGGTAGCCTGACTACCTCTCGTGAGCCGGCTTTGATTTTTGTCTCTGCTATTTCAAAGTCAGGCCGCATCTAAATCATCCCTTGCCTTTGGTTCTGGTTTTATGGGGCTTGGCATTCTTCTCGATAAATTCAATGATCATGCTGGCCACATCCTTGCCTGTAGCTGTTTCAATGCCTTCCAGACCAGGAGATGAGTTGACTTCCATTACTACAGGTCCATGATTAGATCTGAGAATGTCCACGCCGCAAACATTTAACCCCATGATTTTGGCGGCGCGCACAGCAGTGGAACGCTCTTCCGGGGTGAGCCGCACCAGGGTGGCTGAACCACCACGGTGTAGGTTAGAGCGAAATTCACCTTCCTTGCCTTGGCGTTTCATGGCGGCAACCACCTTGTTACCAATGACAAAACAGCGAATATCGGCGCCGCCGGCCTCTTTGATGAACTCCTGGATAAGAATATTAGCCCTTAGGCCCATAAATGCTTCAACTACGCTTTCCACCGCCTTGGGGGTTTCAGCCAGTACCACCCCAATACCCTGGGTGCCCTCCAGTAGTTTGATCACCGCAGGTGCGCCACCCATCATGCGCATCATATCTTGAATGTCGTCCGGGGAGTGGGCAAAGCCGGTAACCGGCAGCCCTATCCCCCTGCGCGCCAGAAGTTGTAGTGATCTTAGTTTGTCGCGAGACCGGGTAACGGCAACCGACTCGTTGAGTGGGTATACCCCCATCATCTCAAACTGGCGCAGTACAGCCGTGGCGTAGAAGGTGATGGAGGCTCCGATGCGAGGGATAATGGCATCAAATCCTGTGAGGTTTTCACCCTTGTAATGTACTGATGGCCGCAGAGAGGTGATATTCATGTAACAGCGCAGCGCATCCAGTACCCTGTATTCATGCCCCCGCTCTTTTGCCGCCTCAACCAATCTACGGGTGGAATAGAGTTTTGGATTGCGCGATAGAATGGCTATTTTCATAATGGTGCCTCAATATGTTCGTTTATCCCACTTTGCTCATAAGACAAGGCAGGGTTAATTATGAAGTTGCCAGAAACGATTGCTGTGCGTCCCAGCAATATGCGGAATCTCATATCGTCACGTGAGGTCAGGGTCATCTCAATCTCATCCTGCCAGTCGCCAATTGTCATACAGGTCTTGATGACAATACGCTCTTCTGTATGGCCTCCAGAGTCTCTTACCGGCCTTCTGTCGGCGATGGGTGCCTCACATTCAACCACCTCTTCGGTATTTTCCTGTATTGGGTGGACGCTAAACCTGACCCAATCAGCGCTATCACGTTTAAAAGTCTCCAGGTCAAATGCATGCAGGCAGGAGGTTCGGGCACCAGTATCTACCTTGGCCTTCATAAGAGGCAGCCCAAGCTCAGGTAGTTGCACCCATTCCCTCCAGCCGAGTAATCGTCTCTGTTCAGTCAACTGTTTTCTCTCATGTTTTTGTGTATACCCACTTAACTAGTACAGTCTTGGGGTTAATTTTTTCACTGCCTGTAAGTATAAACGCTATAAAGCGTAATACCCACCGCTACGAGCCGAATAGCAGAGAGATTGTGGATGTAACGAGGGTTGTTTTCTGTGATTACAACAGGTCTAAGGCTAATATATTACTAGCAGATGGCAAGCAGCTCCTACCGTGGTGAAGTATGGTAGGCGCTGGTGGTCTTTTGTGAACTGGAAGAGTAGGTATGTGCTGCCACGATAAATTATGGTGCGTCATACTCTGTTTCATCATACTTTTGTCGATTGCGCTTGATTTTTTGGGAACGCCCATGATCCGCAATACGACTGCGTTTGCTGTTATTGGGATGACGAAAGCGTAACCTATAAGGCAGCTTATCTATCTCATCATTGATCTCTTCGTCGAAATTATTTTGCATCCGCCTGCTCACATCTGTGATCTCCTGTGGTGAAAGCGCGATTATCAAATATATAGATGATATTTAGACCAAACAGAAGGCAAAGTGAAACAAAATATTTTTATTGATTTGGACAGATAAATTATTACAGCACACTTTTGTAGAATCTGCTGTATAGGATAGCCAAACACTGTCTGCCGTAAACCGCGGCGACAGATATTCGTGTGCTCTATAAGGCCGCTAAAATCTCCTGTATCAACTCCGTGCACTCATTTTCCGGTTTGAACACTGCATATGAGGAACGCTCAATAGTCGGTGAGCCTGGGACCAGGAATAGATCTCCATGAGCTAGGTGGTTTTCAATCATCTGTTTTGCTAGGTAGCATGAGCCGCCCTGGGATAACAGCAGATCAAGAGCTATTTCACTAGTGCTACAGTGAGCTCGAGGTATACATCGGTCTTCCACAAAAGCTGCATGGGTTATGGAAAAGCTTCTACCCCAATCCACGAGTAGATAATCCTCCTTGAATGCATCATCCGGCGTTGCGTGTAGAGTGTCGCTAACATGTACCAAGTCAATTTTTGTGGTCTGTTTGGCGATAAGATCAGAGGTGGCAGGTGGCTCAAAAACAAAGGCTAGATCCAGAACGCCGTTAAGAACCATGTTGATCAGGGAATCAGCCTTGCTCATTTCAAGATGTAACGTCAGGTTGGTTCGCGTTTTGTAGATATTTTCGACCCAATTTCTAACGCCAATGTGCCATAGATCTATGGTTGAACCAACGGCTAAGGAGTGGGAAAATTGCGTATCTAGGGCGACATCAAGTCGTGCCCTTTCCCATCCGTGGACTATGATCTCTGCATGTCGAAGCAGTCTCTCACCAGCTGGAGTGAGTTGGATATTGTTACGACCCCTAGTAAATAATTGAGTGCCAAGGGTGCTTTCCAACAGCTTGATACGGGCACTAACCGCCGCCTGGGTAATGAATAAAATATCTCCCGCTTTACCAAAATGGCGCGTTCTAACCACGGAGAGAAAGGTCTTCAGCAGTGAGATATCCATAGCTGCAACGATAACTGCTCTTAATCGTGTCGACAATGAATATTTGCTCGTAAATTCATATGTTATCCCATATAAAGATCACAAATTCCCTAGCTAGAATATGCCTGGCTAAGGTTTCACAGTCCCATTCAAGGATAACCTGTCTTGATGGGTAGTTATTTACCTATAGTGGAAGGAATAGTTGTCATGAAAAAAACTTCATTTTTGCATCTGATGGCACTGTTGGTAGTGTTTGGAACCACAGCTCCTGTTGTTGCAGAAGAGAGCGTGGAAGAGATGGAGAAGCGTTGCCAAAGTTATGCTCAGGAAGATAATATTCCTGCGGATGAGCTTGAGGATTATATGAAAGAGTGTATCCAAGGCCTTGAGCAAGATGATACTCAATCTGAGACAGAATCTGGGACTGAAGATGAAGAAAAACAAGATTAATCCTAACTTGATTATGTTGTAGATTTTCTTCAAGTTATAGCCCGATCAGCCATTTGACTAGGTTGATCGGGTTTTTTTATCAATCTGCTCACCAATTGTCCTGCTACGGCCTAAAAGGACAACAGCCACCAAACTTATCAAACCCCAACTACCACTATCATTGGTTTTATTGTAGGTGTCAGAATTATTGAATTATTAGGTTATTTATGTGAGCGGCACTTTGTCTGTCACTTGACACATCTTGTCATTATTGTGAACACCTACATTTGATTTGCTTTGGCCTGGAGCTAGAATAGGTAGAAAAAAGAACCCAGGGTATCCCACATGAGATGGATTACAACCCTTTGCTTGCACGCCCTATCTTTTCATGCGCTGGCCGATGCATCAAGGAGAGCCTCCTGCCCGCCTGGGAAAGGCTGCAAAAGAGTAGTCCAGAAGTGGCTGAGTTTAAAAAGCTAGGGGATAAACAGTACAGGATAGAGTTTGCTCATATGCCCTACGTAGGCAGGCTAAAAGTACTTGCTTACAATATCGAGAAGCTGGATTACCAACTGAAGGATAACCCCTATACTTATAGCGGCTATGTTGAGGTAGATTTGGTCGATACCTCTGCTAAACAGCTAAACAAATTCAACAGAAGTTACGGTCAGTGGCTTCGAGCCAATACGCTCTTCTATAATCAGGAGAGTAACTCCTGGAATTATTGGGCAGCCTATCGTCAGCTTCTTGAACAACGCGATGAAGATGTGACCTCGAAGGCAACGTTGTTGCTGGGCTTATTGGATTACTGGGGTGTTCAGTTGCAACAAAAGAACAATGAGTTGTTGGCAGAGATGCTTGTGGAATTAAAAAAACAGTCTTCGGAGAGATGGCATGACCGATAAGGCAGATCCGGTGGTTAAACATCTCAGGTGGCAGCGATTCAGGTTTCACCTGGTTTCTTGGCTGATGGTTGTAGTTTTCAGGCTATTTTGGGCTCTTTGGGAGTTGATCAAATGGAGTTTTGCCCCCATAGCCTTTTTGATTGACGTCCTAATCATTTTGCCACTGGCCAAGTTCATGATGCGGATGGCGGCAAACCCAGAGTTCGAGTTGATTCAAGAAGAGGATTTGCCAGACTACGCTTGGGCTGGACTGGAGGAGTCCAAGCAGCGACTAATACAAACAGGCTATGAGGTAGGCCAATGGGTTCGGGTCAGAAACATGGGTAACAACCAGATACTCTATCTGATGTCCATGGTTCATCCGCAGCTGCAACTGGGCTTGGGTATCGGTTATATGGAGATGACCAAGGATAACCGTGATGACCGTCCCTCTGATATGGCATTCGCGGAAGCAACCCTGCAATCTTCGGATGGCAGTTTGATTGATCTTACCACGATGGTTGATGCTGATATCTTGCGCCAAGTGCCCAATCGCAGTCGCTACAACTATTCTGAGCTTGGGGTTACGGAGCTGAGTATGTTGGTCTCCCAGGTCAGTAAAAAAACGGGTTTTGTCTCCAATGAGGAGGCACTGAAAGAGTTGATAAATGACGCGCCAAAGCTCATGCGGGATGAATATGCGGCGGCTATGGGTTACGCCCAACAGCGGGGCTATCTAAAACCAGACGGCAACAGCGAAAAACTTAAGCTAACTTGGGCTGGCGCCTTTAGAAGTACGCTCATGACACTGTGGCCAACCTCGGTATATTTCAAATATAAAGAGGAGAAGGCTGCTGAGGCCTTTTGCGCATCTCTGGGTATTGAACCAACACAGCTTTACGATAGTGCTTCTGGTCAGGGCGAGGTCTCCTATGATTGCCCCATATATGATTTGGATGAGTTGTCGCAGCAGTTACAAAAGCTATTGCATCGAGTGTCGCTACTGGCCGAATATCGTCCTGCCTCTCTTCATTGTGGGTTCGATGATCATAATAGGATGGCCGAAATCAGCGTCTATATAGAGCGGCGTAAAGCCTATGAGCAACGAGACTATATCATGGCGACTGAGGCCTCTCTCTGCTTCCATAATCATACATTGACCTGTGATTACGACTGCAGCTCCTTTGATCTTCTCGTTACCCGGAAGGATTACGAGGCCATGGATCGTCCTCCATTACTACCTCCCTTGACAGAGCTGTTACCCTTGTCGCGCATTCTTGAAATTGCCATGGCTACTCTTGATGAGCAACAGGTTGAGATCTCGGATGCTGCTTTGGAGATGGGAGAGGAAAATCCAGTATGGAGCGTGTCTTTTTTTGATCGGTCCACTGACGCCTATGTATGGGTTAGCCTAGATGCAAAGTCAGGAACAATTCAGGAAGCAGAGGATGCAGAGGCGGTTAATACATTTTCTGCTTAAAAATGCAGAAAAAGACACCAACCCCAAACTTATCAAACCACAACTACCACTGTAATTGAGTTTAAGTTCATTAGAAACTTGTGAGAGTAGTCCATGTGGTGGTATGAATGTGTCAAATAAGGACTAGGCCGCGGGGTGATCTTAGGATGAGAGTTCTTCTAAGCCCCGGCTTTTTCCTGGCGCTGCATCCACACTTCTAGCCCTTGGGCGTTGATGTCCAGGTCTAGGCTTAGTAGCTTTTCCTGTTGTTCCTGGGGTAGGGAGCACTCATGCTGTTTGAGTTGGTTTAGATAGAGCTCTTTCAGGCCGGCTTTGAGTTGCTCATATCTGTTCTCTTTAGAGGTAGATTTGCATATCTCTACATAGGCGTCCAGATCACTGTGTAGCTTGTTTGCCATGGGCTGTAGTTTTTCAATGCGACCGAAGTGGGTGAGGTACATATATTTGGGTGAGTAGCTCAGCAAACGGTCGATGGTTTTATGCCAGGCATCTGGATCGAACTGGACCGGGGTGGATGGGGTAAATAAGAACTGGCCGTTGTGGTTATCGAACTCGCGGTAAGATATTCCAAAGGTATCGCCGGAGAAGAAGCCGTTGCTCTGTTCATCATAGACGCAGTAGTGGTGGCGGGCGTGGCCTGGGGTATCCAGGCAGACCAACTTGCGTCCATTGAGATCCACACTAAAGTTGTCCGGGGCTTCAAGCACTCTTGCTTCCGGTACCGCTATGAGCTGACCAAAGTCCTGGGCAAATTTCTCTTCTCCATAAACTGCGGTGGCCCCAGCCTGCAGTTTGCTGGGGTCGATCATATGGCGGGAGCCGAAGGGGTGTACTACCAGTTTTGCTTCCGGCAGGATCCGCATTAACTCACCCACGCCACCGGCATGATCCAGATGTACATGGGTGGGCATTACATATTTTATCTGTTCTGGCTTCAGTCCCTGCTGTTGGAGCAGTTCCAGCACCGCAGGGACGGAGTGGTTGGTGCCGGTATCAATTAGCACCGCCTCATCTTCCTGACGCAACAGATAGCAAGCAGCTAAGCCTAGACGTTGGTATGAAGCCTCAATACGGAAGATGCCGTCGTTAAGTTCCTGATGCATGGAGCTACTCATTAGCGCTGTTCTTTACAACATTTTCTCGGCAACGCTAACCAGGCGATCACCCAGCATATTGGTGTAGCTTCCCAGCTCATTGTCGTACCAGCCGTATACCACAGCCTTGGTGACCGGCGCCTCCAGAGGATCGCCTCCAGCCGGCGGATACATCCGAACCATGGCCGTTCTAGAGTGGGTCTCGGTGGATTCAATGGTGGCAGCAGCGCTAGGGAAGCCGATGATGTCAGAGGATACGTTCTGATGTTCGGAGTAGGACAGGTAGCCATGCAACGGCCCTTCTGCGGCTGTCTGGTAAATGTCGTTTATCTCTTGACGGTTGATCGGCTTGGATGGATCTTCTGCCTGAATGTTCAGGGTAAGGATGATCAGAGAGCCGGTAGCAGTTGGGACTCGCACCGATTCAGCCATGAAGCCGATATCTCCCATTTCCGGCAGCACCAGTTTCAAAGCCTTGGCGGCACCAGTGGTGGTGAGGATGATGTTGTTCATGATGCTACGGTTCTTGCGGATATCCGTGGCTCCAGCTTTGGGCACCGCATCCAGCACCTTCTGACTGCCGGTGGCAGAATGGATAGTGACCATAGAGGCAGAGAGAATATGATCAGAGCCTATGGCGTCCAGCATGGGTTTCATCATGAAGGAGAGACAGGTAGTGGTACAGGATGCAGCCGAGAGCAGGTTGTGCTTGCCGGGGTCAAAGTCACCGCCATTGATACCCATCACGGTGGTGATGGCGTCCTCTGGCATAGTGAGTCCTTTGTTCTTGATTTTGAACGGGGCAGAGAGGACTACCTTTTCTGCTCCTGCATCCAGGTGTCCACGCAGGGAGCCATTGGGATCGTCTCCAGCTACGGTGGGATCGGTGTAGGCTCCGGTGGTATCTACCACCAGACGTACACCGTTGGCTCCCCAGGCTATATCTTTGGGATTGCGGTTGCTGCGTAGGATGGTAACCGGTACACCATCGATCCGCATGGTGCCGGCCTCTTCATTCAGCTCTTCAATCACTGTGCGCGGTGCATTATGGCCATAGAGGTAGTTGGTCAGGCGTCCGTAGCTGCTGTCCTTCTCTATTACCTGAGCAATATCAGTCATCCCCTGGCCGACATCGCGTCCGAGATTTATTACGATCTCAGAAAAAGATTTACGAGCAACATGGTGCCAAAGTGACAGTTTGCCGATACGGCCCATGCCATTGATGCCTAACTTTAAAGCGCTGGTTTCAGTTCCCATCCTGCCGGTTTCTCCTGTGAAAAGGGCTAATAGTTCGTTCAATATAGCTAAACCATGCGGGATGGTGTAGCGGGGGGTGTAATTTTACTGGAGCTGGCTCTTATATCAACCTGGATGCGCTGGCCCCTTCTGGAGTAGTCTCTGTGGGATGCTCTCCACTGAGTAGCACCCCGCTCCTACCGTCGATACTTATGGTATCGCCAAACCTGATCTCCTGCTCATTTATGATACAGCGGCTCTCTGTTTCAAACACCTTCAGGGCCTCGCAGCCCACTACACAGGTCTTTTCCAGGCGAATGGTAACAATAGATGCATGGCTGGTTTGGCCGCCGCGGGCTGTCAGCACTCCGTCTGCCTGGGATATCTCGTGGATATCTTCCGGTACGGTATCTGAACGGATCAGGATCAGAGGTGTTTTACTGGACTCGGCCCGCAGAGCCTCGATATTCTCAATGTTGAACACGGCACGTCCAGATAGGGCGCCGCCACACACTCCTATGCCGCGTCCCAGCATGCTCTCCTTGAGCTGGTCGCTCTGAACGAAGTGGGCTAGGGACTGGATTTTTGAGGTAACCATGTCGCGGGTCTGGAGTAGATATAGCTCATCGGCACTCGGTCCCTCAAAGGTGAACTCCATCTCCTGTTTGTTCCAATTTTCGTTATACACCAGCTCCCGGGATAGTTTGAGTAGGGAGCCGTATATCTCTGGGAACATTTTTTCCATGCTCTGTTCCACCGGGCGATTATCCAGTTCAGCCTGTTCGATGGATATTGGCATAGTGGCCACCAGGCCGCCTACTATATCCTCTCCCTGGTTGCCTGGAGTGTAGTCTCCCCACAGAGTTACCTGACTAAGTTTGCGATAGGGGTGGGCAGTGAAAAGAACTCCGGTGCCAGATTTTCGGGTGAGGTTGCCGAAGACCATGGCCTGAATCAGAACTGCTGTGCCCCACTCATCAGATATATCCATTAGACTACGGAATTTCAGCGATTCTGGGGTATTCCAGGAGCTGATTACTAAATTGATCGCTTCATTGAGCTGAGCCCAGGGGTCGTCTGGGATTATGATGCCCTTAAACTTGGCTGCCTTTTTATAGGCTATGGTGAGTTCCTGCATCTGTTCCGCATTGAACTGCTGTTTTTTTGCTACGCCATGGCGCTCCTTGGCCTGACGCATGATGGTACTGAATTCTTCCCGTTCCATGCCGTTGGTCATACACCATGATTGGATAAAACGACGGTAGGTATCCCAGGCAAAGTAGGGGTTTCCGCTCTTTTCGGCTAGTAGTTCTACTATCTCCTCGTTGATGCCCAGGTTGTGTACCGTGGCCATCATCCCAGGCATGGATATGATGGGGGAGCTGCGCACTGAAATCAGTAGTGGATTGGCGCGGTCACCAAAGCGGCGTCCAGTAGCCTTCTCAATGGCGCTTATCTCTCCCTCCAGACGTTTGTTAAAATCCTGTTTGGCAGGTGGAAAGTTGCGGATGATCTCTTGGCAACGAAAAAACTCAGAGGTTAGGATACTGCCAGCTGGAACCTTAACTCCAAACTTGATCATTTGTGCCAGGTTGTAACCTTTATTGCCCAGATGGATTAGATCATTGGTGTATTCCTTTACCTCATGTAGAGGGCAAAACAACTTCTTTGGGTCATAGGTCATGAGCATATCCAGGTGCTCTGCACTCAGGTTTGCCTCTTGCTCATGCAGCACCTGATATACCCGGGTGATGTAGTTGTCCAGAGACTGGATGCCGATGGTCTCTGCAATCAGGTCTCGTTCAAAACTTTCCGATATACGGCTTAGGGTTCCGGTTCTGTCGTCATCTACATGGCTGCGATATATGGGTAGCAGGGACTCCACCGGTATCTGGGGTGCGATCACCGCCAAGGTGTCTCGGTGATGATTGGTGTAGTAGGTGTAACGGATGTCAGAGATGGCGTCAGACAAGCCGCGGAAAATATCCAGGTATTGGAGATAGGAGAAGCGCTTAACCAGCAGGGATTTCTCTAGCACATCTACCTGGTTCTCCAGACGTCGAGATGCAATGCCGTCAATTGCCAAGGCACGCATAAATAGGCGTAGCGCCCGCACTACCCGGAAGAAAGTGGCCTGGGTGAGCAGGGTTTCTCCAGCCCTGGCTGTTAGTTTCTCCAGATAAATATTGGCCAGATTCTCCAGGCGGAAGGAGAGGCTAAGGGCGTCAAATTTCCTCTCCTGATAGCGGCCATAGACTGAAGGTATGTCGGTGGCGATATGACGTTTATGGAAGATATCTTCCCTGGCTTCAAATTTCTCGGGGCTAAGGGTGACCTCCTTCAGCTCTTCCAGAGTGTCCAGTATCGCCTCTAGACCTTCATAGGGATCATTCTTCTCCAGGGCCTCAACCATGGGGATTATGTCAGGCAGACCGCTCTCTTTAATCTCCTGGGCCTGGTCTTTAATATTGTGGAATCCCAGGTCATATTTCAGATTTACCAGTTGATACATGCGGATTAGTAGTACCACCCGGCGTAGCTCAGATTCTGGATGGTCGGTCATGGCCATGATGGCTTTTTCCATCTCTAAGCGGGGCCACGAGAGCAGCTCTTCCTCATCCTGGAATTCGGTATTTAAAAATAGTTCAGAGGTGATCTGATGCACCCAGGTTACATACTCACCTTGGGGGTCGATTCCATGCAGCAGCTCTTCCGGGATATATGGGGCTATGGCGTTTTTGTCCAGGGTGCGCCAAAAACGGATAATGCCGTTTATGAAATCTACAATCAGATTTGAGCTCTCCACATGGCTCTGTTTGCGCAGAAAGTGGATTAGCCTGTCTTTGCGCTTGTGGGTCTCATCCAGCTCTGTGGATACCTCTCGTAGCACACCTTCTGACCCGATCTCGTTGAAGAATACCGGGAGCATCCGAGTGAACTGTTTTACTAGGTTGTAGACTGGGGCTACATCGCTATCCAGCAGGCGGGTTATCTCTTTTTGAAACAGATCGGTATCGCGGATACAGGTGCCGGATAGTTTGATGTTTATAATCAGTGCTGAGAGCAGGGTGGAGCACCACTCAGGATTTTGAATAATGAGATTAAGCCACACCCTGATGTTGTAGAGATGGGAGGTGTTGAAAATTGGTTGCCAATCCTCGGTTACTCCCTGTACCGAGCTGTACTGAAAACCGAAGCGGATAGCCTGGGCCAGAAAAGCCTCCACCAGACGTCCGTTGTCGTGTTTCAGTATTTCTGTACCCAACACCTCAATGCTCTGTAGGGCAGTGTGGGGGAAGCGTTTTACATTGGCCCGCAGGAAGACAAAGGCTCGTAGAAAAAACTCCTCAATCTCATCGTAGGTTTGTTGACGAACCAGTTGCAGCAGATTGCGGTTGATCTCCTTCAAGGTCTCTTCATGGATCATGGAGAGACCATCGTTCTCCATAATGCGAAACATAAATTGGAGCTTGTAGTTTTTATATAGCTGTTCTGAATCAGCCGCTTCCAGTTGTGAGGCCAGTATTCTGTAGCCCTTTACAATATCCAGATAGGTTGGGAACTCCACCAGCTGTTCCATCTGCTCAGTTGAGCATGATTTCCCTTTGGCCTGTTGTAGTTCCTTCAGTTTTGACGCTATGGTTTGGTGTGATATGGCGTCCATTCCATCGGTGTGAATTTCACAAAAGCCAACTGGATCATCCTGTTGTAACCAGTATTCATACGTGTGGCGCAGAGAGCCATTTTGAAATGAGCAGAATGGATACCAGTTAATAGTGTCGTCCAATCCGGCAGCTCTAACCTTGGAGGCCAGCTTTTTTAGAGTGTTGCGGATAGGGTGGTAGCTACTGGATATTATCAGCAGGTTTTCTCTGGAGAGCCCTCCCAATAGTTTGAATATCTCTGACAAGGCATCCAGGTACTGTTCCACCTGATCCTTGTTCATATCTGAAATCAGCTTATCCAGATAGGCGCAGATGGCCTCAGACACATCTTCTGCAGAGATGAATTTTCCCGACTCATGCAGCGCTTCCAGAAACAGCTGGGTGATGGTGATTGCGCACTCAGGACCGGCCGGGTGTGCTATGTAGCGGCTACTGTTTTTTAGTACAAAGCTACGAAAGATTGGTAGGGTTAAACGCCAGTTGCGGAAAGGGTGGTTAATTTCGTACAGCAGCTTGTCCAGACCTTTAATCAGCCCAGAGTAGTCTTTAACCGGCTCCCGCAATATCTCATGGCGGGGGTCGATTTTAACCTCTTCCACAGCTGTTTCCAGAAGATTGGCGCGCAACGCATCGGAACCACCCAGGCCCTGTTCCTGCTTGCTAGTCATGATTTGCTACTTGGCATGTGTGTTATTACTGCTCTCTATTTACTATTGGAGTTCTATTGTTAAGTCTATTAGTTTTGATAAGTAAAACAACAGCTAATACTATGGTAGATACGAGAGTAACTTCTCCCCACCGGGGAGAAGGAAAGGTTGAGGGGAGATAGGAATGTTGAGTTATTGTGATAGAACTCCCCCTCACCCTAGCCCTCTCCCCGCAGGGGAGAGGGGAGTGGAATAAAATCTCCTTTTATAAGCCGAGTGTCATATCTCCTGCTTTTGCATATGGTTGACCAGATCAAGCATACGGTTGGAGTAGCCCCATTCGTTGTCATACCAGCTCATGATTTTTACCGATTTGCCCAGTACTCGGGTGCAACTTCCGTCCACAAAAGAGGAGTGGGGGTCACCCTGGAAATCGATAGATACCAGGGGTTCGTCGGTATAGCCCAGATATCTGCTGGCAGACTCCCTCAAGGCGTCATTTACTTCGGATAGGGTGGTATCACTCTCCACCTCCATCACTACATCCACCATAGATACGTTGGGGGTGGGCACTCGTACCGCCAATCCATCAAACTTACCGGCCAGGGCTGGAATGACCAAAGCAACTGCCGCCGCAGCACCAGTTTTGGTAGGGATCATAGACATGGCCGCCGCCCTGGCTCTGCGCAGATCGCTGTGAGGGAAGTCCAGCAGACGCTGGTCATTGGTATAAGCGTGAATGGTGGTCATGAGTCCGCGGGTGATGCCGAAGCGGTCCATAATCACCTTTGCTACAGGTGCCAGGCAGTTGGTGGTGCAGGATGCGTTGGATACTACCTGATGTTTGTTGGGATCGTATTCGTCTTCATTAACTCCCATGACGATGGTCTTTACCTCACCCTTGGCTGGAGCGGAGATGATCACTCTACGCACCCCGTTTTTCAGGTGTCCTGATGCTTGATCATAATCCCGGAACAGTCCAGTTGCTTCCATTACGTAATCCACATTGTAATCACCCCAAGGGATTTCAGCTGGATCTTTGTAGCGGGTGAAGGCGATCTCCTTTCCGTCTACAATCAGGCCATTCTCGGTAACTGATACCTCCCCATTAAAGCGCCCCATTACTGAGTCGTATTTGAGAAGGTGGGCAGAGGTGTCCAGTTGGGTAAGGTCATTTACCGCAACTATCTCCATGTCAGCGAATGCCTCGTCCTGACGTATTGCGCGAAATATGTTTCTGCCTATGCGCCCAAAACCGTTAATACCAATGCGAATGGTCATGCTTACTCCTTTTAAATTGATCTGTTTTTGAATCGTTTGAAACACTTTATTAGGTAAATGTTTCAGATGGATGTATTTTGTAATACTCAGCAAACCTCTGATCTGTTCAGGGGTGTTTAGTGTTTGTGGTCTGAAAAATTACAGTAGGTAATTGTTCAGGCTTACCATACATATTGTAGACGTTACTGGGCATCCAGCCAGGAAATTTCATGCGCTGTTTTGTTGCCTATCACACAGCTCTCCAGACTCATGGCCATTTCAGATGCGAATTTTGATTTCGCAATGCGTCCTGCCATGATTTCTGCGCGGTATTGAGGAAAAAGTGGCTTGCGCTCAGGTCTGGCATAGCCGTGAGGGAAAATAGGATTGCCAGAGCCGTCATATTTATCTGTTGCCCCCACCGTGTGCAGCAGTTCGTGGGCGATGACAATTTTGTTTTGTTTACTCTGTTTCTCTGATGCAAAGGCGTTGACTATCCCCAATAGGCCTTTTGCCAGGCCCAGAGAGTCTAGAGAGGAAATTCCTGTATTGGGGGCGTGATAGAGCACAAACATTCTGACGCTATTGTCGCTGTAGCCTGCAGGGGTGTTTTGCCAAACCCAGTAGCGCAGTTTTAGGCTCCAGAGAGCAATCTTTATGACGTTTGAGTTGCTTGGGGGTGGAGTTGGAGGAAGGTTATCAATTGTTGGGCCTAGCACTGTATGTGTGGGTTGCTCCTGATACAGTTTGTACCTCTTTGCTTCTCTGGCAGTGAATCGGTCTATCGCAGCAAAGCTGTCGTCACCAAGATTGGCTATATAGTTTGCGCAATCCGTGCTGCCATCGGCATTGATGGGGAAGATTACCACTTCTAGTGGCTCAAGCCATGAGGTTGAGTAGATGCGTTGTTGCTTGGTATATATGGCAACAAAGGCCAGAAGAGCCAGTAGCAAAATAATCCGTATGTTTTTGAAGCTGAGCAGCTTCATCCGCTATTACCCCTTGCTATAAACCTCATGCAGTGACTTGATCGCGGCATCCATCTGTTCTTATTCAGCAGAGAAGAAACTCCATGAGAGCTTTTTGTGAATGCATGCGGTTTTCCGCCTCTTCCCAGACTATACTGTCTGGTCGATCGATAACTGATGCAGTCACCTCTTCCCCCCGATGAGCTGGTAGACAGTGCATGAACAGTGCATCTCTATCTGCCTGAGCCATAACCTTATCATTTACCTGATAGTTGGCGAAGGCCTGCTCACGTTTTTTCTGCTCCTCCTCCTGTCCCATGCTGGCCCAGACATCGGTTACCACTAGGTCGGCCCCGGCAACAGCTTCCATGGGGTCGTTAATTATCTGGCAGCGGTCAGCAGCAGGAGTCAGAACCTCATCTTTGGGTTCATACTCTGTAGGGCAGGCGATATTCAGCTTAAAGTCGAACTGTCTGGCGGCATTGATATAGGAGTGGCACATGTTGTTGCCATCACCAATCCAAGCCACGGTCTTTCCGGCTATGTCACCGCGGTTCTCTATATAAGTCTGCATGTCGGCTAACAGCTGGCACGGGTGCAGCAGATCGGTCAGACCATTGATCACAGGTACCTGGGAGTTGTGGGCAAACAGCTCTAGATCTTTTTGGTTATAGGTGCGCACCATGATGCAGTCCACCATGCGGGACATGACTCGAGCGCTATCTTCTATCGGCTCGCCCCGGCCTAGTTGGGTATCTCGAGGGGAGAGGAATATGGCGTGGCCGCCCATCTGGGTAATGCCAGCTTCAAAAGAGATTCTGGTACGGGTGGATGATTTCTCAAACACCATGGCCAGGGTCCGGTTTTTGAGGGTGGTATGTTCTTCCCCGGCCCGCAACATCTGTTTTAGTTCGGTAGCTCTAGCCAGCAGTTTATGCAGCTCTTCCGTTGTAAAGTCGAGCAGAGAGAGGAAGTGCCGTGGCTTCTGGATTGTGCTGTTGTTGGTCATCTCTTAATCCACGCGATGATCGAAAATAAATGTTAATTGGACTCGAGAAACTGCTTTATCAGGTCTGAGACAATCTTGACCATCTCGTCAGCCTGCTCATCGCTCATAATTAGCGGCGGTAGCAGCCGTATGACTTTTTCTGCAGTAACGTTGATTAGCAGTCCTTGCTCTAGGGCGGCTGTAACCAGATCTCCACAGGGGCGATCCAGCTCTACTGCTAGAAGTAGTCCCTGGCCCCTAATCTCTTCTACTCCGGCTACATCCTCAAGTGCATCAGCTAGATCCACCAGGATTTTGCTACCCAGGGCTTCTGCTCTGGCTACCAAGTCCTCACTTTCTATGGTTGCAATTACCGCAGATGCGGCAGAGCAGGCCAGAGGGTTGCCACCAAAAGTGGAGCCGTGGCTACCTGCGCCCAAAACATCTGTAGCCTTGCCGTGAGTCAGGCAGGCCCCAATAGGAACGCCATTCCCTAGACCTTTGGCCAGAGTCATCACATCAGGAATAATTCCGTTGTGTTGATGGGCAAACATGCGACCACTGCGACCCATACCGGACTGGATCTCATCCAGCATTAGCAGCCAGTCGTTCTGGTCACATATTTCGCGAATCTGGTTTAAATAATCTTCTGCTGGAATATTGATGCCGCCTTCGCCCTGGATTGGCTCAACCAGCACTGCAACTACATTTGGGATGTTAGCCGCAACTAGGCGTATGCTCTCTACGTCATCATAGGGAACACGTACGAAGCCACTTACCAGTGGCTCAAATCCAGCCTGCACCTTGCGGTTGCCAGTGGCGGATAGGGTGGCGAGTGTACGTCCGTGAAAGCTGTTCTCCATCACTACAATGGCAGGATTTTCCACCCCTTTACTGTTTCCATACAGCCGTGCAATCTTAATTGCGGCCTCATTGGCTTCAGCACCTGAGTTGCTGAAAAACACCTTGCTCATGCCGGAGATGCGCACTAGGTCGGCCCCTAGCTCTTCCTGCTGGGTAATGCCGTAGATATTTGAGGTGTGGATTAGCTCTCCCGCCTGCTGGCAGATCGCCTCCTTCACCGCAGGATGGGCGTGGCCTAGTCCGCACACGGCAATTCCGGAGAGTGCGTCCAGGTAGCGTTTGCCATCCGTGTCCCAAAGCTGGGCGCCTTCGCCGCGCTGGAAATGGACTGGTAGTCTATTATATGTGGCCATAATTGGGTCAGACATCTTCTGGGCCTATTGCAAATTCCATTGTCTCTAAAAACAAGAAGTCGGCACTGAAACAGTGGCCGACCTGCGTAATCCCCGAGTTTTTTCGGGAAAAGAGATGAATCCTATTAAATCTGGAGGAGCTTGGCAACACGTAATTTCTAAAGATATCGGTTGCGATAAGGCTGTATGCAGACTATCTTTGCGCCTGGGAGTCGGCCGAATGATCGCTGTCCCGCAAGGGAGAGAGGAAAGTCCGGGCTCCATAGGGCAGGGTGCCAGGTAACTCCTGGGAGGCGCAAGCCTACGGAAAGTGCCGCAGAAAATATACCGCCGAATGCAACGGTTCGCCGTTGGATGGTAAGGGTGAAATGGTGTGGTAAGAGCACACCGCGCTGCTGGTAACAGTAGTGGCAGGGTAAACCCCACCCGGAGCAAGACCAAATAGGGGGGCAAGTGGCTTCGTCCACACCTGTGGCCCACAGGGTCCCCGGGTAGGTTGCTGGAGATGCGTGGCGACGCGCATCCTAGATGAATGATCATTCAAGACAGAACCCGGCTTATAGGCCGGCTCCCACCCAAATAAATACTGTGTTTTCAAGAGGTTACATTCAATTCTCTTGGAGACGCAGATTATGGTACAAACACTGGTACAAAACAACCACCGCTATTTGCTGCTACGTGGTAACACTTACTACTTCCGCTATGTCATTCCGCGCCATGTGAGGCAATCCTGTCCATCTATCCCACGAGAAGTAAAGCGAAGCCTTTCAACGGATAGTTTCGCGACTGCTCTGTACTTCATTAGTGAGAAGTTATCGCTAATTGATCTCATTAGGAGGTGTAGGGATGCGGGGCAACTCAAGTCACTTATAGGTCAACTAGGGGATTTCTCTGAGATATTCAGTAGGTTTGTAACTAGTCGAATCCAAAGAGGGCGGCAGGAAGCCAGGGGTAGCCAAAACAGCAGAGAAGTAATATCCCATGCTGATACCCCTAAGTTGTCTGAGGCGTGGCTATCATTCGTAGAGTCAAGGCAGTGGTCAGATAGGTTAAAGAAGAACAATCAGTTGTTGTTTAACAATGTCCGTCACTTCCTGGGGGATCGTCATGTCGGGGATGTCACTAAGGAGTTACTGAAGCATACGCTCAGTTCGATTGCTTGTTTACCCAAAAGGAACTTGAAGAGGTACAAGGGTGTGCCCCTCGAGCAGATAACATCAATGCAGATACCAGAGGAGGACCGGGTTTCAGGTAAGACCGTTAAGGAGCACCTCAAGCTCTGTCAGGGACTCTTTAATAGCTGCCTAGTGAAAGACCTTCATGTTCTCGAAAAGTCTCCTACAGAGGGCTTGAGCCTGGATACCAAGGACAATAGGTTCGCGTCATTGGGTGACTCGGAGGTAGTGAAGGTCATAGAGAGATCAAGTAAGAAGCCTGAATGGTTCAGATGGTTCCTGCTGTTGGCTGTGTACTCTGGAGCTAGGCGGTCTGAGCTTTCTCGATTGAGATCAGGTGACTTTAAGGTATGCCATGATACAGGGAGGCATTACTTTGTTATTCACTACGGTAAGACGGATGCAGCCCGTAGGCAGGTCCCTGTTCATCGGAGGCTAGTGGAGGAGGGGTTTCTTGAGTGGGTGAGGGAAAGGGATGGTGATCTGTTCCCTGTTGCTCACACGAACCCCAATAGGGTTACTGACATGTTCTCATCTCTGCTGGACGTTAAGGTAAATGACCTGGGTGAGAGGATTGTTTTTCATTCCCTAAGGCATACGTTCATCACTAAGGCACGTTCAGCAGGGGTTGAGGCTGTCCTGGTGCAGCAGGTGGTCGGACATGAGAAGACAGGGGCAGGGTTGACTGATCGGTATACACATACGTTTTTGTTGGGGTCAGTTTTAATTGTAGTTGATTCAGTGGACTACGGGTTGTGATTATAGGGATACATTAGCGGGGATTGCTTTGGTCTCAGAGCGGCCAACAAGAGACATTAGGGAAGTGCTTTATCAAAGGTGGTTTGGCGGATATACTCCACTAATTGCAGGGTATAACGGTAAGGCAGGATGCAGTTTTACGCCAAAAAATAAATACGTCCCCTTTTCTTTTGGATACTGCCCCCAGATACCAAATATACGTACGTGTCTCATATTATGATATTGATACGTGTAACCTAATTACTACTAGGCAATTTACTTACGCATTACTGAAGGAGATAAGTGA
>JBNKKH010000011.1:0-7856 GCA_050291725.1 Sedimenticolaceae bacterium
TTCAACTACCGGGTGCGCATCCCTGGAGAGTGGGCGACAAAGAATACCTGGAGCTTTCTCACCGGGACCAGGGAAGAGTGGCAACAGGCCTTGGAATTACCGCCGGAACTGAGTGGGCGAGAATTTGATGCCCTGCGTCCTGGTGAAGAGGTCAAGATCATCGCTATCAACCGTCCTACCGGATATATCGGAACTCAGACCACCACCATCCAGCCGGCGGGGGGTGGATTTCTGGATTTCTATATCCCGCCCATCTACATGCGTGCGCCCAACCTCAAGATCCAGGCGGAACGGGTCTATAA
This sequence comes from Sedimenticolaceae bacterium, assembly GCA_050291725.1. GTDB lineage: Bacteria > Pseudomonadota > Gammaproteobacteria > Chromatiales > Chromatiaceae > JAAGZL01. Next base: position 303 of record JBNKKH010000011.1, read on the forward strand.
GGTTGAAGCTGGTCTGACCAAGGATGAAGAGAGGGATTACACCATAGGCTTCGAAGGGGCCGCCCTCACCAGCGACACCATGATCAGCATCAAGACCGAATGGTTTGATCATGACGGCACCCCATTGCCGGAAGATCTGGAGGGTTACACCGGTAGATTGGCCAAGGTGGTCAGCGCGAACAGCGTAGAAGGTGGAGAGGTACAACAGTTCAAGATCGAGCCGGGCGAACACCTGGAGGTACTCAAGTTCAAGGGCGATGTTCTTGGTACCGAGCACTTTTATGTGCATGTATCGGGCTATCCGGAGTGGCGCAGTGCCGGAGAAGGGGCGGGGCCAGGGCCGCTACAGTATCGTCCGAAAAACTATGTGCCGTTCCTGGTGCCGTTCTTCGATGAGGGAACCACCACGGAAGAACGCAACAAGGCTCGTTACGCCAGAGAAGACGAGATCAGTGACATAAAAGACGTAGATGCCACTTACCACTGGTTCTACCGGCCGGAGATGCAGTTTTCGGTTTATGAGTTGTTGGTGAAGGAGATTAATAGGACTGATATCACTGATGAAGTTATTGACGTTTTTGAGATTAGCAAATCTGACCTAAAGCCAGTAATTGCAACAACAGACAAGCAGATTGAGTTGCTTTACTCATTGACGAGCGGCAAATTCGATATGCTGGAGACGTTTGGTGTAGGACGTATTTTAGTATTTGCGCTTGGTGAAGATGAGCTGCAAGCAGAAATCAAAGAAGATGGAAAGCTGATCTTTGAAAATCTGGATCACATGTCACTTTTAGAACCAGAAGACTTTTTATCGATCCGTCTATTTGAAAACTCAGATCAGGAAAACGTTCTTTGGGAATGGGCATTCTGGTATCTGGGAATAACGGTAGCGGACGATGGTGCTTTGATCGGTGAGGATGTCGTATATGTCTATGCAGACGATCCTAAAGTAGATATATCTGCGACTCTGTATTTGTATTCATCACTTGATGAAAATACGAAAATCAGCAAAGACATTCCCAAGCGTATGTTCTGGCGTGTAATCTCGGGTAACGCAAGCTTGTCGGAAAGTGTTTCTGAAATTGATGAGGGCGGTAGCGCTGAAACTACTGTAAACGTTGCACCAAATATTTTAAACAGAGTAGTTGTTGAAGCAGCACTAGATTCAGATGAAGATGCTAAATCAGCTCGCATGATAATTGAAGTTATTGCAGGAAAACCTCATACAATAAGCTTGTCGCAATCTGGCGAGACCTACCTTAAAGGGAAAGGTAATGTAACTGTGACTGCTGATATACGAGATCAGCATGGAAATCCAGTGGTAAATGGCACAGGTGCGTTATTTAGGGAAAAAGGGCATATTAATCTAGTCAGCTATACAGGGCTTACGAAGGGAGGAGTAATTACTGGCGAGATTACCGGAGGAAGCGTAGCAGGGAGCTTCGATTTGACCGTATCATCTGGTAATGCCGCCTCCACTATTCCAATTACTGTTAATCCACTGACTGTAGATATCCTTGGTTTGCCTAATCAGCTAGTGGCAGGCCAGAAATATAACCTGACCGCTAAAATCAGTGGATCTGATGAATCGCTAGAAGGTATATATTTAGATTTAGGATCAGATGCAGGCTCAATCACTTCCAGGGATAATCAAACAAATAGTTCGGGTGAAGTTCTCTTTACATTTAAAGCTCCGGTAGAGGCGGGCACATACCAATTGGGCGCCAAGCTAGATATTGAAAACCCACATGTAGAGACTATTCAGGTGGTTCGTCCTGCCTCACAAGATGCATTAAAGTCAAATCAGTATTTTCTGGTAGCTGGGGTACAGGGCGGAGATAACCAGAGTATTACGAATTTTGCTGGTATTACATCTAGTTTAAACTTTCCAACAGACAACTTGATAACTTTGCATGGAACACCAAATGCCGCATGGTCTTTAAATCTGGATGATAAGCATTTGATTAATAGAGAACCGTTATATTTCAGTCGGTTCTCTAATCTTAAATGGGATCAACTTAGGAAGTATGCAGCACAATTCGAATTCATTAATAGAGTTCCAACACCTTACGATGGAATATACGGGATGGATTTCCTTTATATTGATCTGAACGATGTTATTAATCGCGGGAAATGGAGCTTAAATAGCATAAATACTACAAGTATAAGCCTGCCTTCATATAATTTCTGGTTCAGGCCGGAAGGTGATGGGAATATCTTAAAGGCAGCTGGAGGATCAGTTGTTTTGTCATTGCAAGGGTCAACACTCATTGCCCAGATGCAGACGGTAGGCGATGACGGGCAAGGCAATCCTGTTGTTACTCCGCATACCATACAGGCAGATATTACTTTAGATCAATGGCACGCGGTAGCCGTCGGTGTAAAATATGACAGATTCTATCTGGTTGTTGACGAACACGAAGTAAACACAACTTTACAATATCCTCTTCATCATCAGTCGCTTGCTGATGCAGGTGATGGCTTAGAATTAGGTGGTGGTTTTAGAGGTAAAATTGCCGGCCTAAGAGTTTATGACTGGGCAAGTCAACCATTGCTGACTCTAAGCCAGGATAACGGTATTTTTGATCAAGAAGGACAGGCCCAGGCCAATGTTTCGTTATCTGCTGCGTGGCAACAAAACTCAATCTTGCAGCCTTCTGTAACAGTACGTATTCAAGAAAGTTCAGGGGATACCGCTACGCTAAACGTATTGAATCGATCTGTAGTGGCAGCATTGGCAAATAGTTATCTGGCTGTCAATACGGCTGCAAGTGTAGATGCGACAGCAGTACTAAAAACAATGCCCATGGATGAATACTTTCCTGAAGCACAACAAGGTGCCGTTGGTTTAGTTCAGCGCTATGCTATAAGAAATAATGGTGATGCTGCTAAGGAGAATACACTGGCAAATATCGCTTGGCTCAGCCACAATACTCGTTTCGAAATACTGCATGATAAAGTAGCATCTTTACAAAGCTATTTCTCCAGTGATACCCATCCCTACCTGGCAAGTTTTGCGAGCGAATATCTACAGGAAGCCACAGTACAGGCCAGTTTTGGTGACGACTTCTGGTTGCGGGCCATGGCAACAGCAATGACGGTTTGGGCTGACCTGATTGCTAGTGATCCTGCTATAGCAGATCTCGTAGGTAAGTCCATAGAAAACCGAACCGACTTCTGGTCTTGGATAAGAATCCTTTCTCTCCCTGCTAATGGATGGGATACCAATGTTATTCCAATCCCTCGCCCAGAGATAACCTGTGATCAGGTTGCTCCTGATGTTAATGCAGGAACGCCGTTGTCCTATTCCGCCACACCTTGTAGAGCTACGGGTTGGCAAATGGCGCAAATGCTTACAGCGTTGGTCGATGTAAACCCAGAAATGCAGTCTGAGCCAGCACTGATGACCCAGCATATGACCACGTTGCTTGGGTCTTTGCGCTATATGCCATTGGAATATAAAAAGATCTTTCCTAAGCTGAGTCAGCAAGTTGGATGGTATGATAGGTATGAGGTAATTCCAACGGCTCATGCTGCTGGTCCGGCGGCATACGGTATTCGCGCCATTCTAATAGCTTTAAAGCAGGCCATACGTAAAGGACTGGGGGGTGCTCCTGCTAACTTTGCTGCCTTCATGCAGGGCGGGACCACCTCGCGCTTTGGCCCTAAGGTAATGTTACCGGCAATAGCGTATCTGAGTTCAAGGCTACATGGCTCCAACTTGTGCACAGATTGTGTGAAGCTAAATAAGCAGGTATCTGATACAGTAATACAGGATATGGCTACTTGGTTTGCAGGCTTGGGTTTGGCTAAAGATGGAGAAATCGAAGAGCCTAAGCTGAAACGTAAAAAGTGCACAATTTCCGGAAATGCCCATGGAAAAGCATTGGAGCTGGTAACGACGGCAGCATACCACGCCATGTACGAATTTGGTGGGAATCTAGGTATCAGCAACCCTGGGCAATACGAAATACTCTATACTGATCCCAGAAAATCAGAAGATGAAATAAAGGTCGGGATTATGCGCAAAGAACCTGATGGTGATTATAAGAGTTATGATGGCAGCCCCCATCAACGTAAACCAGATCTGGTACTGGCTGGGGATGGGCCAGGGAAGCGTCGTTGGGTTGAGGTGAAGTCATGGCGATATCAACCACATTATCTTAATAACGACAAGAAAAACTTAAATAAGTCGTATTTTCCTTTGTGGGATGGTGTTTCAAATAGTACAAACTTGAAATACACTACAAATGGTCACAAGCAATCCTTCCTGGATTATGCAGCCACACGGGATGAGTTGCTAAAACCATTTTGGAAAGGAAAAGATTTTGCAGATAATAAGCCTAACAAACATACAGTTTGGGCTCAGGTATGGGAGCCAGGCCTTCGCGAGTGGAAAGAACTAATTCCCAAGCCTGGTGGTGGCTATAAACTTAGTAAGAATAAGACCGGCATCAATGTGGCTACACCATGGCTAGATAAAAATGATATGAAAAATGGCCTTGTGGTCAGTATCTCACCTCAGTTCCGGGCTCTGCAGCGCTTTTTTACAACGGCGCCAGATATGAATAAGAATGCTTTCGAGGATAGTATCGGTTATAAGCATGATAAACACTGGGAGAAATATGCAAAAAAGCAGATTTCTGAAAATGTGAAAGATCTGTTTGAGTCAGATATCCGTCCATTCACTCTTCTTACTTTTTTTACCTTGGAGGCTGGGGAGAATCTAGGTGATACTATTAAACAGAGTATAATTGATGCATTTGGTCCTGGAGAATTTGCTGAATTGCAGGAAGCAATTAAGAATGGAACAATTACTCCAGAGCAGCTTGAGAAGATGCGTGAGGAGATAACTGAGAAGACACTAGAGATCATAGGTCCGTTTAAATACTTAACCGTACGTATTCCATTTCTGTCAGATTTAGAAGATGCGGCAGCAGATTATGTTCTTGGTGATGAGGTTGAAGCAATTCGGGATGGCTTGGTCGAATTGCCATTACCTGAGTACTTTTTTGATGTGATATGTGAGATGCCGTAAACAATGGTAATGAGTGAAGATGATACAAAACGAATGAAAGCATTCCAGCAACTATGGAAAACTGATGACAAGGCTTGGATGCAACAGCGGCGTGAGGATTGGAAGCATATCGAAGAATATTATAAAAATAAAGGTGCTCCTAAAAGTGAGGTAAGCCAGTATCGTAATTTTTTTCTCAAAGGACAAATAGAGGGTTATATTTCAAATGTAGTTCTCTATTTTTGTACGCCTGTTTCTAACGCAGATGAAGCTCGAGAGTTATTTAAATCAGAACTGTGGTTGATTCGGGAGAGAGGTCGTTTAGCTACTGATTATATTTTTCGGGCGACGGAAATCGGTCAGGGATTGCCATGGCTGCGCCAGCATATCCAATACTTTGTAGAAGGGGTGCTTGGCAATGAGTACCATTATGCTGAAGAATCTGAGGCGGGTATGATGCATGCCGTTTCACTCCATCCAGGTTTTTGGTGTGAGAAATTTATTTATCATGCAGTTAGATTGCTTTCAGGTAAGATTGATTACCATGGTTGTGTAGAGGCTGTTAATTATTTCGTAACAGCCATTGCTCATTCGGATGATGCTTATTATAGAGATATAGAAGATTTTCAACAGATGAATTCGTTAATTGATAAAGTTTTGGCTGATGAGGATGCAACAGAAGTTGCGCGAGAGCTGGCTACTAAGCTCAATGCCAGGAGACAGGAAATTATCAATAACTGGGAGCTGCATGCTCACTTAGATAAAGAATAATGTAAAGATCGTGCTGTGTTTTGTCATCGTTTACCATAGATGGCCTTTGTTAATTAGTTGACTACTGTCCAAGGCAACACAATTCTTACGCGACCGATGATATGATTTTTTTCGACTCCTCCAAAAATTCTGCTATCACGGCTGTGTTTAAGGTTATCGCCGAGTACATACCATTTTCCATGATTGATAAGTATACCACTAGGCCAATTTGAAATACGTTTAACAAAATACTTACCGATATCGTTACGATTAAAGACAATGATGTCGCCAAGTTGAGGATCATTTTCATTATAGGCCCAACTATCTAAGAGAATGAATTGACCTGCTTTGAGTGTTGGATACATAGACATGCTTGGCACATAGAATAGGTGAACACCGAACAAACGATCTTTGTATATAAAACTGGCAATGAAAATGGAAGAGCAAAATATAAAGAAAAGGAAAGCTATTAATATGTGATGTAATGTTTTTTGGTAATCTGCTTTTGTTTTAACCCAGATACATGCGATTGTGGATATGATATATATGGCTAGGACCGTTGTAATCAATATTGATAAGCCTGGCACTAAAAAAATTGCCCTTGACCAGCATGCGGCTGCTACTGATGACATAAGAGAGAGTTGTAGTACAAGTGCTATTTTTTTATACCCAAGAACAAAAAGGCCGGTCCCTGGGATAATGATATTGAGGAACGCAGAAAATAACTTGATGGCAATGTTGTGCATTTAGTTGTTTATAGCAAAAAATGTATCGTAAAGTTTATCGTAGAATTGCGATACCAACCACCTTGCCATAGTGTCTGTATAAGAACGCAAAGGACCAAGCGTGATAGTTAAACATAACAACAATCAACGGAGCAGCATACCAGTATTGCCTCTGGCTCTGTTCATGCTGTTTATTGTATGTCTGTTTGCCTTTATCGCCGAAAGCACCGCCGAAATCCTCCCTAAGGGTGGTCATGTGCTTACCCGAGGTCTACTGCTGGGTCCAAGCGCCAAGCCTGTATATGCCGAGATTGATGAGGGTGGTAACTTTATAAACGATATCGGCGAGGCGGTTGGTGAGTACGAGAAGGCTCATGTCATCTCGGGGGATACCTATCGAGGGCTTTACGAGCACTTCCAGCTACACAAGCAGGCACACGCTGACGATCAGGCCTATCGTGGCGCCAAGGTAATGACGGCGGAGGAGTACAAGTCGACCAACCTGGGCCAGGTCAAGGTTCCCAAGGTCAACTGGGAGATCGGGGTCAGTGTAAAAACTCAGGCCACTAAGGCACAACAACCAACTGGCACTACACCGAAAGTAAAAAGAAAAAGATGACAGAGCTCTGTCATCTTTTTTACTGAAACGAGACTCGGCATCACGAGGGATATGATGTGGTAGGAAAACATGATAATAAACAAAACGATTGCAAGGCAGTCTCGTTTCTATCTTTGTCTGTTCTGCTTGTTGTATGTTTGCTCATACCTATAGCCAAAAGCCTCGCCGAAGTATTTCCTAAGGGCGGCATAGTCATAACCCGTGGTCTGGTACTGGGTGCGAACGACAAGCCTATATACTCCGAGATTGATGAGGGTGGTAACTTTGTCAACGACATCGGCGAGGCGGTCGGTGACTACGAGAAGGCACATGTAATCTCCGGTGAATCCTACCGTGGTCTATACGACCACTACCAGCAACACCTGGATGCCCATAAAGACGATCAGTCCTATCGTGGCGCCAAGGTAATGGCCTCGGAGGAGTACAAGACCACCGATCTGGGT
>JBNKKH010000012.1:0-37332 GCA_050291725.1 Sedimenticolaceae bacterium
TTCTGACTATTTTTTTGGCTAGTAGAATATACAGCTGGCACCTATGTGGAGTTATACAACACGTTTATCCCCTGCTTTTTATAAGCATATCAGCCCAACCCCCATCAATAAACCCCTTTCCCAACAGTCTCCTTTTGGCCGATTTGTACCAGTACAACAAATCACGCAAACTGTCTGCTTTCAGGAGTAGTGCTTAACCTGCATTTTCAGATAAACTCCTTACTTTCCTAAGTACACACTAGTGATCTGTTGCCTAATGTGCCCTAGCTCAAGGCTGATGGTTCTGCGGGCTTGACGATCCATCACCTTCTGGCCTGGACTCAAGTCTTTGGTCACGGGTCCACCGGCAGCTGGGGACTTCCATCCGGTAAGTTCTTCATATCTTGACTGTGCATAGGCATGCCGCAGGCCGTGCATCTTCGATAGCCCGGCATTGGCTGTAAGCCGTTCATATACGCGTAGTTGCTGAACATAGTTCATATCTTCTGGAATCAAGGCTCGTTTACCCGCCAGCTGGTGCGCACGTAGCAGCACTTTTCGTTGATGATCGTTGCGAATTGGAACCACGCGCTCCTTTCCACCTTTGGTCCAGCTAGACTTCAGCCGGATATGGTCTCCACAATCTGCAAAATCCGGTATGAACTTGATTGCCTCCTCCCGACGCAGACCAAATGCTTGTTGCAGTTCCAGGCTCATACGCACATAGGGATTGGTAATTTTATCCAGATCCTGCGCCGTCATCCCTGTCGCTTTAGATGTGTTGCTGACAAACTGTCGATCCGGGATACCATAGTGATCATTTGACCTTGCGATGACGTTTTGCTTGTCGACTTTATCAGCCCACCAGCGCAATACTGACATACGGTTCTTGATAGTGCCGACCGCCAGATCCTGCTGCATCCAGTGTTCGACCAGCGCATCCACATGTTTGGGTTTTAAGGATCTCGGATTCATGCCATGAAAGCCCAAATCATGGAGTTGATTCGCCATCATCATCAGGTGATGGAAGCGCTTGGCCTGGGTTGAATAACTGCCATCCCTATTATGACGACAGATTTGTTTTAGTTGGTAATTCAGATCTCGCATAGTGTTATCTCCAAACGGTAAGTGTTTTTGGTCATCTGCTAGTCGAAACTATTCAGATCCGCATACGCGAAAAGACCATGGGCCACCACGCCCAATTGACCTGAAGATGCCTGGTCTCAGGCAGCGTTGTTTTTCCCTTTCGGGTAAAGGCCCAGCGCTGGCCAACATGCCCTTACGGGCCCTCTTTTAGGGTGGTTGCATACAACACCTCCTTACAAATATGCGGAAGACGTCCGCGGTTTATGGAATATGAACATCAACGGCATGCCGGTGGCATACGTTATTGCTCGTCGATTAATTGCAGACAAATACCTGCGAGAATGAGTCGATCCTGGGATCGGTTCGGTTTGGAAGATGGATCCACGGCTTTCGCCGCAGCGCGTCAAAGGATCCGGATGCGCTCTGTTGCCACTGTACCCGCAGTGGCCACGGTTAAAATCGATCGAGGGCTACAGTGTAAGAACACAAAACCCAGCTGTAATCGATAAATCTAATCGCTAGCCTGCATCGTTAATGGGACTGCCGCCCTCGTCACTACCCCGCTACGCTTGCCAGTGACGAGGGCGCCTTCGGATCTGGCAAGCCGAGCGCCAGGCGACTGCCTGTCACTGGGCTTGCTGTATTCGGCTCGTTACAGGCCTTCGGGCAACACTACCTGCCCACAGGGGTCCACAGGCCCCGCGTACGCGGTCCCGCCCTTGGCTGCGCGAGTGAGATGCTCGCTACACCGTGGCGGTCAAGGCATGGGGACTCTGTGGACAGCTAGCCTTTTCGGACGTCCCTACTCTACGTTCGGTCTGGACTGTACGCGAACGGCACAAACAGAGTAAAGAATGTTAAATAAGATAAAATAAATGCGTCCTCTTTTTCGTGACGGTGACAGTGCAGACACGATTAATTGGACTATAGTAATGAATTTGACCTAGGTTCCGATACATAATAGCAGCCCCCAATAATACATCTGGGGATGCTAAATAGTCGTGCACGGATGCTCTAAATAACAACACTAAGACATCCGGAGCCTAACCATGAAATTGATCCTTCTGGTCGAGGAGTACCTCGACTTTTGTCGTTATACCAAGAAACTCTCTCACCATACCATTCGCGCATATCGGGGCGATCTTAATGAATGGATGCGATTTGCTAAGCCAAGCCGCCGTATTAGTGAATGCGGCCGGGATCTTATTAAAGACTATGTTCGTTATCTCTTTGAAAAGTGTAATCTAAAAGAATCCAGTGTTAAACGGCGCATTGCCTGCCTGAAGGCAATGTTCCGCTGGCTGGAAGTGGAAGACAGGATTGATGAAAACCCATTTCATCGTGTGTTTCTCAAAATTCGGCTGCCGTCCACACTCCCCAGAAGTCTTTCCCAAAATGAAATACGCAGGTTGATGTTTGCGCCAGTCAAAAAACTTGGATTCAGCAACCGAGCTGAATGTAGGGGAAATGAGCTAGCTGAGGCAGTCATTGATAGAAAAAGCTTTACTCACCTTACTACATTGATAGCCATTGAACTGTTGTTTGTCACAGGTATTCGTGTTGGAGAACTGGTCAGCTTGAAAATCCTAGATATGGATCTCCAGGAAGGTAGTATCCGTATTCATGGCAAGGGAGATAGAGAAAGAGTCGTGTTTCTTCCATATCCGGAAACTCGGGAGTTGATACGGGCATACTTAAAGCTAAGGGTGAAACGCCTACCCACAGGTGACTCACTATTAATAATACCGCTAGGCAGACCGGCAGATAGTCAACACATACGCAAACTTATATGTAAGGCTGGTGAGAATGCCGGTCTTAACCGCAGAATCACTCCGCACATGTTACGCCACACCACAGCTACAGAATTGCTGAATAATGGTGTGGATATTCGCTTTGTACAGAAGCTACTTGGGCATCAGAGCATCACTACCACGCAGATATACACCCAAGTGACAGATGTGGCTCTTCGTAAGGCAATTACTAGGGGGCACCCGATGAAGCGTTTGGTTAATTCTTAGTGATAACTAATAATTATGCGTTGGCTATTTTCTAAAATCATAGCTTGGCTGTTAGTCGAGAAAAATGCAATTCGTAACTCGATAATCGTGGGCTGTGTAACTTTTCTTGCTGAAGCTACTATTTTACTAGTGGCAGGCATGATAGATGGTAGTTACTGGATAAAAGGAGATTCTGTAGGTCTGTTTGAGCATGCGGGGATTTGGGCTATCATATTTGGTGATTTATTCATAACATTTTTGATAGCGTTATTAGTCAAAAGCTCAAAAAGAATCAGTTCAAAGACCCCAACTACGCATGACAAATTAACATATCGATATCTGAGATATGCAAGATACAGCATATTCAAATCTTTTGATTGCACTTCTAAACACCTGTATCTTCTCATATGGATAATTGCGATTGCTACATTGTTCTGGATGAATAATGCTTATCAAACTATATATCCTGAGCGTTACTATGGAAATGACGTATTTGACTCTATAAATCATGAAATGAGTTACATAGGAGTCAGGATAATCCTTGCAACCTCGTGGATCTTCTTTTATCCAATTGCGGTTTTTGTGTCACTAGTAATTGGGTTTTCCTTAAATAGAGTCTTACTAAGACTGAGGGCAAAAAAGAAATTAGAATATAATACATTACACCCTGATAATTGTGGTGGGTTCTCATATCTAGGAAATCTCAATGTAATTTTTATTGGTGGCGTATTTATTGTTTACTTTGAACTTGTTATGGTGCTTATGACGCATGATAGGCTAAACCCAGGGTTAATATCAGGGTTTATATTTGCATCAGTTTTGTTTTTCTCTTCGACATTCGTAATGCTGTATCCAATATATGGGTATTTGAGAGAAATTCGAACAAAATTAATTTCTTCGAATTATAAAAGGTTGAACAAAACCAAATCATCCTATGAGCTGATACACTATGGATTGTTAGTTAATAAGCTATCATTTTCTCCCTACAATCAACTTCAGCAATCTATTGTTGCAGTGGCACGTACAGCGCCAATTGCCGTAGCAATATTGAAATACTACCAAACTATTTAGATTTATTAACAAGCATCAATACTTGCCCTATTGTGGCTGGTATTAATGATGCGTAAAGAACTATCAACGCAATATTATACAAAATGCCATTCAATTGTGTATTTGGTATTAATGGAATAACAACAAATATCAAAAGCGCCCCCCGTAGAAAAATAGCAAATAGAATGGAATATATTTTATATTTTGGCAGATCTCTAGCTATCTCCTTAGCCATAATACGCTTAGCTATAATAATCAAATCCCGCATGATGACTAACCAAACAATGATTGGAGATAATTCAAACTCCCTCTGTACCGCCAAAAGAACACCAAAATGAAAAAGCTTATCAGCTATTGAGTCTTGAATATAACCTTCTGGACTGGGTGTTGAGTATCTTCGTGCGATAAAGCCGTCTAAATGATCAGATGTTTGAGCTAATATAATGATAATAATGCAATATATGACAAGGCTTCTATCAGTTGCATCAAATAGAACAATGAACAGTCCTCCTAATACTGCTCGAAAACATGCGATAAATAGTAAAACTTTACCAAATGGCCTACCCATAATTATTAGTTATCATTTGTTTTTAGTTAAAGGACGGTGAAGCATTATACTTATTAAACCGCAGTTCCCGTCTGGTTACTTTTTTATAATTTAACCGACTAATAGGTCGTTGTCACGCGGTATCATAAATGTAAGAAATTTCCTACAAATGGTTTCTTGGGTTATGGCGAATCATTTTTGTCGCTTGCGTGAATGCAGTTGATAATTACCATGGGACTGCATGTTGGAGGCTGCGGAGGCTGTCGGAGGTGTTGACCGAAATCCTTACTGGTTCGAATGGCGTGAGAAGCCATGTAAAGCACATCCAACAATCGACCTGCTTCATCCTGAAACGGCTTTTTCCGGCTATCATATTCGGCCCAGGCCACACAGTCTTCCCAAACCGCTGAAGTCAGTGCCACCGGCCACTTAAACCCGGCTTCCTGTACCATGGTACCTGCATCAACCAGTACGCCATCCTAGATGGCCTGGGCACGGGTATAGTCGTATATAACTTCACCGAAAACGGATTCATCATTTGAGTTAACGGAAGAGTTGCACATAGTGTTTCTCCTTGATTGGATAAGCACCTGGTCACACCCCCTTCCCCAACGGGGAAGAAGATGCTTCCCCGGTAGGGTTTGTAGAAAAGTATTAAACTTCAAAGCAGTCCTCGTTCCGCGAATGAGATGCTCTCACCTGCCGATACCACGAAGTGGTCCAGCACCCGCACCTCAACAAGTGCAAGTGCGTCTTTCAGCCGGCGGGTGATCGCCTCATCCGCATGACTGGGCTCAGCAACGCCCGATGGATGATTATGAAAAAAGAGCATGGCGGCAGCGTTCAGTTCCAGTGCCTTTTGCACGACAATCCGCGGATGAACTGACGAACCATCGATGGTACCCTGAAACAACTCGCGTACAGCAATGATGCGATGTCGGTTATCCAGGAACATGCATCCGAATACCTCATTGCGATATTCGGCCAGACGCAGACGCAGATAATTCCGCGTCTCTTCCGGACTGCTCAATGCTCTCCCGGCGCGATGCTTGATCGCCAATACCTTCATTGCCAACATCACCACTGTTTGCTTCTCCGCATTGTTTAGCTCAGATACCTTGAAACCGGCGAACCGGTCATCTCTGTTTTCCATGACGGATCTCCTCGAATTAACGGGGAGATCCGTCCCATGGGGGAGGATCCCCCGATGGGTTGGAAGGTGGCCGGGTAACTGGGTTACCCGGCCTGTTGTGGATCTACGCGGCGCTTTCCTGCTGCGTTGGGAACGGCTGGCCGTCGACCTTGGCCCATGGCACACGCAGTAACCGTGCCTTCAGGTTGACGCCGAGTTCACCGGCCTTGTCACCATTCTTGAATGTAAAGGGCTCTGCATGTAGATCACTGAGCGTGAATCCAATGAGCACCTTCAGCTTGCCCTCCACGGCCGGTTTAAGTTGGCGCACGATTTGCTGCGCCTTCTTGCCGGACACTGAACACTCGAAATGAGTGTACTGGGCGTTTTCAGCACTGCCTCGCAGTGCAGCGATGGTGACACTTAGAAAAGGCGTACCCTCTTCCGGTGTCACCTCACGGACACGGCTGAGATAACCGATACCGTTGGTATGAAGATCGAAATACTTGGGACTTTCGTTGCTTGCCATAACGCTTTCTCCTTAAGGATTGAACACCCGGAGCCAGCGCAACCCTGGCGGGAAGGCTTCCCGGGCAGGGTGGTTGAAATGGGAACCTGCTCCATTTATTTGAAGATGGACCGACGACAGTTGCCGTTGTGCACCGGTTGCACGGTCCGGGGGTGCATCAATTACCACTGAACCGCAGTGGTCACGGATGAAATCGGTACGATTGCTGGTTTCAGGCCGCATTGGAGTCCTCGCAGACATAGCGCAGGTACTTGAGCATGCCGCGGGCATTGGCAAAGGCCGGATGCTCCGCAATCGCTTGGTGAGGAAACCAGTCGGCGATATGTTCTGATAGTGCAACCGTTCCCCCACCGACGAACAGTACACGATCCAGTTCGATACCCAGGCCCAGCTGCCTGCGGGTTTCGGCATGGAGCCGCTCCACTAGTTCACGCTTGGCCGCATCTACCAATGGTGTCACGTCATGGTCTTTGCCCTGGAGCCGCACGTACTTGTGTTCAACAGCATCGGAGACTATCTGCTCGCCCAGGCTCTCCAGATCAAAACGTTCTTGAATACCGTTGGCTAGCTGTTGTTTCACATCCAGCAGGCCACCTTGCAGGGATCCGGAGGAGCCATGAACAACACCCTGATCCTTCACCACTACAAAATCGGTAGTGCGCCCGCCGATATCCACGATAGCGATCGGAACAGACAGCCGTTCATCATCCAGTGAGGCCTTGCCGTCCTTCTCGACGATCACATAGTCGTACCAGGCGGCCAGGGCCTCAGGAATCACCTCATGAAAGGCGATACCCGCCGGCAGTACATCCGCCAGCGGGCGGACTGCCTGTTTGAGGCTGTCCTGCTTTTTAGTGATCGTATCCTGGCGGCGTTCACCGCTCTTGCGATAGAAGGCACTCACGGGAAGACCAGAAACCGCATGTGCGGTCCTGCCAGCCAGCCCGGCTTCCTGTAGAGCATGCTGTACTATGGCCCGGTTCAGACCGGACCAGGGGTATCCATCAAAATGGGTAGGTGCGCCATCTACGGCGCCAACTGCATAGAGTTTATCTTCCGTCTTGTATTCGAAGATACGTTGCTGCCCGTGATGAATCCAGGTAACACCTGATTGCCCTATTCGGCCGCGCGAAGGGATGACGAACAGACGTCCATCCGGTAAGGCAATCTTGGTATAGGCGTAACCATCATCGATGCCGACCGGAATGGGATTGATGGACTTTGAGTCAGTCATGGAATTGCATCTCCTTTCAATTACGAGTTCTTTCTACCTGTCCCCTCATTAACGTCAACCAATGACCCGGCGCAGATGTGAAAAAGGCTTCTCTGCATCACTAACGGCGTCATTCCTGGACTCCACGGCCAATACTGATTCGAGTTTCGGCTCGTGCGACACTGGTTGCCTGGTAGATTTGCCTGTCAGCCAGTCGGAGAACCCTGATCCAATATTCGAAATGGGTTCTAAGGTAACTCTCTGCATCGCCTGGCATTCAATCAAAAAACCCTGAACCAGCAATCCCCGCAGCCATTCCTGACGACAATCTTCTGAAATCTGTTCCAGCCGGTTCAGGATGATCGCTTCCAGTCTGATACGGGGTTCAAGTTGCAGGGAAACCTGATAGCGACTCCTCGTCTTAGCCATTGGATGTATTATCTGATTCGCAACCACACACGCCAGTGAATATCCAATACCCTAGTTGTCGTGGTTATCGGTGCTAACAGAAGAGAGTGGCTCAAGTGCCAACGGCATGGGTGCTGGCGTTTGATAATCTGATTTACGTGGCATGAGCGGAGCACGTTGTTCCCCGCTCAGAACATCAGCGGGCAACTCTCCCATCAACTGACAGGCCCGTGGATCTTGTCCGGAACTACTTTGCAGACATGTGCGGTCAATACCAAGTAATCGGTATCCTTGAGGCACCACGAATGTACCGCGTATCTTGCGCGCACCCAGCTTGACGACATCTGCCGCGGCATCATTGTCCAGGAGACCGATATGTCGACAGGTCAATGCAGTGCGCACCAGGGTGTCATAGGCGGCAATGAGTTGTGCTCCATGATAGGCGTAGGGATTGGCAAACTGCAGCCGGATTCGGTAGGGATGCAAAGATTGCGCTACCTCGACTTCCATGGCAGGCATTTGCGCCAGCAGGTTGTCCAGTTCCTTCTGAGTATGAGTGATAAATTCACGAGCCCGCCCAATTGCCTCGTCCACCTTGATCAGCCACCAGTCCGCATAGGGATCGTCATCACGTGCCGCCTGCCAGATTATCCGCAACCGGTCGGCAAATCCCACAAGTCCGATGATCATCGGCTTGTTCACACTTCCGTTGCGGCCTTGGATAAGCTGCTGGGCCTGTCGGGTTTGGACTGTCAGCCAAGTCTGGCCGCGTAAGGCGCCTGGACTGTCGACATCTTTGTTCGAATCAGTTACCGCAATAGCGTGTTCTGAATTCATGGGGAGTGCATCCTCCAAGGCAATTGAAATCAGCCGCTATCTCCCCATGGAATGGTGACGTGGGCAACCATTAACTCGATTCTGAGCTGACAGGATTTATTCCCGGAACATGATGACAGTGTCATCACTTTTCTTGATAGCAGGGTCTTTTAAAATTTGAACACCCCTATTGCGTTTGATGACAGTGTCATCACCTCGCAACTGATCAGGTTGTGTTCGAATCCTTACCTTGTTTGGATGGGCGTGTCATGGAGAGCATCTTGCGTATCTCAACTAGGGGACCCTCCCCGGCCTCAATCTGTCTTCGCATGTTCTCGAGTACTTGCTTATCCGGTTGATCAACACAATGATCCTTACGTTTCTGAAGTTCCAACTTGTGAGCCATGCGCTCTTCCTGCACCTTGATTCCCAGGTTGGATTCAAACTCTCCCTTTCTCAATGCCTTGCACAGAGAATTGAGAAAACTCATCTCGTCGTAAAGCGGTTTCATGCCTTTCTGTTCTGAACGAATTCGCCCTTCCATCTCGTCAAGGATGACTTGTCGCCGATCCGGCGGTACGGTTTTGAGATAGCGATCAGCCAGCTCACACTGGTTGGCCGAGAAGCGCTTGGGATAAACCAACGGCGCGTTCTCTTCGCCATTAAGATTAAATTTTGACTGCTTGTCATGGTTGGTAGTAGTTTTATTTATACAACTACTACTACAACTATCCGTGTTCAAATTTTGAGGGTGCAAATTTTGAACACCCTCATCAGCCGAGTTCAAATTTTGACCCTGGTGATCTGTACTGCCATGAGCGGTTATATTGCGTCGAAGTCCGGTCATAACCTTAGCGCTGAAGGCAAAAAAGCGCTGCGGTTTATCCTTTTCCACTACCTCGGTTGCCTGTGCACGCCGAACAATTGGATGTTCATCGGCACAGACGTTGCGGCCTGCCTTGATGTCTTCGTCGATTGTCTCCAATGCTCCCCTGGCCACAGCACGCACCCTGGCATGGTGATGTTCTGCAGATTCCCGCAAAAACTGCATATAGCCGGAATCAAGATGAAGAGCATCTGCCAGTGGCAGGGGTTCATCATGCAGCGCGTAGATGTTACCTTGAAAACGGCCGCTTGATCCCCGCAGGCGTGCGCACAGGGTCAGCCAACGAGTGATCCGCAGAATGGTAACGGCGCGGGAGATGGTAGCCTTGGATGATACGTTGGCCGTCCGGGCTATGGAGGCATAACTCGGAAATGCAGTATTGCCTCCGGTTTCACTGGCCTGCAGCCTGATACTCATCCACACAAGCTTATCCACCGGTTCGAGTACCGGGTCTTGTACCACCAGCGTGGGGAAAGATGTATGCCGGTTCCCGAGGAACAGCATTGAATTCGAAGAGGGATGGGTTGCGCCCTCCTCTACGTGTTTTATTGTGGCCTGTATCAGGGCATCCAGTGCCAGTGTTTCCGGACGGACCGCTGAGTCATGCTCACTCATCTACTCGTAACCGTTCGACGGTATCTGGTTCATTATGATTGTTTACATCTCCATACTGATCCCAACGTTGAGTCAGGTTCCAAATCGCGCGCATGGATATGCCGGTTTCGGCATGGAGCTCAAGATACAGATGCGGTGACAGTGGCCCGGTTTCCTGATCAGCAACCCGGTCAACCCAGGTATGCCACAGCTTGTGAGTGCTCTCCTCATCTGGTTCCGGCGGTCGACCAACGGAGGGATCCACCGAGAGCATACGGCGCATGCGGCTATATTCACGCGGACTCACACCGAACAGTGTATTCATCATCTCCAGCGGTGCGTCGGCGGCAACCAGGTTCTGCTGCATCTCCTCCGACTCACGCTGTTGGCGCAGACGGTCCATCATAGGCCAATAGATCTGCCGGTCGAGGCCGATCTGCAGGCAATGGACACGCAGGGACTCGATACGATATAGATCCGAGATACTCATCTCCCGCAAGGCCTCGATCTCCTTGGGACCAAAGTTCATGGTGCGCAATGCAGGATAGTCGCCTTCCGCCAGGCAACGGATCGCATAGAGGAGTACCGCCGTGATCAGATCTGATTCCTTGGTGCTTTCCATGACACTACTCCCAAAGCTTTGTGCCGATCTCATCCGCCAGGTGGCGAATGCGGCGATAGGTATCCATAAGGTTGATCAGGTCGCTCCAGTCTTGTTCATTAACCCGGCGCCACAGCCGGTAGCCGGTATTACCTGGATCGAGTGTCCATACTCCACTAAATAGAAGCCCCGCATCGTTCTGTTCCAGGGCGCGGCGCAGCACAGACTCAGCAGGCAACATAGGTATTACCGATTCAATCGGCGCAACAGTCATCTCCGCGCTGGCGGCAAGATGCCACCAAACCATGGATATCTGGCTCAGAGTCTCATCATCCAGTTGATCGGCCAAAGCTGGATCCGGCACGTCACGCAAAATGAATCCGAGGCCCTTATTCGAGATCGGAACAACCAGCTCACCTATGCCGTTGCGTTGCGCCAGGCGGGACGCAAGGGTCCATGCCCGTGCACGCAGGGACTTGAGGTCTGTGGGAGCGGATTGACCAATGGACGTATCAAATATCTCCGATGATGCATCATCAGCAGGACCTGTAACACCAGAATGGTCTTCGCTGTCACCATCAGCAGACTCATCGTGCGGTCCGGTTTTGTTTTGATCTTCACCTCGTTTGGAACTGCCGGCTTCATCCCGGCCGATTGCCGGCGTGGACAATTGCTCCTGTGCCTTTTCCTCCTGGACTACAGTTTCGTCTGTCTCACTATTGATGCCATTTTCGTCCTCGTATTCCGGGATAGTAATTTCCTGCCCAGAAAGTTGGGCGTCCAGCTCCACGCGCACCCTGTTGATGCTGACTTCGGCCTGCTCCGCGATTTCGACTTCAATCGCCCCCTGTAATTGACCGGTATCCCAGTCTGGTCCATCGTAGCGCCGGCACAAGGTTGCGAACACCTCATCGAAGACCTCTTTGTCACCCAGGCCATGTCTTTCCCAGAGCTGAAACGCAGCGTTATCCAACGCACGAATTCTTTGCACCTGCGGCCTGCCCAATCCTGCGTTCAGTGCACGCGGGATCAGCGGCAGCAACTGGTTGACTGCATAACCCATGCGCGTGATCAATCCCTGGCTTATGGTGTAACCCCCGGCCTGCAGTGCCATTCCAAGTTTCCTTTGAGAAAGATTTTCGATACCCAGCTCTTCCTCAAACAGCTGCTTGATATCGAACACCGCACGGGCTTTATCTATAAAATTCAGGCTGCCTCGAAGATCATTTTCCCGTAGATGGGCAAGCAGCACATCGGATTCCCTATTCCATGACTTGAATACGCACTGTACTTGCGAAAATCGCTCTTCGCCTGTTTCCTCAAACAATTGCTTGAGTATAAGTAAACGGGTGTTACCACCGGAATGGACGATGTAATCAGTAGTGCCGGGGCGTTGCGTAATGACTAACGGTTGATCGAGTCCGTTGGCACGAATCGATACTTTTATCCTGTCGTATTCCGGATTCTCACAGTGGCGTGGGTTGCGTTCGTAGGATTTGATGCTACGCACGTCCAGCAACATCATATCGGACTCATCGATAGTAACCCTGGCCAGTTTATCTTTTGCGACATGACTAGCCATTGATGACACCATCAGCCAAGCGTCTCTTTATTTTTCTCTGCTGTTCATAACAGTCCGGGCAGAGTGTCTTGCGTCTTCCTGTAGTGCGACGTTCGAGCGTTACGCCACAACTTCGGCAACGATGCTTGAAATACTCAGTGCAGGCCGGGCAAGTAGATCCTCTCTTGTCCAGAGGACCAATATAGGACATGCCGCAATGTTCACAAGTCTGCTCGTACCAGGAGTTTATCCTGACCAGTGTTGGTACGAAGGAAACGCGTGTCAGGTTCAGCACTGGTGTATCTACGATTTCAACATAGGCCTTATAGACATGGATATGTACATTGGCCACTGTACGTTCCATCTTTCCCAGGTGCTGAAACAAGCGCCATACCACGTTCGCATGCAACAGGCGTCGGGGGCTTCTTATGTACCAGGTATCTGTGAACGGGACCTGGCCCGATGGTGATGGCATCCCGGTAAGGGGTTGATAGAGTCCACGGACGACATTCTTGGTCAAGCCGGTCAACTGGCAAACCATGGAGGCGCGCGCACCTAATTGAACCAGGTGAATGGCCTCAGCCGTACTCTGTGCCTGATTGACCACATCGATGTTACTGAGGACCTTTGCCTTCTTTTCTTTCCTGGCAACAAGAGCTAGCAACTTATCCGTATTACTAACACACATAGCAGCAAAAATTTGGATTGATCAGGAAAGAACAGTCAGGCTGGCAGCTTGGAGTACTGTATCAACCTCTTCTGCCTGTCCGTCGTTGAGCGCCTTGAACAGTCGATACCACCATACCTCATCACCCCGTGCCGCTATTAACGGCACCTTGACCAGAGCGATTTTGGTCAGGTATTCGGCTGGAGCCTGTGCCAGAAGGCCTGCGAGTTCTGGCGACATTCCCAGCAGAGGTGCTGCCACATCAGGATCTTCTCGGGCTATATCCCGAACGTGGATCAAGTACTCAAGATTGACGCTGGAAAAATCTATTTTCATTACTGCCTCTCCTTGTTGAACTTCTTCCCTGCTCATGTTAACTGCCTGGATGAAAAAGAATTAGTCTGAAAGTACGCCCTCTAGGGGCCCCTTTCCGTCTTGTTTTCTGCCAGTCCGTGAGGTATGACCTACTATAGTGAACAACGTTCAGTAAACCCCATATACATCATCTGTTTGGTTAATACAAATGCTTCATTGATTACTGAACATTGTTCAGTTAGACTATATATATCAACCAGGCATGATCCGAAAGGCTTGAAACCTATAGGAAGCCGACCTACCAGAGGGAGGATCTAGCAATGGCCCGACGAGGCGACCACAGTCGTGAGGAAATACGCAATATGGCTATGGAGGCAGCCGAAAAAATTGTCATGGAACAAGGACACGCTAAATTGACGGCCCGGAAAGTCGCTCAAGAAATCGGATATGCTGTAGGGACGCTATATCTGGTTTTCTCTAATCTCGATAACCTGATCTTACATGTCAACGCCCGCACACTGGACCGGATTTACCAGTCAATGACTGACATCCAGGTGCAAAACCTGACGGGCGAAGATCGCCTCGTACGGATTGGCCAGATATATATATCCTTCGCTTACGCTGACCCACACCGCTGGGCCTTTATATTTGAACACCGTCTTCCTGAAGGCCAGTGCTTACCGGTGTGGTTCTCAGAAAAAATTACGCGTGTATTCGCTGTAGTTGATGATGCTCTTAGACCACTTGCCTCTCACCTATCAGAAACGGAAATTAAACAAGCGTCCCGTGCTTTGTGGGCCGGTGTACATGGAGTATGCATATTGAGTATCACCCAAAAACTGGATAATGCAAATGAGAAATACGCTCTGGATTTAGCAACATCGCTGATGGAAAACTATCTCAGCGGTTTACGGACTCAAGGAGAATACGAGTAACTGATTTCATTGTGACAAAAAATCATGTACTAAATTGATTGCTACATAATCAAGCTCGAAACATCGCCAATTTATCTTGGCTTTCGAGCATGATTAAGTACTGAGTCTGCCCCAAGATAGCTGTGACCATTCTGGCTAATGCCAGACTACATTAGACCAGCCAAGACGGAGCAAGGGAACAATGAAATGGGTTAAGTTAATGAGGTACTGTGAACTTTCTGGAGATACCCCAAATGCAGTACACGCAAGACGCAGGAAAGGGATATGGGTGGATGGTATCCACTGCCAGCTAAGAAACAATAATCTCTGGATCAACACGGAGGCTGTAGAGAAATGGGTAGAGAACGGTCTATTAAACTCGCACAAGGCGTCAGGATCAGATCCTACGCGAGCGGCAAAGAGTCTATAGAAATACAGTTTCAATATCGAGGCGTTCAGTGTAAAGAATCGCTATCCAGGCTCGATCCTAATAAAAAGAGCGATCAGCGTTATGCAATTAATCTGAAAGCGGAAATTGAGAACGCAATTGAAAGGCAAACATTCCGCTACAATGAGTATTTCCCGGACTCGAAACGGGCTCGAGTATTCGGTCATGCAGTTTCCAAGATAACGATCAGTGAGTTACTTGAGACCTGGTTGAAGGATATCAAGAAGACACACCCTCACAGCACTTATCGTTGCTACAAAAAAAGCTGCCAGGCCCATTTGATTCCTGTATTCGGCGATTACCGCGCCCGTGATCTGGGTCCCCAGCCCATCCGCGAGTGGATTCGAAACCGAACAAGTGCTTTGAAGAGTATCCGTAACGATCTCACGCCACTTCGCGCAGTGTTGGATCAAGCTCTGAACGATGACATCATTGACAAGAATCCACTTGATAAAATTAAAGTGAGTAAGCTGGTAAGCCGCCATCAGGCCCATACGGATTATGAGGTTGATCCTTTTACAGAGGATGAAATCAAAACAGTACTCAAGATTGCCTTTGAATACGATCCACGCATCCGCAACTTACTTCAATTCGCGTTCTACTCTGGACTGCGCACATCAGAACTCTTCGGATTGATGTGGGGTGATGTCGACTGGCGGCATGCAGTGGTCCGCATTCAGAGAGCGGTTGTTGAGCGAAAAGTAAAAGAAACAAAGACCAAGGCAAGTGTACGGGACGTTATTCTTCTACCATCTGCCCTGGAGGCCCTGAAGGATCAAAAACAATACAGCTTCGTTGGAGGTGAGTACGTATTTGTTCGTCCCAATGAACGCGGATCATTTATTGACTACGAGCATCTGGAGCGGCCATGGAAGTACATCCTCAAGCGTGCAAATGTTCGCTACCGAAATCCGTACCAAACACGCCATACATATGCGAGCCAGCTCCTCTCAGGTGGCGAGAATCCACTGTTTGTAGCTCAGCAGATGGGGCATAAAACTACCGAGATGGTCATGCGCCATTATGGGCGGTGGGTGGAACAGGCTGATCAGAAGCATCAACACGTCTTTGTTTCGAATTTTGGTCAATCTGCATAGCCGACCAGCATATCTTTATCGTACGTGATATTTTATGGGCATTTGACAGCTACGCGCACATATTTATCACGTACGGTATATATTGCTTGCTATCCAGCTATTTCAGTGCTAATTTTTACCGTACAGTAACTTTTTAGGTACAAGTATGGCACGAGAAGATATCACATACGGCGCGATTCAGACCACCGAAGAACTCGGACAGTTGGCGCGGGCGCACCGTAAGCAGCGGCGCCTAACACTGGAAACCATCTCCGGACTAGGCAATCTGAGTACGCGCTTTCTATCTGAGTTTGAGCGGGGTAAAGAGACGGCCGAGATCGGCAAAGTTCTGAAGGCACTGCGCACTCTTGGGTTGGAGGTCATCATCCAGCCGCGTGGGCATTCTGTTGGTCCCATTAAAGATGAGGATGACAAGTGACCAATACGGATACTCTCAACGTCTGGCACGAGCAACGCCTGGTGGGCCAGCTTTGGCGCAACATCAGTGGAACCATGGGATTCAGCTATGATCAGGAGTGGATCGCAGACAACGGCTTTGCCGTATCCCACTCCCTACCCCTGGCAACCGGTGAATTCACCCCGGATGACGGAATCGCGCATCGCTTCTTTGCCAACATGCTGCCGGAAGAAGGGGTGCGTGACCACATCGTCCGCTATCTCAAGCTGCCGAATACGGATTTCGACCTATTGCGCGCCATTGGAGGTGAGTGTGCTGGGGCCCTGTCGATCCTGCCTCTGGACCAGGAACCGTTAGAACAACTTCAGTACCGTCCACTTTCAGAAGAAGATCTGGGTAACCTGGTACTGCGTCATGGGCGCATATACGCCACCTGGCCGCAGGACAAACTTCCCAGACTATCGCTGGCTGGCGCCCAAGATAAATGCCCGGTACTGGTACGCGATGATCAGATTTTTCTTCCACTGGGAGAGGCCCCCTCCAGCCACATCCTCAAATTTGAAATAGAGCGCTATCGCCATCTGCCCGCCTATGAGACCTTCACGACCCAACTGGCTGCTGCCATCGGCCTGCCAGTGGTCGATATTACCCTGCACTCCATTGGAAAAACATGGTACGTACAGATTGCACGCTATGATCGCCGATTGGATAAAGATGGCAAGGTACAGCGCCTGCACCAGGAAGATTTCTGCCAGGCCCTGGGGTATGGGCAAGAAAGAAAGTATCAGGAGCACGGCGGACCATCATTTGCACAGTGCTATCGTCTGGTACAAGACATCTCCAGTGAGCCAGCCACCGACGCACTATCCCTGCTGCGCTGGCAAATATTCAATGTGCTGGCCGGCAACTCTGACGGCCATGCCAAGAACCTATCCCTATTGCACTTACCAGATAATACAACCCGTCTGGCGCCATTCTATGACCTGATATGTACACGGGCCATCGAAAATATCGACTACCACCTGGCCTTCGATGTGGGCGGAGAAAACAGCCCTTACGCAATTAAACTTGCCCACTGGGAGGACCTCGCGAAGGAATGTGATATTCGACCGCACCTTATGCGCAACCTGATTCAGGAAACAGTAACGGCAATTCAAGAGAACATCGGTTCCGTACTGGAATCATTTGAGGAAAACAACGGCCCCTACCCGGCTTTACAACGTATAGAGAAAGTCGTTTCAAAACAATGCCAACGTGAAACGTGAGAAGACCGCAGAATGCATACAAATCTAGCAAAGTATCAATTTTCTGAGGGCGATTGCCAGAAAATAGACAAGAGATATGCTAACTGGTTTGATAACAACAACTTTAAAGAAAAGCTTATGCGATAAATCTTCATATTGCGTAAGCATAATCACGTCTTGGCAAACTTACTGAACTTTTTTGTTGATGAATAATAATCTATCAAACCACACATGATAATAAGTAAGAAACTATTATTAATAGAAATATCTAATTTGGTATCAAGTACGAGTGAATATCACCAACAAACCATTCGATGAAGAAACAGCACTCATATGATAACTCACATGATTTCACTAGCCACCCGCTAAATTAAACTTACTTATCAAGAGCATGCCACTCCAATTGATAAGCTCGGATCAACATCCCCATATTTGAGAGCTCGTCTGGGATAGGTACGCTAATCTGTTCCAGCTTCTCATATGCATATAACAGTTTAAGCAGGATGTACTCTACATCTCTCTTATTTTTAATCTGAACACCAAGAGCATGATTTATCTTATGAAGAGCTACGTCACGTCTAATTCTATCTAGTAAGTTCAATGAATTGAGTGCGCTTAGAGAGTTCATGAGTTTCACTGCAATATCACTGCGATCATAGTCTAGATCAATTTCAAGAGTTTCATCTATTAGGTGGTTCTTGCCAGTATTTAATATTTCATAAAGATTGACTGTTGCCTGATACTCACCTTTCTGGAACGGTAACTTTACAATTGCCGAAAATACATCTTCTGACGTAGTAATCTCTCTTTCCCAAGAAGCATTATTTTGCGAGGCAATCACACCATCAAACACCTCTACAAAACTCAATTCCGCGCTCAACTCTTCATCGAGTTCAATTGTTTGCGGAGGGTTAAGCTCACTGGCTTTCCAGGTTAAGTCCCCATATTCGCCAGCTATCAACTCACTTCTACTACTAGTTGCATATGTAATAACATTTGTCATTACGACTTCAGCATCTGCACCAGAAATAATTTCTGAAGGGTCATAGTTAAGAACAATACTATTTCCTGAGCCCACACTATTTAACACCATAGCTGGGTATTCAGGATTGCCATTAAGCGTTCCAACTGGGATACCACCGTATAGCCTGACACGCTGGCCTGTTCCAACTAAGCTATAGGTACTCGCATTACTCGCAGGAGAATCAGGTAATTCAACACTAGATAAACCATGAATAACTCCTCTTGGTTTAGCGCCTACTATATCCTTCCATTTACCGTGAGTATCTGACAGCAGAATAAAACTTCCGCCTGATGCAACCTGTGCTTTTATTTCCTTCCGTAAAACACTTCCAACATCGGATCCTAGAGGGGCGTCATCAATAATAACTACTGTTCCATAACGTTGACTTCGCAATGCAGAAGCAAATTCATCTTTATCGCTCACTATCAAGTAGTCACGACCACCTTTTTGTAGAACAGACTCAAGTAAATTCAACAGTTGTACCGATTTGCACTTATGCCAATCGATACATTCAAGGCCAATACCAGATACAATGTTGTTGTAAGAATAATTACTGGATCCACAATTAGACTGACCACCCTGACCCCAGTTGCCGTTATTGTCACTATTACAGTCTTGGCCCTCTTTAACAAAACTCCCACCAAAACTAAAACTAGAGTCTTCCGAAGAATCACTAACAATAGGGCTATGGCTATTTCTGACATAATTACACTTATCAGCCATAGGTGCATATATCAGGTAACCCCTCGTCAATTTAAAGGTTCCATGTAACTCAACATTCTGTGCAGAAACCATTAAGTTCAAAGTTGTAGCATTGCCGATATTTCCAGCCTTATCCACAGCATAGAAACTCAGTGTATTAAGTCCCTCTTCAAGTGGTATATCGGTAAAACTGAACTCGCCAGTTGCAAGAGCTAACACAGAAGTATTATAGCCACCAAGAGTGACATGAACCGTGGCCTCTGGTTCCGTTGTGCCAGTAACATCAGTAACTGTCTGATTAAGCGTATCACCTTCATTTGGACTTGCGATCGTCACAACAGGAGGTGCCTTATCTATCTCGAAATTGATCTCGAGGTTAGACTGATTTCCAGCAATATCTACAGCAGTTATTTCCAGTAGATATTTACCATCAACAGATAATGGAGTACCTGATGTATAAGGCTGCCCATCTAACATAATTGTGTGGTCACTTAGATTGGCATCTGTCACCTGAATCTCTGGTATAACATCTGTGTTATATAGTCCGTCATTAACAACACCTGTAACCACAATATCTGGCTGGACAGTATCTACTATAAAGCTAACAGATACATTTGTAACATTACCTGCTAAGTCACTAGCCTGCGCTGTAAGTGTATAGTTTCCATCAGTGGTAATAGCTGTTCCTGACACATATTCACTCGCATTAAGAGAAAGATTCTGTTCTGCAAGATTATCTTCAGTAATTGTTATTACTGGCGTAACAACAGTATTGTAGACACCATCCTCACTCACACCAGCAATTGAAATATCAGGTGGTGTATTATCCACTGTAAACCCAACCACACTTGATAAAGATGTATTATTAGCGCTATCTGTTGCACGGGCTTGTATCTGATGCTGTCCCTCCGGCAACCCTGGTAACAGTATTCCATAAAGGCTATTAACCGTATCGTGAATTTGAATGGTTTGCCATTGGCCACCATCCACGCTTATATCTACATGACTTATCTTAGAGTCCGCATCTTTTGCACTTACCAAAACAGATGCATCACCACGAATATAACCGTCCGTTGTTGGCTTGGTAATAACAACAACCGGCGCTTCACGATCAACAACACTCATATTTGCACTATGCAAGGTAACTCGCTGTATACCATCAACACCTGGTATATCTGTCTGCAATACCACACTATAGTTCTTAAGGCTCAACGCAGATGTATCAATATCAATACTACCTGTAGCAGACATTCCAGGAGCAATATCATGGCTATCAGTGTATGACAAAACAATATCTTGAAGATCAGGATCAACAACATTAACTAAAATAGGTTGTTGCAATAGACTTGTATTGCCAAGATTCTGAACAGTAAAGTTAACAGCGACCGGCGTACCTTTACTCGGTGTTATTTCAGACAAGACAAAGGTGCCACTAACCCGCGCACCACCATCAATCTGTACCGAGTTACTAGAGTTGGTAACAATTTCCCCATCCTGTTGAACTTCAAGCTCTACGGTATAGATGCCTGGCGTACTAGTGCCGGTATTCCAATCTAGCACAACGGTACGGCTGTCGTTTGGCAGCATATCTCCAAGGTCCTTGCTCGTTTCTGCAAGCACATTATCACTACCATCTACCAACCGTAGATAGGATATTGCGTTGCTAAACATGCTATTTCCATCAGCATAATTTATCGAACCAGTGATACGAACATTTTCTCCAGCACCATACTTGGCGCGGTCTGTAGTGACCTCACTACTCAAACCAGTAATTGCATTAATGGTGAATTCTGCAATGTCATCACTTGCAACCAAACCATGACCATCAAGCAAGCTAGTATGAATCTGATATTCACCAGCAAAAGTTTGTCCAGTGTTCCATGTTGTGTCGATAGTTCTGGTTTCACTGTAAGCAAGATCATCAATCTGCTGGTTCAATATTTCCTGCACCACCCTTCCATCGCGGTCCTCTACTGTAACTACGAGACTACCAGAGAATAGCTCACCATTATTAGATACCGCTATGTCAGATACTACATCTTCAGATGCGCTGTAGTTGTCCTTATCTATGGCAATGCTTACATTAGGTCTAGCATTATCAGTTACCAGAATATCTCTTATAGATAGATTATTGCTTTCACTCACCTCATCCACTGTATTGTATTGATCAACTATTGCCACCAGGGTATAAGCACCTGGATCACCAGAAACATTCCAGTCAGCAGCAACAGCTTGTGCTCCACCAGCAGATATTGGGTTTAGGATATTCCCCTCTGCCAGGGTTGTGCTATCACCAGATGAGTCTAGTGCCAATAGTGAAATACTAGCCTGTGGAGAGGTTGCAGCGCCAAGGTTACGCACTAAAGCAGTAACACGAGCAGTTTCTCCTGTTAAAGGCGCAGCTGGAATAACACGCAAATCATCCTGAGTAATACTAAGATCTGGTTGATCGCCAACTTCACGAGTTATATTTATAGCTTCCGATGGCAAACTTGTATTCAACGCCTCATCTGCTGCAGTTGCTGTAACAACATTATCACCAGCATGTAGTTGCACACCTTTAACGGTGAAAGATCCAGGTAAACTAAGGCGATGGAGATAACCGTCACTAAACACCGCCCCCAAATAACCGGTACTACAGTTGTCTAAATACCAAAAATATAGTCCTGGGTCTGATCGTAATAGCACCTCATGATTACTGTCAGCAAATGTATAAATATCCATACGTGGCTGAGAACTAGCCACGTAGTAAATCAACGACTTACCATCTCTAGTCCAGATGGGGTTGAAGTGATAATAAGGTTCACTTGTAATCTGAGTCTCAGTTTGTGCAATGACATCAAACACCCATACCTGATATTCGCCATCACGCGCTGAAACAGCTGCCACTCGTTTTCCATTGGGAGACCAAGATGGTGTTGACCGTATCTCATGGTTATCAAGTATAGTGCTGACACCAGTATCAACATCCACTACCTCAAGAGTTTTATCTGGATAGCTACGCTGATACAACAAACTTCCGCCTTCAGGTGACCACTGTAGCGCACGTTCCTCAAAAATCCAGGTATCTCCCTCAACCAACTGCTTCCATTGGCCACTGGAAACATCAATGGAGAAAATACCCGTTATTCCAAGATCGAGGTTATTCGCAGTTACAGCAATCGTTTTACTATCAGGTGACAGACGCACATTCTCTATATCTGCCGACGCTGATGTTAGGAAATCTGTGCTTTCCTTATTAATGACATGATATTTTCTTACCACGCTGTAACCGGTGACATAATCAAGATCAAGATAGATGAACCCGCTACTATCAGATAACCAGTCAATCGAAGGGTTAGACCAAGTGTTTAAAGAAACTACTAGTGTCTTTTTGGCGGTTGAGAATTCGTATAGATAAATACTGCTCTCACTATATATAGCAGCAAGTTTGCCATCCGGGGACATAACAACATTCTCACCGGAAACACTTGTACTTTCATCCTGCAGTGTTGACTCTGCTGTTACATCTGATACATAAATACCGTCATTGTATAGTTTGATTACTGCACCCGGCTCAGTAAGGCCATTCACAGTGACCTGTTTCTTGTCTGTGGTAAATATCTTACCCGGAACAGTAGGATAATACAGAAAAACATCTGGTGACTCAGCATCCTCTGGTATACCACTAACCTCATCCGAGTATGCACTTGTATTTCCTGGGGCATCCAACGCAGCAACAACGTAGAAATACTCCAGACCATTTTCAAGTTCCGTATCACGATAACTGACGTCAGAAACATCTGCCACTACACTATAAGGACCGCCAGCGTTAGTAGCACGCATAACTCTATAGCCAACCGGCGCACTACCAACTGCAGGTATCCACGCAAGATCCAGGGCGCTACCGGCAGGTACTGCAGTTACAGTCAGATTTATCGGCGCAGGCAATAGCGCTATCACAATAGTGACGCTTTCCTCGTTGGATGGCAGACTCTCGTTGCCCGCCGCATCAACCGCTTTCACAGTATACACATAGGTGCCGTTTGGTCGGCCTGCATCTGTATAGTTAAGAGCTCCTAAATCAGAGTGTTCTGCGATTAATTCACCATCTCGATAAAGGTTGTACTTCACTACATCGAGTGATGAACTGGCATCCCAGTTCAGTAGTACATCAGAGCTGAAAACAGCCGCAGACAAGGTTACTGCCTCAGGCGCTTCCACATCCCCTACCGGAACAGTAGCCGGATCAGAATGTATACTTTCAAAACCGAGATTATTGACGGCAGTAACCGTGTAACTATGATTCCCATCTGGTGCACTATCGAGATACTCAGCAGTTGCTGAAAACTCCCGCGCTAACACCCTAATACTACTTACAGCAATATCGTATTGATTCGAATGGATTAATTTACGAGCAACAATCCTTAATTGCGAGCTATAGTAAGGTTGCTGAAGAGCAACAACGTTATTAACCTGATTATTTCCTTGAACTTCCGCCACCTTAACCCAACTGCTTCCGGTCCAGGCTTCAATATCGTAATCAACAATTAACGAATACTCGGAACTGAAGTCCACTTCCAACCTGGTAATAAGCCTTGGCTCTGGCAATTCAACCGCTAGCCACTGCCCTTCAAGTGATTCAACGTAAAAATAATCTATGTGCCAATAACTGTTTTCGTTACCATCAACTGCATATTCTGGCCTCGATGATGGATATGATGAAGTTGCTGTCAGCCCGCTAATCTGTACATCCGACAACAGCGATTCACCATTGCGGAATATTCGGTAACCTATCAGATTATTCTCTGCATTATCATCCCAGTTAAGAGTGACATCATAATCTACAGCACTTACATTTAGCCCCTGTGGTTGGCTAGGTGACGTTCCTGCTTCAACAGTAACTGTAGCCTGCTTACTTACATTACCAGTTGCATCTGTTAGCACAACCGTAAAGGTATTGATGCCATCTGCCAATTCAATTTCCGGCAGAACAAAACCGCCATCTGTATCTGTGGCTGTTACCGGAAGCGCCTGAGTTCCTGCTAAATTGTTCAGCTCACCACTTAGAGTTGACTGGACTATGCCATTACCGCTCACACTAACACTTGCTGGAGACAGAACAGGTGTATATAGCTGTTTAACTATTGGTGTATAAACAACCCCTACAACCTCTGTTGAAGGATCGCTTTCATTGCCACTTACATCTATAGCAACTACACGATAACTATAAATAGCATCGTCCAGACTGTCATCAACATAACTCTCAGTAGCTATGGGGCTACTGGTTATGCGTGTTACGTTGTCATCTTGGTCAATCCGGTCAATATGGTAGCCTGCCAAATCGCCCTCTGTATTTTCATTCCATGTCAAGGTGATATCACCACCATTAACCTTCACAACCAAACTATCTGGCATGTCAGGTGGCGTCAGATCCTGATAGCTGACGGTAATTTGTTCCGGTGCAGTATCAACCTTGCCACCAAGATCAGTGGCAACAGCCCGCAACTCATACTTACCATATACCAATCCAAGCGCAGTAGGATCAAAAACTATCTCATACGGCAATTGGGAATCTGGACTACCCAAATCAATCCAGTCTGTCTCACCTTCTGCACGATACTGGTACTGTACCTGCTCGATATCACTATCTTCACTAGTTGCTAATAAATACTGGGTATTATCAAATGCCTGTCCATCTTCTGGCTCTACTATGACTGCGTGTGGTGGCCTGGTATCAATTGTTACCTCTGAAGGCAGAGATGGATCGCTTATGTTGCCTGCCTCATCAATTGCATGAACTGTGTAGCTGTAAACCCCATCTGGTAGTTCCGCATCCAGATATTGACTTGGAGAAATCGCATGGGGTTTCAAATCACCAATTACAGCCCCTTGCACGTTAGCTAAGCGTTCATTTCTAAATATCAGATACCCAAGAAGGTCACTTTCCGCATTGTCATTCCAGTCGGAATTCACATCGCTGCCATTATCAAGCACTACTAGACCGGTTGGTGCTGCTGGTGGCAGATTATCTATTGAAACCGTAACCTGATCAGTACCTATGTTGCCGCTAATATCCTCTGCCTCTAAGCGCAACACATAAGTTTCCCCTTCGCCGAGGACCACAGTATTCCATTCACTTAAAACCTCTCCCAGAACAGGGACAGGAGACTTGCGCAGCAACTGCCAAGCAGTTGGAACAGCGCCGCTTCCTGCGTAAAGCCGATACTCTTTGAAATCATCTTCACTGTAGGCAGTGCCTCGAACATCCATAAAACCGCTAGCTTTTCCGCTATCACTTGGTTGGGAAATAGTTGCAGAAGGAGGCGTGGTATCCAGTCTTATGGTAACAACCTCAGATGGAGTACTCTCCCACTCTGCAAGATCTACTGCCGTTACAGTGTACTCGTAAGTATTATCTGTCAGTCCAGAATCAAGATATTCAGAATCTGTCACTGGTGTTGTGGTTAACTTCTCTCCGTCACGATATACATGGTAGCCAGCCACATCAGATTCAGAGTTGGCATCCCAGGTTAGTTGAATACTCTGCCCACTTATTGCCTCAGCTGCCAGGCCAACAGGCGGGGATGGAGGATGGGTATCAATATTTACCTGCACCTGTACTTCAGAACTATTACTGGCCTGATCTTTCACTACAAGTTTTAATGTATTTATCCCATCTGGCGGGAGAGCAGACCAATCAATGAGCTTACCACCCTGTACAGATTCGCTACCCATACCTACTTCTGACCATAGAGTTGCCTCTGATTTTTCTCCTGGTGCTACAAATACTTTGTAGTCGGCCATGTTGATATCCGCGGCTGTACCAAGAATCTCTAAAGGCTCTTTCACATAGCCAGTCTCTGCTGGAGCAGTTATAGCTGCGTCAGGAGCGGTATTATCAATAGTGATTAGGAGCTTGCTACTTGCGCTATTTCCGGCTTTGTCTTGGGCAATTAGCTCTAGGGTATATGGGCCATCCTGGTATACAGACACATCCAGAACGGTAAGAATTTCTAAAGCGGTCAAAGGCTGTTCGCTTCGAATCAACTCTGTCCATGTATTTGGGGTATTTCCAGCCCCGATATTCAACGTATAGTAAGCGAGATTCGGATCCTCTACCAAGCCAGTAAGTTTAATGGGGGCCATGGTAGCACTTAAAATTGTACCTTTTCCCGGTGTATCCAACACAACCTTAGGTGGCGTGTTATCTACGGTAAATTTAATAGTCTGTTCGGTCTTGTTCTCCGCTTCATCGGTAGCAACAACCCGAAACTGGTACTCCCCTTCAGCCAAACCCTGTAATGTGCCAAGCACAGCACCTGTACCCGTATTGGTGCTACCAGAACGGAGTTTCTCCGACGCACCATCAATCAAAGAGATATAATCTACATCGTATTGTGATATATGCTGATCAGAGATAGTACCAACTATACTAGCATCACCTCGAATATAACCATTTGCCAATGCTCCGCTAACCTCAACTAATGGTGGCGTACTATCCACCACCACTTGCACCGTTTCAGTTTGATTTACGGCAGCATTGCTTGCCAGCTCTGCCTTTACCCTGGCGGTATAGACACCATCCGGTAGCAATACCTCATCCGCATCACGTCCATCCCACTGATAGTTCAATGCAAACTGGTCAGTAATAGTCAGATTTGAGGCAAGACTCTTTTTTACAGTCTCAGTTGGATCAAGAATATCTACATTCAGTACAATATTCCCCATCTTATCGCTTAAACCGACTCTTATGGCTGTATGTTCTCGTTTACCATCCTCATTAGGTGAGAACACATATGGTACGCTCTCTAAATAAGTCAGCAGGTCCTCTCTTACCGCTAATGTAAGAGGCACAATCACTTCACTCTGGTTACCAGCAGTATCACTAGCACTTAGACGTATTGCATAATCTCCTGATAAACCATTGGTATTCCAGCTTGCTAATACATTTGCTTCATCAATATTACGTTCACCAAAACCAATTTTGATCCAGTTATCTTCACCGTCTATTCCATAATCCACTCGATAGCTTTGCAGATTTCCATCAACAACAGTGCCAAGCACCTCAACCATCATTTGTAGGGGAGAATTTGACGTTGGATAAGCAATTTCCAGGACTGGTGGTGTAGCATCAATTTCTGCAATTAAATTGCTACTCAAGGTATTTCCACACGCATCCCGATAGGTGACCACTAAGTAGTAGTGACCGTCAGGCAATACACTTGCTCCGTCAGTACCATCCCAAGTGGATGTAGTGAAACCAGGCAATAGCTGCTGACCAGTAACCATATTGCCAACAAAATCTCCCTTTATATACCCCTTATCAGTAAGAACCGCTTTGTGAATATCTATATCCAGAAAGACAGATTCATCAACCTCATGCGTTATTTTTAATTCGTCTAATACAGCATCGCCATTAGGTGATATCAAGGTACGATCAATCAGCGGAGGGAAAGCTTCAACACCCGCATCGAGGTAAAAAGAACGTTTCATACATTGCTGATAACCACCACTATCGTATACATGCAACCGGGCGCTAACATCTCCCGAAACGTCAAATATCGCTGCAATCGGGCCAGTTTCTGTTTGAGAAATATGCAGATCAGGCAAAACCTTTGGATCAGCACCACAATTCACAGAACCAATGGAACTAGCTTTAGAATCTAAACCACCGCATTCATGACCCAGTTTTGAGCGCGAATCATGCCAAGCTACAGCAACATTTTCAGGCAACAACCCATTACTCATAAGATAGTGAAAATTATTGTTATCGCTGATATTACCTTCCATGGTAACTACATTACGAACAACTCCATCATTTCCTACCGTGGGTATACCACAAACACGCTGACCCTCCAGCGGATAGGTAATGTCTAGTGTAGCTGGATTGTGATCGACTGTTACTGTAAACGAATTGATCGACTCATCTTCATTCTCATTAACGATACGCGCAGTAAAATTTATCTCCCCTTCAGGTAATGCGCTTGTATCTATTTCGTGACTATAAGATTTATCGCTTTCCGGATTATTAACATTAAACTCAAGACTCTCTTCGCCTAGCTGATCTATTCGTGAGAGTGTCAATAAGGTTAACTTGCTTCCATCAGAAGAGATAGGGGTTAGCTCTATATTCACCTTCTGTGGTGACTGATCTCCACACGCTTGAGCAAACTGCACCTTCGTTTCAGCGCCTATACGAACACATGGCAGTTTAAATGGTACTGAGCCTGTACGACCAAGCTCAGGCCGTTCCCCAGAAATATCTTCTTCACCATAGAACACGACATAACCGCTGTAAAGTACGCAACTCTGTAAATTTTCACTACGAAAAACAAAGGCCTGGCCAGGATAAAGCACACTGTCTAGTAAAGTCGGTACTGCGTAACGCGGATCATCATCACTTTGGACAAACAACTGCACCTCTGATACCGTTGTTTCCAGCCACTGCTCCCCCCATAAGCCGATTTCCTCCTGATCATTAAATGGAGGAACCATTCCATTATATGCCTCCGCCAGTGCCTCATTCTTATTATCTGGGAGCAACCCATTAAAAGCGTATCCGCCTACTGAAAAACTAAACACGTTGGAAAAATACTCATCACCTAAACTATCTAATGTGCGCAATCGTACAATATATTTAGATTTTGCTTTAAGCCCAAACGGTGTCCACATAACATGTAGTTGGTGTTGTTCCGGCGGAAGACTTACCACCGGAAAGGTTGATGGGTCACCGGTACCAACAAGATATCCATCAATCGGCATTACTGTCCACGGAACGGTGTTTGGATCAACTCCTTCTACAAGTTCTTTATACTGCACATCCATCTGTACAATATCATCACGGATTGTTTCGTAGACGGTAAAACGAGTCTGGCGTGGCGCGATATTAACAGTAAGATTATCTGCGCCATCAAGATCATCCATCGGCGCATATACAACGCGGCTTAAGGCAGTATAAACACTCTCAACAGAGAAATTAATCGTTCCATAATGTGTTTTTTTCACATCCAACTGTCCAAATTCGGACACAATCAATTCCTCTTTTCCTAATTGAGTTACAGAAGAATTACTATTGCCAACTTTATCGTTGGCCTGTATCAGAAAACGGCTATTAACGAATGTCTCTATCGGCAATAACAGGGTATTACAGTAGTCGTCACCTGTGCATTGTGGATCTTGTACTATATAATCACTTCTTATTTTACCTCTTGTCATCGTTTGAGATAGATTAAGACTAATATCTCTTAAAGACTCCCATGTACCTGGTTCGTCCCCTTTTTCGAGCTGAATATCAACGCCGCCATCTTCAATATCTTTGATATTGGGATCTGACACCTGCCATTCTATTCTTGGGTTTACATGTACATACGGAATTTTTGATACATAGTCCTTATAGATATAATCATAGGCGCCATATAAATGTATAGATTGAGCTGGCGGGGTAACATCAATCTCAATACTAAACTCGTAATCCTGAACACGCAGAGTATATTTCCCATCTGGTAACAGTAAACCGTCGTTGTCACGACCATCCCATACTAGGTTGTACTCCGCACCAATCATGGCATGATCACGGGAGATGGTTCGCACCTTTTTACCATCAGCGTTATAGAAATTAAACTCCAGGTGTACAGGCTCAAGAACACGATAATGGAATGTTGCAATATCCATAATCAAATCACCATTTGGTGAGTATAGTGGCGGCTCACGGTAAAGATCTGTAATACTGACGGAATCACTCCAACTCACCCTGCGTACCACACGCCGGCTGTTCCCTGCACTGTCATTAACTGTGAGACGCACAAAATACCTTCCAGGGCCTGGTGGCACCCAGGTAGTAAATTCATCATCAACTACATCATGGCCTGAAGCCGGAGCCACATGCTGCCACTGCTCCTGTTCTACTGGAGTATATTCCATGAGATAGTTGGTAAAGTTGAGGTCCGAGGCCGTTCCTCGCAGCCTAATTCCCCCAGCCAGTGCCGAGCTAGTAGCCCGCAGATCCGCCACCATGTTTAGCAATGACTCAAAAGCATAGGTATCCACACCTGTTTCATAGCAGATACTGGAAGGATCATTGTGCGCCAACGCAGACTTAAACAACAATTTCCGCCCAGTCGGCGAGAAAGAATAGGTATAGTGGTTGGATGGCCATTCCCCAAAGATTGGCACAATCTTATTTTCAGGGTCGTCTTCATCTAAATAGATCACCCATTCACTACTACTATAATATGTCTCATAGAACAGTGCACGAGTACCCGGCACCCAATGCAGCTCACCATCTCTTGGTAATTTATTAGTTGTACCTGTTGGAATAATTGCTGCCGTACCGTATGCCTGAAAGGATATCTCTACAGAATCACCAACGACAGCACCGATCTCCTTCAACGGAATCTTAAACTCATAATACTTGTGCCGATAACCGGCCTTTGCAGTATTAGAGAATCCAACTTGTCCATGCTCTGTATCACTGACAGTTACCCGATACTCCTTCCACCCTTGGTTAGTATTGACCCGGACAGCACCCCAATCCTCCTCACCGTCCAAGGTGTTATCCACAGTAAAATCAAGAGAGGCATACAGGAACTCAGCATCATTACTCACATAGCCATACACATATCCTGATGGGTGCCCAGTATCCGGTTTGGAAAGAACCTTAAACAGCTCCATGCCTAATTGATCATTAGACTGTTGCTGCCCATCCACCACCATGGGCTTTGTAGAGTTCAACTCAACTCTATAACTGGCATCAGATTTTTCAGGATAACTGAACGGCAGGGTTTTGAAATTACGCAAATCCTCCTCTCTAGCTACAAGATGCAGGCTTAAAGGCCCAGGAGGTAACGAATGCCAATGCAGTTCCATGCCAGCTTCATGTAGATCTAGAACCTCTGCATCTCGTTCCTGCACCTGGTCTAGTACATCCGCATCCTGCCCCATTCCGAGCAGCGACTCCAACGTACCGACAAAGCCATTTGGTAATTTAACCGCTTTTTCAGGAGAGAACTCGTCGTGTAAAATGGAAAGGTACACATGCTCCACATGGGCCGCTTGCTTACCGGTCTGAAAAATACGCACCTTATATTCGCCATCAGGATCTGGAAGATGGGATGACAAATCCAGCTGCTGGTCCTGAAATCTCATGCCGTAATGCAGAACCCCTCGCTCAATCCAATCACCGCCGTCCCAAGTTAGAACATGGTAAGATTCCATTCCTTCGTCTCTTTTAACATCATGTTCTGCATGCTTCTCAAGTGATCCATTAACAAGATTAGCAACATAAATTCCACCATTATCCCCTAACGTATCGTCTGGGGCAGGAAAACCAACCAGTGAGATGGCAAATTCTATACTGTTCAACGACCAACTAGGCTGCGAATTAACATTGAAGTATGTAAGAGTTTCTGGTGCTTCAAAGGTGTTTATTCGATCACCACTTGCATTGAACACATAGACTGCTTCCCGTTCTTTGTGAATAACTACAGCCAGTTTCTCTCCATCGTGAGACCAAACATATCTACTCCCTAAGTATCCATCCGTATCTAGTGTTATAACTTGGGATGTTTCGACATCCAAAAGTTTAAGTTTATGTGATGGTATTACAGTAAACGCAATATAACGTAAATTAGGGGACTTTCTGATATTTATATTACTTGCTTCTGAAAAAGTACCTTCAGCCTCCTGGTAAAGTACCTCTTGATTTGCAAGTGCATTTACACTCGTCCGATAAATAGCACTCTCTGTATATGAATATATGTATTGATTGTTTGCACTAAAACCCAAAACCGTAGATAAGTCTTCTGCAACCTGCGTAATTCTAGAACCATCATCTTCCACCAGCCATCTTGTAATTCTGTCTGGATCATCAACAGAAAGAGCATAATCAACTTTATTAAAAATAAGTAACTCACCGTCATCAGAAGTAATTAAACCATATGGATGAGCCTTTACACCAAAGAATGATTCTGGAACTATGGGACGTATATCTGTGCCATTGCCAGCCATTCTATATACGCCGCGCGGATAGACTACGTCAGGTGAAGATCCAGATGAAATAATAAAATATGCATACTCATCATCCTCGGTATAGTTGAGATTAACATCCGGCAAGGCGCAGGTGAGATTAGTATTGAGTTCATACCGGGTATTGGCTGCCCGTAATAACGATGAGCGGTTAGTATCTACGTTAACAGTCACCTCTCCCAGTGACGTTTCCGTTGTATTGATTAAACGCAGACGGTAATCGCCATCTGGCACCAGGCGACCAAGATCATCCAAACCATCCCATTCAACACTACCATCTGCAATGCTCTTCAGTTCATTACCAGATATGGTACGCACCACCTTTTCACGTACATTGATAATCTGCAGAGCAACATCCTCAGCCTGACTCAGACGGAAAAATAGCGTTGTGTTGTCTTTAACGCCGTCACCGTTAGGAGAGATATAAAGATTATTTACATAAAAATCTCCATTCTGCACAGCAACACTCCGCTGAGCTGTGTTGTTGTTATCTACCCTCTCAAAAATTGTATCATCCGGGTCCACCTGCACTACGATAGGCTGCGGAGCAAAACTGGTTGATAATGTAGTATTAAAGGTTGCCATACCAGCAGCCGTACCCTCAATAAGAGCAATAGTGGTTTCACCAATTAGAGTGCCACCCAAGGCTGGCTCACCCAGATAAGCCCTCACCACAATATTGTTGGCATCTTGCTGACCAAGATTGGTTATCTGGGCATTTATGGTTAGTGTTTGACCTGGAGTAGGAAATGCTGGATTTAATTGGATATCTCCTGAGGATATAGCCAAGTCAGGCAGACTCAGTACCGGAACTACATTGAAGGCACTGTTATCATCTTCACTAAACTCTAAGATACTATTTGCGGGATCCACTACAACAAACAGCAACTTATCACCTGCAGTAGGTACTTGATCCCACTGCACTTGCACAGTAGCACTTTCACTTACTGCCAATGTTGTAATAGTCTGAGTTGCACCAATCTGTACTCCACCCTGCTGTGGATCTCCATTGTAGAAGGCTATCTCAATATCATTGGCTGCCTGGTTACCGGTGTTACGCACCAGGGCAGACAATGTCATGGCATAGCCTTCATTGCCTGGATTGGGTGTGGTCGTAAACTCGTTGTAACTGGTTACCAGATTTGGGCCATTAGCTGTACCTGAGGTCAGAGCCAAGGTGGCGGTATTATTGAAAGTATCTATTTCCGGGACCAGGCCATCTGGATCAAGCTGAACCGTAAAATTTACATTGCCAGTCATGTCCACACGCCATGGCACTTTGTGTTCAATAGTACCGCCTGGTGGAATTTCAATTGTGTTAGTAAGTAATTCAGTAGTGGAAACACCATCAGTAACCAGGTACTTCACCTCTGCTGCTGGATTTAGAGTGGTACCGTTGTTGTGCAACTTGACACTAAATACCACATCGTCACCGAGATAGAGTGGGCTCTTATCTACGCTCAGATCAGGAGGTGTTACTACAAGATCAACAGTTGGGGCAGTGGTAACTGTTGCGATAGCACTGTTGTTAGACTCACTCGCCTCAGTAATAGTGTTATCCGGATCAAGCTCTATAGCATAAGTAGATGTACCAGCCCTGGCCAAAGTAAATGGGAAGTTGGCAACCATGGTGCTACGACCAGCAACATCTAAACTAGCCTCACCTACCATCACTTTTGGTTCAGCAGTGGTATCCCATACCAGTATCCGAACAGCATTTGCATCACTAACACCAATGTTACGTACGGTTACATTCATCCCCATACTAGTCGGCAGTTTGTTGGGCGCAGCTGGTATCATCGTGATGTCAGAGACATCTATATCCAGATCTATTCCAGGTGGAGATTCCTGAACTGTGACTGTCGCGGTAGCTTGGTTGTCCTTCTCACTCATTTCTGTATAGCTAGAGTCTGGGTCAACCACTGCATACAGAGTTCTGTCACCTGCTTTATCGAAACTGTCCCACATCTGGGAAAAACTTAATGAACTACCACCAGCCATAAGCGGAACAGCAATATCATCACCTATTTGGGTTCCACCACTTTCCGGATCACCCTCATAGAAGCGCAAAACACCAGCCGGCGTAGCAAGTTTGGTGTCATTCTTAATAACTACACTCAATTTGGCGCGTTCTCCATCTCGCGGCGAGATGGGTATCACGCTAATGTCAGGCTCTATAGCCCAGTTAGGGAAATTAAAACGACGCAGTGCCTTTACTGCCAGAACAGTAGCATAGTTACTGCCAGACCAGTTGCCGGCTACGGTTTGTAGTCCCAGCAAATACTGAGCTGACGCATCAGCATCAATCTCTGCCAAAACCTCATAATCTATGAAGGTGTTTAACACATTGGCTGTATCATGTACCGTGCTTGGGTTATCGCCGAAACCGCCATCCAGATTCTGTTTGGTTTTCAGCCAGGCAAGAGCAGGAGCCACCACTGGGCTATTTGCGTGGTTAGAAGCTTTTAACGCCTGTAGAACGAGAGTAGTTGCTGTAATGCGCGCAGGCCCACCTTCAGATCCACTCCATCCACCACCGGAATGGGAACTGCTCTCAAGATATACAACACCCTTATCAATAGCATTTCCATAACCGCCGCCTGTACTCAGAGCCAACAGTGCCAGAGCTGTATCCTGCGGGTTACTCCGATAATCCGAACTAATACCCCAACCACCATCACTGTTTTGCCTAGCAACCAGAGCATCTCTCTGTGTAGTGGCATTGCCGTTATTTGCAACCACAGCCAAAGCATGGCGGGAAAGGTAGTCGGTATTAGGGGCTGTCTGAGAAGACAACCAATTCAAGGCTGCAGTGTTACCAGCAAAACCACCATCCATCTTAGTCAACAGCTCTAATGCCATGGCTGTATCTCGGCCACGGGTACTGGTCTTATCCTCCCAATACCCTCCCGCCTGTTGCCTGCCACGCAGCCAGGCGAATGCATCTTCGTAACTTGCTGGGGTCAAGCGTATATTTTCATCACTTACGGTTGTGGGCGTGCCAGTAGTTTCTGTAGGCATAGCTTGAGGATATACATGCGCCACCGCTCGACCACCGGTAAGAATAGCAAAACGGGTCATAAACGCATTACGCACATCATTGAGACCGCGCAGAGTGGAACTAGAAACCTCTTCGTTTTGCCCAGTTACCAGAATAAACGCAAACCGAAACTCCTTTTGCGAATCGGCAGCAGATGGTATTCGCGGACCTTCCGCAGCAATAATATCTTCTATGGTCACCATCTGTTTTGTACCACTAATGGTGACATTCTCTTGTGGTGGTAGAGTCTTATCTATTTCTGAATTTTCTATAAGCACCATTGGAGGCACTTCTTCCGAGCTATACATTCCCATTAAGTACAGATCTAGAGGACTAAAAAAAGTCCTGGTGCCAACCGAGGTAAAGGTGCCATCACCGTTATCTTTCCAGTCAGACCCATACAGTACCGAAGCATCAGTATCTAGTAGATAACTCCAGTGCGCACCATCACGTCCCAATAGAGCCTCACTATCGCTACCACCGGAATCCTTATATTTTACAAACGCAGACCACTGATGCAGGGTTTCATGGGCCATTGTTGACAAAGTATTTTCCATTGCTGGATCAAGTGGTTCCATGCTCCAGCGCGACACGGCAGCCATATCAATATAACCCTGCAACTTACCGTCGCTGCCATACAGTTCCGTGTTATCGTATTGCGGTAGACCTATACCCTGCACCTTGTTTTGCACACCCCAGTGTAAAGCAACGGCATCTCCGGTATCGAACTCAAAGGTGGAGAAAACCACAAGAAAATCATACTCATCAGGATGGGTACGGAAGAACTCCTGAGCGACAACCGCACGTGGCTCGGCATTTGACTGCCCGCTAATTAACGTTCGATTGTAATCA
Organism: Sedimenticolaceae bacterium; assembly: GCA_050291725.1. Classification (GTDB taxonomy): domain Bacteria; phylum Pseudomonadota; class Gammaproteobacteria; order Chromatiales; family Chromatiaceae; genus JAAGZL01. The sequence continues at coordinate 36,105 of JBNKKH010000012.1, forward strand.
CCGGCTATCTCTATTATTGAAACATGGTCCTGATCACGTACAAAGTTAGCTGAATAGGCACCAGTCAAGGGGAACGGGTCAATAGGTCCTGGATTATCGGCATAGGCAAACCACGGCAACAGTAGAAGCGCCAATGCCCCCGCCAGAAACCTTATTATTCTGTCCACCACATACCTTTGCATCTTATTATTCTTCCTTCAGTTCTTTTTCTACTTGTTCACGGCACCGTTGATATTTTTGATTTTAAGCTTACCTTTCTCTTCCCCGCTTGAACCGATCGCATTCATCACTTCTACTTTCATTGCCTGCTTGGAAGGGCCATTACGGTCCAGACGCTGAATACGAGACTTCTCACCAGGCTTACTCGGCTTGTAAATCCACACATCCTGTTCTATAGGAGGCTTACTATCCACTAGATCGGTAACCACCAGTCGGTCCGTGAGCACCTGTTTTACAATAGCCTTGGTACCCTGCACCTTATCCCCTACTTTCAACACCTGCATCTTGCCATCAGCAGTTTTGATTACAGCACGACCATCTACCGGGCCCAGAGCCATCACAGTGATATCATCTAAGCCAGCTTGGCTGGCAAATGGCATAGCCATCAACAGCAAGAAGAAAAAGGGGACGCATTTATTTATCTTCATTACTTGGCCTCCCTCTTCCCCTACGTTCAACCCTAATACCAATTCGTCGCTCAATCTCATCAACAAATCGATTGTTTCCAGTCAACTGATTTCTATTGACCGACTCATCTATAAATCTCTTTTCTCTCATTGATATTCCTTCTTCTAAGAATGCGCGATAACGGCGCACTCTTTCCCGATCTGTTTTTGCCAATCCAACATATGTAGCATCCCTATCCAGCATTGTTTGTCTGTTATTCGATACTCGCTCCTGGTAGCTAGACCAGGGATACTCCTCAGCATGAAATACCATACCGGCTCGAACCGGGTTTAACTCAACATAACGACAGCAAGCCAACAAATAACTACTCCGCTGTATCGGGCTAGCCTTATATCGCCCTTCCCATAAAGAACCACTTCGTCCCTCAAGTTTGTTAACGTATGCCGCTTGCCTTCCATTGACCCTCTTCATCAAAGTAGACAACACCATAGCATCTCTCTTTGGCTCGGCTATTATGTGTATATGATTGGTCATCAAGCACCATGCATACAATTTAATTCCCAGTTCCTTTTTCCACTCCCTTAGATTTTCAAGATAGTAT
>JBNKKH010000013.1:0-48763 GCA_050291725.1 Sedimenticolaceae bacterium
AGCATATGGGTGATCTGGAAGATGCCTCTACCTACCAAGATTATCAGAACAATTTGCAACTCTATCGTAGACTGTTTGATTTTGATCCACAGGTGATAGTGGTAGACAGGCACCCAGATTATCTCTCTAGCAAACTAGGCCACTCTATGGCGACTGAAAATGGTGTGCAACTGCTTGAAGTGCAGCATCACCATGCCCACATCGCCGCCTGCATGGCCGAATATGGGTTGCCGTTAGATACGGGTAAGGTAATTGGGGTTGCCATGGATGGCCTTGGTTATGGAGAGGACGGCTCTTTCTGGGGCGGTGAGTTTCTGTTGGCCGACTATTCCGGTTTTGAACGGGTGGCCCATTTTCAATCGGTACCGATGCTGGGAGGTGCTCAGGCCATACACGAACCATGGCGCAACACCTTTGCCCATCTTGTGACCAGCCTGGGTTGGGATTTGGTTTGTGCAGACTATTCTGATCTGGAGATTGTTGCTTACCTGCAGGAGAAGCCTGTATCTAATCTAATGACGATGGCGGAGCAGGGTATAAATAGTCCCATGACTTCATCCGCCGGACGTCTGTTTGATGCAGTTGCCGCAGCGCTTGGGGTGTGTCGTAACAGCGCTGGGTATGAGGGGCAGGCGGCGATTGAACTAGAGGCACTGGCTTCGCCACAGTTCAAGCAGCAGTCTGATTACGCCTATGGCTTTGTACTGGAGGATGGCACCATTAACTGGTCTCCTTTATGGAAAGCTCTGCTTGGTGATCTAAGGGCCAAGGTAGACTCAACTGTTATTGCAGCACGCTTTCATCACGCGGTGGTGGCTGCCGTAGCTCAGACTGCCACCGCTCTCTGCCGCCAGCATGACACTAATACGGTTGTTCTGAGTGGCGGTGTGTTTCAGAACCTCCTGCTGCTGCAACGCACCAGTCAGTTATTACGCAGTCAGGGTTTGACCCCGCTTGCGCCCCAGAAATTGCCTGCCAATGATGGCGGTATTTCTCTCGGACAAGCCGTTATCGCTATGGGGATAGGTAAATAGCCACGAGCAGATAGATGATGAAATTTTGTACTAGGGGGGTGGCGCGTTTTCTACCGTTACGGAGAGTGCGGTGAAGCGTGGTTTGGTAATGAGGTGTAGCGCACAAAGAACTCTTGGCGTCGTATGTGCAGTTAAAAATGCGCTGCCCATTGCACCAGGATAAAATCCTGGCACAGGGCTAGGTGATCCTAAAGCTCTGGTCTGTCATCAGGATCCATGTCGATGGAGCGTAAAAGTTGCAGTAGGGAATTAACGTGTTTCTGTTCCTCTTCAGCCAGATCAGAGCAGTATGCGACATCGTCTGGGTCAGTGAAGATTTCGGCTAGATGTTGGTAGTTATCTCTTGCGTCCTCTTCCATTTTTATGGCGTATTTTAGTATGGATTTCATGTCTCCCTGAGCAATAACATCTATAGCTATTACATCCAGTATTTTCTCATCTTCTCTCTCAACCTCTTTCAACCAGGCATCCGCATCGAACATTTTACCAAAGTCAGTATGTTTAAAGCGGTTTACAATCTGGTGGGCATGGCCATCTTCCATATCGGCAAGTTCCAGAAAGACCATGCGGGATTCATCATCATCAGTAAGATCTGAGGCCTTCTCATAGAACAGTTCAGATTGCACCTCTAGTTCTAAAGCGTTCTTAAATATCTCAATAGCTTTTTCCATAGATCCTCCTAGATATTAGTATCAGGCGCTACGCCCTGATTATTAGTGTTGTACTTTCTAGCTTGCGGTCTTACTACTAATTAATAGCACATCGCTAAATTCCTGCTGTTAAAACCAGAAATCGCTATAGGTAATTAACTAGATTTATTCGGATTGAACCAACCTGAGTTGCAGTTGGAGTAAATTAAAAGATACTAAATATCAAATAGATATTCTTATTTTATGGGAGCTATTTAGCCCACTCGATTAGATGGTGCTCTGGATTATCTGCTTTGGTCTCACAAACTACCCGACCTTTTATGGAGTTTCCAGAGCTGGCAACGCTCTCTGAAGTGCCGGAAATTAGGGGGTGCCAGGCGGGTAGCTCTTTGCCCTCTGCCAATAGGCGGTAAGCACAGGTGGATGGTAGCCAGTAGGGATTTTTCAGTAGCTCCAGGGTAACTGACACACAGTTCGGAACATTGATTGACCTATTCGCATAGTCGCTACAGCGACACTCTTCCTCATTCAGGTAGCGGCATACGATGTTGGTGGTATATACCTCACCACTATCCTCATCCTCCAGGCGTTGTAGGCAGCATTTGGCGCAACTGTCGCACAGGGCTTCCCACTCATGCTCGGTTAGCATGTTAAGCGGTTTATCTCGCCAAAACTGGGGAGATGTCTCTGATGTGGCTTGCTTAGTCATTGGGTATATTCTAACTCCTTTTGCTCAGAAAATAGCCACGAATGTGTAAGTTCTAGCACTGCACTCAGTAGAGCATATTGCGTTTTGTCAGGATATGTTTCTGTTGTTGTATACACAGGCAGGGCTAATGTTATGTATATCATGTGCGCTAGGGATATTTTCTGCATTTATTTTTAGAAAAGCGCTGTAACTTATTGATTATTTAAGTGGATATACAACTGTATAAAAAATGTACAATTTGTTTTTGGTGTAACTGTAACGCGGTCTTTAACCAGATTGAGGTACATTTTCCACAACTTTATCCACAGGTTCTGTGGAAAAGATTAAAGCTGTGTTACAGCTGTTTAGGGCTGTTTGAATTTATTGTAACTATAGGTTTATACAACTGTGATCTATTGTCTAAGCTGGGCCTTAGAGTGTAAATTAGCCGCACTTATGTCTAATGTCACTAAATTTCAGTTCGTGGTGGATAGTCCCATTGGACCCCTGGGGATCAGGACAGCTCGAAGACGGCTGAATAGAGTGGGGTTTCTTGATCGGCGCTCTAAGCCATTTTTATCGGAAGATCCCTTCGCTCTAGATATAACGAAGCAGTTAGAGTGTTACTTTCGTGCTAGCCAGTTTGAATTCTCTATCCCTATCAATCTAAATGGAACCGATTTCCAGAAACAGGTCTGGCAGCTACTACTTATGATTAGGCCTGGAGAGGTGCGAACCTATGGCGATATCGCACAGGAGTTAAACACCAGCCCCAGGGCAGTTGGTAGCGCTTGTAGCTCGAATCCTACTCCACTCATTGTTCCTTGCCATAGGGTGGTTTCTGCTGACGGAATAGGTGGATTTGCTGGTAACACTCAAGGTAGGCGGGTTGAAATTAAACGCTGGCTGCTAAAGCATGAGGGCGTTAGTTTGTGAGCCCAGAGGTTGATGATGCCCTGATTGAGCGATTTTTAGATGCTGTATGGATGGAGCGCGGCCTTAGTCAGAACACCCTCTCAGCCTATCGCTCAGATCTATCCAAGTTTGCTGTCTGGTTGAATACAAATGCTGCCAATTCTATTGAGCAGGCCCAAAGACAGAATTTGTTGGACTATCTTGCAGAACAATCCAAGATATCGAAAAAGCCCAGATCTACAGCGCGCCTGCTCTCCTGTTTGCGTCAGTTCTACCAACACGCTTTGCGGGAAGGTTGGGTCCAGATAGATCCAAGCAGTCGTATCGATGCGCCAAAACTGGGGCGGCCTCTACCCAAGTCCCTAACCGAAGATGAGGTGGAGGCATTGCTGAATGCTCCTGACTTGAATACACCTGAGGGGCTGCGGGACCGCACTATGCTGGAGGTGCTGTACGCTACCGGATTAAGGGTTTCTGAGCTGGTCGGTCTACGTTTAGATCAGGTGGGGCTGGCCCAGGGCGTAGTGCGAGTTGTAGGCAAGGGCGATAAGGAGCGGTTGGTACCCCTGGGAGAAGATGCTGTCGATTGGTTGGCCCGGTTTCTCAAAGAGGGAAGGCCAGAGCTGTTGAAGGAGCAGCTCTGTGATGAGATATTCCCTACCCGTAGAGGTGCTGGTATGACTAGGCAAGCATTCTGGTATCGTATAAAGAAGCATGCGCAGAGCGCAGCTATTATCAAACATCTCTCCCCCCATACTATGCGCCACGCCTTTGCGACCCATCTGCTAAATCATGGAGCTGATCTGCGGGTGGTACAGATGCTGTTGGGACATAGCGATCTCTCCACTACTCAGATATACACCCATGTGGCGCAAGAGCGGTTGAAGGCCTTGCACGCTACCCATCATCCGAGAGGGTAATGCCCTAACCCTTTACCCCCAGGGAGAGAGGGGATAAGCAGCTGGATGTTATTTCGATAGAGGATGGATTCCTTTCTTGTTCCTCGCCTAATGTGATAGCCTTGGCCGATTGTATTTTGAACTAGTTAATCAGGAGCTTATGAATGCCTTCTTTTGATGTTGTTTCAGAAGTGGATCTGCAGGAGGTACGCAATGCTGTGGATCAGGCTAACCGGGAAGTGGGCACCCGTTACGATTTTAAGGGTGTGGATGCCAAGTTTGAACTCACAGATGCAGATATCAAGCTTTCTGCTGAGGTTGAGTTCCAACTGCAGCAGATGATGGATATTTTGCGGCAGAAACTTGTCAAACGAAAAGTAGATATTGCCAGTATGGATGTGAATGACCCAGAGACCAGCCTCAATGCGGCTAGGCAACATGTGATCATCAAGCAGGGAATAGATTCCGCTAGCGCTAAAAAGATGGTCAAGGACATCAAGGGTAGCAAGATTAAGGTGCAGGCCCAGATTCAGGGTGAACAGGTAAGGGTTACCGGTAAGAAGAGGGATGATCTGCAGCAGGTTATTACGTTACTACGCGAAGCAGATTACGGTCTGCCTCTTCAGTTTGATAATTTTAGGGATTGATAGATGAGAAAGTATATTGTGTTAGGGCTTGCCATGTTGTGTGGACCGGTCGTGGCGGCGTCGGAAAGTCCTCTGTTGCCAAACGAGGCAAGCGTCGTTGGCGAGGTTAATGGTAGTCAGATCACCCTGGGGGATATTGAGAATAAGAAAATCCATGAACTGCGGAGTGATCTGCATAAAGAGCTGGAGAATGCCTTTATTACTGAAGCGATAAGACGTCTTAGAGAGAGCGACAAGGAGTTTGGTAAAATCTCGGCGCCAACACTGAGTGATCAGGATGTTCGTAAGTTTTATGACGATAACAACCTGTCCATGCGTGGAAGTTATGAGCAATTTGCTCCTCAGATCAGACAGTATCTTACCCAGATGTTTACAGCACGAGAGGAGTATAAACTGTATAAGAAGGCTGGCGATAAGGGTCAGGCTTCACATAATTTAGTAGATCCTGGTCCGTTTCTGGTCACAGTTCCAGTCGAAACCGCATATATCCAAGGCGCACAGAAAGGGTCTGTGATGCTGCTGGAGTTCTCTGATTTCCAATGCCCATACTGTAAAAAGGTACAACCTGCGTTGCAACAATTGGTTAAGAAGTATAGTGATAAGGTGGCCTTCGGTTACCGTCACTATCCCCTGGCCTTTCATCAGGAGGCAGATGAGTCAGCAGTTGCTGCAGAGTGTGCGCGGGAGCAGGGTAAGTTCATAGAGATGCATGCTGGTCTGTATGAACAGCAGGAAAGTCTGTCTGTAGATAGTTTGCAGAAACTTGCAAAAGAGATTGGTGTTAAGGATTTGGATATGTTTAATACCTGCCTCAAAGGGGATAAATATCGTAAATTGCTTGCTCGCGATATGGAGGTGGCTCAGTCTGTTGGCATTAGCGGTACTCCCGCCTTTGTTGTAGGTAAATTTGACAGCGATAAGGGGATTATCCAAGGCGAAATTTTGTCTGGAGCCTTGCCTGTTGATCAGCTGGAACAAGCTATAAAGAAGTATCTTACTAAGTAGCCAAATACCAAAATAGCTAGAAATGCAGAGAATGCTTACTGTTACAGCGTTTTTTTTATTAAAATGCTGTTAGCAGAAAAATGTGCGCCTTGTATCAGAATCTTGCCGTGATTTAATAGAGAATCTAAAGATTCCTGATGTTAGGCCGAAATTAGTAGTGTCGCATGCGGGTTGTGGATGACAATAACAGTGATGACCTAATGCAAACGTGATTGCAGATGGGGGCAATATGTCAGAGGTGGAGATAGTTTCCCGAACGGATGTGGGGTTGGTGCGTGATCATAATGAAGACAGAGTGGCTGTTTTTCCAGATAAAGGTTTGGTTTTATTAGCGGATGGTATGGGTGGCTATAATGCTGGTGAGGTTGCCAGCCAGCTGGTAGTAGACACAGTTTCAGAACAGCTTTTGTCAATGCACGAACATTTGAATGGATTGGTTGGGAAAAAAGAGATAGTTTCCGCCATTGAGTTATCTAATTTAGCTATATTTGATGCTGTTGATAAGAACTCTGAGCTAAATGGAATGGGCACCACCTTGGTGCTGGCTGTTTTTCATGGGCAGAAGGCTAGATTTGCCCATATTGGAGATTCTCGTCTTTACCGTTATCGGGATGGTGATTTTCAGCAGTTAACATCAGACCACTCCATGTTGCAGGAGTTAATTGATAAGGGAGTGTTCGAGTCGGAAGATGAGGCGATAGATGCCGGTGTTCCATCTTCAGTTCTAACCAGAGGGCTTGGAATTGAGTATGATATCAAGGTGGATTTTAGGGAGGAGAGTATACAGGAAGGAGATATCTATCTTCTCTGTTCAGATGGATTAAGCGGGATGATACCCGATGAGGCAATCTACTCAGTGCTTGATTCACTGTCGGACGATTTATCAGGAGCAGCGGATCTGCTTACTAAGCTGGCGTTGGATAATGGTGGTAGAGACAACATATCATTGATTTTGGTACAGTGCCGTAGTGGTAAGTAAAGGGTTTTTTTGTGGCTTATAAAGAGTGTTATTGCGCTGGAGGTTGTGCATGGACAAGATCATAATTCTTCAGGATGGAGATATTCTCAAAGAGGTCGAGCTGGATAGACAGCAGATTGTAATTGGTCGTGATGAGAAAAATGTTATTTGCCTAAATGACATTTCGGTAAGCAGACGACATGCCTTGTTGACCTGTGCGTTGGATGAGTACTTCATTGAGGATCTTGGAAGCACCAATGGCACACTGTTAAATGATCGTCCAATATCTAAGCATATGCTTAAAAACGGCGATGAGCTTCGTATAGGAGAGTATGTTCTATCCTTTGAGCGAACTGTTCCTCAGCTTATTATGGAAGATGATCCGGAAAAAACCCAAGTAATAAGTATGGCTCCTAGGCACCAGTCATACCAGTCAGGATCGTCTGAGTTTGCAAGGCCGTCATCCCGGTCAGGATCGTCTGAGTTTGCAAGGCCGTCATCCCGGTCAGGATCGTCTGAGTTTGCAAGGCCGTCATCCCGGTCAGGATCGTCTGAGTTTGCAAAGCCGTCATCCCGGTCGCAATCGTCTGAGTTTGCAAGGCCGTCATCCCGGCCAGAGTCGTCCCCGTTTGCAAGGCCATCATCGCAGCAGGCATCGTCTGCGTATTCCAGGCAGTCATCCCAGCCGGCATCGTCATCGTTTACGAGGCCGTCATCGCAACCGGCATCGTCCTCGTTTTCCCGGCCCTCATCGCAGCCGTCATCATCCTCTTTTTCTAGGCCGACATCGCCGCCAACACCACGTAATGCAACCTTTGATACTCCGATTGTTCCCAAAACTGCTACTGTTAAATATTTTCGCGGCCCGAAAAAAGGGGCATCTGAGGAGATAAACCGTTCGCTTTATACCTTAGGTAAGCCAGGTGGGGATGTGGCTGTAATCGCGCGGCGCTCCCAAGGCTATTATCTAATGAAGATAGGCAACAGCTCTGTGCCAATCATTAATGATAAAAGGGTAGATGTTGGTGGCGGAATAAAGCTGAATGATGGAGATAAGGTTGAAGTTGGCGAAAATGCGGTGGAGATATCTTTCGCTAGTTGATTTATCTATTGAGTAGGTTATGACTCAGATAGCTTCTTCAAGCAGTAAAGCTGTTCTAGGGCCTGCTTTGGGGTCAGTTCATCTGGGTCAATAGACTCCAGTTCATCCAATATCCGGTTTTCCTTATCATCGCTCTCTTCATTGCTATTCAGATCAAATAGGGATAGCTGGTTTATCTGCTGTTCTGCGTGTTGTTGTGCCGACTGCTCCAGCTCACGCAAACGAGTTCGAGCCCGTTTTATGATCTCGCGTGGCACACCGGCTAAAGCTGCAACCTGGAGGCCATAGCTCTGGTTGGCTGGTCCATCTGTCACTGCATGCATGAACACTATGGAGTCTCCATGTTCCACTGCATCCAGATGTACATTGGCGATGCCAGGGTACTCTTCCGGCAGAGTGGTGAGTTCAAAGTAGTGAGTGGCAAACAGGGTGTAGGCGCGAATTCTGGTGGCTAACTCTACTCCGCAAGACCAGGCTAGGGATAGACCATCAAAGGTGCTGGTGCCGCGTCCCACCTCATCCATCAATACCAGGCTGTTTTCTGTGGCGTTATGGAGGATGTTTGCAGTTTCCTCCATCTCTACCATAAAGGTGGAACGTCCGCCGGCTAGATCATCCGATGCCCCGATGCGAGAAAAGATGCGGTCGATCGGACCTATGCGGGCACTGCTTGCCGGTACATAACTGCCAGAGTGAGCCAGTAAAACAATCAGGGCGATTTGACGCATGTAGGTGGATTTACCACCCATGTTTGGTCCGGTGATGATCAGGATGCGGCGTTCATCACTGAACTCAACACTGTTGGGTACAAAGGGGGTATCGTTCACCATCTCTACCACCGGGTGTCGACCCTCATGAATGGAAATTCCTGGTTGAGTATTCAGCTCTGGGGCGCATAGATTGAGTTTTTCTGAGCGCTCGGCAAAGGTGGTTATTACATCTAGGGATGCCAGGGCTGATGCACAGGTCTGGAGCTGGGCGATTTTGGTTTGTAGCTTCTCCAGAAGCTCTTCATACAGTGCCTTCTCTCGAGCTAGGGAACGCTCCCTGGCCGAGAGCACCTGGTCTTCGAATTTTTTCAGCTCCGGTATAATGAAGCGCTCGGCAGACTTTAGGGTTTGTCGGCGTACGTACTCATCAGGTACAGAGTCTGATTGCAGACGGCTGATCTCTATGTAGTAACCGTGGACCCGATTGTAGCTTACCTTGAGATTGGCAATGCCGGTACGTTCCCGCTCCCGTTGTTCTAGATCCAGCAGATACTGTTCAGAGTTGCTGGATAGATTACGCAGTTCATCCAGTTCGGCATCGTAGCCCTCTGCTATTACTCCACCATCCCGAATTAGCATCGGTGGGTTCTCTATAACCGCCTGATCTAACAATTCCACCACTTCAGGATGGGTTCCTGCATCGGTTGCTAGCTGTTGCAGTAGTGGTGCATCCAGATCTGCGAGCAGTTGCTGGAGTTGTGGGAGCCGCGCCAGGGAAGCTCCAAGGGTGGAGAGGTCTCGTGGCCGGGCAGATTTTAGGGCGATACGGGAGAGGATGCGCTCGATATCCCCCACCCCCTGCAGCTCTTCGTGTAACTCATTCTGTCGGCTTCTCTCCAGAAGAGCGGCAATAGCGGCGTGGCGTTCTCTTATCTGCTCAATGTCCCGCAGTGGGCGATTGATCCAGCGCCGCAGCATACGGCTGCCCATGGCGGTGGCTGTACGGTCCATAATTCCACACAGGGTATTTTGCGATTGACCGCTTAAGTCGTGCTCCAGTTCCAGGTTGCGGCGGGTTGCGGCATCTATGATGACTGCATCATCGCGTCGTTCTACGGAGAGCGCGCTGATGTGGGGAAGGCTGCTGCGCTGGGTTTCGCTCACATACTGCATGAGTGCGCCAGCTGCAATTACTCCTAACGGTTGGTCGGTACAGCCAAACCCTCCCAGATCTCTGGTGCCAAACTGTTCGGTCAGAAGCCTCTCAGCTGTATCTCGGTCAAAGTGCCAAATAGGGCGTTTGGTGATGCCTTTCTGGTCGGGTATCTCAGTAGGCAGGGGTTGGTCTTCGGCTATTAGCAGTTCAGCCGGTCTCAGACGTTCAAGCTCGCCTGCCAGGGCCTCGCTGGATTCAAGCTGTTGAATCTGAAAACGTCCGCTGCAAATATCCAGGGTGGCCAATCCAAAGTTGCCATCTGATTGATATAAGGCTCCCAGCAGGTTGTCTCTGCGCTCCTCCAACAGGGCTTCGTCGGTCACAGTACCCGGGGTTACTACCCGCACCACCTGGCGTTCCACTGGACCTTTGCTGGTGGCGGGGTCACCTATCTGTTCACAGATGGCAATGGATTCTCCCTGTCGCACCAGTCTGGCCAGGTAGTTCTCCGCTGCATGATAGGGGACACCGGCCATGGGAATAGGCTGGCCTGCACTTTTGCCCCGTTTAGTCAGGGTAATATCCAGCAGGCGGGCTGCTTTTTCCGCATCTCCGAAGAACAGCTCATAGAAATCACCCATGCGGTAGAACACCAGCATATCTGGGTATTCCGCCTTGATGCGTAGGTACTGCTGCATCATGGGGGTATGAGTTTGGCTATTTGCAGGTGACATCTGTTGTTAATCAGGGATATTGCGTGTTTTGTTAGCACTTACTCAGTGCGATTACTATCCAATACTGTAGAGTTTCTCTACTGGTTTCAAGATGTTCCAGGTGCATTTCATCCCGGCAGGGAAGCTAACCAGATCACCACGTCCAAACTCGATAGGTTCACCATTTTCTGGGGTGATAATCACCTCTCCGCGGAGAAAATAACAGGTTTCAGCTTTATCGTATGTCCATTCGAATTCAGATACCTCTTTTTCCCAGATTGGCCAATCAAACACGCCTAGGATCTCAAGTTTCGCCGGTGATGGTTGCCGCTCAAAACTGAATTCTGACATTTTCTTCTCCCTATTCTCTGTAGGTTTCTTAAGTTGAAGCAAAACATGTCCAGTTTATATTATTTAACTCCTTTGCGCTGCATTGCGTTCACACTATTTCTTGGTAATACTCGTTGCTATGGAGAGTGAACTGAAACAACTGGCAATAGCCCTGAATCGTGCCCTTCTTGGTAAGGGCGAGGTGATGGCTAGCGCCGAGTCTTGCACTGGTGGCTGGATTGCCAAAGCCATGACAGATGTTCCGGGAAGCAGCGGCTGTTTCGAGCGTGCCTTTATCACCTACAGCAACCAGGCCAAACTGGATATGCTTGGGGTGGCAGCAGAAACCATACAACAGTATGGAGCTGTTAGTGAGGAGGTGGTGCGGGAGATGGTGCAGGGAGCTCTGGAACGGAGCCGGGCATCTGTGGCTGTGGCCGTCAGCGGTATTGCTGGTCCGGATGGAGGAAGCGAGGAGAAGCCGGTTGGTACGGTGTGGTTGGCGTGGGGACGAGCTGGAGGTCTGGTGATAACTTCGAAAAAACTATTTCCAGGTGATAGGGAAGAGGTGCGCTACCGGACAAGCGTCGCGGCACTACAGGAGATATTGGATCTCATTGAGCGAAGTTAAATTTAATAACCTTTTCTTTGCGCTTTGGCCAGACCAGAAGGTCAGGTCAGAATTGAGGCGTATACAACAGAAAGTTTGTGGTCAGAACGGACGCCTGCACCACCCGCAAGATCTACATATGACCCTGGTGTTTCTGGGTCGGGTTACACCAGAGCAGCTTCCCTGTGTTATACAGACGGCGGATGCTGTTGTAGGAAAATCATTTACGTTGGAATTGGACAGGAACGGATACTGGAAGAGGCCCCAGATACTCTGGTGTGGTCCCAAACAGATACCGGAGCAACTTAGTCAGCTAGTGCAAGATCTTCAACAGGGTCTGTGTACTTGCGGATTTCAGCCGGAACAGAGAGTGTACAGCCCCCATGTGACTCTGGCGCGCAAGGCTAAGCATGCCGAGGCAAATTATCTAGATGAATCGGTGATATGGACTCCTGGGAAATTCGTTCTGGCTGGTTCTCATTCAAGCTCAGAGCTGCCGCGTTATTGTGTATTAAACCAGTGGGAGTTGCCTATTTGATCTCTTCTTGCATGTTGTATCTGTTTAAACTATCTATAATTATATGGTAGCGTGTAACGGGGAATGTAGAGGATAAAACAATAATGGAGATGTGATGATGAAACGGTTAGTCATGATTTGCTGTATTTCACTGGTCTACGTTGGTGCACACGCTGGATCTTTGTATAAGTGGAAAGATGCTGATGGTAACGTTCATTTCACTCAGAAACGCCCTCCCGCAGAGGCAGTATCTTCCGATGAAATGGAGACCAAAACTAATCGAAACAGTGTTAAATCTAATTGGTCCAATGGAATGCAACAAAATGCCCGCCAGTTTATGAACAAGGCCGGAGTACGGAGAGTTTGGATTGACCGTAGCGGCAAAGAGGTCGAAGGGCATAGCCGGTACTAAGGGCTTATCCGACTCAACTCCACAATCAGTAAATACTTTTTTCTCTTCCGGGAACCTCTCTTGAGGCATGGGGTAAAATAATTACAACTCTCCCCATGACAACATATTTTTCTTGTGCCATAATAGGAGAACATTCATAGAACGCTATCTTGTGGCAGGAAGCCATAGGCCAGATAAGTAACCAGGGGGAAAAATGGACGATAATCGCAAAAAGGCACTCAGTGCAGCACTTAGTCAGATTGAAAAACAGTTCGGTAAGGGCTCTGTCATGCGGATGGGTGATGGCAGCGCAATTGGCAATGTAGAAGCAATCTCCACTGGGTCTTTGGGTCTAGATATCGCTTTAGGCATAGGCGGTGTTCCTAAGGGACGTGTAGTAGAGATCTATGGTCCTGAATCATCAGGTAAAACCACTCTGACTTTGCATGTTGTAGCTGAGTCGCAGAAGAGTGGTGGCACAGCCGCATTTGTAGATGCAGAACATGCCTTGGATCCCCTTTATGCCGAGAAGCTGGGAGTGAATATGGATGACCTCCTGGTGTCCCAGCCAGACACCGGGGAACAGGCCCTTGAGATCACCGATATGCTAGTTCGTTCTGGCGCCGTAGATGTGGTGGTTGTGGACTCGGTAGCAGCCTTGACCCCAAAGGCAGAGATTGAGGGGGAAATGGGAGACACTCATGTGGGCCTGCAGGCCAGACTCATGTCTCAGGCCCTGCGGAAACTTACGGCCAATATCAAGCGTTCCAACTGCCTAGTTATCTTTATCAACCAGATTCGTATGAAGATCGGAGTGATGTTTGGTAGTCCTGAGACCACAACTGGCGGTAACGCTTTGAAATTCTACTCATCGGTAAGGCTGGATATCCGTCGCACCGGTGCTATCAAGAAGGGTGAAGAGGTAATCGGCAACGAGACCAGGGTCAAGGTAGTAAAAAACAAGGTGGCACCACCCTTCAAACAGTGCAATTTTGAGATTCTCTATGGAGAGGGTATTTCCCGTGAGGGTGAAATTATTGAACTGGGCGTCAAACACGATATCGTGGATAAGTCTGGCTCTTGGTACAGCTATAACGGCGACCGCATCGGTCAGGGTAAGGATAACGTGCGAGGGTTTTTAAAAGAGAACCCAGATATAGCTCAGGATATTGAGGGCAAAATCCGTGATGCAGTATTTCCTAAATCGGATGAGGGAAAGGCGTCTGAAGAATCTGAGCCAGTGGAGGCGTAAGCCTGAGTAGTACGAACACAGCAGATGAGATAGAGCAGGCGGCTCTGCGCCTGCTCGTACATCGCGAACACTCCCGTACAGAACTGTATAGAAAACTCCAGAGCAGATTTCCCGATTCTCCCCATATAGAGCAGGTGCTTGACGGTTTAGAGGAACTGGACTACCTGAATGATGAGCGTTTTCTGCAGGAGTATTTGACAGTGCGTAAGCGTAAAGGATTTGGTCCGCTCCGGATTAAGGCTGAACTTCAGGAGCGAGGCTTAAGCAGTGGGTTGATAGCGAACTATCTGCAAGAACAAGATTCTGATTGGTATCAACTTTTGCAGCAAACTGCTGCAGCTAAATCTGGCGTATCAGCAGAATCCAGTCATAAATCACAACAGAAGCTTGCGCGCTTCTTAGAATATCGCGGATTCCCCGTATCTATGATTAGGCGCTATTTATGGGATAACGATTAATTTTAGAACTAACCTAGGTGTTTGCTCCTAGTCAGAAAATGAAAATTCCATCTCTGTGCCATCTAACTCAATTATATCGTTGGACCAGAGTGGAAATATCCTTCTGTTTATCTCTTCCCCATTTATTACTACGGTAATATTCTCTGGAGAACCCTCTCCCAGAGGTACTAGAAAATAGCCATCTGGTCTCCTGGTAACAGCGGCAACCCGTTGGCCTGATTTATCAATGCTAGTAACAGATTTGTGTAGAGTCATATTGTGACCCTGGCGAGTGCCGGAAATGATTGTAATATTTCCTACTCTATCTTTTGGGTTTTCCGCCTTTACTCTGGATTGTGCTGCCTGTTCTGTCTGTTCAGTATTTTGCTCTTCATGCGAATTTATTTCCTGGGGTTGTGCCTGGGAGATATTTGACTCTTCCTGATCTATGACAGTGGCGTCTTGTATATCCAGGTCTCCTGTAAATTGTGCAGGTGTTTCTTTCGTAGATTCTGATTGATCAGGACTGCTGAGTTGTTTGATAAGTTGAACTCTGGTTTTGTCGAACTCATCTTCCTGAGATTCAGCTGCGCTGGTAGCATCATATGTGAGTTTGAACTTGCCTATTGCAATTCTGTCTCCGTGCTCCAGAGGGCATTTCTTGGTCAGGCGATCATTTACCATTGTCCCATTTGCGCTGTTCAGGTCTTCTAAAAAACAGTCGCCCAGGATGCAGATTATGCGTAGATGGTGACGGCTAACCGAGGGGTTATCGAGAATAATATCGCAATCAGTAGCACGGCCAATAGTGGTGTTTTCGTTTACTATCAGCTTCTCTTCTTGAGCTTCACCGTCATTAGTTATTATTAGTTTTGGCATGTGTAGGTCCCCTTAAACACGTTTTATTCATAACCATCTTCTCAAAATGCACCTCTAGTAATATGTCAATTACTTCTCTTAGTAGAGTGGTATCTATATTCTGTCAGTATCGCTATCTGATTTTAAGAATTCCTACATAAGTTTTAGTGTTAGCTATATTTTAGCTCGTATATTCAAAGTAGAAATGATTGGTATCATATTTTCAATACCATTGGTCGGTATATATGCGATATATGGGAGTTAAATTGGCTGTTTGGGTTAGTTATGGGCGTAATTTTGGACAAATGACGTTTTTTTACGATATCTAGAGTGACTTTCGCTCCAGTTCTGCATAACATTCCACTTTTGTATTATCTTTAGATTATTTGTGAATGATGACCAGCGCAGAACTCCGTAAAGCTTTCCTGGATTTTTTTATACAACGTGGGCATGAACAGGTTTCTAGCAGTTCGCTGGTGCCCCATGATGATCCTACCTTGCTGTTCACCAATGCAGGCATGGTTCAGTTCAAGGATGTGTTCCTTGGTCGTGAAAAGCGCAACTATAGCAAGGCTGTTAGTTCTCAACGCTGTGTGCGGGCCGGAGGCAAGCATAACGACTTGGAGAATGTAGGTTATACAGCCCGTCACCACACCTTCTTCGAAATGCTGGGCAACTTCAGCTTTGGTGATTACTTCAAGCGAGAAGCTATTCAGTATGCTTGGGAATTCCTCACTGTTGATCTGAAACTCCCGCCAGAGAAGCTCTGGGTTACCGTATATGAAGATGACGCTGAGGCTGAGGATATTTGGCTAAAGGAGATGGGAGTAAGTCCTGAGCGCTTTTCTCGATGTGGTGCTAAGGATAACTTCTGGTCTATGGGTGATACTGGACCCTGCGGACCCTGTTCGGAGATTTTCTATGATCACGGGGCAGATATCTGGGGTGGTCCACCGGGAACCCCAGAAGAGGATGGAGACCGCTATATAGAGATATGGAATCTGGTCTTCATGCAGTACAACCGTGACGCTTCCGGTAATTTGACACCGCTGCCCCATCCCTCAGTTGACACCGGCATGGGTCTGGAGCGGTTAGCGGCTGTGATGCAGAGTGTTCATAACAACTATGAGATTGATCTATTCGAGCATCTTATTAAAGCGGCAGGCAAATTAACCGGCTGTAATAATCTTGAAGAGAAATCGTTAAGGGTCATTGCTGACCATATCCGCTCTTGTGCCTTCCTGATTGTGGATGGAGTGCTGCCCTCCAACGAGGGCAGGGGCTATGTACTGCGTCGCATCATTCGTCGTGCTGTGCGTCACGGCTATATGCTTGGATTAGAAGATAGTTTCTTTTATCGCTTGGTACAACCTCTGTGTGATGAAATGGGAACTGCCTATCCCGAACTTAACCAGGCCAAGGATCAGGTTGAGAGGGTTCTCAAGCTGGAAGAGGAGCGTTTTGCCGAGACCCTGGAGCAAGGCATCAAGATCCTGGAACAGGCGATAGCGGCTATGGAAGGGAAGCAGATTCCTGGAGAGATCGCCTTCAAACTATATGATACCTACGGCTTTCCAGTTGATCTCACCGCAGATATAGCTAGAGAGCGTGAGCTAACCCTGGATATGGATGGCTTTGAGCGGGAGATGGAGGCGCAACGAGAACGTGCACGAGCCGCCAGCCAGTTTGGAGCGGTAGATGAATCATCCATGTCTCTAGAGGGTACAACTGAGTTTGTTGGTTACGATCGGCAGAAAGAGGAGGCAACTATAATTGCCATAATCCAGGATGGAGAATCGGTTGATACCCTGGGGAACAAAGAGAAGGGAATGGTGGTGCTGGATCGTACCCCTTTCTATGCAGAGTCCGGTGGTCAGGTTGGTGATACCGGAGTGTTAGCGTTGGGTGATAATGAGTTTCTGGTTGAAGATACCCAGAAGCTGGCTAGTGGCGTATTCGTCCACATCGGTACATTTAGTGGCGATGTATTGCGGATAGGAGATAGCGTTGTTTGCCAAATTGATGCGGCTAAACAGGCCAGTACCGCACTTAACCACTCCGCCACTCATCTGCTGCATGCAGCCCTGCGCCAGGTATTAGGTGATCATGTCCAGCAGAAGGGATCTCTGGTTGATCCAGAGCGCCTTAGGTTCGACTTCTCCCATTTTGAGCCGGTAAGCCCGCAGCAACTGAGAGATATAGAGCGCCTGGTAAACGAAAAGATTCGCGGCAACGAGCCAGTTGAGACCAGAATTATGTCGTTGGAAGATGCCAAACAGAGCGGCGCCATGGCTCTATTCGGCGAGAAGTATGATGAACATGTGCGAGTTCTGCGCATGGGTGACTTCTCTACCGAACTGTGTGGTGGTATCCATGCCAAAGCGGTCGGGGATATAGGCCTGTTCAAGATTGTGTCAGAAAGTGGAATTGCCTCTGGAGTTAGACGTATCGAAGCGGTGGTGGCGGAGCGTGCTATAGATTGGATAGAAGCAGACGGTCAGCGCCTGCAGCGCATTGCCGATTTGGTGAAGTCTGGCAGGGATGATCTGGACTCCAAAGTTGAGCAGTTGGTGGAGCGTAACCGCAAACTGGAGAAAGAGCTGGATCAGCTTAAATCTAAATTGGCCAGCTCCGCTGGCAGCGATCTAGCCTCCAGTGCTGTTGATCTCAACGGCGTTAAACTGCTTGCGGCTAATCTGGAGGGGGCTGACTCCAAGTCACTTAGAGATACGGTTGATCATCTCAAAAACAAACTCGGCTCTGCAGTTATCGTATTGGCAACAGTAAGCGGGGAGAAGGTAAGCCTAATTGCTGGAGTTACCAAAGACCAGACTGGTAAGATAAAGGCGGGTGATCTAATCAAGATGGTTGCAGAACAGGTTGGCGGAAAAGGCGGCGGTCGTCCCGACATGGCCCAGGCCGGTGGGAGTAAACCAGATGCCCTACCTCAGGCCTTGGAGTCAGTGCAACCATGGGTGGAGCAGAAGTTAGCTGGTTAACCCCTGCGCACCAAGTAAAATATAGAAAAATCGTAATATTTCGCATTAATACTATTTATCCAGGCTATAATTTAGTGTTTAATTATTGGCCTTTAGTTATCCCATCCTTAAATCGGCTGGGATGATGGGGCTGTTGAGAGCTAGAAAATAATATATGTCACTGATTGTCCAAAAATTTGGCGGTACCTCAGTAGGTACCATAGAACGCATCGAAGCGGTTGCGCAGAAGGTGAAGGGTGTCCGTGAGCGCGGTGATGATGTGGTTGTGGTGGTATCAGCTATGTCTGGCGAAACCAATCGCCTGATAGGTCTGGCTAGCGAAATATCAGAACGCCCAGATCCCCGTGAGATGGATGTTCTAGTCTCCACCGGAGAGCAGGTAACCATTGCTCTACTCTGTATGGCGTTGAAAAAGATCGACTGCCCAGCCCGCTCATATACTGGCGGTCAGATTCGTATTTTGACCGATAAGGCTCATGGCAAGGCGCGCATCCTGGATATTGATAATGAGCCGGTACGATCCGACCTGGAAGCTGGTCGAGTAGTTGTAGTAGCTGGATTTCAGGGTGTAGACGAAGATGGAAACATAACCACTCTAGGGCGCGGCGGTTCAGATACCACCGCAGTTGCCATGGCTGCAGCCCTCAAGGCGGATGAGTGCCAGATCTTCACCGATGTGGATGGAGTCTACACCACCGACCCCAGGGTAGAGCCGAAAGCGCGCCGACTGGAACGCATCACCTTTGAGGAGATGCTAGAGATGGCCAGTCTCGGCTCTAAAGTGCTACAGATTCGCGCTGTAGAGTTTGCAGGTAAATACAACGTTCCCTTGCGCGTCCTCTCAAGTTTTGAGGAAGGCGAGGGTACTCTGATTAGTTTTGAGGACGATGGTATGGAAGAGGCAAAGATTTCCGGAATCGCATTTAACCGCGATGAGGCAAAACTTACTATTCTGGGAGTTCCGGATAAGCCTGGTATAGCCCACGAAATCCTGGGCCCGGTTGCTGATGCGAACATAGAAGTAGATATGATCGTGCAGAATATAGCTGAAGATGAAACCACAGATTTCACCTTTACCGTGCACCGCAATGACTATGCTAAGACATTGGAGATCCTACAGGCCACCGCATCTGAACTGAATGCTCGTGAGGTAAAAGGTGACGACGCCATTGTAAAGATATCTCTAGTTGGGGTTGGTATGCGCTCTCATGCTGGCATTGCCAGCACTATGTTTGAGGCTCTGGCCAAGGATGGGATTAATATTCGCATGATTTCCACCTCTGAGATAAAAATCTCCGTTGTTGTGGATGAGAAATACCTGGAGCTGGGGGTGAGGGCGTTGCACGAAGCTTTTGAGTTACCCAAAGAGACAGCTTCAGTCTGAAAAGTAAAATACCAAAAAACTATAGTGAAAATTGAATAAAATAGCCTATTATTAGTGTGGAAGTAGGGTGAAATATTTTTGTAATTAATTACCCTGCTGGTAGAATCTTAATGTCTTAAATCTGCTTACTTTCGTAGATTAAGAGCTTGGTTGGCCGTAGAGATGAGAATCGGGACAACACATGGAAGTCAATAATATCCGATATTGAAACTACGTCCGTATTTCGGGAAACAGGGAGATTGGATTATGTTAATACTGACTCGCCGTGTGGGCGAAACTCTGATGATTGGTGATGAGGTCACCGTAACTGTGCTTGGCGTGAAGGGGAATCAGGTACGGATTGGTGTAAATGCACCGCGTGATGTTTCAGTGCATCGTGAAGAGATTTACGAACGCATTAAAGCAGAACAGGCAGAGCAACAAGCGTCTGGAGAATAAGGCGTATGTAAGGTAGTGGCTTGCTCATATTGAGAGGCCACTCTCTTATTCTTTTACAAAACCTGCAATATCACTTGTAACAGATTATTCTGCTGTTAGAATTGCATCGGCCGATTCCAATTAAGGAAACGGCCGTTAGTTTTTATTGGAGAGCTGGCCGAGCGGCTGAAGGCGCTCCCCTGCTAAGGGAGTATGGGGTTTATAGCTCCATCGAGGGTTCGAATCCCTCGCTCTCCGCCATATTTATTATATGGTGTTGGGCTTGAGTATCCTACGGGGTACAATTAGTCCACAATTCGAACCACTCGATATAACAAGTGGTTCGACCGCGGAGCGCGGTAGCGCGTAGCAGCAGCGACCGCAGGGAGTAATCCCTCGCTCTCCGCTATAAATTGGCTGTTTCTAAGAAAACTGCTAATAATTTGACAATCAAGGGCAAAATCATCAGAATTCGCCCTCCAAAGAAATGAGCGCCCGTAGCTCAGCTGGATAGAGTACCTGGCTACGAACCAGGTGGTCGGAGGTTCGAATCCTTCCGGGCGCGCCATATACAGAAAAGGCCTCCACAGAGTGGGGGCCTTTTTATTTATTGTGACTGTGTTAGGTGAGAATCTCCCTAGGTTCGATAAAAATGCAGGAAGAATTTTTTGCCGTGCGCAGCGCGACCCCTAAAGGGTGAGGCACTTGGAAGTGTCTAGTTAATCTTACAGGCGTATAAATATACTAACCCTGCCTAGAGGATGCGTTGAATTCTGACCACTTTGTTTAGGTATAACTATTAAATAACAAAGGCAATAAATTACATGCTACCAATATGAGTTAGTTTTATCTGTTTTGTCATCATATCTTTCCCCTCTAACGATATATTCCACTGGTAGTGGAAGTTTTTTCGCAATCTTCTGGAAAATAATACTTGCCATGACAGCTTTTTCCCCTGTTGTCTTTTAGGAATTAGGCGAGAGGATAAGTCTTCATTTATGTATGCATCACCTTCAGTTAGGTTGGTGTGTAATTCGGCATCTAAGGAGTAAGCTGAGCTTTCTATATACAGCTTTATACCGCAAAGGGTTCCAATGTTGGTAGAGTGGTACTGGTTAGGTGTTACTGGTACAGCTTCAACTTCTTTTGCTTTGGTTTTTCCAAAACGTATAGCGGCACAATTACTATCTTTGGGAGCACGTAGTTCTATGAGTCGTGATAGTACATTTGGGATTTTTTGGGATATTTTAGCTTCCTGGGTAGTGTTCTTGTCGTTGTTATTTATTGCCCAAAGGGTTGTTATAACGCCTACTATACCAATTAGAGAGAAGGCCAATATTTTATTAAAGGTTGGTTTATTGTTGTTGTGACTACTTAATAATAATGTTGGCTTTTGAGAGATTTTAGATTTATCACTTATACTGTTTTGCAGCTTTAAATGATTGAAGACTTCTTCTACAGAGTCTAGGCTCAGGATAGGTGGTATATTTGGTTGTTCTTTTAGTGAAGACTCACTATTTTGCCTAGGTATTACAACTGTTATTGGAATTTCTGAGTTTTTTAACTCGGCAAATAGTCCAGATGAGTTGAGCAGCTTTTTGGCGACATGATCCACAGGGAGTATATTTAAATCACTGTCTACTTCACCGGTCAACCATAGTACTTGATCTGGTGTGTCATCCTTTCCCGCTAGTCTGCCTGCCGCTTTAAGCGCGTGAGCAACAATGGCACCAAGCTGCCAACTACTACCTCCTGTAATCCTTTCCGAAACATCCATTCGGTATACAGGGTGACCATATAAACGCTCTATAGTACCTGTGGGTTTTCGTACAAATGCATCATAGGCTGGGCTGATAGGTAGCGATTCGGATGTATTTCGCATGCAGATAACAGAGCGTACCTCAGGGTCCTCTTTTTCGAGGCGTTGCACCTCGGATGGACCGTCGGTAGTCGCTATATAAATACGAATTTTACTCACTGCAAAAATATCTCGCTGCTATGTTTGCGAATTGCGTTGGCCAGTTCAGAATCAGATTGAATAAGTAACTGTATTTGATTGTCATGTGGGTCAGGTAGCGGCTGTTTTAGATAGTCACCATTTTCGTCGTGCAAGATTAAGAGCCTTGGTGGGCTTATATTATCCACTAGTATTTCAATTATGAGGTATAGTTGCTTTGGCTCTACTTTTGATGGATGGAGGCGAATACGAAAGTTCCCGGCTTCCCTTTCTGTGATTTCGCCACTACTAGCTGCAGCTACACTAGGTAGGTAATAGTTGGAGCACTTAATTAATAGTCGATGGAATGATTGGCGAAGCCGTGGGTTGCTTTTAAGAGCATGTCTGACTTCAAATGGTATAGGGAAATTTGGCCGTGAGGCGTAAGCATAGAGCTGTGCGGGACTAATATGCGATAGCTTAGAGCTATCTCTATTAGCCTTGGTTGAATCTAGAATAGACAGTGCGGTAAAAGCCCTCTTGGCTATTTCTAGTTCTTGATTGGTATAAGCAATCCTATTTGGCATAAGCGGTTCTCAATCCAGTTATTGCGTGGAATCTGCTCCACAATAAAGTATATGGAATTGTTTGGAGAAAATTTCTTTGTCTTTTGTGTATTGCTGTTGCCAGTCACCCTTTGGGGGTGGCTGAACTTCTAGTGTATGCAAAAATGCTTCTAGTTGTTTTCTTAGTCTGTTAAGAGAGTTACTGCCAGATACAAACCCATTGATTGTTGTTGGCTGTTCCAAATCTTCTTTAAATCCCTTGCGGGCAATCTTTTTAAAGGCAGTATGTGCATTTTTTGCTAGATCTACTAATGGATTTTGCTGAGTAGATTTATGGCAAGCATACTGAAAAAAATTAGTTTTTATGGCTTCGAGAGATGTTTTATCGCCATTAGTAGATAATGCAGATAAATTAAGATTTGGTTGAAGTTCCAGGGCCAGTGATATTGCGTCATTATGTTTTGATGTAATTAATACGTGGGCACTAGCCATAAGAGCGCGTCTAGAGTGTTCTAGGTCTTTTGAGAAAATATCTATGCGTTCTAAGTAGCTATTAGTGTTGTAATCTTCGATTATCTCAAGAATCTTATTAGATGTGGCTTTATCCCTTAATGCTTGAGTTAGGCACTTGCGCAGTGGGTCAAAGACTTCACAGCGAAGTAATGAAAGAGCAAGTGGATTAGCAGTGCGTCCGCTTTCGGAGACGCGTTCTAGGCGTGCTTGTTCCTTACTGTTTAGGAATTTAATTTCTTTGGCTGGAGGACTCTGTAGTTCATGTAATGGGTTAGTAGGTGTGTCTATCGTCTCAACAATTCTCAGTACCTCATCTGGATCAATCTCGTCGCTATCACGGTTGTTTCCTATGGTGCGAGCGTTTTTGATGCCTCTGAGTGTTTCAATATGTTCTAGGGTGTTTCGAAGGTGTACGAATAGCTTATATACTGTCGGAAACGTTTTGAAATCTAATCCATCTTTAGCGTCTAGTAATGATTGTTGCTTCCAGAAATTGAGTAATAGCTCGTCATTAATTGTATTGTGATCGAAACCAGTTGAGTGGTTGTCTTTTAAAAAGTTAATTAGCCGGTGAAATTTGCGTTGTTCCTGAGCTGTAGGTAGATGTAGCTTTAAAAAATCATATAATTTTTTTGATAGTTTGTTTGCACAGTCTGAAATGGTTTGTTTTGAGGGATGATCATGTATTACCTGCTGTATAACTTCATCAAGTTCTAGATATCCTAAAGCAGAAGTAAGAAAATCCATTAGTGCTACCAATAGTGGCATGCGGCTAAACGATACATTAAAGGTAATATCACTACTGTTTATATCAACCCCGGTATCTACCAGAGCGAAGTATGGTAGGAGCCAATCCGATTGTTGTAATGAGTTTTGTATATAAGCACGGAAATTACTTGGTCTTGCTAGTCCGCTACCCCAGAAAAAGTTTTCTACTCTATTTTGTCTGTTAGTAGGACCGCAGGAGTTAGCAATCACTATTAGATGACATAGCTCTAAGATTGCTGGTGCATATGAACGGCAAACAAGAATGCGCGCTAATTCGCGGCAAGTTTTATGTGCGAACTTGGGTTCGCCATCTATCTCACTCTCTGTTACAAGATTTAGAAAAGAAGAGAACTCGGTACTTTTTTGGGCCTCAAAAAGCCAATGTACATTATCATCCAATTGTTTTTATTTCCCTAACTATGATGTTTATGGTTTATTCATTGAACATGAATTTCCATAACTAACCTGAATCGAGAAACAATAAATATTTATTATAGTTGCTAGGTCCGAACCATAGTTAAATGGCCAGGAATATAGGGCAGCCATTTTTAGTCTGGAGTGCCAGAAATATAGTAATTATCTACCATACACACCGAATAGTAACTCCGATGTAAATCCCTGGCAATTCTACCGTGTCACAGCGGGTCATCTCCGAAATCATCTAAAATTGACCTTGCCTGTGCACGGCGCTCTTCTATATCTCCATGAAAATCGTCTACTGGCCATTCTTTATTGCTGTTGGGAAGGTTATAACAGTCGCAGTTAGCGCCGTTTTGCAATTTTTCGTATTTGATTGCAGGAACCGGTAGCTCTGTCCAAATCTGGGCCTGAGTTTGATACTTTTTCTGCCAATGAAGAACACGTCTGACAAAGTTTCTGGTGGCCGGCAGCACATGGGTTAGCTGTTTGCTGCTATTTATATGCAGTCCGTAGTAGTGTGATAGTGCAAGATCTGTACGGTCTGGATATGTTTCAGTTAGTTTTTTGAGGTACTTTACACCGTGTTTTATATTGATTTCAGCGTCCCATAACTGCTCAGGTGTTATATCCCACTGTTTTTCAACCCCGTTGGGGTGTAGCTGCATTACTCCACGCTCTCCGCCAGATCCAGTTGCTAGAAATGAAAAGCTGGAGCCTACTCGGGCAACGGCGAGTGCTAACGATGGGGCCAATTTTTCCTCTTTTGCTGTTTCCACCACCAGCTTCATAACTTCACTTTTTGAGTTTGGTGTTGCCATGATATTAGTAGCTATGCACATAGAAGATACTCCTGCTAAGAAAAGTATCATTGAGCCAAGTCTTCTCTTTATATCTCCAGCATTCATAAACAATTCTCCGTTAAATAAAATCAGCAAAATAGCGTGGCTATAAAGACTAAAATGAAAGGTTGAGGGGTTTTTTTCTAAAAACAGAATCTAAGAACAGATATATGTGATTTATGTCAATATTGCTTAAGGTGAAAAAATTCCAGAGTCTTCCATACGGTGTGGTAGGCATGGAGAGCCTATAACCAGAAAAATTAATATAAAACAACGAGTACTCGACTAAACATAAAGAGTTAATTAAGAGTGGCTCATTTGGATTGCCATTTTATATTGCTGATACATGGTAATTTGCTTGAAAATGGCGAGTATATATACGAGTATTTTATAAAGCAGCGGAATGGATGTGGTTTCTGTTACTAGCAGCTGAATATAGAAATATTGTGTATCTGCAAGGATATGGGTGATTGGTTAGTAGCAGTAAGTCTGGTGCTTGTGGGTATTGGATATCTTAGGGCGTAAGGACCTAGGAGAATAATTCAGAGAATGGAATAGGGGAAACTAATGAATAATAAGTGGGTAATTTTCGTAGTCGCAGTTGCGCTTGCAACACCTGTACATGTTAGTGCTGGTAGGGGTGGTGAAGCAGTAGTTGGCGCAATTTTGGGCTTTATGGCTGGTAAAGCATCAGGAGGAAGTAGAGGCAGAAGCAGTGGTGGTGCGGTTCAATCGGAATCAGCTAAGGCTTTTAGATCCTATCCTAAACAGGTTCGTAAACAGATTCAGATGAAGCTGAAAGAGCAAGGGCACTATACCTCAACAATTGATGGTGCCTGGGGGCGCGGAACCAGCAATGCATTAACTAGTTACGCGATCCAGAAAAATGCCAGTCATCTACTAGGTACCACCGTAGGGACTAATAAGGTAATTCAATCGTTGTTAGATCCAAGTGGTAGTGAATTACAGATATCTTCTAGTCCAGGCGTTAGTCCAAATCCAGGTGTTAGTACCAATAAGGCTGCCAGTGTAGCCCCCGCCGATGCTGAGATTCTGAAGAGTATCCCGAAAGGTAAGAAGGCAGGCCGTTATGATGTTGCGGTGCTTGTAGCCAATAAGAACTATAGGGTAGAAGGTGTTCCGTCTGTAGATTATGCCGTCAATGACTTAAGCACGATGAAAGAGCATCTGGTTAAGGCGATGGGTTATGATCCAGAAAATATATTAGTGCAGAAAGATGCAACCAAGGGTGATTTTGAGAAGCTGTTTGGCAGTAAGGGTAAAGCAGAGGGTTTAGTGTTTAACTATCTTGAGCCCAACAAGAGCCGGGTTTTTATCTACTATGTGGGTCATGGAGCGCCTGACCCCGATACTGGAGAAGGCTATTTTGTACCAGTGGATGCAGATCCAGACTATATTGCCTCATCAGGATATGCTGTTTCCACCTTCTATGAAAATATGAAGAAACTGCCGGCCAAAGATATGGTGGTAGTAATAGACTCCTGTTTCTCTGGGCGTACGAAGGGAGGCGTTATATTCAAAAATGTTAGTCCGGCTATGTTGAAGACAAAAGAGATATCTTCTGGAATCAGCAGCGGTACGGTTATGACTAGTGCCGGTCCGGATCAGCTATCAACCTGGTATCCTGAGAAGGGACACAGCCTATACAGCTACTACTTCTTTAAAGGGTTGCAGGGGGAAGCTGACGAGAACAATGACAAGAAGATTACCACAGGCGAGATGGATGAATATCTTTCTTTGAAAGTCCGTCGCCGTGCTCTGCGTCTTTCTAATAAGAAGCAAAATCCGAAGATAGAAGGTCGGGATGATATTGTCCTGGCTACCTACGAATAACACTTAAACCGTAATGAGTTAGAGCGAACTACAAACCCACCCGATAACGGGTGGGTTTGGGCAAATGGACTAATCTTGAATGTTGGGCGTCTTCTCAGGTTTTAGCACATTCCGAACATGATTGTGCTGAACAGCTACAACACCCTTAGTTTCTTTGATATTTGCTACTACCATGTCGATATCAAGAGCAGTCTGAATCTCAACACGAACTAATCGGTTTTTTTCTGGTCCGACCCATTCCAGTTTTGGATTGAAGATTGACCACGCTTTTCGCAGTGTTTCTAATTCTGCATCTGCTGAAAGAGATACTATTAACTCACCATTAGTAATTTCTGCTTTAGTTTTGCTTACTGTCTCTTGTCCCTTTTTTTCTTTTGCTTGATCCTCTCCCTGCACGCAAGCAGGTATAAAGGTTATGACACAAAGAAGCAGTAGGACATTAACTAGCTTATTGGCTGTGATTACCATTTTATTCCTCCACTTTGCGGAGTCGCTTGCTCGCTGCCGCTATTATCGTCAGTCAGCCATGAGTTCATCTCATCATCTCGATTACTATACTGTGGTTTAT
Source organism: Sedimenticolaceae bacterium (assembly GCA_050291725.1). Classification (GTDB taxonomy): domain Bacteria; phylum Pseudomonadota; class Gammaproteobacteria; order Chromatiales; family Chromatiaceae; genus JAAGZL01. The sequence goes on from JBNKKH010000013.1 coordinate 27,137, forward strand.
TATTTTTCTCCCCCGGAGTTTGTGGCTTTGTCTTTTCTTTGGGCTTTCCTGATGAATCGTTTTCTCTAGGGTTTCGTTTTTTTTTCGTTCCCCCAGAGGATGGGCAGCCAGCAGCGCGTTGGCTGAATTCCTCTCCACATAATGCTTTAAAAAGATCAAGCTCCCCCTCTGATGATAAGTTACCATTTAGGTCGGGGTTTTTGTTTACGCTTGCAAGAAGTCTTTCTTTTACCTCTATATTATTCATGTTAGGAAAGGCCGACCAGACCAGTGCTGCTGCACCTGCCGTAATTGGACTAGCCATTGAAGTGCCAGTCATAAGCGTATAAGCACTAACAACATGTCCCCGCTCGTTTTTTGGAATTGTGCTGTATATGTCTGTTCCCGGCGAACCAATATGAACAGATTTAACTCCATAATTACTTCCTACGTACCATTTTTCTTGATTTAACTGTACACGGCGATCTATCTTGAGCTTTCCGTTTTCCAGGCGAGCATTGTATCCAATACTGTCATACTGATACTTCCGTTGTTTCAATAAAACATTTGTATTATCGGTTTTTGCCAAATTTGCAACGGTCAAAATTCCGTCAATTGATTGGGAGAAGGCGGCAGGGTATTGGGGGGCAATTGCATAGTGAATTACTTTGTTTTGTCTGGATATAATAGCAAGAGTAAATTGGGAGTGGCTGGGTATGTCCTTCATGTCATTTGACAGTCCATCATTCCCGGCGGCAATCACAAGTAGCACCCCTTTATCGGAAGCAAGACGGTATGTGGCTTCTGCGATTGGTGCGCCTACAGGACCACCTAAACTTAAATTAATTATTTTTGCTCCATTATCAATAGCATAGCGGACAGCTTCTAGTATTCCTAAGCTATCAAGGCTACAGTTCTTTTTTGAATTGCCAATGGCAAGCGCCATAATACGTGATTTTGGAGCTACTCCACTGATCCCTTTGCTATTCCCACCTACGGCACCTATAGCCCCCGATACATGTGTGCCATGCCCACTCTTTACGCAAGCTCCAACAGGCGAAGGGTCGTTGTTTTTGTCTGCAAAATTCCATCCGTGAATATCATCAATATAGCCGTTACCATCATCATCTTTACCGTTGCCTGGGATCTCACCTGGATTTGACCAAAGGTTTCCTTTGATATCTTCGTGTTCAATCATAATTGCATCATCGATAACAGCAACAGTAACATCGCTGGCATTTTGATTGACTGCCCAGGCCTTGTGTGCATTGATAGACTCCAGATACCATTGTTTTGGCAGCATTGGGTCATCCAGGTTAGCCTGTAAAGAAGAGGTGTATCGAATATAGTTAGGCTGAGCCTTCTGTACACCTGGGGTGTTTTTTAGCATTTCAAGATAATCATTCAGATTAACCCATCCCCCCTTTTGTTTTGGGATGCGAAGGATGTTGATTGTAGAGTTAGGTATCTTCTCTACTTTTACATTGCTGGTATTTAACTTTTCGGAAAAGACGGATTCCATCTCTGCTGTTTCTAGTTCGGAATCCATTTGAAGAATATACTCACCGGGCGCAGCGAGAAATTCTGGTACATCTCCTCGCAACTCCATGCCAGTGTTTCTGTGTTCAGAGCTTGCAGCTGATCCTATATTGGCGGTGTACAGAAAAGCAAAGAACCATGCCGTCAGCCATTTACCTCTATTTGTAGATTTCATTGCGCAATCCCCTTTTTTATTTTGGCCTACAATTAGCGCACAGGAGTTAGTACAGTATTATTTATTACAAAATTTAGTATGTTGGTTTGTTATGAAATAGATTGGCCACGTTATGTTGTATATAACTGGGCTTAGTTATCTGCAAACAAGTTGGATTGTCTCCTTCATCAATGTTCTATCCACAGTGCATATAGTGCGCAATTTTTCTGGTAGGAATCAAATGGCAATCACGCACCTAAGTGCATGATTGCCTTTTCTCAACAATAAGAGCGGTCTTGGCAAAGTTAAGGGCGTGTATAGATTGTCTCTAATATAGAGAATTATCCAACGCTGTTACCAGTTAATTTTTCCACTGTTATCTATAGCGCTTCCACTGTTATCTATAGCGCTTCCGCTGTTGTCTATAGCACTTCCGCTGTTGTCTATCTCTCTTACGCGCTCTGGCCTACTGTTTATTATACTAAGAGATCTGATTTCTACTCTTCTGTTTATTCTGCTTCTTCCAGTAGTTGGAATTTTTAGTCTGCTCTCACCAAACCCCATAGCCTCCAGACGTGAAGGTGGGATATCAAAATTATTTATCAGGTATCTGGCCACAGTAGCTGCGCGTCTCTTAGATAATTGCATATTGTAGGCATCAGTGCCAACTGCATCAGTATGTCCGTATATACCAATATACACATTGCGTAGTTGTTCGGAGAGGAGTGCCCGTCCAAGCTCCCTTAGTTGGTGGTATGCGACCGGTGAAAGTTGTGCCGAATTTGTCCGAAAACGAATATCAAGGTCTATGTAGTTACTAGCTGTAACTGTCCCACCTATAGGCGCCAGACTGCGGATAATTTCAGTAAGATTTTTCACTCGTGGCTGATTTCCAGCCATCGCAAAAGTTGGCAGTAAAAGGGCAATCAACAACGGAATTATATAGTGTTTTTTCATTGTTCTTTCCTTTGATCATGGAACGTGGATTCAGCTATTACTCTATTCTATTGAAATTTAGCCAGTAATTCACTACCAAGAAGTCTCGGTAGCGCATGTATATCATAATAGAAAGGTGTGTGCTCAATGTTTTGGCAAACACTCTATGGGGGATATATGAAAAGGGTAGGCGGTTTTTTGTAATCGCTGTTTTTATGGGTATGGTGAAAATATGTAGATTAGTGCTAGTATTGGGTAACTAATTATAAATAATGGGGAATTCTGGGGTAATTATAACAAAGCCATCGCTATGGATTGTTACCGATTCTTTTCTTATGAAAATATGGCCAGGCTGTACAATTTGGCCGTTTTGGCTGTGCATTGAAAAATCTGTCTAGTCTTTTCATACACTATCGTGATTACATAAAGACTAATCCTGTTTTTAATTAAAGATAAAAAAGGACTGAGCAATGAAAAAAACTAATACAATGATTCTCTCCCTCATAACCAGTTGTTTTCTTGTTATTGGCGCTATGACACCGTCAATTTCAGAAGCGGGTGGACCTAACATAATGGTATTTAGTGATGATGCGGATAGAGATACAGTTCCTCGAAATAATCGAGTTTTTAATCAAGTAATAAATGCTCTACGTAGTCAGCTTGATGATAAGGGTTTTAATGTATTTGATGAGACCGCAGTAACAGTAAAAGAGACTGATGATGGTACTGGTGGTTATGCTCAGGGGCGGGTTCGTCGTACAGACGCAGAAATTCTAGATATTGCCCAAAGCTTAAGGCGACCACCCATTGATGTGGCCGTTATGTTCCAGATATATGCAAGTGCACAGAATAAAGGTTATACCACTAAAGTTCGGTCTCGCATTGCAGGTCGCATGTTGACGGTGCAATCGGGCAAATTTTTGGGCGAATTTGAAGTGAAGAAAGTGTTCAATGCTCCTGCAAATTGCAATCGTGAATGTATTCTTGAGGTGGTTGGCGCGAAATCTCGCTACTTAGCACATGATTTGGGTGATGTTTTGTCTGTTAAGTTGGCACATCTAGTTGATGATAACCAGAGCGCTGGTGCTGTGGCAGATTCCAGCAGCAGTAATATAACTTCTGACAGCTCCGGTATCACTAAAGAGTACAGTCTGCTGTTTAACAATTTTAGCTCCAGCGAGCGCATGGATATCGAAGAGTACATAGTGATCTTTTCCGGCTATCAGCACCATCGCCCAGTTGATTGCTCTCGCCGTAGATGTGAATACTGGTACGAATCTACTATTTCCAGTGCAAAACTGCATCGAAATGTTCAGCGTATGCTTGATCAGATGGGAGTTGAAGCTAACGTGAAATTTGAAGGTAACACTGTCCGGGTAGATCGTGTAACTCTACGCAATGAGCGTCGCAAAAAGCCATTTGGTGAAGGTTGGTAAGGTTAGGTTGCCGTCATCCCAGTTGCTGGGATGACGGTTGCTTTAATCATGCGTTATGCTAAATAGTTAAGCTGTAACAATAGGCCGCTAGTCAAATTAGTTTAATGAGTGGCTGTCCTTGATCTACTGTGTTGCCTGTATAAATATGAATTGAGGGTGAAACAATGTGGAAGCATATAGTAGTGATTGCTGTTGGTCTGGCAGTATCTGGGTGCAATAGTAGTGAGGTGAAGGATACAAAGCGGTCGCCACAGAAGAAGCCTGCTACCAAGGTGGTAAAAAAATCGTACAATAAAACTTATAGTAAAGATCACCCTTGTAATACTTCAAAAGGTAATCTTGATGACTTTGGGCCTGGTGTCGAAAATTGTCGTAAAGAGAATGCTGGCAGGCTTGATGATTTCTAAAATAATGTAGTTATCCAACTTTGATTACTAAAGCAAACGTATAATAACAGTAGATAATACTAAGCAGACTGTGTGTTCCTATTAACTATAGCAATTAACTGGCTAGAATAAGATCGGGTGGTTTTAATGTATACGGATGTTGTTCAAATACTAAGAGGCATTTCGAGTGTGGCACTAACGTTGGTTCTTCTTGTGCCACTGGAGTCGCTTGCCGATAAGCCGGTGTCTGATTCTAATAAATCTGTTGCTATTTCTACTAAATCGGTTCCTGTAGACGATAAGTCAGTCTCAGTTACAGATAAATCAGTGCTTGTTACCGATGGGGTTGGCGCTGTTGTTGATGAGCAGGTGCCCGTGTCTGATAAATCGATGGTTGATGAAGATGAGTCGATGATTGACCGTGGAAAATCTGTAGTTGTTGCTGATAAATTTAATGAGGCATTACGACGACTTGGGTTTGAGATAGGAAATAGAAAGACCGCAGTAGCAGAACTTTACGACGGTGTAACTGGAAATGTAACTGCTCTCAGCCATCTATGGGGCGATCGGATAGAACAGGGGTTGCGTAGAGAGGGTGTAGAGATGGTAGCTCGTCTTGGTCGAGCAATAGCGCTGGAAGATATTGAGATAAATAGTTCTAGTACTATAGTAGGTGATACCAGTGCAGACGTGATAATTGTTGGGCGCTACTACATACACCCGAATCAGCCTCCTAAGGGACAAGACTTAATTGAGCTGCATATAAAAGCAGTTTCTAGCGCAGGTCTTCAATTAGTAAGTGCAGTTAGTTTTACCAAAACACTTGGATCTGACTGGCGGCGACTATCACTAAAAGTTTGGCACAATACTTATCATGGTGCTTTTGAGGCGCTACCAGATTTAAGTAGTGGAACTGGCCCTAAATTAAAAGCGGCCTTGAATAGAGATCCGGCCTGTTATCCATCAGGTGGTGAAGCGGTTATAACCATTGAGTCAGAACCACAAACTTATATATATATATATTCCATTGCTGCAGATAATACAGTAACAATCTTGTATCCAAACAGAATATCTCCGAATAATTTGTTCTTAGGGAGCAGTTTTGAATTCCCATCGTCAGAATTACGTAAATCGGGAGAATTAGCTTTACATCTGTATCCACTCGATAGGGCTGATACCCAAGAGGCATTCAAGATAGTGGCAAGCCGTGAGCAGCTAGATTTCTCTTTTCTTCCAAACCCTGAAAATCATATATTCAGTGGGGCAGAAGGCGGTGATATTAAAAAAATGTTGCAGGTGTTGTCTAAAGCCAAAGACATAAGCCAGATACAGCTTCCATACATGGTTGGGCCTGGTTGCTCATCCCAGTGAAACAAAATAACAATCTAGGTTCTTTGCTTTTATAATGTAAAGTTGCAAATTAATAACAGACTTGAAAACACAGGTAAGTGCAATGAGAAAAAACATCATCACACTAGTTATCAGTATGTTCTTGATTTCATGTGCTGCACAACCACCTAAGCCAGCAAAGGTAAACAATGATACGGCCCATAAGGGTTATAGCCTGGCATTTAACAATTTCTCCTCTGCTGAGCGAATGAGTATCGAAGATCATCTGGTCGCTCTTTCTGGCTATAACCATCATAGGCCTGTCGACTGCTCACGTAGAAGATGTGAATATTGGTACGAATCAGATAGTTCCACCGCCCGCCTACATCGTAATATTAACCAAATGCTAAGGAGAATGGGAATTGAGGCTAATGTGGTAATTAGCGGGAATACGATTCGCGTAGATCGTATTACTCATAATTGAACTAGTATCATGTATCAGGAAAGTCACGTAAGGAGTGAGTGCAAGCCTGACGAATGAATTCCGGTGGCAGTTTACTTAATTAATTCTCGCCTTGGGTAGGCTGTCGATGCCAGTGTAACGATAAGGTAGGATGTAATTTTCACACGAAAAATAAATGCGTCCCCTTTTAGGCATGTTTCTCCTTACTCATAGCCCCAGCTCCGTGCGCACAGCAGGGAGCAATTTGTCACGTATTTCATCACGCACCAGAATAAACGCCTCTAGAGATTCACCATGGGGGTCGTGAAACGGCAGATGGATTGATTTTACCGGTCTGGGGAATACCGGACAGCTCTCCTTGGCGTTGTCGCAGACGGTAACTACCAGATCAATTGCTGCATTCAGATACAGATCAATATCCTTGGGGCGGAGATCGTGGGTCGGCAGGCCTAGCTGTTGCAACGCGGCAATAGCGTTGTCAGCCACCTTGGGCTGCGGAGCGGTACCGGCAGAAACGGCGTGTACCTTTCCTGCAAGGTAGTGGTTAAGCAAGGCCTCGGCCATCTGCGAACGGCAGGAGTTGCCGGTACAAAGAATCAGGACAGTCGGTAAAGTGGTCTGGTTCATGGGTGTTGCCCAAGTTTGCTTGAGGTTTATCGTTCCCACGCTGGAGCGTGGGAACGCCAGATAGCCCTCTATGGATCTTTGACCAGCTAGTGCCTAGGTCTCGTCGCTCTTATCCGGTGTTTGCGTCATCTCGCTTTTATCCCCCAGCATGCGCCTTACCGCCACGAAAAATACCGGGACGAATAGCACTCCAAGCAGGGTCGCCCCAACCATGCCTCCCATCACCCCGGTTCCGATGGCATGTCGGCTGTTAGCGCCGGCTCCAGTGGAGAGCGCCAGTGGCAATACACCGAGTATGAAGGCGATAGAGGTCATTAAAATAGGGCGCAAACGCAGGCGACACGCCTCCAGAGTGGCATCCAGCAGACCGCGTCCGGCACGATGCATACTGCTGGCGAACTCTATGATCAGGATAGCGTTCTTGGCCGATAGGCCGATCACTGCGATCAGTCCCACCTTGAAGTAGACATCGTCCTCCAGTCCGCGCAACCAGGTAAAGCTGAGGGCGCCGAGTATACCCAGCGGGACCACCAGCATAACTGCGAGCGGAATCGACCAGCTCTCATACAGCGCTGCCAGTGCCAGGAATACCACTAACAGTGAGAGCGCAAACAGGATTGGGGCTTGCTGTCCCGATAGTATCTCCTGGAAAGATTGACCGGACCATTCGTAACCGATTCCGCTGGGAAGATCCTTCTCTACTATATCTACCATCGCTGCCATGGCTTCGCCAGAGCTGTGACCAGGCGCGGCACCACCGTTTATCTGAATCGCCTCATAACCGTTGTAGTGATCAATGGCGGGTGGCGCTAGTTGCCACTCGGAGCTGACCACGCTGCTGAGCGGCACCATATGGTCGAGATCACCATCATGTGCCGGTATGTAGTAGTGTGATAGGTCATCGGGGCGGCTGCGATATTGGGCGTCAGCTTGCACCAGCACCTTGAGCACTCTGCCCTGGTAGTTGAAATCATTGGCATAGACCGGTGCCAGCATCAGGCGGATGGCGGAGTAGATGTCACCCAAATCCAGATTCATTGCCTGGGCCTGGACCCGGTCCACCTTTAGCTGCACCTCAGGTGCATCCTCCAGCTGATTAGGTCGTACCCCGGCCAGTACCGGCTGCTTGGCGGCTGCCGCCAGTAGTTGGTTGCGCGCGGCCACTAGTTGATCGTGACCCAGACCGGCACGGTCTTCCAGGCGGAAATCGAAACCGCCGAAACGGCCGAGGCCACGGATGGTCGGCAGGTTGACCACGAAGATGCGCGCGCCCTTGATCTGTTGCAGGGCGCCGTTGGCCCAGCCGATGAAGGCCTTTACCTGATCCTCTGGTTTCTTTCTTAGGCTCCAGTCTTTCAACCGGATGAAACCCAGGCCCACATTTTCGCCTTGACCGACAAAGCTGAAACCCGCTACGTCCAGCACCTTATCCACCGCCTGATGTTTCTGGAGGATGCCCTCCATCTCCCGCAGAACCTTGCCGGTACGTTCCATGGTGGCGCCCGGTGGTAGCTGTACTATAACCAAGGCGTAGCCCTGGTCCTCTTCCGGTAGAAAGCCGCTCGGCATGTTCGCATAAAGAATTCCCGCTAATCCGACCAGGGCCGCGAACGATATCATCCAGCGCGGGGTGTGGCGAATAGCCTGGGCCACTCGTCTTAAGTAGATTGAGCTTGTCCAGTTATAGAAGCGGTTGAATTCACGCAGGATAAAATTCGGTTCACCATGGGCAGGTTTCAGCAGAGTGGCACACAGCGCCGGAGTGAAGCTGAGCGCCATCAGTGCTGAGATCATCATTGAGATTACAATGGTCAGCGAGAACTGGCGGTAGATGGCGCCAACACTGCCGCCTACCAGTGCCATAGGGATAAACACTGCTGCTAGTACTGTGGTCATGGCGATAACTGCGCCGGTGATCTGGTCCATCGCTTTGCGCGATGCCTCCTTGGGCGAAAGACCCTCTTCGGTCATGATGCGCTCGACGTTCTCCACCACCACGATGGCGTCGTCCACCACCAGTCCGATGGCTAGTACCAGGGCGAACAGGCTCAGGACGTTGATGGAGAAGCCGACCAGATACATGCCGGCGAAGGCGCTGGTTAGGGCCACCGGCACCACCAGGGTGGGGATCAGGGTGGCGCGCAGGTTCTGCAGGAATAGCAGAATTACCAGAAACACCAGCACCACTGCCTCAATCAGGGTGATGAGTACCTCATGAATGGAGATGCTGATGAACTGGGTGCTGTCGTAAGGGACAAACCAGCTGACTCCCTTCGGGAAATAGCTCTCCAAGTTGCCCATCTTGCTGCGGATCTCTTCGGCTACCTGCAGGGCGTTGGCATCTGGTGCCAACTGGATGGCGAAGCCGGCTATGGGCTCGCCGTTTACATGCACGTCGTGGCCGTAGCTCTCTGCCCCCAGTGCTATGCGCGCAACGTCTTGCAGGCGCACAGTACTGCCATCACTGTTGGTGTGCAGGATGATCTGGGCAAACTGGTCCGGGCTGGTAAAGCGGCTGGCTGCAGTCACCGAAGCGGTAAAACCTTGTCCTGGCAGCGCTGGTTCAGCACCGATAGATCCGGCTGCCACCTGCACATTCTGTTCACGGATAGCATTCAGCACTTCGGCAGCGCTCATCCCATATCCACGCAGTTTATCTGCATTCAACCAGATGCGCATGGCATAGGCAGCTCCGAACAATCGAGCACCACCAACCCCCGGTAGTCGCTGGATCGGATCCAGCACCTGGGATGCGATCAGATTATTCAAGGCATAGGTGTCGTAGCTGGGGTCGGTGGACTTAAGCGCCAACACCATCAAGAAGGCGTTGTTCGCTTTGGCCACGATGATGCCGTTCTGTACCACCTCCTGAGGCAGTCTGGCCTGGGCTACGCTGAGCCGATTCTGCACCTGTACCACTGCGGTATCCGGATCGGTGCCGCTGACGAAGGTAAGGGTGATCGAAGCGGTACCGTTGGAGCGCGAGGTGGAGTTGAAATAGAGCAGATTGTCGACCCCGGTCAGCTGCTGTTCGATGACGGAGGTTACGGTCTTCTCAATGACCTCGGCACTGGCACCAGGATAGCTGGTACTGACGCTAACCTGAGGTGGTGCAATCGGTGGATAGGCGGAGACCGGAAGCTTGAAGATGGCAACGGTACCAGCCAGGGTGATTACGATGGCTACTACCCAGGCAAAGATCGGCCGATCGATAAAAAAACGTGGCATGCTTAGTTCGCCTCAGGTTTGGCAGCTAGAATGGCCCTGGCGTTGGCCCCAGGTTTTACCTTCTGCAGCCCCTCTAGGATTACTTGGTCTCCCTCGGCCAAATCCCCAGTGATAATCCAGTCTGTTGAGGTCATGCCGTGGCTGGTTACTCGGCGCTGCTCAACTTTGCCTGCTGCATCTACCACCATTACGTAGGCTCCTTGGGTATCCCGTGCCAGGGTAGCTTGCGGTAGCAGAAAGGCGTGTTCCAGCTGCCCCAGAGAGAGCTGTAGATTAACAAACATGCCGGGCAGCAGGCGGTTCTCTTTATTGGGTACTACGGCACGCAGCGATACCGTGCCGGTGGCCGGATCGGCGGCGGAATCAGAGAAATCCATGCTTCCCGCATGCTCATACCGACTGCCATCAGGGAGTGTAACTGCAACCGGCATACGCTTGCCGTCTCCAGACTTGGTGATCATATGCTCACCTGCTGTGGCTATCTGCTGCATCTGCGTCACCGAGACACTGAAGTTTACATAGATAGGATCAATCTGTTCGATGGTGGTGAGTTGAGTTGCCTCGCCTTGCCCCACCAGAGCGCCCTCGGTGACCATGGCGCGTCCGGCGCGCCCGTTGATTGGTGCCGTGACTGTAGCGTAACTGAGATCGAGACGCGCCTTCTCCAGTTTGGCCTGGGCCACTCTGACAGCGGCGGCAGTGGTGCGCTCAGTTGCTTGAGCGGAGTCTAGATCCTGGGTAGAGATCAGCTTCTTGGTCGCCAGCTCACGATAGCGTTTAGCTGTCAGGGCGGCATTGGCAGCATCAGCCTGCGCCTTTGCCAGGGTAGCCTCTTGGGCATGCACCTCAGCCTCCAGCGGGGCTGGGTCGATCTTGAACAGGACCTGGCCGGACTTTACATCGGTACCCTCGTTGTAGACCCGCTGCAGGATGATGCCGGCCACCCGTGCACGCACCTCAGCGACCCGGGTGGCGGCTAGACGTCCGACCAGTTCCTTGGTCAGGGGTACAGGTTCCTCGTGGGCCTTAACCACCGTAACCTCTGGACCGGGATTGGCGGATGGCGTGTTTTGCTCTGCGTTTTCGCCGCAGGAGGTAATTAAGACGACGCTGGCACTGAGCAGCAACAGACCTGGGAGCGATAACTTCATGGCTACTTCCTAATTCCTATCTAACTGAGGGCTTGCGGTTACCATAACCGTGCCTCATCGCATAACATATAATAATAGAACGAATCTAACAGGAATTGATTACTGATTCATTAATAAAAAGTGGCCAGGTAACTAGTTGCGGAAAAAATAAACGAGACACTAACCCATTGTTAGAAATCTACTTTGCTGTGAACCTCAACCAGATTACAGGAGCGATTAAAAAACGGCTCAGGATGAAATATACCTCTTAAACGCCATGGTTATCTATTGGTCGATTTAAATTGGAAAACTTATAAATAGTTCTCTTTATTCGGTACCAGTTAGCATGATTGCTTCCTCCAAACCCAACTAGCACATGATTATTTGAAGTAATACCTTGCATTATGCGGGTGTTAATGTGAGCGTATGTAATTGTTTTATACCAACTTGTACAAACTGCAAATAACCAGAGAGGGTTGCGGAGATGGAAGCAAAGATAGTGGAGGTAGAACGAGGTTGGGGTTGGTTCATGGATGGTTGGGAGTTATTTTTGAAGAATCCATTGATATGGGCTCTTATGATCCTGATTGTTGGTCTAACAATGCTGCTGTTATCGTATGTCCCCATATTGGATGTGCTAGGCAATGGGATACTTGGGACAATGTTTGCAGGTGGCCTTATATACAGTGCATCTCAGCTTGATGAAGATGGCAACCTTGAGATACAACATCTTTTTCAGGCCTTTCGTGATACTAGTAGAACCGGTCCTATGCTAATTCTGGGGTCTATTGCACTGATTGCTAGCCTTATGATGGGGGTTGTTGTAAAAGGCTTGATAGGTGGCATGAATTTTCAGTTTAGTGCCTCTACTATATTCGGTGTTGTGTTGCTGCTATTGGTGGTAGCACTGCTGGTATCTTTGCTGTTCTATGCTATTCCACAAGTTATGCTGCAAGATAGAGCGCCCATTGACGCTATTCAATCCAGCATAATTGAGTCTATCCGCAACTGGCAGCCGTTGGCGGTGTTTGTTCTGATCTGTTTGGCGTTGTCATTTATTGCCGCACTGCCGGTTGGACTTGGTTTTATTATTCTGGGTCCTATTGCTGTGGGGGCGTGGTACCAGAACTATAAAGAGCTGTACGAGGAGTGACAGGATCAGGGGAAGATACAAAACAATGAGTTATCTCACAGTCCCCCTCACCCCAGCCCTCTCCCCAGAGGGGAGAGGGGGTTAAGTGGGACAGCAGTGAGTCCAACCCCATTCGTTACCTAATCGGTAGCAGCAACCGAAACATCCTTCCACCCCACAGGAACAGACTCAATCCCATGAGGATGATGCCAGTGCCGATCCAGACATGTAATTCAGCCTGTTCGCCATTTAGTGTCTGACCAAGAAACAGAGCTAGCACTGGGGTGATTAAGGTGATCAAACCTATCATCATGGCCGGTACCTGCTTCAACACATAGAAGTAGAGGTTAAACCCCAACGCTGTACCGATCACTGCCAGATACAGAATGGCCCCAATGGACTGCTGTGGTAAATGCTCTGGTATCTCATCGCCAAACAGTAACCAGCAGAAGATATAGAGCGGCACTGCAACACCTAGTGCACCGCTATTTTGCGCCAGCGGATGCATCTGGGCGCCGATGCGTTTTACCAACACTGAACTCAGGGAGTGAAAAAACACTGACATCAGAACACCGATCACCCCATAAGCACTGATGGAGAACCCGGTCCCTTCAGGCAGAAATATCTCACCCAATCCACCCACTGCGAGCAGTAGTCCGATTATCTTGGATGGCGTGAAGAAAATTTCATTCAACCACAGGGCTGCAAACACACCGATCACCATGGGGGTGAGTCCGTATAGTACCGAGATTAAACCGGATGGGATGAACTGCGCCGCCCAGTAGACACTCATCATAGCGCCGAACATTCCAATGCCAGAGGTGATATAGCTTTTTAGTGCCACACGGTCCCATCGCATCGGAATACGCAACACCAGTAGCAGCAGCAGGCAGAACACGAAGCCAATAGACATACGTGTACTAACTGCCAGCATAAAATCACTGCCGTCGTTGCTCCACTTGATCGCCAGGGGCGTAGTTGCCCAGATCAAGACTATTCCCAAATATGCTGCCGGGACCGACATTTTCTTTCTCCTTATCATGGTAAAAAAACAAAAAAAGGCCGCGAAGTTTGTGACTCCGCGGCCTTTGAGGGTTGATCAATGTATTAACTGATTAAGCTATAACTTTTCTCCCAAACGCCAACGGACCGACACAAGTCGCCATAGGGCAGCTCGTACCGGGTTGATTAGCATAAGTTTGGCGTGTGAAAAATTCATGCGCTGATATTGCCTCTATTTATCGCTAGCGGTCAAGCATTAATTTCACCAGGACCAGACCTGAAGAGAACTCGTAGCATTCATGGAGGCGGTAGCCGAGGCGGCGCTGTTGCCGATGGTGCCGAGAAGATGAGCGATAACGTCGATCGGCTCACATCCTATTGCTGCTCTTTGTTATCTGCTGGCTTTTCCAATGTTTTAGCGTTTCTTGTCATCTGTAATTCTTTATTAAGTTCTTCAGATATAGTTCTTATTTTTGGTATAAATTCTCTCAACATGGACTGAGAGATAAGCATAGAGTCTTGCATCACCGCAGGCATCTTTTTGAGAATTGATTTTCCAGATTTGGAACTGTAAAAAGCTAATAAGTCGTTAATTTCAGTTTCAGTGTAATGTTTAATATAAATATCGATCATGGGGTCTTTCATTTTTTGCCACGTCATTTCCTTTTTCATGGCAGCTACAACTTTTGACATAAACTTATTAAAAATTTCTTGTTCAGACTCTTTAACGCCTAGATTTTTTGCTATACCTGCGAACATTTGGTCTATTTGTGAATACATTGTAGTAATGATTTGTTCGGCATGCATTACCTCAAGAAGACGTTCAACGGTTTCCCTTTGGACGCTCTTCTCTGCATTAGCAATAGTGGGTGCTATTAAAATAAATAATATAAATGCTAGCTTTCTCATAACAACTCCTATGTGGTGTAACCGTTAGTAGTAGAGCGCTGCTTCTCTACATCATTTCCAAGAGAACCTGTTGGGGTGACTTTACTTACCCATCGTCGGCGGGGAAGGAATACCTATATTCATTGCAGTATCCAATGCTTCTTGTCCTTGTGTTGTGATTTCAACTAGTAAATTATATAGCTGTAAATAGTATCGAACCGTGCTGTTGGTCAAATTTGTCTTACCTTAGATTGGGGGTAGTCGTAAGTGTTGGTTGCTTGTGCGGCTAACAATATTTAGGATAAAACATCCGGCGGTTTTCCACCATGCGCGCAGGATACTTTAACTAAAAAAGGTGGAGTAAAGCCCAGGAGGGATACTATGCCAGGTTTCAGTGAACAGCAGTGGCAGGCAATTAATGCAAAGCTTAGGCAGAATCCAGCGCGTTATGGCTGCCCAATCAAGCGGAGTGACTCTGTTGTAATAGGCTCATTCAATGCCTTGAAGCTGGGCAAGGATAGCGACGATACAAAACGTTGGGATTTCTTAAAGCGCTTTGTCTCGCGCTACGATCTGCTAGCTATTCAAGAAGTAATGGATGACCTGTCTGGCATCCGGCGGTTGAAAAAAGAGCTAGGGCCGAGTTATGAGTTGATTGTTTCTGACACCACCGGCGCTCTGCCCGGAGAACGCGGTTTAAGAGAGAGGCTAGCATTTATCTACCGGCCAGATCGGATCGAGTTAAATGAGCTTACCTCAGATATAACTTATGACCGTTCAGTTGTTGTCGACACCCTAAAACAGGATATTGATGCCTGGAAGAAGTTTTTTGACGATTTTGATGAGACCAACAAGCAGAGAGAGCAGCAGGGCAAAAAAAAGCGTGGCCTGAGCGATGTTGAACATCCAGGATTCATCACATTTATTCGTACCCCATTATGCGCAGCCTTCTCTATAAAAGCCAAAGGCTGCGCCGACCCTGTTGAGTTTCTTGCTATAAATGCCCATCTGCTTTACGGACAGAGTGAGGTAGAACGTACCAGAGAGTTCTTCGCCCTGCTTAAATGGTTGGTGCAACGGGCCAAACAGTCAGAGCGCATGTATTATAAAAATATGGTGCTATTCGGTGATCTGAATATGGATTTTGAGAGCCCAGAAAGCCGATACTCAGATATTGTAAAGCTACTTATAGAGTTGAATAGCAATCTGCTAACAGGCAGTAGCGCCGCCAGGGTGAACTTCCCCTTTCTTGATATTCATCCTGACCAGTCTATGCTGTTTAACACCAATGCCCGTAAAAGCGAGGCGTTTGATCACATTGCATTTTTTATCGACAAAAATGAGAGCGGATTGCCGCATGAAGATAAAAACCAGCAGGCAGGGCAGGGAGGCGGCAACGCCTACGATTTTGGCGTATTCGATTTTCCTGAGCTGTTTGCTCAAGCGCTATATGGCAAAAGCTTTTTTCAATTAAACAAAACAGAGACGAAAAAAGTGTTCTCCTGTAGTAAGGCCGATGTGTCAGACCATATGCCGATCTGGGTGAGACTGCCTATGCCCGGTAGTGGCGAATTATGTAATTGGAATTAAACCCAGCCGTGCTATCTTTATAGCAGCAATTAAATAAACTAAATCCTACTAAAAGAGTTTGAATAAGATGTCACAGAGTGAAAAACAACCAATAATGGGGCGCGCCTTTAATGATGTCCTCTCTGAATTGCATGCCCATGTATTCACCGGAGTTCCGGGCGAATCAGACCCTTTTGTTCTAACTTTGTTAGAGCGTGAATACATAGCCTATGTGCTAGCCTGTTATTACCAGTGTGAACACTGTCAGCGCCATCATGCCAGAGCCGTTAAACATGAGAGAAAGGTAGAACAGCTACCAGACTGGGATTGGCAACACGAACTGGTAAAGACTATTCTGTTTCTACGAGTGGCCTGTGACGATATTGCCCCGATTGAGTGGGAACAGTGGCGTAGTTCCTGGGAGCGCTTCGCCCACAGGCTAGATGGACACCATCTTCATCTAGCAAGTTACGTTGCATTTGCTGTTGGTATTGCGCGCAAAGATGAAAGCCTAATGGATGTAGCTTTCGAGTCTATAAGCAGCAGTGAACCAGATGATGAACGCCTAAAAGGCATCATTCGTGATATTGATCGCGTAGTTATATTTATGAAAGCGGCAACATCTAAAAACCGCACTGACCCATTCATCATTCGACAGCTTCAGACGCGTGATATTAGTGCTGCTTGAGTAGTTTAAAGCAACAAAAATCGGCTTTTTACCGCTTTTCTTTGCTTGTCCCATATATTTCAATATTATTGGTTTTCGTTACTATGGAAATATCTTGGATATATTATGAACGCAAATGACTATGTAGGATTATTCTTACAACTTATTAGTCATTTGCTTATAGTAAAAAGACGTCATATTAGATAGTATTTTCTAGGGTATTGCGCCAGGACGGTCAAAAGACCCAAAAGGAAGCCTGACCCAGCGCCAGGATGCGTTGCATAGATTCGCAGAATGGAAGCCTAACGCCACCTCTTATTGAGGTGGCGTTTTTCTTTGTGTGATCATGTGGAAGGTTTACTCATTTCGGCCAAAACCGGTCCCTTTTTCAAAGTTCAATAGTTTGATAGTCTTGATATAAGAAGGAATAACAAGGTAAGAGCAGGGAGCAGACACAACAACTCCCCCTAACAGAGTTATTCCACTTAAAAACAGTACGTATAGAGAACTTTTGGCGGCATATCACGATATTGGGCGCAGCTACATAATCAACTGTTAGACCTATAAATATGAAATTGATACGAACAGGGAAGATAAAGGATGTCGAGGCGAAGGTTCTCCTTGATGCAATAAAAGATAAAGGAGAATTGGTCTTCCCCCTCAACGCCAGCGAGATATCTGCAGTTCAAGCAACACTTCGCAAGGCTGAAGCTAAGGGAACGACATACGACCCTAGTCTATGGGAAATCATCTCAGCCAAATGGAATTATAGTTATGCTAGCGTGGCTTCGTTTGCGTTGTGGCTGGGAGCATCAAACCTAGAAACAGAAGAATCGGTATCCAAAGAGGGGAGGTCAGCATTGAAGATACGACTAAGGTCTAACAATCAAATCGAGTGGGACGCACTCAAAGCTGGCGCTTTTCGTGCGCCCCTCATTTGAACCGTTGGGCCGAGCCTTAGAACTCGATTGATGAGAATAGTGTGATGAGCAATAAGCTCCAACATCTGGTGTTTGGGTTGGTCACGATCATTGGCCTTGTTGTGTACGCCCACTTCTCGGAGCGCAACGGGGGAGTGGGTTTCGCGCCCGCAGGCAGCCTCGGCACAGGGACAGATTCGCAGTATATTCGTGAAACGGAATATGCAAACGGTGCTAGCGGCGTGGTGTCGCAGGGATCGTCGCTCCGCCATGCGTATAACCAGCACAAGTACGACGAGGCAATGGAACTTGAACAGCGCGAGGACTTTGCCGGTGCCGAGAAACTGTTTAGAGATATTCTCGCGCGAACTCCTGACGAGTTCCTCGCAGCTCATGGCTTAGGTGCTGTTCTTTTCTATCAAGGCCGATATGAAGAAGCCAAGCGCGCTTACGAAAATGAGCTTGAAAGCGCCCCATGGTTTGACGGCGCACACCTCGGGATCGGCGCGGTAGCGAGACACAATAGACGGTATGAAGAGGCGTCAACGCAATACACACTGGCAATTCGTCTCAATCCGAATAGCGCTCTAGCATACAAAGGAAGAGGACAGTCGCTCTTCTATTTGGGGCGGTACACGCACGCCAAAGCCGATTTCGAGAAAGTATTGGCGCTTTTGCCTGAAGGGGCGCCGCTGGCAACGGAAGCAAAGGAGTATCTTCGGAAAATTGAAGAAGGGAGCCAACGAACACGCGACGCAAGGTAATGGACAGCATAAGCAATTCGGCCCATGGGATGGTATGCCCAATAAATAATAAGGGACAGACCACAATTTTTTCATGCGGCGCTCGATTGAAATTTCTTAAATGGTCCGGTTTGGGCACGTAGTGTCCCAGATATATACCACAATTAAGTTTCCACCCTTGCAAACAGGAGGAAACTACACATGCATATATCATCCAACGTAATTCAAGATACATCAGTGCGTATTCCTTGGAATAGGGGCAAGATTACAGGGCAAAAACCACCGCTAAAGCCGCAGCATATTTGGTCAATTAGAGTTCTTCTTAGGTTGAAGGGGAAGACTAGGGATCTGGCGCTATTTAACTTAGCAATCGACAGCAAGTTACGAGCCTGTGATTTGGTCAAGGTTAGTGTCAGTGACGTAATGCATGGCGATTCAATAATGCCTAGAGCATCCATCATTCAGAGTAAAACCGGTCAGCCTGTTCGCTTTGAGATTACGGAGCAAGCTAGAGAGACGTTGTGTGAGTGGATATCGCTGGCCCATCTAAAAGGAAATGACTGGCTATTTCCTAGTCGTATAAAACCTGGCTCCCACATCACGACCAGACAATATGCCCGGATTCTGAAGACCTGGATAAAGATGATTGGACTTGATCCATCAGTCTATGGAACTCACTCTATTCGCAGGACGAAGGCAAGCCTAATATACAAGAGGACAAAGAACCTTCGGGCTGTACAACTTCTGCTTGGCCATACAAAGCTAGAAAGCACAGTTAGATATCTAGGTGTAGAAGTTGACGATGCGCTAGAAATAGCGGAGAAGAAAGAAGTTTAACCAGTAGCCGGTTAGTGATCAGATACTGTTCACTAACCTGTACGATACGGCCTAGGTGACCTGAGATTGAGCAGAATAACCTTGACAGCAGAAGGGGAATGATTCAGATTGTAGCTCCTTGGACAAGAATAAATCACACATGAATTCTGGGAGGTACTATGGAACGGTCGAATCAGCTTTCTCTAATCTCAGTATTGATTCTCATACTTTTATGTCTAATACCTGTCCATGCATCTCCTCGACTAATAGTGTTTGCTAATTGATCCAACAGTTGACAAGAAGCAAATATATACAGTTTTTCTATAACTACAAATGGAGTTTAGACATGAACTCAAGGATTATTTCGATTTTATTTGTTTTAACCGTTTCGGTAATAGTAGCTGTACCAGTTAATGCTTTTGCACAGAAAAGGACAGTAACGATAACCCCTTCGAAATATACTAAAGAAGTAAAAAAAACAAGCAATGAAATACTATTTGTAGCAGACAACCAACAAGCACAGGTATTAACATACCCAATTCGAGAACAATCTAATTTTGCAGAAAAAACAGTTGGTACGGCTCATCGGAGGCCAGCTTTAGATGAATTTGCAATTTCTTTAATTGATTGGATTCATAATCATGAAACGAAAAAGAGCAGTGTCTTAATTCATGTCGGTGACCTTATTAATAATAGTTGTGTTGAAGAGTATGAGTATTCTGAAAAAGTTCTAAATGGCTTGTCACTTGAATGGTATTTGACACCAGGAAACCATGATGGTTTTTATCTAGGAATTTCTTCCCCGCTTTCATGGAAGGGGGCAGGAGTAAATGGAATTCTCGATGAGAGAAGGGGGTGGGCTCAAGCATGCACCTATCCTACAAAATTAAATAAAGACGAGTTAAATAAAAATGAAAAAAACCGACAAATAATAGATAAATATGCTTTTGTTAGTCGATATCTAAAGACTCTAGGCATCCAAGAATTTTGTAAACAAGACTCAAATAACTGTGACGAAACTGTAGGTAACATATCTAATGATATGCGATATGTGTGTCAACATATAAGCAGCAATATAGGTAAGGCACTCCCTAAGCGAAAATCATTAAGAGCTGTTTGTTGGTCTGAACGAAAAGGAGCGAATAATAGATTATTATATAATGACCATGTAAACATCAATTCAGACCAACTGATTGAGCGCGAGCCGTGGCGTCATTTTGTACTTCAATTGATTTCAGTTCCTATCGGGCATACAAAGGATAAGCAGAATATCCTTATTATCGATACAGCAAGTTACAAAACTAATTATGCTGTTGATAAAACTGGTGAATTTATATTAAATGCGAGGGCAGGTGCAGCGGACAACGCCTCTTTCAATAAATTGCAATATGAGGCTGCACTTGAGTTAGCAGAAAAGGAAGGATATAACATAGCGCTAATTGTTGGACATCATCCAATAGAAGACATTGATAAAAAGTCACTCGGTCTGCTGGCTAAACTTATCAAGAAGATTAGAGAATCATCAAAATCACATCCAAATGAATACGATACCCTTTATGTTTCTGGAGATACGCATAATGGGTATGATGTCATTCACAAAATTGGGAATGATGATATTGGTAGTGTCAAAATACGAGAAGCAAATATAGGTTCAATAATTGACGCACCAATTGAATATGCAACTCTAGGATTAACAGATAAGAAGATTGTCATTGACCGTTACATGATGACGCCCTGGGGAAAGAAGCATGGATGGAGTAATGAAGACTTTAAGAAAAGTAAACTCAAACGCCGTAATAATACAAACTTGCCTGAAGAAAGAATATTCAAAACTTATGCAAAAAAGGCGTCTACATGGGACTTATGTGCTACAAAATTTACAATAAAATTTGATGAATTTAATAGGAATAGCAAATTAGAATTAGAAGACTCGAAATCTGATCCACTGGGAATAGGGGCGCCACTTATTTTCCCACCTGAAATGGCTCTTAAACAACCTGATTATTATTTATCGGTGCCGTACTGGCTCAACCTGTTTAGAATGGATGATGTTAGAACGCTAAGCCTGAATGTATACAAACTTAATCGTTTGATGCTTTTAGCAAATGTTTATCAACAACTAATGAAGTATACGGGAATGCTTGATAATGAATCGCAAGATATAAAGACGCTAAAGAGCATTGCTAAGAACGAAATTATGAATGCAAGAAATAGTAACTTCTTTTTGTATAGCAGAGACTCTAAAGCACTAAATAAAGCTTTAGAAGATATGGAGATGTTAATAAAAGAGTACCGCAAGATGGATTTTTCTTCTAAAGAAGCAATATTGTTTAAAGTTTGTGCCGCACTTTCTGAATCAGAAAGAGAATATTAGTTGTATGCTAGATTTCAAATAAATAGAAACTAGTGTAAATGAAATCAATGGGGACAGAGTGAACTTCCCCCAGTTTAACGGATACTTTTAATCAGCTACATCCAAGTGATATTTACGCCTATATCAGTAATGACTTAAAGACCGCTATGGGCACTGAACTGCCGGGTACGGCCAAAAGGAGACTGTTGGGAAAGGGGTTTATTGATGGGGGTTGGGCTGATATGCTTATAAAAAGCAGGGGATAAACGTGTTGTATAACTCCACATAGGTGCCAGCTGTATATTCTACTAGCCAAAAAAATAGTCAGAA
>JBNKKH010000014.1:0-35457 GCA_050291725.1 Sedimenticolaceae bacterium
AACTAAGAGCACCACATCTATAGCCCCTCGCCCCTCTGGGGAGAGGGGTTGGGGTGAGGGGAAAGATATTGGCGTGTGAGAAAAATATTGGGGTGAAGATAGCAGCTTTGCCCCCTCACCCTAGCCCTCTCCCCCAGGGGGAGAGGGAAATAAGAGCACCACATCCATAGCCCCTCGCCCCCCTGGGGAGAGGGGTTGGGGTGAGGGGAAAGATATTAGAGTGAAGAGAAAAATATTGGAGTGAGGGGTAGTTGCAAAACATACCAACCGTCCTGATATTATCTTTAGACGGCAGCAAACAACGCCACGCCACACAACAAAACACCAACAATCCATATAGTTGCTAATATTGTTCCATGGAGTTTAATAAACAGGGGCCAATCTAAAAATATGAACGATAACAATGACACCATAGAAATCGATGAGGCTGTATTTGATCTAGATAAAGCCCTGGCCAATCCGCACGAAATAATGCCTGGAATCATTCACCTGCTGCCGGTTACCAGCAGGCCTTTTTTCCCTGGGCAAGCGGTACCTCTAATAATGGAGGAGGAGCATTGGGGCCCAACCTTTGCTTCTATGGCAGAAAAAGGCACCCATTATCTAGGCATCGTGTTAGCTGACGCAGAGACTGCTGAAACCGCTGAGCCAAAAGATTTTCGCCAGATAGGCGTTGTAGGTCAGATTCACCGGATTCAGCAGACTGAAGACCGCCTGCAAGTCTTGGTGGAGATGGTACAGCGTTTTGAGATCAATAAGGTGATCAGCGATAACACTCCCTTTTTAGTGCAGGTAAATTATCTGCCGGAGCCTTCAGATAAATCTAACAAAAAGATTAAGGCCTACGCCCTAGCCATTATCAATACTATCAAGGAGCTGTTGCCCCTGAACCCGCTCTACGCAGAGGAGCTGCGCCTGTTTTTGGACCGCTTTGGCCCAGAGGACCCCTCTCATCTGGCAGACTTTGCTGCCAGCCTCACCTCTTCAAACAAGAAACAGCTACAGGAGGTGCTGGAGGCGGTAGATCTGCTACCCAGAATGGAGAAGGTTATAGTCCTGCTGCAGAATGAGCTGGAGATGGCTAGAACTCAGGATGAGATCCGCCAATCCGTTGAGAGACGCATGAACAAGGGACAGCGTGAGTTTTTTCTTAAGGAGCAGCTTAAGTCGATTCAGCATGAGCTCGGTATAGCCAAGGATGACCGCACCGCCGAATTAGATAAATTTAAACAGCGGCTGAAGAAGCTCACCCTGCCCGAGCAGGCTCAGGAGCGAGTCGATGAGGAGATGGATAAACTCTCGATGCTGGAGACCGGCTCCCCTGAGTATGCGGTAACCAGAAACTATCTGGACTGGATAACCCTACTGCCCTGGGGCGTACACTCTGAAGACAAACTGGATCTGGAGTTTGCCCGCAAGGCCCTGGATAGGGATCACTACGGACTGGAAGATGTAAAAAATAGAATTCTGGAGTTCCTAGCCGTAGGCATAATGAAGAAAGAGATCAGCGGCTCTATCGTGCTGTTTGTGGGGCCACCCGGAGTTGGCAAGACATCTATCGGCCGCTCCATTGCCGAGGCGTTGGGACGCGAGTTTTATCGCTTCTCCCTGGGTGGCATTCGGGATGAGGCTGAGATCAAGGGACACCGCCGCACTTACATCGGCGCTATGCCGGGCAAGTTTGTTCAATCCATGAAAGAGGTGGGAACAGAGAACCCAGTAATCATGCTGGATGAGATCGACAAGGTGGGGGCGTCCTATCATGGCGATCCCGCATCGGCCCTGCTGGAGGTGTTAGACCCAGAACAGAATAGCGATTTTCTGGATCACTATCTGGATCTGCGTTTTGATCTATCCAAAGTGCTGTTTCTCTGTACCGCCAACCAACTGGATACCATTCCGCGCCCCCTGCTGGATCGTATGGAGGTAATCTCCCTCTCTGGCTATATCGCCAGCGAGAAGCTGCAGATCGCCCGCCGCTATCTGCTACCAAGACAACTGGACAAAGCGGGTCTGAAGCGCAGCCAAGTAAAAATCCCTGCCGCAACAATGCGCGCCATAATAGAGGGCTATGCCCGTGATGCCGGGGTACGTCGGCTAGAGAAGCAGATCGGCAAGATTGTGCGTAAGTGTGTGGTTAAGATTCTAGAAGGGACTAAAACCCCCATCAGTGTTGCTAAGGATGAGCTGAAAGATTATCTGGGTAACCCACTGTTCCGCGAGGATCGCAAACTAAGCGGCGCGGGTATTGTCACTGGACTGGCCTGGACTGCTATGGGTGGAGCTACCCTTACTATAGAGGCGGCGCGCACCCATGGCTTTAACCGCGGCTTTAAACTTACCGGACAGCTGGGTGATGTAATGCGCGAGTCGGCAGAGATCGCCTACGGCCATATCGTTGGCCATGCGGCAGAGTTTGGTGCCGACCCAGCCTTTTTCGAGAAGAGCTTTATTCATCTGCATGTACCTGCGGGCGCCACCCCAAAAGATGGCCCCAGTGCTGGTATAACTATAGCTAGCGCCCTCCTCTCACTAGCACGCAACGAGAAGTTGGCGCGGCCTCTTGCCATGACTGGCGAGATGACCCTAACCGGTGAGGTTTTTCCAGTAGGCGGGATCCGTGAGAAGGTTATTGCGGCTAGACGCAGTGGCATTAAGGAGCTGATCGTGCCTAAGGATAACCAGGGTGATTATGAAGATGTGCCTGAGCATATTACCAAAGGAATTAAGGTGCACTTTGTTGCCAAATTTGCAGAGGTGGTGCCGTTGTTGTTTAAAAAACCTAGGAAGCGTAAATAGATCTTTTATTCATTATTAGATTTTTTTAAGTATGGGGGAAAGTAGCAGCTTTCCCCCTCACCCTAGCCCTCTCCCCCAGGGGGAGAGGGAACAAGAGCACCGTATCTATAAGCCCCTCTCCCCTCTGGGGAGAGGGGTTGGGGTGAGGGGAAATATATTAGAGTGAGGGAAAGATATTACGGCAAGCGGTAATGTATAAACTTCTCTTAACTTTCACTTTCCAGTTCCTTAAGAATATCCTCTAACACAGCTTCGCCCTCCTGCAACACTTGATTGTTCCAGTAACGAACAACTCTGTAACCTTGCGCTACTAAATATTCCGTCCGCTGCTGATCATGCTGTTTTTGTAAACTGTGCTGGGACCCATCTAGCTCAATAATCAACTTCGCTTTTTTGCAAAGGAAGTCTACAACGTAGTTACCTATGGGGACTTGGCGGCAGAATTTATAGCCATTGATTTGTCTATTACGCAAATGTTTCCAGACCCACTGTTCTGCATCTGTACCTGACTTGCGTAACTGACGTGCGTTTCTAAGAAGATACGGTTTTATCTTACTCACTGTTTTGACATCCTTGTCTTTGTAACACTGCCCCCTCATCCCCAGCCCTTCTCCCCCAGGGGCGAAGGGAGCAGTTGCTATCTTTATCCTAATTCAAGCCTCAAACCGCGGCGGAGCTACTTTTAGTACTTCGCTAATAGTGGTAATCCCGTTGGCCACTTTCTGTGCACCAGCAAGATTCAACGGCTGCATCCCATTTTTCAGAGCGAGTCTGCGGAATTTAATCAGATCAAAATCATCTGTAATCTGTTGCTTCAATTCATCAGACAGAGGCAATAGCTCATAGAGACCCTTGCGCCCAAGAAAGCCGGTCTGCCTACACTCTAAACACCCTTCAGCTTCGTAGACTGTTGCAGGGGTATTGCTGGTATAGGGTTTGATCATAGATTCCCACTGACTAAGGTCTGTTTCAACCCTGTTTTTACAGTGCGGACACAAGGTGCGCACCAAGCGTTGCGCCATCACTCCAAGTACTGTGGCGGAAATCAGATATGACGGCACCCCGATCTCAAGCAGACGAGCAATGGCGGAGGGAGCATCATTGGTGTGTAGAGTAGACAAAACCAGATGGCCTGTGAGAGCAGCCTGTACTGCCATCTCCGCAGTCTCCAGATCACGAATCTCACCTACCATTATTATATCCGGGTCCTGACGCATCAGGGTTCTTACGCCGGAAGCGAAATCCAATCCAATATTGTGTTGTACCTGCATCTGATTAAAGCTGGGCTCAACCTGTTCTATAGGATCTTCCACTGTACAGACATTTACCTCTGGCACTGCCAGATGTTTCAGGGTTGTATACAGGGTGGTGGTTTTGCCTGATCCTGTGGGGCCGGTAACCAGAACAATGCCATGAGGTTGATGCACCATACCGTTCCAGATTTCTGAGTCCTTGGTGCCAAAACCAAGACCAGCATAATCTCGCAACAGTACTTCCGGATCAAAAATACGCAGCACCAATTTTTCACCAAATGCGGTGGGCATACTGGAGAGACGCATCTCAATCTCTTTACCCTCAGGCGTAACGGTTTTTATACGTCCATCCTGAGGCCGGCGCTTTTCTGCAACGTCAACCCGCCCCATAATTTTAATTCGACTAACAACTGCAGCGGTAATGTTGGCTGGAATCTCATACACCTGATGCATCACACCATCGATGCGGAAACGCACATTACCCTGCCCACGCCTTGGCTCAATATGGATATCACTGGCGCGTTGCGAGAAGGCATACTGCATTAGCCAATCTACAATACTGATAATGTGTTGGTTATCAGCATCCAGTGAACCTGATTTATCCAGTTCAAATAGCTGCTCAAGATTCTGGATGCCGCCAATCTGATCGTTTTGAATTAAATCTGCCTTATCCATGGCTCTACTGATGCTGTAGAACTCCAACATATATGATTGCAATTGGGCAGGATTGGCGAATACCAGATCAATAGGCTTGTCAGCAATGCGCTGAATCTCATCTAGCCACTCTATATCATCAGGATCAGTTACAGCTATGGTCACCGAGTCAGCTGTCACTCTAACAGGCAAGATGCCAAACCTGGCGGCATAAGCATAGGTCATTAGGCTGGTGCAGGATGCCACATCCATCTTTAAGGGATCAAAATAAAATCTTGGCAGCCCGTTCTCTTGTGCAAACCAGTCGGTCAGAACATCTAAGGTCAATATCTGCCCTGGCTTGCTTCTGTTCTCCCAGTTGTGATCCGCGATAATCTCCAATGGGTGACGATTCTTCCGCCTCTTTTCCGAGATCAGACTAGTAACCATTTTTGCCTGGTCAGCCCCTACCATCTGTTGCTCTACCAGGCGGTTGAGTATTGCTTCTAGTGAGTTATTGCCCTGCATAGCCATCCATTTATTTTGCCCATTAAACCTATTCTAGACACTACTGTTAACACAGGCCCATGGTCTAAGTAAATAACAGAAAAATCTCTACAAACTGAAAAGCCCGCTGTTAGAGCGGGCTTTGCAATATTTACTGACTAAACCAGACACTAATTAGAATGGGATATCGTCATCAAACCCTTCGTCTGCTGCTGGTGCTGGAGCTGGAGCCGGAGATGACTGCTGCTGAGATGTGTGGCCGCCGTCAAATGCAGCACTACCGCCACGGCTATCCAGCATCTGCATCTGGTCTGCTACGATCTCTGTTGTATAGCGATCTTGGCCGTTTTTATCCTGCCATTTGCGGGTCTGTAACCTACCTTCAACGTAGATCTTAGAGCCCTTTTTGACATACTCGCCTACAATCTCAGCCAGACGACGGAAAAACACCACACGGTGCCACTCTGTCTTCTCTTGGCTCTCGCCGGTGTTTTTGTCTTTCCATGATTCACTGGTAGCCAAACTAACATTTGCCACAGCGTTGCCGTTTGGCATGTATCTAACCTCGGGATCCTGCCCCAGATTTCCAATAAGTATTACCTTGTTTACGCCTTTGGTAGCCATAATCCTTTTGTTCCTCCTCGTTTTTCTATTTCGTCCATGAGTTTATTAACCGATTGCTAATCTTACTCGTTATCGTTGCCTTTGGAAAATGTATCTAGCTTGGCAAAATCAACTACAGTTTTATCCACTTTCAGGTAGGCTATACCCTCAGCAGCCACCACCTCGACTTCGACCACACCTGCTATCTGCTCCAGCTCTTCTCGCAATGTCTGAGCCTGAGTCTCATCTCTCTCTCCAACCCTCAGCATATGGTTGAGCAGGTTGGCCGGGCGATCCATACCAGATGCCACTAGCAACCAAATCAGTGCTGCAGCCATTCCAAATAGAAACACACCAGATAAGCCAAATTCACCATGAATCCAGCCTCCAGTTACACCGCCCACAAAGGCCCCGGCAAACTGAGATGTGGAGTAGACCCCAAGGGCAGTGCCCTTGCTGGTAACCGGCGCCACCTTGGAAACGATGGAGGGCAGAATGGACTCCAGAAGATTGAAGGCGCTAAAGAACAGCACCAATGGTCCAGCCAGACCAGCGAGGGAAGCGTGCCAAAAATAGAGTGCCAACTGGGCCAGCACTAGGGCCAGCACAGCCCCGAGGAATACCTGCTTCATTTTATTGCGCTTTTCCGCAATCACAATGAATGGAACCATAAACAGGATGGAGATCAGCAACACCGGTAGGTAAAGCATCCAGTGACTGTCACTTTCCAATCCAACCAGATCACGCAAGGCCAGTGGTACCGCTAGAAACACCGAGGTTATGATTAGGTGTAGAACAAATATACCCAGATCCAGCCGCAACAGATTGGTATTAGACAAAACCTGTGCAAACTTAGCCGGTACCGCCCCAGCATCGCAATGAACATTGGTGGATTTAGGGGTTGGTACAAAAAACAGAACTATCCCGATACCCAATATAGCCAGCACAGCCGTAAGCCAGAAGATGCCTGGCACCCCGATCAAGCCGTTCAGTAGCGGCCCCAGGATCAGTGCCAAAATAAAGGCTAGGCCGATACTCATGCCGATGACAGCCATTACCTTGGTACGATGTTCCTCACGACTCAGGTCTGCCGCCAGGGCCATTACCGCCGCCGCTATGGCTCCGCTACCCTGTAGGGCGCGCCCCATTATCACTCCCCAGATGCTATCGGACATGGCGGCAACCACACTGCCAATAGCAAAGAGCAACAACCCACCCATGATCACCGGCTTGCGTCCAATGCGATCAGATAGCATACCAAAGGGGATTTGTAACAAGGCCTGGGTTAGGCCGTAGGCCCCAATAGCCAGACCCACCAACATGGGGGTCACTCCTTGTAGATGTTCTGCATAGAGGGCGAATACAGGAAGGATGAGAAATAGCCCCAACATACGCAGGGCGTATATGCCAGCCAGAGAGAAGGCCGTCCTGGATTCCTGGGGGTTCATACCTGGTTGCTTATCTGCCAATTTACTACCACTTTATAAAAGACAACTGCCGAAGCTGGCAGATTCAGAGCCTGCGAGTCTAGCAGATTTCAGCGCCCAACCGAACCTGATACCGCATTATCCACACTAACTGAAGGTGTTTAAATATATCTGTTCTGGTCAGAGAGCCAGTAATAGTGAAGCGGCGGAATAACCAACTGATCTTTAAACAGGGCTGGACTCTCGCCCGAACATAGATCAACGATACAGCTCTGTTCCGTAAGCAGCCTGGGCCCAAGATCAGCTAGATTAAGGTATTGAGGAGACTCATCAAAATTAGCCACTACCAAAACACTTCCGGCTTGGTAATCGAAGCGGGTAAACACAAATAGATGGGGGTTTTGTACATCAACAAGTTCGCGGTTATTGTAATCGGCAAAGGCTGGAATCTCTTTCCGCACAGCGATCATCTTCTTGATGGCGCTGAACAGCTTGTACTCCACTGTATCTTTGGTATTGCGCAGGGCTGCCCTTTCCCAGTCTATCTTGGGACGATGGGCCCAACGGCTGTCATTGGCCTTACTCTCATCTTCAAGATAGGTGTTGTCATTGATGGTCCCTATCTCATCACCATAGTAGATAAGAGGGATACCACCAAACGACATAATTATGCTGTGCAGCAGCAGGATACGTTTAATGGCATTTTCAATTTGGTCGGTATCATTCTCTTCCAGCGCACTCTCTAAACCGATAAGAGAAGCTAAAGAACCGGATATGCGAGCGTCTCCAGTTTTATTGTTGTGGCCAAAAGCTAATCCTCGTGCATCTGAATCATCATAGGCACCAGTGTAGTAATCCATCAGAAACTGACGATGGGCTTTAGGCTCATAGCCAACTGCCTGCACATCCCTGTCATCAAAACCTAAGCCAATATCATCATGACAACGGATATAGTTTAGCCAAGTAGCTCGATCCAGTTTATCCGGCAGACTTTTCAGCCCCTGCTGTAGTAGCTTGGTGTTCTTGGTGGCCACAGCATCCCACATCAATGCCATAAAGGTGGCGTTGTATGCCACCTCGCACTCTTTACCGATTACCGCATCCTCACCAAAGTATTTAATGATCTCTACCGGGGCAACAATGGCCTCTGCAATAAACAGAACGCCTGGAGCCGTCACCTGACAACAGTCCTTCATTAACTGTAGAATCAGATGGGCTTCGCGCTCATTCTGACAGGTGCTGCCAATTTTTTTCCACAGAAAGGCCACCGCATCCAGTCGCACAATATCCGCACCCTGATTGGCCCAGTAAAAAATAATCTCCAGCATCTCAATGAAGACAGCGGGATTGCTGTAGTTAAGATCCCATTGAAAATCATTAAATACGGTCATGACCCATTTGCCCATCTCCTCATCCCAGGTGAAGTTACCGGGCGAGGTCTCAGGAAAAATTTCTGGCAGGGTCTCTTCGAACATATCCGGTATTTCGCGATTGGGAAATACGTAGTAGTAGTCTTGGTATTTTTTTGAACCCTTACGCGCTTTTTTTGCCCACTCATGTTCATCGGAGGTGTGATTCACCACCACGTCCAGCACCAGCAGTATATCTCGCTTTTGCAACTCTATGGTTAATGCGCGCAGGTCCTTAATATTCCCGACCTTTTTATCTATCTCACGAAAATCACTTACCGCATAACCGCCATCGTTATTCTTTTTGGGACATTTCAGGATGGGCATAATATGGATTAGATTTACCCCTAGCTCCTGGAAATAGTGCGCCTTAGAAGTCAGGTCTTTTAGCCCTTCAGCAAAACCATCGCTGTATAACGCCATACCAATGAGCTCTTGACTCAGGAACCAGTTGTGATTTTGCTCTCTCTCAATATCCACCTTCTTGAGGCGATTAGGGCGGTATATATATTGACTGGCCATAGTCTCGACCAGCAGCTGTAGCTGCTCTCTGAAATCATCCCTCTCCCCATAAAGGAGGGTAAATAGCGAATGAATGGAGTAGAAGTTAGCTCCCAGCCTAGTGTAGAAATGGCGTAGATCTTCTTTCTCCAGATCTGGGTTTAGTTCACTTAATATTTCATTGAGTAGAGAGTGAGAAACTTGTTCGTACATAGTTGCTTATTATTTCCGACTAAATATTAACCTGCTACGAGTCTTCTTCAGAGATTTCAATACGCCACTGGTGAGAAAACTTGCTGTAAAACTTTTTATCATTGACCACTGCGCCACGCACCCCAACAATGGAACTGGCAAAACTCTGCGCCCGCTCCAAAGTAACATCTATAGGCCACTCCTTGATCTGCCCCATAAACATAACTGCACTAAATGCATCCCCAGCCCCAACTGTATCCACCACCTCCAATTCCAACTTGGGAGCAACTGACGCACGGCTTCCATCAGACATAAATACCACAGCTCCCTCTTTACCGCGAGTTACTAGAACAGTTTGAGCTGATGTATTTAGCAACAGCCACTCTACCTTTTCCTCAAGAGTTGATCCGCTCTGGACGATCAGATTTAGCTCATCATGGTTCACTTTGATACAACTAGCTCCGTCCAAGGCCTTAACCACTTCATTCAGAGACCACCAGGGCGGGCGCAGATTCACATCCATGAAACAGAGACCTTCACTGTTACTCTTCATCTCCCACAAGGTCTCTTTCGATACAGACCTGCGCATGGCAAGCGTGCCATGGTAGAGGGGGCGACTTGTCCAGTAAGGGGGGATTGAATAACGGTCAATATAATCAATTGCTCGGTCTGCAACAATATCAAACTCAGGCTCACCTTCATTAAAGGTAATCGTTACCGTGCTAGTAGGGTGGGCAGAATCAATCTGCAAGCCTGATCTATCCATCCCCCACTCCAGCATAGCTGTAGCTACTCTCCGGCCCAAAGCATCCGCGCCAACTCTGGATATAAGCAGAGGCTCTAAACCAAACGCCTGCAGATGCCAAGCCACATTGAACGGAGCACCGCCAAGAGCGACGCTTCCATCCGGGAACATATCGAACAAGACCTCACCAAACATTATCGGTCGTTGATCTTGCATCCTGTCCATCATCAATTCCTCAGTAAAGGCGCAAATTGCGGGTAATAGTGCCCCACGCCCTCCAGAATTCCTGCGCAGTAATTTCCATTCATTCCGTTGAACCCGCCCTTTGCTAAATAGATGGTATCGGCGTGCCCACTTGCCTCTGCCTCTCTTATCACCTCCTGCCGTACTTCATCTGATGCGTTAGCCACAAGTACAGATTTAATCGGACCTGCCAACACAGAAACATCGTTCCCGCTATCCCCAGAAAAAATAGTATTTTGCAGATCAAACGTTAGTGCTTGCATCAGAAACTCTACTGCGTGCAGCTTGGTTGCCGCTACTGGCAAGATATCCAACAATCCAACTTGTGCTGCGCTATCTTCACTCCATACTAAAGAGGCTTTAACTCCCTTTGCCTGCAAGCGTGTTGCTATTTCCTGATCCAGTTCACTCTGCTCACACGCCAGTGGCACATAGTAGCTAAGCTTAAACCTGTTTTGCTTCTGCTGTTCCTGAAGCTTAAGCTCGCTGATATCCCGAATCAGTTGATGGATATCATCTCCAGACAATCCAGCCCAAGCAGGACCTATCTCCTGCTCCCAGCGTTCCCAGCTATTCCACTCTCCGGAATCAAGCTTATATATGGTGGTACCTACATCTGCGACTACGTAGTCTGGTTGCGGCAAGCGGTACTCCTCAATGGCAGCTTCTACCAATTCTCGATGTCTGCCGGTAACAAAAGCGAGAGTTACATTGGGCCTGCTCACTAAACTCTTAAAGGTATCCATTGCCCCTGGAGATTCTGCTTGCACCCCGTTTGGAATCAGCGTTCTATCCAGATCGGTACATATCAACAGCGGAGAATCTGTCATTCTTGGACCTCACAAGATTCCAGAAAATTGTAGTGTTCTATCGCCTCCATAATCCCTGATGCGAAAGGCTGTCCAGCGAAATATATCTTTTCAATATCGGATAAATCAGAAAGCTCCTCTTCGTGTCTGTTGGCGACTACTACCGCCATGGTGTTGCCGCGCATCATATCTTCATCGGCACCAGAGCCACCGGCAGTCATGGTGTTTTCTAGAGGGATATCCCACTGCTCACAGAACCAGCGTAACGCCAATCCCTTAGAGGCACGAATAGGGGTTATATCCAGAAACTGCCCAAACGAGAACACCACATTTGCCGTGTGCTCATTCTGATGCAGCAACCGCCTGATCTCATCTTTGTCCGGCGCTATCTCCGGATCAATGTAATAGCTGAGTTTATACTTACTCCGCTCACTTCTTGGCTGTAGCCGCAGCCCCGGCAACTCTCGAAGAATACGGTGGATATTTTTTGGGTCCCACAGATGGTCTATGTGCCTGGTCCAGGCCGCATCTCCAATTAGATTGGGGGCGTAATAGATTTCCGTGCCCAAGCTGGTAATAAGAACATCGGGCTGTGGTATTTTATTACGCCTAATAACCTGCAGGGCCGAATTGAGCGTTCTACCTGTAGCTATACCGAAGGATATGCACTTTCTGTTTTGACGGATCAGTTCGGAGAAAACCTTAAGTGCAGCCTTATCGCCAAGTAAGTTCTGGTCCAGGTCACTAAAGATAGCTTGGTTATGATACAGCATGGGACGACGTCTAAGCTGTAGCTTTGGCGGCCGTTCCGTACGCTCAATTATTGGACGCAGGATGCTCAGATATCTATCTACATGTGCTGACCAAGAGTAGTGTCTACGCACACCGTTTATTCCGTTGCGGGACAAGCTGTTCCATTTTTTCGGCTCGGTTAGGACATGCATCAGTGCTTCAGCGATATTGGGCTTGTCCAGCGGGTCTATCAGATAGCCGTTACGGCAGTTTTTAATAATATCTCGTGGGCCGCCATCCTCTGTAGCAACAACTGGCAGACCGCAGGCCGACGCTTCAATCAATGTTAAACCGAACGGCTCGGTTAGGGCCGGATTAATAAACACCCCTCTGGATAGTGCTGCCAAGCGGTAAAGTATGGGCACATCTGTAGATTTGTGATGCTTGGGATAGGCCACATGGCCATACAGATCATAACGATCTACTGCATAGAGAATCTCTTGCAATACCTCTCTGGCCCCGCTATCCATATCGCCTATGTCATCGCGGTTACCAGCTATCAACACCAGATTGGCCAGCTGACGCAATTTTTTCGCCCCGCCAAACACCTCAATCAGGGTAGTAATGTTTTTGCGCTGATCGGGACGGGAAATAGCAAGAATAATAGGTTTGTCTGGCTCTTTAAGAAAACGTCTCAGTTGATCGGCAATATAGCTCTGCTCTTCTCCCCCTTCAGGTGGGGTGAACATATCCAGATCTGTTCCCGGCGGAACCACTCGCATCTGGTCTGGCTGGTAATAGTCGTACAGCCCATATTGGTCCTCTACCTCCTGGTATGTGCTGGTTATTACGCAATCTGCCACCCCTAGCGTGTCCTCCTCCGCCTCTATGCGTCGATTCATATTGTAGCGCTGCTCAATATCTTGACGCTTAACACCTCCCGCCAGCAGGCGCCTGCGCTTGCTTCGCCCCAGAGAGTGGCCGGTAAACACCAGCGGGACTCCTAAGTGATTTGCCAGAGACACACCAACATGACCCGCATCGGCGTAATGGGCATGAATGACATCAGGCTTGCGCTCCTGCTCATTCAGATAGCTGAGAAGATTATCAGAGAAGTTTTCCAGGCTGTCCCACAGCTGCTCTTTAGCGATGTACCCCTCTTCACCACAGTCAATCCGAATGATCTTGGCATAGGGAGAGAGCGTCTCTTCCGGTTCAGCATAGTCTGGAGAGATGTGATCATCTACTATGCGCCTGGTCACCAGATCTACTCGGGATACGTCCGAATGACCGCCCAGGGCACGAGCCAGCTCAACTACATATTTTGTCTGACCACCTGTATCTGCATCACGGCCCAGCTCTAAATCCTTACCCCGGATCAATCCATGAATACTCAGCAGGACTATGTATATACCCTGTTGTGACTGCTTTTCTTCTCCTTCAAGGTTCATATTTTTCCACCTAATTCACTTTTTTGACGCCATACGAAACCGCAATAGATACTAAATCACCAAATAAAAGATTGTTTTATTCACCCCGAGACTACACAAGAGAGAGTAACACCCGGCCAGCTATGGGAAATGATCTAAACTAATCGTCTCTCTACCTAAAGTTTAGGCGGTATCTGGCTAATTTCCTATACGCAACCTGTGATCAAACCCATAATTAATAGCCTTGAACATCAAATTACAGCAAGGCATGATAGATACAGTATCAACATTGAGGACTTATAATGCTGGCTACACTCCTAGGCATGGGCGCTGGCGCCATGATTTTGTTCCTAATCATATGGTTACTGCCTTTTTTCATCATTATTAAATCAAACAAAACCTCTGGCGCAGAGAAGCTGTTTTGGCTAATGGCTGTTCTGTTTGTCTCCTGGTTTGCCTGGATATTTTATATGTTGCTGGCTCCAATTGGAGTCAAACAGTAGCCACACCCTTCCCCATATATCTCAATACTATCTTTCCTTTGGCCGCAAAAGGAATAAGGCGTATAGTAGTTGGTTCGGTTTAGGTTTTTGAAAGATATTGAGAGATGGAAAATATCCACATTCGCGGCGCCCGCACCCACAATCTAAAGAATATAGATATAGAGCTGCCGCGAGATAAGCTGATCGTTCTCACAGGCCTATCTGGATCGGGAAAATCCTCCCTCGCCTTTGACACCATCTACGCTGAAGGACAGCGCCGCTATGTAGAATCACTATCTGCCTACGCTAGACAGTTTCTCTCCATGATGGAAAAGCCGGATGTTGACCATATTGAGGGACTCTCTCCCGCTATCTCGATTGAGCAGAAAACCACATCCCATAACCCTCGCTCCACCGTTGGCACCATTACCGAGATCCACGACTATCTGCGCCTACTCTTCGCCCGAGCTGGTGAACCACTCTGCCCTATCCACAAACGCCCACTCCAAGCTCAGACCGTAAGCCAGATGGTAGACCAGGTGCTCAGTATGCCTGCCGATAGCAAGCTAATGCTGCTGGCACCAGTGGTATCAGAACGCAAGGGCGAACACCAGAAACTACTGGCAGAGCTTCTGGCTCAGGGCTTTATCCGCGCTCGCATTAACGGCGAAATTTTTGAACTGGATGATGCGCCAGATCTGGAGTTACATAAGAAACATACCATTGAGGCGGTGGTAGATCGTTTTAAGGTAAAAGAGGATATGGAGCTGCGCCTAGCTGAATCCTTCGAGACCGCTTTGCGCTTGTCGGACGGACTGGCCCGCGTGGCCTATATGGATGATAAAGACCAGGATGAGCTTATCTTCTCTGCCAACTTTGCCTGCCCAGAGTGTGGACACAGTATTCAGGAGCTAGAACCAAGACTCTTCTCTTTCAACAACCCAGTTGGAGCCTGCCCCACCTGCGACGGCCTGGGGATGGAGCAGTTTTTCGATCCGGAGCGAGTAATTGCTCACCCGGAACAGAGCCTAGCTGCGGGTGCGGCTCGTGGTTGGGATCGGCGCAATGCTTACTATTTTCAGCTAATCACCTCTCTGGGAAAACATTACCACTTCGATGTCGAAACCCCATGGAATGAGCTAGAGGAAAAACATCGTCAGATCATCCTCTACGGCAGTGGCAAAGAGAAGATTCACTTCAGCTACTTCAATGAGCGCGGCGGCAGCATGCAGAAGACTCACCCGTTTGAGGGCATCATCCCGAATATGCAGCGCCGTTACCGGGATACCGAATCCAATGCAGTACGGGATGAACTGTCCAGATATATTGCCCATCAACCATGCCCCGACTGTAATGGCACCCGCCTGAATGAAGCAGCACGGCATGTGTTTATACTGGAGCACAATCTACCAGCAATATCCTGTATGCCGGTGGGACGAGCTTTAGAGTTCTTTGAGGGCCTGGAGCTACCGGGACACAAAGGAGAGATAGCAGCCAAGATCAACCGGGAGATCACCCAACGGCTCTCATTTCTGGTGAATGTGGGATTGGACTATCTCTCTCTGGACCGCAGCGCCGAAACCCTATCTGGTGGTGAGGCCCAGAGGATACGTCTAGCCAGCCAGATAGGCGCGGGCCTAGTTGGCGTTATGTATGTGCTGGATGAACCATCCATCGGCCTGCATCAACGAGATAATACCCGTCTGTTAGATACCCTCACCTATCTGCGTGATTTAGGCAATACCGTTATCGTGGTGGAGCATGATGAGGAGGCCATAGAGAGCGCAGATCATGTAGTGGATATGGGACCAGGAGCTGGTGTGCATGGCGGCAAAGTAGTTGCACAAGGCACCGCCCAGGAGATCGCCAAATGCGCTGACTCCCTTACCGGGCAGTATCTCAGCGGCAGACGCAAAATAGAAGTGCCGGAGCGCCGCACCCAGAACAACCCAGAGAAGGTGCTATCCCTCATGGGAGCCAAGGGAAACAATTTAGACCAGGTTGATCTCCATATTCCAGTTGGACTATTCACCTGTATTACTGGCGTATCAGGCTCAGGCAAGTCCACCCTAATCAACGACACCCTCTACCCATTAGCGGCAACCCATCTGAACAAGGCCCATCGCGACAGCAAAGAGCATGCGGCAATCACAGGTCTGGAGCTGTTCGATAAGGTAGTAGATATTGATCAGAGCCCTATTGGGCGTACTCCCCGTTCCAACCCAGCCACCTACACCGGCCTCTTCACCCCCATCCGCGAACTCTTTGCCGGAACGCAGGAGGCCCGCTCCCGTGGTTACACCCCTGGACGCTTCAGCTTCAATGTAAAAGGGGGACGGTGTGAGGCCTGTCGTGGCGATGGTGTTATTAAGGTTGAGATGCATTTTCTCCCTGACATCTATGTGCAGTGTGATGTCTGCAAGGGGAAACGCTACAACAGGGAGACCTTAGACATTCGCTACAAGGGTAAAACTATTGACCAGGTGCTCGCCATGACAGTGGAGGATGCCCTGGAGTTCTTAGATGCTATACCTCCCATCAAGCGCAAACTACAGACTCTGATGGATGTGGGGCTCTCCTATATCACCTTGGGTCAGAACGCCACCACCCTCTCTGGCGGCGAAGCCCAGCGGGTAAAGCTATCGCGGGAGCTGTCTAAACGGGATACCGGAAACACCCTCTATATTCTGGATGAACCAACTACCGGCCTCCATTTTTACGATATCGAACATCTGCTGAAGGTACTGCATCGCCTGCGCGATCACGGCAATACAGTTATCGTTATTGAGCACAACCTTGATGTAATAAAGACCGCTGACTGGATTGTGGATCTAGGACCAGAAGGCGGAGACCGCGGCGGCAAAATCATTGCCCAAGGGACGCCAGAGCAGGTAGCAGAGACAGAGCAATCTTATACCGGTCAATACCTTAAAAAATATCTATAACCCATGGTCTATAGAAGAACCGTGGAGAGATCTTATTGAAAATGATTTATCCGCGAATAAACGCGAATGCTATTTAGGCAAGCCATATAGTGTTTGCGCCAACTGAAGGGATTGGAGTTATCTATTTTTAACTTCTACTTTTCCTGCACCTGCGATCAAGTCGCGGGGTGACGAAATTAAAATGTTAAGGTCAATTCGCTAGCTTCTAGAAAACAATAATTCTTTTGCGTTCATTTGCGGACACCCTTCACCATCCAAACCATTGGCTCTATTCTCAACCAACACTGGTCTCCACCCGATTGCGCCCCTTGCCCTTTGCTAGATACAAAGCCTCGTCGCAACGTTTTGTCAGACTATCAATATCATCATCTTTCTGATATTCAGCCACGCCGCAACTAATGGTCAGGCGCATTGGATTTTCTTCGCTATTAAAATTTTCGTTTTCAATATCTTTACGAATACGCTCAGCCATTGCTGCCGCCATATCTAGAGAACACGGGGTAAGCGCCATAAACTCATCCCCTCCCCAGCGCACCAGCAGATCATTGCCACGCATCCCTTGGTTAATAAGCTCAACAGCCTGCCTGAGAACCAGATCGCCGGTAATGTGTCCGTGAACATCGTTTATGTTCTTAAAGTTATCAAGATCAATGAGAATGGCGCAGAGAGGAGAGTTCTGCCTTCCTGCAGTTTTTAGGGTCTTTTGGAATGTAAAATCTAGTTCTCGACGATTAAAGGCGCCGGTCAATTTATCGGTAACTGCAAAGGTCAGCAACTTATCCTGATAATAGTTTATGGTAAAAATATTGATGGCTGCCACAACCAGAACCACCAGTACCGAAATAAGAATATTGCGCAATAAATTGGCCTTGATTGCTTGCATCGCAAGATTCTGATCCTGCTCTACAACCAGGAACCAGTCTAACTCTGGGATATAACGGGAAATAAGAAGAATATGGCCATTTTGCCTATCATATTCGTAGACCTTTTCTCGGCTCTCATCACTTAGAATAGCATCAGCATGTTTACTGATGCCGGCGAGATCATGCAGATTTGTTTTATTAATAAGATTTCTATCGGAATGAACTTGCACCAGACCTGCTGCATTTACCAAAAATATATTTCTATTGTACTTTTCCCGATACGCTCTTAGCAGCTGGGAAACCTTCTCCATCTTCAGACCAACACCTGTGACGCCCAGTAGCTTTCCACTATAGTCCTTCAGCTTATGGTTAATGAAGATAGTCAAGGTATCTTGCGCAGCCTCGTCAGTATCAACATCTAAGGCATGCTCTTTCCCACTATTAACAAATTCGTAGTACCAGACATCATGGCTATCTTCCTTGCTTATCTGTTTTAGAATTCCGTTGTAATGGTAGTAGTTACCGCTCTTATCAGAGACGAAGAAAGATGAAAAGAATCCATATCTCTCACTTATTTCATGCAGGTATTTCTGTATTTGCCGTACATTTTTTTCACCGTTTAACGCCCAATCCTTAAGGAAGGTATCATTCGCCATAAGGGATGAGACAAAGATCGGGCGCATGAGATCAGCCTGAATCTCAGAGTAGATATTATCTCTGGTAAGAGGCAGTGAGCTATTAATGATACCAAAACGCACAGAGTCCCGAGCCGTCTGGTAATTTAGATAATTAATAACAATAAACGCAGACACCAATATCAGTGTCAGAACTGTTATTAACTTAAGTTTTAAATGTGCGTACTGCATCTAGATATTCAGATTAAAAATAATTTATCCCATTTCTTTGCACTATTATGACACGCCATGGTGATAAATATACTTCTTTGAGCACTATACGGGAAACTGAAATCAAAAAGCCTTGCACTGAAAATAGCGGCAAAAACATCTAATAACCTAAGATTTTTCCAGCCACATAGATATGCTTAATTAAACTGAAACAATGCGCTGTTATCTTCCATGGATGTTTTATTACAGTTACATGTTTTAGTCCGTGGTTTCTCAAACCAAAACCAGAGAGTCATTAAGAATCCTGGTGATTTCTGACGTCTACTTCCCTCGTATCAACGGTGTTTCCACCTCTATTCAGACCTTCGCCCTGGAATTAACCAAGCAGGGCCATAAGGTAACTCTCATTACCCCAGACTACGGCAAGACCCACCATGAGCCATTTGAGATAATTCGGATACCGGCTCGTACAGTCCCAATGGATCGGGAAGACCGTCTAATGAGTTACCGAGCTATCAGACATATGGCCTCCTTTCTCAAACAATATGAGTTTGACCTAATCCATATTCAGACTCCATTTGTAGCCCACTACGCAGGCATCTATCTGGGAAGGGTGCTTGGCGTTAAGACTATAGAGACCTATCACACATTTTTTGAAGAGTATCTAGACAAGTACATTCCGATACTTCCCTCTGCCCTGCTGCATCTCATTGCCCGCCGCTTCTCCTGCCGCCAATGCAATGCCGTAGATGCCTTGGTATCTCCCTCAAATGCCATGCTGCAGGTACTAAGGGATTACGGAGTCACAACAACTGCTCAGGTTATACCTACAGGTATTCGCCTGGAGCAGTTCAGTCAAGGCGATGGCCCAGGTTTCCGTGCGCGTTTTGGTGTTCCTCCAGATCAGCCACTACTGCTGTTTGTAGGCCGGGTTGCCCTGGAGAAGAATATTCTATTTCTAATTAAGGTGATGGCAGAGGTAGTAAAACAGGTTCCTAACGCCATGCTTATGATAACTGGAGAGGGGCCAGCCCGTGCGGCACTGCAAAACCGGGTCAAAGCCAGCGGGCTTTCTGAAAATATCCGATTTATTGGTTATTTAGATCGCCAGGGAGAGCTGGAGAGCTGCTACTGCGCGGCCGATCTTTTTGTCTTCGCATCCCGCACTGAGACCCAGGGACTAGTACTTCTGGAGGCTATGGCCCTGGGTACACCAGTTGTTTCCACCGCTGTTATGGGCACAGCTGAAGTACTGAAAAACGGACAGGGGTGTAGCCTGGCCAAAGAGGAATTAAACGACTTTTCTACTAAGATAGTAGATCTACTAAAGGATGAACAGAGACGCAATGAACTCAGCGTCACAGGAAAAAGCTACGCTAAACAGTGGGCTGCTCCGGCTATGGCGCATAAAATGGCGGCGTTTTACTCCATGATGGCTCGAGATTGGGGTAGTCTTGAGGTTGGAATCCACCCCGAGCCCAGCATGGAATAGATTTTCTGACATATAGCATAAAAAGCCTCCTAGCTCAACTATCTTTTTTAGCATATACTTTAATTAGTGATCGGCGTAGATTGCTATATATAACAATACTTTTTTAGTTAAAAAATAAGCGTGGAGGTATACGTCATGATTGAAGGCAAATATGCTCTATTAATTGGAGTCCTTGGAATAATTATCAGCTGGGCTCTGGCTTTTGTTGTATAAAAAGCTAAGTAACCGCACCTAAAAACCTCGGCACCATGCCGGGGTTTTTTTATGCCGCAATATTTGGTTAACAGATAACCACAGTTATGCTGCCAGCGTCCGTTCCTTGTGCGCCTCGATTCTTATCTGCTTATTATTCTTCCCAACAATTAGATACCAACTAGCGTAAAGCGCCAGCACTGAAATCGGAGGTAGCAAAACAGTTAATATCGCATCCTCCCAAGCGCTTGGTGTTCCAGGCCATCTAATAAATAGCGCTATGGATGTAATAATCAGAGCCCAGAACAGCATATGATGTATAGAGGCCAAAGCCAAACTCCAGAATGGCAATCCTGAGTCACTATATAGCTCCCTGGCTTTCCCGGTAACCCGCGTCATAAACATCGCAGCATTTAACAAATAGGTAACAATCAAAACAACAGATACCGGCATAATGCGAAAACACTCTGCTCTTGTTGTGCAGAGTATTTCTGGCTGCAACCATATGGCAAAAAGAATAGCTAAACCAACCAAGGGAGAAATAAGATATGCAGCATATATTCTATATCGAGCGATCATTTTATTTTCACTATGGCCTCTAACAAAAAGCTATAATTAACTACTTATAATAGAGCAGTTGATATATCACCAATGATATCTGTCATTTGCCTCCAGCAACCAGTTTTATTTACCCAAAACTAATTCAAGCCAACTGCAGTTCCAATACTGATACCCAGCATATCAACTGCACTTCCTTGGTTGACTGCAATTTCGATTAATCCCAGAGAGTTCTCATACCAGAACGGCTCTCCAACCCCCACCTGGCTGAATGTTTTTGCATAACTAATCTCACTGCCCGCCACGTTAAAAGTGGCATGTGTATGAACCGCAGATGCCCTTATTCCACTGAGCGCATTTCCAAAGTCGTCTATATAGATAACCTCTTCTAGATCATGCGGCCAATCGGCACCAATCATTGAGTGATAAGATAACTCTGACCCAGACATATAATCCTGTCTACAGAGAGCAGCCGCAACCGGGGCAAAAAGATCGCGTCCGTGAAAACTACTGCTAAGATGCTGCGGCCGCCACTCTATCTCTTCAATCAGCGCCTCGCCGCTTCTTCTGGCAACCTGCGAGAGCAGGCCATTATCTGGCCCTATAAACCATTGAGCTGAATCCTTTACCAGGATGGGGCGACGCTTGCCACCAACACCAGGATCCACCACTGCAACTACCAGTGAACCTGGAGGCAAGCCATTTGCTACTGCTGCAAGCAAATAAGATGCTGGTCGAGGTTGAAACCGTGGGGCATCGACCATTAGCTGAACAACTGGCTGCTCCACACCACTTGCAGCAAACACTGCTTGCATCTGACCGTGATAGGGCCCGTTTACGCCAAAATCTGTAAACAAGGCTATAAGAGTCGGTTTTTCAATATGAGGCGCCATCTGTACAATTATACCTCAGGCAATAAAAAACCGGGCAGAGCCCGGTTTTTTATTAAATAGCGATTGAGCTTATTCGGCGTCTAACGACTCGATATCATCCATATCTACCTCTGGACGATCTACCAGCTCAACATAGGCCATAGGTGCCTTGTCGCCCTGACGATAGCCACACTTCAAGATACGCACATAGCCTCCTGGACGCTCTTTATAACGTGGTCCGATCTCGGAAAACAGTTTTCCTACAACCTCTTTATCACGCAGACGATCAAAAGCGAGACGACGCTTAGCGACACAGTCTACTTTACCAATGGTGATAATAGGCTCAGCTACCCGACGCAGCTCTTTGGCTTTAGGGAGAGTGGTTTTAATCAGCTCGTGACGCAGCAGTGAACATGTCATGTTACGGAACATGGCTTTGCGATGACTGCTATTGCGGTTCAGCTGCCGCCCTGATTTGCGATGTCGCATTGATCGACTTCCTTCAAAACTAGTTAAATCAAATAAATATTGGAATGGTAAGCGGCTTAAGCCACTTCCACACCCTCTGGCGGCCAATTTTCCAGGCGCATGCCCAGAGAGAGACCACGAGTCGCCAAAACATCTTTAATTTCAGTCAGGGACTTCTTACCCAGATTTGGTGTCTTAAGCAGCTCAACTTCAGTACGCTGAATAAGATCTCCAATAAGAAAAATGTTCTCGGCCTTCAGACAATTGGCAGAGCGAACA
Organism: Sedimenticolaceae bacterium; assembly: GCA_050291725.1. Taxonomy (GTDB): domain Bacteria; phylum Pseudomonadota; class Gammaproteobacteria; order Chromatiales; family Chromatiaceae; genus JAAGZL01. Next base: position 22,280 of record JBNKKH010000014.1, read on the forward strand.
GTTAGCTCCAGATCGTCAACCGGACGCAGCAGGATAGGATCTATAGCTGGCTTCTCACTCTCCTGGCTAACTTCACTCTCAATGATGTCATCCAGGGTTACGAATGCAGATAGCTGATCCTGCAGAATGGTAGCGGCGCGACGTATAGCCTCTTCTGGATCCAGAGTACCGTCGGTCTCCAGATCAATCACCAAACGATCAAGGTTGGTGCGTTGTTCAACACGGGCAGCCTCTACCTCATACGAGATACGCTTGATAGGTGAAAAGGTTGCATCCAACTGTAGACGGCCTATTGGCTGATCCTCACCAGATTCGTTGTTGCGAACGGTTGTAGGCTCATAGCCGATACCCTTTGCCACCTTCAGAGTCATGTTGATCTCGCCATCCTTAGTTAGATTAGCGATGACATGATCTGGATTAGCAATTTCAACATCATGATCAAGAGTAATGTCGCTGGCCAAAACTGGACCAGGACCTTTCTTGCTCAGAGTGAGGGTGGCATCGTTCCTGGCATGCATAACCACTGCAAGCTCTTTCAGGTTCAGAAGAATATCTAATACGTCTTCCTGAACGCCTTCTATAGTGGTGTACTCATGCAGCACGCCTTCGATCTCAACCTCAACTACGGCACAACCCGGCATGGAGGAGAGAAGAATTCTACGCAAGGCATTACCCAGGGTATGACCAAAACCACGCTCCATCGGCTCCAGGGAGACCTTGGAATGCAGTGGCGTAAGCGCCTGAACATTGACCAGGCGTGGCTTTAGAAAATCTGTTACAAACTCCGGCATTAGTGGCTTCTCCCCTATCCCTTACTTGGAGTACAGTTCTACGACTAGCTGCTCGCTAATCTCGGCTGGCAGTTCAGAACGATCAGGAATACGCTTAAAAACGCCCTTCATCGCCTTAGGGTCTACCTCTACCCAGTCAACAAAACCATATTGCTCAGCTAGAGCAAGTGCTCCCTGAATACGGATCTGTTTTTTGGCCTTTTCCCTAATAGTGATGACATCATCAGCCTGAACATTGTAGGAAGGAATGTTTACAATCTTCCCATTAACTTCTATGGCCTTATGGCTAACCAACTGACGGGCTTCCGCACGAGTTGACCCAAAACCAAGACGATATACGACATTATCAAGACGCTGCTCCAGTAGCTGCAACAGATTCTCACCAGTTGCGCCTTTGGTCTGGGCGGCCTTTTTATAGTAGTTGCGGAACTGCTTTTCCATTACGCCATAGATACGACGTACTTTCTGCTTTTCACGCAGCTGCAGTCCATAGTCAGAGATGCGACGACGACGATCAGTAGTCTGACCCGGTTGCTTCTCCATGTTGCATTTGGAATCCAGTGGACGCACGCGACTCTTGAGGAACAGATCAGTTCCTTCACGTCGACTGAGTTTACACTTTGGACCTATGTATCTTGCCATTTTTGCTTAACTCCGATCAGACTCGACGCTTCTTGGGAGGGCGACAGCCATTATGTGGTATGGGTGTGACATCTGTGATGCTGGTAATCTTGAAACCGGCGTTGTTCATAGCGCGCACAGCGGAATCACGACCTGGACCTGGACCATTTACCTCAACATCTAGATTCTTCAACCCGTACTCTTTCGCCTTTTCACAGGCACGATCAGCTGCTACCTGAGCGGCGAAGGGAGTGCTCTTACGTGAGCCACGAAATCCAGACCCACCGGAGGTTGCCCACGAAAGGGCGTTACCTTGCCTGTCGGTGATGGTAATGATTGTATTATTGAACGACGCATGAATATGAGCCACACCATCGGTAACAACCTTGGTGATCTTCTTGCGTGTGCGGCTGTTTGGTTTTGCCATTGCCTAGTTCCTACAAACTCTTGTCTATGTGTAACCTGCCCTTTTGGACAGAACGAAATCACTAATTAACGCTTAATCGGGCGACGCGGTCCCTTTCTGGTACGCGCGTTAGTCTTGGTACGCTGCCCTCTTACTGGCAGTCCTCGACGATGCCTGATACCACGATTACAGCCCAGATCCATTAAACGCTTAATATTCATGGAAATATCACGTCGCAGATCACCCTCAACGGTGAACTTACCAACTTCTGAGCGCAGGGATTCTACCTCAGCCTCAGTCAAATCCTGAATCCTAGCATCCGGTGCAATACCGGAAGTCGCGCAGATCTCTGCAGCTCTGGTACGACCGATACCGTATATTGCTGTTAAGGCAATAACAGTATGTTTTCTATCTGGAATATTGACGCCTGCAATTCGGGCCATCACTAACTCCTAAATTAAATAAAACCTACCCGCTTCACGCGCGAAAACACGCAATCTTATCGGGAAACCATATACAAATCAAGACTCGACTACTATTAGCCCTGACGTTGTTTATGCCGTCCATCTTTGCAGATAACACGTACAACACCTTTACGGCGTACGATTTTGCAATTACGGCAAATTTTCTTTACTGAAGCCCTAACTTTCATGGCTCTATCTCCAAAAAACTCGTTTCAATTCTTGCCTGTATTAGCGCAGCAGACCTGATCCACCACGCCCTTTCAAATTGGCTTTCTTCATCAGGCCTTCATACTGATGTGACATCATTAAGGCCTGGGCCTGAGCCATAAAATCCATGACCACAACAACGATAATCAACAGAGATGTACCACCAAAATAGAATGGCACATTCCAGCCTACAATCAGAAATTCTGGCAACAGACATACCAGTGTGATGTAAATTGCACCAGCCAATGTCAGTCTAGACATAACGCCATCAATATACTTGGCGGTCTGCTCTCCTGGACGAATACCTGGAACAAACGCTCCCTGTTTCTTCAAATTATCCGCTGTCTCTTTAGAGTTAAATACCAGCGCGGTATAGAAGAAACAGAAGAAAATAATAGCTATAGCATAAAGCAGCACATAAATTGGCTCACCTGGCGCTATCTTGCCAACGATATCCTGCAACCAGCGCATATTCTCCTGGGTACCAAGCCACTGCCCAAGAGTAGATGGGAACAGGATGATACTGGACGCAAAGATTGGCGGAATAACTCCTGCCATATTTAACTTTAGCGGCAGATGAGAAGTCTGTCCCGCCATCATTTTGCGACCCTGCTGGCGTTTGGCGTAATTCACCGTAATCCTTCTCTGCCCACGCTCAACAAACACCACAAATGCGGTAACTGCCACAGCCAGTATAAATAGGGTGAGTACCGTTATAGGGTTCATCTCACCGTTACTCACTAGTGTCAGAGTACTTCCGATAGCCCGCGGTAAACCAGCCACAATACCGCCAAAGATAATCAATGATATACCGTTACCAATACCGCGCTCAGTTATCTGCTCACCTAACCACATCAAAAACATGGTGCCGGTTACCAGGGAAACAGCAGCGGTAAATACAAAACCAGGACCAGGATTTATTACAACTCCCATGCCTCCGGCTGTCTGACCCTGCAATGCAACCGAGATGCCGATAGCCTGAAATGTTGCTAAAACCACTGTTCCATATCTGGTGTACTGGGTAATCTTACGTCTACCAGATTCTCCCTCTTTCTTTAACTGCTCAAGAGTGGGGATCACTGATGACATCAACTGCATAATAATAGATGCAGAGATGTAAGGCATAATGCCAAGAGCAAACAGACTGGCTCGTTTCAACGCACCACCAGAGAACATGTTAAACATATCCAGAATGGTACCCTGCTGCTGATCAAACATCGCAGCCAGTGCTGCAGGATTAACCCCCGGTACAGGAATAAAGGTACCGATACGAAAAACCAGCAATGCACCCAGCACGAATAACAGACGCTGACGCAGTTCCGTCAGATGTCCTCCAGCTAGGGGGTTAGGTTTAGAGCCAACTGCCATGATGTTTACTCTTCGATTTTCCCGCCAGCAGCCTCAATAGCTGCTTTGGCGCCTTTTGTCACAGCCAGACCACGCAGAGTAACAGCCTTATCGATGCTTCCAGACAGGATAACCTTAGCCCGTTTAATAATATTAGGCACAATGTTAGCCTCCTGCAGAGCTTTTAAATCGATAACATCAGCTTCAACTTTGGCCAACTCATTCAGTCTGATCTCAGCACTGTATTTTGCCTTACGTGAAGCAAAACCGACTTTAGGCAGGCGACGCTGCAATGGCATCTGACCACCCTCAAATCCCACCTTATGATAACCGCCGGTGCGGGACTTCTGACCTTTATGACCACGCCCACAGGTCTTACCCAAGCCACTACCGATACCGCGACCAACGCGCTTACGGTCTGACTTGCTACCTGCAGCTGGTTTAATAGTGTTCAAACGCATTTTATGCTTCCTCTTCCCTAACCATGTAGGAAACCTTGTTCAACATGCCACGGGTAGCTGGGGTATCTTCTACCTCCACAGTCTGATGCATACGACGCAGACCCAGGCCTCTAACACATGCCTGATGAGCCTTAAGTCGGCCATTCATACTGCGCACCAGTGTGACCTTCATCATCGGAATATTTTTCTTAGCCATGACTTACCCCAGAATCTCATCGACACTCTTGCCGCGCTTAGCAGCAACAGTCTCAGCATCGTCCATCCCGGTCAGGCCGTTGATAGTAGCGCGCACCACGTTTACAGGGTTGTTAGTGCCGATACACTTAGCCAGAACGTTATGTACTCCAACCACTTCAAATACAGCACGCATAGCACCACCAGCAATAATACCGGTACCAGCAGATGCTGGCTGCATATGTACTCGGGCTGCGCCATGACGACCCATTAGCGGATACTGCAGAGTGTCATCTTTCAGTTTAATGCTACGCATGTTTCTACGAGCATTCTCCATGGCCTTCTGGATAGCGATAGGAACTTCACGCGCCTTACCGGTACCAAAGCCTACCTGTCCGTTTCCATCACCAACTACTGTCAGTGCAGAAAAACCAAAAATACGGCCACCCTTAACTACCTTGGCAACACGATTTACGTTAACCAGTTTCTCGATAAGGCCATCGCCTTCCGGATTTGCATTGTAATTTGACATAGCCTATACCTCAGAACTTGAGACCGTTTTCACGGGCTGCATCAGCCAGGGCCTTAACCCGACCGTGATATTTATAACCTGCTCGATCAAAAGCTACAGTTTCAACCCCAGCCTTCTTAGCACGTTCGGCAATAAACTTACCTACAACTGCAGCAGCAGAGGTGTTACCGGTGCTACCCTCAACCTCTTTCATTACCACCTTATCCAGGGTGGACGCGCTGGCAAGTACCTCGGAGCTGTTGGGCGCGATAACCTGCGCATACATATGCCGCGGAGTACGGAAAACTGTAAGCCTGTTTACTTCCAGCTCTTTGATCTTGGCACGAGCACGACGTGCTCTGCGCAAACGTTTCATCTTCTTTTCCATCGTCAATCCCCTACTTCTTCTTAGCTTCTTTGCGGACAACATGCTCATCCGCATAACGAACACCCTTACCTTTATAGGGCTCAGGCGGACGGTAGGAGCGAATGACCGCAGCGGCCTGACCTACCTTCTGCTTATCACAACCGGATACAACGATCTCGGTTTGTGAAGGGGTCTCAACAGTGACACCTTCAGGCACTGCATAATCGATCGGATGAGAGAAACCAAGGTTCAGATTCAATACTTGGCCTTTGGCTTGAGCGCGATAACCTACACCAACCAACTGCAATTTTTTGCTGAAGCCTGAACTCACACCAACAACCATATTGTTAATGAGGGCACGGAAAGTACCGGCCATAGCCCAGCTATCTTTCGATTCCTTAACCGGCTCAATCTTCAGAACACCGTCTTCCTGATTGATCTTAACTGAGTTGTGAATCGCCAGCTGCATATTGCCTTTGGCTCCTTTCACATTGATCTCATCGTTAGCGATCTTAATCTCTACACCAGAAGGAACGGTAATTGGATTTTTAGCTACTCGTGACATATCTAATCCTCCAATTAGGCAACATAGGCCAGGACTTCACCGCCATGTCCGGCCTTGCGGGCCGCGCGGTCAGTCATCAAGCCTCTGGAGGTTGAGATGATGGCAATACCAAGACCTGCGCGCACAGTTGGCAGCTCTTTAGAACTCTTATAGATACGCAGTCCAGGGCGGCTAACGCGCTGTACCATATCTATAACCGGCTCGCCCTGAAAATACTTCAACTCAATATTCAGGACGCTCTTGGGACCATCTTCACTTGTGGAATAATCGATGATATACCCCTCATCCTTCAGGACCTGTGCTACTGCTGCCTTCTTTTTGGACGAAGGCATAGCAATAACCTTCTTTCCTACAGCCTGTCCGTTTCGGATGCGGGTTAGCATATCCGCGATTGGATCTGACATACTCATTGTTAATTTTCCTCTAGGTCAGTCCGTTGTTAAACAACGCGATACCCAAACGACTTTAATTATAATGATCCGCTAAGCGAATCTACCTACAATACTTTTTTTACCAGCTGGCTTTAACTAAGCCAGGAATGTCGCCACGCATGGCGGCTTCACGTAGCTTGTTACGGCAAAGACCAAACTTGCGATACACGGCGTGGGGACGTCCACTAATCCGGCAGCGTCTCTGCTGACGGGTTGGACCTGCATCACGCGGCAACTTCTGCAGTTTTATTACAGCCTCATCAACCTGCTCAGGACTACTAGCTGGACTGTTGATTATCTTCTTCAGCTCAATACGCTTGGTTGCGTATTTTGCTGCCGTTTTAGCCCTTTTCTTTTCACGGGCCAACATGCTTTTCTTTGCCATAGCTGAATCTACTCAGTTTTTAAATGGGAAACGGAACGCCTCTAGCAGTGCGCGTCCCTCTTCATCTGTTTTTGCAGTGGTGGTAATGGTTATATCCAAACCACGAATCTTATCGATTTTATCGTAATCGATCTCTGGGAACATAATTTGTTCCTTAACACCCATGCTGTAATTACCGCGACCATCAAATGACTTGACACTCATACCACGAAAGTCACGAATACGCGGAATTGCTATGTTAATCAGTCGATCCAGGAATTCATACATACGTTCACGACGCAGGGTTACACTACAACCAACTGGCCAGCCATCACGTATCTTGAAACCCGCAACAGATTTACGAGCAACATTGACTACAACTTTTTGCCCAGCAATCTTTTCCAGATCACTCACAGCATGTTCCATAATCTTCTTATCCGCTACAGCTTCACCAACACCCATATTAAGAGTGACCTTGGTGATGCGCGGTACTTCCATTACGCTTTTGAAGCCAAACTTCTCTTTAAGTTGGCCAGCAATTTCGTTCTGGTAAAGTTCTTGTAATCTTGACATCTCTATATCTGCCTTAAATATCTACGACTTCGCCATCGGACTTGAAGAAACGAACCTTACGGCCATCTTCAAGCGTCTTAAAACCGACGCGATCAGCTTTGCCTGATACCGGATTAACTATCGCTACGTTAGAGATATCCATTGGCATCTCTTTGTCGATAATACCGCCTTGCTCTCCCTTCATCGGGTTACCCTTAGAGTGCTTCTTAGCCAAATTTATATTCTCTACAACAACTTTGGCGTTGTTAATTACACTCAGGATACTACCCTGCTTTCCTTTATCTTTACCTGCCAGGACTATAACCTGGTCACCTTTCTTAATTTTACGCATTGCCATGGCTAACCCCTTACAATACTTCAGGCGCGAGTGAAATGATCTTCATGAAACGCTCGCCACGCAGCTCACGGGTAACCGGACCAAAGATACGTGTTCCAATTGGCTGCAGTTGAGGATTCAACAGTACAGCTGCATTTCCGTCGAAACGAATTTTAGATCCATCTGGGCGACGAACACCTTTGGTGGTACGCACCACAACAGCATTATAGATCTCACCCTTCTTAACTTTACCGCGTGGGATAGCGTCTTTGACGCTCACTTTAATAATATCGCCTATTCCGGCATAACGGCGATGTGAACCGCCCAGTACTTTTATGCACTGAACACTTCTTGCGCCGCTGTTATCGGCCACGCTCAGTTTTGTCTGCATCTGTATCATTGGTTTTTCCCAATCATAAATTCTTTAATATGAACAATTTCAGACTGCAACCAGTTAGTTAGCCTTGCTAACAACCTTAACCAGTTTCCAAGTCTTGCTTTTTGACAGCGGTCTGCACTGCTCAACCATCACCGTATCACCGATACCACACTCATTAGTTTCATCGTGAGCATGTACCTTGGTAGAGCGGCGGATAAATTTCCCATACAGCGGATGCTTTACCTTTCTCTCAACCAAAACAGTTACGGTCTTATCCATTTTGTCGCTTACTACACGACCCTGGAGCACACGATTCATTTCCTGCTGCTCACTCATGATGCCTCACCTGCTTTCTGCTCATTCATAATGGTCTTAACTCGCGCAACATTCTTGCGCGCCTGCGTCATCTCTGACGGGCGAGACATCTGACCTGTACCCTGCTGCATACGCAGATTGAACTGCTCTTTGCGCAACTCCAGCAGAATCTCTTCCAGCTCGGCCAGGCTCTTTTCACGAAGTTCACTTGGCTTCATCACATCACCGTCCGCTTTGCGAAGATTGTCTTAAAAGGTAGCTTGGCGGCAGCTAACTTAAACGCTTCGCGCGCCATCTCTTCCGAGACACCTTCAATTTCATACAACATGCGTCCTGGTTGGATCTGAGCCACCCAGTACTCCACGTTACCCTTACCTTTACCCTGCCTTACTTCCAAAGGCTTCTTGGTAATTGGCTTATCTGGAAACACCCTGATCCAGAGCTTACCGCCACGTTTAACGCAACGAGTAATTGTACGTCTAGCAGCCTCAATCTGGCGCGCAGTCATACGACCTCGCTCAGCAGACTTAAGCCCATACTCACCGAAACTTACACTGCTTCCGGTATTAGCAAGACCGCGGTTGCGTCCTTTAAACTGCTTACGAAATTTTGTTCTTTTAGGCTGTAACATTGCCTAGCCCCTCTTACCGGAAGGTTTCTTTTTCGGCTCAGCTGGCTCCAGCTGGGCATTATCAAAAACCTCGCCTTTAAAAATCCAAACCTTTACACCAATAATTCCGTAGGTGGTATTGGCCTCAGCAAACCCATAATCAATATCTGCACGCAGGGTATGTAGAGGTACTCGACCTTCGCGGTACCACTCACTACGCGCGATTTCAGCACCATTCAAACGGCCACCCATATTGACCTTCACGCCACCAGCACCCAGACGCATAGCGTTCTGTACAGCACGTTTCATAGCGCGACGGAACATTATACGACGTTCCAACTGCTGGCAAATGCCTTCGGCGACCAGCTGCGCATCCAGCTCAGGCTTACGAATCTCTTCTACGCTCACATGCACAGGGATACCCATACGCTGTGAAATATCCTTACGCAGAGAATCTATATCCTCACCCTTCTTGCCAATCACCAAACCCGGACGTGCGGTATGAATAGTGATGTGCGCATTGTTGGCCGGACGATCGATCTGAATCCGACTAACAGAAGCCTGGGATAGGCGTTTCTTCAGATAAGCGCGAACCTCAAGATCGTTATTCAACAGATCTGCGAAATCTTTGGAATCTGCATACCACTTGGAGGTCCAATCCTTGACTATGCCAAGGCGTATGCCTATTGGATGTACTTTTTGACCCATATTGGCCTCTCTTGCCCTTACTTGTCTGCCACAGTCACAGTAATGTGACTGGTGCGCTTTAAAATGCGAGCAGCGCGGCCCTTGGCCCGTGCACGTATCCGTTTCATTGTTGGTCCTTCATCGACACATACTGTAGATACCTTCAGTTCGTCGATGTCTGCACCTTCGTTGTTCTCCGCATTTGCTATGGCGGAATCCAACACCTTTTTCATCAGCGCAGCGCCCTTTTTGTTGCTGAAAGCCAGAATATTCAGAGCCCGCTCAACAGGGAGCCCTCTAATCTGATCTGCAACCAACCGGCCTTTTTGGGCCGAGAGACGTGCGTGGCGTAATTTTGCTACTGCCTGCATTGCTTCACCCCAATAATTAAGATTTCTTGTCGGCTGAATGACCACGGTATGTCCGGGTCAATGCAAACTCGCCAAGCTTATGGCCAACCATGTTCTCAGTTACTAGAACCGGTACATGTTGACGCCCGTTGTAAACAGCGATAGTTAATCCAACCATATCTGGCAACACCATAGAGCGACGTGACCAGGTCTTGATAGGACGCTTACTTTTTGTTTCAACCGCTTCATCAACCTTCTTCATCAGATGCAGGTCAACGAATGGCCCTTTTTTAATTGAACGTGGCACTTTATCTTACCTCAGTTCCGATTACTTGCGTTTGCGACTACGCACAATCATCTTGTTTGTGCGTTTGTTAGTACGCGTCTTGTGTCCCTTGGTTGGAACACCCCATGGTGAACAAGGATGACGACCACCAGAAGTACGGCCTTCACCACCACCGTGCGGATGATCTACTGGGTTCATAGCAACACCACGAACTGTTGGACGCACACCGCGCCAACGGGTTGCACCTGCCTTACCTAGCTTTTGCAGTCCATGTTCCGAGTTGCCCACTTCGCCAACTACTGCTCGACATTCGCTGCGAATCTTACGCATCTCACCTGAGCGGAGACGTAGAGTAGCATATTCACCCTCACGCGCAACCAACTGAGCAGATGATCCAGCAGAACGTGCAATCTGTGCACCTTTGCCTAACTTCATCTCAATACAGTGGATAGTGCTACCCAGCGGAATGTTACGCATAGGCATGCAATTACCAACACTGAAAGGAGCGTCTTCGCCAGACATAACGCTGTCACCAGCACGCAAACCCTTAGGTGCGATGATATAGCGACGCTCACCATCAATATACTTGATCAGCGCAATATTGGCGGTGCGATTTGGATCGTACTCCAGACGCTCAACTACGCCATTAATTCCATCCTTGTTACGCTTGAAATCAATAATGCGATAACGCTGCTTATGACCACCACCGCGATGTCTTGTAGTAATACGACCACCGTTATTGCGGCCGCCAGACTTACTCTTTTTTGCTACCAACGGCTCATGCGGGGCGCCTTTGTGTAGATCAGGATTGGTTACCTTGACCACAAAGCGACGGCCTGGAGAAGTTGGTTTTGTTTTAACAATAGCCATTTTAATGCTTCCGATTCAGTGCGCTAAGCAGCCGCCCTTAAGCGACGCCGAAATCAATATCGTTCCCAGGAGCCAGCCGTACATACGCCTTGCGTATATCTTTACGACGACCAAGCTTTTGTCCTGAGCGTTTAACCTTACCCTTGACGTTAACTACGCGAACAGCGTCCACTTTTACGTCAAACATCATCTCAACTGCCTTACGAATCTCAAGCTTGGTTGAGTGAGGAGCAACTTCAAACACGAACTGCCTGTTTGTATCTGCAGCGATGGTGCTCTTCTCAGAGATTACCGGGCTACGCAGGGTTTCCATCAGTCTCTCTTTGTTCATGCCAGGCGCTCCTCAAGTTTCTCTACCGCATCTGCGGTGATCAAAACCTTGTCAAAACCAACCAGACTAGCTGGATCGATCTCGTTTACATCACAAACATAAACCTTATGCAGGTTGCGTGATGCTAGGTATAAATTCTCATCCGGCTCTACCGCAACAATCAGCACCTCTTCAACTTCCAGCTTGCTCAATATTTCAACCAATTCCTTGGTCTTAGGAGCTGCAACCTCAAATCTAGCAACTGGAATCAGTCGTTCCTGACGTACCAGCTCAGAGAGGATTGAGCGCATGGCTCCACGGTACATCTTACGATTTACCTTCTGCTCATAGTTGCGTGGTTTAGCAGCAAAGGTCACACCACCTGAACGCCAGATCGGGCTACTGATAGTACCGGCACGGGCACGGCCCATACCTTTCTGACGGAAAGGCTTTGCTCCACCACCAGCTACATCTGAGCGACTCTTTTGCGCCTTGGTTCCAGAGCGGGCACCTGCCATGAAGGCGGTGACAACCTGGTGGATCAGGGCCTCGTTATAATCTGCAGCAAATATGGCATCAGAAACCTTTAGGGTCTTGCCTCTACCAGAGCTGCCTGCTTGTGCCTTGAGGTCCATATTTATTACCCCTTATTCAACTTCTTTACGGCTGGTGTGATCACAACATCACCACCATTTGCGCCAGGAACAGAACCCTTGATCAACAGCAGATTGCGTTCAACATCTACGCGCACTACTTCAACATTCTGAGTTGTTACCTGCTCACTACCCATGTGGCCTGCCATTTTCTTACCCTTGAACACACGTCCAGGGGTCTGGCACTGCCCGATAGAACCAGGGGCACGGTGCGAGATGGAGTTACCATGGGTGGCATCCTGCATGTGGAAGTTATGTCTCTTAACTCCACCCTGGAAACCTTTACCCTTGCTTACGCCGCAAACATCAACAATCTGACCTTCTTCAAACTGGTCAACCTTTATCTCATTGCCGGTTGCAATCTCGTCGCCTTCGCCTTCATCGAGACGAAACTCCCAAAGACCGCGGCCAGCTTCAACGCCTGCCTTGGCATAATGCCCGGCTTCCGCCTTGCTCACACGAGAAGCCTTACGACTCCCAGTGGTCACCTGCAGTGCGCTGTAACCATCATTATCAATGGTACGAAGCTGAGTAACCTTATTTGGTTCAGCCTCGATTACCGTTACTGGAACCGATGTTCCGGCTTCGGTGAAGACGCGGGTCATACCCACTTTACGTCCTACAATTCCAATCGCCATTGTTCTTAACCTCAGTTCAGCTTGATCTGAACATCGACACCCGCAGCGAGATCCAGCTTCATAAGTGCATCCACTGTCTTATCAGTAGGGTCGATAATGTCCATGATGCGTTTATGGGTACGGATTTCGTACTGGTCACGGGCATCTTTGTTTACGTGCGGAGAAATCAGCACAGTAAACCGCTCTTTTCTGGTCGGAAGCGGAATAGGTCCACGCACCTGCGCGCCTGTGCGCTTAGCGGTGTCTACTATTTCGCGTGCAGACTGGTCGATCAATCTATGATCGAAAGCCTTCAGCCGAATTCGAATTCTCTGGTTCTCATTGCCCATATTAATTACTCAATAATCTTAGAAACCACACCGGCGCCAACAGTACGGCCACCTTCACGAATTGCAAAACGCAAGCCATCTTCCATAGCAATCGGAGCGTGCAGCTTTACTACCATCTTCACGTTATCTCCTGGCATTACCATCTCTACGCCT
>JBNKKH010000015.1:0-30163 GCA_050291725.1 Sedimenticolaceae bacterium
TGCGTGGTCCCACTTCGCTGCCCATGAGCATGTCGAAGGTTTTGTCGGCGGCTACTGCATCTTCGATGGTGACTTGTAGCAGCATCCGTTCTGCCGGGTCCATGGTGGTTTCCCACAGCTGTTCCGGGTTCATTTCGCCCAGACCTTTGTAGCGTTGGATATGTTGTCCACGCTTGGCTTCATCCATTAGCCATGCCAGGGCCTGGTTGAAGCTGGCGATCTCTTTGGTGCGTTCGCCCCGCTTGATGTAGGCACCTTCCTGAATCAGTCCGTCCAGTTGGGTTCCAAGTTCAATCAGGCGACGGTAGTCACCGCTGGAGAAGAAATCCATGGAGAGTAGGGATTCGCTCTCGATGCCATGTATTTTGCGTACCACCCGAATGGCCTTGGTCTCTTCGGGAGTGTCCACAATCGGGCCTATCTTGTATTGATCAGTTATGCCGCGCTCGGCATTTATTCTGCCGGTTAACTCTTCCAGCCACTGTTCCAGTTTCTGGCTGTTGTCTAGCAGTTCGCTATCCACTTCCTGCATAAAGATCAGCTTTTCCAACACCTCTCTATCGTAACGCTGGGCCAGTCTGCGGATGCTAGCCATTACGCTGGTGTATTTCACAGACAGCTGCTCAAGGGCGGTGCCAGACAGGGATGGAGCGTCTGCCGATACAAACAACTTGGCGTTATCCAGCGCGGTTTGGAGTAGGTACTGATCTAAGTCCGAATCGTCCTTAAGATATTGTTCTTGCTTACCTTTTTTCACTTTATACAGCGGTGGCTGAGCAATATAGACATGGCCGCGCTCTATCAACTCTCCCATCTGACGATAGAAAAATGTGAGCAGCAGGGTGCGGATATGAGCGCCATCCACGTCGGCATCAGTCATGATGATGATGCGGTGATAACGCAATTTATCTGGATCAAACTCTTCGCGACCGATGCCGCAACCCAGGGCAGTGATGAGGGTACCCACCTCTGCTGATGAGAGCATCTTGTCGAAGCGGGCTTTCTCTACATTTAGAATCTTGCCTTTCAGGGGTAGGATGGCCTGGGTTCTACGGTCCCTACCCTGCTTAGCTGAACCACCTGCGGAATCACCCTCCACCAGGTAGAGTTCGGACAGGGATGGGTCTTTCTCCTGGCAGTCAGCCAGTTTTCCGGGAAGACCAGCAATATCCAGCACCCCTTTGCGGCGAGTCATCTCACGGGCCTTACGGGCAGCCTCACGGGCGCGGGCCGCATCTACCATCTTACCGGCAATAGCCTTACCTTCTCCAGGGTTTTCCAGTAGATAATCTCCGAAATACTCTGATAGCAGGGCCTCCACAATGCCTTTAACCTCTGATGAAACCAGCTTGTCTTTGGTCTGAGAGGAGAATTTTGGATCTGGTACCTTAACCGACAGCACGGCGGTAAGTCCTTCACGGGCATCGTCACCAGTGGTGTTTACCTTCTGTTTTTTGGCTAGCCCCTCTTTTTCGATGTATTGATTCAGGGTTCGAGTAAGCCCTCCCCTCAGTCCAGCCAGATGGGTGCCGCCGTCTCGCTGAGGAATATTGTTGGTAAAGCAGAAGATGCTCTCCTGGTAGGACTCATTCCACTGCATGGCCAGCTCTACGCCCACATCGTTGCGTTCTGTGCTGAAGTAGAACACCTTTTCATGCATTGGGGTCTTGTTTCTGTTCAGATGCTCAACAAAGGCTTTGATGCCGCCCTTATATTCGAAAGTATCGCTTTTCTCGTTGGCTTCATCCAACAGGACAATACGTACGCCAGAGTTAAGGAAAGATAGCTCACGCAGGCGCTTAGCCAAAATATCGTAGTGAAACTCTAGATCGGTGAATATTTCAGAGCTGGGCTTAAACCAGATTTTTGTGCCGGTCTCTGTGGTATCCCCCACTACGGCTAAAGGCGCTTGTGGCTCACCCATGACATAGTCCTGCTCATGGATATTGCCATTACGCCGGATGGTCAGCTTCAATTTACTGGATAGCGCATTAACTACCGAAACGCCCACTCCATGCAGACCACCAGAAACCTTGTAGGAGTTATCATCAAACTTACCGCCAGCATGCAGTACAGTCATGATCACTTCTGCGGCGGATAGGTTCTCTTCTTCGTGAATATCTACCGGAATACCGCGCCCGTTGTCACTTACGGAGATAGATTGATCTTCGTGAATAATTACCTTGATCTCTGAACAGTGTCCTGCCAAGGCTTCATCTATGGAGTTATCCACCACCTCGAAAACCATGTGGTGCAGGCCGGTACCATCATCCGTATCACCGATATACATGCCTGGGCGCTTACGTACCGCATCCAGACCTTTTAACACTTTGATATTTGAAGAATCGTAACTCATCTACTACTTCCAAAATATAGGGGGGAAATCAGACTGTCATTATACACAGCTATGGGTTTTGGTGCCTGTTTTTGTGGCATCAAGATGGAGAAATGGAACCATGTTCCACGTGGAACACTCGGGAGAAGCTCTTAGAGCCGCGAGATATATTATCCACTCCCGTAATCAATGCCTGATTACCCATCTTACTTAGCTGATGAAGTAAGATATCTCTGTTGGTTTGATCCAGTTCTGAGGTTAAATCATCAATCAGAATGATAGTTTCTGTTCCAGACAGCTCCCTAGCTAGTTCTGCCTGCGCTAGGTGCATGGTTGCAACCAGCATTTTCTGTTGTCCCCTGGAGGCTATCTTTTCTACCTTTTGTCCCTTCAACTTGATGGAGAGATCTGCCCGATGCGGTCCATACCTGGTGTATCCGGATTGGATATCGCCCTGCTTCGCATCTGTGATTATCTGCTCCAGATCGCTTTTATCTGACCAACCACGTACCCAATCTATCTCAAGAGGCTCAATATTTAATAGCTCTGATGCTAGCTCTGTTATCTTATCTATCAATTTAGAGATATATTTTTCTCGTAAGTTATTTACCTGCTGGCCTGATTCTATTAGCTCCCTATCCCAGCTTGCATCAAATTTACCCCGTATTCTTAGGGCGGCATTCCTCTGTTTTAGGCATCTAGAGTATCTTTCAAACACTCCTCTGAAGGATTGTTCCACGTGGAACACCCCCCAATCGAGGAATCTTCTGCGGTATTGAGGGCCTCTTTCCAATATTTCATGGGAATTTGGGGTAATAATTGTGAGTGGGATTGCTCTGGCCAGATCTGACATTCTACTGACACGCTTACCATCAAGTTTAGCCTGGGTAACTCTGCCGCCTTTAGCGAATCCTATTGAGTGGTTCTGTTGACTGCTCTCAGTACGAGCAAACAGGGTTAGTTGATTTGCGCCTTTTTTGAGAAGCTGTCCCTGCTCTGCATTGCGGAATGATTTGCCTCTTCCCAGTAGATATACTGCTTCGAGTATGGTGGTTTTGCCTGACCCGTTCTCCCCCCAGATCAGATTGATTTCTGCTGACGGATCCAGCTCTAGCTCTTCTATAACGCGAAGATTGTTTATTCTGATCTGTTTTAGGGCCATCTATGGATGTTAGCTGAGTGGTGCAAAGCTGCACCACTCAGTTCATGATGGTTTATGCAATCTAGATACGCATAGGCATTACAACATATCTGCTATCTTCGTTCTTTTCCGATCTGATAAGACAGCTGCTGTTCTCATCCTTAAGCTCGAGAATCACATTGTCATCATTTATTGCAGAAAAAACCTCTATCAGATAGCCAACATTAAAGCCTATTACCAGCTTAGCACCGCTATAATCTATCTCTAACTCCTCTTTAGCCTCTTCCTGTTCCGGGTTATGGGCTAGAAGCTCTAAGTTGTTGTTTTCAAAATTAAATCTGATACCTCGATACTTTTCGTTCGACAGAATAGATGTCCTGTGTAGGGCCTGCTTGATAACATCGCGATTTAATACAACATGCTTGTCTGTCCCTGCAGGAATCACTTTTTTATAATCAGGGAACTTACCGTCTATAAGTTTTGAGGTGAAGATGGTATCCCCCATAATGATGCGAACATTATTGCTGCCAACCTCAACTGTAACTTCGTTATCGCCCTCTTCCAGCATTCTGCCAAGTTCGAGCACTGCCTTTCTTGGAACAATGATTTGAAAATCATCAGATTCGCCTTGGCTTGCGCCCTCTTCCGATATGGCTAGTCTGTGTCCATCTGTTGCAACTGCCCTGAGTACTCCGTCTTGCATCTCCAACAGAAGACCGTTCAGATAGTATCTGACGTCTTGTTGGGCCATGGCGAACTGGGTTTTTTCTATAAGGCGTTTCAGAACCTTCTCTTTAACCTTAAAGCTCTTGATTGCACCATCTATCTCGATGGATGGGTAATCTTTAGCCGGAAGCACCCCAAGGGTAAATCTGCTTCTACCAGCGGTGATAATGGCCTTTTCACCACTTACATCCATGGAGATCTTGGAGTTTTCCGGTAGTGCTCTACAGATATCTATGAGCTTTCTCGCCGGTAGCGTAAAGTCAATATCACTGCTTTCACTTACCGCAGCTTGGGTCTTTAGCTCTACTTCCAGATCGGTAGCGGTTATTTTTAGCTTCTCCTTATCGGCATTGATAAGGATATTGGCCAATATGGGTAGAGTTTGTCTCTTCTCTACTACACCGCCCAACATGTTAAGTGGCTTTATTAGATCTTCTCTATTGGTGACTATTTTCATGTTTAAGCTCTCTTAAACAAATTAAGTTATATAAATAATAGTTATTACTATTAGTGTTGTTAAGAACTACTTAAATAAGCTATATCTTGTTATATTTCAGTTTGTTAGCCCAGTTAATAACTGTTAGTAACTGTGGATTAAAGTCCGTTTTATCCTTAATTACCTGTGGATAACTTTGGGTTTTCGCCGCCTTGCAAAACTATACACAGCTTATCCACATTAACTTGTAAGGGTTCTGAACAGGTTTCCATAATCCTCTTCTACCCTGCTATCACTCTCCTTCAGCTCAGCGATCTTTCTTGTAGCATAAAGGACAGTGGTGTGATCCCTTCCACCAAAGGCGCTTCCGATCTCAGGAAGGCTATGGTTTGTTAACTCTTTGGCCAAGGCCATAGCTATCTGCCTTGGTCTGGCTATGGTTCTGCTTCTGGTACTGGAGAGAAGCTCTGAGGTCCTTATCTTAAAGTATTCAGCCACAGTTTTCTGGATATTTTCAATAGTTACCTGCTTATCCTGTGCAGCCAGCATATCTCGCAATGCTTCTTTTGCAAAATCCAAAGTTATCGGTCGCCCGGTAAATTCGGCATTGGCAACGATCCGCCTAAGGGCTCCCTCCAGCTCTCTTATGTTGGATCGTACCCGGTTACCAATGAAAAATGCTACCTCGTTGGGAAAATCTACCCCAAAAAGTTGCTCCGCTTTACTTTTGATGATGGCAACTCTGGTTTCCAGGTCGGGCGGCTCTATGGCAACAGTTAAACCCCAACCAAAACGGGATCTCAGGCGCTCTTCCAGCCCTGTAACCTCTTTTGGAAAGCGGTCACTTGTGAGGATAATCTGTTGTTTTGACTCGAAAAGTGCGTTGAAGGTATGGAAAAACTCTTCCTGGGATCTCTCCTTACCAGCAAAAAACTGTACGTCATCGATAAGCAGCGCATTAACAGAGCGATATTCGCGCTTAAACTCATCAATCTTGTTGTGCTGCAGTGCTCGTACCATGGCAGCCACAAACCCTTCTGAGTGTTTGTAAAGTACCGTGGCCGATGGGTTGTTTTTCAGGATGGAGTTACCGATTGCATGCATCAGATGAGTTTTACCCAATCCGACTCCACCGTATATAAATAGTGGGTTGTAGACTCGACCGGGGTTTTCCCCAATCTGTACCGATGCCGCTCGAGCCAACTGGTTTGATTTGCCTTCAACAAAGGTGTCGAAGACAAAGTCTGGATTCAGATTACTCTTAATTTGCGGTCGAGCGCTGGAGCCCATGCTGCGTGTTGGGGCCGCGGTGTCATCTTCATTTTTGCGGCTGCCACCGATTCCAATGGTAACTTGGGTTATTTGGCCTTTGGATACAGAGGTTAGTAGATCTGAAATCTGTTTTTGGTAGTGATTTTTTACCCAATCCAAGACAAATTTGTTGGGAGCAAATAGCCTTACTTCGGTTTCAGTCTCGTCAGCCTGAAGAGGACGAATCCAGGTGCTGAACTCCTGATCCGACAGATCACATTCTAATTGCTCAACACATCTGTTCCAGATAGTCACTGCTGGGTTCCACTGCCTTTGGGATAATAATAGTGCTGTTTTGTTATTAACCAGGTATCCTGTCGCTGATAACAACCTGGTTAGTTCGAGCTGAGAGTCTACATAAAAGCGTCAAAGTTATCCACAGCTTCCGATTAGCCCCCTATGTGCTTACATAGAGCTTAGATAATTAACCTTAACGCTTTGATAGTTATTGACAGGTAGAGGCTTATCAAAGTACTCTAAGCGCCTTTTTTTTCAGGCCATTAGCTGATGGCCGCGTTTATATGGTGATTCGGCATGAAAAGAACATTTCAACCCAGTACTCTCAAGCGGGCTCGTACCCACGGTTTTCGTGCGCGCATGGCAACACGCAATGGCCGCAAGATAATCAATGCTCGTCGCGCGAAAGGTCGTGCAAGACTTACTCCTTAATAGAGTTTAATGCTGGATGATGGTACAACATTCCCTCGGGAAAACAGGCTGTTAACGCCTGCGCAGTATCGCGCTGTTTTTGATCGTCCAGTTCGGAATACTGACAACTATTTTACGGTACTCTGTCGCGCAAGCGGTGACACCACCCCTAGATTGGGAATGGCTGTAGCTAAAAAAAATAGCCGTTTAGCGGTTGATAGAAACCGAATAAAAAGGGTTATTAGAGAGAGTTTCCGTAATAATAAGGTAACCTTAGGCGGAATAAACTACGTGGTCCTTAGTAGAGCTGGTGCCAATTCCGCGACTAACCGTGAGCTTTTCGCCTCTCTGGAGCGACATTGGGGAAAACTCAGGAAGAGGTATGCTGAAAAGTAGTTTTTACTGATTTTATAGGCTGTATAGGTTTTACCTTTGATTATTATACAGCCATCATTACACATTAATTATCTAGAGACCGTACATGGATAACCTGCGCCTGATCTTGGTATTTTCCTTAGCTTTAGTTTCACTTATGTTGTGGCAGGCCTGGCAGCAAGACTATGGTCCTAACTCCAGCGCACAAACCGCTGTCACAGCAGAGCAGGAACAGACAATCCCGGCAACAGGGGTACCAACAACTACCCCAGTACCTAATGTAACTTCCACAGCTGGCCAAGAGGTACCAACCACAACTGGAACTCCTGCGGTCAACAAAGCTGTTACAGCATCAGGAAGCCTGGTTACGATTCAGACAGACCTGTTTAATCTGCAGTTGGATACCAAGGGCGGCACAGTACGCAATCTATACCTCGTGGATTATCCACTGACCCTGGACAACCCAGATGAGAAATTCCATCTGATGAAGTCAGAGTCTCCAGGACTGTTTATCGCTCAGTCTGGTTTGATTGGTCAGGAGAAGGAGAGTGCACCCAGCCACGAGACCCAGTACACAGTAAGTAGCAACAGCTTTGTCATGCAAGATGGGGAAGATGGCCTAGTTGTAGACATGAACTGGACAGGTCCAAATGGATTAACCGTTACCAAGCGCTACTCTTTTACCCGCGGTTCTTATCGGATCAGGGTGCAACACATTATCAAAAACGGATCAGGCAGTGATATTACCCTGCGGGAATATACCCAGCTGCAGCGCAGCCCTGATGCAGAAGGAGGCAGCTCCTTCATGTACACCTATACCGGTGGTGCTATCTATACCCCGGAAAATAAATACGAAAAAATATCCTTCGATGACATGGAGGAGTCTAAGCTTAACCGCAAGGCCAAAGATGGCTGGATAGCGATGCTGCAGCACTATTTCTTCGGTGCCTGGGTACCCAATCCGGGCGAAGAAAATACTTTCTATTCAGAGGTTTACTCTGGTCAGCGCTACACCATCGGAGCTTACACCCCTTCAATCAATATTTCGCAAGGGGGAGAGCACACTTTCGAAAGCTCCCTGGTGGCCGGACCTAAGCTACAGAATGAGATGCGGGAAATTGCTCCCGGGTTAGATTTGACCGTGGACTATGGCTGGCTGACCGTTTTAGCCCAGCCAATTTTTTGGTTAATGGGAAAACTGCACGCACTTCTGGGCAACTGGGGCTGGTCCATCATTTTGTTAACTGTGTTGATTAAGGGCGCCTTCTTCAAGTTGTCTGAAGCCAGTTATAAATCCATGGCCAATATGCGCAAAATGACCCCGCGCATGACTGCATTGAAAGAGCGTTATGGCGATGATAAACAGCGCCTCAATCAGGCTATGATGGAGCTGTACAAGAAAGAGAAGATCAATCCCCTTGGTGGTTGTTTGCCTATTCTGGTTCAAATCCCCGTCTTTATTGCCCTGTACTGGGTATTGATGGAGAGTGTGGAGCTGCGTCAGGCTCCGTTCATGTTCTGGATAAAAGATCTTTCGGTAAAAGATCCATATTACGTGCTGCCGCTGATCATGGGTGTATCTATGTTTGTTCAGCAAAAACTGAATCCACCACCACCCGATCCTATGCAGGCCAAGCTTATGATGGCGCTGCCGTTTGTGTTTACCGTACTATTTCTCAGTTTCCCTGCCGGTCTGGTGCTGTACTGGGTGGTTAACAATGTTCTGTCTATCTCCCAGCAGTGGTATATAACCCGGCAGATAGAGAAAGCCTCAAAGAACTAGGATCAGAGGCTAGCCTGTGTCTAAGCAGGAGACTATAGCAGCAGTTGCCACACCGCCGGGTCAAGGGGGAGTAGGCATAGTGCGGGTTTCCGGCTCACTGGTCTGTGATATTGCCCGGGAGATTGTCGGTCGCGTACCCGAGCCGCGTCTGGCCGAGCTGGCCAATTTTGTTAGCGCTGCAGGTGAGACTATCGATGATGGTCTAGCCATCTATTTTCCCAACCCCAACTCTTTTACCGGAGAAGATGTGCTGGAGCTACAGGGACACGGCGGTCCTGTGGTTATGGATCTATTGCTGCAACGAGTTCTGCAACTTGGTGCGCGTATCGCCCATCCCGGAGAGTTTAGTCAACGCGCCTTCCTCAATGGCAAACTGGATCTGGCTCAAGCTGAGGCCATCTCTGATCTAATCGAATCAAGTACTGCCGCCGCGGCTCGCTTAGCGGTACGCTCTCTATCTGGGGAGTTTTCTGAGCGTATTAATGGTTTGGTGTATGCGGTCACTCAGCTACGCATGTACGTGGAAGCGGCCATTGATTTTCCCGAGGAGGAGATAGATTTTCTCTCCGATGGCAAGGTGGGAACAGATCTGGGCGCAATAAAACAGCAGTTGTACCAGGTGCAGAAAAGCGCTGCTGTAGGTAGGCTGCTGCGGGATGGCCTGACTCTAGTAATCGCTGGTCCGCCCAATGCTGGAAAATCCAGCATAATGAATGCGTTGTCGGGTAGAGATACTGCGATTGTTACCGATGTTCCTGGCACTACTCGTGATCTGCTAAAGGAGCAGATTCAGCTTGATGGATTGCCGCTGCATCTCATAGATACCGCTGGCCTGAGGGAGAGCGGTGACCAAGTTGAGCAAGAGGGAATCCGCCGAGCGCGGGAACAGATTGCCAACGCCGATAGAGTGCTATGGGTGTTTGATGATAAAACCGATCCGGAACATACCGCATTCAACTCAGATGAACTCCCCCCCGGGGTTCCTGTGCTGTTTGTGCGTAACAAAATCGACCTTACTACAACGGAAGCGGGTATAAGTGAGAGCGACAAGGGTAGCGAAATAGCTATCTCTGCCCACGCAGACAAAGATATTCAGTTGTTGCGGGATTATCTGAAACAGAGTGTAGGCTTCCACGGCGCGGAAGAGGGGGAGTTTCTAGCCCGCCGCCGCCATCTGGATGCTCTAGAGCGGGCGGCAAAACATCTCGATTCCGGGGAGAAGGCAATGCTGGACACCGGATCGGGCGAGCTTTTGGCGGAAGATCTGCGTCAGACTCAACTGGCACTGTCCGAAATAACCGGCGAGTTCACTGCTGACGATCTGCTGGGGGAGATCTTCTCCAGCTTTTGCATCGGTAAGTAGCGCACCCGTAGTACAGTTTTATCCATGTGGAAATAACCCTGATAAATTGAGTGTTTTGTAGCTTTTTAACTCATTTGAGGGATGGCAGTTTTTGAGTTAACTGGTAGGTTGCAACCTATATGTTGTTTAGAGTTGATAATTGGGCGCCGCATATATTCGACTTAAATAATGGCAACAACTATTTTTTTCGGGGGTTAGCATGAAGAAGCAGTTACTTGGTTTGATGTTACTTGGCCTTTTATCAACGGGTCAGGCTTTTGCAGTTATGAGCACCTTCGATGCAGATGATGAAGGCTGGACCTATTATAACCGTAATCCCTACGGTGATACTCCGTCCTCTCTTACTTGGGAAAGCGCCGGTGGTAATCCAGGCGGATATATGCAATTCGAAGATAAGGAGGGAGACCACGCTGCCATCTCAGCCCCCTCTAAATTTCTGGGGGACTGGGGTAATCAAGATTTCATTAAATATGACTTAAAAATCATAGAGGCTTCTAGTGGAAGTCCTGTATTTCTTCCTCAACATATTATGTTGGAGAACGCATCTGCTGGTATATCAGCCTTTTGGGAAGGAGATGTGCCAACTGGCATAACAGACTGGACAACCCAAACCGTGATGTTGAATGGTTCCGGGTGGAATGTAGCGGGTGGAACCCTGGAACAGCTACTTGCTAATGTGACCAAGTTTATTATAACCATTGAATTGGTAAGTGACGATCATCATGATATTGAGGGCATAGACAATGTGATAGTCTCTGCTGTTCCTGTCCCGGCCGCTTTGTGGTTATTTGCCTCTGGTATAGTTGGGTTTATCGCACAAACAAAGCGCAATAGAAGAACTACATAACATAAACTAGCCGGTTTATTATTTAGAGGGTGTGTTTGGGTTTAGAACTCAGCACACTCTCTTTTACGTTAAAAGCCTTCAGAAATAGGATTGGCGAATTAGTTTTCGGTGCATGGCTATAAATTTGTGCTCGTATACTATGTCCGCGCAAAATTTCTTGTAGACAACCATCCTTTATATATCCCAGCCAAAGCTAAATCCTGTAGAATCTGCCCATGTTTTACGCTGATACCTATGATGTGATTGTTGTTGGTGGTGGCCACGCCGGAGTGGAGGCAGCCATGGCCCCGGCGCGCATGGGGGCAAAAACCCTGCTGCTGACTCACAACATCGAGACTCTGGGGCAGATGAGTTGTAATCCGGCTATCGGCGGAATTGGTAAGGGCCATCTGGTGAAGGAGGTGGATGCCTTGGGTGGAGTGATGGGTTACGCCATCGACCAGGCCGGCATTCAGTTTCGCACTCTCAATTCACGCAAGGGCCCGGCCGTGCGGGCTACTCGCGCCCAGGCCGATCGCCAACTGTATAAAGCGGCAGTGCGCCATGCCTTGGAAAACCAACCTAATCTGGATCTGTTTCAGCAGGCGGTAGATGATCTGATCATAGAAAATGCTCAGGTGGTGGGTGTTGTTACCAAAATGGGGCTCAACTTCCGTTCCCGCGCGGTAGTGCTTACCGCCGGTACGTTTCTGGGGGGGCGCATCCACATTGGCCTAAGCAACTACGCAGGGGGGCGAGCGGGAGACCCGCCCTCCAATGCCTTGGCGCAACGTCTACGCGAGTTGCCATTCAAGGTGGAGCGACTAAAGACCGGTACCCCTCCGCGCATAGATGGTCGCAGTATCGACTATTCGGTTCTGCAGGAACAGCCGAGTGATACCCCTTTGCCGGTGTTCTCCTTTATGGGCTCGGTAGATGAGCATCCACCCCAGGTCTCCTGCCATATAACCCATACCAATGAGCAGACCCATGAGATTATCCGCGGCGGTCTCTCGCGCTCACCCATGTACACCGGTGTGATCGAAGGGGTGGGGCCGCGCTACTGCCCATCCATAGAAGATAAAGTGGTGCGCTTTTCCGACAAAGATTCACACCAGATATTTATTGAGCCGGAAGGGCTTAACTGCAATGAGGTCTACCCCAACGGCATCTCCACCTCTCTGCCGTTTGATATTCAGTATCAGCTAGTGCGCTCCATGCATGGATTTGCAAACGCCCGCATTATGCGACCCGGCTATGCCATTGAATATGATTTCTTTGATCCGCGAGATCTGCACTCCAGTCTGGAGACCAAGCATATTGGAGGGCTCTATTTTGCTGGACAAATTAACGGTACTACCGGCTATGAAGAGGCGGCAGCTCAAGGGCTGTTGGCTGGGACTAATGCGGTCCTGAAAATTCGTGAACAAGATCCCTGGTGTCCACGTAGAGATGAAGCCTATCTGGGTGTTTTGGTGGATGACCTGATCACCCGTGGAACCAGCGAGCCCTATCGCATGTTTACCAGTCGGGCCGAATATCGGCTACTGCTGCGCGAAGACAATGCCGATCTACGCCTGACCGAACAGGGACGCGAACTAGGGTTGGTGTCGGATAAGCGCTGGCAGGCGTTTGCGGCTAAACGTGAATCTATAGAGTCTGAGCGCAATAGATTGCATGCAATCTGGCTCCATCCAGATACGCCCGCTGCAGAGCAGATTAGTGCTAGCACTGGTACCTCAATCAGCCGGGAGGTGAGGGCGCTGGAGCTTTTGGCTCGACAAGAGGTTAGCTATACAGAGCTACAGAAACTGCAGGGGATTGGCCCGGGGGTGGACGACCCCAAGGTGGCGGAACAGATAGAGATTCAGTGCAGATACGCCGGCTATATCAAGCGCCAGCAAACCGAGATCGAGCGACATAAAGCTAACGAGTTGGTAAAAATTCCCACAGCACTGGACTACGCGGATGTGCGCGGCCTCTCATCCGAGGTGCGGGAGAAGCTGATCCGCAGCAAACCGGAAACCATCGGCCAGGCTGGCCGCATTCCAGGAGTCACCCCGGCGGCCATCTCACTGCTGTTGATACACCTTAAGAAAAAGAGAGGGGCATGACGGACTATCCAGAAAATTGGCAGGGCCAGCTTGCAACAGGCCTGGAGCAAATGGCCCTGGAAATTGACCAAGTGCAACAGCAGAAACTTTTGGACTATCTGGCTCTGCTGATGAAGTGGAACAGGGCCTACAACCTCACCGCTGTGCGCGATCCAAATGAGATGGTGTCGCGCCAGCTTTTGGACTCACTATCAATACTGCCTTTAGTTCAGGGCCAACAAATTCTAGATGTTGGAACTGGTGCCGGACTGCCAGGAATACCATTGGCTATCTGTATGCCACACTCCAGCTTCAGCCTTATCGACTCCAATGGTAAGAAGACCAGATTTGTGCAGCAGGCCAAGATGGAACTGGGTCTCGAGAATCTGCAGGTGCATCAAACCAGGGTTGAGCAGTTTGAAACAGAGCATGGGTTTGACACTATAACCACTCGCGCTTTTGCTGCTTTGCCCAAAATTGTTGAACTAACGAGCAGATTGTTATCTAAACATGGAGTGCTGTTGGCAATGAAAGGATCCATCCCCCAACAGGAGCTGGATACACTACAACGCAGCGGCTTTGATATAGATATTGTGGAACTAAAACTGCCCGTGTCTGGAGAGCGACATGCGATTCTGATCAGAGCGGAAAGTTAACCCTGTATTTGGCCGCAGTAGGAAAACCATCCCGGCTGAGCAGCATAAATTGGCTGGATTAAAATCTCATATCGGTTAGACTTTGGCTCAAGAAGATCTCAAGCAGGTACGGATTGCAAGGAGGCTTCTGTGCCAGATAGCAGATTGATACTAACAATTTTCGGAGAGAGCAAAAATGAAAATATCCCTGAAACGGTCCTTACAGATTCTGGTTTCTATGCTTCTACTGACATTTGTTACGGGGGCATATGCCATCGACAAATGGGCGGGCACTACCTCTGGAGGCAAAGTGATCAATAGCTATGGAGAGTGTTATCAAACCTCCGGCGGCAGCCAGAAAGCTTGCTCTAACGATGCGGATGGTGATGGAGTGCCTGATGATCAGGACAAATGTCCAGATACTCCAGAAGGGGTAAAGGTTGATGAAGTGGGATGTCCTCTAGACACAGATGGCGACGGCGTGCCAGATTACATGGACAAGTGTCCACAAACTCCGGCGGGCGCCACTGTAGATGAAGTTGGTTGTATGCTGCAGCTGATTCTGAACAATATTGAGTTTGTGGTAGATAGCGCTACTCTGACCGCAGAGGCTAGGGCCACCCTGGATCAGGTTGCTGATGCAATCAAGGCGCGTCCTGATGTTGCCAGTATGAGCGTCATTGGCCATACCGATAGCACTGGCTCTGAGGCTTATAACAAAAGGCTATCTGAGCAGCGGGCTAACGCAGTGGCCGCTTATCTGCGTAGCGTTGGCGCAAAGAGCAGATTTATTACCTCCGGTAGCGGTGAATTGCAGCCAATCGCTGATAACTCCACCGAAGAGGGCAGGGCTAGAAACCGCAGGGTTGAGTTGAATGTCTTGAAGTAATCGTTATAAGCTCAACTAATCCATTAAAGTAGAGCTAATGGGCCCACATTTAATATGTGGGCCCATTTGTTTTGGACCTTAGGAAAATCAGATGCTAAGTTAACAGCGGATAGATAGACACTAGGAGTGCGGGCTTATGAGATCAGAAATCGTAGGTAACTGCTGGAGTTGTGGGAGAGAGATGACGGCCAATGACTACGGCCGTGAGCTAAACTGTCTGGGGTGTGGTAAGCCAACCAGGGTGTGCCTCAACTGCCGCTGGCATGATACTTCCAAGGCCAACGCCTGCGCTGAGCCTATGGCCGAAGAGGTTATGGCAAAGGATCGTCCCAATTTTTGTAACTTTTTTGAACCTGAGAACAAGATCAGAGAGGGGGCACAGGGCAATCGCGACACCGACCATCTGGCCGCAGCAGAGGAGCTGTTTAAATTTTAGCTCTCGAGCACAGCATATCTAAGTGATTGAATTTCAAGCATGCATAAACTTCCCCGCAGTTGCTCTGTATAGCTCCGGTATTTTTTGCGGTTAGGTTCTGATATTCTCGCTCTTCTGCGCCGGGCTGTGCCGAGTCAGACATATCATTATTAAGTAGCGGAAGAGATTAATGGGTCGAGTAGTATCTATTGCTAATCAAAAGGGTGGGGTGGGAAAAACCACTACCACGATAAACCTTGCCGCTTCGCTTGCCGCCTGTGGAAGAAAAGTGCTCATGATCGATTTGGATCCACAGGGCAACGCCACCATGGGCAGCGGGGTAGATAAGTATGAGTTGGAGGAGTCTTCCTATGATGTGCTGTTGGGGTCTACCCAGATAGCAGACGCCATAGTTTACTCAGAGAAAGCCGGCTTTGATGTGCTTCCATCCAATAGTGATTTGACCGCTGCAGAGGTGGGATTGCGAGACATTCCCATGAAAGAGCAACGACTCAATCTGGTGTTAGCCCCAGTCAAAGAGAATTATGACTTAATATTTATAGACTGTCCGCCCTCGTTGAACATGTTGACAGTAAATGCCCTGGTAGCGTCTGACGGAGTGCTTATTCCGCTACAGTGTGAATACTACGCCCTAGAGGGGCTCGCCTCCCTGCTGGATACCATTCGCCAAATCAAACAGAGCATAAATGCAGATCTGGAGATTGAGGGAATTCTGCGTACTATGCATGACCCCAGAAATAACCTTTCCAATGATGTATCACAACAGTTGACTACCCATTTTGGTGATCAGGTGTTTCGCACATTGATTCCTAGAAATGTGCGTATAGCTGAGGCCCCTAGCCACGGCATGCCGATAATGGCTTATGATAAAACCTCACGTGGAGCTATCTCCTATCTGGCGCTTGCCGGGGAGTTTTTGCGCCGCGCTGAACAGCGTGATGCCGCAGAGGTTTAGCACCACGGTAACCATTTAATTATATTTTTTAGTTGGAACTGACATATGGCAGCGAAAAAAAGAGGGCTTGGACGAGGCTTGGATGCTCTACTCGGTGGGGCGAATACAGCCCAAGAGAGGGTAAACAGCGGCAGCAATAAAGTGGATGGCATCACCCATCTACCGGTAGATGTTATTGAGCGCGGTCGTTATCAGCCTAGAAGAGACTTCAATCCAGAGCTGCTGCAGGAGCTGGCCGATTCCATCGCCGCCCAGGGTGTAGTGCAGCCCATAGTAGTCAGACCCATAGAAACTGAGGGAAGGTACGAAATCATCGCTGGCGAGCGCCGCTGGCGTGCATCGCAACAGGCCGGCCTGGATGAAATTCCGGTAGTTATTAGAGATGTGCCAGATCAGACCGCCATGGCTATGGCCCTGATCGAAAACATCCAGCGCGATGATCTAAATCCCCTGGAAGAGGCGGAGGCCCTGCATCGGCTACTGCATGAGTTTGAATTGACCCACGAGAAAATTGCTCAGGCAGTGGGGAAATCCCGTACCACAGTAACCAATTTGCTGCGTCTGCTGGAGTTGAACAGCGATGTCAAAGAGCTAATCTATGAGCGTCAGATAGAGATGGGCCACGCCCGCGCCCTATTAGGACTCAAGGAACGGGCCCAGAGCGATGCGGCAAAACAGGTAGTGGCGGGCAGACTTTCGGTGCGAGAAACAGAAAAAATGGTGCGTAAGCTGTTGGATGGACCCAAGGCCGCCACAGTTGCTAAAACCGCCTCCCCACAGGATCCAAATGTTAGGCGCCTGCAGGATGAGCTTTCCGATAAGTTGGGTGCGCGTGTGACGCTGCAGCAGGCGGGCTCAGGCAAAGGTAAGCTGGTGATAAGCTACAACAGTCTAGACGAGCTGGAAGGGATATTGGATCATTTCCACTAAATTATTGTGCTATATAGCGAATTCTTTTGGTGCGAACGACCTTAAAATAGGTCCAAAAATGTGCTCATTTTCTGTACAAAAAATTATTTTAATATTTATTTCCATATTCATTGACCTTATAAGCCAAAGCCATTATAGTTCGCCACCTGACGCGGGGTGTCTAGGCGGAGGTGTACTATAAACAGCGCTTCCAAAAAGACTCTTTCAGGTTGGAATGAAGGTCTGAAAATGATCTTGGCCCAATGTTTGCTAACAGCGGTTGTGGCCATAATTCTGATCCCGTTTGGTTGGGTTTATGTGTATTCAGGTGCGTTGGGTGGCGGAATAGCCACTTTTAGCAATGCACTGTTTGCCAGGAAGGTGTTTGGGGAGTACAGGGCGCAGAACCCCGGAATGATGCTGGCTAGATTTATTGGGGCTGAGGTCCAGAAGATAATTGTCATAGCAGTATTATTTGCATCGGCTATTATTTGGTTTGACGTGTTGAGCTACGCAACGCTCTTTGGCAGCTATCTGTTTGTGCAGATAGGGTCGTTAATATTATTTCATGTTGTAAGCGATATAGATTTTTTTAAATAGGTTACATTTAAATGGCAGGCGATACGCTGACATCCGGCGAATATATCAAGCACCACCTGACTAATCTTGCGTTTGGTAAGACTCCAGACGGTAGTTGGGGATTTGCACATAACGCGGACGAGATCAAAGAGATGGGCTTCATGGCTATCCATGTGGACACCATGTTCTGGTCTATCCTCCTGGGCGTAATCATGCTGTGGGTGATGCGCCGGGTCGCAGTTAATGCCACCAGCGGTGTTCCAGGCAAAATGCAGAGCTTTGCTGAGATGATGGTAGAGTTTGTCGATACCAGTGTGCGCGGCTCCTTTTCTGGACAAAATTCACTTATAGCTCCGCTCTCCCTTACCATCTTTGTCTGGATTTTTCTGCAGAACCTTATGGATCTGGTGCCAGTGGATCTGATCCCATATATAGTTGGCGATCATGGCCTAGGCCTAGTGCATTTTATGAAGGTGGTTCCGAGTACCGATCCTAATGCCACCTTTGGTATGGCAATCGGCGTTTTTATTTTAGTTCTCTACTACAGTATTAAGATTAAAGGGGTTGGTGGTTTTGCGGGCGAATTGACTCTGCAGCCGTTTAACCACTGGGCATTCATTCCGATCAATTTTGTTTTGGAATTTGTTAGCCTGATTGCCAAGCCTATCTCTCTTGCCTTGCGTCTATTTGGCAACATGTATGCGGGAGAGATGATTTTTATCCTAATCGCCCTGATGTATAGCGGCGGCATTGCTCTGGGCCTGTTTGGCGGGGTATTGCAGTTGGGATGGGCTATTTTCCATATTTTAATTATTACGCTACAAGCTTTTATTTTCATGACTTTGGCCATTGTCTATTTGGACATGGCACATCATGAGCACTAATTTTATTTGATAACTTAACTTCCGTATTTGTTAACTGGAGACCAAAATGGACCAAGCACTTATTTACATCGCCGGCGCACTCATGATGGGCTTTGGAGCCCTGGGCGCTGCTGTGGGAATTGGCGTTCTCGGTGGGCGTTTTCTTGAAGGCGCTGCTCGCCAGCCAGAACTGATCCCGCTTCTGCGTACACAGTTCTTTATTGTCATGGGTCTGGTAGATGCCGTGCCAATGATCGCTGTGGGTTTGTCTATGTACATTCTGTTCGCTGTTGTCGGCGGCTAATTAGCCCTGACAGTGACTGAACTAAATATTATCTCGTTCAAAGCAAGGTGATTCCCAGATGAATATTAATCTGACTCTGTTTGCACAGATGATCTCCTTCGTCGTTTTCGTATGGTTCACCATGAAATATGTGTGGACTCCGATCATGGCGGCGCTGGAAACGCGCAAACAGGAGATTGCTGACGGCTTATCCGCAGCAGAGCGGGGGCAACATGAACAGGAACTGGCAAGAAATCGTGCCAGAGATGTGTTGCAAGAAGCCAAGTCGCAGGCTGCAGAGATTGTCACACAAGCTCAGAAGCGTGCTAATGAAATTGTCGAAGAGTCTAAAGACAATGCCAAGGCTGAAGGCGCCCGTATCCTGACTGCTGCCAAAGCGGAAGTGGAGCAGGAAACGGTTAGAGCCCGTGAGCAGCTGCGTGAGAAGGTCGCCGAACTGGCGGTTGCTGGCGCATCCAAGATTCTGGAAAGAGAGGTTGACGTCAAGGCGCATAAAGATATCGTCGAGACGGTAGCCAAGCAGATCTAGCATATTATGGCATTCGACGCGATTACAATTGCCCGTCCCTATGCGGAAGCCCTTTTCTCCAGAGCGGAGGAGAGCGGTACTCTGGATAGCTGGAGTGAAGCTCTAGAGCTACTGGCGACAGTTGCCCAGGATCCAGCTATGGCAGCAGTCATTTCTGATCCGCTGTTTGCTAAGGCAGATTTAATTAAACTGCTACTGGATATAGGTGGCGATAAGCTGGATGCTGAAGCACAGAATCTGGTTCATCTCCTTGTAGAGAATGGTCGTCTCACAGTTCTGCCTGAGATTGCGACCTTGTACGAACAGCTTAAAGCAGAGAGCCAAAAGGCGCTTAAGGTGCATGTGCGCTCTGCCTACGAATTTACCGAGGACCAGGAGCAACAGATTGCTGCGGGTCTTAAGCGAAAGCTTGGTCTTGATGTAACCATTGTTAGTGAACAAGATGCGACACTTATCGGCGGAGTGCATATCCGAGCCGGAGATCTTGTTATTGATGGTTCCATCAGGGGAAAGATCGAGCAACTGGCCAATGAATTAGGAATTTAAGCGAGAAGCCATCATGCAACTCAATCCATCAGAGATCAGCGAACTGATCAAAAACAGGATCGAGAAACTCGATCTCAAAACCGAAGCCCGCAACGAAGGCACTATTATTAGCCTGACTGACGGCATCGCCCGTATTCATGGCCTACAAGATGCCATGTCCTATGAGATGCTGGAGTTTCCCGGCAACACCTACGGACTTGCTCTGAACCTGGAGCGCGACTCAGTAGGCGCGGTGATTCTAGGTGACTACAAGCATCTTACTGAGGGCGATTCAGTAAAGTGCACCGGGCGCGTACTAGAAGTGCCAGTAGGCGAAGGGCTGCTGGGACGAGTGGTTGACCCTCTGGGTAATCCGCTAGATGGCAAAGGGCCAATTGAGTGTGATCAGACCTCTTGTATCGAGAAGGTTGCACCTGGTGTTATTACTCGTAAATCGGTTAGTCAGCCAGTACAGACCGGGCTTAAGGCAATTGACGCCATGGTTCCGGTTGGGCGCGGTCAGCGTGAGTTGATCATCGGTGATCGCCAGACCGGTAAAACCGCTGTTGCTATCGATGCCATCATTAGTCAGAAGGGCACCGGTATTAAGTGTATCTACGTAGCAGTAGGACAGAAGAACTCCTCTATTGCTCAGGTGATGCACAAGCTGGAAGAGCACGGCGCACTGGAGCATACTATTATAGTTGCGGCCCCAGCTGCAGACTCTGCGGCTATGCAGTTCATCGCTCCATACTCCGGATGCACCATGGGTGAGTACTTCCGTGATAAGGGCGAAGATGCACTGATTATTTACGATGATCTGACCAAGCAGGCTTGGGCCTATCGTCAGGTTTCTCTGCTGCTGAAGCGTCCGCCTGGACGTGAAGCCTATCCTGGTGATGTGTTCTATCTCCACTCCCGTCTGCTGGAGCGTGCAGCTCGAGTAAACGAAGAGTATGTTGAGAAAGCAACCAACGGCGCAGTAAAGGGCAAGACCGGGTCATTGACCGCTCTACCCATAATCGAGACTCAGGCCGGTGACGTATCTGCATTCGTACCGACCAACGTGATCTCCATCACCGATGGCCAGATCTTCCTGGAGTCTGATCTGTTCAACGCTAACATACGTCCTGCTATTAACGCCGGACTCTCTGTATCACGTGTAGGTGGCGCAGCTCAAACCAAGGTGATTAAGAAGCTTGGTGGCGGTACCCGTCTGGCACTGGCTCAGTTTCGTGAGTTGGCGGCCTTCTCTCAGTTTGCCTCCGATCTGGATGAGGCCACCCGTAAGCAGTTGGAGCGTGGTGAACGTGTTACCGAGCTGATGAAGCAGCCGCAATATTCTCCTCTGTCTGTTGCGGAAATGGCCGTTTCCCTGTTTGCTGCCAACGAAGGCTATCTAGATGACGTAGAAGCTAACAAGGTTGTGGATTTCGAGGCCGCTCTGCAAGGCTACATGAAGAGCAACAAGGCTGATCTCCTGAACAAGATTAATGCGACCGGAGA
Organism: Sedimenticolaceae bacterium; assembly: GCA_050291725.1. Taxonomy (GTDB): domain Bacteria; phylum Pseudomonadota; class Gammaproteobacteria; order Chromatiales; family Chromatiaceae; genus JAAGZL01. The sequence continues at coordinate 21,168 of JBNKKH010000015.1, forward strand.
TTACAACGACGAAATTGAAGAGGCCCTGCACTCTGCACTGAAAGAGTTCAAAGCCAATAATACTTGGTAACAGGCAGACTCAGAGAGCATTCTAGATAAGGTTTAGATATGGCAGGCGCAAAAGAGATACGCACACAGATCGCCAGTATCAAAAACACGCAGAAGATTACGCGTGCTATGGAGATGGTGGCCGCATCAAAAATGCGTAAGGCACAAGATCGTATGAAGGCAAGCCGTCCTTACGCAGAAAAAATGCGTAATGTTATCGGACATCTTGCTAATGCCCATCCTGAATATCGCCATAGCTTTATGCAGGAGCGTGAGGTCAAGCGGGTTGGATATATTATTGTTTCCTCTGATCGCGGACTCTGCGGGGGGCTAAACAACAACCTGTTCCGTATGCTGCTTAAGGATTTGAAAGCTCAGCACGCAGAGGGCGTTGAGGTTGATTACTGTATTGTTGGTAGTAAGGCGCTAGGATTTTTTCGCCGTGTTGGTGGCAAGGTACTGGCTCAGGTCACCCATATGGGCGACGCTCCACGTTTTGAAGATCTTATCGGTACGGTTAAGGCCATGCTGGATGCTTACGAATCTGGAGAGGTAGATCAGGTTCACCTGGTATCCAACCAGTTTGTTAACACCATGACTCAGAAGCCTACAGTTGAGCAAATTATTCCGATTGTGCGGAGCTCAGACGAGAAGCTGAAACACTATTGGGACTATATCTATGAGCCTGATTCCAAAGAGGTTTTGGATAGTTTGCTGAATAGATATATAGAGGCCTTGGTCTACCAGGCAGTGGTAGAAAATGGTGCCTGTGAACAGTCGGCCAGAATGGTGGCTATGAAGTCTGCATCTGATAATGCAGGCGGCCTGATAGACGAGCTGCAGTTGATCTACAACAAGGCGCGTCAGGCAGCAATTACCCAGGAGATTTCCGAGATTGTTAGTGGCGCAGCCGCTGTTTGATCAGGAAGCCCTGCTTAGATATTAAATGCGTCGGGTTCGTCCCGGCATATGAGTAAAGTTTAGAAACAAAGAGGAACCGAAAATGAGTCTCGGAAAAGTGGTGGAAATCATCGGCGCTGTGGTCGACGTTCAGTTCCCCATGGGCGACATGCCAAAGGTGTACGATGCGCTCAAGATTGAAGATGCTGATATTACCCTTGAGGTTCAGCAGCAATTGGGTGACGGAGTTGCACGCACAATCGCCATGGGTTCAACTGATGGGCTAAAGCGTGGTCTGGATGTTTTGAACACCGGCTCTCCGATTACGGTTCCAGTTGGTCAAGGCACCCTGGGTCGCATTATGGATGTGCTGGGAAATCCGGTAGATGACGCGGGAGAAATTGAAACCGAACACTCCATGCCGATTCACCGTCTGCCCCCATCATTTGAAGAGCAGGCCACATCCGCCGAGGTTCTGGAGACCGGCATTAAGGTTATCGACCTGATCATGCCCATCGCCAAGGGTGGTAAGATCGGACTGTTTGGGGGCGCGGGTGTAGGCAAAACTGTTACCCTGATGGAGCTGATTCGTAACATTGCGGTAGAGCACTCAGGTTTCTCAGTATTCGCAGGTGTGGGAGAGCGTACCCGTGAAGGTAACGACTTCTATCACGAGATGGAAGAGGGCGGCGTTCTGGACAAGGTTGCCCTGGTTTATGGCCAGATGAATGAACCTCCTGGTAACCGTCTGCGTGTTGCCCTGACTGGTCTTACCATGGCTGAATTCTTCCGTGATGAGGGTCGTGATGTTCTTATGTTCGTGGACAACATCTACCGTTACACCCTGGCGGGAACCGAAGTATCTGCACTGCTGGGTCGTATGCCTTCTGCTGTAGGCTATCAGCCTACCCTGGCGGAAGAGATGGGTGTGCTGCAGGAGCGTATCACCTCCACCAAGACCGGTTCTATTACCTCGTTCCAGGCGGTATATGTACCAGCGGACGATCTGACCGATCCGTCACCAGCCACAACCTTTGCTCACTTGGATGCTACCCTGGTGCTGTCTCGTCAGATTGCTGAGCTGGGTATCTATCCTGCTGTGGACCCGCTGGATTCCACCTCTAGAATTCTGGATCCAAATGTGGTTGGTCAGGAGCACTACGAAGTGGCTCGTGCGGTACAGGGAACCTTGCAGCGCTATAAAGAGCTGAAGGATATCATCGCAATTCTAGGTATGGATGAGCTGTCTGAAGAGGATAAGCTGACTGTATCTCGAGCTCGTAAGATTCAGCGTTTCCTATCTCAACCTTTCTTTGTGGCTGAGGTATTCACCGGAACTCCTGGTAAGTACGTAACCCTAAAAGACACCATTGCCGGTTTTAAGGCCATCGTTGCTGGAGAGCATGATGATCTACCTGAACAGGCCTTCTATATGGTGGGTGGTATTGAAGAGGCAGTCGAACGCGGAGCTGCTAGCTAAGCGTTAGCGTTGAGGAGATAGCATTATGGCCATGACAATCCATGTTGATATAGTCAGCGCCGAAGCCGGGATATATTCCGGCATGGCGGAGATGGTCTATGCTCCCGCAGAGATGGGTGAAGTGGGTATTGCTCCTATGCATGCCCCCTTGGTTACCCGCATGCAGCCTGGTGAAGTTCGGGTTGATCTGGGCGAGGGCAAGGGCATGAAAAGCTTCTACGTATCTGGCGGCATTTTAGAAGTACAACCCTATACCGTGACCATTTTGGCAGATACCGCCATTCGTGCAGCCGATCTGGACGAGGCCGCAGCCCTAGAGGCCAAGCGCCGGGCAGAAGATGCACTGGCTGGACAGGCTGCAGACATGGAGTTTGCTAAGGCTCAAGTTGAATTGCATGAGGCAGCAGCTCAGTTGCGTGCTATAGACAGAATCCGTCGAAAATCGTAAAGCCAATCTGACTTTTTAGCCTCGCCCAATCGGGTAAGGTCCATAATAAATAGGCCAATATGGCCTATTTGTTTTTGTGCTGATCCTAAAAAAGGCCAACAGCTTTTCCGTTCACTCAGTTATAATGCCCAACAATTGATAAGATATTGGAGATTCTATGAAACTGGGCGTTGTTATTCTTGCCGCAGGACAGGGGACCAGAATGCGCTCCCGCCTGCCCAAAGTTTTGCACGATTTGGCTGGTCGGCCACTGCTTGATCACGCCATCCAGGCGGCTAAACGTTTATCACCGGAGCAGATTGTGGTGGTCTACGGTCACGGGGGCGAGCAGGTAAAAGGAGCATTCAGCGACCAGGATTTGACCTGGGTAGAGCAGAAAGAGCAACTCGGCACCGGACACGCGCTGTCCCAGGCGCTACCAGCGCTAAAACAGGTAGACCAGATTATGGTGCTGTATGGCGATGTCCCACTCCTGCGCGACAAAACCCTCTCCTCCCTAATAACTGCAAGCATGTATTCTGATTTGGCTGTTCTTACGGCTGCATTTGATGATCCTACTGGTTATGGTCGGGTGGTGCGTGATCAGAACGGAAAGATCCAGCGAATTGTAGAACATAAAGATGCCAGTGCAGATGAGCTGGAAATTACTGAGATCAACACCGGTATTTTGGTGGCCAAAAGTGACTCAATGGAGAAGTGGCTGGGGCAGGTAGATAATAAAAATGCTCAAGGTGAGTTCTACCTGACTGATGTAATTGGCCTTGCAGTTGCGGATGGTGTCTGTGTGCAGACATCACAGCCAAAAGAGCTAGACGAAGTGGCAGGGGTAAATGATCGCGCGCAACTAGCCTATCTAGAAAGCAAGTTTCAACAGTGGCAATCTGAGAAGCTGATGCAAAATGGATTAGGTCTGCGTGATCCGTCCCGGTTTGATCTGCGTGGCACATTGGAGTTTGGTCAAGATGTGAACATAGATATAAACGCACTGCTTGAGGGGGATGTTGAATTGGGTTCTGATGTCTCCATCGGCGCTAACACAGTGATACGCAATTGCCGGATTGGCGACGGAGTAATTATTAAAGAGAACTGTGTGCTCGAGGATGCGGTTATAGGCAACAACTGCACCATAGGTCCTTTTGCCAGGATTCGACCTAAAACCGAATTGGCTGACGACGCTCATATTGGTAACTTTGTTGAGATCAAAAAATCTCAAGTTGGTTCTGGTAGCAAGGTTAATCACCTTACCTACATAGGCGACTGTACTATAGGCCGATCAGTAAATGTGGGTGCTGGCACCATTACCTGTAATTATGATGGGGTTAATAAACACCAAACAGAGATTGGGGATAGAGCCTTCATCGGTTCTAACAGTTCCCTGGTTGCACCGGTAGTGATTGGGCCAGGAGCTACTATCGGTGCTGGATCAACCATAACTAGCAAAGCGCCGGAAGAGACATTGACTCTGACCCGGGCCAAACAGCTGTCTTTGAAGAGTTGGAAACGGCCAACCAAGAAGCCGAAGGAGTAACAATATGTGCGGTATTGTAGGGGCCATCTCAGATAATCAGGCAGCACCGATCTTGCTGGACGGGCTTAAGCGCCTTGAGTATCGGGGTTATGACTCGGCGGGAATTGCTATTCATAACAGCAACGGCGATCTGCAGCGCATTAGGTCTGTAGGCAAGGTTGCGCAATTAGATGAATTAATAAGTCGCTCTTCCATTGAGGGGGTAATGGGAATTGCCCATACCCGTTGGGCTACCCACGGCATGCCGGCGGAGCGTAATGCTCACCCACATATGAGCGGGGAGAGGGTTGCGGTGGTACATAACGGCATTATTGAAAATCATGCCGAACTTAGGGCAGATTTAGAGGAGAAAGGCTTTGTTTTCACCTCAGATACAGATACAGAGGTAATTGCCCATCTTCTAGCCAGTTTACTGGATCAAGGCCTGGATCTGCTCGATGCTGTACGGCAAACAGCAAAACAGCTGGTGGGGGCATACGCCCTAGCAGTGATGAGTCCAGATGACAGTCAGCGGCTAGTTGTAGCCAGGGCGGGAAGCCCATTGGTTGTTGGCGTTTCTGATCAAGGCAACTACGTTGCCTCCGATGTGTTTGCCCTGCTGCCGGTGACGAGACAGTTTATATTTCTAGATGAGGGGGATTTGGCAGAGGTTCGCCAAGATGGGGTAACTATCTATGATGCGAATGAAAACCAGGTTGTAAGAGAGATAAAAGAGTCTGGCGTTACCTCTTCTGAAGCAGACAAAGGCCCATATAAACACTATATGCTCAAAGAGATTTTTGAGCAGCCGGCGGTAATTGCCGAGACTCTGGAAGGCCGCATCCACCAAGGGCGTCTGCTGGAAGAGAGCTTTGGGCATGAGGCCAAGGTTCTATTGGACAGGGTAAAATCTATACAGATTATCGCCTGCGGCACCAGTTATCATGCTGGTTCAGTTGCTCGCTACTGGTTTGAGGAGATCGGTATTCCCTGCCAAGTAGAAGTCGCCAGTGAGTTTCGCTATCGTAAAACTGTAGTGCCTGAAGACACTCTGTTTCTAACCATATCCCAATCAGGAGAGACAGCTGATACCTTGGCGGCACTGCGCGCTTCTAAGCAGGAGAGCTATCTGGGAAGCCTCTGTATCTGTAATGTTCCTGAGAGCTCCTTGGTCCGAGAGTCTGATGTAACCCTCATGACCCGCGCTGGCCCGGAAATCGGGGTGGCATCTACCAAGGCGTTTACTACCCAACTGGTTGCCTTGCGTTTACTGGTTCTAGCCTTGGCTCGGCGCAGGGGGATGACGCCGGAGCAGGAGAAAGAGCTGGTTGATGAATTACATGCTCTGCCACGCCAGGTCGAGGTGGTTTTACAGCTGAGTGACGACATCAAACAGATGGCGGAGTCATTTGCTGACAAACAGAACGCTCTTTTTCTGGGTAGAGGCACTTTTTATCCGGTTGCACTGGAGGGAGCGCTGAAACTGAAAGAGATATCCTATATCCATGCCGAGGCCTATCCGGCGGGCGAATTGAAGCACGGCCCCTTGGCGCTGGTGGATGCCACTATGCCAGTAGTTTGTGCCCTGCCAGATGATCCTTTACTGGAAAAAGTTCTCTCCAATCTGCAGGAGGTGCGGGCTAGAGGTGGTGAGCTGTTCCTTTTCAGTGACCATAAGATTGATTTAAAACTGGATAATTATCAGAATCTTACGTTGTCTGATATCTGCCCTACCACAGCGCCTATCGTCTATAGTATCCCGCTACAATTGCTGGCTTACCATGTGGCGGTGCTGAAAGGTACAGACGTGGATCAGCCACGCAATTTGGCAAAATCGGTCACGGTCGAGTAGTTAGTCAAATCTTTTGCTGGGGTTTCCTGATAATTGTCACGGTATTATAGAGTGTTCGGAACAGAGTATTCAGTGCGATCTATTAACCCCGCTAATTAAGTACAAAGGATTACTAATTAGAGCATGGACCGCCATATGTTTATCATTGCGTGTGTTTTTCACTAAATAAAATATCCACTATCCCCGGGAGAGAGGAGACAATGATCACAACCAATCCATTCAGCGAGCTATTCGCACCAGCAATCATGCAGGGTTATATCATTCTGATGATTCTTGCTGTTATCGGTGGCACCATAATCGATACCCTTCATAAGAAGAGTGCTCAGTACTTTTTCGAGAATGCGAAGAAAGCCGAAAAGAACGCCAGACGCTCTGTTAGCAGTGGCACTAAAATCGGACTTATGATTTCGACCCTGTTGGGCGAGATTATGTCTTCATCAGAATTCAATAACGTAAGTCGCAGGATTTCTCATCTTCTCCTGATGTACGGCTTCGTCTCATTCATGATTTCCACCATTATGCAGGTGTTCGTTTACCCAACTACTGCTGACGCTGGTATCTGGCCAATTCTGTGGCACATCGGTGCTACCATGGTAATGGTTGGCGGCTACTGGTTCTGGTTCTCCATCCGTGTGGATGTGAACTCTGAAGGCAAGAGCCTGTTTCCTCTGAGCAAGGCTGACATCTTTATTGTGTCTCTGCTGCTTACCACCACCTTCGCCCTGCTGTGGTCACTTTCAGGTGCTAGTTTGTCAGGTTTGAGTCTGCTGTTCTTTGTCGTTTACCTGGCTGCTATGACCGTTCTGTTCACAACTGTGCTGTGGTCTAAGTTTGCTCACATGTTCTTCAAGCCTGCTGCTGCTTACCAGAAGAAGGTCACTAAGGCTGATGGTTCACAAGAGAATCTGCCTGATCTAGGTGATCTGACCGACCCTGAGCTGCAAGCTAAGTTTCCGGATATCCCAGAGTACATGGGTAAAAACCCACCAAACATGGGTCTTGGCATTAAGCGCGAAGCGCCAAACCACTACTAATATCCGTTCAACGAACTATTAAGAGAGAGAATTAATATGCCTACATTTGTATATATGACTCGTTGTGACGGTTGTGGACACTGTGTTGATATCTGCCCGTCCGACATCATGCACATCGATACCACCTATCGTCGTGCGTATAATATTGAGCCTAACATGTGCTGGGAGTGCTACTCCTGTGTTAAGGCTTGCCCACACAACGCTGTTGACGTTCGCGGTTATGCTGACTTCGCCCCACTGGGTCACTCAGTACGTGCTATCCGTGATGAAGAGAAGGGTGTTATCGCCTGGCGTATCAAATCGCGTAACGGCGAAACCGATCTGAATCTGTTGGCACCAATCACCACCAAGCCTTGGGGTAAACACATTCCTAAGCTTGCCGGTGAGTCTGCTCCTACTCAGGAACATCGTGACAGCCAACTGCTGTACAACGAACCTAAATACATTCGTCTCGACGATGGTGATATTCATACCCTCGAGTCCAATGGTCTGGAAATGAAAGCAGGGGTGTACTACTAATGGCTTACAAAACTATCGTAGAAGATAATATTGATATTCTGGTTGCGGGTGCTGGCCTTGGCGGCACCGGTGCTGCTTTCGAAGCACGCTACTGGGGTAAAGACAAGAAGATCATTATCGCTGAAAAAGCTAACATTGACCGTTCCGGTGCTGTTGCTCAGGGCCTGTATGCGATCAACTGCTACATGGGTACCCGTTTCGGCGAGAATAATCCTGAAGATCACGTGCGCTACGCCCGTATCGACCTGATGGGTATGGTACGTGAAGATCTGGCCTTCGACATGGCTCGTCACGTTGACTCAGCTGTACACCAGTTTGAGGAGTGGGGTATGCCGATCATGCGCAACCCTAAGACCGGCGCGTATCTGCGTGAAGGTCGTTGGCAGATCATGATCCATGGTGAATCCTACAAGCCTCTGGTGGCTGAAGCTGCCAAGAAGTCTGCTGATAAGGTTTACAACCGTATTTGCGTAACCCACCTGCTGATGGACGACTCTAAAGAGAACCGCGTAGCTGGTGCTGTTGGTTTCAACGTACGTACCGGTAACTACCACGTATTCAAGTCCAAGACTGTTATCGTTGGTGCCGGTGGTGCTTCCAATATCTACAAGCCACGTTCTGTTGGTGAGGGTGCTGGTCGTGTTTGGTACGCTCCTTGGTCTTCTGGTTCTGCATATGGTCTGTTGATCGGTGCTGGCGCCAAAATGACCCAGATGGAGAACAAGATCGTTCTGGCCCGTTTCAAAGACGGCTACGGTCCTGTAGGCGCATACTTCCTGCATCTGAAGACCTACACTCAGAACTGTAACGGTGAAGAGTACGAATCCAAGTGGTTCCCAGACCTACAGAAGATGGTTGGTAAGGAGTATTTGGATCCTGAGCTGTCACACGCAACTCACCGTCCAATCCCAACCTGCCTGCGTAACCACGCACTGATCAATGAGGTTAATGCTGGTCGTGGTCCTATTCACATGGTTACCATGGAAGCCTTCCAGGATCCGCATTTGGAAGAGATCGGCTGGCATAACTTCTTGGGTATGACCGTTGGTCAGGCCGTATTGTGGGCTGCTACTGACGTTAACCCTAAGTATGAAAACCCAGAGCTTACCACCTCTGAGCCTTATGTAATGGGTTCTCACGCTACCGGTTCTGGTGCCTGGTGTTCAGGTCCTGAAGATCTGTCTCCACCAGAGTACTTCTGGGGCTAC
>JBNKKH010000016.1:0-83700 GCA_050291725.1 Sedimenticolaceae bacterium
AAGGATGCCGTAAACTAGCGCGCTTTCTCAGGGTGCTTAGCTCAGCTGGGAGAGCATCGCCCTTACAAGGCGAGGGTCGCAGGTTCGATCCCTGCAGCACCCACCAAAGTTTAGGAGTGGTAGTTCAGTTGGTTAGAATACCGGCCTGTCACGCCGGGGGTCGCGGGTTCGAGTCCCGTCCACTCCGCCACTGTTGAGAGAACTACGGGGCGTCCTTTGGACGCCCCGTTTTTCTTTGTCCCTTACCAAACTTCATTTACTGATTACGGGATAAACCGAATGCTGCAATCAATAAGAGAAAAAGCTCAAGGTTGGATAGCCTGGGTCATTGTTATCCTAATAAGTATTCCATTTGCCCTATGGGGTATTCAGGAATATCTAGGTGCTGGTAGTGCCTCTATCAAAGCGTCGGTTAATGACCGCGAAATTACTGAGCGGGAGTTTGAAGGCGACTATCGCAGATTCCGTGAGCAGTTGCGTCAGCAGATGGGAGCAGCCTACCGCCCTGATCTGCTGGACGATAAGCTGCTACGCAAAGAGGTTCTCGCATCTATCATCAAAAGAGAACTGATCTATCAACAGGCGATTGGCCTGGATCTACGTGCTAGTGATGAAGTTCTGAGGGATCTGATCAAGAGCAATCCAGCGTTTCAGGTTGGTGGCAGCTTTAATCAGAAGGCTTATGAAAACGCAGCCCGTAGGGTTGGTCTTACTACTGATGGTTATGAGTTGCAGATGCGTAGACTACTGGTCTCAGAGCAGCTGAAGCGCGCTATAACTTCTTCGGAAATTGTTACTCAAACAGAGCTTGAGGAAATCCTACGCATGAAGGATCAAGTTCGTAAGATGAGCTACCTGAAGATTCCGGCTGACAACTATCTGACTGCAACACAGGTAACGCCAGAAGAGATAGACTCATATTATCAAGCTAATAAGCAGTCATTCATGTCACCAGAGAGAGTTAAGCTTGAGTATCTGGAACTAGATATCAAGAATATCGCCAAAACCATAAAGGTGGAAGAGGATGAGCTGCGGAGCTACTACGAGCAGCATAAGAGCGAGTATCAGTCTTCAGAGCAGCGCCGTGCCAGCCACATACTCATAACTGTAGATGAGGCGGCAGATGAAGCGACTAAAGCCAAAGCCCGCAAACAGGCAGAAGCAGCTCTGAAGAGAGTTAAGTCTGGCGAAGATTTTGCCAAGGTTGCACAGGAGCTATCGCAAGACCCAGGCTCAGCTAAACAGGGAGGCGATGTTGGTTTTTTTGCTAAAGGTGAAATGATGGAGGCGTTTGAAAAAGCAGCCTTTGCATTGCAGAAGAATGCCATAAGCAACCTGGTTACAACCCCATTCGGTTATCACATCATAAAGCTGACAGATATAAAGGAAGCCAAAAAGAAAGGCTTTGAAGAGCTAAAGGCCGAACTGACTGATGCCTACCAAAAAGAGAAGGCAGCGGGCATGTTCTACGAGTATGCGGAGAAGCTGGCTGACCTTAGCTATGAAGACCCCGACAGCCTGGAGCCGGCGGCAGATGCCCTTGGCCTAAAGGTTATTCGGAGCGGCTGGGTTACTCAAGATGGTGGTGCGGGTGTGCTGGGCAATGGTCGAGTTGTCTCAGCGGCCTTTAGTGAGGATGTGCTGACTGAGGGGCACAACAGCGAGCTGTTGGAACTTGGAACAGAGCATGTGCTGGTACTGCGGGTAGTAGAGCATCAAGAGTCTAAGGTAAAGCCTTTGCAGCAGGTTACAGCCGATATTGAACAGCTGCTTAAAAAGCGCGCTGCATCCAAACTGGCTGAGCAGAATGGCAAGGAGATAATAGCCAAACTACGGCAGGGGCTGGCTCTGAATGAAGCAGCTACCAAACTTAAGGCAGAGCTTAAATCTTCAGTTGAAGTAGGGCGTGATTCTGCTGAGCTGCCAGGAGAGATCCTGCAGACCCTGTTCAAAATGCCTAAACCAGAAAGTGAAGGGGTAGTTTATGCTGAGGCCAGTATGGCCAATGGTGACTACGCAGTGATCGCGCTGGAGCAGGTCACAGACGGCACAGGAAACGGGTTAACGGATGAAGACAGGTCTAAACTCAGAGCAGCTGTGGCGCGTGAGTTGGCTGAGAGCAATTTCGATCATATGGTCGAGAACATGCGCAACAGGTCAGAGATAGTTATTCCGGAAAAGAAGAAATAAAGTAATAGTGATCCCTTCTCTCCAAAGGGAAGAGGGGTTATCTGGTAAGAGTTATATAGAGTTTTTAAGTTCAAGCAATAAAAAAGGGCGGGGAAAACCCCGCCCTTTTTCTGTTTGGGAAACCGGTTTAGTTTTTCACCATACCTACTATATGGTAACCAGAGTCCACATACATCACATCGCCTGTGATGCCGGATGCTAGATCCGAGCAGAGGAATGCGGCAGCATTGCCCACCTCATCAATGGTTACATTACGCCGAAGAGGAACTGTCTTCTCCGCCTCACTCAGCATACTCTTAAATCCACTAATGCCTGAAGCGGCCAGGGTGCGTATGGGCCCGGCAGATATGGCGTTAACCCTGATGCCGTCTGGCCCCATAGAGTCCGCCAGATAGCGTACATTGGCCTCCAGGCTGGCTTTGGCTACTCCCATAACATTGTAGTTAGGGATAGTGCGTACAGCCCCCAGATAGCTCAGGGTGATGAGTGAGCCGTTACGCCCCTCCATCATACTGCGACCGGCCTTGGCCAGGGCGGCAAAGCTGTAGGAGCTGATATCGTGGGCTATAGCAAAGCCCTCTCTGGTTACGGACTCTATATATGTCCCCTCCAGCTCTTCACGTGGGGCATAGCCAATGGCATGGACGATTCCGTCCAGGCCATCCCAAGATTTAGCTAGCTCGGTGAACACATTTTCTATCTGCTCATCGCTGGATACGTCCAGCGGCAGGGTGATGTCCGAGTCACATTCGGCAGCGAATTTTTCCACCCGTCCTTTCAGTTTGTCTGTCTGATAGGTGAAGGCGAGCTGGGCGCCCTCACGGTGCATAGCCTTGGCTATGCCCCAGGCGATGGATCGGTTACTGGCTACGCCAGTGATAAGAATACGTTTGTCTTGTAAGAAGCCCATAGGAATGCCTTAATACTCCAGTCTGTTTTTTGGCTGACAACTGCGTGGCAGAATGCGATGATTCAGCCTACACAGATATGTAGATGGGTACAGTACCGGAAAACAGCACTTTGGAAAAGAACTCTAAAAAGACTAAAGGGATAAATTTAGGCCGTAAAGTAGGGTTTCTGCCACTTATTTTACTGGCTTTGCTCACTTCCTGCGATCAGACCGCTCTGAATAGTCCCTATTCCAGGGAAGAGTCGCAGCAGAATGTTATCTACAGTTCATTTTCCTCACGCCCGAAACATCTGGATCCGGTACGTTCTTACGTTTCCAATGAATACTCCATAATTTGCCAGGTTTACGAGCCTCTGCTGCAGTACCATTTTCTGAAACGCCCATATCAGTTGGTTCCTTTAATTGCTGAAGAGATACCGGTTCCGCGCTATATCGATGCTGACGGCAACACCTTGCCAGAGAATGCCCCAGAGCAGGATATCGCCATAAGCGAATACCAGATAAAGATCAAACCGGGGGTAAAGTATCAACCGCACCCAGCTTTTGCTAAGGATGATGCAGGAGAGTATCTCTACCATAAACTGGCGGCAGAAGAGATAGCTGAAGCTAATACCTTGTTTGATTTTCCTAAGACAGGAAGTCGGGAGATGACCGCTGGCGACTACATCTATCAGATTAAACGTCTGGCTAACCCCAGATTGCACTCTCCCATAGCCGGAGTTATGGGGCAGTACATAATCGGATTTAATGAGTTTGGAAAAGAGGTTAGGTCCGCAACTGCTGAGCTGCAAAAAAAGAGTGGTCAGGATAGACTATATCTAGATCTACGCAAGTTCAATATGCAAGGAGTAGAGCAGACTGGGCGCTACAGTTTTACGCTGCGGTTAAAGGGGAAATATCCGCAACTGGTCTACTGGATGGCCATGCCCTTCTTCTCTCCCATGCCGTGGGAGGCTGATCGGTTCTACTCTCAACCCGGGATGGATAAACGCAATATTAATCTCAACTGGTATCCAGTGGGAACCGGTCCCTTTATGTTGACGGAGAATAACCCTAACTTGCGCATGGTGCTGCAGCGCAATCCCAATTTTCACGGAGAAATCTATCCATCAGAGGGGAGTGCAGGGGATGCAGAGGCCGGTCTGCTCAGAGATGCAGGCAAACCATTGCCATTTGTTGATAAGGCAATCTATAGTCTAGAGAAGGAGAGTATCCCCTACTGGAACAAGTTTCTGCAAGGTTATTACGATACCTCTGGTATATCATCTGACAGCTTCGATCAAGCTGTGCAGTTCTCTAGCCAAGGGGATGTTAGCCTGACAGATGCAATGCGCTCCAAAGGGATTAAATTGGTGACTGCAGTTACCACTACAAGCTGGTATATGAGCTTCAATATGGATGACCCTGTAGTTGGCGGTGATTCTGAACAGGCCAGACTGTTGCGGCGTGCGATTTCCATAGCGGTAGATTTTGAGGAGTTCGTGTCGATTTTTTTAAACGGCAGGGGAGTGCCGGCCCAGGGGGCAATCCCACCAGGCATTTTTGGTTTTCGTCCTGGAGAAGAGGGTATAAATCGCTACGTCTATGATGTGGTTGATGGTAAGCCAAAACGCAAATCGATAGCAGTTGCTAAAGAGTTGCTGCGTCAGGCTGGGTACCCGAATGGACGAGATGCCAAAACGGGAAAGGCTTTAACCCTGTACTACGATTCGGCTGCTACCGGACCGGATGGCAAGGCCAGACTTAACTGGATGCGCAAGCAGTTTAATAAGCTTAATATTCAACTAGTTATCCGTACCACGGATTTTAATAGATTGCAGGATAAGATTCGCAAGGGTAAGGCGCAGATATACCTACAGGGATGGAATGCAGATTACCCCGATCCTGAGAACTTCCTGTTTCTGCTGTATGGACCGAATGGCAAGGTTAAGTATGGCGGAGCAAATGGCTCAAACTACAGTAATCCTGAGTTCGATCAACTGTTCGATAAAATGAAAAACATGAACAACGGCCCTGAGCGGCAGAAGATAATTGATCAGATGCTGGAGATACTACGCCGTGATGCTCCTTGGTCCTGGGGCTTCCATCCCAAAGCCTTCGCTCTGTTTCACTCCTGGTACCGAAATGTGAAACCAAATCTGATGGCCGATAACACTCTCAAGTATAAACGGGTTGATCCTAAACTGCGCAGTAAAATGCAACAGGAGTGGAACCAACCAATCTTCTGGCCGGTGTGGACCTTGGTTTTGCTTCTGATTATAACTGCAATTCCGGCGGTGGTTGTCTATCGACGCCATGAGAGGAGTGCAGCAAAATGATGGCATATATCATTCGGCGCATTCTCTATGCCATACCCATTCTCATCGGGGTGAATATCATCACCTTCGTGTTGTTCTTTGTGGTGAATACACCTGATGATATGGCCCGCATGCATCTGGGGGTGAAACGGGTAACGCCTCAGGCCATTGCGGACTGGAAAGAGGAGATGGGATACAACCGGCCTCTGTTGTATAACTCTGGGGCAGAGGGTACTGATAAGATCAGCGATACAATCTTTTTTCAGAAGTCGGTAAAGCTGTTCCAGTTTGATTTTGGCTCATCCGACAGTGGCCGGGATATAGGCTACGACATCTCCCAGCGCATGTGGCCCAGTCTGGCCATAGCCATACCAGTGCTGCTTGTTGGGTTGTTGGTAAACATAAGCTATGCGTTGTTGATTGCGTTCTTTCGAGCTACTTATATAGATTTTTGGAGCGTGGTGCTCTGCGTAATTTTAATGTCCATATCGGGGCTGTTCTATATTATTGGCGGGCAGTACCTAGTGAGTAAACTGCTGCATTTGGTGCCAATATCTGGTTATGCGACGGGACTGGAGGCGGTAAAGTTTCTCATCCTTCCAGTTATAATAGGGGTGGTCGGCGGCATTGGCTCCGGCACCCGTTGGTACCGCACATTGTTTCTGGAGGAGATAGGTAAAGATTATGTGCGTACCGCCCGCGCCAAGGGACTATCTGAACGCATAGTGCTGTTTAGGCACGTGTTGAAGAACGCCATGATCCCAATTCTGACCGGCGTAGTGGTGGTGTTACCCCTGCTGTTTATGGGGAGTCTGATCACCGAATCATTTTTTGGTATTCCAGGTCTTGGCAGTTACACCATTGACGCAATCAACAGTCAGGACTTCGCAATTGTGCGTTCTATGGTGTTTCTTGGGTCGGTCCTCTATATAATCGGTCTGCTGTTGACTGATATATCTTATACCTTGGTGGATCCTAGGGTGAGACTTAGCTAGAAATATAAGGTAATTGCAAATGAATAGATTTATTGATCTGGTCAAAGATACTCTGCTAAAGGATGTCAAAGAACTCATGCCGTGGGATCTGGAAGAGCGTCTGCAGGAGAATCCAGACATTCTTATCGTGGATGTGCGCGAAACCCATGAGTACAACTCTATGCATATTCCAGGCTCTATCTCCGTGCCCAGAGGAATACTCGAGTCGGCATGTGACTGGGAGTATGACGAAACCGAGCCAGAGTTGGCGCGAGCCAGAGATAGAGAGGTTGTTGTTGTGTGCCGTTCCGGCCATAGAAGCCTGCTAGCTGTTTACTCCATGCATATACTTGGATTTAACAATGTAGTCTCTCTCAAGACCGGACTGCGTGGTTGGAACGACTACGAACAGCCGCTGGAAGATATAGATGGCAATGAAGTTGATCCGGATGATGGGGATGTTTTCTTTACCACTAAGCTACTTCCAGATCAGTATAAGCCAGAAGGGTGGGTTTATTAATACGCAGGAGCCATCTCCTTCGAATCCAATAAACTTAGCTGCAAATGAATGCGAGTAATCCAGCATTAATTAAGTACACTCTCCCCGGAATAGCCAACGGCTGTTTAGAGGTTAGGCTCACCTCACTTCAGTAATATCTAACGCTAATCAAGATAAAGACGCTATTAGGACATCTCTGCGTAGCAATCAGGTAAATTTCTATGGAGTAGGGCGGATTGGATTTATGGGTGGGTGTCTCGGTTATTCTTCGAGTATTTTATCCGTGTGATTGCGCTTGTATGGTTCAAGCATAATAATCTCAGAAACCTTTACTAATTCTATTTTATCTTTTACCTCTCGCAGTATGACACTCAAGTAAGAGGCTAAATGACGTTCATAACCTGGGTAAATGCTAAGACCATAACTTGAGAGTACTTTAGCTAATTTAACGCCTGACGTATTAATTAGTTTTCTATTTACTGCAACAGTGATTTGAGCCCCATCTAGGTTGTAGTATTGAAATACCATGCCCCAAAGATTGCCTCTGCTATCGACTGCTTTTGCAATTGCATTAATTTCGTTGCAAAGCCAAGCTTCTTTTCTTTCAAGTGGGTTAAAGAAGTACACTTTTTTATTTGATATTTGGTAATCTTCCCTTTTTCCTAACCCGTACAATATTATTCTCCAGAAAACATAGCCTTATTATATTTACCAGCTATTTAACCACAGATCAATTCAGGCAATTTGAGTCTCTCTCTGGACACCCACCCCAAACTTGCCAAGCTTAGATACCAACGAACGCCCAATCTCAATATGTGTTAACGACTGTTCAGCGGTTAAACGCACCACACTTCAGTAAGATCTATCTATTATCTGGTTGACTGAGATTTTTCGCGTCCGGGATTTAGAATTTTACTCAGCCACACTAGTTAATCTGGATAAGTACGCGATTTGGACTTGGACATCTCAGCGTAGCAATCAGGTTAATTCCTATGGAATAGGTCAAATTGGATTTATGGGTGGGTGTCTCGGTTATTTTCCTTAATTAAATGTCAGCTATGTGCTGTTGGTTGAACCGGTGACTGCAACGATAAGCATATATATGGCTTTTGGTTTAATAATGATATATGTCATGTAATCAGTATGTTAGATGTGATCTATTTCAACAATTTATATGTTTTATTGATCCTGGTCATGTGAAATTTCTCCTCATTAGACTACTTTATTACGACGGAAGAAGAACAAGGGGCTGCTCGCAGTCCTGATGCATAGGAGCATAATATAATAAGAACAAATGACTACAGTGAAAAAAAATAAATTAGACCCGCTTAATGCGGGATTTTTTTTGCCTGCTATATATAGTCGTAGTTACAGATGATGATCAAAAAATAGCCTGGGGGATTTGTCTTTTGGCAGAGCAGTTAATACAGGTTGTTTTCTCTTAACTGATATCTTGGTGTTGCCCCTGCCATATAGCTCTACCAGTTGGTATAAGATTCTAGCGTTTTCGGGGTGAAGCCTTACGCAACCGTGCGAGGCTGGTTTTCCCAGGTTTTTAATAGCATCTGTCCCATGAATTGCTATACCCTCATTAAAGAATATCGCATAAGGCATGGGGGAGAGATCATACTGCTCAGAATAGTGCATGGGGGTCATCCAGTTTACCCGGAAGGTGCCTGGTGGTGTTTCGTAGCCGCTACGGGCTGTTGATACATCCCAGGTAAATTCATGGTATCCAACCACGATGACATCCATCTTCTGTTTGGACAGATCTATTCTGACATCCACAAAGTCACTACCAGCTATGCTTGATATCGGAACAAAAAATAGAATAAAACCAATTAATAAGGCTCGAACGCGCATTTTCATAAACTGCAAACCCAAAAATATCCAGTTATCAGTACTTAATAAACTTAGTATAAATTTCAAAAAATTAAACTATATCAGTTGGTTATATCTGTCAATAATAGCCATGAGTTAATGCGGGAATAAACTTGCTGTTTTATGATCTACTCAGCAATTATACACGCCAGGGTTAAGTAAATGCTAATATACGGGCTCGATATGGGACTTAATCGTCCTGCATTATCCCAGTTTATGCTTGACAGGTATGGGTGTGCGGCTTAGCCTGCTCAGTTGCATAGGGAATCAATGTTTCGTAGAGACTCTTAGAAATTTATTTGATAACCCTGATATGGCGTTACAGCAATGAGCTGATTAGTCATATTAACTTCTATCTATCAAAAAGAACTGAAATATTAGAGATAACTAGATGACCACGGATGAGAGTGAGAATAAGCCAGTTTTTGAAGAAAAATCTGGTTTAGATAAGAACATTACCATGCCAATATTGGTTGTGGGCATATTGACGGCCTTGGCTGTTTGGTTTGTGCCAACCAGCGAAGAGGAGGTTGATTTAAAGAAACCACTGCCTCAGCTGGATTCAGTGATACAGCCACTGGATGAGGATGGCACTACGCTACCTCCCTTGGATACAGGTACTGCAATACGTCCATTGGATGAGATTGAGCTTGGGAGTGAAGAGGATACCACCGCGAGCGAAGATACATCTGTATCAACAGTTGATGAGCCAACCCAGCCACCCGAGACAGAGTTTGCAAGCACACCAGACAATACTGAGGGAGATGTCAGGGAATTAATAGCCAAGTTGCGCAAGGAAGGGGTAGGTTCTGGCGCAAAGGCATATGAAGAGGCGGAAAATAGGCGCAGAGTAGGAAATAACGAAGATGCCTATCTGCTCTATTTTTACGCGGCCAGGCGTGGGCATGGTGAGGCTGCTTTAAAATTAGGCACCATGGCAGATCCAGCTTACTTTACTAGCGTTTCCAGCGTGCTTACTGCTCCTGATTCTGCGCAAGCGGTTAAGTGGTATAAGAAAGCGATAGATGCTGGTAACAGGGATGCGAAACAGAAACTCGCTGAGTTGACAAAACGCATTAAGAAACAAGCAGAAAATGGTAGCAGTGAAGCTCAACGTCTGTTGTTGCAGTTGCTCTAATGGGAAAAATTAGAATGAATAAGATACTGATTACAATCATTCTGGTATTGATGACTGGAAATGTAGTTGCTGAACAAAATGGACGCCTTAGTCCATTACTGATTCCTGGTAAGCAATCCTTATATCAACGTGTTCTTGCCATACCTCAGGCAAAGCTCTACCCATCCGCTAAAGAGAAAGGTAGTGGAAAGGATGTTGTTCCGTTCACCGCTTTTTATGTATATAAGCGGCAACAGGTGGACGGGCGTGAGTGGCTACGGGTGGGTACTGATAGGCATGGAGAGATCAAAGGCTGGCTAGATGCCGCTGATACCTTAGAGTGGAATCAAGGGTTGACTGTAGCATTTCGCGACCCTGTGGGTGGTGATCGCAGTCTACTGTTCAGAGATAGCGCCTCTTTAAAACGCTTAGTAGAAGCAAAAGATAAAAAGGCCTATGCTGCTTTGCAGCGAGACGCCCAAGCTGGGAAAATAGATGAAAACTCACCAGTGGTAGCTATTCAACCAGAGACCTATCTTAATATTCAGGATGACTTCTATCTTGTTCCTATACATAAATATGAAGATGTATTTATCGGTGCGGAACAGGCAAGAATGCTACAAGTGTCTAGTGTGCCTCTGGAGTACGTGGGGCCTGAGGTATCTGCTCCGGTTACCAGTAATACCAAGAAAAATAAGCGCGACTATAGCGCCGGCTTGGTATTCGCTATTGATTCAACCCTCTCCATGGATAAATACATCGATAGAACCAGAGAGGCGGTTAAGAAAATTTTCCGTAGTCTGGAGAAGGCTAATCTTCTAGGAAATGTTAATTTTGGACTGGTTTCATTTAGGGATAATACCAATGCTGCTCCAGGTATTGGCTATCTAACGCGTACCTACGTAAAGCTAAATGAAGGTACAAGCTCCGAAGGTTTTCTTTCTCGAGTAGAGGAGCTTTCAGCTTCTGATGTTTCCAGCCAAGATTTTGTTGAAGATGCATATGCAGGTGTTAAGCGCGCCATAACGGATATGGATTGGAGTAATAAAACTGCACGTTATGTTGTATTGATTACTGATGCGGGTGCTCGTGGTGAAGATGATCCACTCTCTAGTACTGGAATGACCGCTGAAGGTTTGCGTCAACTGGCTATAGATAATGGTGTCTCGATTTTTGTCTTACATCTTCTGACTCCGGCAACTATGGCTAACCATGCAAGTGCTGAAGTGCAATATCGCGAGCTTTCGGATGTTCCTGGAATCGGCAGTCTCTACTATGGTGTGCCTACCGGAGATGTCGTTGAGTTCGGTTACGTGCTGGATGCCCTTGCGGCTCAGATTACAGATCAGGTAAAAATAGCCGCGCAAAACACGCCGATGAGTGTTGCTGCTTCTGAACCGGCGGTTAAACCCAAAGCTGCTACTATGCAACTACAAGAGTTGCAGGAGAAGGTAGCCAAGCTTGGGTATGCACTGCGCATGCGTTATCTGAAAAAGAGCGATGGCGGAAAGGTTCCAAAAGTGTTCAATGCTTGGATTCTGGATCGAGATTTGAATAACCCAGAAAAGAAGATGTTGGATATAAGGGTTCTGCTGACCAGAGATCAACTCTCTGATATGCATGATATCTTAAAACAGATTCTCAATACCGCAGAAGATGGTCTGCTCTCTCCTAAGAACTTTTTGAATGAACTCAAGAGCCTTGCTGCTACCATCTCCAGAGACCCAGGTAAACTTGGGTCTACCACGGCTGTAACTGCGGGAGAGGGGAATAGCCTGGCTGACCTTGGCTTTATGGCAGAGTATATTGAAGATCTGCCCTATACCGCCGATGCTATGAAATTATCGCTGCGGGATTGGCAGAGTTGGTCAGCGGGCGATCAGATCAAGTTTATCAATGAACTTGAAGGTAAGATTAACTATTATCGGGCCCTGCACGATCACACCGATCTATGGGTGAGTTTGGATGGTGGTCCTGTAGATGGGGATTCCGTGTTCCCTATCGCGCTAGATATGTTGCCGTAGGTTGAGCATGACAGAAAATGAAACTATCCCGCCGCAGAGTGGGACGCTAATCTATCATTTGCGGGATGTAATAAAGACTAGAGAATCGGAAGGCGTTGCCTTCCGACTTAATGTCCCAAGCTTGCAGATTGCCCAAGGGGAAAAGATTGCGCTGATTGGGGAGAGTGGCTGTGGTAAATCCACGCTGCTGGATATGCTCTCCTTTATTTTGCAGCCAAGTTCAGTAGGCTCTTTCCGCTTTCGTCCGCAAAACAGTGGTGCCTCCGCAAAGAAAAAATCCAAGGAAGATGGTGCGATAGATATAAAGCGCTACTGGGATAAGGGTAAGCAGAACACCCTGGGCGATTTAAGACGTAACCATATAGGTTATGTTATGCAGACAGGTGGGCTGCTGCCTTATCTGTCAGTGCGGGATAACATTAACCTGTCGCGTAGTGTGCTGGGTATGGATGATGACGGTACTGGCGTACGCTTGGCCAAAGAACTTGGTATTCATCACCATCTGAACAAACTGCCAGAAGACCTCTCTACCGGAGAACGTCAGCGCGTAGCCATCGGTCGAGCTCTTGCCCACTGTCCATCGATTGTTATTGCAGATGAGCCCACTGCTTCTGTAGATCCATTTGCTGCAGAAAAAATTATGTCCATTTTTCTGGAACTGGTGGAGGAGATGAAAATTACCGTAATCGTGGCCAGTCATGCCTGGCAACATATTAAGCGTTTAGAGTTGCGCCGTCTCTCTCACCATACCCAACGTTCGGAAGATGGCTCTGTAACTGAAACGGTAGTTAGTGGGTAAGCTGCTACTCAAATTAGTTACTAATTAGATGTAACCAACGTTAAGCGAACAGAATCGGAATAAGATATGCGTCCACTTAAGACTTTTCGACTGGCCACACGCGACTATTTTCATGAGTGGCAGATGTCTGGTTGTTTTGTATTGGCTTTGGCCTCTGTGCTGGGTCCAATGCTGGTGTTGTTCGGGCTTAAGTTTGGGATTGTTGGCGGTATGATAGATCAGTTGATCGAGGATCCACACAATAGGGAGATAATGCCTATAGGCAGCGGTAAGTTTTCAAAAGACTGGGTAGAGGAGATGCGTCAGCGTTCAGATGTTGAATTCATCGTTCCGCGTACCAGGAGTATTGCGGCAACTATTGAGATTAGCAGTGATAGTATACCTAACATCGTATCAATGGAGGTGGTGCCTTCTGATGAAGGTGATCCATTGCTAGAGGATATCGGTGTTACTCCATTAGGGTTGGATGGAGTGGTTCTCTCTCAGTCGGCCGCTGCCAAACTTAAGATTAGCGTAGGAGATAAGCTGGACGGTAGTCTGGTGCGCAGATTTAATGGCCAGCGGGAGAGAGCGCATATGCCCCTCAAGGTGCTGGGTATTGCCTCTGCTAAGGCATTTCCTCGTGATGCCATCTTTGCTTCGGTTAAGCTTGCCGAGGCGTTAGAGGATTATCGTGACGGCCATGCCGTTCCTCTATTGGGCTGGGAAGGCACTATTAGTATGAAATCTCGTACCTACCCAGGTTTTAGGCTCTATGCGACATCTATCTACGATGTGATTGATCTGCATAAAGGCTTGCAGTCTCTCGGAGTAGAGGTGCGGACCAGAGCATCGGATATAGAACTGGTACAACGCATGGATCGCAATCTAACCATGGTCTACTGGGCGATCGCTTTTATCGGCCTGATTGGCTTCTCTCTTTCTCTGGGTGCCAGCCTCTGGGCCAATGTTGAGCGTAAGAGCAAACAGTTATCGGTATTGAGACTGGTTGGTTTCAGAACTGGTGACATCATGTGGTTCCCGATGATTCAGTCGCTATATACAGCACTGTTTGGATGGGGCCTTGCGGTGGCAATTTTTTATGCGGCTGCAATGGCCATAAACGACATGCTGCAGAGCCAGATGGAGATAGGGCAACATGTTTGTAAGCTGCAGCCAGAACACTATCTAATCGCGCTAGGATTAACTGTAGGCTCATCGGTACTGGCTGCTGCCTTAGCCGGATTGCGCTCGGCACGGATAGAGCCTTCGGAAGGTTTGAGAGATATTTAATACCATACAGTGAATGTCTGGGGTGCTGTATACAGTTATCGACATAGAAGCATCAGGCTTTGGCAGGAATAGTTATCCCATAGAAGTGGGAATCGTGTTGCCGGATGGACAAGCCCACTGTTTCCTAATCAAACCGCCGACCCAATGGAGCCATTGGGACCATTCTGCAGAGCGTGTGCACGAAATTTCCCGGGAACTGCTGTTACACAAAGGTATGGAACCGCAGGTAGTAGCCCAGAGCCTGAATGATCTTCTATTGGGGGTGACGGTTTATACCGACGCCTGGAGTCATGACCTCTCCTGGCTGGGAAAGCTGTATGATCTGGCTGAGACTCCCCAGCTATTCAGGCTGGAGAGCCTGAGATCGTTGCTATCAGATCAACAATCCGCCCAGTGGCATCAGACTAAGGATGCAGTGAGAGCCGAGCTAAACCTAAAGCGGCACCGTGCCAGCTCAGATGCAAAGGTTATCCAGGAGACTTTAGGCCGCATATTGCACGAAAATGGGCAAAATCCTGATATAGTGTAAGCCTATCCCCTTAATTCCTGTGAATATTGCAAGGTATTTTCATTAGTGGTTAATGGTATTATTAAAAATTGATTTTTAGCATAAAATTGCAATATGGCTCTATCAGACTACGTAAACACATTTGGACAGGATCTGCTGCATCGCTACGGTGAAAGGGTGCATAAGCTTGCGATCAACGCAGGCATGACTTGTCCCAACCGTGACGGTAGTAAAGGGGTAGGTGGTTGTACCTTCTGTAACAACATCTCATTTAGCCCTAATGCCAAGAAAGAGCCACTGGTAAGCGAACAGATTGAGGCAGGGCGCAGGGTGATTGCCAAGCGCACCCGAGCCAAGAAATTTATTGCATATTTTCAGGCATATACCAACACTTATGCCGATGTAGAATACCTATCTGTCCTCTACAGCCAGGCGCTGGCAGAACCAGATGTGGTAGGGCTCTCCATAGGAACCAGGCCAGACTGTGTTCCAGATAAGGTTTTGGACCTGCTGGTTGATTTTCAAAACCAGGGCCATGAAGTTTGGTTGGAATTGGGTCTGCAGAGTATTTTTGATAAGACCCTGGAGCGGGTGAATCGTGGTCATGGCTTTGCCGAGTATCAGGATGCCATACAGAGGGCCAGGAAGCGGGCACTGCCGGTATGTACTCATCTTATTGTAGGAATGCCGGGAGAGGGTAGGGAAGAGTCTCTAAAGAGCCTGGAGCGAGTCATAGAGCTGGGAGTGGATGGCCTGAAACTGCATCCACTGCACGCGGTCAAAGGCACTGTCCTGGCCAATGAGTGGAGAGCAGGCAAATATAGCCCCATGGGGCTATATGAGTATCTATCTATTGCGGCAGATATGATTGAGCGCACTCCAGCTGAGGTGCCTTACCACCGGGTAACGGGTACTGCCTCCCCCAAGGTCCTATTGGCCCCGGAGTGGTGTAGCAAGAAATGGATGGTGCTGAATGGCATAGAGCGTGAACTGCGCCAGCGCGGGACCAGACATGGGTCAGCTTATGGTAAAAGTGTGCAGAGTGTAGCGAGGCCTGATTCTAAAATTATCAGGCTAGATTCAGAAAATAGTGATTGGAAGTTGAAGTATGGAACTGGTATGTCCGGCAGGTAACCTGCCATCTCTTAAAGCAGCAGTGGACAATGGCGCAGATGCGGTCTATCTCGGATTTCGGGATGACACCAACGCCAGACATTTCGCTGGTCTTAATTTTGGCCCAGCTAAGATCGCTCAAGGTATCAAATATGCGCGTGATCGTGGAGCCAAGGTGTTTATCGCTCTCAATACCTATCCCCAGCCCAGTGGCTGGGAGCGGTGGAAGAGTGCAGTTGATCAGGCGGCAGATCTGGAGGTAGATGCCCTAATTGCGGCGGATATCGGGGTATTGGAGTATGCCTCCAAAAAAGATGGATTGGCTCTGCACCTCTCGGTGCAAGGATCTGCTACCAACTATGAGGCATTGAGATTCTATAAAGATCACTTCAATGTGCGCCGGGCGGTGTTGCCGCGAGTGCTTTCCATAAGCCAGGTGCAGCATGTAATAGATAACAGTCCGTTTGAGATTGAAATCTTCGGGTTTGGCAGCCTATGTGTCATGGTGGAGGGGAGATGCATCCTCTCATCCTATGCCACGGGACGTTCCCCCAACACCTATGGAGCATGTTCTCCAGCAAGCCATGTGGAGTGGAAAGAGACCCCCCAAGGCCTGGAGACTCGTTTGGGTGGAGTGCTGATCGAGCGCTATGCTGAGGGTGAGAATGCCGGTTACCCAACCCTGTGCAAAGGCAGCTTCCAGGTTCAAGGTAGCACCTTTCACGCTATAGAAGAACCAACCAGTTTAAACACCCTTGAACTACTGCCACAGTTGATTCAGGCGGGAGTAAAAGCAGTAAAGATAGAGGGGCGCCAACGCAGCCCAGTATATGTAGAACAGGTGACTAAGGTGTGGCGTGCCGCTATTGATGCTTGTGTTAAGAATCCAGACGGTTTTCAGGCGCAACAGGATTGGATGGCCGAACTGGGTAAGGTGTCAGAAGGCACCCAGACCACTCTTGGTGCTTACTCTCGTCCCTGGCAGTAAGTTTAATCCAGAACAGTAATATAGATTTAGAAGGTTAGAAGCATGAGTAAACAGCCGAAACTCTCTCTCGGCCCCATCCTCTATTTTTGGTCGCGCGACCAAGTACTAGAGTTTTATGAATGGGTGGAAAAATCACCAGTGGATATCGTCTATCTGGGGGAGACCGTATGCTCCAAGCGTAATCTGATCACCACAGATGATTGGTTCTCCATAGCTGAGAAGTTAACCAAGGCCGGTAAAGAGGTGGTGCTATCCACCTTGGCACTGCTGGAGGCCGAGTCTGAGCTGAAACGGTTGCGGCGTATATGTAGCAACGACCAGTATATGGTCGAAGCTAATGACATGGGTGCTGTGCATCTGCGTGAGGGCAAGCCATTTGTAACTGGTCATAGTGTAAATGTATACAACGGCCATACTGTAGAGATTCTAGCTAAACAGGGGCTCAAGCGCTGGGTATTGCCGGTAGAACTCTCCTGGCAGACCATGGCTGATATTCAAGCTGAAAGCCCGCAAGATATGCAGGTAGAGGTGTTCGCCTATGGTCGTCTGCCGCTGGCCTATTCAGCACGCTGCTTTACTGCGCGCTCTTGTAATCTGCCGAAAGACGATTGTCAGTACCGCTGCTTTGATTTCCCAGATGGTCTGATGCTCAAAGCCCAGGACGATACCAGCTTTCTGGCCTTGAATGGCATCCAGACCCAATCGGCTCACACCTTCAATCTACTGCCAGATCTTAAGCGGATGCAGGAGCTGGGTGTGGATGTGGTACGTATTAGTCCTCAATCTAATGGTACAGAGCAGATAGTGGATATATTCCACAAATGTATGCGGGGAGAGATGAGTCTGGAAGAGGGCAATAGCAAACTGGAGCCTCTACTGTTGGTAGGATCATGCGATGGCTATTGGCATGGAGAGGCCGGCATGGAAGATAAGGCCCAGGTTGCGGCAAAAAAAATGGTGTAGGCGACGGAGCCACCTACACCAAACTTACCGCTTTAGTGGTAACTGATTACTAAATTCTGTGCCAGGTTTGGGTGCGGAAGAAGATACCAACATATCCTCGCACCTTAAGCTTACCCTGCTCCAGCCAGAGTTCACATTTATAGACCTTGCCATTCTTTGGGTCGAGGATTTTGCCGCCGCTGTATTTGTCACCCTTTTTAACCAGGCCTTGTAGAATTACCATCCCTTTAACTCTTTTGCCCTTGCGCGCATCACCATCCTTACATTTTTCGCAACGCGGATCTGGATCTTCTCCTTTCTGACGGAACAGCTTAGTAATGCGTCCATAGTATTTTCCGCCTTTGTTATAGATTTTGACGATGGACTTAGCTTGATTGGTTTTATCATCAATGGTCTTCCAATTGCCAACAATAGAGCCCTGTTTTGCAAACGCAGACCCAGCTGAAATAAGGCAGATTAGGAGAGGTAACACTATATATTTAATTATATTGTTCATGATCTTGACCCTAGCTAATAGACAGTCTAAGTACAAAATATTGGGGTTTTGGCGTCAATCACACAACAGCGCAAAATCAGTAGCATATTAGGTCAGCTTGTTGCGGAAATGGTCCAAGATTTTTCAGTAAGGGTGTGTTAAAAATTAATCTGTGTATATGAAACTGGAGATGTAGTCATGAACCCAGAACAGCGTGAGGAGTTGGCAGAGCAGGCATCAAAAAGGGCCTTTGAACTTGAAAACAGATACGGCTGTTGTCCTCAGTGCATTTTAACCGCGATCAAAGAAACGGTAGGCAATATCTCTGACGACACTATCAAAGCCAGTCACGGTCTCTCCGGTGGCGGTAGTCTCGTGGGCGTCGGAACATGTGGCGCCCTAGCTGGAGGTCTCATGGCGCTAAGCGCTAAACGTGGGCGCGATGCTGATAAGCTGCATAGAGGTGCGGGTATAGCCAACTTTCAGGTTGGACGTCAGTTAGTGGATAAATTTCAACAGGAGTTCGGCGGGGTAACATGCGAACATCTACAGAAGCAGTTTACCGGACGTACCTGGGATATGTGGAATTCTGAGGAGTATAAGGGGTTTTCTGAGCAGCGTGGGGATCAGTGTGCACGGGCTACTGCTTTGGTTACCAGGTGGGTTGTGGAGATGATGTGATTCTTTCTTGAGCCATATCTATATGCAACAACCCAACTTTAGTGTGTTCATCTCCATCAGGGTCCTCGGTGTCTCCATGGAGGGAGAAAGGAGAGGGCGAGGACGGCAATAATACATATGTGTTAGCTTTCCAAACCATTTCACACTCACTCCCTTTCCAAATGGAGTAATTATGTCAGCAATATGTGTGCTCCTACCTGAGGGAGATACTAGAACGAATAAATAGGTTCTTATTTATCTTACATATAGCGCGTACTTCTTTGGTACTTTGCGACTGCACACCAATCTTTTTTCTGTAATTACTTCTCGAGTGCCATTAGGATTTACACGGCCGTGTCGAGCAAAGACGCTTTTATAGCTACAATATTTTTTTTGCCAGGAATTCGCTTTTTTTCTGATCTTTGCTCTCTCTTCTATTTCTTGGGCCCTCTTTTTTTTTATCTCTTCAAGTTGTTTTTTATAACTATTGCTATTATTGCTTGCTTCTTTATCAGGTATCTCCTTTGCCGGTTTATGGATTGAGTTGACAGGTTTTAATTCAACCTCTTTTTCATTGCCATCAGATGTGATTTTCTTATCAGAAAAATGGGTCTTCCCCTCATCATCTACCCAAGTATATATTTTAGCGTTTAAAAACGAAGGCAAGGCCAAAGTTGCAATAATTAAAACGTAGTAGATTGGCATGGTGTTGTTCATACTCATATTCCCCTCCAAAAAAGTACTGCCTCTAATAAGTACTGGGCACGCAATACAGAACTGATTTCCTTGTACGTATTAAAGAAAAAATGGTGATATGGTTAGACTTATTTGATTCCCTCAAGGATGGGTTCCTTACGGTGGAATGCATCCTGCTCTTTTTTTAGACTCCGTAACGATTTTCAGAATATCAGACAATCGGCCAATTCGAAAGCTCTACCTAGCCGGTCAGTTTTGTGCCGATTAATGATGTGATTATTATTTGATGTTTAATACATTGATTGCATCGTCAATAGGTATCAGAAAGTTGATATTTAGCGAGCTACCGCTACTGTTAAATAGCCCTGATACTGCGAGCCCAACTACTTCACCATGTTCATTGATTGCAGGGCCACCAGAGTTGCCAGAATTAACAGCGGCGTCTGTCTGATAATATCGTTGGCCATCATCCATTTTTCGTTCTGCAGAAATAATTCCCCGTGTAATGGTATAACCAAGACGTTCGTCTAGAGGAGTGCCGATAAGATATATAGTTTGACCAACACCAATGCCGTTTTTCGCAAGTGACTGGGTCGGTAGTGAAATGTCCTCATTTAACTTAAGTAGTGCTACATCACGCCGGAAGTCTCTGCGAACGGTGTGTGCTCTGGACTGTTGTTCTCCTGCTATTATCATTACCTCATCAGCTTTCCCAACTACGTGGGCATTTGTCAATACATAACCTTTGTTACTTATAGCGAATCCGCTTCCATGACCATGTGCCGACCTTATAGTAACAGTGCCTGCTTTCAGCTGGTCAACCTGATCTGAGAAGGATTTCTTAGAGTTGGTATAGGAGAGGTTAATTGGAAGTACTGCTGACTGAGGTGATGTTTTTTCTGTTGTCTTGCCGCTTAAAACAGTGGCGAAATCTGATTTGGCTAGAAGGTTGGAAATTGCACTGCGGAATGCTCCTACACCTCCTAACTGTACTTCTTTTGGAGTGTGTCTGTCGTAAGTTTCACGGCTTGAGCCTTCAGTGACGGTTTCATATATTATCTCCCTATTAAGAGGGTCAAACACCTTCCACTCAATCTTGATGTAATCGGCTACCTCAGCTTCTCTCTCCGTTCTTCTACGAAAACAACGATTAACCTTTATCTCCTTGATAACGCCAGCTATTTGTAGCTCCTCAGGCTGGCGTTTCATTCCAGAAAATATCTGCAGTTCACTGTCTATGATGCTATAGCCGTTGTCTTTTAATAGCTTTATAAAATGAGATTTGTAGAGTCGGCTATTAACTTCTGCGTGATTGCGTTTTAAGTATACAGTCCTCCCTGCTTGGAAGTTACTACAGCTTAAGCCTTCAAATGTGCGCCCAATTGTATGTAAGGTACCACCACTATCACTGTCTGTTAGGTCAACAATTATTTTGTCAAACTTTACTAACTTGGTTTTAGTGTTGGGTTTAATCGGATTATTAGTCTTAACCTTGTGGGTGCTATTAAAGGAGTCTATATTTTTCTTATTTTGGGTGGGGGCATCAGGCAAATTAACACTGGTAGCATCAACGTTTACTGGTTGCTTATCGCCAAAATGCACTTTTCCGTCTTCATCGGTCCAACGATAAACTCCTGCTCCCACATGACTAGTCATAACAACCGCTAAAATCAAACCAGAGCAAATACTTAACATCCTGTGCATATCTTTAACCCTTTATTAATAATTATTAGCCTGTAGGATGCAATAACCTACTGGCAAAGCACCAAACAGACCCATAATACACCAGGATTTAAGGTGTATCACCTTCCATCTCTCATGATTGGTAAACCTGGGTGAGAGTCTGGTTAAATTATCCAATATCTCCGGTTTTGGAATGCAGGCATAAAAGTCTGTGTACATGATTGCCTCGCGCTGTTTTTTGAAAGCGTGGGCTGTAACAGCAATCATCACTGGCATGTGGACAAGTTCATTATTTAGTATGTTCGCAATATCTGATCCGCTTGAATCCGGCATCTGTATATCCACTAATACCAGATTGAATTTGCCATTGCGAATTAGGTCAAGGGCTTCACAGCCACTGGCAGCTTCTGAGTGGTTAATGCCTAGATCGGAGATGAATGCTGAGATCAGCATGCGGTTGGCCTCATTGTCATCGACTATCAGGATGTTGAATTTTTTTATCTGGCTTTGGTACAGCTTGCTTGTTAGACCATGACGGGCCTTTATCTATGCTTTAGACCTATGCTCAGAGGCCAATAAACCCATACGCAGTCCTCCGCCACATTGCCAAAAGGTTTGAAGGGATTATTTCTCTGTAAAAATAGAGAGTTACCGCAAGAAGTGTTATCAGGACTATAGATGAGATTGGGGCAAGTTTGTAATACCGTGTGGTTAGTTCGAGTTTTAGTTTGTCATTCATTACTGGAGAGCTTATTTGTGAACTATTATGTACTACCTATGAGTCCATGCTGTTTTTGCTTTTCTTAGGTAGTGATTGAAGTTAATACAGCAGATATACCTATCTTTTCAGTGCAGCATAACTATAGTGGTAATGCTTACTTGGAATTTATTTGTTGCTCGGTTTAGTTGCCAGTAAATTATTGCTTTAGATATCTCTGTTTAATAGCATGATAGTGCTCAGCAGCTTTCACTTTACCCCTTTTTATTGCACCTTGTGCCAAAATCTCAGCTTTGCCTATTAGGGTTTCTATGGCAGCTGATTTATCTCTGTCATTTAGTCTGCCTGATTGGATTATTTTCTCCAGCGCCTGCACGCGGAAACGGTCCATGCCCCAATGTTTTTGCGAGAGCTGGTCATCATGGCCGCCATACTTCTTAATCTGCGGTTGTTCCACAAAGGCCACAGGATAGGAGGCACAGATTCTTAACCAGAGGTCGTAGTCTTCGCAGGCTGGTAGATCTTCATCAAAGGTGCCAATCTCTGCAAACAGCGAGCGGTGAATAACTACGGAAGAGGGGGATATTACACAGAGTGGCAGGCAGTTTTGGAAGATGTGTCCGCCGCTCTTGGTATGTTTCTTCATCTGATTCACCCGTTTGCCATTGCGAATCCAGATCTCTTCAGTGTGGCAAATTTTAATCTCAGGGTGATGTTGCAGCAGGTTGCGTTGAGCCTCCAGCTTGCTTGCTAGCCACTCATCGTCCGAGTCGAGAAATGCTAGCCACTCTCCCGTTGCTACTTCTATACCTCTGTTGCGGGCTGCGCTTACCCCTTGGTTGGGTTGCTCTATATAGCGACATTGGGGGAACTGCTTGGTCAGCGTTTCAGCAGTGTTATCAGTGGAGCCGTCATCCACAATGATGATCTCTTGCGCTGGCAAGGTTTGCTCTAGTACAGAGTTTACCGCTCTGGGTAGTAGTTGGGCGCGGTTGTAGCTTGGGATAATGACAGAGATATTCATGCTATGACTTTTATACACAACTCATATATTCTTTTGAACAGATATTTTGGTCTTTTGCCTTATCCGGAGAAGCTGTTGTGAAATTGAGTGTTCCTGTTATTGGAATCCTGCGTGGAGTTGAGCCAGGTTTTTTTCCACAGTTACTGCAGGTATCTTACCAGGCTGGGCTGCAGGCGGTTGAAGTAACGATGAACACTCCTGGAGCACCAGAGATGTTACGGCAAAATATGCATCTGGTTCCTGACGGTTGTTTCCTCGGTATGGGTACGGTGTGCAATCTACAACAGGCTAAAGTGGCCATAGATGCCGGGGCCATGTTTTTAGTGACCCCTAATACCGATGTAGATGTGATTATCTATGCCAAACAGCATGGGGTTCCTATCGTAGCCGGAGCGTTGACCCCTACGGAGGTGTACCAGGCCTACAGTGCTGGGGCTGATATGGTTAAGGTGTTTCCCTGTCCTGGTCCAAAATATATTCAGGACTTGCTGGGGCCGATGCAGGATGTCCCGCTGGTGGCTGTAGGCGGAGTAAAGCAAGATAATCTACAGGAATTTCTCAACGCTGGAGCAGTCGGCGTGGGTGTGGGAAATAGCTTGTTTGGGGATGAGCTTCTAAAAAGTAAAGATGCAGATGGTGTTTTGCAGCATATGATTGAGTATCTGAAGGTCCTTGATTGAATCCTACTTATAAAATGGTTTAGTTACAGTTGTATATAACCGCTTATCAGGCGACCTTTCCTTGATTTTGGTCGATACGACCAAACTTGCCGTTTTCGAAATCCCGGTATGCCTGGTCTATTTCTGCATCTGTATTCATAACAAACGGTCCATGCCTAGCGACAGGTTCGTTAATTGGGCGACCAGCAATCAGTAGCAGTCGACAATTCTCTTTGGCTTTCACCTCTATCCTGTCCCCTCTATCCAAAACTGCCAATTGTCCGCTGCTTAATGGCTGGCTCTCTTCCAAATGCAACGAGCCACTGATTAAATATATAAACGCGTTATGTTCTCGTGGTATATATTCCATATATGTGGTTTTAGCTGGTATGGCAATATCAAAAAACAGCGCCTTTGTTGCAAGATTAGTAACTGGGCCAGTAACTCCGCTGGAAGTTGTACCAGCTATTACCTTAACCACTGTTCCATTGCTAAGTGTTTCCTGTTTAATCTGATCTGGTGCAAACTCCTGGTATGCGGGGGGATGTATTTTAAGCTTCGCGGGGAGATTTACCCAAAGTTGAAATCCCTGCAGTAAGCCGTTTTCCTGTTCTGGCATCTCTGAATGCAGAATGCCTTTGGCGGCCGTCATCCACTGCACGCCACCAGCTTTTATCACACCCATATGGCCCGCACTATCATGATGTCGCATCTGTCCAGCAAGTAGATAGGTAACTGTTTCAAATCCCCTGTGGGGGTGAGGTGGAAACCCGGCAATATAATCATCAGGGTTTTCAGAACTGAATACATCTAGTAGAAGAAATGGGTCAAGCATATGCAGTCCTGGGGCGGGGAGTATACGCTCAAGTCGAACGCCAGCACCGTCTTTGGTAGCGCGACCGGTTACAATCTGCTTGATCTTGCGGATCATGTTTCTCCCAGATATGGGTTAGTATCTCATAGCTGTAAGTCTAGATCAGTAAAACCAAGTAAACAAGTAGGAAATAGTTGGGATATATTGTTGGGTGCCTTTGGACTAAATGCGCCCGATAAGCTTGGTTGCGCTATCCATTATTTTCAGTAGCGGTCCCAGTCTGTCTTCAAACTCTAGAGAATCTAAGAAGTTCTTTATATAGAGGCCAAGTTCGGTATCTCCACCAAGACGCAGGCGGCGGTTAAAGAATAGGGTGTCTGGATCCTCTCGGCGGGTTGCCAGCAGCATGAAGTCGTATATATCTCCTTCTATGCTTACATCATCTTTAGCCTTTGCTGGAGCAGCCTGGAGCTTTCCATGCTCCAGGGTTAGGTAGTAGCTTATTCTGGCATCACGTACCTTGATCAGAGCCACCTTGCCCTCCAGAAAGTCCATCTCACCATCTGCTAGCTCCGGGGCGAACAGGCGATTTAGCATAGCGGTCATTACACTGCTGTGGGCTAGTGGTGGGATAAGGGCCAGAGGCAGGGCCAAAGGCCGCGGCAGGGTAGGGGTCTTGTTCAGTTGTGATGCTGCTCTGTTCATAGCTTTACTCTCAATTTTCGTTGCTTAGACCGGTCCTTGGTAGGTCGCTCCTTGATCTCCATCCTTAGGTGCCTGGTACCAGCTCAGTTTCTCCTGCAGATTTACCACTTCACCAACTATTATGAGTGTCGGAGGCTTGGGTTGTTCCCTCTCAATCAACTCCTGGATGTTGGATAGGGTTCCGGTGAAGACGCGCTGTTTTTCCGTGGTTCCCTGCTGTACCAAGGCTACAGGCATATCTGGGGATACGCCGCGCTTTATCAGCTCTTTAGATATTATAGGCATGCCGCGCAGCCCCATGTAGAAAACTACGGTCTGATTCGCCTGGGCCAGGTGTTCCCAGTTCAGATTGATGGTTCCGTCTTTCAAGTGACCGGTGACAAATGTTACCGATTGGGCGTAATCGCGATGGGTTAGGGGTATGCCGGCATAGGCAGCACAACCAGATGCTGCGGTTACAGCAGGTACTACCTGAAACGGGATGCCCTGTTCTGCTAATGTGTCGATCTCTTCACCACCGCGGCCAAAGATAAAGGGGTCACCACCTTTGAGGCGCACCACCCGTTTCCCCTCTTTGGCCAGCTTGGCCAGCAGTTCGTTGATATCTTCTTGACGCATGGCGTGGTTGTTGGCTTCTTTGCCTACATAGATGCGTTCGGCATCACGGCGAGTCATCTCCAGAATCGCCTTTGCCACCAAGCGGTCGTACACCACAACGTCTGCTTGTTGCATCAAACGCAGAGCGCGGAAGGTAAGCAGATCAGGGTCGCCCGGACCACCTCCTACCAGGTAGACCTCACCCATAGGGCCGGCCGGGTCTGTGCTTGCCAGCGCCTTCTCCATAACCACATTAGCCTCTTCCATATGGCCGGAGAATACCCGCTCGGCCACGCCGCTACGCAGTACATTCTCCCAAAATATTTTGCGGTCTCTGGGGTCGGAAATGCGCTGTTTCACCTTGTCGCGGAAGCGCTTAGCAAGATCGGCCAACCTGCCGTATCCTGCAGGAATCAAAGATTCCAAACGGCTACGCATAAGCCGAGCCAATACAGGGGAAGATCCACCGGTGGATACCGCAACCACCATAGGGGAGCGATCCACTATAGAGGGCATAATAAAGCTGCATAGCTCTGGTTGATCCACCACGTTGACCGGAAGCTGCCTCTCTTGGGCGGCTGCAGATACCATACGGTTAACCTCAGAACTGTTGGTAGCAGCGTATACTAGGGCGCACCCATTCAGATCGCCGTCGATGTATTCTCTTTGCTCGTGCTCTATGCTCCCTTCAGCTAGCAGAGAGTTAAGGTTGGCGCAGAGTTCAGGGGATATCACCCTGACTTTCGCATTTGCCTGCAGCAGGAGAGCCACTTTACGAGCGGCAACATCACCGCCTCCTACAACTAAAGCAGTTTTTTCTCGTACATCTAAAAAAATCGGCAAAAAGTCCATAACTATATGTCTTGTAAATGTTTCTTAGTGATTGAGGGCGAGACTCTAGCACGGGGAAAGAGTTGCCACAATTAGTATCTATATAGGGCGATAGAAAAAGTTAAATAGCCAAACTATTTGCAACATAGTATATATAATATAATTAGAATATACTAATAGAGTAGTTAAATTACACGGTGGTCAATATGGTTAAAGAGATAGATTGTCTTGGGCTGGTGGAAAAGCTCAAATCTGACGACGAAACAATTTTACTAGATATTCGTGGAGCAAACGAGCTGGTGCAGGGAGTTCTGCCTGGATCTCAGCATCTTCCGATGCATCTGTTGCCCCTGCGTATCTCCGAATTCCCCAAAGACAAGGATATTGTACTCTACTGCCATAGTGGAGCACGTTCCTACAATGCCTGTTATTTTCTCATGCAGCAGGGGTTTGATAATGTGATAAATATGCGAGGCGGAATTGTGGATTGGGCACAAAAAGGCCTGGAAATTGAGATTCCTCCCCAGGCTTGTTGTGGCTAATCAAGATTTATGTTGGGGCTGAGCGCTTGCGTTTAGTGCAAAGTTAGAATATAAGATACAGCTTAATTTTAAAGAGCTAACTGACAAAAGTGGAGAAAGATATGGCTGATTTTGATCAAGAACTGGATGCAAGCGGACTGAACTGCCCTCTACCAATCCTGCGTGCAAAAAAGACCCTGGCTGGTATGGATGCAGGTAATGTGCTGCACATAATTGCTACCGACCCAGGTTCAGTAAAGGACTTTGAAGCCTTTGCTAAACAGACTGGCAACGAGCTGATGTCATCAAAAGAAGATGGCGGCAAGTTCTATTTCATGATGAAAAAGTCCTGATCGATTAAGCAAGTTGTACTGAACCTAAGGGGAGATTAAGTTGGAACAAAAAAAACTAGCTATTATCGCAACCAAGGGGTCGCTTGATTGGGCTTACCCGCCTTTCATTCTTGCTAGCACGGCCGCTGCCTTGGGCTATGAAGTGGAGATATTCTTCACCTTCTACGGACTACAGCTGCTGCGCAAAAAGCCAAATCTGGAAGTAACCCCTCTGGGTAATCCAGGTATGCCCATGCCTATGGGTATGGATAAGTGGTTTCCTGTATTGGGAACGGCTCTTCCAGGCATGCAGGCAATGATGACCTCTATGATGAAGAAAAAAATGGCAGATAAGGGTGTTGCCAGTATCGAAGAGTTGCGTGAACTATCTCTTGAGGCGGATGTTAGAATGATCGCCTGCCAGATGACAGTTGACCTATTCGATATGGATACATCTGAGTTCATGGATGAAGTGGAATATGCTGGTGCAGCTCGCTTCTTTGAGTTTGCTGGTGAAAGTGATATTTGTCTGTATATTTAAATTCTGACATTAAACACTTAAGAAGAGGCGCAGCCATTACTGGACTGCGCCTTTTTTTATATTCGGCTATTAGGGCCATTTTCTATTGGAATTGGCATAATTAGGGTATTAATATCTCATAAATCCCTTGTTTTCTGACTCATGCTGCTTTTCCCAACTCAGGTCACATCTTCCCGGAGCAAAGTACCTTGAAACAGTAGTTTCTGTGTGCTTTATTATTAAGTATATACATGTATAAAATAGACTTATTCGTATAGGGCGTGATTGTGCCGGGGTTGATGACGCTTGGCAATATTCGGGATTTGATGGTTTTATGAGATATTTCCAAGTTGCGCTAATAATCTTATTGATTCATGCCCTTGTCATCCCTACTCCTGTGTCTTCTGCTGACCCATTGATTATGGGGGTGTTTCCTCGACGCAATGTAAAACTGACTCACAAAATGTTCACCCCGTTGGCAAAATACCTCTCCCAGCAGCTTGGGCGTGAGGTCAGGCTTAAGACCAGCAAGGATTTTAAAAACTTCTGGTCTGATCTAAATAAACATAAATTCGATCTGGTCCACTTCAACCAATATCACTATGTGGTCGCAAATGAGAAACTGGGATATGAGGCGATCGTTAAGAACGTTGAGTTTGGGGAGGCAACCATAACCGGATCTATCATGGTTAGGTCTGATAGTGGGATTAAGTCACTAGAGGATTTGCGCGGAAAGAAAGTGATATTTGGGGGCGGTCCCCGCGCCATGATTAGTTACATTGTTCCAACCTATATGTTACGTATGGCCGGTCTGAAAAAAGGCGATTACCTAGAGCTCTTCGCTAAAAACCCACCCAATAGCGTACTTGCCACCTACCATAAGCAGGCAGATGCGGCAGGAACAGGGGCAGTGGTTAGTCGACTAAAGATGGTTGCTCAAGCCATAGATACTGGTGAGATGGAGTATCTAGTTAAGGGAGAGGCGCTGACTCAATTGCCTTGGGCGGTGAAGGGGGATATGCCAGCAGAGACTAGGGATAAAATTCAAAAGATTATGACTGGATTAAAAGATACGCTCGCTGGCCAGGCAGTGCTCGATGCTATGGAGATGTCTGGTATGCAGCCAGTTAAGGACAGCGACTATAATCAGCATAGGGCAATTATTGATTATGTCTATCCGGATGGAGGACCATAGCAGTTGGCAATTTGGTTTAAAGGGCTGAGTGGTCAGTTTGTTACCTTGGTGGCAGCAATTCTTGTGGTGGCTATGTTTGCCAATACCTATTTTCAATATAGGGGAGAGATTGATCGGTATGTCTCTAATCTGGAATCAAGAGGTGACACCATAGCAACTCTTTTAGCTGAGATTAGTGTTGAACCACTGCTCACCTATGATTACGTCTCTCTGGCCGCCTATACCAAAGGTGCTGGCATGCAGCGCTATGTTGGCTATGTGGCGATACTCGGTGTTAAAGATCAGATACTAACCAGCTATTTGAGTGAATCTAACACGGTAGTAAAGAGTGCCTTGGGTCCTGACTCAGCTGAAGATGTGATCGGGGCTATTGAGATACTTAAGAGCAATAGCAATCTTCTTCATATCCAAATTCCAGTCAGTTTTGAAAAGCGGGAGCTGGGTCGTGTATTGGTTGGCATTGATCCAACAGATGCATATGTAAAGGGCCGAGAGAATATGTTATTTCAGCTCTTCATTAGTAGCATAATTGCAGTTGCGGTTGGCTTGGCTATTTTTATTGCTTTCCGCTATCGCATTCTCTCCAGGATTCAGGAACTGGTAAATAGTGTTGATAGGGTGGCAAATTTCGATCTGGATCAGCATGTCTCAGTATCAGGCCATGACGAATTAACCAAACTCGCTTCCTCTTTTAATAATATGGCAAAGAGGCTAAAAGCCGCTGTGCAGCATAAGGAGCAGGCGATAAAGGAGACTGAGCAGCTGAACGAGAATCTGGAACAGCGAGTTGCCGAGCGTTCAGCCGAACTACATAACCTGAATGCAGAGTTAGCACATCAGGCCATGCATGACGCTCTAACTAGGTTGCCAAATCGAGTGTTAATAATTGACCGATTGCAGAGTGCAATAACTCAAGCTAAACGCAACCATAGCCGCGCGGTAGTTTTTATTTTGGATCTTGATCACTTTAAAGAGGTTAATGACACTCTGGGCCACCCTACTGGTGATATCCTATTAAAGGAACTGGGTCAACGGCTCCCCCATGCACTGCGTGATGGGGATACCATCGGTAGACTGGGTGGTGATGAGTTTGCACTGGTACTACCGGATACCAACGAAGAGGGAGCATGGTCTGTAGCGAGAAAGCTGCTGGCAGAACTAAAAAGACCTTTCAGTGTTCATGGGCATAACCTGGTTGTAGATGCCAGTCTGGGTATGGCTATATTCCCTGATCACGGTGAGGATGACTCTACTTTACTAAGACGTGCTGATGTGGCCATGTATGCGGCCAAGAAAGGTGATGAGCGCATTGCCGTCTATAGTCCTGAGGTTGATACATTCAGCTTGGAGCGTCTGGCCCTGATGGCGGATCTGCGTCAGGCCATCGAATCAAATCAGCTAAACCTTTACTATCAACCTATTGTTGAATTAAAGACAGGAAAAGTTGTTAGAGCTGAAGCGTTGGCGCGCTGGAATCATCCAGTTAAGGGGATGATTCCTCCTGATCTCTTTATTAACATGGCCGAGAGCAGCGGCCTGATCAAGCCGCTGACCGAATGGGTCGTGCGTGCTGCAATCAGCCAGCTAGCTATATGGGAAAGTGAAGGAATTGACATGCAAGTGTCAATTAACTTGTCGGTAAGGAATTTGTTAGATCCCAAGCTGCCTGAGCGTATAAAGCAGTTGTGCCAAGATAGTGCGGTTCCAGCTAATCGTCTCAAGTGTGAGATTACCGAGAATGATTTAATGGCTAATCCAGAGTTGGTTATGGATACCCTGACCCATCCTGATATGGAAGATATTGATATTTCTATTGATGATTTCGGTACTGGCTACTCTTCCCTCAGCTATTTAAAACGACTCCCGGTACAAGAGGTAAAGATTGATCGTTCTTTTGTAACCGATATGCTTAAGGATAACGACGATGCAGTTATTGTTCGCTCCACTATTGAGCTGGCGCATAACCTTGGGTTAAGAGTCGTGGCAGAGGGGGTAGAGGATATTGAGACCATGATTCAACTCCAGGTGCTTAATTGTGACTTTGCCCAGGGATACCATTTTCTGCGACCTGTTCCGGCCAATGAGTTGAATGGCTCAATTGCTACTATTCAGGAAGCGGCTGCTCCTAGGTTTGTAATCTATAAATAGCTATTGAGTATTCGACGTTGAGCTAATCTTCTCTGATATGTTCTACCACGCCGTTCTCATCTGGCTTGCCCCATTTGCGTTTGCGATTGATCTCCAATTTTTTATAGCAGGTTTCAACTAACTCATCGCTTTTGCCCCCTGTCATACGGTAGGCATCAAGCAGTAGTATCAGGCAGTCAGCATACTCCATGCTGTCATTGGGAGAGGCAATTAGCTCCTGTATCTCCTTGGCCAGGTGATGGAGGGGTATCTCTGCAGGACGACCTGCACCGAAAGTGCTATCAGACCAGGCCGCAATCTCATCTTGCAGCTGTTGTATGCGGCTGCTCATGTATCCTGATGTCCATACAGCGAGGTGTATAGGCCGTTGTTTTGAATAAGTTCGTCATGGCGTCCCTCTTCAACAATGCGTCCATCCTCAAAAACCAGAACGCGGTCGGCCTGTTTTACTGCGCTCAATCTATGGGCGATGATGAGGGTGGTGCGTCCCTGTAAGAATTTCTGCATGGCACTGTGTAGCTTGCCTTCGGTTGCAGTGTCTAGAGCTGATGTGGCCTCATCCAAAATTACCACCTTGGGATCGCTTAGAACCATTCTGGCAACTGCTAGGCGCTGTCGCTGTCCACCAGAGAGACGAATTCCATAACGACCGACTACTGTATCCAGTTTGTCATCCATATCTTGGATGATGTTCGCCAACTGAGCTATCTCAAGAGCGTGCCAGAGCTGCTCATCTGCAATATTCTGTCCCAGGGTAAGGTTCATGCGGATGGTGTCATTGAATAGAGCAGGGTGCTGCAACACAGTGGCTACATTATCGCGCACTATATCCATGCCTATTTCCGATACAGGTACGCCATCAAAACTTATCACTCCGCTATTTGGCGGATACAGACCAAGTATTACCTGCACCATAGTGGTCTTACCACCGCCACTGGCTCCTACCAGCGCTACTTTCTCTCCAGAAGCAATATCTAGGCTTATATCATTTAGCACCAGCGGTCCATCGCCATACCTAAAGGAGACGTTTCTTACTTGCAAATCCGTAGTAGTTTTGCCTTGAAATGGATTCTCTTTGTGGGGGTAAGCCGGTTCCAGATCGATTCCTAGAAGTTGATTTATGCGTTCTAGGGCTGCCTGGGCGCCGTGGTAGGAGTACTGGATGGCAAGTACCTCCTGGACTGGCCCCATCATGAACCATAGATAGGAGAATACGGCCAACATTTGGCCTATGGATAGATCGGAAAAGAGCACCATAATCATGGCTAGAGCACGGAAAATATCAAACCCAAACAGGAAAATTGTGAATGAGAGGCGTTGGGCGGCATCACTTTTCCAGGTGAACGAGTTGGAGTGTTTGCGCACATGGTCGGCGCGGTCAATCATGCGGGCTATGTAGTGCTTCTCCCGGTTACTTGCGCGAATTTGCTGGATTGCGTCCAGGGTTTCAGACAGTGACTCCTGGAACAGTTGATATGCGCTGTTTTCCTGCCGTTTAAGCTTTTTTACCTTGCGTCCGAACTGGGTGGTTATATAGATAACCAATGGATTGAGAAACAGGATGAAAAGAGCCAGTTGCCAATGCATCCATATCAGAATTACTGCTGTTCCTATTATGCTGAGCAGCGCAACCAAGAATTTTGAGGTGGTTATGCCGATAAATTGATCAATGGCATCTATATCGGTAACCATGTGTGATGCCACAGTGCCGCTGCCCATAGTTTCATACTCTGACATGGAAACCCGTTCCAGGCGTTGCAGCAGGCTGCGTCGGATGCTGAATGTTACCTCCTTGGAAATCTTGGTGAACTGACGCATCTGCCAGACTCCGAGCACCAGTGATATGAGCCGCAGGAATAGGGTTAGAAATAGCACCGCCAGGATATATAGGATTGGCCCATGCCAGTCAGTAGGGAAGATGCTATTCATGGTCGCGACAGATACGCCTGGTTGATTCAGTAAAACTTCATCTACCAGTAGCGGTATCAGTAGTGGAATGGGCACGCTAACCACTGTGCCCATGATCGCTATGATGTTTGCTGTAATAAGCTCGTTCCTGTGGTGCAGGACCATCCTTGTCAGCTCCTGCCAGCTATAGCCTTTTGAACGTATGTTCTGTTTATTCTCGCTTGTGGTAATTTCTGTAGCCAGTTCAGTCACTTCGAATCTTCAGTAGAAAGTATGGGTGTTGGCACATGGGCCGGAAATAGGTTGTTAAGTCGATATTATGGGTTATGAGAGTGATGAATCAAAGCTTGATTCTTGATTCATCCTTGGATTATCTGTTTTGGCGGGTATGCATATCTGTCTGATAGACTGTAGAATGCACCTGCATTATAGCGGTTAGTCAATATCAGATTTTGTAGTAGCAATAGATGCATTATTAATTGTGATATCTACATAACAAGTTGTACAATAAGCAGATTATTCTTGTCTGGAAGATGATATGAACAGAAGGTTTTTATCGCTGTTGTTAATTTCTCTCTTTTGGCTGTCGACAGCCCAAGCTGAGAATTTGCTGCAGGTGTATGAGTTGGCGCTCCAGAACGATGCCCAGTTTCGGGCTGCTAGGGCTGCCCGGGACTCAGATTTTGAGTCGAGACCTCAGGCTGTGGCAAAGCTGTTGCCAAACCTGTCTATGAGCGGCAGTGCCGACAGAATTGACTCTAAGGTGGTGAACTCCCCTACCGGAGCGAATTCGACCCTGTATAACAAAAACAGTCTTACTCTCAGCCTTTCCATGCCGGTATATCGCAGGGAGCTATGGGTACAGCTAGATCAGGCTGATGATCAGATTGCTTATGCTGAGGCGGTCTATGCTGCTGCTGAACAGGATCTGATTGTACGTACTGCTCAAGCCTACTTTGATATTCTTTCTGCCCAAGATAGCCTGGAGTTTGCCAATGCAGAGACGGCGGCTATCGGCAGACAGCTA
This sequence comes from Sedimenticolaceae bacterium, assembly GCA_050291725.1. Classification (GTDB taxonomy): domain Bacteria; phylum Pseudomonadota; class Gammaproteobacteria; order Chromatiales; family Chromatiaceae; genus JAAGZL01. The sequence goes on from JBNKKH010000016.1 coordinate 34,049, forward strand.
GAGCAGGCCAAGCAACGCTTTGATGTTGGATTAATTGCGATTACCGCCGTGCATGAGGCTCAGGCTGCCTATGATCAGTCGCGGGCTGATCTAATACAGGCGGAGAATGATCTGGATAACGCCAGGGAGGCGTTGTATGAGATCACCAAAGTCAAGATAAAAAGACTTGCTACTCTGGATAAGAATTTGGTTTTGACGAAGCCGGTACCAACAAGTATTGAGCAGTGGGGCAGCAAAGCTCTGGAGCAAAATCTATCCATAAAGGCAGCGGAAAAAACTACTGATATAGCCCGCAGTAATGTAAAGGTGAAGCAGTCTGGACATCTTCCGTCACTTGATCTGGTTGGATCACACTCGAGGAATCGTTATCGAGATTCGCTCTCTTCCGAAACTAATACTTCAACTATCGGTCTGCAGCTTACAGTGCCTCTATTTGCGGGTGGAGCGGTGAATTCACAAACTCGCCAAGCCCGTTATGATTTAGAGGCCAGCCAGGAGACTCTGGATAAGGAGAGGCGTTCAGTTATTCGTCAGGTACGTGATGCCTATCGCGGTGTTCTGGCTAGTATCAGCTCAGTTAAAGCGTTGAAAGCAAGCACCGTATCCACCCGTAGCGCCCTGGAGGCAACTGAGGCTGGCTATGAGGTAGGCACCCGCACCATTGTGGACGTGCTCAACTCACAGCGGGATCTTTATCGCTCGCTGAGGAATTATGCCAATGTGCGCTATAACTACATCATGAGTGGATTGAAGCTGAAACAGGCGGCGGGTACAGTTTCAGAACAGGATCTGAAACAGATAGCTGCTTGGCTGAGATAATAGCCGTAGGTAAAAGTTTGTAAACGGGGCCAATGGCCCCGTTTCTTATTGGCAATGCTGCCAAGATATAGTTATATGCGCAATCTTCAATAAATGGTTAGAATAGGGCCATGTCTGGAAATACGATTGGAAAACTCTTCACTGTCACATCTTTTGGTGAGAGCCACGGCCCTGCCATTGGCTGCATTGTGGACGGCTGTCCCCCTGGAATGGAGCTAACCGAGGGAGATATTCAGTTTGATCTGGATCGACGCAAGCCAGGTACATCGCGGCATACTACTCAGCGTCGTGAAGCAGATGAGGTCCAGATTCTATCAGGGGTGTTTGAAGGTGTGACAACTGGTACTCCCATTGGCCTGATCATTCACAACACCGACCAAAGGTCTAAAGATTACTCCAATATTATGGATAGATTTAGACCAGGCCATGCCGATTACACCTATACCCAGAAGTATGGCCTACGTGACTATCGGGGTGGCGGTCGTTCTTCAGCCCGTGAAACCGCTATGCGGGTGGCGGCGGGTGCTATAGCAAAAAAGTATCTGCAGCAGAGTTATGCTATAGAGATCAAAGGCTACTTGGCACAGCTTGGCCCTATCGCTATTGAAAAACTGGATTGGAATGAAATAGAGAACAATCCATTCTTCTGCCCAGATGTGGACAAGGTTGCGGAGATGGAGTCATATATGGACGACCTGCGCAAGGAGGGAAACTCCATTGGTGCACGCATAAATGTGGTAGCTACTAATGTACCCCCAGGTCTGGGCGAGCCAATATTTGATCGCCTGGATGCAGAGATCGCCCACAGCATGATGAGTATCAATGCTGTGAAGGGAGTTGAGATTGGGGCTGGTTTCGGCTGTATTGAGCAGAAAGGTACTGAGCATAGAGACGATATCACCCCAGATGGTTTTCTCGGGAACAATGCCGGCGGCATCCTGGGAGGTATATCTAGCGGCCAGGATGTTGTTGTTAGCATTGCTATGAAGCCTACCTCCAGTCTGCACATTCCATGTAATAGCGTAAATGTTAATGGAGAGTCGGTTGAGGTGATCACTGAAGGCAGGCACGATCCATGCGTTGGTATTCGTGCTACTCCCATAGCTGAGGCTATGCTGGCTATTACCTTGATGGATCATCTGTTGCGCCATCGTGCTCAAAACATGGATGTGAGTTCAGATACTCCCATCGTGCCAGCTGCTCCCAAGTGATATTCAAGAGTGGATCTACTCAGTAGCTAATGCCCTATTGGCGCTTATCATCGTTCTATCTGTTCTATTTTGCTGCCCTAGGTGTGCTGGCCCCCTATTGGAGCCTCTATCTAAAAGATTTGGGATTTAATGCTGTAGCTATTGGTCAACTTATGGCTATTCCCATGGCTACCAAGCTGGTAGCACCTTTTGTTTGGGGATGGCTGGGAGATCATCTAGGTCGGCGCATGTCCATTGTGCGTTTGGGTTCTTTGCTTACTACCATAATTTTTTCATCAGTGTTCTGGGTTACTGGATTCTGGGAGCTGGGCGCAGCCATGGTTCTGTTCAGTTTCTTTTGGAATGCTGTACTTCCTCAGTTTGAGGCGGTGACCTTCGACTATCTGGGAGATGATGTTTCCAGATACTCTACTGTTAGGGTTTGGGGCTCTGTCGGCTTTATTATTTCGGTGCTTATTCTAGGTGTGGTAGTGGATCAATATGGTCCGAAATCTATCTTGCCAGTATTGCTAATAGCCTATGGAGCAATCTGGGTATCAAGTTTAGCTATACAGGATCAGGACCCTGAGCCCCACTTAATAAAACAGCAACCTATATTAGAAATCCTGAAGATGCCAGCTGTAATCGCATTCTTTGTGGTCTGTTTTCTTCTGCAGGCGGGCCATGGCCCATATTATGCCTTCTACTCTATCTACATGGAGTCGGTTGGGTACTCCAAGGCCGTTATTGGTCAATTCTGGGCCCTTGGGGTTGTAGCAGAAGTAGTTGTGTTTCTGTTTATGCATAGGTTGTTAAAGCGATTTGGTGCGCGCCAAGTGTTGATGGTTAGCCTCGCTTTAGCAGTTGTGCGCTGGCTATTGATTGGTAACTTTCCTGAATCTCTGGCCATTATCCTTTTTGCTCAGACGCTACATGCGGCTACCTTTGGCACTTTTCATGCTGCGGCTATTCATCTGGTACATCACTACTTTAAGGGTAAGCATCAGGGCAGGGGGCAGGCGTTATACAGCAGTCTCAGCTTTGGCGCCGGTGGGGCTTTAGGCTCTGTGGCTAGCGGATTTTTTTGGGAGAGTGCTGGGCCAAGTGTAGCATTTGGCATCTCTGCAGCCCTATCTATGTTGGCTTTATTTATTGCTTGGTACTGGGTGGTAAACCAGCTACAGGATTCTACCTAAGAGATATGCAGGTTCAGTTCGTTATCAATTTTTGCGATTTGGTCTGGTTCTGGCTTAGATAGAAAGTATCCCTGCACATGATCAATGCCGGTATCAATGAGGAAGTTGAGCGTGGGCAAATCTTCTACACACTTCGCAACGGTTTGTATGTTCAGTGAATGGGCTACATCATTTATGGACTTAATAACTGCCTGATTATAGCTGTTGCTATTGGCGCCTAATATCAAATGACTGTCTATCTTTATATAATCTACCGGTAGTTGCTTGAGCAGCGGGAAGGAGAAAAAGCCGCCACCAAAGTCATCTAATGAGAGCATGCAGCCAATGTTATGTATGCGATCTACCATCTCTCTGGTCTGTAGTGATGTAGAGGCGATGGAAGCTTCTGAGAACTCAAAAATTACTTTGGAAGCATCTACATTAGATTCTATTATCATGTGTTCTATAGCATCAATAACCCGCGGGTCAGCAATGGACTGACCAGATAGATTAATGGATAGTTTCCCCATATAGCCATTTTGTTGAAACTGCTTTAGTTGTGTAACTGCGCGTTCTGCAACCCAGAGATCAATTTTATCCATCATGTTAAAGCGTTCTGCAGTTGGCAGAAATGCGTTTGGATAGATGGTCTCTTGATTATTGTCTGTGATGCGCAGTAGCGCCTCTAAAACTTGCGTATCGGATGGGGTAAGTTGCTGGAGGTTATTATTCGTGCTGAGATTGTTTAGCAGCTCATCATTCAGTTGCGTGCAGCTAAAGACAGGCTGGTAATGCAGGATAAAAAGGTCTTGTTCCAGGGCGTTGTTTATTTCTAAGGACCAACTCTGATCTTTATCTTCATGCTGATCAGTATCAGGGGTATATATATGTATTTGGTTGCGTCCACGTTTCTTTGCAATATTGCATGCAGTATCCGCATGGCTGAGAGCAGTTTCGCTATCTATGGTGCTGCAATCCATGATGGTTATGCCGATGCTGGTGTGTATGGTGAACTGTTTGCCATTATGCAGAAAGACATACTCTTCAAGCATATGTCTATATTCATCTGCGGTTTGCTCTATTGCCTCTCTTGTTACACCTCTAAGGATAATTGCGAACTCATCTCCACCTAGACGTGCTAGGTCATCAGACTTTCTTAAGCGTGAAACCAATAGTTGGGATATCTCTATCAATAGCTGATCGCCGGCTGAGTGGCCAGCAGTATCATTTACATATTTAAATCGATCGAGATCTATATAGAGCAGTGCACTACAATCATTGCCTCGCTTTAGACGGTCGATCTCTTTGCTAAGGCCTCTTTCAAATCTGCGTCTGTTGGCAAGCTTGGTTAGAGCGTCGTGATCTGCTTGCCAGCGCAGTTTATTTTCTAGGGATAGGCGTTCTGATATGTCACGGAATGCCACAACAGATCCCTGGCGCTCGGCATCTATACTAAAGGGATAAACTGTATACTCAATCGGAATTGGGTTGCCAGATTTGCTCCAAAAGAATGTTTGCTTGCCGTTTATGCTATGACCGTGTTTGTAGGCATTATGCAGTTCACAGCTTTTCTCGCTTAAGGGGCTGCCGCTTTCGTCGGTATGGTGGAATAGCTGGTGGGCTGACTGGCCGATTAAATTATCTTTGTTGCTAAAGCCTAATATTTGCAAACAGGCTGGATTGATGAAAGATATAATGCCGTCGTTATCCACTCCATATACCCCATCTCCTACAGAGTGTAAAATTCCGCCAAGTCGATTGCGTTCTTCTTCTATGTGTTTGCGGGTCCTTATGTGTCGACTCATGGCGTCAACACGGGCGATGAATAGGTCTTCGCTCTCGTTTTTAAACATACACTCTACAGCGCCAGATTTTAGTGAGCTCTCAATAGCGTAGTCGATGTAAGTGCCGGTTATCAGTGCGGTGGTAATGGTGTTGGTGCGAGGATCTTCTAGCAGCTGTTTGCACAGTTCATCGCCGTTTGTTTCCGGCATGAAGTAGTCGATGATGGCGATATCGAATTCAGACTTTATGGCTTTTTTAAAACCATTCTGCGCCGATTTGGCAATCTCAACATGATACCCATTGTTCTCAAGTAGGGTTTTAAATTTATGTCGTACGGTGCGGGAGTCATCAACAAACAGTATGCGTATTGGCTGTATATGGGTTTTAGTGTCAAAGTTTGCGTTGGTTAGGCGGCTATATAGGTTGGCCAGGATCTCTCCGCTACGTTTATGTTCATGCCATGGGACATGAACAGTGTTATGTTGTTGCGAGGCTTGTTCCTTGGCCTCTTTGTGTTCATCGTGGGCCAGAATTAATATGGGTGTGGATGTGTACTGTTCAGCAGAGAGAATAGTTAATAGCTTATTCAGGCTTTTACTTGGCTTGATTGGCCAGCCTATGAAGAAGGCATCATATCTGCCACGTGGAACCTCTTCAGCCGCAATAAGCTCTAGTCCTTGGGAAAAGTCCGAGGCGGTTTCAACATTAAATCCATGCTTAATGAGCATGTTCTCTTGAACATGCCTGATGGTTGCCGAAGGCTCTATTAATAAAACTCTAAGCAAGGCAGATCTTTCCCTTGATGCGGACTGTTAATTGCAATTTATACCGACTCCCGACAATAATCGGCATCTGGGCTATTTTCTTTAGCGGTTTTTGAATATCCTTTAAATATGTGGGCATTAACATTTTGACATGAATATGCGAGGAAGTCGTGGCTATTTGGCGAAATCTTGCCTCACTTGAGGAGATTAATCAGCTTTCTAGGGACAGTATGGTGGAGTATCTAGGAATAGAGATCACTGAGATTGGGGATGATTACCTCAAGGCCTCCATGCCGGTATCTGCTAAGACCCGTCAGCCCATGGGGATATTGCATGGTGGTGCCTCTGTGGCTTTGGCTGAAACTGTTGGTAGTATAGCCGCATTTATGGCTGCACCTGCTGGGCGATATTGCGTGGGATTGGAGGTAAACGCCAATCACCTGCGTATGGCCAAGTCTGGTCTGGTGTTTGCGATGGCCAGGCCGATACATCTTGGTAAGTCGACTCAGGTTTGGGATATTCGGATAACAGATGAGGATGCCAACGCTGTAGCGGTATCCAGAATAACTATGGCGGTGCTAGAGCATCCCGTAAAGCCAGGGCAGGAGAAAGCTGAGTAATAGCCACATCAGGATAGTCAGGGGTACCCCCACCCGCACAAAATCACCGAAGCTATAGTTGCCTGCATTCATTACCAGAAGATTGGTCTGGTAGGCCATGGGCGTGGCAAAACTCAAGTTGGCGCCAAACAACACAGCTAGTACGAATGGCTCTGGAGGGACATTAAGTTGGTGGGCAATACCAATGGCAATAGGAGTCCCCACCACAGCAGCGGCATTGTTGGATACCACATTGGTTAAAATTGCCATTAGTAGCAGCAATCCACTCAGTACATATATGGGTGCGAGGCCATTAGTGGCGGCAACATAGGCAGATGCCAAATATTCCGCTCCACCAGTCTCAACCAGAGCCATGCCTAGAGCTAGGCTGGTAACAATAACCATAATCACAGATGCATGTAGAGCGCGGCTGGCCTCTTTCCAGCGCAGGCAGCCAGTTAAGAGCATTGCGAGAACCCCTGCAGTTGCACTGACTGCAATAGGTAAAATACCTAAAGCAGCAATAGTGATGATTGCCAGCATTATTGTTAAGGCCACCGGAGCTTTGGCTGAGTGAGCCAAATCCTCTGTAGCATCCAATACCAGCAATTCACCTTTGGACTTCAGCTGTTTTATTTTTCTTTTTGATCCCTGGAGCAGAATCACATCACCGTTTTTCAGGCGAGTATCCTCTGGGTGTTCCAGGGGTAGGCGGCTGCCTCGCTTGGGCCAGATGCCGGCTCGATGCAGAGCAAGTACCATGACTTGATAGCGTGCACTGAATTGATAGTCCTGCAGGGTTGTTCTCTCTAGCGGGGAGCCGCGCACTACGGCAACTTCAGCTATCTGCTGTTTGTCATCAATTAGAGGATTCTGTTCATCCACTGGTGCGTTCTTGGAATAGAGTCTCGCCCCCAGGGTGGTTTCGTACTCCATTAATCGTTCTGGGGTGTCAAATACAACGATACGATCTCCAGCCCTGATAGATACATCAGGCAAGGTAACTAGGCAATATGACTTGTCGCCTCTAAGAACCTGTTCAATCTCCATGCGGCCATCGGTTAAGCTGAGAATTTCAGCGATGGTCTTGCCGTTGGCTATGCTCTCCTCATCAATATGTAGCTGAGCGCGGAACAGCCGGGGAGATGTTGTTTTTAGCATGGGTTCCCGTTCTGGTATCAGTTTTGGGGCAATCAGCCACAGGTAGAGAATGCCAACTGTTCCAGAAATAATGGCCGGTAAGGCGAAGTCAAACATTCCAAACTGTCTCAGTCCCAGGTCAGAGGCTACGAACACCACCAGCAAGTTAGTAGAGGTACCAATAGTGGTAGTAGTACCGCCGATTAAGGTAGCAAAGCCCATTGGCATCAAGGTGTGTGCAGCTTTGGTTCCGGTGCGAAGGGAGACGCTTACGAGAATAGGTAGTAACAGAATAACTATGGGGGTGTTATTTACAAAGGCGCTCAGTACAGCTCCTGCAAACAGCGTGGCAACCATGGAGAGACGTGGATAGCTGGACCAGTAGCGTGCCAGTTGTCGTCCAATAGGTTCTAGTGCTCCTGTTCTGACCAGTCCCTGGCCAGCTATCATCAAGGCAGATACGGCTATTAGTGCTTCATGTCCAAAACCGGAGAAGAACTGTTTTGCGCCCAGCACTCTGCCTTCAGCTTCATATGGGAACAGTTCAAAAAATATAATAAGGATTATTAGTACAAACAGGCTGGACGAGGCCAGTGGCAGTTCGTCTCTGGTAAACAGAAATAGTGCAATCACCACAATTACCATGACGACAATGGCATGGAGTGAAGGGGCTACAAGTTCAGTTGTAATTGTTGCATCCATTTTGGTGTGGAGATGTGAGTATAACTTATAAGAGTATATTACATATCTTTATCCAACAGGCTTTTTACAAAATGGTGGAAGATATCTTTGTCGTATTTGCCGTCATCAACTTCGCGTTTGATTAGCTCTAATGTCTCCATTGGCCGCATTGGCTGTCGGTAAATTCGGTTGGAGTTGGTTAGTGCCTCATAGGTGTCTGCTATCCCGATAAGTTTTCCAATTTCTCCAGTTGGTTTGCTAGTGCTGGGGTAGCCGGAACCATCCATTTTGAGGTGATGTTCTACTGCTCCCTGTATGATTATTTCGTTAAATCCCGCTGCCTTCAGCAGATTTTCTCCTGTGATTGGATGTTTCTGAATCTCCCGGAACTCCTCCTGTGATAGCTTTCTTGGTGAGTCAAGAATCTCAGAGCTGATAGCAGACTTACCTATGTCATGAAACAGCCCAGCCATGGCGTAGTCTCTAAAACAGTCGTGTTCCAAGTGAGGTGTTTCCATACAGTAATTAAGAGTCAGGGCAGCAACGTTGAAAGAGTGTTCTACTGTGGAATATTTATCGGATGCCAGTTTTAGAATGTTTTTTATGATGTCTGGGTAATTAATTACACTATCAACAAACTGAGTGAAGGGTTTTTTAATTCCATTAAGTACTTCAGGTTCAGGCAGGGAAAGAGCGTTCTCCATCATGCCGGACATTAGCCTTTTTATCTCCTTAGGATTTTTGTTCTTTACGGCTGAGGAGAGTTCGCTACTAAAGTCATCCTGCATTTTATTAATAATGCGGTTTCTATCACTCTCGGATATATAGAATTCGCGTTCTGAATATTCAGTTGGGTCTTTAGAGTAAAAGCCTGCCTTATACAGGACAAACTCTTCATTGGATTGAATATAGAGGTCTACATCTAGGCAAAATTTTATTTGGTCATGCCGCAACAGATACATGGTTATTATCTTTCTCTAGCTACGCTCTATATATTGTTATTTCCCTGATTATAGAGCAGGATTGAATAATATCTATCCAATGTAGTTAGTGTTCTGTACACAACTGCAACATGGCGTTGGCCGCATTGGAGAGGGTTCTGGAGCTGTGGGTAACAATTCCCAGAGTTCGAGACAGATTTAGTCCTTGTATGCGTATCGTCTTTAGGTCGCTGTTTTGGATCATTAATTCAGGTAACAGACTCCAGCCCAATCCAGTAGATGTCATGGTTTTAATGGTCTCCAGATAGTTGGTGGAGATAGCTATATCTATTTTTAGCTCCTGAGGAGCTAAAGCCTGTTCCAAGACATTCCTGGTATATGTTCCAATACCTGGAAGTAGGGCTTGGTGTTTAACTAGATCTTCCAGACTCGGTTGCTCGAGTTTTGCTAATGGATGTTCATCGCTTACCACAAACTGCAGTGGGTCATGCCATAGTTTGGTGATGGCTAGGTTGCTCGGTGGCTCTGTAGGAAGGGTAACTATGCCCAACTCTAGTTTGCCTTGAGCAACTGTGTGACAAGCTGCTTCCGACCCAAGGAATCTGATATCAAAATGCACATTTGGATGCTGCTGCCTGAATTTCCTCAATATGGGAGGTATGCGGTGTAGCCCAATATGGTGGCTTATAGCCATTGTTAGATTGCCAGTAACGTCTCCCGAGAGATTGGAGATGGAGCGTCGAATATCCTCCATCTCCTGCAGCATGTTATTGGCGCGGGGAAGCAGTTGTCGGCCAGCTTCGTTCAGGCTGGTGGTTTTGCCGATGCGGTCAAACAGCTTAACCCCTAGTTCGTTCTCCAAGGAGGCGATGCGTTTACTCACAGCGGATTGGGTCAAAAAAACCCGTTCAGCCGCCAGGGAGAAGGAGTTGGTATCTGCTACAGCCACAAAGGCCTTTAGTGTGTTTATGTCCATGTTGCCGTTTTTCTGCCCGGTAATAATCTGTCAGATATTGGGAGTATATTCCAAAAAGGAATTATATCTATAAAAAAGGTGAATTTATTTTATAGATGCTCTGGGCTAGTATTCAATAATCAATATTTGAGGAGTGAAAAATGAGCGGAAAAACTCTCTACGATAAGCTTTGGGATGAGCATGTAGTTCGTACCGATGATGACGGTACCGTATTGCTCTATATCGACCGACAGTTGGTGCATGAGGTCACCTCACCCCAGGCGTTTGAAGGGCTGCGTATGGCTGGACGTAAACTGTGGCGTACCAGCGCTACCATAGCTACACCGGATCACAATGTACCCACCAAGGGGCGTAGTGCAGGGATTGATGACCCTATTGCGCGACTGCAGGTAGAAACTCTGGGCAAGAACTGTGAAGAGTTTGGTGTTACCGAATTCGGCATGGACGACATTCGTCAGGGTGTGGTGCATGTGATGGGTGCGGAGCAGGGGGCCATTCTGCCCGGTATGACCGTAGTATGTGGCGACTCCCATACCGCTACCCACGGCGCCTTTGGCGCTCTGGCCTTCGGCATCGGTACCTCTGAGGTAGAGCATGTTCTCGCCACCCAGTGTCTAATCCAGAAAAAATCTAAATCCATGCTGGTTAAAGTAGATGGTGAGCTGGGTAGTGGGGTTACAGCCAAAGACATCACCTTGGCTGTGATCGGCAAGCTGGGAACAGCAGGTGGAACCGGCTATGTAATCGAGTTTGCTGGAGATGCTATCAGCAAGCTAACAATGGAAGGGCGTCTTACCCTATGTAATATGGCTATCGAGGCAGGTGCTCGTGCCGGTATCGTTGCGGTAGATGACACCACTATCGAATATCTAGAGGGTCGTCCCTATGCTCCAAAGGGTGAGAACTGGGAGCAGGCGGTAGCAGTCTGGCGCAACTATCATAGCGATAGTGACGCTGAGTTTGATGCTGTGCTGGAGCTGGAAGCAGCCTCTATTGAACCGCAAGTGACCTGGGGTACATCGCCAGAGATGGTGCTACCCGTGGGCTCAGTTGTGCCCAATCCGGATGATGAGAGTGACCCGGTCAAGGCTCAGGGTATGCGGCGCGCCCTGGATTATATGGGCCTGGAGGCAGGAACCAAACTGGTGGATATCCAGCCAGATCACGTATTCATCGGCTCCTGTACCAACGGACGTATTGAAGATCTACGAGCAGCTGCAGTGGTAGCCAAGGGCCGTAAGTTGGCTCCAGGCATCAAGCAGGCACTGGTTGTGCCCGGTACTGGGCTGGTGAAACAGCAGGCGGAAGCAGAGGGTCTGGATAAGATCTTTACTGATGCCGGTTTTGAGTGGCGAGAGCCTGGCTGTTCCATGTGTCTGGCTATGAATGCAGATCGGCTGGCTCCAGGCGATCGTTGTGCATCCACTTCCAACCGTAATTTCGAAGGGCGTCAGGGGCAGGGTGGGCGCACCCATCTTGTTAGTCCGGCTATGGCCGCCGCTGCCGCAGTTACAGGCCACTTTACAGATGTGAGGGAGCTATAAATGGAAAAATTCACAACATTTAACGGCGTTGTTGCTCCACTGGATAGGTCCAATGTGGATACAGACGCCATCATACCCAAGCAGTTTCTGAAGTCGATCAAACGTACCGGTTTTGGCCCCTATCTGTTTGATGAGTGGCGCTATATGGACCATGGCGAGCCGGATATGGACTGTAGCAATCGTCCTCTCAACAGCGAGTTTGTGTTGAATGACGAGCGTTATAAAAGTGCTGCAGTGTTATTAACCAGAGAGAACTTTGGTTGCGGATCTTCCAGAGAGCATGCGCCATGGGCTCTGGCAGACTTTGGCTTCAAAGTAGTCCTGGCCCCAAGCTTTGCTGATATCTTTTTCAATAACTGTTTCAAAAACGGTATTCTGCCAATAGTGCTGGATGATGCTGTTATTGATGGTCTGTTTAACCAGGCTACTGGTGAGCAGGCCCTGGAGATAACTGTAGACCTGGAGGCTCAGGAGCTGCGTCTCAGCACTGGTGAAACTATTAGTTTTGATGTGGATGAGTTCCGCAAGCACTGTCTGCTGGAGGGTTTGGACGATATCGGCCTGACTCTGCGCCATAGCGATGAGATCAAAGCTTTCGAAGAGCGGAGACGTGAACAGGCACCTTGGCTTTTTGCCTAAAAGCTAGCCGCAAATAAACGCGAATAAAGTCCGCAAATGAACGTAAATTGAAGCTACTGTTTTTTTACATCAATTTAAAGTTGCGTTTATGCATGGGCTCTTAAACAGATAAGGATTTATAAAACCATGAGTAAAAAGATTTTAGTACTGCCTGGCGATGGTATCGGCCAGGAGATTGTTGCCGAGGCCATGAAGGTAATCAACTGTCTTCAGAGTGATTTCGGTCTGGAGGTTGAGGTTAATCAGGCGTTGGTTGGTGGGTCTGCCTATGATGAGACCGGTTCTCCACTTCCGGAAGCAACCCTTGAGCTGGCCAGAGCGTCTGATGCGGTGTTGCTGGGTGCCGTGGGCGGCACCAAGTGGGAATCTCTGGATATCTCACTGCGTCCTGAGAAAGGTCTGCTGGGGCTACGCAAAGAGCTGAAGCTGTTTGCTAATCTACGTCCTGCAATTCTCTATCCACAACTGGCTGATGCCTCCACCCTGAGAGCTGATGTGGTGTCTGGTCTGGACATTATGATCGTGCGCGAACTGACTGGTGGTATCTACTTCGGTCAGCCACGTGGTGTGAAAGAGCTGGAGTCCGGTGAGAAAGAGGGTTTCAACACCCTGGTGTATAAAGAGTCTGAGGTGGACCGTATTCTGCGCGTTGCCATGGATATCGCCATGAAGCGTAACAAGCAGGTCTGTTCCGTAGACAAGGCCAATGTACTGGAGTGTACAGAGATGTGGCGCGACGTGGCCATAAAAGTGGGTAAAGATTATCCCGAGGTGGAGTTGTCCCATATGTATGTGGATAATGCCGCTATGCAGTTGGTGCGGGCGCCCAAGCAGTTTGATGTGATGGTTACTACCAATATGTTTGGTGATATTCTTTCCGACTGCGCTGCCATGCTTACCGGCTCTATTGGTATGTTGCCTTCAGCCTCTCTGGATGAGAATGGAAAAGGCATGTATGAGCCTATTCATGGGTCAGCGCCAGATATCGCCGGTAAAGGTGTGGCAAATCCTCTTGCTACTATCCTGTCGGTTGCTATGATGCTGCGTTACTCTCTAGACAATGCAGAGATGGCTGAACGGATAGAGAAGGCGGTTGACCAGGTGCTGGATCAAGGCTTGCGCACAGCAGATATAATGTCTGAAGGTAGCAAAGAGGTGGGTACCGTAGAGATGGGAGACGCGGTGGTTGCAGCCCTTAAGGGTTAGTTGTATATAGTGTCCGGCAGCCCTGTATAACTCAGGGCTGCCATTATTTAAATAGTGAGTGCACAAGGTGATGAATAAGCGTATAGGCTTTGTTGGTTGGCGTGGCATGGTAGGCTCGGTCTTGATGGATCGCATGCTGGAAGAGAGTGATTTTGATCTCATAGATGAGCCGGTATTCTTCACTACCTCCCAGGTTGGTCAGAGCGGGCCGGATATCGGCAAAGATATTCCGTTGCTGAAAGATGCCAACGACATTGATGAATTGAAATCGCTAGATATCATCGTCTCTTGTCAGGGCGGCAGCTACACCCAAGAGGTATTCCCTAAGCTGCGCGCTGCCGGTTGGGATGGCTACTGGATTGATGCGGCATCCACTTTAAGGATGGACAAAAATAGCGTTATTGTTCTGGATCCGGTCAACGCTGGGCTGATCAATAGTGCTATTAAAGATGGAGTAAAGAATTACATCGGCGGTAACTGCACGGTAAGCCTTATGCTTATGGGGCTGGGCGGGCTGTTTCAGAACGACATGATTGAGTGGATGACCGCCATGACCTACCAGGCCGCTTCTGGCGCTGGTGCCAAAAATATGCGGGAACTGCTAAGCCAGATGGGTAGCGCTCATGCATCAGTGGCCTCTCTGCTGGATGACCCTACATCCGCTATTCTTGATATTGACCGCGATGTTGCTAACAAGCTGCGTAGTGATGATTTCCCCACAGAAAATTTCGGCGTACCCCTGGCTGGTAGTCTTATCCCATGGATTGATACCAAATTGGAAAATGGCCAGAGCAGGGAAGAGTGGAAAGGCGGTGTGGAAACCAACAAGATATTGGGTCGGGAAGAGAGTCCCACCCCCATAGATGGTATATGCGTGCGTATTGGGGCTATGCGCTCCCATAGCCAGGCACTCACCATTAAACTGAAACAGGATGTCCCGATGGACGAAATTGAGAATATCCTGGCCGAAGCCAACGACTGGGTTAAGGTGATACCTAATGAGCGTGACATCACCTGTAAGGAGCTAACTCCTGCCAAAGTTACAGGTAGTTTGAGTGTTCCTGTTGGGCGATTGCGCAAGCTTGCAATGGGGGGAGATTATCTATCTGCCTTTACCGTAGGTGATCAACTATTGTGGGGTGCAGCGGAACCACTTCGCAGAATGCTCAGGATACTACTTCAAGGCGCCTGATCTGCTTGACGAAGTCTAAAATTTGCTGTAATAATTTTGGAAAAATTCCATTTGTAAGTTATAGTTAGCGATGAAATTTTAAGTTCATTCTAAATTTTGCCGGTAATTTGGCTAGGAATTTGTGTGAAGTATAAGAGTGTTTTGGTTTTTTACGTTTTTCAAACAACAACCTATTTATCTGGAATGGATGTAGATTAGGGGGAGACATGGTCCGCAAATTATCTCTGATGTTGGTTCTCACATTAGGGCTTATGCCACTTGCTGCGCAGGCGCTAGGGCTGGGCAATATAAAATTAAATTCTGCCCTCAACCAGAGGTTTAATGCTGAAATTGGATTGATGTCGCTGGCCAAGGGCGAAATCCACGACATTAAGGTCACTATGGCCTCTGACAAAGCCTTCAAACGATCGGGGGTTGATCGTACCTTACTTCTAACTTCTCTGAAGTTCTCGCCAGAACTGAAAGCGGATGGAACTGGGGTAATTAGGGTAACCAGTAAGGAGCCTATTCAGGAGCCATTCCTAAATTTTCTTATAGAGGTTAATTGGCCTAAAGGTAGGCTGATACGAGAATATACGGTTTTATTGGACCCTCCGGCTACTCTTGAGCGTAAACCGGCGCCAATTAAGGCCCCTGATGTAGCAAAAAAACCAACCTCCATAGCCCCTGCACCTGTTAAGGCAGCTCCTGCACCAGCTACTGCTGCCCCGGCGAATCAAACGCCTGCTGCCGAGCCTTCATATGCTGCTGAAGTAGAGGTCGCAGAAAATGAGTCACTTTGGGTTATTGCGCGTAAACATCAGCTCGAAGGTGTTGATCATACAAGCATGATGATGGCTATCTACAATGCGAATAAGCAGGCCTTTATCAATAGCAATATAAATAAGCTAAAAAAGGGAGCAATACTAAGAATACCAGAGAAGAAGGATGTTCAGGCTATCGGTGTTCAAGAAGCGCGAAAGGAGTACAAGCGGCAAGTTGAGGAGTGGCAGGCTGCCCCTGTTGGGGGTGACGAGGGTGCTGAGGCGCCATCGGATGCCGTAGCTGCATCTGATGATGCAAAAGCCAAGGAGCCGAAAGCAGCAGATGTTAAAGCTGAAGCTGAAGAGCAAGCAAAGGCTGAGGAGGAGCCGAAGGCAGAACCAGAGAAAAAAGAGTCCGCTGCTGAAGAGTCAAAAGCTAAAGAGAGCAAGCCAGAAGCAAAGGTAGCAGATGCTGCTAAGGCTGAGGAAGCTAAGGCTGCAGCTGAGGCTGCATCTAAGGCTGAGCTAAAGATTGCAACAGCCCGCCCGGAAGGAAAAGGGGAAGCTGGTCCAAGTGAAGATGAGCAAACAGAAGATACTGTTGCCAGACTAAAGCAAGAGCTTCTGCTTCTGGAAGAGAATGCTGAGAGCGTACGTAGCGAAAATGAGGAACTTACCTCGAGAATAAGCGAGCTTGATAGTCAGCTTAAAGATCTTGAGGGCATCCTTGAACGTCTCGTTCAGGTTAGGGATACACAGTTAGCAGAGATGCAGGCTGCACTGGCTAAGGCTAAACAGGAGCAAAACCTTGCAACAGAGGCTGCTAAGAAGCAGAAAGCACAGGTAGAGGCTGCGGAGCAGAAAGAAGGGCCAAAGGCTGAGGAGAAAGCCGTAGTTCCAGCTACAGAGGAGCCAAAAGCTGAGGAAAAACCTGCAGCGCCAGCTACAGAGGAGCCAAAGCTTGAGGAAAAACCTGTAGCACCAACAGCAGAAGAGGCAAAGGCTGAACAAAAACAGCCCGAGCCAGCAGTCGAGGAGAAGAAGCCTGAATCTGTGGTGACGCCTCTGCAGGAGAGTAACAAGCAGACGGCAGATAGTGTGCCAGCAACTGCAGAAGATGAACCAGAGCCAGGCTTGATTGGCTCTATCCTGAGTAGCCCGACTCTTCTCGGAATTGTTCTTACTGTAGTTATGGTTGTGGTTGGTCTGGTATGGATGCTGTTGAGTCGTAAGAGTGCAAGTACCCCAGATTTTCAAGAGAGTATCCTGCTTAATACTATTGAGGATGAGGCTGAAAGTACTACTCTGGATGAGGCAAATAATATCCCGGCCCATACAGAAGAGACATCCTTCTTAAGTGATTTTTCACCAAGTGATATTGATGCGCTGCAAGATGAGACAGGTGAAGTAGATCCACTTTCCGAGGCTGATGTATACATTGCTTACGGCAGATATCAGCAAGCTGAAGAGCTTATTCGTCAGGCAATTGAGAAAGAACCGGAAAGAGATGCGCTAAAACATAAACTATTTGAGATTCTATATGCTACAAAAGACGCAGGTAATTTCGTCACCCTAGTAGAGGAGTCATCAGGTACTACAGTTGAGACCAGTGATAGTGATGCTTGGAAGCGGGTTCTGTCGATGGGCAAAATGCTACAGCCTGAGCATCCTAAATTTGCTGATGCAGAGGCAATTGACGCTGATGATGATCTTCTGTCATTAGATGATAATCTTTTGGAAGATGATCTAGGCGAAAGTGATTTTGCTGATCTTGATGAAACCCTGAGTCAGGCTGAGTTTGGTTTAGATGAAGTTGAGAAATCGGTAAGTGATGCTGCACCTGATGTTGCAGATACTCTTGATGACACTGGTTCTGAGTTCTCAGGGTTGTCAGAGTTGGAAGACCTCGATTTTGAAACCGATATGGATGATGACTTTATCTCTTCAGCCATAGATGAGCTTGAGGAGTTGGATGACTCATTGGCGAGTGATGAAGAGGTAGAGGATCAGCTCAGTTCAGAAACAGAGGAAGGCGAATCTGAGTTTACTCTAACCCTCTCTGATCTGGAGGATGAGGGGGAAAAGACCATATTGTCACTGCAGGATGAGCTATCCGCAGAAGAAGATACAGTTGCCGGGTTAGATGATTTAGATTCTGAATCCTTATCGGAAGAGGATATATTGGCAAATGAAATGGAGGAGACAAGTCTAGATATTCAAGATATGGAGCCGCAAGAGGGAGATAGTGAGCTTGTGTCTTTAGGAGAGCTAGATGTCGATCTATCAATCAATGATGATACACCAGACGAAATATCAACCAAGCTTGATTTAGCTCGGGCCTACATAGACATGGGCGATAAAGATGGTGCTTCAGATATTCTTGATGAAGTCATTAGTGAAGGAGATGCCTCACAAAAAGAGGAAGCTCAGACGCTTAAGGACTCAATCTCATAGAGTATCCATTGGTTTACAATTCGTTTTAATATAACAAGAGGCGCACCTAGGTGCGTCTCTTGTCGTTTCTAATGAACAATTATAGTGAGTTGACCGAATGCGTTATGCGGTGGGAGTTGAATATGATGGTACGGCTTTCCATGGATGGCAGATACAGGATGGCGTGAGGACCGTGCAACAGCAGATCCAGAATGCCTTGAGTATCGTGGCAAACCACCAAGTTAAGGTGCAATGTGCCGGGCGTACAGATACAGGTGTACATGCATTCGGCCAGATTATCCATTTTGATTCAGATTCTAACCGCAGTATAAGAAACTGGTTGTTAGGCACGAATGTTAATCTTCCGCATGACGTAAATATAAATTGGATAAGGCCGGTACAGGATGATTTTCACGCGCGTTTTTCTGCGGTTAGCCGTAGATACAGATATGTCATATATAATGGATTAACCCGCTCTGCAATATGGAGAAATAGAGCAGTTTGGGAGAGACGCACTCTGGATGTTGGCCTTATGCAGGAAGCGGCTAGATCGTTAATCGGAACCCACGATTTCTCATCGTTCCGGGCAATTGGTTGTCAGGCAAAAAGTCCAGTTCGCACCTTAAATCGTCTAGAGGTAGCCAAAAATGGAGATATTATCTCGCTCGAACTCGAAGCAAATGCTTTTTTACACCATATGGTGCGAAATATTGCTGGTGTATTAATTTCAATTGGCTGTGGTGATAGAGAGCCAGGCTGGGCAGAAGAGGTACTTGAACACAGAGATAGAACTTTGGGTGGTGTTACTGCACAGCCTCAGGGCCTGTACTTCACAGGGGTTAGTTATCCTGCAGAATTCAGTATACCTGATGTTTGTAATGTAATTGATCCTATATCAAGACTATGAGATTGTTTAGTTTGAAAATTACTTAACTGTCATATGCTAATATAAGAAGAAGTGAATAGCATATCTCTTGTTTGTATGTATCCTTTATGCATATAACAGTTAAAAGTTCTGAATTCTATTATAGTTATACCGGTTAGCAGAACTTGAATTGAGATATACCGCGCAAACCAGGGAGTAATGATTGTTCTGGTTTTTACTGTAAGGAGTTTTCCGTATGGATCAAAACTGTGACCTTTTCTATCCGTTGCCTGAACAAAAAGAGGCTAAACGTAGTGAAGTTAAGCTTGCACTGGATATTTTTCGAGCAAGATTAAGCGACCTTCCATTTGGTAATTTAGAAAAGGCAGCCCAAGAGATATTCAAAATCCTGTATAAGGCAAACAAAATTAAGCTTAACAGTGATGAGCGTTTAGCGCTGTTAAAGGATGTTGAAGGGCCAGCCTCTCAGATTCTTAGTGGACTTAAAGAGAAGATTAATGATGTTGCAGCTCCAATAGGACGCAGTGAGGAAAAGATCGCAAAAGTATTAGTGGCAATTCACTATGAGTTTGCATTAGCCTATCGTTGTTTATTAAGTCTTAAAGAGCCGACAAAAGGGATGGCGCGTGGCGGGAATAAGGAATCTTATGCAAACTATGTACGGCATACTATTTATCACTTGGGAGAGGTATTGAGAACCAAGTACAGTGTATTTAGTAATCCACGGGGGACTATATGGAAATATATATACGCCCTATTTATATGTGCAAACAACGACAACATTCACAACATCAAACTGCCATCTTCAATATGGTGCAAATCCGAAACAGTAGAAGACGTATTTAAGTCAATATTACTAATCTCGCTTAGCTCGCCTCTAAATATGAGAGGAAAAGAGTTCAATGCACTATATGCTTTAGCGCCAGAATTGGCTCCATATATGTCTATCGGGAAGGTAAGTTGCGGAGAAAAATATTCTGACCTTATGACGTTCAATCTGTCTGGAACCGAGTCTCCAAAAAAGCAGTTTGCCACTGGATGTGACTCGTGCGGTAATGCTGCAAACTGTTTTACTGTTGATACCACTTCGCTGCTTAATCATATTGCTGAACAGCATGGGCAGATAAAGTCTGGTGAGAAACTTACCCCACTACAAAGATTGTTAACTAAAGAAAATCAGTATCAACAGCTAACGCGAAACCTGTCTGGTTTTGAGAAAGTTGATCATGAAAAGAGAATTAAAGGAGATGGGGTAGTCGAGCTGGTGGCTGGCTTTAATGATATCTGTTCGTTCTTGAGTAAGACAACAGAAGAAAACCAGATTGTAAATGACCAAGATGAATCTATAGAGAGCTGGACCACATTGGGTGAGGAGTCGATTACTGTTGAGGAAACAGTTGACTGGACTACTACCGCAATTTTAAGGGCAGGTTTGCGCAAAACCACTTGTAAAGTAATAAATCGCAGTAGCGGTGGTTACTGTCTTTACAACGATACCAGTGAGAGATTTAACTTGCGAGTTGGTGAGTTGGCGGTCGTAAAAGAAACAGGGAAGAGTAAATGGCAATTGGCAGTAATTATCTGGGTAAGTGGCAATCGAAATAGAATGGATTTCGGAGTCAAGCTGCTGAGTGGAACTATTTCTAAGGGGGAAGTCAGCCAATTAAAGGGAAGGGATGTAGAAAAAAATCTAGATGCCCTATTTTTGAAGATTGAAAATGGCGATGATGAGAGTTCTATTAGGGTTATTACTGCAGCGCAAGATCTGAATGAGGGAGATCAATTACTGGCTAGTTATGGAGAGATTGCTTACCAAGTATCTGTAATTGATATCAATTCAAAAACAGATGGTTATGTTGAGTATATCTGTGACTGGAGTGACTATGAGGAAACAGAGGTTGTTACTCAAAAGGCTAGTTCTGAAGAGGCTAAAATAACTGAATCAGATTTTGAATCTATCTGGGAAATAATTTAATCTCAATATTGCCTTATTGCATTATTAGTTAGTAATATCAATAAGTTATAGTGTTGCGTATGTAATGACGCCTTCAATTGTTGTTGTGTGACAGCAAATCATATTTAATTCTAATATCCCATAGAGCTTCCTCAATTTGGGCCAATCCTGTATCTTTAGCGGCCTATGAGAACCAGGGTGAAAATCTGCGGTATTACCAGACCAGCCGATGCGCATGCAGCCATAAAAAGTGGTGCTGACGCACTTGGCATGGTCTTCTATGCACCAAGCCCAAGAGCAGTGACCATTGAGCAGGCTAGGGAGGTTGTGGCTAGCTTATCTCCATTCGTGACAGTGGTGGGGTTGTTTGTTAACGAAGAGAGAGAGAGGATTGCTCAGATCCTATCCGAGGTGCGTATCGACCTATTACAGTTCCATGGTGATGAGACACCGCAAGAGTGTGCTGGGCACAACAGGCCATATATCAAAGCCATTCGCATGCGTGAGGGGGTTGATCTGGAGGCAGAACTGAATAGATATTCTCAATCGGAAGGCCTACTCCTGGATACCTATCGCAAAGGCGTTCCTGGTGGTACAGGAGATAGTTTTGATTGGGATCTGATTCCAGCCAAAATCGCTAGCTCCATAACTCTGGCCGGAGGATTGGATTCAGAAAATGTGACACAGGCGATCGAGCTGGTGCGGCCATATGCAGTGGATGTGAGTGGTGGCGTAGAGCAGGAGAAAGGTATCAAGGATGCACAAAAGATAGAGGCATTCATGCGAGGAGTAGAAAGTGCCAACAGATGAAAAAATAGATTTCAGCAGCATGCCAGATACTAGAGGCCATTTTGGTCCTTATGGCGGTATCTTTGCGGCTGAGACCCTTATGGAACCGTTGACAGAACTGCGTCAGGCCTATGAGAAATATATGCAGGATGAACAGTTCCTGACTGATCTAGACAATGACCTGCAAAACTACGTTGGCCGTCCCTCTCCTGTCTACCACTGCGAGAGATTGAGTCGTGAGCTGGGCGGAGCTCAGATATATCTGAAACGAGAAGACCTAAACCACACCGGAGCCCATAAGGTAAATAACACTATTGGTCAGGCTCTGTTGGCTAAACGTATGGGCAAGACCAGAATCATTGCTGAGACTGGCGCCGGTCAACACGGAGTGGCTTCTGCTACAGTTGCTGCGAGATTGGGGCTGGAGTGTGTGGTCTATATGGGCGAGGTGGACATTAAACGCCAGGAGGCGAATGTCTATCGTATGCGTATGTTAGGAGCAGAAGTTGTCCCAGTTAGCTCCGGTTCCAAGACTTTGAAAGATGCCCTAAATGAGGCCATGCGTGACTGGGTAACCAATGTGGATAACACCTTCTACATTATTGGTACTGTAGCTGGTCCTCACCCCTATCCGGCCATGGTGCGAGATTTCCAGGCAGTCATCGGCAGAGAGGCCAGAGAGCAGATGTTACAACAGACCGGTAGCCTGCCGGATGCCCTAGTCGCCTGTGTTGGCGGCGGTTCCAATGCCATTGGGCTATTTTATCCATTTCTTTCTGATGAAGATGTTGCCATCTATGGAGTGGAAGCGGCTGGACACGGCCTGGAAACAGGCAAGCATGCAGCACCTCTGTGCGCAGGACAACCCGGAGTATTGCACGGGAATCGTACCTATCTGATGGAAGACCCCAATGGGCAAATTATTGAGACCCACTCTATCTCGGCTGGACTGGACTACCCTGGAGTTGGTCCTGAGCACTCCTGGCTAAAGGATGTCGGTAGGGTGGAGTATGACGCAGTAACAGATACCGAAGCCTTAGAGGCATTTCATACCCTAACCAAGGTAGAGGGTATCATTCCTGCCCTGGAATCCAGCCACGCCCTGGCCTATGCAGTAAAGCTTGCTAGCTCTATGTCGCCGCAAAAGACTATTCTGGTCAATCTCTCTGGTCGTGGAGATAAAGATATGCACACGGTTGCAGCTCTGGAGGGGATCAAGCTATGAGTCGGATTGCCACATGTTTTAGTCGACTAAAGGAAGAGGGTAAGACCGCCCTTATCCCCTTCATAACTGCTGGCGACCCAGCAAAAGAGATAACGGTTCCCCTTATGCACAAAATGGTTGCGGCTGGGGCCAGTTTGATCGAATTAGGCGTGCCATTCTCAGATCCTATGGCCGATGGGCCAACCATACAGCGTGCCAGCGAGAGGGCCTTGGAGTCCAATACCTCACTGCTGGATGTGTTTTCTATGGTTGCAGAGTTCCGTCGGCAAGACTCCACCACACCCATAATACTTATGGGTTATCTCAACCCGATTGAAGTTATGGGCTACTATGATTTTGCCGAAGATGCTGCAAAAGCTGGGGTGGATGGAGTCATCACTGTAGATATACCGCCTGAGGAGGCCAGTGGATACCTTGAGGCTATGCAGCAGAATGGGTTAGACCCCATATTTCTATTGGCTCCCACCAGTAATGTACAGCGTATAGAGCGGATTTGCTCCGCTGCCAGTGGATTTGTCTACTATGTCTCCTTGAAGGGAGTGACAGGAGCAGGCAATCTGGATATAGATGCAGTGCAGAACAAGGTAGGAGAGATTCGTAACCATACAGATCTGCCAGTTGGCGTTGGGTTCGGAATCAAAGATGCTGAGACTGCCGCTAAGATGTCCCGCATCGCCGATGCTGTAGTAGTAGGCAGTGCAATAGTAAATATGGTGGAAGCTAACCAACAAGATGCTGAAGCCATGCAACAAGAAATTGGGGCACTGCTGCGGTCCATGCGTGAAGCGATGGATCAGACCTGATATCCTGTAAAGATTAGACTATGCCTCAAATAATTGGAGCTGCTATATGAGCTGGTTTGAAAAACTGATGCCGAGCCGTATTCGTACGGATGGTGGCAGTAAACGCGGTGTACCTGAAGGTCTTTGGGATAAGTGTCCCGGATGTACCGCGGTCCTCTATCGTGCTGAGATGGAGCGTAATTTGGACGTTTGTCCAAAGTGCGGCCATCACAACCGCATTGATGCAAGAAGGCGGCTAGATACATTTCTTGATGAGGAATCTAGAGAGGAGATTGCAGCTGAATTGTCTCCCCTAGACCCGCTTAAATTCAAAGACAGTAAAAAATACAAAGATCGAATCTCTCAGGCGCAAAAGCAGACCGGTGAAAAAGATGCTTTGGTCGTGATGCGCGGCAAACTGAAAAGCCTAGATCTGGTGGCCGCTGCTTTTGAATTCAGCTTTATGGGTGGCTCCATGGGCTCAGTAGTAGGTGAGAAGTTTGTGCGCGGAGCAGATATAGCCATTGAGCAAAATATACCTATGGTCTGTTTCTCTGCCAGTGGCGGCGCCCGTATGCAAGAGTCGCTATTCTCGCTGTTACAGATGGCCAAGACCAGTGCGGTGTTAGACCGCATGTCTAAACAGGGTTTGCCCTTTATCTCAGTTCTTACCGATCCAACCATGGGCGGGGTTTCCGCCAGTTTTGCTATGCTGGGGGATGTAAATATAGCTGAGCCCAATGCCTTGATTGGCTTTGCTGGACCACGGGTGATCGAACAGACAGTGCGCGAGAAACTACCGGAAGGGTTTCAGCGCAGTGAGTTCCTGTTGGAGCATGGTGCTATAGATATGATTGTAGACCGCCGTAACATGCGAGATGAGATGGCAAGTCTGTTGGCTAAATTGACAAACCAGCAACTAGCTTAGTTTTGCGCAATCGGGTTATTGTCGCCTACTAATGCGTTTCACAACTCTACAGGAGTGGTTAGATTGGCAGGAGACCCTGCATCCTAGTGAAATAGAGCTGGGGCTAGAGAGGGTCGAAAAGGTCTGGCAGCAGCTCAATCCTGAGCGTTTAGCCTCAATTGTAATCACTATTGCTGGAACCAATGGTAAGGGTTCCAGTGCGGCTATTTCAGAATCTATCCTACTGGCGGCAGGCTACACTGTAGGCTGTTACACATCACCCCATCTGCTCAAGTACAACGAGCGCATCCGGGTGAATGGGCGTCCGGTATCTGATCAGGCAATCTGCGATGCCTTCGGTCGGGTAGACCACTCCAGGAAAGATACCTCTCTAACCTACTTTGAATTTGGCACCCTGGCAGCGCTAGATATATTTGCTGGAGAACAGTTAGATGTAGTGATTCTGGAGGTTGGTCTGGGCGGCAGACTGGATGCGGTTAATATTATCGACCCAGACGTTGCCATAATCACCACCATAGATATCGACCATACCAACTGGCTAGGAAATACCCGGGATGATATTGCCCTGGAGAAGGCAGGTATTATGCGTCCAGGCCGTCCTGCGGTATTTGGTAGTGCAAATCCACCCAAAGTTTTGTTGGAAAAAGCTTCAAATCTGGGGGTAGGGCTTTATACCGCAGGGGATGATTTCTCATACACCCGCATAGATGATGGCTGGCGTTGGGAGGGGAGGCAGACTCACTATAAGCATCTGCCTGAGCCGGCCGCTAGGGGTGAGTTCATTTTGCAAAACTGTTCTGCAGTGCTGATGGCAATAGAGTTATTGCGGGAAAGGCTTACTGTATCAGATAGACATATAGAGAACGGGATACTTGGCCTGACTGTTCCTGGGCGTTTTCAGGTCATAAATGGAGCTGTTACGCTTGTATTTGATGTGGCTCACAATCCAGAGGCTGCAGCCGAACTTGCTGCAAACCTGAGCAAATTACCACCTGAGGGGCGTAATCTTGCTGTTTTTTCCGCCCTGGCAGATAAAGATATCGTGCATATTGTGGAACCTCTGGTCACTCTCATAGACCAATGGTATATAGGAGAATTGGAGGCAAATCGTGCTGCCACACTAGGAAAACTGCGCGACTCTCTTATTGTGGCAGGAGTGGACGCATCAAATATACATAGCCATGAATCTTTGTCACAGGCTCGGATAAAGGCGATGGCATATGCCGAAACACATGATAAACTCGTTATATTCGGCTCATTCTTTACTGTCGCCGAGGCAATGCGGCATTCTGAAATTATTAAATTAGCATAAACGTGGTTTAAGGAGAGGCATGTGGATGAGGGTCTAAAGAAACGTCTTATTGGTGCAACTGTGCTGGTGTCGCTGGTGGTTATATTTGTACCTATGTTGTTGGAAGATGAGCCGGTTCTATCGACTGAGTTGGAAGAGAATATCATTCCAGAAAGGAGTGGTGACGATTTCTCTTCCAAACTGCTTCCTTTGGAAACAGAAGACCTCTCACAACCACTGGTAGAAGAGGTGGAGCCGCTAGTCGAGGAGGAGAGCGAAGTAGTTGCGGTAGCTCCAGAGCAGGAAACAGCTGAAAAATCACCTGAAGCGGTGACGAAAGAAGAACCGGTAACTGAAACAAAGAGTGAACCTGCGACCAAGGTAGGGCTCAACGGCTGGGTGGTTCAGGTAGGAAGTTTTTCCAACAGCGAAAATGCCAAAAAACTGGTTAAAGAGCTACAGGATAAGAAATATGCTGCATTTACCGATCAAGTGGATCTGAATGGTAAAATATTGCATAGGGTATTGGTCGGTCCCGAAGTGGACAAGAAACGTGCAGAGCTGTTAATGGAAAAGCTGAATAAGTATTTAGCGTCGAAAAAGCTGAAAGGACGATTGAAGAGATATCAGTAATATTTCTCTGTTTTGGCTTGTTAACAGAGCCTTGCCACTCTGATAGAATTACGCTTTATCCCAAACAGGTATAAACTACAGACACTATGATGATTTGGGTGGACTACGTCATTGTTGGCATCATCTGCCTCTCTTCCCTGGTTAGCTTACTTCGAGGTTTCATGCGCGAGGCGTTCTCCCTTGCCGCCTGGATACTGGCGTTTTGGATAAGCTGGACCTTTTTTCGTGATCTTGCAGTCCATCTGGTGTGGTTCGATGTTCCATCTGTGCGCCTAGGCGCAGCTTTTGCCATACTATTCCTTGTGACCCTGATTTTAGGGGCCATGGTTAACTATCTAGTTGGTCAATTGGTGGAGAAGACTGGGTTGTCTGGTACTGACCGGATGATCGGGATATTTTTCGGGGCTGCACGAGGGGCATTACTGGTGTCCGTAATGGTGTTGCTGGCCGGATTAACCCCGGTCCCGAATGATCCCTGGTGGCAGGAGTCGTTGTTGATAGGGTACTTTCAAGATTTGGCGCAATGGTTAAAAGATCTGTTGCCTCCTGATATAGCAAGTAAATTTACTTTTAAATAGATTAAGTCATTTAGTCCGGAGCACGAAATATGTGCGGTATTGTTGGAATTTTTGGGCGTAGCCAGGTTAATCAGGAGCTATATGATGCTCTGCTGGTGTTGCAACATCGTGGACAGGATGCCGCAGGAATTGTTACCTCAAAAGATGGAAAGCTGTTTCTACGTAAGGGAAACGGTCTGGCAAAGGATGTATTTCGCACTGAGCATATGATCGAGCTGGCGGGTAACATGGGTATAGCACATGTGCGTTATCCAACCGCTGGTAGTTCATCTTCAGCTGAGGCCCAGCCGTTTTATGTAAACTCTCCCTACGGCATCACTCTGGCCCATAATGGTAATCTCACCAATTCTGATGAGTTGATGCGCGACCTCTATCTGGAAGATTTGAGGCATATAAATACCACCTCAGATTCAGAGGTGTTGCTAAATGTCTTTGCCCATGAGTTGCAGATTCAGGGCAAGCTTAGGATAACTGAGAAAGAGGTGTTTAAGGCAGTAGCTGGGGTACATAAAAGGTGCCGTGGTGCCTATGCTGCTGTAGCAATGATTACTGGTTATGGTGTTCTGGGGTTTAGAGACCCCTATGGAATACGACCTATTGTTTTCGGTAAGAGAGAGAGCAGCGAAGGCACTGAGTATATGATCGCCTCTGAGAGTGTGGCTCTGGACGTTTCTGGATTTGAGCGCATACGTGATCTGGAGCCAGGTGAAGCGGTATTTATCGATATGAATGGAAAGCTACACACTTTTCAATGTGCTGCTAACCCAATGCACTCGCCATGCATATTTGAGTTTGTCTATTTTGCCCGTCCCGATACTATTATCGACGATATATTTGTGCATAAAGCCAGGTCCAGGATGGGTGTTGCCTTAGCTGAAAAGATACGCCGCGAATGGCCAGATTTTGATTTTGATGTGGTTATTCCTATCCCAGACACCAGCCGTACAGCTGCACTGGAGGTGGCCAAGAAGCTGAAAATTAGATATTCCGAAGGGTTTATCAAGAATCGCTATATTGGGCGCACCTTTATCATGCCTGGGCAAACTGTACGCAAAAAGTCCGTACGCCAGAAACTGAATGCCATCGATTCAGAATTCAGAAAAAAGAATGTACTACTAGTGGACGACTCTATAGTTCGTGGTACCACTTCTAAACAGATTGTACAGATGGCTCGGGAAGCCGGTGCCAAGAAGGTGTACTTTGCCTCGGCAGCTCCTCCGGTGCGCTATCCTAATGTCTATGGCATAGATATGCCGGCCGCAAGCGAATTGGTAGCCCATGGACGGAATGAGGATGAGGTGTGTGACATCATAGGTGCGGATAAGCTTATATATCAGGATTTGGAAGACCTGAAGAATGTAGTTCAGAAGAAAGATAAGTCTAAGGTCAAACGTTTTGATACCTCGGTATTTGATGGTGAGTATATTACAGGGGATGTAAGCGAACACTATCTGGAGCAACTTGAGCTACTGAGAAGTGATGGTGCTAAGCAGGAAAAAGAGGCGTCAGAGATAGCCATTATTGGTCTGCACAACAGCGCCTAGGACACGCATAGGACAATTATGACAAGCGATGACGAGTGGGAGTTTGCTACCAGAGCAGTTCGGTCTGGACAGACTAGAACCCATGAGGGTGAGCACTCAGAGGCCATATTCCCCACTTCAAGTTTTGTTTTTGGTAGCGCAGCTGAGGCTGCCGCCAGATTTTCTGGTGATGAGCCAGGGAATATTTATTCAAGATTTACCAACCCAACTGTAAGAACATTCGAACAACGCTTGGCCGCACTTGAGGGTGGAGATAGTTGTGTGGCCACGGCATCTGGGATGTCGGCTATTTTGTCTGTGTGTATCGGGTTGCTGAAATCTGATGATCATATAGTCTCTTCAAGCAGTATTTTTGGATCCACCACGAAGCTGTTTGATGACTATATGGGGCGGTTTAATATCCGTACTAGTTACGTTCCGGTAGAGGATATAACTGCGTGGAAAGAAGCCATTCGTCCTAAGACCAGATTGCTGTTTTTGGAGACTCCTTCTAACCCCCTTACCAAACTGGGTGACATCGCGTCCTTGGCTGATGTGGCCCATGCCAATGATTGTATTTTGGTGGTGGATAACTGTTTTTGCACCCCAGCCATCCAAAGGCCTCTTGAGCTGGGAGCTGATATCGTAGTCCATTCTGCAACCAAATATCTTGATGGCCAGGGGCGCTGCGTTGGTGGAGCTGTTGTGGGTGATGCCAAGCTGGTTGGAGAGGAGGTGTTTGGCGTGCTGCGTACAGCAGGTCCAACTATGAGTCCATTCAACGCCTGGGTGTTTCTTAAAGGACTTGAAACTCTAAATCTGAGAATGCGACAACATAGTGAGAACGCCATGGAGTTGGCACGTTGGTTACAGGATCAACCAAATGTTGAAAGGGTCTACTATCCCGGATTGGAAAGCCATCCACAGTTTGAACTCGCTAACAGGCAGCAGAGCCTAGCAGGCGGGATTCTCTCCTTTGAGGTTAAAGGGGGGAAAGATGCTGCCTGGAATCTGATAGACGCTACTCGCATGTTATCGATTACCGCTAATCTAGGCGACGCCAAGAGTACTATCACCCATCCAGCAACCACCACCCATGGTCGCTTGACCTCTGAGCAGAGGGAAGCGAATGGAATCAAAGATAACCTGATACGTCTATCTGTAGGGCTCGAAGAGGTAGAAGATATACAGCTAGATCTAAGCCGAGGGTTGTAACTCAGCTTTACATGCTCGGCAGAAAAATTTGGCTCTGCCTTCTATTATCTGGTTATGGCGTCTGCTGGTTAGTTGATGATCTGTGCAGTGGCATTTATATGAGTGTCTTTTTTGTCGCCTTGTTGGTATTCCATCAAGGTTTAGGGTGTTAGTGCGGCTTGGGGTTACCCCGAATTGCAGCATCAGTTCCTTCCACTCTCTACCGTGAGGTCGAACAGCCTTGGGGCCATATAGGCTATAGATTATGTAGTGGGCAACCTCATGAGGAACTGTGTTTGCTAAGCTATAGCTAAAGTGTTTGGAGAATATATATGGGTTATAGCGAATTGTTGGAACTCCCTTTTTTAGCAAAAACATCCCGGATGCCATTCCACTGAGATCGAATAAGATATTGATCGGCCGGAAGGGATTACGGAGCATATCTGATGCGAGCTGAAGATATTTCAGGGTTTCATCAATAACAAGTTGCTGTGTTTCAGCTTCTATCGGTGAAATTAGAGACATATCATATAAATGCAGTGGGTAATTATTGTTGAAAATAAGTAGTTAGATTTGGAAGGAAAAGTGTCACAAACCCCTAAAGATAATATTGATTCCTTGTCCTCAATTGAGTTAATCAATGAAAAGCGGCAGCTGCTTAAACGCGTGGTTATGATAACACGTGCTACAGAGCGGATGCAGGACTCTTTAAAATCTGTACTGATCCTCGGGCAGCCATCAACCAGCATACCTAAGGGTATGCTTAAGTATTATCAAATTCTCAGTAACAAGATTAAGCAGAAACCAACGAAGAAAATACATTGGTATCTGGGTAAGTTACAGGAACTGATAAAGTCAAATTTACAGGGGATTATCAACATTATCATAGGGGATAATGATGTAATAGAGTCAGAAACTACGTTTGATCAAGCTGATATTGGTTACTCCGATGAAGCTATGAACTTGTTGAATGAATTTAAAAGGCAGTCTCATACAGCTGTTGCACTTAAGATCTTGTTGCAGCGGCGTGGAGTTTACACTTCTGGAGCAGTAGTTAAGGAGTGTGTGCAGCAAATTGAACAACATATTGAGCGACTTGAGATAAGAGAGAAGAAACAGCGTAAGCAGCTGCAAAAACACATTAGGGAAATGCATGCGGATCTCAGTAGTATGCTTAAAAGCGGTCAATATTCTGATGATATGAATAAGGTATTTCGCAAGGTCATGCTTGATTTGGAGAGCGACCAAGCAGCGATAGAGCGGGGCGAAAGGGTAGAGGAGTTACAACTCTCTTTTGAAGTTGTTGCAACTGGAGTAGATAAGAAAAAAAGCCCAGTTGAATTGCAACAACAGGTTGCCTGCGAAACTGAGGAGTATCTGGAAGAGTTTGATCAAACCGAACAATCTAATATATCTCCAACTAAAGCAGGTTTTTTTCAAACCCTCTTTAGATGGCTCAATACTCCTTGGAGCGTGTCGTGGAAAGATGCAAGAAAAAGAAATGGTGATTAAGCAACAGTACGCGAACTAATACTCTAGCGTAAATTAATCCAGACCTTCAAACTGTACATTTCTGATGTTCAGTTTTCCTATTTCTAAGTGTTTGCGCCTTCTGTCATCCTCAAGTGATGAATTTAATCTGTTGTCTCTGCGAGTATGATACTGCCTAGCATATAGTGGTTTGCTGTTTAGTTTGCGGTTTGTAATGTTGTTAATGAACCACTGCCCCGCTGTTTCTGGTCTGATGGATAAAAGTCCGTGATGCTCAACTATGCCTAGTTTGGCGTCTCTTATACGTAAAATATCGCAGGATAATATGTTTGGATGGTTGGTAAAAGGTATATGGAACCTTTCGTCAAGAACGTTTGCTGAAAACGCTCTCAAGTCATCAGGGGTAACAGTTTTGGGGACTCTAGGGATGAATATTTTCATGTTTTGACGGGTTTTATTGGCTGCTGTTTCTGGGAATATTTAAGGTAGCTATTGTGGTCGGCTCAGAAATGGCAAACACCGCAATGACATATGTGTGCGGCGCTGGTCCTTGTGGTGCTTCCTTTCTGTCCGTCAATGGACTTTGCATTTAGATCCTTATCTATCTAGCCTTAAACTGGATTGCTTACTCTTAATGACATCAGAAAGAGCATGCACTTTATACCAGACAATACTCTGTGATATGTAGGGAAATAACGATAATAGTGTGAATTTTGTGAACCATTTCATGATAACCTGATGCTTGCTCCAAAAGTGTTCTTGGATTTTAATAAATGCAGCTAAAGACCAGCGTTTTTTTATGGATTTTCCCCGCAGCAGTTGTGCCGCTTGCTGCGTTGGTCTTGATTGTCACCGCATATAGCGAAAGTCAATACACCACAGATGTTAACCGAGAGGCTCAGAGCAGTCTGGAGAGTATTGTCGGCACATTAGATAGAAGGCTGTTTATAGAGAGAGATCTGGTCAAAGGTCTAATTTCTGTGCCTGCTATGCTGAGATACACCCCGGTACTAGAGCATCATTTACAAGGAGAGCTTCATCCGCAGTATGTACTTAGGACGGAGTGGTTAAATAGTTTTCTCGCAACTTTTCAATCAATTATGCGTGACCTTGAGACAGTTCGCATCCTTGATACCAATGGCGCCACCTTAGTTAAGATACGTGCAAGCAGATGGTCAAAGCCATTGGATAAGGATATTACTGAGTTGCCATATGTGGAGAAAATACCAGATTCAGAAGAGTTTAGATTGTCATTAAAGATGCTCACTGCAAGAGAGGTAGGGAGTATATTTTATCCTGAACATATTCATGATGAGTTTATGTCAGATAAACCGCCGGTAATGAGTGATGTTGTCCCGCTGGAGCATCTGGGAAAACGGATTGGTTATTTTGTTGTTGCTCCTCCTCTAAATGCCTTGGATAGAATCTTAGACCGTTCTCCCAGGCTTAATAATGCTAGCCTGTTAATTACAGAACGTAATCCTGAAGATGCAAAGCGTGATGGTCTAATTTTGTATGATGACAGTGATGGCCTTAGATTGGACGGAGAACGTAGCTTTGCTGGGATTTTACAAGATGAGTACCCGCAATTAGATTCAAACGAGTTTTATCAAGAATCAGGTTTTATTGATGATAAGGAGAGTAATACCAGAATATATTTTCGTGAGTACCACCCCTATCCTGATCAATTGATCAGCTGGATCATAATAAGCAGGATAGACCTACATGCACTCTACGCACCATTCGAGCAAATTAGGTTTGGTGTGATCATTAGTATGGTAATAGCGCTTATGATAAGCCTGATATTGGCTAGGTTTGGCGCAGCTCAGATTGCTACCCCGGTAGGTAAACTGGTAAAAGGGATAACTGCATATGCTTATGGCAAGGCAAGTAGGTTAGAGGTTGGAGGTCCCAAAGAGATACGCAAAGCTGGGGATGCCTTTAATAACATGACCGACAAACTTCTGCGAATTGAGCAGGAGCGAGATCAAGCACAAAAGGCCATGATGCAGTCCGCTAAATTGGTATCTATTGGCCAGATGGCTGCAGGCATTGGGCATGAAATAAACAATCCATTGGGTAATATTTTGTCACTTACCAAACTGATTGAACGTGAGATACCAGAAGAGGAGGCTAGACTCAGAAAGGATGTGCAGAAGGTCAGGGAAGAGGCAGACAGGGTATCCAGAATTGTTAGGGGTATACTGAATTTTGCCCGCCAGGTTCCACCAGATAAAACTCGTTTCGAGATAAAGCCATGGCTGGAAGAGACTATAGAGTTGGTACAAAAGGATGCGGCTGGTCATGCTGTTTCTATCAGACTAGAGGCAAATGATGGCATGATGCTGGATGGTGACCGAGATCTTTTGCAGCAGGCGATGATAAACCTAATTAACAATGCAATTTATGTCTCACCGGAGCATGAGGAAATAGTAGTGTCTGCTATGACGGGAGATTCGGTATTACAGCTAATAGTTGAAGATAGGGGAAGCGGAATATCTGCGAAGCAGATGGAGAGTATTTTTGATCCGTTTTTTACCACCAAGCCAATTGGACACGGGAGTGGTTTGGGTCTTTCGATATGTTTGGGGATAATCGAGCGTCACAATGGAACACTTGAATTGGTTAATAGGAATAATGGTGGTGTCAGGGCAATAATCTCTCTGCTTTATGATTAATAAGTTATGAATGAAGAATATACACTGCTATTTGTAGATGATGATCCTACTGCTGGAGAGTTGCTGCAGCGCTTTTGCGAAGGAACTGTCTACACCAGCTATATCTATCATGATCCTATTGCTGCTCTTAGTCATTTCAAAGAGCATGGCGCGGACGTGGTTATTACTGACCTGCAAATGCCTGGGATGAATGGCATGGAGTTATTGGGAGAGATTCGGGATAGGGATGCCGAGGTGCCGGTAATCATAATTACCGCCCACTCAACAGTAAGTAACGCCATTGAGGCGCTACGTTTGGGTGCCAGCGACTTTCTAAAAAAGCCATTTGATATGGAAGAGCTTCTCCTTTTGGTCGACAAAACCATGGAGCGCTCGAAGCTACGTAGAGAGAACCGCATCTTAAGGACCCAGTTAGAAGATGAAAAAAGCACCCAGGATATAATCGGTAACTCTCAAGCCCTGCAGGAGGTGTTCCACACCATAAAAAAGGTGGCCGATGTCCGTTGTAGTGTGATCATCGAAGGTGAATCAGGTACAGGCAAGGAGCTGGCGGCTAGGGCTATACACAATTTGAGCCAGGTTGCAGATAAGCCATTTGTCATTATCGATTGCGGTGCGCTGAGCGGAACCCTGCTGGAATCAGAGCTATTTGGTCATGAGAAGGGGGCCTTTACCGGCGCCACCACTTCTAAAGAGGGGCTGCTTCAGGTCGCTTCTGGTGGAACTGTATTCTTGGATGAGATCGGAAATATCTCTGATGCCATGCAGGTTAAAATGCTGCGAGCGATTCAAGAGCAGCAGATCACCCGGGTTGGCGGAGTAAAGCCGATCAATATTGATGTGCGCTTCGTTGTGGCTTCTAATCAGATATTGGAAGAGATGGTGCAAGAGGGACGCTTCCGCGCTGATCTATTCCATCGCATAAATGTAGTTAAGATAGTAATGCCACCGCTGCGGGATAGGGCGGAGGATATTCCGCTGCTGCTGAACCATTTTGTAGATATATTCTCTAAGCGCTACCATCGAGAAATAAATGGATTCGATTCAGCATCCATTAAAAAACTGGAACAGTACAGTTGGCCAGGTAATGTGCGAGAGCTACGTAATCTGGTTGAGCATCATGTTGTATTGGCCGATAGCCCAGAGCTAAAGGTGGTAAATCTCCCAGATGTTAAGGCGCCAAATGCCGGCCTGGATGGTGATATGCCAACTCTGGCAGATCTTGAGAAGCGTTACATCAAAAAGGTGATGGACCACTACAACGGCAATAGAAAGATGGTGGCAGAGACGTTAGGCATAGACAAATCCACTCTCTGGCGTAAGCTGCAGCAGTATGAGTAGAGCGTAAGCTGCCCCGCAACAGCTAATATCAGTCTACAATAGATCAATAGTGCCAGGTTTCAAATCGCAATCGCCCGATTGCAAAATGCAATCTATGCGTTGACGCATAGATTTTATGCTGACATAACTTGTTGAATCTAAAGGAATAGAATATTTGGCACTACTCTTGCTCTATATCCCTTAGATTAATAAACAAGTAAGTAGATAGATAACGTCTGAGGAGGAGATATGGAGCAGAAAAACAAACACAGGGCGATAAAGGCCGCTCTGTTGGTGGGTTGTATCGGTTTTGCACCGCTGGAGTTTGCCGGTGCATCAGCAGAGATGCTTGCCAACAACTGCGTGGGCTGTCACGGCCCTGACGGTAACAGTTTAGGCCCAGCCTCACCATCAATCGCCGGTATGGACAAAAATAACTTTGCTGACATTATGCAAAGTTACAAGAGTGAAGGCGGACGTTACTCAACTATTATGGGACGCATAGCAAAGGGCTTTGACGATCAAGAGATTGATCTTCTAGCCGGTTATTTTGCCTCTAAGAAGAGGACCCACCCAGAACAAACAGTAGATCAGGCAATGGTTGCCAGTGGCGCCAAAATTCATAAAAAGACCTGTAAGAAATGCCATGAAGATGCGGAAGAGGGCGACATTATCTTAAATGGACAGTGGAAACCTTATGTTCTTAATACCATGCACGATTTTTCCCAGCTGGATACAGATGCCATCAAATCAAAAGATATCAAAAAGATGGTGAAGAAACTGAAGACAATGAGCGATGCTGATCGTAAAGCAATTGCTGATTTCTACGCCAGCCAGAAATAACAAATTCTTGGAGGAATTAAGAGATGAATAAGTTTTCACGTCGAGATTTTATGAAGGCATCCGCTACTGCGGCCGCAGTTGCTGGGTTCCCGGCGATCGCTCTAGGTGCTGGTAAGAAAGTGGTAGTAGTAGGTGGCGGTACTGGTGGCGCAACAGCTGCCAAATACATTCGTATGCTTGATCCGTCAGTAGAAGTTACCTTGATTGAGCAAAACAAGCACTACTTTACCTGTTACATGAGTAACGAGGTTCTGAGTGGTGAACGCGGTATGGACGATATCAAGCACGGTTATGAAGGCCTGAAAAAGCATGGTGTAAATGTTGTGCACGATACCGTAACTGCCATAGATCCAGAGAAAAAGATGGTGATGACCAAGGGCGGTGGCAAGTTTGCCTATGATCGTGCCGTTCTTTCTCCCGGTATAGATTTCAAATGGGAGACTATTGAAGGATACGATGCTAAGGTTGCTGAGACGATTCCCCATGCATATAAAGCTGGACCGCAAACAGCAACACTGCGCAAACAGCTGGAAGCTATGAAAGATGGTGGCACTGTTGTTATTGCTCCACCACCAAATCCTTTCCGTTGCCCCCCCGGACCATACGAGCGTGCTTCTCAAATAGCTATGTATCTCAAGGCCAAGAAGCCTAAGTCCAAGATTATTATTCTTGATCCTAAGCCTAAGTTCTCCAAATTTGGCCTGTTCAAGCAGGGTTGGAAGGATCTGTATGGATTTGGTACAGCCAACTCCCTAATTGAGTGGCACGGTACCACCAAGGATGAAGTGAATGGGGTCGCAGAGGTTGATGCAGCCGCTATGACCGTTACTACAGGTTCACTTAATACTGTTAAGGGAGACGTTATCAATGTAATCCCAGCTCAGAAGGCAGGCAAGGTCGCTTTCATGGCTGGTGTTACTGAGGGTGACTGGTGTCCAGTTAACAAGAAGACCTTTGAGTCAACCAAACAGAAAGGTATCCATGTTATCGGTGATGCTAGTGTTGCCACTAAGATGCCTAAGTCTGGATACTCAGCCAACTCTCAAGCCAAGGTTTGCGCTGCGGCAGTGGTTGCAATGCTGGGTGGCAAGGCAGATGGTGGCACTCCATCCTATGTAAATACCTGCTACAGCATTGTAGGTAAGGATTATGGAATCTCTGTAGCTGCAGTCTATCGTCTGAATGAGGCGGAAAATATGATTGCTAAGGTTGAGGGTTCTGGTGGTCTTACACCTATGGATGCCTCAGCAGAAGCCAGAAGGCGTGAAGTTGAGTATGCCTATAGCTGGTATAACAATATTGTTGCAGATATCTTCGGTTAAAAAATCCCCATGAGATCTCCCAGATAGGAGATTTTGCAGCACAGGGAAGTGCCGCTGTTTTAAACATGGCTGAGTTATACCGAAGTTGAATAAACCGAATTAGTCACGTCCATTTGCCCGCACTGAGTGCGGGCTTTTTTTTGTTGGATTCTACTTACTAAGAAGATCTACTATCTGTTGCTGTTTTTTCTTCTTTGCGTAGTCCAAGGCAGTTTTGCCATTTTTGTCCTTAACAGATTTATCGGCGCCATGCTCTAACAGTAGTGCTACTGTATCTCCATGTCCGTTTGCTGCTGCCTCCATCAGTGCTGAAACTCCAGCGTTGTCCCGAACATTAGGTTTTGCGCCCTTATTCAATAGGGTTTCAACAATCTTGTGGGCACCTTTCTCAGCAGCCCATATCAGGGCAGTACCGCCCTCAGATGTTCTGGCTTCGATATCAGCGCCCTTATCCAGGAGTAACTGTACAATTTCACTGTGCCCCTGGTCCACAGCATGGATTAGGGCAGTAACACCCTCGTTATTTTTCTGGTTTGGATCTACGCTGTGATTCAGCAGGGTGTTTACTATCGCGGTGTGACCTTTCATGGCTGCAGATGTTAGAGCGGTGTCACCATGGCGGTCAGCGGTGTCTGTGCTGGCATTGAAAGAGAGAAGTTGTTTTACAATAATATCATTACCCAGGCGAGCTGCTATCAGTAGGGCGTCCCATCCAGATCTGGTTTTGTTGGATACATCTGCTCCCATCTCCACCAGCATGGCAGATATAGGCTCATGGTTGAATTCCGCAGCCATGGTTAGCGCACTGCAGCCAGCCGTAGTGCGGGCATTTACATCGGCTCCATTAGCCAGGAGTAGGGCAGTCGTCTCCCAACCACCGCTTTGAACTGCCCGCATTAGCGGGGTCACACCAAATTTATTGCTGCCGTCAACTTCTGCTCCAAGTTTTAGAAGTCTCTGTACCTCTTCTGTATCATCAACTGCAGCTGCTTCGCGCAGTTGTAGGTTAAGTTTTTCTGTCGAATCTGATGAGTAGCAGTAGTTGGGTAGAGTGAACAAGATGGACAGAACAAGCGCTGTCCAGATTGGTATAAAGGACTGCTTATCTCTGTGTTCCATGCCTAGTTTCCTCCAGTAGTTTGAGTCGATGCTTCCTCTTCTATGGGAGGTTCAGGTTCATCCGGTTCCTCGTGTGCAATACCTTTGTGGCAATCTATACAGGTATCTCCTTTGTCAGTAGCGCTATCGTGTTTTTTTCTGGCAGAACGGCTCTGTTCGCTGAGGTCCATGTGATCAAAAGAGTGACAGTTTCTGCACTCTCTGGAATCGGTCTCCTGCATCTGCTTCCAGACCCTGCTTGCCATCTCCCAGCGGCGTGCAGCATATTTCTCTGGGGTATCAATGGTGCCAATAATTTCATGCCATACATCTTTGGAGGCGATTATCTTGGCTCTTATCTTCGGCCAGAAATCTTTAGGTACATGGCAATCAGCACAGCCTGCATGCACTCCAGATCCATTTTGCCAATGTATGGTGTCTTTAAGTTCGTTATAGTTCCACTGCATGCTGTGA
Source organism: Sedimenticolaceae bacterium (assembly GCA_050291725.1). Taxonomy (GTDB): domain Bacteria; phylum Pseudomonadota; class Gammaproteobacteria; order Chromatiales; family Chromatiaceae; genus JAAGZL01. The sequence continues at coordinate 72,885 of JBNKKH010000016.1, forward strand.
CAGCTGATGCAGAATTCGGTGCTGTTGGTACTATCCATTACGAAATTGAACAGCCCAGAGAAGCTTACGCCTAAAAGAAAAATGGCGGCAACAACAAAAAGCCTCTTATTGCCAGAAGCTGTGCCTGTTTTGGAGTTACTGCCAACCATATCTTCTTCCTCGCATAAACTGGTAAAAAAACTACGGGACCTCTATTTTTATTATTTTTGCTGAGGACTGAGATAAGGTTACCTTGTTGCCTATATAAGATTCAAGCAGGTTATCTGCTGCATATCTCAGGTATATCTAATGGGGTTATTAGGCCTATTTGCTGACGCAGTTATAGGCAAATAATTATTTGTTTTATTGTTTCTTTTTTGGCGTTTCTTTGTATCTTGGGGAGAATACAAAGTCTTCAGGGAAGTCAGGGTTTTTCCACCCTGGTTCAGCCAGTTTGGAACTGTCTGGGGTTAGTCTGGATGAGTAATCAATTACTGCGCGTAGCTCCTTTTTAGAAAACCGCTGGAGTTGCCTAACCATATTTCTATTTGCATTTCTGCGCTTTCCTTCCTTGATCCAGAGTAGTTGCCTAAGCAGATAGTTATAGTTCTGCCCATGGATACGGGGGTAAAACTCTTCAGCGTCTCCCTCACCATTCTTGCCATGACATTCAGCACACTCTTTAGCGTAGATATCTTCTCCCAGCTTGAGATCGTCTCCTGGTCCAGTGAGGTTCTTAGGAGACATCTTTAACTTTTCAACATAGGCAGCAACGTCGGCTATATCCTGTTTGTCTATGACGTTAGGGTTGGTAAAAGGCAGCATGGTGGGGTTATCTCTGTTGCCCTGTCTTATGTCGGTGAGCTGTTTTATGATGACACTGCTGTGCTGTCCTGCTATCTCTGGGGTATGCCCATCTTTGGTACCCCAGCCCTCTGGGCTGTGGCAGAGGGCACAAGTCTTGAATACTTTACTGCCGTTCTCAATGTTAGGTGTGAGCTTGAGCGTATCTATGGTGTTAGCATCAATGTTAAACATCGGATCTTCTGTTGCAGACGCAGCGCTACAAACTATAAGTGGTGCTATGCTACAGATATATCTTAAATAGGTTCTCATAAAACAGCGCTCACAAGGTTTCTTGAGAGAGTTTCTCAGAAATGTAATTCGATATACTAAGTTTGTAGCACAGGGTTCAATTCTGCAATAAATTGTTTTGTGCAGATAGAAAAAGTTATTAATGGAGCTCCATACTTACAGCTATTGGTTTGATGGTGAATCTTAGTGGTAGGAGTATCTGGCATAGAGATAGTGAAACTGTCCCTATGCCAGAAGGGATATCAGAGATCCCTGTTGAGCATCTCATCCAGCTTTGCCGATAGCTCCAAGGGTTTGAATTTTGGTACATAGGCATCGGCGCCAATCCCTTTGCCTAGGGCCTGGTTTGCATCTGCAGTAAGTGAGGAGTGCATAATCACTGGAAGCTTCTTTAAGCGCTGATCTGCTTTTACTTTGCGGGTGAGTACATAGCCATCCATCTCTGGCATCTCGACATCAGTGAGAATAATATTTACATACTCTGTTATATCACGCCCTGAGATATCTGCTTTTTCCGAAATATCCTTTAGTTTTTTCCAGGCTTCTGCTCCATTTTTCGCTATTATGTAGTTAAGGCCCATCTGCTCCAGGGTTTTTTTAATCTGGTCTCTGGCAACTATTGAGTCATCGGCGAACAGGACCGTGACGCCTTCGCTTTTATCATGTTTAGTAATTCCGTCGAATAGGGTGTCATCATCATATAGGCCTGCAGTTTCTGCCAGAACCTTCTCGACATCCATAATCATTACCAGATTTTTGTTCTCTAGCTCAGCCACTGCAGTAACCAGGCCACCCAGGCGGCTAGTAAGCATTGGAGGTGGCGCCTTTACCTCATCCCAATCAAGTCTTTCAATGTTATCCACAGAGTGCACAAGAAATCCCTGTACGTTTTTATTGTACTCGGTGACCATGAGGATCTTTGGCTTCTCTTCTGTTTCGACTCCACAAAATTTCTGTAGGTTGATCACTGGCACCATGGCGCCACGGAGACTTACCATGCCTTCAACACTTTCCGGCATATCCGGGGCATGGGTTATCTCAGGTACATGCATAACCTCCCTGACTTTAAAGACGTTTATGCCGAAGACTTCATCACGATTGGTGCCTATATCCTGTCCCAAACTGAAGAGAAGAACCTCAAGTCTATTTGTTCCCGCTAGTTGGGTTCTGTCATCTACTGACTGAATGAAATTTGCCATCGATTGCTCTCCAGTAGTTAGGTATCTTTTTTATTTCAACTAATGTAAAAAGTCTCGTTAACTTAAAGATAGTGCAGATGTTTGGTATAACAACCATTTTTCCTTCTATCATGCGGTCTATCGGCAGTTCTTGAGATAACTTTAGTTCGTAAACGTGGTATGTGTTATATGAGCTATTGTTGGTTTATGCTATGCCGTTCAATGTTGTTAATCTGGAATCTTCTGTGGGAATAAAATTCCTCAAACAGTCCTATGCAGTCTGCGAAAAAACTATTTTCCTACCGTAAATACTGGGCCGAGCGCTTTGGCGTAGCGCCGGTGCTGCCCATGTCCAGACATGAGATGGATGATCTAGGGTGGGATAGCTGTGACATTATCCTCGTTACTGGCGACGCCTATGTAGATCATCCCAGCTTCGGTATGGCCCTGATTGGGCGCCTGCTGGAGGCTCAGGGGTTCCGTGTTGGGATTATCGCTCAGCCAGATTGGAAGTCGGCTGAACCTTTTAGGGTTTTGGGTAAACCAAGTCTGTTTTTCGGAATCACTGCTGGAAATATGGACTCCATGGTAAATCGCTACACCTCTGATCGGCGCATTCGCTCTAATGATGCCTACACCCCAGACGGGAAGGGTGGCAAGCGTCCAGATCGATCTGTGGTGGTCTATGCCCAGCGGGCGCGAGAGGCCTTTAAAGGTGTACCCATAATTGTGGGAGGAATAGAGGCTAGTCTGCGGCGCATAGCCCATTATGACTACTGGTCAGATAAGGTGCGCCGGTCCATCCTGCCGGATTCCAAGGCGGATATGCTGATTTATGGCAATGCGGAGAGGGCTATAGTTGAAGTGGCGCATCGTCTGGCGACCGGTGAGAAAATATCTGATATCAAAGATGTGCGCGGCACCGGGTTTATGCGTACAGATCTGCCAGATGGATTGGTAGAGATAGATTCCAGCACTCTAGATGGGAAAGTTACACATTCTCCCGTAGATGTGGAGCGCTCCAACTGTGTGGTCCGACTCCCTTCTTACGATCAGGTGGTGGATGATGAAGAGGTATATGCCCACGCCTCCCGGGTGTTTCATCTGGAGACTAATCCGGGAAATGCCCGTCCCCTGGTACAGCGCCATGGTAAGCGCGATGTGTGGCTTAATCCGCCGCCCATACCCCTTGAGACCAAAGAGCTGGACCGAATATTCGAGCTGCCCTACACCCGCCAGCCCCACCCAGCCTATGGAGATGCTAAGAACCCCGCCTGGGAGATGATCCGCTTCTCGATAAACATCATGCGTGGCTGTTTTGGCGGCTGTACTTTCTGTTCCATTACCGAACATGAGGGGCGCATAGTGCAGAACCGCTCAGAAGAGTCGGTGATCCGAGAGATTGAGACCATACGCGATACAGTTCCAGGTTTCACCGGTAGTGTCTCCGATCTGGGTGGTCCCACGGCAAATATGTACAATCTGCGCTGTCGTGATCCCAAGATCGAGTCCTCCTGCCGCAGACTATCCTGTGTCTATCCAGATATCTGCAAACATATGGGTACCGATCATAAACCTCTCACCAGGCTCTACCGGCGCGCCCGTAAGCTACCTGGGATCAAGCGCATACTGATCGCCTCTGGACTGCGTTATGACCTAGCTCTGCATGATCAGGAGTATATCAGGGAGTTGGTGAGCAACCATGTTGGTGGGTACCTGAAGATTGCCCCGGAGCATACCGAAAGTGGACCCTTGGCAATGATGATGAAGCCGGGTATCGGCAGCTATGACAAATTCAAGAAGCTGTTTGAGAAGTACTCTAGGGAGGCTGGTAAAGAACAGTATCTAATCCCCTATTTTATTGCCGCCCACCCCGGCACCAGGGATGAGGATATGCTCAACCTGGCTCTTTGGTTGAAACAGAAAGATTTTCGTCCAGACCAGGTGCAGGCATTTTTGCCTACCCCCCTGGCTATTGCCTCTGCTATGTACCACACAGGCCGCAATCCACTAAAGAGAATAAGACGGGGAGCTGAGAAGGTTGTTGTGGTGCGGGGCATGCGGCAACGCCGTCTGCATAAGGCATTTCTGCGTTACCATGATCCAGAAAACTGGCCCCTGCTGCGTGAAGCCCTGAAAAAGATGGGGCGGGCAGATCTTATCGGTAACGGGAAGAAACACCTGGTACCTTCGTTTCAACCAGCCGGTACTGGTGCTAAGGCTAAATACAAATCGGATACGCGCCCCAACCGAGGCGGCAAACGCGCCACTCTAAAGCAGGGTAGGCAGCATAAGTCTCGTAGACAAAAGTCGAACAAAAGCTAATAACTGATATACTCCTGTACCTATATATTCAAAGGGTGAGGACCTGAACCAAATGCGTTACATAAGTACCAGAGGGGGCGTAGAGCCAATCAGCTTTTCCGAGGCCGTTATGATGGGCCTGGCTACGGATGGAGGTCTGCTCCTGCCTGAGAAAATTCCCACAGTTGATACTGAGACACTCAAGCAGTGGGGGCAACTATCGTTTCAGGAGCTTGCCGTTGAGGTGATGCTGCCCTATGTGGGCGATGACATTAGCCGTGAGGAGCTTGCTGGATTGGTAGAGAAATCCTATGCCAGCTTCAGCCATAAAGAGATTACTCCGGTTGTTCCTATAGGTGATATGCATGTCCTGGAACTGTTCCACGGCCCCACTGCTGCCTTCAAGGATGTGGCCCTACAGTTTCTGGGCAACCTGTTTGAATTCCTGCTGGAACGTAGCGGCGGTCACCTGAATATCTTAGGAGCAACATCTGGGGATACCGGTTCGGCTGCTATCTATGGGGTGCGCGGTCAGAAACGAATCGATATCTTTATTATCCATCCGCACCAGCGGGTCTCTCCTATCCAGGAGCGGCAGATGACAACCGTGCTGGATGAGAACGTACACAACATCGCTATCAAGGGAACCTTTGATGACGGCCAGAGCATTGTGAAACAGCTGTTCAATGATTTGGAGTTCAAGAACGAATATAGCCTGGGTGCTGTTAACTCTATCAACTGGGCGCGTATTCTGGCCCAGGTGGTGTATTATTTTTATGCCTGGGGCAGGGTGACCAATGGTAACCCGGATAGGAGACAGACCTTTTCGGTGCCCACTGGTAACTTTGGCGATATTTTCGCCGGTTATGTGGCTATGCGTATGGGGTTGCCGGTTGATAGATTGATTCTGGCTACCAACTGCAACGATATCCTCAGCCGTTTTGTAAACAGCGGGGTTTATCAGGCGCAACAGGTACATCACACTATTAGCCCGTCTATGGATATTCAGATATCGTCCAACTTTGAGCGCTATCTCTATTATCTGATGGATGAAGATCCCGCGAAGGTGCGAGAGCTTATGGATGATATGGCCCGGGATGGTAGGCTGGAAGTATCTGAAGAGAAACAGGAGCGGGTGCGCAAACTGTTTCTGGCCAAAGCTGTGGCTGAGAGCGAAACATTAGATCAGATACGTACAACCCATAGATATTGTAAATATATCCTGGATCCCCACACCGCAGTGGGGGTTAAAGCAGCAGATGGTATTCCCGGGACAGTTTGCCTCGCTACGGCCCATCCGGCTAAGTTCGCAGCTGCTGTGACTGAGGCCATTGGTGTGGAGGCAGATCCGCCGCCATCCCTACAGGGGTTGATGGATAAGGAGACTAGGTGTGCCCTGTTGGATGCAGATGGCGCAGTAGTGAAGAAGTTTATGCAAGAGACATTGGCAGATAGATAATGAGCACAGAGCAGAAGAGAGTCCAAATAGTAGATACCACCCTGCGAGATGGAGAGCAGACCCAGGGAGTCTCCTTTTCACCTGCTGAAAAGTTGAACATAGCCAAGGCGCTGCTGGAGCAGCTCAAGGTTGATCGGATTGAAGTGGCATCTGCCCGTATCTCAGAAGGGGAAAAAGAGGCGGTAGCATCTATTCTGGATTGGGCCAGCAGCAATGGAATGGAGAATAGGGTAGAGGTTCTGGGCTTTGTAGACCATAAGCTGAGCGTAGACTGGATTAAGAGTGCAGGCGGTAAGGTGATAAATCTGCTTACCAAGGGCAGCAAAAAGCACTGTGAAGATCAGCTGCGCAAGACTCTGGAACAGCATCTGGCTGATATCAAACAGACTATCGCCTACGCCAAGGAGAGTGGGCTGACGGTAAATGTCTATTTAGAGGATTGGTCTAACGGCTATGCCGATAGTCCAGAGTATGTGTATGCCATGATGCAAGGTCTGGCCGATCAGGATATAGAACACTATATGCTGCCTGATACTCTGGGGGTGCTAACGCCGGAAATGGTTTTCGCAAGCATCAGTGATATGCAGAGCAGATTCCCGCAAGCCAATTTTGATTTCCATCCCCATAACGATTATGGATTGGCCACAGCCAACTCATTGATGGCGGTAAAAGCTGGGGTTCGATCTATTCACTGTACCATCAACTGTCTGGGTGAGCGGGCAGGCAACGCCTCCTTGCCTGAGGTGGCCGTTGCTCTTCGGGATGTGATGGGTATGGAGCTATATATAGATGAGGCCCATATCGTCCGTCTGAGCCAGATGGTGGAGAACTTCTCCGGCAAACGCATTGCAGACAATGCCCCTATTGTAGGGGCTGATGTGTTCACCCAAACCAGTGGTATCCACGCGGATGGAGACAAGAAGGGCGGTCTATACGAAACCCGGCTATCCCCAGAACGATTTGCTCGCCGCCGTAGCTATGCCCTGGGTAAGATGAGTGGCAAGGCTTCTCTGCAGAAGAATCTGGAGAGAATGGATATCTCCCTGTCTGACGAAAATACAAAAAAGGTATTGGAGCGGATAGTGGAGTTGGGAGACTCAAAAAAGAGTATCACCTCAGAAGATCTGCCCTTCATCATTGCCGAGGTGCTGGAGAGCAGGGACTATGATCACATAAAGCTTCTCAACTGTTCAGTTACCAGTGGCCTGATGCTTGAATCAACCTGCAGCATTAAGGTGCAGCTTGATAAAGAGGTGTTTTTAGCTGCTGGTATAGGTAATGGTGGTTTTGATGCCTTTATGGATGCTATAAAAAAGGTTGTGAAGAAGCGGAATATTATGGTGCCAGATCTCTTGGATTATGAAGTACGCATACCCAAAGGCGGTAAGACAGATGCACTCACAGAGTGTACTATCACCTGGTGGGATGAGACCGGCACGCTAAATACCAGAGGCGTTCACTCCAATCAGGTATTTGCCGCTATGAGCGCAACCGTAAGGATGCTGAATATCCGCCTGCATCGTGCAAATGCGTGAAATGTAGCTATTGCTAGTAAGGTTAAAGGAATTGGCGCTGTTGCCGCTAATAGATAGTGACTGTGCTTGTAGTTAACTATTTTGGGGCTGGGATGAGCGAAGTTGATAATGCAAACCTTATTGAAGCGCTAGAGGCCTGCGCCGATCAGCTAGAGCATTTGAATAGGTCATATCCCAAACTTGCCTGTGATGCCTCACATGAAGGGGTGCAGCAGTGGCGCGAACGCAAGGGTGAGATACACCTGGCAATGCGGGAGATACAGAAGCGCCAGGGAGTTGAGATGGTGGTTGATACCGCCAAACTGGCAAGGGAGATGTTGGTTTCACACAGTCTTGAAGAGGCTTTAGATCTGTTACTACAAGATCATGGTGTAGAGATGGATGTGAACACCTTGGTCAAAATGGTTGGCAAAGAGTCATATCTAGGTTCTCTGAAAAAAGAGGTGGGTTTTCTACATAATAACGGCATCTCCAACGAGCAGATTGCTGAGCTTTGGAATGAGCTAGAGCGTCCAGGTCCCAGTGGGGCTGAATGGACTAAGGAAACCGTTACGCTAGTGGGTGGCGAATAGAGCCAGTGCCAGAAATATCTAATTTTTACCTCATCTAAACTGGTTCGTTCGGTTTTTGGGCGGATCCGAGTTACATTTTGTTACAATTTTCTCCTTGTCAAAAAGCCTATCGGTAGGTAGTTTTGCATAATATCTATCTCTGTAATGGATCTTTACATTAATACTAAATATAGCAAAAGCTTAGGCGTGAGGAATAACGCATTGTTGTATGAACTTTACCCAATTAAAATTGAACTATAAAAATTACCTACCGCTATATTTGCTTCTTGTTATTGGCTTAATCGCAATCCTGCTCGTGGTTTTTAGGCCATCCCCAAATAAGAGGATGATGCCCCCTGAGCCTGTTATTACCGTAGATACGCTGCTGGTTAAATCAAAAGAGTACCGGGTGTACATCAACTCATTTGGCCGTATAGAGCCGCGCACCCAAGGCCAGATAGTGGCCCAGGTATCAGGACAAATCATCGAGGTAAGCCCCAGCTTTCAAGATGGCGGTTTTTTTGAGAAGGGAGATGTACTGGTCAAGATAGACCCGCGCGATTACGAAATTCAGGTGGATATTGCTGCAGCGGAACTAGCCAATGCTAAAGTTAACTATGCAGAACAGCAGGTTTTGGCGGATCAGGCAGTCAATGACAGAAAAACATTACGCAAGAAGAGTGTTGCTTCTGATTTTGCCCTGCATATCCCGCAGCTTGCTGCAGCTAAATCACAGATTGGAGCAGCCGAGGCTAAACTTAAGAAGGCTAAGCTTGATGTAGAGCGTACCCAGGTACGTGCGCCATATTCTGGTCGCGTTCTTTCTAAAAATGTGGATCTAGGTGATGTGGTTTCTGTAAATACCAGTCTGGCAAAGGTCTACGCCACTGATCTTGTCGAAGTAAAACTGCCAATTAAAAACAGCGAACTATCGCTGCTTACCTTGCCAGAGAATGCAAGTAACAAAAGTGATGACAGCAAGGAACTGCCTAAAGCCAAGATAATAAATAGTCTAGGCGACACTCCCCAGTCATGGAATGCGGTTTTGGTGCGTACTGCTGGAGCCATTGATGAACAGAGTCAACAGCTTTATGTAACCGCTCAGATAGAAGCTCCATACTCAAAACAGAATAAAGAGCTGCGTCCTCTGAAGATTGGCCAGTATGTAACCGCAGTGATAGAAGGTAAGACCATCAAGGATGCCATAGTCATTCCTAATTCGGCCATCTACCAAGGTAGCTATATCTACCTGTATAAGGATGGCGTGCTGGAGCAGAGAGATATAGAGATAGCATGGCAAAATGACAATGAGGCTTTGATTAAACAAGGGATCAAAGCCGGTGAACAGTTGGTACTTACACCCCTAGGAAGGGTTAGTAGTGGTACTCCAGTGAAGAAGTTTGAAGATAAGAAACAGGCTGCAACAAAGCGTAGACCCAGAGCCGCGTTAGATGAGAATTCTGAAACCATGCCGAGAAAGAAGAGTAAGCTGAAATGATAGCTTGGTTTGCACGTAACCATGTTGCGGCCAATCTTTTGATGGGAAGCATGCTGGTAGTAGGTCTGTTTTCTCTTACGCAACGTATTCCGCTAGAGGTTTTTCCAGATATAGATCTGGAAATGGTAAGTGTGAGTATTTCATTGCGTGGCGCCACTCCGGAGGATGCAGAGCAGAGCGTCGCCATCCTGGTGGAGGAGGCAGTACAAGACCTGGAAGGTATCGATACAATAACCAGTACCTCTACTGAAAGTTCGGCAAAAATTAATATTGAGGTTGAATCTGGGTACGATTCAAGAGAGCTCCTGTCAGATGTCAAAAGCCGTGTAGATGCTATTAATAACTTCCCAGTAGAAGCAGAAAAGCCGGTAATTAGCCTCATGACCAGGAAACGTGAAGTTATCTCTGTAGCTATCGCTGGTCCATACTCTGAAAAAGAGATACGCGCCATGACCGAGCAAGTGCGTGATGATTTGTTGCGCATCCCTGGTATTACCCAGGCCGAGCTGGATTCGGTACGTGACTACGAGATTGCCATAGAGGTTACTAAAGACCGCCTGCGTCAGTACGGCATCTCTCTCAAGCAGGTGGCAGATACCATTGCCAAAAGTGCTCAGGATATCTCTGCCGGCACCATCAAGGCTGACGGTGGCGATATTCTTATCCGTTCTAAAGGCAAGGCCTATGACCGCGAGCAGTTTGAAAATATCGTAATACTCACCCGGCCAGATGGGAGCATAGTTCAGGTCAAGGATTTGGCTAAAGTGGTGGATGGATTTGAAGAGAGTGCTTTACGTAGTCGTTTTAACGGGCAGAAGGCCGCATTTGTAGATGTGTACCGGGTTGGGGATCAGAGCGCGATTGAAGTAGCCGACAAGGTTATTGAGTATGTAAGTGAACGCCAAGCTGGACTACCCAAAGGGGTAGAGATGACGGTATGGCGTGATCGTTCCAAGATTGTAAAAAAACGCCTGCAGACTTTGGTTAATAATGCAATACAAGGCGGTATTCTGGTGCTGCTTCTGCTTACCCTGTTTCTGCGTCCGTTTGTTGCCTTTTGGGTGTTTATTGGCATTCCGGTAAGTTTCATGGGTGCTTTTCTGGCTATGGCGTATTTCGGCGTGACTCTGAACATAATGAGTCTGTTTGCCTTTCTACTGGTTCTAGGTATTGTGGTAGATGATGCCATTGTTACCGGTGAGAACGTATACACTCAT
>JBNKKH010000017.1:0-217064 GCA_050291725.1 Sedimenticolaceae bacterium
CCCATCAGGAACTGCAATTTCTAGCTTAAAACCGAGCATTTCTTGGTAGAAAATCACCGATTCTTTGACGTCTCTAACTGAAAAGTTTGGTGCTAGTTTATTGAATCTCATATTATTGGTTCCACTTGTGTAGCACATAACTATAAGTAGACACCCTAAAAGTCCCTTTAAAATTGCGACATTTAGGGTGTATAAAAAACCAGGTTGTTTGAAAACAATGCGTTAGCTTCTGAATAGGGAGCCTAAAAGGATTTACTAACGGAGCAAGGAGGTTCCTATGAATAAGCCCCGCCTGTTGGATGATGTGCGCAACGTTCTGCGCGTGAAACACTATAGTATTCGCACAGAAGAAGCCTATACCCAGTGGATTAAGCGTTTTATTTATTTCCATAATAAGAAGCATCCTGCTGATATGGGTGAAGCGGAAATTTCTGCCTTCCTTACCCATCTTGCTGTTAAGAATAATGTTACATCTTCTACCCAAAATCAAGCGCTGTCTGCGTTGCTATTTCTTTATAAACAAGTACTTGGAGAACTAATAGGACACCCACCCCAAACCTGCCAATCCTGGGTGGTTTTGTCAAACTGGTTTTAACCATTCAAATATCAAGGAACGATATTATGCCCAAGCCAAGGAAAGATCAGGTATCTCTCGATGCCACCCCCTATTATCATTGTGTCTCCCGCTGTGTCCGTCGCGCCTTTCTCTGTGGCTCTGATACCTTTTCTGGAAGGAATTATGAACATGACTTATCAGGACACCCACTCCTAACCCCCACTCCAAACTCTAGGGCACTACTGCACTACCTCGGTCAGAACATCCAGCACGCTATTTAGATACACTGAGCTGGCCTCTGATAGGTTCAATGGGTTCTGGAAGGAGTGACTGTTCTATCTGATGGAGACTCTTTGGGGTACCGGGGAAATCTGGGGATAGTTTACTTAACTTTCATAAACAGGTTTATCGAATCAAGTATACCGTCCTCAGAACTCCATGCCAGCTGAGCCCCCAGCACACGACAAAAAAAGGCCTACGAATTATCGTAAGCCTTTGTTTTATGTAGAATTGGCGTCCCCAAGGGGGTTCGAACCCCTGTTACCGGCGTGAAAGGCCAGTGTCCTAGGCCTCTAGACGATGGGGACAGTGAACTTGTAAAAATACGGTCCCATCGAATCAACCGTATCTTATTTTTTGGTGGAGCCAGACGGGATCGAACCGTCGACCTCTACACTGCCAGTGTAGCGCTCTCCCAGCTGAGCTATGGCCCCTAAAAAACAAGACGCGAATATTAGGCCAAGCAGATCTATTTGTCTACCTATTTTACCCTATATCCGGTTATTTTCCCTGCTTTTCGATCTTGGCCCAGGAGTCCCTTAGGGTCACCGTGCGGTTGAATACCAAATGCTCTGGAGTTGAATCTTTGCTGTCTACGCAGAAATAGCCTTCCCGCTCGAACTGAAAGCCGCTACCTGGCTCGGCCTGGAGCAGGCTTGGCTCTACCACTGCTTCTGTCAAAACAGTCAGGGATTCAGGATTCAGATGATCTAGAAATGAGTCTACCTCTCTGTCTGCATCTGGCGTTGGATGATTGAATAGACGGTCATACAGCCTCACCTCGGCCTTTATGCCCTCGCTGGCGGATACCCAGTGGATTACCCCTCTTACCTTGCGCCCTTCTGGATTTGAACCCAGTGTGTCAGGGTCATAGCTGCAGCGCAGCTCGGTTATTTCGCCGTTGTCGTCTTTTATCGCCTGTTCACACTTAATCACATAGGCGTTGCGGAGACGCACCTCACCCCCTGTGATCAGTCGCTTATATTTCTTATTGGCCTCTTCGCGGAAATCGGCCCGATCGATGTAGACTTCCCTGGTTAATTTGAGGGTACGGCTGCCCATGGAGGTATCTTTGGGATGATTGGGGGCCTCTAGCTTTTCTACGCTATCCTCTGGGAAGTTTTCCAATACGATCTTGAGCGGGTTCAACACCGCCATGGCACGGGGGGCATGGCTGTCCTGATCTTCCCGGATACAGGCCTCTAGCATACCCATCTCCACTGAATTATCCGCCTTGGTAACACCGATGCGGTCACTAAAGGTACGGATTGAAGACGGGGTATAGCCGCGCCGGCGTAGGCCAGCGATGGTGGGCATTCTTGGGTCATCCCAGCCGCTGACACGCTTCTCATCCACTAGCTGGGTCAGCTTGCGCTTGCTCATTACGGTGTACTGTAGATTAAGGCGCGAGAACTCATACTGCCGCGGATGACAACCAATGCTGATATTGTCTAGCACCCAGTCGTAGAGTGGGCGGTGATCCTCAAACTCCAGAGTACAGATGGAGTGAGTAATCCCCTCTATGGCGTCTGATATGGGGTGAGTAAAGTCATACATGGGATAGAGACACCACTCAGTCCCAGTCTGATGATGGATAACGCCGTGACGAATACGGTACAGGGTTGGGTCACGCATGTTCATATTGGGCGAGGCCATGTCTATTTTGGCCCGCAGAACCTTGGATCCGTCCTCAAACTCCCCTGCCCGCATCCTACGAAACAGTTCCAAATTCTCTTCTACTGAACGGTTGCGATAGGGGCTCTCTTTACCTGGCTCCGTCAGAGTACCGCGATACTCTCTGGTCTCATCTGCATTGAGATCACACACATAGGCCTTGCCGTTTTCGATTAACTCAAGCGCGTAGTTGTAGAGCTGATCGAAATAGTTTGAGGCGTAGTAGAGACGATCCTCCCAGTCAAAGCCCAGCCAGCGCACATCTTCCTGGATAGATTCCACATACTCCACATCCTCTTTATGAGGATTGGTGTCGTCAAAACGTAGGTTACACTTTCCACCCGGATAGTCTCTAGCAATGCCAAAGTTAAGGCAGATGGATTTTGCGTGACCGATATGCAGATAGCCGTTGGGTTCCGGCGGAAAACGAGTGTGTACTCGGCCGTCATTTTTTCCCGCTGCCAAATCTTCATCGATGATCTGACGGATAAAATTGGTTGGTGCGGTTGTTTCCTGCTCGCTCATATTTAGGTTTCTTAGTTGAATTGTTAACTAACTGTTCTCTTCACGCTGTTTAATATAGGCCAGCGCCCTTTGAATGCGCCGCAGGCAAGCATCTTTACCTACCAGGTAGAGCGTATCATCTATACCGGGTGAAGCGGCCCTGCCCACAACTGCTACACGCAGTGGCTGTGCCACCTTACCCATTTTCAGTTCCAATGACTCAGAGACATCCTCGACCAGCTTATGTAGGTTTTCCCTGGTCCACTCCTCAAGCTCATTCAAGGCTGCAAAGCACTTCTCCAGCGGTTCCCGCGCTACCGGCCGCAGATTTTTCTTAGCAGCCTTCTCATCATACTCTGCAAACTCTTTATAGACGAAGGCGCTAATCTCTGCCATCTCTACCAAGGTCTTTGCCCTCTCCTGCTGGGCGCGAACCACCTCTATCAGATCGGCTCCCTCAGTGGGATCAATGCCCAGTTTGCCCATATGCGGGCTGAGCAGATGGGCGATACGAGCAGGATCACTACTCTTAATATAGTGCTGATTCAGCCACAACAGCTTCTCGCTGTTAAAGGTGGAAGCGGCCTTGTTTACCGCGTCTATATCAAACAGCTCAATCATATCATCCAGGGAGAACACCTCCTGATCGCCATGAGACCAGCCCAGGCGCACTAGGTAGTTGAGCAGAGCCTCTGGCAAGAAGCCTTCTTCCCGATACTGGATTACACTCACCGCCCCATGCCGTTTGGAGAGCCGTGCTCCATCATCCCCCAGGATCATGGGCACATGGGCATATTTGGGTGGTTCCTGCCCCAGGGCACGCAGAATATTGATCTGCCTGGGGGTGTTATTCAGGTGGTCATCACCCCGGATCACCACATTGATATTCATATCCATATCATCCACCACCACGGTTAGATTGTAGGTGGGAGAACCATCGGTACGTTTGATGATCAGATCGTCCAACTCAGAATTCTGGAAGGCAACGTTTCCACGCACCAGGTCATTCACAACTACCACCCCATCCTCAGGATTGGCGAAACGGATCACGTGGGGTTCATTCGGGTCTACCTCGGCGTGACGGCAACGGCCATCATATCTAGGCTTGGCCTTGCGCTTCATGGCCTGGTCCCGCAGCTCATCCAGTCGCTCTTTAGAGCAGTTGCAGCGGTAGGCCAGCCCTTGATCCATAAGTTGCTGAATAACCTCGTTATAGCGATCAAAGCGATCCGTCTGATAGAACGGACCCTGATCATACTCCAGCCCCAGCCAGGTCATCCCCTCCAGGATGGCATTTACCGATTCAGCAGTAGAACGTTCCAGATCGGTGTCTTCTATACGCAGAATAAACTGGCCGCCATGCTTACGAGCATAGAGCCAGGAGAACAGCGCGGTGCGGGCTCCACCCACATGCAGGTATCCAGTAGGGCTGGGTGCGAAACGGGTTGTTGTGGTCATAGATGAGATTGCTTTATTGTCCAAAAGAGCGGCATTTTACCAGACCAAATAGATTCTTGTCTGGTCAGATTTAATAGTTTTTTGTCTGCTGCAGTACGCTACAAGTCAACGCAAACTGACTCACTCTGCTGTTTCAGCAAGTCGGTCAACTTGTCTACCGACATAGGCCTACCTAATAGATAACCCTGAGCATAGTCACAACCAAGCTCTTTTAGATCAGCCAGCTGCTGCTCTGTCTCTACACCTTCTGCTACCACCTTTAGATCAAGACTGTGTGCCATGACAATTGCAGCATTCACCAGTTCGCGATCTCCCATATCGTAGGTCATATCGCTCACAAACTCGCGATCAATTTTAAGAGAATCAAAAGGGTATCTACGTAAATAGTTAAGCGATGAGTAACCAGTTCCAAAGTCATCCATAGCTATCTTTATTCCCATTTCACTGAAGGCGCTAAGGGTGGCATCGTTGTTCGAGACACCGCTTAGTAAAACTCCCTCGGTAATTTCAAGAGAGAGAGACCCAGTTATGACACCAGAACTCTGTACTATCATCCTAACATCCTCTACCAAGCTGGGATCACTAAACTGTCTTGGGGAGAAGTTAACTGAAATCATAAATTCAGGCATACAGGTCTGTTGCCAATTGGCAGTCATACGCAGAGCTTCAGTCAAAACATACTTGCCAATGGATACGATGAGACCGCTCTGTTCAGTTATTGGGATAAACTCTACCGGCGATATGTTCCCTATCTCAGGGTTGTTCCATACAAGCAGAGCCTCACAGCCGACCACCATACGCTCTTTGATATCGATAATTGGTTGATAACGTAGAGAGAACTCACCTCTTTCTAGCGCACCATAAAGCTTCTCCTCCAGCATTAGGCGCCTGGAAACATCCTTATTCATTGATTGGGTAAAATAGTTATAGGTATTGCGTCCCTGACCCTTAGAACAGTACATAGCTGTATCTGCGCAACGTAACAACTCTATAGTAGTTGAGCCATCATCTGGATAGATTGAAATACCAATACTTGCACCTAATATCAGCTCACGCCCATCAAGCTTGAACGGATTGCGAAATTTATCTAAGAGGTTTTCAGCAGCAGGTTGGGCATCTTTAACATCATCCAACCCACCCAGCAGCATGATAAATTCATCTCCGCCCAATCGGCCTATAGTATCACCTTCACGCACTGCCTCTTTTAAGCGTTGAGCAGCCTGCATCAGCAAGTTATCACCAGCATCATGACCTATGGTGTCATTAACCTTTTTAAAATCATCTAGATCTAAAAAGATAACAGCAACCTTATGGTCATTGCGTTCTGCCTCTTTTATTAATTGGGACAACCTATCCAGAGACAAAAACCTGTTAGGCAGATCAGTAAGGCTGTCATAATGGGCCTGGTAGAGTATCCGTTGTTCCTGCTCCTTCTGATGAGTAATATCCTCCTTAACCGCCAGATAGTGGCGAATAGCACCGTCCTCATCTACCACTGGTGCAATATGTGCCGACTCCCAAAACAGATCACCATTCTTTTTCTTATTCTGAAACTCTCCCTTCCAAGAGCCACCAGACGTTATTGTTCTCCATAGATCTTTATAATCATCTGAATTGTCATCACTAGCTTTTAGTATATTCGGATTCTGTCCTTTTACTTCTGACGCGGTGTAACCGGTAACCTTCTCAAAGGTACTGTTTACATACTCAATACCTCCTTCTGGATCAGTTATCAACACAGACACCGGACTCTGCTCTACAGCTTGGGAAAGGGTGTTAACCCGTGCCTCTGCCTGCTTTAGATCCGTTATATCCAGTAGACTTACCGGTATACTGTAGTAGTCATCTCTATGCTCTGGTACCGGCATATAACAGTATATAACCTTCTCCTCTCCAGTTATGAGCTGCGCCCTCACTTCTGTCCGGAAATGCTTTTTTCCTTCCCAGATAGCACAATAGGAATCGACAAACGCCTTGACAATCTCTGGAGTTAATAATTTCTCTCGATACCTCAAAAAATCTTCTTTAGATGATGCACTAAAAAGCCTAAGCAGTGCGTCATTAACTTGTATAACCGTTGTTCCGTACACCAGTTCACTAAGAAGTTTATTATCCTGTTTGATTTCCTTACGTAGATCAGTCACTCCCTTCTCTCGCAACTCTTCTAGCTTCTCATATACCCTAATAAAACCCATATTCCAGATAGCTACTTCAGAGCTTTCGAATAGTGACCGGTACCTGTTTTCACTTGCTTGCAAAGCCTTATCCGCAAGGCTTTTGTCACGCTGCCTTCTGAGTATCAATCCGAGGAGCAGCGTGGCAATTGGATAGATGGCTAAAATAGGCAGTACGATCTTTGGCAAAATTATCTGCGGCAAGTCACCTTCTAGAAATCTGATGGAAAACAGCATTAGCAGAGATGCAACCACCCCGAAAACAAGCAGCCTGCTCCAATTAAGAGTGATATGACTATGCTTAATCAAATATCTCCAGCCTAAGCCAAGCGTGGACGCTACCAGCAGTACCATAACGCCAATATTGGCGCCTACACCACCTAAATACAGTCGAAAAACAGCGGTTACGATCAGAGCAATACCGGTAGGAATTAAGCCAAAGAAGAGGCCGCAAAGTCCAAGCAGCACCCATCTGGTATCGATCAACACACCAGGGGTAATCTCCCAGGCAGTAAACAGAACCACTACGCCAATACAGCCAATCAGCAGACCAGTGAGAGCTTCGCGTGTCTGTTTATCTTTAATAGAACGCAGTTCAAGTACGTCGTAAATAACACCCAACGCTAGCAGATATACAGCGTTATTTAGCAGGTCTACGAACATACTTAGTTAAATCCATCTATTTATTATCAATTGTTTATTACTTAGCGTAAGTTCATCCATTTGCCTAGGCCAACCACACCGGAGAGAGCTGAAGCTGCACCTGCACCCATCTTCTTGGCAAACGTCTCAAATACATCCTCTTTGCTGGTAAAATCCACTAGATTCTCTACACCAATAACCTCGCGTGCTACATAGCTGCTACTGCCTAATCCATCAGCCAGACCAAGAGAGATGCTCTGTTCTCCGGTCCAGAATAGGCCACTGAAGATTTTATCGTCTTGTTTAAGTCGCTTACCCCTACCCTTTTTTACTGTTTCTATAAACTGCTTATGAATCTGGTCTAACATACCTTGTACATGGGAACGATCAAACTCTTTCAGCGGCGAGAATGGATCCATTAGCGCTTTGTGCTCACCTGCAGTTAACAGACGCCTCTCCACACCTAGATTTTTCATAGTATCTTCAAAACCATATCCATCCATCAAAACACCAATGGAGCCAACTATGCTGGCTTTATCCACATATATCTGGTCTGCGGCGGCAGCAATGTAGTACCCACCTGATGCACATATATCGGTCACAACTGCGTAAACCTTAATTGTTGGGTGTTTAGTTTTCAACCGAACTATTTCATCGTTGATATACCCAGCCTGTACTGGGCTGCCTCCTGGGCTATTGATGCGCAAAATCAGCCCTTTGGTATTGCTGTTCTTGAAAGCACTGCGTATACCCTTAATTACATTGTCAGCATTAGCCTTGGTGTCACTAGAAATAACTCCATCAATATTCACAACTGCTGTGTGCGGCCCATCAGCAATATTCCTATCCTGCAAACCATTCGGCATAAACAGGCCCAAAATAGCCATAAGATAAATAAAGAACAATGCTTTAAAGAATATGCCCCATCTGCGGGCCCTGCGTTTCTCTTTAATAGATGAGAGGGCGATCTCCTCAATCAGCTTTCTCTCCCACTTATCGGGCTGCCCTTGTCCTATTTCATTCTCAATGTTGTCCATTTTAATCCTCTCAATCTAGTCAATATTCAACCAAGCCGGAAGCTCTCTAATATCGTCGAGACACCCCAACGGGTCTGATTTCATCAAACGTTCATAGGTATGGCTACCATAACTAACGGCAAGCCTATGTGCCCCAGCATTAACTGCCATCTGCATATCATATTCAGTATCACCAATCATCAGGGTCTCTTCCCCAATTACCCCCATCTCATCCATAATTTGCAGCAACATATCTGGATTTGGTTTGGAAAAGCTCTCATCTGCACACCTGGAGGTATGAAACAGATCACCCAGGCCAGTATATTCCAAAACCCTATCAAGCCCGGACCTTCCCTTGCCGGTTGCTACCGCCATAAGATAATCCCTTCCAGCAATTTCACGCAGGGTATCTTCCGCGCCCTGGAACAGCGGTGAAGGTTTGCGTCTGTGATCGAGAAAGTGCACCCGGTAGCGCTCCACAACATTCCATATCTGGCCATCATCAATGCCAGGGAACATCTCTGTTACTGCCTCTTTTAGACCAAGTCCTATAATGTTTCTGACAGTATCGTCACTGGGTATTTCCAAACCCAGGTCTTTAGCAGCCTCCCGTACGCACTCAATAATATTATCCGCAGAATCCATTATGGTTCCGTCCCAGTCAAACACCAGAAGCTTAAATTGAGTTCTATTCATTTTCTTAATTTAGCCAACAACTGTTCCAAAGCAGGTTCCAGCGGTGCCTCAACTTTGAGCCTACCAACATCTTCTACCCAGTCAAAACTTAGAGATTTAGCATGAAGAAACAGTCGTTTCAAACCCTGTTTTTTCATATTGCGATTAGCAGATTGATCTCCATATTTTTCATCTCCCAGGATTGGCGTTCCTAAGTAGGCCAGATGGACGCGTAGCTGATGAGTCCGCCCAGTTAACAGCTCCGCTTCGACCAGGGTAGAGTTGGAAAAACGCTCTATCACCTTAAATTTTGTTTTTGCCGTTTTCCCGTCAGGATCTACTCGCACCACCCTTTCTCCTCCTTGCAGCTGATTCTTGGCGAGGGGTGCATCCACTGTCTCACGGTCATTATCCCAACGACCAGCTACCAGAGCCACATATCTTTTATCGACTCCACTACCACGCAGCAGTTCATGTAGAGTGCGCAGGGCGCTTCTCCGTCTTGTAATCATCAGACAGCCTGAGGTGTCACGATCCAGCCTGTGCACCAACTCCAGCTGATTCTCTTCAGGCCTGAGGGTGCGTACCGCCTCAATTACTCCAAACTTAAGGCCACTGCCACCATGCACGGCCAGCCCAGATGGCTTGTTTAAAACCAACAATCGTTTGTCTTCATACAAAATGGAGTGTTGCAGCTGATCAAGAATACGCGTACCGGGGGCTATAGATGGCTCTTTTTCTGCCACGCGAATAGGTGGTATTCGCACAATATCCCCCTGTTGTAAACGATAACTGACCTTAGCTCTGCCCTTATTTACCCGCACCTCACCCTTGCGCACTATGCGATAGACACGACTTTTAGGGACCCCTTTAAGCTGAGTCAGCAGGAAGTTGTCCAATCTTTGGCCAGCATAGCCCTCTTCTACCTCAACCTGTCTCACAGGATATGATTTTTCTTTATTTTCCGACATTTGCACATGATAACAGGTCGTAGCCAATTGATGCGGTAGATTAAGGCTGTTATTATCCACTATTGACTATTAGTAGTGCATGATTTAAAGCTTTAATCTAACAATGCCCTATAGTTATAATAAAGAAGCAAACATATAGCAGCTTTTCATGCAAAGATTGCTTCAAGTTTTAAGATTATCGGCGCAGCCATGACAAAAGTAGCGCCCGACCAGGACACCGAAGTTTTTGCACAAATAAAGTGCAAAACTTACGACCCTGGTCAAACGGCAACCCGCATAAATTCCGGGTTATAAACAAATTAACAGTTTGCCACAACAAGGCGGCAAAAATCGGTACCAGAGGAGCAGTAAACTCTCCTCCTGCAGTAGTGTTGCTGACGAGACCAATACAGATTGGTATTCCAGCGCAGTCCGATACATTCCCACAAGGAATCCGCCTTATCCCTGCAGCCTCAATATTCTGTAACATATTGAGAAACAGGCAGTTATGGCACATAAAAGGATTACAAATGAAACGTATGCTGATTAACGCAACTCAGCCTGAAGAGTTGCGCGTGGCCATAGTTGATGGCCAAAAACTCCACAACCTCGACATTGAAAGCTCTGGTCGAGAGCAGAAAAAATCTAATGTATACAAGGCGCGCATAACCAGGGTTGAACCAAGCCTGGAGGCGGTCTTTGTCGATTTCGGATCAGAACGCCACGGCTTCCTACCTCTTAAAGAGATATCTCGTATCTACTTCTCCGAGAGTGCAGCCAAATCCAGTGGCAGAGTCAATATCAGAGAGGCGGTCAAAGAGGGTCAAGAGTTAATCGTCCAAGTGGAAAAGGAAGAGCGCGGCAATAAAGGCGCTGCTCTTACTACCTTCATCTCACTGGCTGGGCGCTATCTGGTACTTATCCCAAACAACCCGCGTGCCGGAGGGGTTTCCCGCCGTATTGAGGGCAATGACCGGACTGAACTACGTGAAGCCATGAGTCACCTGACTATTCCTGATGGAATGGGACTAATCGTTCGCACCGCTGGAGTTGGCAAAAGCAAAGATGAGTTGCAGTGGGATCTGGACTACCTGCTCCAGCTCTGGTCCGCAATTGATAGCTCTGCTAAAGAGAAGAAAGCACCCTTCCTTATCTATCAGGAAAGCAACGTAATCATCCGTTCTATTCGTGATTACCTGCGCGGCGACATAAGCGAGATCGTGATTGATCACCCAGATGTTCACAAAGAGGCCACTGAATTTATCCAACAGGTGATGCCACAGAACCTGAAAAAGCTGCGCATCTATCAGGATGAAGTGCCACTTTTCACCAGGTACCAGATAGAGAGCCAGATTGAAACAGCGTTTCAGCGTGAGGTGCGCCTCCCTTCTGGCGGATCCATAGTAATAGATCATACCGAAGCCCTTACCTCAGTGGATATAAACTCCGCCCGCGCCACCAAGGGATCAAACATTGAAGACACTGCTTTCAACACCAATCTGGAGGCAGCTGATGAAGTTGCCCGCCAACTACGGTTGCGCGACATGGGTGGTCTGTTTGTAATTGATTTCATCGATATGGGCCCATCTAGAAACCAGCGCGCAGTAGAGAACAAATTAAAAGATGCTATGAAGGAGGATCGCGCCCGAGTACAGATTGGTCGCATTTCTCGCTTCGGCCTGCTGGAGATGTCTCGTCAAAGATTGCGCCCTTCCCTAGGAGAATCGAGCCAGTTGGTCTGCCCTCGCTGTAAAGGACACGGCTTTATACGTGGCGTGGAGTCTCTTGCACTATCAGTTTTGCGCGTAATTGAAGAAGAGGCTATGAAGGAGAACACCTCGCGCATAATTGCCCAGTTACCGGTTGATGTAGCCACATTCCTGCT
Organism: Sedimenticolaceae bacterium; assembly: GCA_050291725.1. Lineage (GTDB taxonomy): Bacteria > Pseudomonadota > Gammaproteobacteria > Chromatiales > Chromatiaceae > JAAGZL01. The sequence goes on from JBNKKH010000017.1 coordinate 11,814, forward strand.
AAATGAGAAGCGTGATGCTATCCATGAAATAGAAAACCGTCAGTCGGTTGATGTGATTCTGATACCCAACAAACATTTTGAAACACCAAACTATGAGATAGAGCGCATCCGTAGTCAGGATTTACACGAGCATAACTCCGAAACCGCTAGTTATGAGATGACGGCTGAACCTGAGACGAATGTTCCTGATCATGTAAAGCAAAAAGAGTTTAAGAGTGAAGAACCTGCGGTAAAACAGATCAGTCATACCGCCCCAGCTCCTACGCCTGTAGCGAAAGAGAAAGAGAAAGAACAGGAGACAGCTCCAAAGAAACCTGGGTTATTGAAACGCATTGTATCGGTGTTTATTAGCGAAGATAGCGCAGATAACGCAGATAACGCAGCAGAACAGCAACAAGAAGAAAAACCGAAGTCACAAAATCAGCAAAAACGCGATGGACGTAACAAATCCAACGGGAGAGGTCGTAGCCCCTCTAATCGCACTAGACGCGATCGCTCAAACAGACAAAATGACAAGAGCTCTGAGCCTAACCAAAATGGTGGCAACAAAGGCAATGTAAGTAAAGAGCAGGTCAAGCCAAATGACATGGCGAAAAAACAGCCGGAAGCAAATAGCAAAGATGACGAAAGCAAGTCAGGTGAACAGCAAAAACGTGCCTCTGGAAATCGCCGCGGACGCCGTGGTGGACGCAGACGCCGTGGTCGCAACAATCAGGCTCAGTCTGCAAACGGCTCTAATCAACAGCAGCAGAACTCCGATGAGAAAGCAGTAGAACAACCAGCAACTGATGCCAACAAATCTGAGGAGCACAAACAGAGTCATAATAATCAGGATCACTCTGCAAACAGCTCTAATCAACAGCAGCAGAGCCCTAATGAGAATGCAGCAGAACAACCAGCAGCTGATGCTAACAAATCTGATGCGCGCAAACAGAGTGGACGTCGTAGAGGCCAGCGCAGACCGCGTGCCGAGCAGAATGAAAACCGGGATAGTACTGCTAAGCCCGCTGCCCAGGATACAACCCAATCCACTGCCGAAACAAAACCTGATATCAAGCCGGTCGAGAAGGTAAAACAGGATACCACTGCAGCCAAATCAGTTGAGACAAAGAGCGAGCAGAAGCCAGCACCTAAGTTGGTGGAAACCAAGCCACAACCAAAGCCTGTACAAACTGCCGCGCCACAACAAGAACCAGCAAAACCTGCTGAGTTAAAAGCGGTGCCAAAACAACCAGCTAGCCAGGAATCAAAACCTAAGAGCATTGATAAACCAGCTCCAAAGCTGGTTGAAACCAAGCCACAACCAAAGCCGGTTGCAAGCGCAGAACCAAAACAGGAGCCTCAGGCTAAACCGAAAGCAGTTGAGAACAAGGAGACACAGAAACCTGTAGCTAGCACCCCTCCTAAACAGGATACTCAACCCAAGCCTGAACCACAGCTGGTTGAGACAAAAAAGAAGGACGATAAACCTGACGCTCCGCCTACAACTGGAAGTAATAGCTAACTGCCCTCATCCCACCCTCTCCCCCAAGGGAGAGGGTTTTGGGGCTAAACTTTATGCCGCGATCGAATATCCTCTAACAGACCGGCTGATGCAATCTGCACCATATTAAACACCCGCTCAAAACCGCCCTTGCCACCATAGTAAGGATCTGGCACCTCTTCATCATCCAGCTCTGGGGCAAAATCTAAAAAGAGATAGAGCCTCTCTTCCATATCTTTGGGGCAAATCGTCTTAAGGTTGCGGTAGTTATCCCTATCCATGGCCAGGATATAATTAAAACGATGGAAGTCATCACGCTCAGCACGACGCGCCCGTTGATAACTCAAATCAACTCCGTGAGCCAACGCGGTTTTTTGTGAACGCACATCAGGCTGTTCGCCCACATGATAGGCATGGGTGCCAGCAGAATCGACCTGTATAACATCAGATAAGCCCTTGGCCTTCACTAGAGCTTCAAACACACCGTGTGCTGTGGGTGAACGGCAGATATTGCCCATACAGACGAAGAGAACCTTTATTGTTTTTGTACCTTCCATATTGGTTAAGCGAGGCTAGCGAAAAAACCTCGAACCCGCTCCAGATCATCCTCCGTATCAATGCCATGACCGGGCTCCTGCTCAGCTACGCTTACATGGATACAGCCCCCATGGGACAAAACCCGCAACTGTTCCAGCGACTCAGCCTGCTCCAGCGCTGAAGGCGGTAGGTTTATGTATTTTTCTAGATAGCCAGCACGGTAGGCGTAGAGGCCAATGTGTCTGGCAAAATTGGCGTCCTGTGGTAATGAGTTGCTCTGGTTAGCAAACTCATCTCTATGCCAAGGTATTGGTGCGCGACTAAAGTAGAGGGCATAGCCAGCAGCATCTGTAACCACTTTAACCACGTTAGGATCAAATAGCTGCTCACGCTCTCTTATTGGTGTGGATAACGTAGTGATATCTGCCCTGGCATGATTTTCCATATCTTGTGCCACCTGATCGGCTAGAGATGGTGGCATGGTGGGTTCATCGCCTTGAATATTTACCACTATAGAGTCGTCAGACCAGCCCATCGTTCGAACAACCTCAGCGATGCGATCAGTACCACTGCGATGAGTGTCAGCAGTCATACAAACCTGAGCACCAAAGCCTGCTGCCGCTTCTTGGATACGCTGATCATCAGTAGCTATAACAACTGAGGATGCCTTGGATTCACAAGCATTCTCATATACTCGCTGAATCATGCTTTTACCGCCGATATCCAGTAACGGTTTTCCCGGTAGTCTAGTGGAAGCATAACGTGCTGGTATGACTACTTTGTAATCCATTTAATCAGGCATCCGGTACTTCTTCATCCGCCGGCAGGGCGCGCGCCTCATCCTCAAGCATTACGGGAATATCATCTCGAATTGGAAAAGCCAGCCTGTCGGCCTTACAGATCAACTCTTTTGCATCTTTCAGATAGACCAATTTACCCTTACATATGGGGCAGGCAAGAATATCCAGGAGTTTCTTATCCATCAATCATGTCCTTCATCAGTTTGTTTATACGAACTGCAAACGTATCGTGCAGCTGTGCGTCTACCTGCACATACCAGTGATTTGGCTTGGCAAAACGCCTACATTTAACAGCATCTTTTTCTGTCATCAACAGAGGGGCATCTCCGGCTATTCTCAGATCATCCTCAGTATATTTATGATGATCCGGAAAACCTACCCTCTCTATTCTAATACCAGAATTTTCCAGCTGCCTAAAGAAGCGCTCCGGATTACCGATACCAGCCATAGCATAGATTGTTTGCTCGGATTTGAAGTCATCCAGCTTTCTAGTCTGTTTCGAATCCAACAGGTTAACCACTTTTACATTACCCAACTGCATAATAAAACGGCCAGGTCCGGTGGTGCCGTTAGATACAACCATATCCACACTTTTTAACCTACTTACATTTTCACGTAAGGGCCCAGCTGGCAGGCAATACTCATTACCAAATCCCCTCTCTCCATCAATAACCACGATTTCGACATCACGCCCCAAGGCATAATGCTGCAGACCATCATCGGAGATGATTACATCGCAATCAAGATAATGCTGTATAGCTAAAGCTGCTGCAACTCGATCTGGACCCACACTAACTGGGCATTGGGTCCTTTGGGCGATTAGAACCGGTTCATCGCCTACTGCGACAGGATCACTACCAGGCAGTACCTGCTGCGGCCAATACTCCGCACTCCCCCCATACCCTCTGGAGATAATTCCCGGCTTGAGACCTTTCTCTTTGAAGTATTCGGCCAACCAAATCACCAGCGGCGTTTTGCCTGAACCACCTACGGTGATGTTCCCAACAACTACCACGGGGACGGATAGACGATGGGTTTTTAATATTTTCAGGCGATAAAGTAGACGCCGCAACCATACCAAGGAACAAAATAGCCAAGAAAGAGGTAATAACGCTAGCGCCGCGCCATTGCGATCCCACCATAACGATTCCAGCCGCTTCACTTTTTATCTACAGGCTGCCTTGCCGAAAATGTCATATTTACGAACCCTAACTGACTGGCAGCGTCCATCGCCCTTATTACCGCGTGGTGAGGAGTGTTTGCATCAGCAGAGATAATCACCGGCAGATCCCTCCGCTCCTTTACCGCTTTTTCTATGGCTCGCATCAGAGTATTCAACTCTGTGTTAATTACCTCTCTCTGATTGACGTAGAAACGTCCGCTGGCGTCAATGGTGAGGTCGAGCACACTATCTTGCTTATCCCGTTCATCCTGGGTTGCGGCTTGAGGTAACTCAATCTTGATACGTGACTCTTTATCAAAGGTAGTCGAAACCATAAAGAAGATCAGCAACAGGAACACCACATCAATCAGTGGTGTCAGATTTAGCTCTGGCGACTCTTTGCGATTAGATCGAAGATTCATCTAGTTTACTCCGACTCCCTTTCGCCCTGCATAACCTCAACCATTTTCAAGGCCTCCTCTTCCATTGCAACCACTAGGCGCTCCACTAATCCAGTAAAGTATCGATGAAACATAAGTGATGGTATGGCCACGGACAACCCAGATGCTGTGGTAATCAAGGCCTCTGATATACCTCCAGCCAGAACAGTTGGATCGCCCACACCAACCAGCGTAATGGCGGAAAACACCTTGATCATTCCGATAACTGTTCCCAGCAGGCCCAGTAGTGGCGAAATAGAAGCTATGGTTCCCAGAGTATTTAGATAGCGCTCAAGATCATGTACTACCTGATGTCCAACTTCTTCAATAGCCTCTTTCATGATCTCGCGGCCATGACTGCGGTTTACCAAAGCGGCAGCTAAAATACAGCCGAGTGGAGAGCTTATTTTCAGTGCCTCTGTATTTTCTGGAGTCATCTGCCCGTCACTGTGCACCTGCCAAACCTGGGATACCAGATTTTCCGGAACTACTCGCGATGGTCTAAGTGTCCATAAACGCTCGATAATTATGGCCATGGCCACCACCGAACACAGAATAATCGGCAGCATCAGCCAACCGCCAGAAATTACCAGTTCATACATCCTAGATATCCTTTAACTGTTAGAGAAGCCTAGATATTTAAGGCTAATATTTTTCTTCTATCATACTGCATTCGGGCGCCTTTCCAAAAGGGGACAAACAGGATTTTCATCACATCCGAGGAATTGTAGGTCGGTGCCAATAACGCAATTTAAGCTTACGATGGTAGGATGGGGCTGAAATAGTGCCATTAGCCTCAATTTTCAGCTCAATCGCACCCAATTCAGCTGTATTCAATACCTTTGCCCCCACTGAGCGCCATCGATCCACTACCATAGAATTAGGGAAACCGTAGCGATTGCGATACCCAGTGGAGACTATTGCATATTTGGGAGATACTTCCCGGGCAAATGCTGCACTTGATGATGATTTACTACCGTGATGCGGAACTATTACCAGATCAGATCTTAAATCCACCATTTCGTCCTTAAGTAGCTGCCTCTCAACCACTTTTTCGATATCTCCAGGAATTAGCATACTCCGACCAGCAGCCTCTATTTTCAAAACACAGGAGGAGTTATTCCCCTGCCAACGGCTATCTGACTCTGGATGAAGTATCTTGAAGCTGACTCCATCCCAGCTCCAGGAGTCTCCAGCACTACATATGCTGGCATTCACCTTGAGACGTTGCGGTTCTCCACTAACAACTGGACCTATCTCCACTTGTTCAAGGATGCCTGGCAAGCCGCCACTATGATCCATATCCCCGTTACTCAGTATCAATAGATCCACCCTATCAATCCCTAAGCTACGTAGAAAAGGCAATACCACAGCCGAACCGGCATTGAATTCGTCAGAGAATTTTGGCCCTAGATCATAGAGTAGAGTGTGCTGCGTGGTGCTAACTGCCACCGCAAGACCCTGCCCTACATCCAACACGGTAATGTTGACAGACCCATTCTCCGGCGCCTGTGGCCTTACAAGCAAAACTGGTGTCAAAAACATTACCCCCAGCCAACGGGCTGGCAACCCTCTTGGTGACAATAGCATTACAACCCCAATTAGGGCATAGGGCCACACCCATGCCGGTAGCGCTGGGGCGCTCCAGACTATAAAGGGGATGTCACTAAGATAATCCAGCCACTCCATCCAACTAGCCAGCATCCAACTCATCAGCTGCACCATCTGCACACCCAGTGGTTCCAACAGAAATAGCAGCAACACTGCCACCAACGCTAGCGGCACAATCACAAAGCTAAACAGAGGCACAACAAGCATATTAATCAGGGGTGCCAAGAGCGATACCTGGAAGCTCATGGAGAGCAGAACCGGGGCCAACCCCAGGGCTATCATCCACTGCACTCGACTCCACTGCTGTAGCCAACCGATTTTGCCCACCCTACCAGCAAAACCGAAGAAGATGGCAGCCACAGCAGTAAAAGAGAGCCAGAATCCAGCTGAGAGTGCTGCCAGTGGATCCCAGATCACCACTATTAACAGAGCTGTTGCTAAAGCCCTAGATGGCCTGGGTGGCCGTCTCAATATATATCCAACAACAAACACCAACAACATTATCAAGGCGCGCTGGGTAGATATGGCAAACCCAGCCATGGCGGCATAGACCATAGCAGCAACCAATCCGAGAATTGCACCAGCCTGTTGAGCTGGAAGCAATAGAGGCAGAATATTGGATAGAACCCAAACTCGGCGCATGATAAAGAATATCAAACCAAACACTATGCCAATATGCAGTCCAGATATTGCTATCAGATGGTTGGTTCCGGTGCGAGCAAATAGCTGCCACTGCTGCTGTCTGATTCCACTTCGGTCTCCTACTACCAGCCCATTCAATAGTGCCTTCCCCTGCTGCTTAGCAGAAACCTCATTAATGCTATCTCTGATATGCTGACGCCAACGCTGCATGGAAACCAGACCACCCTCAACACCCAGCAACCGGTTCCGCTCACTTTTCCGCACATAACCGCTGGCTCTAATCCCTCTCTGGAACAGCCAACCTTCGTAATCAAACCCTCCTGGGTTAGCAAATCCATGTGGGCGCTTTAGGCGAACCATAAGCCCCCATCTATCTCCAGCAACTATCTTGGGGGCAAATCGATACCAACTAATGCGCACCCGCCCCGGTGCCGGCTGTTCAATTCCATTAAGTTCCATGCGCTCAACCAGCAGTTCAAACTTGGCACGCCTCGCTGTCTGCTCAGGAAGTGAAACCACTACACCTTCCACATAGATATCCTTTCCCTGCAGATCATCAGCAATTCCATTTTGCATAAGCATATGGGCGTGCAGCAGCGCCCATAGAAACCCCAACACCAGGGCAATGAGTGGACGTATAGTGTGGTAAAAATAGAAGAGAACTATCAGTATTGGTGCTGAGGCCACCCACCATACAGATGGCAACTCGGACTGCCACTGCAATAGCAGCACTCCAGCCAAGAAGTGTAACGTCCCTGTAACCACATCAATCCCTTTAATGTGCTAATTTATTTCCATCTGGCAGCATCGCATTTGAACTTTTTATAGTCAAATTGGTTCTTACGTGCTTGAATATAGATGTTGAGAAATAACAACAAAAACCTCTGGTTAGACTATTTTTTGGAATTTTAATGCCAAAGCAGATCATCAAACGCTTTACGCCAGATCAAGAAACCATAAAAAACCACAAGCATCTGCGCATATTTGGTAGCCTGCTACACGACTGTAATCTATGGCACATGAATCGCCGCTCGGTATCTGGAGCCTTTGCTGTAGGGCTGTTTTGGGCCTTTGTACCTATACCATTCCAGATGGTTTTGGCCGCTGCAACGGCAATAGTGGCCAGAGTTAATTTACCCATATCTGTTGCCCTAGTATGGATAACCAACCCCATCACCATACCCCCGATGTTCTATTCCACATACAAATTTGGAGCATGGATTTTAAATGTACCACCCCAGGAGCTTGAGTTTGAACTCTCTGTAAAGTGGTTGACTGAAAGCCTTGCTGGAATATGGCAACCGTTAATTCTGGGCAGCCTGCTATGTGGAGTAATTGCAGCCATCATTGGCTATCTACTTATTCGCGGCCTCTGGCGCTGGCGCGTTATTTCCGACATGCAGAAACGCAAAGAGCGTTATAAAAAAGATTGTTAAGCCTCTAGCAGACCATTATCCAGATGTAGTATTCGATCCATCCTCTTAGCTATATCTAGATCATGAGTGACTACCACAAAGCTGGTCTCCTGCTCTCTGTTAAGCTCCAGCATCAGTTCATAAACCTGTTCTGCGGTGTGTCGATCCAGGTTTCCTGTAGGCTCATCGGCAAACACACATGTTGGATTATTGATCAAAGCCCGAGCAATAGCAGCCCGCTGCCTCTCTCCACCTGACAACTCACTTGGCTTATGGGTTAGCCTGTGGGCTAAACCAACCTTCTCCAGTATCACACCGGCACGGACTTTTGCTGTAGCAACATCTACTCCTCCGAGCAACAGAGGCATAGCTGTGTTCTCCAGGGCAGAAAACTCCGGCAGGAGATGGTGAAATTGATAGATAAAGCCCATTTCACTGTTGCGCAGCTCTCCACGCTCCTTTTCTCCCAACTGGGCTAGGTCCTTTCCTGACATTCTAATCTCACCGCTATTAGGAAGATCCAAACCTCCAAGGCAGTGCAGTAGCGTACTCTTACCAGAACCTGAGCTGCCCACAATAGCGATTCGCTCCCCGGCATTGATCTCCAGATCCACCCCTTTCAACACCTCGACCCGAGAGGCTCCATCATCAAAGGTACGCACCAAGTTCCTACACTCTAATACCACTCTACTACTCATAGCGCAGTGCCTCGGCTGGTTGTACCCGGGAGGCCCGCCAAGCTGGATAGATAGTAGCAAGCAGGGTTATTAGAAAAGCGGTCATGCTCACCATGGTGATATCACTTAGCTGCATATCTGAAGGCAATTTACTTATGTAGTATATATTTGGGTCCAGGAAGTTTACATTGAATGCCTGCTCAACGCTTTTAACCAGTGCCTCTATATTAAGGGAGAGGAGAACACCGCCGATGATACCGGCTACGGTTCCCACAAACCCGATAGTTGCCCCCTGCACCATAAATATACCCATAATGCTTGCAGGCGAGGCGCCTAGAGTACGGAGTATAGCAATATCACTCTGTTTATCTGTAACCACCATAACCAGAGTGGATACGATATTGAAAGCTGCCACTGCCACTATCAGAAACAGTATCAACCCCATCATACGTTTTTCAGTTTTTAGGGCGCTGAAGAAGTTACGGTGATGCATAGTCCAGTCCGTAACTCGATACATTCCAGGTAATTGGTATGCAAGCTCGTTGGTTACCTGCGGCGCCAGGAACAGATCATCCAGTTTAAGCCGTACACCGGTAACCCCATCTCCCATGCGCAGCAGTTTGGCGGCATCCTGAAGATGGACAATTGCCACCCCGCGATCGTACTCACCCATTCCAACCTCAAAAATGCCTGCCACAGAGAAATTTTTCAATCGAGGCAAGGCGCCAGCTATGGTCTGACTCACTTTGGGAGTGACAACAGTTACTTCATCTCCCACAACCACATCCAGGATTGAGGCAAGCTCACGTCCTAGGATAATTCTAAATTTCCCCTGCTCCAGCTTCGAAAGACTCCCTGTGAGCATATGCTCACCCACATCGGAAACCTTAGTTTCCTGTTCTGGCAGAACTCCACGCACAATAGCCCCACTCACGTTCTCACCGCTGGTCAGCATGGCCTGCACCTCAACAAAGGGAGCCTGCCCCACTACCCTTTTATGCTCCTTGGAAAGCTGCATAACCTGCCGCCACTCTTCCAGATTCCCATCCACAGCACTTATAGTGGCATGGGATGCCATACCCAAGATGCGTTCACGTACCTCCTTGTGAAATCCATTCATCACCGACATGACAGTTATCAACGCCATCACTCCCAGCATAATGCCCAGCATAGAGCTGACAGAGATGAAGGATATAAAATGATTACGGCGCTTAGCTCGCGTATAACGCAATCCAATGTAAAGTTCGAGCGGTTTAAACATAGTGGACATTAAACCATATTCCGGAACAAATTAACGTATTAGGCAATTATTATACCCGATATATAGCTAGCATATGGATGAGTACAGACATATAACATATAGTCATTGCATCAGCTGATTCAGCTTTATTTTTTCCAACAAGGAGAGTGAAGTGAACCGGAAATTTACAACCTATTTGTCACGACTGGCTATAGCATCTTGCTTTTCCATGGCTGCGGCATCTGCAAACGCAGACACTCTGCTGATAGACGCCATTACTCAAGCGCCACCAAATACCCCATCAGGATTACCTCGACCTGCAACCGGTCAATCTATGGAGATGGTATTAGCCAGGTTTGGCGAACCTAAGGAAAAGCTGGCTCCAGTGGGCAATCCACCCATCACGCGCTGGGTCTATGCTAAATTTACCGTCTATTTTGAAGATGAATCTGTAATAAACAGCGCGGTACACCTTGGACCAAAAGCGCAATAGGCAGTGTGATATTCAAGGGGACTAACTGAAAACAACCCTGATATCTTTATCTGACAACTACTATCTGGAAACAAATGGATAGGTAATCAACACGCCCAAAACTGAAGCAAATAGAGAATTTGCAACCAATATGGAGTAGCGAAGGACTATGTTTTCCTGCGCCTTAAACAGTTTATACACAACAAAAGATAGGGCGCTTAATATAAAAACCGCAGGTAGTGAAATTATAAACAGAAATCCTGCATATCGGTCAGGTGGCAACACTGCACCAATTAGTTGATTTGTAATCAGATAAGACAACAGGGCAACAAAAAAAACATAAATTATTTTTTCTACAAATTCGTCCTGCTTGGATGTTTCTTGTTCAGAAGTCATGATTTGTTCATATCAATGGATTAACTTAATCGATAATTGTGTTATGCCTAAGCACATATGTCCACTATTAAAATAATAATACCCAATAAATAACCAACCGAGTATTCCAGGTGTTTTATAAGGTTACCCAATAAACAATAGCCGCACTGATAACTAACAGTACTATTGCTAACAAGGCCCCACCACCGGAGGCATTTTTGGCTTTAGCATCAGTAGGCAATACCTTGTAGCCGCTGAACATTGCTGATAGCAGATTCTCGCCCTTGAACAGCATATGCCAAATCACAGCAGCAACATGTAGGCAAACGAGAACCAGCAAGATATTGAATAGGTCACTATGTAGCCCTGTTATGAGATCACTGGTCTCTTTTGAGATCAGATAGGCAAGAGGCCCATCAAATAAGATATCGTCATTAGCGAACAGCCCGAGAATTGCTTGCAAAAGGACCCCTGCCAGCAATGCTAGAACCATCCATCCACCAAGTGGATTATGGCCAACACTGAACTCATCTTTATTTGATAATAGAGATTGCGTATAGGTAAGCACAACTCGTGGACCGCGCACAAATTGGGAAAAACGTGCATAGCTACTGCCCACAACCCCCCACAGCAAACGAAACAACACCAATACAATGACAGCCTGCCCGATCAGAGAGTGTTGCTCGATAGCTCCATCAAGAATTTCTGCAGTAATCACCAGTGCCAGCATCAGCAAAACAAGGGTCCAGTGAAACAGACGCACGGCAATATCCCAGACGAACACCCTGGAGCTATCATTACTAAGCGTAGAATCTTCAACTTGATTTGGCATTTAGGTTGTCTTAGTCACAACTGAGAAAAAATAGAACAGGCCGCATGTTTCCATGCGGCCTATATCTACTAAGATCAGTCTTTCTTGTACTCTTTATGACAAGCTTTACAGCTCTTGGCGGTAGCACCTACCTGTTGAAACATAGCTTTCTGATCATCACCCTTGCTAGCTTCAACCAACTTGGCAACTTCCTGCTTAAACTCGTCTGCCTTTTTCTTAAAATCTTCAGGGTTTTCCCAAACTGCCTTTTTAGATTCAGACTTCCCAGTGTTGGAATCAGGAATGAAAAATTCCCACGGCATATCTGACAATGCCTGCAGATTAGCGGCGCGCATGGCGAACTCTTCCTTATTAAAAGGCTTCTTGCCCTTGGCCATGGCTCCGATTGGTCCAATATTAGCTACCATAAGAGTAAATGCAGCGTGTCGAGCCTTAATAGCCTGCTTTATAGGATCACGCCCTTTATCAGCGGCAGCGGTACCAGCAAATAATGCGATAGTCACGGCAGTTACTACAGCGATTTTTTTCATAATCAAATTATCTCCGTTTCGTTGTTAAATCATCACATAGCCATATTATCAAACCATATGATACAGCTTCTTTACAGTCCAGGTACATTGGGTTGATCTAAGCTAAATCAACCTGCAATTGGACCTACACACAATCATAATGTTCCTTGAACCTAAAATACCCTGACAATTCACCAGCTTTTGAACTAGTATGATCTAAATAGAGCTAACATGGACTCAAAAAGCTGGTGCTCTATGTCATGGTTTGCATTATAACATTAAGTTGGATTAGATATTGAATATGTCTAGTAATAACAAGCAAATAACAAACCTTCTCTTCCATATTCTACTTGGTGTTCTTCTGCTCTGCTACTCAGTAGCTGCTGTTGCCGGCTCCATAAAGAGCATCGGTCTCACAGATAAAGAGATAAGCTGGCTAAAACAACACCCCAGAATTCAGATCGGCATTATGCACGCTTGGCCACCCATGGACTACGTGGACAAGTTAGGCAAACCTAGCGGCATTGGCGTTGGCTTTATCCAAGCACTCAACAAACGCCTTGAAGGCAGACTGGTTATAACCCCTGGCCAGTGGGACGATATCTTTTCTGCAGCCAAGAAAAAACAGCTCGATGCATTAATGGACATTACGCCTCGCCATGACAGAGAGAAGTTTTTCAATTTCACCCAGCCATATATTGAAGTTCCTCATCTCATATTTACCCGCAAATATGCACCATACACAAACTCTCTAGCACAACTGGCCGGTAAAAAAGTAGCTGTAGAGAGCGGATTCTTCCTGGTTGATATATTAAAAAAGCAGCACCCGGAAATCATGGTAGTAGAGTATGACAGCACCAGTAGTGCTCTTTCTGCCCTGGAAAATAGTGCAGTGGATGCCTATATAGGTAATCGCGTCGTTGCCATGTATATCATTAAGAGCGAACAAATTACCAATGTGGCTCCTGCGGGCAAGATAACAGAATCATCCTCAGTAAATGCTATTGGGGTACGTAAAGATTGGCCTATATTACGAGATATATTACAAAAGGCGTTAGATGATATCTCTGCTGAAGAACGCAAATCAATAATCAACCATTCAGATACATTGATACAACCAAACAAAACTAAACAATTTTCAGCACTATTATCAGATAGAGAAAAAACATGGCTGCGCAAACATAAAGAGATCCCAATAGGGATAGATGGCAACTGGCCTCCAATCGACTTTAGCGATAATGATGGAAGCCATATGGGGATCACAGCAGATTATTTAGCTATCCTAAGTGAACGGCTTGGTGTTAAGTTCACAGTACAGAAAAGCTCAACATTCAAGGAGATGCTTCAGAAGGTCATAGATGGCAAACTGAAAGTAGGAGCTACTATCTCCTACAACCCAGAACGCGCAGAGAAGCTCTACTTCAGCACACCTTTCTATCATGTACAGAAGGTAATCATCACCAGAAAAGAGACCGAAGCAGTATCCAGTATTGAAGATCTCCATGGACGTCGCGTAGCTATTGAAGATGGCTTTCTCACTATGGGACAGTTACAGCAGAAGTATCCAGATATTGAACTAGTACCAGTCAAATCAACTCTGGAGGCGTTACAAGCGGTTTCTTGGGGAAAAGCAGACGCCTACGTAGGCAATCAGGCAGTAGCTGACTGGCTACAGCGAAAAAACCAGCTTAGCAACTTACAGATAGCTGGAGATTCTGGACTGAGCAGCGGCCCACAGAACTTTGCAGTAAGCAAGATAGCCCCAGATTGGAAACCTCTTATCAGCATCATAGATAAAGCACTAGCTAGCATTTCTGAGGAAGAACGTCAGCGCATCGAACGACGCTGGCTAGGAAGCCCAGATAACAAAACGAAGTATCCAACAGTATCACTAACCGCAGAGGAGAAACTCTGGCTTAAAAAACATAAGAGTATCCGCCTGGGCGTAGACTACAACTGGGCACCACTGGAATTCATTGACTCCAACGGTAAATATAAGGGGATTTCTTCTGACTATATGGCAGTGTTTTCCGAGCAACTCGGCATAAACTTCATAGAACCAAAGAAAACACCATGGACCGAAGTTCTATCTAAGGTAAAAGAGAAAAGTCTTGATCTAATACCAATACTAATGCGCACATCTGAGCGCGAAAAGTATCTTAACTTTACCAAGCCGTATCTATCCTTCCCTACAGTTATTTTTAATCGGCATGATTCTGGCCTACTCACAGGAGTTGATGGCTTAATAGGAGCAAAGGTTGCCGCGGTTGAAGGATATTCAATTGTGAAGCAGCTGAGAAGAGATCATTCTGATGTCGCACTCAAACTATATCCAGATGTAAGGAGTGCTCTCCACGCAGTCTCGACAGGCGAAGTAGATGCGTTTATTGGTTCTCTACCTGTTGGCAGCTATACGATCGGCCAAGAGGGGCTATCTAATCTCCAAGTGGCTGCAGAGACAGAGTATACCTACAAATTTCGCATAGGAGTAAGAAAAGACTGGCCAGAGCTAATCGGTATTCTTAACAAGGCCATAGACACCATGGGCTATGGGTTAAAGAATGACATTCTAAGGCGCTGGTCAACAGTAAAATATGAGAAACATATAGATTACACCTTGGTGTGGAAAGTAATTGGGGTAGCAATAGTGATCCTGATTATTGGATCGATATGGACTCTGCAGATCAGACATAGCAGGAAAATTATAAAAAAAAGCAGAGAACGTCTTCAACTAACACTTAAGAGCGCCCAACTTGGCGCATGGGAAGCAAAGATCGATCAAGATGGTGATTTAATATTTTCCGTAGATGACATCTTCATTCAACATCACGCCATGAACAAAAACATGGGCAATGTCTCCCTTGGAAGTATATACAGTTATGTGAACGAGGAGGACCTACCTCATTTACGTGATGAAGTTAAACGCTTTGTACAGAGCAGCAACAGTGACATAGCTCTCGAGTACCGCATTAGAGATAAAGAACGTTGGCTATATGTAAAGGGCCACACCATGGATTGGGATGAACAGGGACGCCCCAAATATATTGTTGGAATCACCCAGGATATTACTGAACGCCACAAGACCAATGAAGCTTTACAACTTGCCAATAGCTTCAAAAGCGAGTTTCTGGCCAATATGAGCCATGAAATCAGAACTCCTATGAATGCAATTATTGGGCTGGGACACCTGCTAGCCAAAACCAGCCTCATACCCAAGCAGATCGATTATGTAAACAAAATACAGATATCAGCAAAATCGCTTCTAGGAATAATTGATGACATTCTTGATTTCTCCAAAATAGAGGCCGGCAGACTAAATATCGAAACAATCCCGTTCCGCTTCGATGAAATATTTGAAAACATTTCCATCCTAGCCAGCACCCGCATTGGGGATAGACCCATTGAGTTTCTGTATGACTTCGACACCAACATACCACCTATGCTCGCAGGAGACCCATACCGCATCGGCCAAATACTTACCAATCTTGTTTCCAATGCGGTGAAATTTACCGAAACAGGCAGCATTGTAGTACGCGCGATACTCAAAGAGCTGAATACAAAAGAAGTAACGCTTAGATTTGAGGTTGAAGATACAGGCATTGGAATCAATCAGGAAAAACTCAGCTCTCTTTTTGATCCATTTACCCAGGCAGATGGATCAACTACGAGGGAGTACGGCGGGACAGGATTAGGCCTCTCAATATCTGAAAAACTATGCGCCCTGATGGGAGGGACTATAGGTGCAGAAAGTACGTTAGGCAAAGGCAGTCTTTTCCATTTTGAATTACCCTTGTTGGTACCCAAGGCACAAAACCCACCTAAACCACACCCAGAGCTGAAAGATCTTAAAGTTCTTTTGGTTGATGATAACCCCATGGCACGAGATGTCCTGAGCGATATGTTAAAGTCCATGACCTTTCAAGTTACAGATACCAAAACTGGCAAAGAGGCTCTCTCCTGCCTAGACGACTCTGACAAAAACTTTGATCTGATTCTGCTCGACTGGCGCTTGCCTGACATTGATGGTTTTGAAGTAGCTAAAAACATACAAGAAAAGTTTGGCGATACAAGACCAATAGTTATTCTAATGACTGCTTATGGCCGTGAAATATTAGATCATGATGTACGCAAACAATATCTGGATGGGCTCTTGATAAAACCATTAACCCCTTCTCAGTTATTCGATGCTATTATTCGCGCCTACGAATCACGCAGCTTAGATAGGCCTTCCTTAAGCACATCAGCATCCCAGACACCCATACCCGAGCAACTAGAGGGCAAAGTCTTACTGGTAGAGGATAACGAGATAAATCAGCAGGTTGCTAAAGAGCTATTGGAACAGATGGGGCTTGAAGTAGACACAGTAGATGATGGTGAACAAGCAGTAAACTATATTAAGCAACAGAGGCCAGATCTGGTATTAATGGATATACAGATGCCAATCATGGATGGTTATGTAGCCACCAAACATATAAGAAAACTGCCAAGTATGGCTGACCTTCCAATCTTTGCCATGACCGCAAACGCTATGGTGG
The DNA here is from genome assembly GCA_050291725.1 of Sedimenticolaceae bacterium. Taxonomy (GTDB): domain Bacteria; phylum Pseudomonadota; class Gammaproteobacteria; order Chromatiales; family Chromatiaceae; genus JAAGZL01. The sequence goes on from JBNKKH010000017.1 coordinate 28,544, forward strand.
GTGATGCAGAAAAATCAGCACAGGCCGGGATGAATGGGCACATAGCAAAACCTGTTAATCCGGAAGAGCTCTACAACACCTTAAGCGAACAATTGAAATCCGTCACGCCTCAAGCAGATCAAATTATACAGAAAGAGTGGACACCGCCAACAACCAATACTCCAGGCATTGACATTGAAAGCGGAATCAAACAGGTTGGAGGCAACCCAGAGTTTTATCTAAAGCTACTTGGCAAATTCGTCACCAATCATGGCAACTGCGTTCAGCAACTGCATGAGATGTTAGAGCGCAGTGAGCTTGATGACGCCAGAAGATCCGCTCATACCATCAAGGGTGTAGCTGGCAATATCGGCGCCTATGATCTTCAACAGAAAGCAACTGAACTTGAGGCTAACCTAGCCGATGGTAAGCGGCCTTCGGAAGAGCTGTTGCAAGATTACACTCAAGCATGCGAGACCTTATTTAACAGTATTCAAACTATTATGCTTCATTAAAAGCTCTGACCACCAAATCCCGCAATGGCTTGGTCAAATAATCAAACAGAGTATGCTCACCTGTCTTTATTACTACCTCCACCGGCATACCAGAAATAAGCTGGTGTTTTTCCCTACGCAGGGCATCCATGGTCTCTTCATCCATGGTTAGTGTCGCCTTATAATATGCATTGTCAGACTTATCTTCCACATAGACATCAGCAGAGAGATCCTTAAGTTCGGAATATAGGGTAGGAAAGTACTTAGCCCCATCAAATACTGGGATACGCACCTCTGCCTTTAGGCCAGGATATAGCGCATCAATATCCATGGGCGAAACTCTAGCATGAATAGTAAAAAGTGATTCACGCGGTACAATCTCCATAATGGGTTCACCTGCTTTTATTACTGCACCGGTAGTTACAACATTAAACCCCTTTATTTTACCACTAACCGGAGCACGTATATCAATACGTGACAACTTATCATTGATTGCATTTTGCTGTGACCGTAACTCTAAGCGCCGCTCCTCCAGTTCACGCTGATTGGTGACAACTTCTTTTTGAAAATCCCTTTCTAACAAAACAATCTGAGATTGACTCTCCTGCAATGAGGCCTCAAATCGACTTATGTCTGCCTGGTATGTAATAACATCACCTGATATCTCCGAACGCTGACGTTGAACCTCTCGCAATTTTGAATCGGATACCATTTTCTTGGCAGCAAGTTTATTCAGGCCCGCTAAATCCTTATCCAGCAGGCTGAGACGATGACGCAGAGTCTCAATCATCTGTTTATTACTGACAATCTCGCCTTTAGACTTCTCCTGGCGTTTACGCAATACCTCTTGTTCTGATATCAAGGCAGCGCGTCTTGTCCTAAACAGCTGCTGTTGTGTAGCAAGAGTAGCATGCTGTTTCTTAGCTTCGGCCTTACTGATCAAATCCACAGAGAATTGCAATTCTGTTTTGCCATCACGTTCAGCAACAAGTCGTTCTAAGTTAGCCTCTGTTTCAAACAACTGGCTACTAATCCTGCTTAGTTGAATATTGAGTGGTTTGCGATCCATGCTTAACAGTAGTTGCCCTTGTTCCACAATATCACCATCCTTCACGGCAATACGGGCCACCAACCCCCCATCAAGATGCTGTACGCTCTTATTTAGAGAAGCAACAAGAATGCGTCCATTCGCTACCACAGCACTCTCTAAGGGGGCGATTGCAGACCAACCCAGTAGAAACAGAAATGTAACCGCCACGACGGCCCAACCGAGCTTTCTATATTGGCTATCGTCCAGAGTCGTGTCTCTCTCTTGTGAAATTGAGTTACCTCGCATTGTTTATGCCCTCTGCTTAACAGCTATCGACGCCATAGGTACTGCCTTTGGTGCTGACTGCTTATTGTTGGCTACTGATTTGCAAGTATCGACTGGTGTTGGCTGGTAGAGACGCTCCATAACTGCATCTCTAGGTCCGAACATATGCAGACGTCCGTCTTCAAGAGATAGAATCTTATCAGCCATGCCCAATATACGCCGACGATGGCTAGCCAGGATAAGAGTCGTGCCACTCTGTTTCAGATGATTACAGGCCATTGCCAAGGCAAGTTCACCTTGCTCATCCAGGTTTGCGTTAGGTTCATCCAATACCACAATGGGAGGATTCCCAAATAGAGCTCGTGCCAATGCGATACGCTGCCGCTGCCCTCCTGAGAGGGCAATGCCTCCAGCCCCTACACGGGTGTTGTAACCTTCAGGAAGCGCACGAATCAAATCATCAACTCCAGCAACCAGAGCCGCCATTACAATCTGAGAATCCTCTACCTTGGTAAAACGGGCAATATTTTCTGCCACAGTACCATCAAATAGTTCCACATCTTGCGGGAGATAGCCGATCCATTTTCCTAGTTCATCCTGATTCCATTGCCCAATATCTGCACCATCCAACTTCACCTCTCCAGCACTCAGGGGCCAGAGGCCTAAAATGGCACGAATCAGGCTAGTTTTGCCTGCTGCGCTATTACCCACGATAGCAAGCATCTCTCCCGGCCTTAAATATATAGATACCCCTTTAAGTACTGTGCTCTCTCTGCCAGGCGGGATTAGAACTGCATTCTCCACTCTAATCTCTCCATTTGGTTTAGGAAGGGAGAGATGACGTTTAGTTTCAGGCGTCTGTTCCAGCAGTTGATTTAAATGATAATAGGCGTGGCGTGCGCTGATAAAACCTTTCCAAGCACTAATAAGCTGATCAATGGGAGCCAGGGCACGCCCCATTAGAATAGATCCCGCAATCACCATACCGGCAGTAATCTGGTTCTCTATTGCCAGCCATGCACCAAGGCCCAGCATCAAAGATTGAAACAGCTGCCGTAGAGTCTTGCTCAGATTCATCCATACACCCGCACGATCGGCAGAGTTAGACATGGCATGCAACGATGCCAGGTGCCTATCCAACCAACGACTCCGCAGTGCTTCATGCATTCCCATTGAGTGTAGCGCCTCGACATTTCGTATCTGAGCGCTGATTATATTTCCAGCCTGCTCCTGAGCTTCGCCGGCCTGATATTGAGTTTTGCGGGTGGAGAACTCATTAATCAGAGCCAGCATGGTCAAGATCGCAGCAGCGGAGAGTGCGAACCATCCAAACCAAGGATCGAATAGAAATAACACCCCGATATAGACTGGTATCCAGGGAGAATCAAAAAATGCAAAGGTTGCATTACCAGCTATAAACTGACGTATTCTAGATAGATCGGATAGTGGTCTATCCGAGGCCTCTCCTGGATTACGCAAAGCATCCTGCATTATAGCTCGATAGATGCGTCCATGTAGTTGATGATCAAAGCGCGATCCCAGACGCACCAGCATACGGGATCGCACATACTCCAGCAGTCCTAGAGTGGCAAACATCCATACTAGTACCATGGTAAGCAAAAATAGAGTTTCATGACTACGACTAGCTAATACCCGGTCGTAAACCTGCAGCATATAAATAGGGGGAACCAACAGTATCAGATTGATAAACATACTAAATATGCCAACCTGAATAAAACTTTTATGTTCAGTGAGCAGAGCTTCTTGCAACTCAGTAGTTGTACGGTTTACAGATGAGGTCATAACAACAGTTCCATATTATTGTTCGTATCAAAGGAACAGGGGTCCAAGCGGACCCCTGTACTTTTAGGTTAGATGAGCTGTTCCGGAGCGTTCTGCACTATACCGGCATACTCATCTCCCTCTACTACAGCTATATCGTTGATACTGAACTCACCTTGTACTTCGATAGTGCCTAAGGAGTTACCATATCCATCAGACAGTGAAACCAAGTGTTTGTAGCCGTTGATCTCCAGCAGATCGTAGGAAACATCAGGCCCACCAATCACCAGGGTGTCACCATCGGTGCTGGAGAAACCAACAATCAGATCATCCCCAATACCCTCCCCGTCTGCCTGAAAGATGTATTGATCCGCACCACTATCACCTTTCAAGTAGTCGTCTTCACCATCAGCTAGAGCATAGAGAGTATCGTCACCGGACCCGCCATAGAGCTTGTCGGTTCCGGCGCCATCTATGAGAGTATCATCATCGTTAAAGCCGTAAATCACATCGTTACCGGCATTACCAGCCAAAATGTCATCACCGTCAGAACCAACCAGATAGTCGTTACCCTCTCCAGCGATCAATATGTCATCACCTTCGTGGCCATACATGGTGTCATCGCCAGCACCGCCATCCAGGGTGTCATCACCGCCGCGCCCCTTCATGTAATCGTTGCCGTCTCCGCCAAGCAGTGAGTCATTGTCATCACCACCATCCAGGTAGTCATTACCACTGCCACCCACCAGGATGTCCTCGCCTGACTCACCATATAGCTTGTCGTCGCCAGCGCCTGCTACCAGGGTATCGTTGCCTGCTCCGCCATTGAGGTAATCCTTACCATCTCCTCCGGTCAACCTGTCGACACCTTCATGGCCGTACATGGTGTCATCACCAGCTCCGCCATCCAGAGTGTCATTACCGGCTCGGCCCTTCAGATAGTCGTTACCAGCCTCTCCATAAAGGATGTCATCACCTTCTCCTCCATCCAGGTAGTCGTTGCCTTCTCCGCCTGACAAGGTGTCCTCGCCTGACTCACCATATAGCTTGTCGTCTCCAGCACCTGCTACCAAGATGTCGTTGTCTGCCCCACTGTTTAGGTAGTCATTACCATCACCACCGGTCAGGGTATCCTCGCCTTCATGGCCATACAGAGAGTCATCACCAGCACCACCGTCCAGGGTGTCGTTGCCGGCTCGTCCCTTCAGATAGTCATTGCCGCCTTCTCCGTACAGGGAATCGTCGCCTGCACCACCGTCCAGGTAGTCGTCGCCTTCTCCGCCCCACACTTCATCATTACCGTCGTTGGCATACACCTTGTCATTGCCACCACGAGCCCAGATATTATCGTCTACATTCATAGTCTTGATGTAGTCGCCACTCTCTGAACCGAAGGTGTTCTCTTTATGGAGATAGAAGTTGTTGAGCCAGGTGGCTAGATCGCCCAGGTTGGCGTTCTGATCACCATCCTCATTCAGGATGTAGTCACCCTTGATCTCAAATCCAAGGTGATAGATGCTATCGATCACCGTGTTGATGAAGTTGTCTCCACGGTATTTCTCTCGGGCGCCGTCGTTCTGCACCAGATGGAACCCGGTCTCTTCGTTCTCTTCATCATCACCATGTAGCTCAACCCACTGGTCGTAGTAGTTGGTACGGATGTAGTCGTTAATCGCTACCACATCCTCTACCGAGATAATCTCATCACTAGCTACACCCAGAGCCTTGATAGTATCTACCAGGATGTGGTTCATAGCGTTCGCAGCTTCTGCACCTTCGTTGATGTCGCCCGCGTTGGTGCAATGTGACAGACCGGTGTCGTTCTTGATAACGTCTACCAGTTCGTCCAGACCAGTGTCTGTATCTGCCGGGTTGAAGTAGAAGAAGTTGAGCCAATCGGCCAGGTCAGTCAAGGTGGCATTCTTGTTACCGTCTTCATTCAGGATGTTATCACCCTGGATCTCATAACCCAGGTGATAAATACTGTCGGCCACGGTGTTGACAAAGTTCTTGCCGAACATGTAACTGTTGGCTCCGTCGTTCTGCACCAGATGGAATCCGGTCTCTTCGTCAGCCTCGTCATCGCCATGCAGGGTATTCCACTCCTCCTTGTAGTAGGCCCGGATGTAGGAGTTAATAGCCCTGATATCATCCACACTGAAGCTGCCATCTTCTGCTGCCTTGGTGGCCAGTATCGCCTCCTCCAGTATGGAGTTCATGGTGTTGGCCGCGTCCGCTGCCTCATAGATCTCTGCATCATCCACCTTATAACCCAGGCCTTTGTCCGCCATCACTATGTCGGTGATGCGATCAAATCCTGTACCGGTAGTGGAGTGATCGGTGTAGAACTGAGTTAGCCACTCTGCAAGATCGGTTAGGGTTGCATTCTCATCTCCGTCTTCGTTCAGAATGTTGTCTCCAACAATCTCAAAACCAAGATGGTAGATACCATCTGCTACTGTGTTGGCTAGGTTGTCTCCACGATAGTATTTGCTGGCTCCATCGTTCTGGATCAGATGGTAGCCGGTCTCTTCATCACTCTCGTCATCTCCATGCAGTTCCATCCACTCCTGCAGATGGTTCTCACGGATATATCCGTTAATGTTGCGCACATCATCAACACTGAACACACCACCCTCTGGTACTCCGGTAGCCGCTATCGCTTCTACCAGTAGTGCATTCATAGCTGATGCTGCAGTCAGTCCTCCTGTGAAGTCTTTGTTGGATACCCGTCCTCGCAAGCCCAGATCGGTGCTCAGGTGTTCAACTATCTGATCAAAATTATCCACCTCAGCTGCTGGACGCTCCAGCTCATGCTGCTCTACAGCCTCTACCTGGTTGGCTGCTGTGGCTGTTCCACTGATGTCATCCAGCGATACTTGCCCATACACCTTGATGATACCCATGGACTCGCCTGTATCGCTATTGCTGAGCATTATGTTGTGATAACCACCATCCTGATTAATTACATACTCAACTCCCTCTCCATTGATCACCAGCTTGTCACCATCTTCACTTGAGAAGTATTTTACATAGTCGGTGCCTACCCCTTCCCCTGCTACATCAAAATAGAAGGTGTCTGCTCCGCCATCACCGTACAGATAGTCGATTGCTCCATCAGAACCGGAATATATGTTGTCGTCTCCATCGCCAGCGTAGACTTTGTCCGCGCCGTCACCAGCTGTAATGTGATCATTACCTGCATAACCATACAAAGTGTCATCACCGGCACCGCCGTCCATGCTGTCATTACCATCGTATCCCTTCAGGTAGTCGTTACCTGCTCCTCCGTCCAGGGTGTCGTTACCCTCTCCGCCGTTCAGATAGTCGTTGCCATCTCCTCCAAACAGAGCGTCATCGCCAGTGTCGCCGTAGAGCTTGTCATCTCCAGCCCCTGCAACAAGAGTGTCGTTGCCCACACCGCCGTGTAGATAGTCCTTACCATCGCCACCGGTCAGGATGTCTTCACCCTCATAGCCATACAAGGTGTCATCACCAGCTCCGCCATCCAGGGTGTCATTACCGTCGTATCCCTTCAGATAATCGTTACCTGCTCCTCCGTCCAGGGTGTCGTTGCCGTCTCCACCATTCAGGTAATCGTTGCCCGAGCCTCCATCCAGGGTGTCATCGCCAGCCTCGCCATATAGCTTGTCGTCGCCAACACCTGCTACCAAGATGTCGTTGTCTGCGCCGCCGTTCAGGTAGTCATTACCTTCACCACCGACCAGATTATCTTCTCCTTCATAGCCATACATGGAGTCATCACCAGCTCCTCCATCCAGAGTGTCACTACCAGCTCGGCCCTTCAGATAGTCGTTACCTGCCTCTCCATAAAGGGTGTCATCACCTTCTCCTCCATCCAGGTAGTCGTTGCCTTCTCCACCCCAGACCTCATCATCTCCATCGTCCGCATATACCCTGTCGTCACCTCCACGCGCCCAGATCTGTTCTGCTTCATTCAGTCCGTAGATACTATCTCCACTCTCTGATCCGAACGTCTTCTCTGTCTGTAGGTAGAAGTTGTTCAACCAGGTGGCTAGATCTCCAAGATTTGCATTCTGGTCGCCATCCTCATTCAGAATGTAGTCTCCATCTATGGCAAAACCTAGATGATAAATGCCATCTATCACGGTGTTGATGAAGTTGTCTCCACGGTACTTCTCTCTAGCTCCGTCGTTCTGAACTAGATGGAACCCGGTCTCTTCACTCTCTTCATCATCTCCATGCAGCTCGGTCCATTCATCCAGATAGTTGGCGCGGATGTATTGGTTGATCGCTACTACATCTTCTACTGAGATAACTCCATCTTCCGCTATCTTCAGCTCCTGAATAGCATCTACCAAAATATGGTTCATCTCATTGGCAGCTTCTGCTCCTTCGTTGATGTCTCCTGCATTGGTATAACGAGACAGTCCGGTATCGCTCTTAATCACCTGCACCAGTTCGTCAAGGCCAGTATCTGTGGTACCTTGATCCACATAAATATAATTCAGCCAGTCGGCCAAATCGGTAAGATTTGCATTTTTATTACCGTCTTCGTTGAGAATATAATCTCCATCAATCTCAAAACCCAAATGGTAGATGCCGTCTGCTACAGTGTTAACAAAGTTCTTGCCGAACATCTTGGTGTTGGCTCCATCGTTCTGCACTAGGTGGTAACCAGTCTCTTCGTCATGCTCATCATCACCATGCAGTGTGGCCCACTCTTCAAGATAGTTATCGCGAATATATGCATTGATGTTTCGAACGTCATCCACGGTAATTGCACCATCTACAGAAGCATTGGTGTAATCAATCGCCTCTTTGAGTATGGCGTTCATCCTGTTGGCAGCATCAGCCGCTTCTGCAATCTCAGAGTCAGAAACTTTGTTATCCAGACCGCAATCTGACATAACAGCGTCGGTAATACGGTCAAGACCAGTATATGTAGTAGAGTGATCTGTATAGAATTGCGTCATCCATTCTGCAAGCTGTTGAAGTGTCGCGTTTTTATCGCCGTCCTCGTTCAGGATATTATCACCATCAATCTCAAATCCAAGATGATAGATACCATCTGCCACTGTGTTAGTTAGGTTGTCACCACGGTAATATTCAGTAGCGCCATCATTCTGAATCAGATGAAATCCGGTCTCTTCATTACTCTCGTCATCTCCATGTAGCTCCATCCATCTATCAAGGTAGTTATCACGAATGTAAGCATTAAGTGCGCGTATATCATCAACATCAAATTGCCCATCAGCTGCTATACCTATCTCATCAATCGCCTCAATGAGAATTTTATTCATAGCATCTGCTGCTTCATTTGCCTGAGTAATATCTTTATTGGAGATCCGTCCACGCAAGCCCAGGTCGGTACTCATAGTATCGACCAATTGATCTAGTCCTGTTTCAGTTGTAGAAAGATTTGTTCCGTTGATTCTTGAAAAATAGTTTGTCGACATAACTGCGCCTCCTAGTACATTATTTTTAATACTCCACACAACATTTCCTTGCGTAGTTATGTCTTCCATGCACCAATACTCACTGAGACTAGCAGTCGATATTTAATTCATTTGTCAATCTGATCACGCTTTCATACAGCGTGATTTTGAAGCAAAGGTACATTGTGTAAATTGATGCGACCATCACGTAACTGGCGAGAACAATCACACAAATAAGGGAAAGGGATATTGAAAATATAATAATTTTTACTATGCGCAACTATCTAACAGCTACGCACTGGTGGATTAAACTACTCTGGAAGGAGACTGAATGACACGAAGCAAATGATCATGCCACTAGATGAGATATCAGGTTTCTATTGTTTGCATCTCATCTTCTGAATATAAATCATCCGCGTTATGCTCTTTAGCTAACAGAACATAGATTGATGGCAATACAAACAGAGTAAAGATAGTGCCAACGGTCATGCCACCGACCAACACCAAGCCTATTGAGTTACGAGCAGCTGCCCCGGCACCGGTCACCAAGGTTAATGGGAAATGGCCAGCTACAGTTGCAACAGTAGTCATCAAAACAGGACGTAGACGCGTCATGGATGACTCACGTATAGCATCAATTTTGCTCAGACCATCTTCCTGTAACTTATTGGCAAACTCCACTATAAGAATGCCGTTCTTAGCAATCAGTCCTACCAGTGTAACCATCCCTACTTGAGCGTAGATATTGAGAGTTGTAGTCCAGCCGTTAGTAAAGAAAGGCATATTTGGATTAGGCATCTTCAGAAATGTGAAGAGCAGAGCACCAAACATCGCCAGGGGAACCGAACCCAATAGAATAATCAGGGGATCGCGGAAAGAGTTGAATTGCACAGCCAACGCCAAAAAGATCAAAACGATGGCAAGAGAAAACGCGGGCAAAAACTTATTACCCTCTTGTCGTAGTTGGCGTGACTCGCCAGTGTAGTCAACCGTGTAACCCGGCGGCAGAATCTCCCGCGCTGTCTCTTCCAGCACAGTTAGTGCCTGATCCAGGGTACGGTTGGTCATGCCAGACAGCTTGACTGCATTGAGCTGCTGAAAACGGTTAAGGGAGCGCGGCACCGTTTTGTTCTCAATGTGGGCCACCGTGCTCAGCGGTATAAGCTGGTTATCTGGACCACTGATATATATATCGGTGAGCTGATCAGGGTTGAGACGCTGGCTACGCTCTATCTGCGGTATCACCTTGTAGCTGCGACCATCTATGTTAAAGCGATTTACGAAGTTCCCGCCCATGGCCGCAGCCATATCAAAACCCACCTGATTGAGGTCGAGTCCGAGTGACCCTATCTTATCTCGGTCCAGAATCACCTGAGCCTCAGGCTGGTCATATTTCAGATCAATCTGCGGCGGAAAGTAGAACATACCGCTCATTGCCGCCTTCATCTGAATCTGTTGCGCAAAGTCGAGCAATTGTTTGGAATCTGCAGTTGAAGCAATGATAAATTCGATCGGAAAGTTGCTGCCGCCTGGTAGCGCTGGAGGGGTAGTAGCAAATATTTGGAACCCAGGTATTTTATCAAGTTTGCCCTGAATCTCTGGCACTATCTCGAACACGGTGCGCTCACGCGGCGCATGCCACGGCTTAACCACCACGCCAGAAAAGCCATCGGTGTCGAACGCAGCACCAACGGATGGAGCAAACAGGAGTTGAAAGGTTAGATCCGCCTCTGGGGTGCTGAGGAAGGCCTTTTCTACTGCACGACCAAAAAATTCCTTCTGATCGGCGCTGGCGTTGGCCGGAGCGTTGATTATGCCAAAGATAACGCTCTGGTCCTCGCTCGGGGCCAGCTCTTTCGGAGACATGCTATAGAGCGGGAACGCCATCAAAGATACCACTATCCAGATGGCATACACATAGGGTCGTGCTTTCAAAGTTTTACCGATAAGACGACCATAGGATTGACGCAAGCGATCAAAGTGGTGGTTCACCCAGCCGGTAAAACCTTGCTCTTCATCAGCGGCATCTTTCAACATACGGGATGACATCATGGGAGAAAGAGTCAAAGCAACTATACCGGAGATGGTCACCGTACCAGCCAGGGTGAGAGCAAATTCCCGAAACAGAGAGCCGGTTAGACCGCCCTGAAGTGCTACCGGCATATAGACCGCTGCCAAGGTAATAGTCATAGCTATAACTGGCCCCACCAGCTCACGAGCACCCAACAGAGAGGCCTCTATTTTGTTGCGCCCTTCCCGCAGGTGGCGTTCGATATTTTCCACCACCACAATGGCATCATCTACCACCAGACCAACCGAGAGCACAATTGCCAGCAGAGTTAGCAGATTTAGGGTAAAGCCGAACACCTGCATCAAAAAGATGCTACCAATCAGCGAAACCGGTATAGCAAGCATCGGCACAATGGCCGTACGCATTGAACCAAGAAACAGAAATATGACAATAACCACGATCAGCAGAGTATCGCCCAAGGTCTTGGTGACCTCTGTGATGGCACTGGATATATACTCAGAAGCGTCGTAGCCGATATTCACCTCAAGACCAGATGGCAGATCACGGTCAATAGCCTCTATCTCAGCACGCACCAGTGTGACAACATCAATGGTGTTGGCACTCGGTAGCGGGAAGATGCCCATGAATACAGCGGTCTGACCGGAGTAGCGCACCGATGTATCGTAATCCTCTGCGCCAAGATCTACATCAGCGATATCCTGCAGGCGCACGATGTTGCCATCTTTCTGATAGATAATCAGGCGTTGAAACTCTTCCGCCGAATGCAGATCGGTATTAGCAGTCAGGGTAACCTGAACCAGAGATCCCTTGGTGCTGCCGACTGCGGCAAGAAAATTGTTTGCTGCCAGGGCCTGACGCACTTGAGATGGGCTAACGTGCATTGCGGCCATCTTGTCCGGTTTAAGCCAGATACGCATGGCGAAGGTGCGGGCGCCCAGTACCTCTGCCCGCTGTACACCAGCCACCGCTGCCAAACGTGGCTGTACCACACGGGTCAAATAATCGGTGATCTCTGCCTGAGACAGGATATCGGACGAGAAGCTTATATAGGCAGAGGCAAAATTAGTGTCCGCAGACTGTATAGAGATTGCCGGTACCTGCGCCTCAACCGGTAGATCATTACGCACCTGATTAACCTTGGCGGTGATCTCTGCCAATGCCTTGGTTGGATCGTAGTTTAGTTTTAGGCGGGCGTTAACTGTGGAGAAGCCTTGTAGGCTCTTAGAATCTATATAGTCTATACCGTCTGCCGACGCTATCGCCTGCTCCAGAGGGGTGGTGATAAAACCACGCACCAGTTCCGCACTGGCGCCAACATAGACGGTCGAAATATTGACCGAAGCGTTATCACTACGCGGATATTGACGAATGTTGAGTGAGTTCCAGGCCTGTATCCCAGCGATGACGATTAACAGGTTGACCACAATCGCCAGCACCGGACGCTGAATGAATAGATCGGTAAAGGCCTTCTTCATACTATGCATGTCATTTATTTGGTGGGTTAGGTGCCAACTTTGCTTCTGGCGCCAGGGTATTGTCTACCTCTACCGCCATCTTAGGTCTCAGTTTAAACACACCAGTGGTGACGATGCTCTCGCCCTCTTTCAACCCATCGGTCACCGCGACAAAATCTCCCTGGGTCTTACCCAGGCGAACGATCTGCTGGCGCAGCACCTGTTGCTTTTTCCCGCTGGCTTTATCCTCCACAGCATCAATGACAAACACCGTGTCACCATAGGGGGCATAGAGTACAGAGGTGGCCGGTATAGAGAGCACCTGCTGCTGCGTCGGCAACATGACTTCAACATTTGCGTACATGCCAGGCCGTAACAGCTCTTTTTTGTTATCTAGGGTGGCCCTAACCCGAACGCCACGCGTCACCTTATCAACTTCTGAATTCACCGCGATGATTTTGCCGTGAAAAACCTCACCCGGGGCTGCGTCTGAAGTTACATTTACCTCGGTTCCAGGAGCCAGGACAGATAACTGCTGCTGAGGCAGTGAAAAGTCTACATATATTGGATCAAGGGCCTGCAGGGTCACGACTGGAGCGCCAGCATTAACGATCTGACCTAGATTAACCTGGCGTATTCCCACGTGACCGGAAAAGGGGGCACGTAAAGTCTTTTTAGCAATGGCCGCACGCATATTGTCCACCTGGGCGCTAGCCTGTTTGAAAGTTGCCTCCGCTATATCTAGTTCTGCCTGTGATACAGTCTTGTTCTTGCGCAATTCGCGATTGCGTTTCAAGTTAATGCGGGCCAATTTAGCCGCTGCTTCAGCTGAACGTAGCTGCGCCTCTTCTGCAGAAACATCAATACGAACCAACAGATCACCGGCCTTGGCTTTTTCACCTGACTCGAAGGCTATCTCAACAACCTTACCGCCTAGTTCAGCGCTAACGGTTACCCCCTGCACCGCAACCAAGCTACCAATGGCTTTAACCCGGTTTTGCCAAGTCGCTTTACTGACAGTGGCTGCTGTCACTACTTGCGGCGGCATTTGCATCTGCGCAGAACCCATTGCAGCGAATTGACTCATCTTAATGATGATGGGCAGGCCTACAAGCACAACCAATCCAATCAGAGTAATACCGAACTTCTTAGGTATCTGAAAAGGGATCATGCTAGAAATTTTGCTAAGGAGTTTCATTCAGTAAGAACCGTCAATGGTACAGAATATGATGAGTTTGCTTTCGCTGCCTAATGCTTCACTATCGCTATAATCAAGGATATCAACAAACCATTATTAATCTATGGTCAACATACTGCGATTAAGGGTTTTGCACCCTTGCCGTTGGCTACGCAAAAGATGGCGATGGACAACTCCAAACCGATGGGGTACGAGCGTCATGCTTTCCACTGCAAAGATTAATTGGTAACATGTTGTCATTATCTGTTAGCAAGCCGGTCTTGTCAACATGTTGTCAACATCCAGAAGGATCACCCATGAATGAATCTCAGAAAGGCTTGCTGTTCAGCGAAATTATTCTCGAGATATTCAAGCTAGGAGGAATCATTATATGCAAAGGTGACCAGATGGGCATGGAATATGGAGTTACTAGTGCCAGATGGAAAATTTTAGGTGCAATTTTCTTAGCTGGTGAACCACAGACTGTGCCACAGATAGCCAGAAGAATGGGATTAACTCGACAGGCCGTACAACGACTTGTTGATGTGATGCACAAGGATGACCTTTTATTGTTCCATAAAAATCCTGACCATAAGCGTGCAAAACTAATAGACCTCACTGATCTTGGAAAAGATATATTTATAAAGCTAGATGAAAAGCAGTCTAAAAAGGCAATAACACACTCATCAGACATACCCCAAGCAGAACTTGAAACAGCTCTTTCTGTTCTCAAAAGAATGTCTGACGCTATTGAACGCTATTGAACGCTAACCACATTGTGAGACAATCCTGCCCTTACTAGTAATTGCAGCAGTACTATGCCCCCAGTAAACACAACTTATTCACCTTTATCTGATCCATCCTCCCCACCAATACCGCAGGCTAAGAATGAACGCATGCAGTGGGGTCAAATATATGGAGCAAGTGATGCCCTAGCAATTGCATCAGCTATTAAGAACCACCCTAGCTTGGTACTGGTGCTGGTAGAAGATGTTAAGGCAGCCGATAATCTCGCAAACAGCATAGGTTTCTTTCTTTCCGGAACAGACATTCCATTAATCAGCTTTCCTGATTGGGAAACCCTGCCCTATGATGTATTTTCTCCCTTGCCGGAACTGGTATCAGAACGGCTTAAGGCCCTGTATCGACTACCAAGATTAAACGCAGGTGTTCTGATAGCACCTATCAGCACCATGCTGCAACGCCTCCCACCTCGAAGCTATGTAGAGGGCGGAACCTTCCTCTACAACATTGGCGATCACATATCTCTGGACGAAACCCGAAGCCAACTAGAACAGAGTGGCTACCGGTGTGTTTCTCAAGTTCTCAGTCATGGTGAATATGCCGTACGTGGATCTCTGCTTGATCTATTTCCGATGGGAAGCTTACACCCATTAAGGATCGATCTGTTCGATGACGAGATTGAAAGCATCCGCACCTTTGACCCAGACACCCAACGCAGTCTGGACAAAGTTAAGCAGATAGAGATTCTCCCGGCCCGTGAATTCCCCATGGACCAAGACTCTATAACCATATTCCGTCAAGCCTTTCGGAACAGCTTTGAAGGAGACCCGAACAGCACTTTAATCTACCGTGAAGTCTCAGAGGGCAATGTCCCCGGCGGGCTGGAGTATTATCTTCCACTCTTCTTTGAGCATACCGCCAACCTGTTTGAGTATCTCCCGGATGACATTCTAACCATCCAATATCAACACACTAGAGAGCAGGCAGAGAACTTCCTGAAACAGGTAAATGATCGTTATGAACAGCGCAGACATGATAATGAACGTCCGCTACTAGAACCAAACGAGCTGTTCCTGACCAGCGATGAACTGGCTAACCTTTTAAAGTCTGGGCGCTCAATTCGACTGCAACACACTGAGATAGAGTCACGCTCAAAGGGCTATAGCTCATTCCACAACTTCAATACCAAGCCCCTACCCCCTTTAGGGCTCCAGGCTAAATCCGCCCGGCCTGCAGCCCTACTGCAACAGTTTTTGTCTAGCAACCCGGGAAGGGTGTTATTTGTAGCGGAAAGCTCCGGTCGCAGAGAGGTACTCAGAGAGACCTTAGCTGGATACAATATCAAAACCAGCTCAATCAATAGCTGGCAAGAGTATCTGGAAAACAGTGCAGAACTGGCTCTGGCGGTGGCTCCGCTGGAACAGGGAGTGTGGCTCCCAGATCAGAGCATTGTGCTAATCACAGAGACTCAGCTTCTGGGTGAAGTAGTACGCCAGGAGCGAAGACGCAAGGCCAAGTTTGGTGACTCTGACCAGGTAATTCGCAACCTCACTGAACTGCATATCGGTGCGCCGGCGGTGCACGAAGATCATGGTGTGGGTCGCTATCTCGGCCTACAGACTCTCGATGCAGGAGGAATGCAGACCGAGTATCTCACCCTAGAGTACGCCAAGGGAGACAAACTCTATGTTCCGGTCTCATCCCTACACCTGATCAGCCGTTACTCCGGAGCTTCACCGGATAACGCCCCCCTCCATCGTCTGGGAGGAGATCAGTGGGAAAAGGCCAAACGCAAAGCTGCAGAAAAGGCACGGGACGTAGCTGCGGAACTGCTGGAGATATACGCCCAACGCGCTGCCAATCGAGGCCATGCCTTCCCCCAGCCCGGAGATGAGTACGCCAGCTTCGCCGCCAACTTTGAGTTTGAAGAGACCCCAGACCAGCAACAGGCCATAGATGCGGTTCTGTCAGATATGGAATCACCTCGACATATGGAGCGTGTAATCTGTGGCGATGTGGGCTTCGGAAAAACCGAAGTGGCCATGCGCGCCGCCTTCGCAGCAGTACAGGGAAACAAGCAGGTGGCTATACTTGCCCCCACCACTCTGCTGGCACAACAGCATTATCAGAACTTCGCAGACCGTTTTGCCGACTGGCCGGTTCAGGTAAAAAGCCTTTCCCGTTTTGGCACTACAAAACAGCAACAACAGGTACTCAATGGCCTAGCAGATGGCAAAGTGGATATTGTTATCGGCACCCATAAACTGCTACAGAAAGATGTAAAATTCAAACAGCTGGGACTGGTGATCATAGATGAGGAACACCGCTTCGGAGTGCGACATAAGGAGAGTCTTAAGGCTCTCAGAGCCGAGGTAGATATCCTTACCCTAACCGCCACTCCCATACCACGCACCTTGAACATGGCCCTGTCCGGTCTATATGATCTCTCCATAATCTCAACCCCGCCTGTTGCCAGACACCCCATCAAGACCTTTGTAAGCGAATGGAATGATGCATTGCTTATAGAAGCATGCCAGCGTGAGATCAAACGTGGCGGCCAGATATACTTTCTGCACAATGAAGTCAGCACCATTGATAACATGGCTGATCGGCTTGAGGCCCTGATACCAGGGGTCAAACTGCAGATAGCCCATGGTCAGATGCGGGAGCTAGAGTTGGAAGGAGTGATGCGGGATTTCTATCACCAGAGATTTAATATCCTGCTCTGCACTACTATTATTGAAAGTGGCATCGATGTACCCAGTGCCAATACCATCATCATCAACAGAGCCGACAAACTGGGGCTGGCCCAACTGCATCAACTGCGAGGACGGGTAGGTAGATCCCATCATCGAGCTTATGCCTATCTAATTACCCCACCCTCTAGAAATCTCACCCCAGATGCAAAAAAACGCCTCGAAGCCATCGAGTCAATGGAAGAGCTTGGTGCAGGATTCACCCTGGCAACCCATGATCTGGAGATACGCGGTGCCGGTGAGCTCCTGGGTGAAGGACAGAGCGGACAGATACAGGAGATCGGTTATACCCTGTATACAGAACTATTGGAGCGCGCAGTAAAGGCCCTGCAGTCGGGCCAGCAGCCTAACCTAGACCGTCCGCTAGACCATGGTGCTGAGATAGATCTGCAACTCCCTGCCCTAATTCCTGAGGACTATATCCCAGATGTACACGCGCGCCTGGTGCTGTATAAACGTATTGCCAACTGCAAATCCAGGGACGAACTACGTGAACTGCAGGTAGAGATGATCGATCGCTTTGGGTTGCTGCCGGAACAGACTAAATCCCTGGTTGAAATAACCCATCTTAAGCTAAAGGCCAACCCTATGGGGATACGTAAACTTGAGGCTGGACCGGCGGGTGGACGTATCATTTTCGATGGGGAACCAAAGATAGATCCAATTCATCTAATACAGTTAATCCAACAACGTCCAAAGGAGTTTAAGCTGGATGGAGCAGACAAGATCAAATTCTTCCGCGACCTGTCTGAAGTGGGACGGCGCATAGAACAGGTATCATCTGTACTGGATGAAATAAAAGGGTGATCACGGTAAATGTGGATTGAAAACCCTAGTTAAAAACATGAAGAGCCATTTGTAGTATTATGACGAAAATACATTTACAACAGGTATATCTTTGATGACAGCTACACGCATTTTACTTCTGTTCCTCACCTCAATTATATTTTCAGCCCCAGTTATGGCAGTCGAAAAATATGATGTGGAGCTGATCATCTTTGAGCGCACATCCAGAGCTGCCGCCATGAACGAGTCATGGCCAGAGGATCCAGGCAAACCAGACACAGAGGATGCAACTCACCTAACTAGCAATGGTGCTTATGCAAGACTGCCTAGCTCCAAAAAATCCCTGGTGGGTGTAGCCAATAGAATGCGCAGAGCCAGTGGCAAGCCGGTAAAACTAACCCATATGATGTGGCGCCAACCAGCTGTTGGTAAGCTGGATGCCATACCTGTATATGTCTCAGGCAAAACCAGGACTGGAACTCTTACAGGAACAGCCAAAGTGTCTGTAAAACGTTATCTACATATAGATTTAGACCTGCTACTGCAAACCACTAATGGACCGGAACCAGGGCAGTTTCGCATGCAGGCACAGCGCAAAATGAGAAGTGGCAAACTACACTATATCGACCACCCCATAATGGGAGCGCTGGTAAGAATTACACCGGTAAAATAGTGATTTAAACAAAAAAAAAGAGCCACTGGGATGTGGCTCTTAACACAGCTGAATAAACAGCTTGGCGCGAACGAAACTTTATTACAAAGGATATTTCGGTGGTTCACTAACACTCTCCACCGCAATACCACTAAATCTGACCTCTTCTAGGCTATCCTGTGCGCTTTCACCCTGCATATTGAATGGCAGGGGAACAACCCAACCTATGGCGTCCATGGCAGATGCAAATAGGCTCATATACCTAGCAGATTTTGCACTACCCACAATCTCAACCGCCTCAAAACTCTCCGTGTTAGCTACATTGCTACCAGAATTGCGCATGCTGCAACCTGTTACAACCAGGGTACTCATTGCTAATGTTGCTGCAGCGATAGCCGCTGCAAATCTCACTTGAGCCATACCAATACCCCTGTCTTATTTAATGTTATACAACAAATTTGCTGTTATTTGCTGCTCTAATAATTGACAGTTTCATAAAGGATATATAGAAATATTTTGCTTGTCAATCAACAAGTTTCATTATTTAGTTAATTTTACACATAAACTTACTGGTATAACGCGGTGTTTATTCAGGAGTCTGTGTACTATCTGATGGCCTCACGGATTATTCTATATAGACTATCTCTTGCTATTTCATATATATCAGGCCTTTTAGATAACCTGGGACCAGCAATATTAAGGGTAGAAACTCTATTTTCGTTTAACCAGCGGACCACTGTAGTTATATCTAACTCATTATCCAGATCAACCACCTTGCATGGACGATCATTTTTATGAGCCAGATCCAGCGTAAGAGCGGTCCCCCCATCCAATGCACCAACATTTAAGATCAGGGTGGCATCAGAGTGCAGCACATTTCTTTTGGTCCGCACCTGGTATTGGCTGGAAGAGGTCTCCTGTAGAGGATAACGATCTGGAATTGCTCCATCTTCGGCTAACCTCCCTTTGGGACACCAACCGCCACAAGAAATACCAAGCTCCAGCGCTATATCCAAGGCTGCTCGATCCACCCCACTCTGCCCGCCTGAGATAATCTTCTTTATCGACATTAAGCTAAAGTGGCTCCATCAAAAAGCTAGACACCTTTGCGACACCAGGAGTGGTATCGCTCTATCCATCCTAATATCTGTTGCGGGGCATGGGACCGTTTCCAGTTCCCAGCTACGTATTTGTTTGCTTCCGTCCAAGTTGGATAGATATGGATGGTACCCAATATCTTATTGAGCCCGAAGCGGTGGCGCATGGCGCTAACAAATTCACTAATCAGCTCCCCGGCATGCTCTCCCACAATGGTGGCCCCCAGTATTCTGTCTTTACCAGGAACGCTAAGAACCTTAACGAAGCCATGATTCTCTCCATCTGCGATAGCCCTATCCAGATCATCAATACCGTAAGTAGTTACCTCATATTTGATACCCTGCTGCTTGGCCTCTTGTTCATTCAAGCCAACTCGCGCCACCTCTGGAGTGGTGAAAGTGGCAAAGGGAATAACCGAGTAATCCACCTTAAAGCGACGGAAAATGCCGAACAGGGCGTTAACCGCAGCATACCAGGCCTGATGCCCTGCGGTATGGGTGAACTGATATGGGCCAGCAACATCTCCGCAGGCATATATATTCGGGAAGTTGGTCTGCAGAAACTCATTCACCTCAATGGTTCTGCGTTGACTAATCTCTACCCCAAGCTCTTCCAAGCCAAAACCGGTGGTATTGGCCGCCCGCCCCACTGCAACCAGAACCTGATCAAACTCTATCTCTACATCACTGCCATCATGTTCGGCGATCAAGATATTTCTGCCATCCTCGACTATAAACTCCTTGGCCTTGTGACCTGTCTTCACCTCAATGCCGTCCTGAATAAACCGTTTGGTTACGGCATCGACCACATCCACATCCTCGCGGATCATTAATCCAGGCATCATCTCTACAATGGTTACCTGGGAGCCTAATAGAGCGAAGCTCTGAGACAGTTCACAACCGATGGGACCTCCACCGAGCACCAGCAGCCTCCTAGGCAGATCTCTTATCTCCCAGAGATTATCGGAAGTAAGATAATCAAGCTGGTCCAACCCAGTTATGGGAGGAACAAATGGATGCGCTCCCGTTGCAACCACAATATTGCGAGTGGTAATCGTCTTACCATTTACCTCAACTGTGTAGGGAGATGTGATCCTGGCGTCGCCCTCAATCACCTCAACCCCCAAGCCAGTGTAGCGTTCCACAGAGTCATGGGCCGCCACTTTTGCCACCACGCCCTGTACCCGTTCCATCACATCAGCGAAACTGAACTCTGCCTGCATAGGCTTAAAGCCATACTCTGATGCACGCTTTATTTGAGATAGAAAACGAGCAGAGCGAATCAAAGCCTTAGATGGAATACAGCCGGTATTCAGGCAATCGCCACCCATCTTATGTTTCTCAATCAGGGTCACCTTGGCCTTAACTGCTGCTGCAATATACGATGCAACCAGCCCGGCCGAACCTCCACCTATAACCACAATATTGCGCTCAAACCTTGCAGGCTTTGGGTAAGCGTCCAACACACGGTGCGCTTTAAATAAATCCAGTATCTTTTTTGCTAGCAACGGGAAAACACCAAGCAGCGCAAATGAGAGCAGCAGCCCGGGGGATAGGATCCCGGATAGTGAATCAACCTTGGCCAACTGAGTCCCGGCATTCACGTAGACAATTGTTCCTGCCAACATACCAAGCTGGCTCACCCATGCGTAAGTCCAGGTGCGTATTGGGGTTAAAGCCATAACTAGGTTAATGATAAAAAAGGGGAAAACTGGAACCAGACGTAATCCGAATAGATAGAAAGCCCCATCCTTCTCAACGCCACGGTTTATAGTTGTTAGCCGATCGCCAAAACGTTCCTGAACCAAGTCACGCAATACGAATCTGGCAAGCAGAAAAGCAAGGATTGCCCCCAGAGTTGAGGCAAAAGAGACCAAGATAGTGCCCCAGAACAGCTCGAAGATGGCGCCAACAGCCAAGGTCATCACTGCCGCTCCTGGCAGAGAAACCGCTGTCACTACGACATAAACCACAAAGATAATCATAGCAGCCTGGATTGGATCGGAATCGCGCCATGCCAGAAGGTCAGCATGCTTGGATTTCAGATATTCCAAATTAAGAAACTGCCCCAGGTCAAACAGAAAAAATGCTGTAACCAGAAGCAGAACCAGCAGCACTAAACCAACTTTCTTATAGTTCATATCGGTTATTACCAAGTTAGCACCACTATTGTTGATACTTATGCTACTGCTAGCAGTGAGGAATGGATTCAATAATCGAGCGCTTAGAACAAAACGCCTAATACAACTAATACTAGTCTAATAAATATGATATATGAAGTTGCAGCCGTGATACGCGAGGCAGTAATTTCTAGCTAGTTGTGGAAGTAAAGTATTAGCTAGTGAGTTTTTTCCAATCGTACTTTCGTGTTATCTCCTTAACTTTATCGTCATCCGGCACAACACGAATAATAATTTCCTCAGGAGTAAAGCCCTTCGGAACTATCAATGTTTCTTTAATTTCCTGGTAATTCCTAAACCCTATTTTGTAGTTCTCTAATTTATCGGGTGTGATCTGTTCAAGGGTGTAAACCTTCAGCTGATCATCAACAGTTCCGCTCAGAGAGACATACATCGCTCCCGATAGTTTATTTCCATCCTGAACAGTCCTGGTCACGTAGGCATAAAAATCCACTTCTCTACTTAACATATTGGTCTTAACGCTAACATCTTCGATTTTAAGTTTCACACTAAGACTAGAAATTTTTCGCTTCAGCTTATCTATCTCTTTCTCCATGGCATCACGTTCCATCTGTAACTTCTGAACAGTACCACCGCTAACACCACCAACCGCTGTTTCAGCTGCTGGCCTGACTGCTGCCTTGGCCTTGGCCAGCTTTATTTTCAAAGAGAGATTCTCTCTCTCCAATTCAGACAACTTTTTTTCATTTTCACTAAGAGCAGTAACTTTCTGTTTCTTCTTGGCGAGCACATCTGACCAACTATATTTCTGAATTAAAGGATCAGTGATATCTTCGCCGGTAAACAACTCTAAATCGACCTTCTCCGGTTCAAAGCCTTTAGGCAGAGCCACATCCCCAACCAGATCCTGAGATAAAGTAAAAGGGCGACGACCATCCTCCAGCTCTTTTTTCGCGCTAGGAATTTCCACCACCTGATCATCGCCGTCATTCTCACCAGAGATAAGCAGCTTGAGCATTCCTGTAGCCACCCCGCTGCGACCTATCAGAGGCTCAACGGTTACTCTATATCTGTATGAGCCATCCTTGTCCGTAGGAATTATGGTAATATCCTTTATATGCAGTTGCAGCTTGGCAGACTCCAAAGAGTCAGAGTCACCCGCTCCAAATCCATCACGCCCTATCAAATATGCTCCCCAGCCCCAAGCTGCCAGCAAAATCAGGATAACAATGTAACGCACGGGAAAACTACTACTGCCAGATGTAGATATGCGCGGTGTAACTATTCTTTTTGGTTGTACTGCCATAATCCCTAGATTAAAAAAAACGCCACAATATATCCAGTTAATGTTACAACTTATCGAGATTGTGCAACCAGATAACCGCAGTTTTATATTGTCGCTTAATTATGATCTTATATTATTCCCCATGTATGGATATAATACCCAGTTTTTCATGTCCTGGCTGTTTTCACCCTGAACCTTAGCTAAACATTGCTACTTAAATAACCAGCAGACACAACTTACATTAACCAACGCCCCTTATAAGATGACCCATGGATAAAACTTACGACCCCCACGCCATAGAGAAACGCTGGTATGCAACCTGGGAAGAGCGCGGGTATTTTGCGCCTGCCGCCGAGAGTGACAGCAGTGACGCACAGGAAAGTGCTAATGCCGCGAAAGGCAAGATGCCGGAAGCAGCCTACTGCATCATGATCCCTCCTCCCAACGTTACCGGCAGCCTGCACATGGGGCACGGCTTCAACAATACCATTATGGACACCCTGATCCGCTATCACCGGATGAAGGGAGACAAGACCCTGTGGCAGCCAGGCACCGATCACGCTGGCATCGCTACCCAAATGGTGGTGGAACGGCAACTGGAGGCTGATGGCAAATCTCGCCACGACCTGGGGCGTGATGCATTTATTGACCGCATCTGGGAGTGGCGCGGCGAATCCGGTGGCAATATCACCCGCCAGCTGCGGCGCCTAGGCTCCTCCCTAGACTGGGAGCACGAACGCTTCACCATGGACGACGGCCTCTCCGATGCAGTGAAGGAGGTATTTGTCCGCCTGTATGAAGAGGGTCTGATCTACCGCGGCAAGCGCCTGGTAAACTGGGATACTAAGTTACACACCGCCGTCTCTGACCTGGAGGTGCTAAATGAGGAAGAGAGCGGTCATATGTGGCACATGCGCTATCCCCTCTCCAACGGCCAGGGCCATATGGTGGTCTCTACAACTCGCCCCGAGACTATGCTCGGCGACTGCGCAGTAGCGGTAAACCCCGAGGACGAACGCTACAAACACCTTATCGGTGAGCTGGTAGAGCTGCCGCTGACCGGCCGCAAAATCCCCATCATCGCCGACGAACACGCCGACCCCGAGTTCGGCACCGGCTGCGTAAAGATCACCCCGGCTCACGACTTCAACGATAATGAGGTATGGCAGCGTCACCGGGACGAGGTCCAGATCAGTGAACAGGCCCACGGCGGTCTGATTAACATATTCACCGTGGACGCGGCTATCCGGGATAACGCAGAGGATGAGGGAGAGCTGATCCCCTCCGCCTATATCGGCATGGATCGCTATGCGGCACGCAAACAGATCGTGGCCGACCTGGAAGCCCAGGGTCTACTGGAGAAAGTAGTTGACCACAAGCTGATGGTGCCCCGCGGCGACCGCTCCGGCACCGTGATTGAGCCTTTCCTTACTGACCAGTGGTACGTGAAGATCGCACCCCTGGCCAAACCTGCCATCGAGGCAGTAGAGAACGGCCAGATCAAATTCGTACCCGACAACTGGAAGAACACCTATTACGAGTGGATGCGCAATATCCAGGACTGGTGCATCAGCCGCCAGATCTGGTGGGGACATCGCATCCCCGCCTGGTATGACGACGAGGGCAACGTCTACGTGGGCCGCGACGAAGACGAGGTGCGCGCTAAACACGGCTTCGATGCGAATTATCCCCTGCGCCAGGACGAAGATGTGCTAGACACCTGGTTCAGCTCGGCGCTATGGCCCTTCTCCACCCTGGGCTGGCCCGATGATACCGAACGCTTGAAAGACTTCTATCCCACCAATGTACTAGTCACTGGCTTCGACATCATCTTCTTCTGGGTAGCCCGCATGATCATGATGGGCCTCAAGTTTATGGATGGCCAGGTACCATTCCATGAGGTCTATGTGCACGGTTTGGTACGCGACAGCCACGGCGACAAGATGTCCAAGTCCAAAGGTAATGTGCTGGACCCGATTGACCTCATTGATGGTATCGACCTGGAATCACTGGTGACCAAACGCACCAGCGGTATGATGCAGCCAAAATTGGCGAGAAAGATCGAAAAACAGACCCGCAATGAGTTCCCGGACGGCATTCCCAGCTTCGGTACCGACTCCCTACGCTTCACCTTCGCGGCGCTGGCCGCCACCGGGCGCGACATCAAGTTCGACATGGGCCGTATCGAAGGCTACCGCAACTTCTGCAATAAGCTATGGAATGCCGCCCGCTTTGTGTTGATGAACACCGAGGGGCATGATTGTGGCCAAAATACCGGCGAGGTAGAACTGTCGGTCGCCGACCGCTGGATCACCGCCCTGCTGCAGCAGACCTCGACCAAGGTAGCAGATGCCCTGGAGGGATACCGCTTCGACCACGCCGCTCAGGCCATCTATGAGTTCACCTGGAACGAGTACTGCGACTGGTATCTGGAGCTCTCAAAAACTGTACTGAATGACGCCAATGCCTCGGAAGCAGCCCAGCGCGGCACCCGCCGCACCCTGGTGCGGGTATTGGAGACCATGCTGCGGTTGGCCCACCCTATTATGCCCTTCATCACCGAAGAGATCTGGCAACGGGTTGCGCCCCTGGCAAATGTAAGCGGCGAAACGATTATGAACCAGCCTTTCCCTATAGCGGACGAGTCAGAGATAGATCTTGATGCGGTGGCAGAGATGGAGTGGGTAAAACAGTTCATCCTCGGCATCCGCAAGATCAAGGGTGAGATGAATATCGCCCCCGGCAAACCGGTTCCGGTGCTGCTATCCCACGCCTCCGATTCCGATAAGATCTGTGCACAGAAGCACCGTGCCTACCTCGACTTTCTGGCCCGTACCGAATCTATCGAGGTATTGTCAGAAGGTGACGAAGGTCCCGAATCTGCCATAGCCCTAGTAGGTGAGATGAAACTACTTATCCCACTAAGCGGTCTTATCGATAGAGATGCAGAACTGGCGCGCCTGGAGAAAGAGCTGGGCAAGTTAAAAGCTGAAGCTGAGAGATTGGAGAAAAAGCTCTCTAATCCAAATTTCGTGGATAAAGCCCCAGAAGCTGTGGTGCAGAAGGAGCGCGACAAACTCACCGAGGCAAAATCGGCTCTGGTGAAGCTGGAACAGCAGGCAGAGCGAATCAAAAGCCTGTAACATACTGCAATAATGTCTATTAATTCAATAAGATATTGTTGCAAACTATTTTCTGCCAAGGGCAAAAATTAATATAGGACCATGTGGTATGTTTTTTGAGCACAATCCAGCTATATTCCGCAAATATTCGCCGCAAAAGATGGGCATACTCCCATGCCTGCTGCTCCTTTTTGTTTCAACCAGCGCTAATGCTCTCTATTTCGATAGGGAACCAAGTGAGTTCACCTCCTATACCTCTTCAGGCATACAAATAAAAAGCCTTTTTGATAACAAGGAGTATGTCAGGCAAACATCAGGTAGATTTAACTGGCCTCTGCTCCAGGAATTCTACAAATCACGTGGATTTGAACCGGTTTGGTGTGGAAAAGATGACTATAGTTACAACATCAAACTGCTGCAGGGATACCTGAAAGCTTCTGCTGAAGAGGGATTAAACCCAAGTGACTATAGGGTAACGCCAGATGTAGATAGCTGCGGCGATCTCGATGACAGTTTGCTGGCTGAATTCGATCTATCTCTTACCAACGCCTTCCTCAAATACAGTAAAGATGTATCAACAGGGCGTCTTGATCCAAAACAGGTAGACGAAGATTGGCACATAAAACGGGTTGAGTTCAATCCTGTAGCAGCGCTGAACACAGCCCTGAAAAGCGATAAGCTACAGGAGACCCTCACCAACATACAGCCGCAGCACGAGCAGTACCTACTTCTACGCGAAAAACTCCACAAATACATGGAGATACAGAGAAATAACTCTTGGCCGTTTATACCACCTGGCAGAACACTAAAGCCTGGTGACAGACATCCCCATATCCCTCTAATCCGGCGCAGATTAGCCTCTGAAGTAGAAGGAGGACTCTATCCCAGAGGAAGTGACGAACAGGTTTACGACCGCGACCTGATGATTGCCGTGCAGCGCTTTCAGAAACACCACGGACTAGAAATGGACGGAATTATCGGCCCTAGCACCAAACAGGCCATGAATATGAGCGTGGAGTGGCGCATAAAGCAGATAAAAACCAGCATGGAGCGTTGGCGCTGGATGCCTCGGACACTGGGCGAATCCTACATCCTGGTGAACGTACCCGGTTTTAAGATGAATTTCATAAACAATGGCCGCTCAATACTAAGCATGCGCACCATAACCGGCAGCAAAGATCACGCAAGCCCTTCATTTCAAAGCAAAATCACCAGAATAATCTTCAATCCAACATGGACTGTACCAACCAGTATCGCCATCAATGAACTGATTCCGCAGCAAATGAAAGACCCCAATTTCATAGCTAAATCAGACATGGAGGTTTTTATAAAGAACCAAAATGGCAACAGAGATGCTTCGAATGCTAAGTACAATCCTCAAGATATTGACTGGTCACAATTTAGCGAAAAACACTTCCCATACCTATTGGTACAGAGACCTGGACCGAACAATAGCCTGGGCCGTATAAAATTCCAAACCCCTAATAAATTTGGCATTTATCTGCACGATACCCCATATCGCCACCTGTTCACTAGGGATAAGCGAGCACTCAGCCACGGATGCATTCGGCTGGAGAAACCTGAACAGTTGGCCGCTATGTTGATGGGAGATGGCCTCAATCCTACCCCAGAGTCTGCCAGTAGAGTGGGCAATTTAGTTGACGCAAAAGTGACAAGTCAGCTTAACCCAAATGTGACCGTGCCAGTTTATGTGGTATATATGACTGCATGGATTGATAAGGATGGTACAATCCAGTTTAGAGACGACATATACGGTCGTGACAGCAGAATTAATAACCGTCTTTCATGGCTTGATAGAACATAAGTAATGATCGAGAAAACAATGGGGTTATAGGTAAATATTACTTGACCTTATAAGTTTTTAGCATAAAATACTGATCCAAGGCGAGTTATGCCGCCATTTTCAGGGTGGTTAAGCGAGTTTATTAAATCTATCTGTGTTTATTAGACAAAAACATTTTATGTTCTGTAACGAGTCCGTGGACCCTTCGCGGAGACGTTTTGTCGCGTGCACAACTGGTGTAGCTGCCGCATTACTCCCCAAAGCTCTGATGTTCAGCGAATCACCTTTGAAAGATGAGCTAGTTGGCCTGGACTTCGTCGAAGTCATACCTAGCATAGCCAACGAAATGATCGTTCCCGACACCATCGACTATGATGCCCCGTTCGAACCAGATTTCGAACCACTGTATGAACCACAGTTTGAACCAGAAATGTTAGCTGTGGAAGATCTACACACCAAACCACAGCGCACTGTCGCTAGCACTAGCAAATCAAGCATCAAGAAAAACATTGCCAAAGCAAATTCCAAAAAGCGAACAATTGCTAAAAAGAAGAATGTGTATCGCAAGAGACGCATTCTTGCTGCCACAGGCGAAAGAAAGCTAAAGCTAAGAAATCTGCATACTGGCGAGAAGATGAAAGCCACCTACTGGGAAGATGGCAAATACATATCTGAAACAATGCGTGATGTTGCCAATCTGCTGCGTGATCATCGCACCGGAGACAAACACCGCATTGATGCAGGGCTAATGGATATACTTTACGACCTGCAACTTAGAATCGGCAGCAAAAAAGAGTTTCATGTTATTTCAGGCTACCGCTCTCCCAAAACCAACAAAATGCTAAGCCGCAGAAGTAATGGCGTTGCCAAAAAGAGCCTACATATGCGTGGCCGAGCCATAGACATCAGACTTCCAGGTACAGAACTGCGCAATCTACGCAAAGCCGCACTTTCTATGAGAGCTGGTGGCGTAGGCTACTACCCACAAGCCAACTTTCTGCATGTGGATACCGGACGCTTCCGCGCTTGGGGCTAACCCTAGGCAGCCACCCTCCTCTTCCTAGCAGTACGTACTATAATTCCCAAGCAAGGTTAATTAGTCTCCCATGAAGAGAATTGGAGCACACATCAGTATAAGTGGCGGCGTGGAAAATGCGCCACTCAATGCCCAAGCCATAGGCGCCAACGCCTTCGCTATGTTTACAAAAAACCAACGACAGTGGCAGGCAAAACCCTACACAGAAAAAAACATCGCTGGCTTTAAAGAGAACCTGGAGCAGTCAGGCATAGCCCCAGAACACGTACTGCCCCACGATGGCTATCTGATCAACCTCGGCCACCCTGAGATAGAGAGGCGAGAAAAGTCTCGCTTGGCCTTCCTGGATGAGCTGCAGCGCTGCGAACAGCTCGGCCTCAAGATGCTTAACTTCCACCCCGGCAGCCATCTAAGGCAGATCTCAGAAGAGGAGAGCCTTACACTGATTACCGAGTCTCTCAATTGGGCTCTGGAACACTCCAGTGGTGTTATGGCAGTTATTGAGAACACAGCGGGACAAGGCTCTAACCTAGGTTACAAATTTGAACATCTGGCAAGTATAATTGAAGGGGTAGATGATAAATCACGTATCGGCGTCTGTCTTGACACCTGCCACACCTTCACTGCAGGCTATGACCTGCGCACAGCTGAAGTTTGTGAAGCCACTTTTGCTGAATTTGATGCAACTGTAGGTTTTAAATATCTTCGCGCCATGCACCTCAACGACTCAAAACCAGACATTGGTTCCAGGGTGGATCGCCATCACAGCCTGGGAGAGGGAAAGTTGGGATGGGATGTGTTTGAGTACATCATGAACGATGAGCGCTTTGATGAGATTCCAATGGTGCTGGAGACCATAGATAGCGACATCTGGCCCCAAGAGATCGAGCAACTTTATGCGTTACAGAAGTAACGATGATAAGATTCGGCTATGACTCATAACTAATCAATACTAGAAACAGAATCAGGAACCTGAACCCATGCCATATTTTGTCTATCGAATAGATCCTGAAAACAAACTCGAATATATAGAGAACTATGAAAAGTACCGTGAGGCTAAACTGAAAGTAAATGAGTTACGTAAGCAGGAGAGCGAGGACTCTGCAGTAGTCTGCAGGATGATCCACGCGGCAAACAGATCAAATGCAGAAAGGCTTATCCTGGCTCCGCGTGATGACCGAATCATAGGGGACTAATGCGTCTTAAGACTATCGCTCCTTTAGCGCTTCTCAGTACCCCGCACCCAATCCTCCATACTCGCTTCATCACTAAACACCTTCACACAAGCATCCACAACCTGCGTATCATACAGAGTACCCTTACCACTCTTAACCTCTTCCAAGGCTACCTCAAACCCTAAGCCGGCACGATAAGGTCGATGAGATGCCATTGCCTCCACAGTATCGGCAACTGCCAGGATGCGCGCATTTAGGTGAATCTCGTCACCTTTAAGACCATCAGGATAGCCACTACCATCCATACGCTCATGATGCTGCAACACAACATCGGCTAATGGCCATGGGAAATCAATGCCACTGATGATGTCGTAGCCGCTACGGGGGTGGGTCCTGATGATACCAAACATCTCGGGTTCCAGTTTTCCAGGTCTACTCAAAATCTCGGCAGGAATCGAAATTTTACCAATGTCGTGGATCAATGCCCCAAGCTTTAATCCTTCTAGAGTATAGTCGTCAAGCCCCATCTCCTGGCCAATCTTAACAGCCAGTTCAGCAACCCTCTCCTGATGACCAGCAGTGTAGGGATCGCGCTTTTCGATGGTCAGGGCTATGGCGCGAATTGTCTGCAATAGAGAGCGCTGTAGCTGTTCGGCAAATCTACTACTCTCATCCTCAGCCTGCTTGCGGGCTGAAATATCATTCACCATGGAACGGCTTTCCAACAAGCTGCCATCATCATCGTAAACTGTATCTATGCTGACACTAACCCATACTGGACTACCGTCTGCACGACGCATCTGCAGCTCCTCATTACGCACGCCACCATCAGTGAATATACGCTTTGCCCTGGTTAGACCATACTCGGTATCTGCATAAAGCTCGGATATGGTCATACCCTGCAGCTCATGGCGAGTATATCCAAGCATTTCACACAGAGCACGATTAAACTGTATTATCTTTTTATCCCCTCCTGATACCGATAGATAAGCGCTGGGAGCATTCTCATACAACTCCTCATAACGTTCTTCGGTTTTGCGCAATGCACTTTCCGCCTGTCTGCGCTTGGTCCGGCCACGTAGGGTACGCATACCAAAAGAGAGATCACCAGCCAACTCTCGCAACAGCTCTATCTCAGCATCGTCAAAGGCATCAGTCTCTACGGAGAAGATAGATATAACGCCGTATATCTCTCCTTGCGAGATCAATGGCAGCGCAATGGCTGCAGCAAAGCCAGACTCCTGAGCAGTTTTACACCACTCCTCTGAACAGTCTTCACAGACAAATAGATCACGCAGTACGACGACTCGTTTTTGATACAGGGCATGTATCGCTAGTTCATCAGAACTATCTGACTCACCTGAATCATCCAGCACCTGATGTAGTTCGCCTCCATCTCCGGCAAAGGCTACTGGATGAACAACCTTATCCACACTCCCATCTGCATAACCAACCCAACTAAAACCATACCCACCGTTTTCAATCAGGATACGGCAGATATTATCCATCAATCCTTTTTCGTTCTCAGCATGCACTAGGGTGGTATTACACAAACTAAGGGTACGCAAGGCGCGATTAAGCCTCCGCATCTCTCTTTCGGCTTGGCTCTGCGCTGTTATATCTTCCAGGATATGAATAGCATGCTTGATAGTGTTATCTGCACTGCGAATGCCATAGGCATGGGATACATACACATCCCCACTATCCAATCTTAGTTTACTTTCTTCACTCTGGGCATGATCAGGGAAATTCACACATTCTGGCAAGGGTCCATCCATGGGGGGGAAAAAATTATAATACGGCTTACCCCGCATTTCTTCTAGATCATAGCCAGCAGACTCACAGTATGCAGGATTGGCCTGCACAATGCGCATATCAGTATCATGTATAAAGATTGGGTCATTGATGGCATCAAAGGCATCGTTCCAGTCCTGACTGATCCTCTCCAAACGCTTGTGGCTCTCCTCAAGTTCTGAGGTGCGCTCTTGCACCTTTACCAGCAAATCGTCCCTGGCAATACGCAGTTCCCCTTCTGTATGGCGCAAACGTCTATTGAGACTAGTGACATAAGCGTTTGCAGCAAGCAGGAACAGCAATGCTAAAACAATCATTATCAACAAGGGGGTATAATTTCGTACTACATCAGCAAAAGTTATACGGCCCATATCCCCATAAGGATCAATATGCAATTCTCTTAGCAGTTCATGTACCGGCTGATAATTCTCAGGCACTGTCCAACCTGCGGTTTGCCCAGCTAATGCTGCTTTACCATCTGGAGGCAAACGTAGCAGAGCAGACGCTACTAGATTGCTGAGTTGTTCACTAGTATGAGCTACCCGAGCAAATGGCCATTCCGGATATAGGCGTGTACTGTGTATATAGTCAAAATTATTGTTATGTTTCTGATTTATGATTTTGATATTTGTTAGATCAACCCTACCCTCAGCACTCATGTGTTCCAGGGTATCAGAACGCACCGTACCTACATCCACCTCACCCTTTAACACCGCATCAACTACAGCGTCATGAGTACCGCTAAATTGCAGATATGTATCCTCGCTTGGATTAATACCTGCAAGAGCCATTTCGCGCCAAGCCATATGGTAGCCGCCGAATGAGTTACTCTTGACCGCTGCAAATTTTTTCCCTGATATGTCAGCAATTGTCTTTATATCTTTCCGATCTGATCTGGTAAAAATAACGCCACCAAAGACAGTGTAACCACGATGGCCATTGCGATTACGCATAGTGGCTATCCGACCTGCTCCATAACGCTTTTCTAGCCCTACGTAAATTGCAGAATTGGCCAGGATAAAATCTACCCCGCCATCTGCCACCACCTTATCAAGCTCGATGAAACTGAGTGGCACAATAACAAAATTGTATTTAGGGATTTCCTGGCTAAGATAATCAGCCGTGGGTTGCCAGCGTTGAATAGTTCGTTCATCGCCCCGCTTTGCCAACACCCCTACACGGATCTCTCCTCCACTCTTACTCTCTGCCGGCAAATTAGCAGCAAATAGCAGCAAAAAAGCTAGCAGACAGTTGAACAACATTAGCCTGGAGGGTGGCTTCATATAACTTCTCTAGTTAATACTTGATATTAAATATAAGTGTTACAGCGGCAAAAGATAAAATTATTTAACAAATAACCAGTTATATTCATATAACTGGTAAAAACATATCACGCTATTTTTTTTATGCGAGCCTTTTCATATTTTCAGAGTAATTTAACTATGGCACTTTATCTGCCTCACCTACCCAAACAAAAACGGTAGCAGTAGGCAAAACAGCTAGAGCCCCAAAGTATAGCTATATCTAGCGTCTGATTATTGAATTTCTTAAATAACTTTAACCCATTAGCTCTTTGCAACATTTTTTATTTATCATTATATCTAAGGCTTTTGACTGAGTAGACGAACAGCATCTAACCAATCTGATTTATATCAATAATATAATTAAAACAATCAATTAGATACATTATAAGTCAATATTTCTCTTCTATTATTGACCAACATCAATGCGTTATCATTAGACTTAGTCTAGTTTTAACCTCCGTGTAACCAGTGTTTTTAGAGAGAAAAATCACCCGGAAGATGTTTACACGCTACACCTTCCACTTATACAACAAGAGGAGGAAATCCTTCATGAAATACAATGTAATGTCCCTAGCGATCGTAGCCGCTCTAGGGCTGGGCGTGACTAACGTATCAGCAAATGAACCTATCCAACCCATCGAACCGGCAGCAGGAATCAATGCCACTATGGCGGAGCTGGGTAAGAAACTCTATTTTGATCCGCGTCTTTCTAAGTCTGGATTTATTTCCTGTAACTCCTGCCACAACCTAAGTATGGGCGGTACTGACAATATCCCTACTTCTATTGGAGACCGCTGGAATCAAGGCCCCATAAACGCGCCTACAGTACTCAACTCCAGTCTCTTCTTAGCTCAATTCTGGGATGGTCGGGCCAAGGACCTGAAAGAACAGGCTGGCGGTCCTATAGCCAATCCAGGCGAGATGGGATTCACCCATGAACTAGCTGTACAAGTCCTGTCATCAATACCAGCATATGTAGATGAATTCAAAGAGGTATTTGGTAAAGAAAAAATCGATATCGACAAGGTAACTACTGCTATTGCCGAGTTCGAAAAGACCCTGGTTACCCCTAATTCACGTTTCGATAAATGGCTGAAGGGCGATAAAAAGGCACTATCTGCGGACGAGGTAGCTGGTTATAACCTGTTCAAAAATAGTGGCTGTACCGCCTGCCACAACGGTC
This sequence comes from Sedimenticolaceae bacterium, assembly GCA_050291725.1. Classification (GTDB taxonomy): domain Bacteria; phylum Pseudomonadota; class Gammaproteobacteria; order Chromatiales; family Chromatiaceae; genus JAAGZL01. The sequence continues at coordinate 63,076 of JBNKKH010000017.1, forward strand.
CAGCAGTTGGCGGTAACTCCTTCCAGAAGATGGGCGTGGTGGAACCCTACAAGACCGATAATCCAGCCGAGGGTCGAGCTGCAGTCACCGGTAAGGATGCGGACCGCTTCAACTTTAAGGTGCCAACCCTGCGTAACGTAGAGATGACCTATCCCTACTTCCACGACGGTGCTGCCACAACTCTGAAAGATGCGGTGAATACCATGGGGCGGATTCAGCTAGGCAAAGAATTCAGCGACATGGAAAACGCCCAGATTGTGGCATTTCTAAAGAGCTTGACAGGCGATCAACCTTCATTCTTATTGCCAATTCTGCCGCCTTCCACGGATAAGACTCCACCACCTAAGCCGTTCTAAGCAGCGGCAAGCGTTTATCGCTCTTGCAGCAACGGTGTGCTCACATAACCTGAGCACACCGTTTTTATGTACAGAATGTACGGTGTACCGCAAATATAGGAAGGAGTATCCATTCCCGAACATCATATCTAGGAAGAAAAAAACAAGTGCGTCTTGCTTGGCGTTCTCTATTGAATGTTTAACGCATCATATACCCATGCATAGATATTTAATCTCCACATACTCATCTAGCCCGTATTTGGAGCCCTCTCTACCCATACCCGACTGTTTAACTCCACCAAAAGGGGCAATTGCGGTAGATATAATCCCTGAATTTATCCCAACCATGCCATACTCTAAATGTTCTGAAACCCGCCATACCCGGCCAAGATTCTGACTAAAAAAGTAGGCCGCCAAGCCAAATTCGGTATCATTGGCCATATCGATGGCCTGCTCTTCAGTTTCAAAGCGAAACAGAGGAGCAACCGGGCCGAAAGTCTCCTCATGGGCGAGCATCATTTGTGAAGAGACATCCACCATCAAAGTTGGTTGAAAGAAGCTTCCTCCCAGTTCATGCCTCTCACCCCCGACCATCACGCGGGCTCCCTTAGAAACTGCATCTGAGATATGCTCTTCTACTTTCTGAACTGCCGCCTCGTCGATTAATGGACCCTGGGTAACCCCCTCATCCATACCATCGCCAACTTTCATCTCCCCTACGGCTGCACTCAGCTTTTCAGCAAATGCATCATAGACACCATCTTGCACCAGAAATCGGTTGGCACAGACACAGGTCTGACCAGCATTGCGATATTTTGATTGGATTGCCCCCTCAACCGCCGCATCCAAATCGGCATCGTCAAAAACTATGAAAGGTGCATTACCCCCCAGCTCCATAGAGACCTTTTTTACCGTATCAGAACACTTAGCTAGGAGAAGCCTCCCCACCTCAGTGGAGCCGGTAAACGAGAGTTTGCGCACAATGGGATTGGACGTAAGCTCATCGCCAATAACACTTGCAGGCCCTGTTACTATGTTCAAAACCCCATGCGGCATACCGGCTCGGTTTGCCAGCTCGCCTAGAGCCAACGCTGACAGCGGGGTATTCCCTGCTGGTTTGATAACCATGGTACAACCGGCGGCCAGAGCAGCCCCTGCCTTTCTGGTAATCATGGCGTTGGGGAAATTCCAAGGTGTTATAGCGGCGCACACACCGACTGGTTGTTTAATAACCAATATGCGTTTATCCGCATGGTGAGATGGAATAGTATCCCCATATACTCTTTTTGCCTCTTCAGCAAACCACTCGATAAACGATGCGCCATAGGCAACCTCTCCCAATGACTCAGCCAAGGGCTTGCCCTGTTCCAGGGTCATGATGGTGGCCAGATCATGTTTATGCTCCAGCATCAACTCATACCAACGCCGTAACACCCCTGCCCTTTCTGCAGCAGTCTTCTCCCGCCAGGAGAGAAATGCGGTCTCCGCTGTCTCTATGGCTCTTCTGGTTTCAGCTGCACCCATATTAGGAACTGAGGCCAACACTTCGCCATTTGCCGGATTTGTAATATTTCTCGTTGAGCGATCATCCGCATCAACCCAATCCCCATTTACAAAACAGGCTTCTCGTAATAGTTCACCATCATTAAGCTGCATAGTCATATCTCACTTTTATATATAGTCCCTATGATATATTCACCAGTTCCTAGAGCGCATCACATTTTTCGATGGGGCACTCTGCTAAAGTTATAGACGTTGATTACTCATATGGGCGAACGATGAGAATAAGCAGATTTATTGATAAAAACAACACGTTACACTATGGCATACTCCAAGATGACAGCAGTGCCGAGTTACTAATAGGCGATCTCTATCAAGGTTTACAGCCGACAGGTGATTTAACCTCAGTTGCAAAGGTCCTGGCCCCACTGGAACCCAGCAACATCCTGGGAATTGGCCTAAATTACCATGAACATGCCAAAGAGACCGGAAAAGACAAAGATATCTCAGAAAACCCCATCCTTTTTATGAAACCTCCTAGCTCAGTAATTGGCCCAGGAGACAATATCAAAATCCCTAAATGCTCCACATGGGGGCCAGAAGTAGACTTTGAGGCTGAACTAGCAGTAGTCATTGGGAAAGCGGCCCTGGATGTTCCGGTTGAGTCCGCACTGGATTATGTACTCGGGTACACCTGCTCTAACGATGTATCTGCTAGGCGCTGGCAAAAACATGGTGGCGGCGGGCAATGGGTTCGTGGAAAGGGGTTTGACACCTTCTGCCCCCTGGGTCCAGTTCTGGTCACAGCCGATGAGATACCAGACCCCCAACAATTAAATATCAGATCTATACTTAATGGCGATGTAATGCAAAATAGCAACAGCAGTGACATGATATTCCCCATAGCCCAACTGATTAGTGAGATAAGCCGCGACCGCACCCTAACACCAGGAACGGTAATTCTCACCGGAACTCCTCCAGGGGTTGGAGTTGCACGCAAGCCACCGCTATTTATGCAAAATGGAGATGTAGTAACTATAGAGATAGAAAAAATAGGCCAACTAACCAACCAGGTAACTGGCAATTAAACATACAGGAAATAGAGATGCGTAAGACCATAGGTAAATTCGATATAAAAAGACTAGTCGGAAAAGGCGCAACCAGCTCTGTTTACCTGGGAGTAGATCCATTTACTGATAATAAAGTTGCAATCAAAATTGCCCATCAAGCTGTATTCAGTGATCCGGTAAATGGGGAAAAATTCCAAAAGATGTTTATGAACGAGGCAAGCCTGGCCGGCAAGCTAAGACATCCGCATATTGTTTCAGTTATTGATGCTGGTAACGAAGACAACCTGCACTACATTGTAATGGAGTATGTTCCAGGAGATACCCTAAAGAAATACTGCTCACCTAAATCACTTCTGCCTTTCGATGATATTGTTGGCATTATTTTCAAATGTTGTAGCGCCCTGGATTATGGCTATAGACACGGCGTAATTCATCGAGATATCAAGCCAGCAAACATTCTCATCGACAAGACAGGGGATGTAAAACTGAGCGACTTCGGTACTGCTCTGATGGAAAACTCTGAACACACTCAGATAATGGATGCAGTTGGATCGCCTGCATACATGTCACCGGAACAGATACATGGCGAGGATATAACACATCAAGCTGATATCTACTCACTTGGTGTATTGATGTACCAGCTGTTTTCCGGACGTTTGCCATTTACCGCCAAAAGCCAGCCTGAGCTTATCCGCAAAATCGAGGAAGAAGACCCAGCCCCACTGAGCGTAATACGCCCCGATGTTCCAGAATTTCTGGCAAAGATTGTAGAACGCTGCATGGAAAAGAAGCCAGCCAATAGATACGCGACATGGAGTGATATGGCGCAAGATCTGACTTCGGCCCATAGTCAACTTGAACTCCCATCAGAAAACGTTTCCGACACTGAGCAGTTCAACATGATGAAAGATCTGGAGTTCTTCAAGAATTTCAGTGAGGTAGAGTTATGGGAGGTTGTACGTATAAGCAACTGGCGCAAATTCAAGGCTGAAAGTGCACTGCTTAGAGAGGGAAAGATCGGTGACTCGCTTTTTATACTTGCCTCCGGAGAGGCTAGAATCATGAAGAACGGCTCTTTTCTTGGACTAGTGGAAACCGGCCAATGTTTTGGGGAGATGGCCTATATCCATGGCAAGAAGAAACCCAGGAGTGCAAGCGTCATCAGCAACTCAGAATCCATTATAATCAAGGTCAAAGCTGACGCCATTCAGTCCGCATCCAATCAACTACAGACCTCTTTTCATAAGGTTCTTCTTACCATCCTGGCCAATCGACTGGAGCAGACATCGTTACTGGCTTCATTGATATGATGCTAGTGAAATAGATAATTACAGGTCTCGTACCCTACCGCGCAGAGACTTGGTTTGGCCACGTTTGCTTTTGCTATCCAGGCGCCTCTTTTGCGATGCCTTGGTAGGCTTGGTCGCTCTCCGCTTCTTTTTCACCAATGCAGCGCTTTTGATAAGAGCCACTAGTCTGTTTAATCCATCTTCCTTATTCTTATCCTGAGTTCTAAAGCGTTGGGCCTTGATGATGATAATCCCATCTTTATTTAACCTTTGATCACTCAAAGATAGAAGCCGCTGTTTATAAAAGTCTGGCAACGATGATGCCTGCACATCAAAACGCAAATGCACCGCAGATGAAACCTTGTTTACATTTTGCCCGCCTGCACCCTGGGCTCGTATTGCACTTATCTCTATCTCATCGATAGGTATGGAAACGTTATTGGATATTTTCAACATGAATAGTGGTGCTAGATATCATATTTCTTATTTATAAGACGCATAAACTACTTAGTAGACTCTAGACACCATCCGGTCGCCACAAGGAACAACCACAATTCCAGATGCTTCATCAATGTAGTAGTGTTCTTTATCACTCTTCTTATCATAACCGATCTTAGTTCCTTCCTTAATAACATTAAAGCGATCAATTATGGTATTGCGCAGCTTACAGCCTCGCTCAATCTTTACATAGTCGAGAATAATACAGTTTTCTATCTCAACCCCCTCGTCCAGCATAACCTCAAGCCCAATAACACTACGACTGATCTTAACATTATCAATTAAACAACCAGCACCCAATAGGCTGTTTTGCATATCAAGCATTCCTATTTTGGTAGCCGGCCCATCATAACGATAGGTGCGAATCGGCCATCTTGGATTGAACAGATCAAATTTTGGTTTCATTCCCAGAATATCATCGTGCGCACGTCGGTAAGAATTAATTGTACCCACATCACACCAGTAGCCTTGCTCTTCGTAAGGCTTGATCCCGGGCACGTCATTATCAGAAAGGTCGTAGGCCATTACTCGCTGCCTATCCACCAGCCAGGGCAAAACATCACGACCAAAATCTGTTCCACCTCCGCTATGCACCTCCTCCAAAGCCTGCTGCAGTATATCGGCCCTAAATATATAATTACCCATAGAGGCCAAAACTTTATCTGGGCAATCTGGTATCGAAATTGGTTGTTCCGGTTTTTCGTGGAACCCAGTTACACGAAATGTCTCATCTATCTCAACATTACCGTACCTAGCAGACTGCTCAATCGGAGCGGGCTTTACAGCTACTGTTACATCAGCCTGCTGATTAAAATGATAATTAAGCATTTGGCGGATATCCATGCGATAAATATGATCGGAGCCAAAAACCAAAACCACATCGGCCTGATGTTGATCAATTAGTGAACGGTTCTGATAAACCGCATCTGCTGTTCCCCGAAACCACTCATCGCTACCATCACACAGCTGGGGCGGCACTTCAGTGATAAACTGTTCAACCATCATGGGGGACATCTCCCACGCCTTGTGCAGATGCTCAATCAAGGCCTGAGACTTATATTGCACTAACAGGTATATCGAGAAAATTTGAGAATTAACTAGATTGCTTAGTACGAAATCCACCAAGCGATAACGCCCACCAAATGGGATTGCCGGTTTGCAACGCAAATCGGTTAGTGGGTAGAGACGGGTGCCTTCCCCGCCTGCCAATACAAAAGCAAGTACTTTGGGGTAGATCATTTCCGGACGCCATATGCTGATGACTTATATCAATAAGTAACCCTGCACAACTAACTTTTCCAGCTGATCGCGCAAGTCATATCCAAATACTAGTACAGATTATTAGGATTTGTTCTCCCACATATGCCACTACCAATGCTCACTACTATATAATGCTTGATATTGGTACGAATATTCTATAATTTCATCGAAATGGTGCTAGGTTTAGCTGTTAAATAAAAACCAACGCCATAAGTAGCGCAACACATAATATATAAAAACGATTTTATTGAATTTTTTGGGGCATGTAATAGTACTGTTTTTAATAACATAACTTATAAGTGCACAAAATGAATAATGAAGAGAATTGGGAGTACTTTCGGGGCTACACTGCTAAGGGCGTAGCCGGTTTAATATCAACAAAATTGCAGATGGAAGGGGTTCCAAATCGCATTGAAAGGATAGAGCCAGCAGGTGCTGATGGACCGGAGTTCTGGATAACTATTCCGCACGAACACCTACAGCATGCAGTGGCAGTACGAGCTCAGCTCCCTATAGAAGATAATGAATTAACTTACCTATCTACTATAGAGCCATAAGCTATACTTGCATAAGCTCAATTAACTTTTACCATCGCAACTCTAAACTAGGAGTAGCAGAGAATTATGTTTTTTGTTTGGGATGATGCATATAACACCGGTATTGAGGTTATTGATATCCAACACCGGAAAATAGTGGATTACATTAACCAGCTGGATCAGGCTATTTCCACCGATGATAAAATTGAGATAGACAAGGTATTCGACAATCTATTCAACTATTGCCTCTCTCACTTCTCTTTTGAAGAGAGCCTGATGGCAGAACACGGTTATGAGCACACCGAAGGCCATCGTGCGGTACACAACTCATTCACATCCCGTATAGAGCGCTACAAATCTGAATGGAACCAGGGGCATGATGTATCACGCAATCTTTTGCGAGATTTAAAGGTTTGGCTGGTCTCCCACATCCAAAAAGAAGATCAACTCTACGTAGAAGCAATCCAGAACAAACTTAACCAGGGATGGATAGCCAAAATGCTGGGGAAATTTTTTAAGGACTAAGCTGTTGCTTGAGCATATAGGTTTGGTAGTTAATTTCGTAGCCATTAACCAACTGAGCAGTCCTACTCACGGATACTGCTTCAAACAATGACGCCCCTCACCCTAGCCATCTCCCCCTAAAGGGAGAGCGGATTAAGAATAAACCCCTATCTGCTGCCACCCAACAGCGAGCCTAATATACCCCGAACAATTTTCTTGCCGAGAGAGCTACCAACAGAACGAGCTACGCTTTTAATGATAGCTTCGCCCACGCCTTGGCGCCTTGAAGTGCCGGTCCATATATTACCTTTAGATTTCTCTTTCTTAGCTGCCTTCTCCTGCTCTTGGCGTGCCGCTTCTGCCCGTTCTACACGCTCATCCTCTTCGGCACGTTTCTTTAACATTTCAAAGGCCGATTCACGATCTACTGCTGTGTCATATCTTCCTTTCAGAGGAGAACGTCCAAGAACCTCTTTACGTTCAGCATCGGTAAGAGGACCAATACGGGATTGGGGAGGCCTTATCAGGATTCGTTCTACTTGAGTTGGACTACCATCTTCATCGAGAACTGATACCAGTGCCTCGCCGGTTCCCAGCTCGGTGATAACCTTCTCTGTATCCAGCTCTGGGTTTTCACGGAAATTCTGCGCCACAGCTCGCACAGTTTTTTTATCTTTTGGGGTAAATGCACGCAGTGCGTGTTGAATGCGCGCACCCAACTGTCCCAGAATATCACTTGGTATATCCAGCGGACTTTGGCTGATAAAGAAAACACTTACCCCTTTAGATCTAATCAGGCGCACCACCTGTTCAATTTTGTCCAGCAGGGGGCGTGGCGCACGATCAAACAATAGATGTGCTTCATCGAAGAACAGAACCAGCTTAGGCTTTTCTGGATCACCCACCTCAGGAAGATTCTCAAATAGTTCTGCCAACAACCACAACAGGAACGTAGCATAGACTCTGGGAGACTTAGACATAAGCTCAGTAACATCCATGATGCTCACAACTCCCCGTCCAGAGAAATCGGTAATCATCAGGTCATTTAGATTGAGAGCCGGCTCTCCCAACAGGTTCTCTGCACCCTGCTCTTCCAACACCAACAGACGGCGCTGTATTGCTCCTATACTAGCTCTGCTGATATTGCCATATTCAGATGAAATTTCTTTAGTGTTATCCCCCATCCAAGCAAGCATGCTGCGTAGGTCTTTCAAATCGAGCAGCAGCATACCGCTGTCATCAGCGATGCTGAATGCAGCATAAAGCACACCGGTTTGGGTATCGTTCAGCTCCATAAGACTGGAAAGCAGTAGCGGACCCATATCTGAGATAGTGGTACGAATAGGATGACCCTGCTTACCAAACAAATCCCAGAACAGTGTTGGGTTGGCTTGCGGGGTAAAATCATTAATACCAATGGTTTCCAGGCGTGATGTAATCTTATCGTTCATACCTATGGTTTGAGCCAAACCAGAGAGATCACCCTTTACGTCTGCCAAGAAAACAGGAACACCCATAGCCGAAAAGTTTTCAGCCAAAACCTGTAGAGTAACTGTCTTACCCGTGCCTGTTGCCCCAGCGATCATGCCGTGTCTGTTTGCAGTCTTTGCTAAAAGCGAAACCTGGGACTGGCCGTTGCCCCCAATTAGTATTTGGTTACTCATTACGCGCTAGCTCCAATGGTATAGATGGTTTGGGTTGGGAATGCGAACTCAAGCCCATTCTCGTTAAATAGGCGCAGAATCTGCATATTTATCTCGGTCTGGGTATTGGCTATATCTGCCTCAGGTAGAATGTAATAAATAAACATAATATTCATAGCGAAATCACCAAAACCGTTGAACGATATTATCAGCTTTTCCTCAGTATTTTGGCTGTTATCTCCGATCTGTTTTAGCAGATCCATGGCCTGCTGCATCTTCTCTGGGGTTGTGTCATAGGTAAGACCAAGATTGAGAACAATCTTGCGTGACGGTTCGCGACTTATATTCTCTACTGAGGAACCGGCAAACTTTGAATTGGGAATGGTTACTATACGCCCTTCCAGGGTCTGCAGTCTGGTGCTACGCACCCCAACCTCTCTCACAGTACCGTCGAATCCGTCGATCTTGATACGATCTTTTATCTTGAATGGCTGATCGGTAAAAACTGTTATCCCACCAAAGATATTCGAGATGGTATCTTTTGCCGCCATGGCTAAAGCCAAACCGCCAATACCAAGACCGGCGATGAGTGCCCCAACGTTGTAACCGGCATTGTTCAAGGCCACTATTATGGCCAGGGACCAAATTATTGTCTTTACCGTCTTCCTGATTATGGGCAGGAGTTGATCATCCAGATCGCTCTCCGTCTCCTCTACCATTGCAACTAGATACTCTTTACAAATCGCATCAAACAGGCGAGCAACAAACCAGGCTACCAGCAAGACCAAGAGAAACTGAAAAGATATATTGATGGCGTTGGTTACCATCTCCGGCAAAGTCAGCTGCTTGAGCCCAAACCAGATACCTGCGGCAACAACAGACAGAACCACAGGCTCTTCAATCATATCGACAATGATATCGTCGATTTTGGTCTCGCTCCGCTTGGTCAGACTACGCATAATATTGCTAAAAAACCAGTAACCAACTTTACCCAATATAATTGACGATATAATAATGCCGAGCGCTATTGCCCAGATCTCAAGTGTGTTATCGAAGAAGGTTTTCTGTAACAGGTCGTTCATTATTATTTCCCCATGCAACTATATTGAAGCTAGAAATACTAGATCTATACTTAAACGTGCTAAAAAGTGAAGAATAACACCAATCAAGCACTACATACATGGCCTGTATTGCCCCAGAAAAGTATAAATTCCACTTACTGCCTGGATGCTACTATCATATATATAAAAACCCTGAGGAGATGCTTTAAATGACCGATATTTCACATGAACTAGATCTAAAGGGGCTGAACTGTCCTTTACCAATCCTGCGCATTAAACAGACACTGACACGTATGGATAGCGGTGAGATAGTTAGAGTTGTCGGAACCGAACCAGGTACAGAACGAGAAGTGGAAATACTATGCAAACAGGGAGGTCATAAACTTCTAGAGTTCAAAGAGGAGGATAACCAGTTCATCTATATAATTCGTAAAAACTGAAGTATGAACAAAACGGTTGGATCTACCTTTCCTATGCGTCTCCAGGTTGAAGAAACATGGGAACTAAAGCGGCAAGATCCCGCCAGGTTGATCATAAGCTAACTAATCTTAAGGTTATCTTTCGCCTAGAACGGAAACCCTACGCAGTCTGCCATTTTGGATCACGTCTGCTGTTTAACCGAGCAGGCTATCTTTATATCTGAACAAACGCAAAGATGGTCCGGCTTGAACCAGCACCATAACTTAAAGCCTACTATTTCCTATCTGGCAGCTCGTCGAATTTTATCAGGCTACTTGAATCTTCATACCAACAGGCCTTGGAGCCCCAGAAGACATTTTGAGCTGGCCGTATTCCAGGGTCACCATCTAGAGTTCCAGCGGGTATGACTATCGCCTTTTGGGTTTGAGTAATCCAGGGAAGTGAGGAGCCACACTTTTTACAAAAACATGTAGCGAAATGCTTAGCTTCTTGCAACTCATATCTACCGACAAACTCTTCGCCACTTAACCATTTAAACTGATCAGGCGAAACTATAATATTGGCCCCATGCGCACTTCCGGTAAACTTTCTGCATCTGGAGCAGTGACAGTACTGAAATATCCCGAGATTACCACTAATCTCATAAGATACCGCTCCACAGAGACAACTACCTTGCACCGCTCCTGAATCAGTCATTGGTAATTCCTTTTGCTATATTCCAGCTTGATAACTACTACAAACGCAATAAGGTAAAAGATGTTTATCACCACCATACTCTGGGGCATGCTTAAACCCAAGAACTGCCACTGAATATCTTCACAAAAACCGGTGGGGTTAAATAGCCAGGGAATCCATTTGTCTAACGGTATCCAGGCTGGATAGTTAGCGACAAAGTCACAACTGGATGAACCTTCAATCAGTCTCATCTGAATAGCGGAGTGTTTTATAGTGAGATATAGGCCCCAAATGGTTCCACTAGCCCACAATAGATAGCCAGTAATTCGCAGTATAAAATTATTTGGGTTAACCAAGCCGATAATCCCGGCAAGGAAAATAAGTGCCACAGCGTTGCGTTCATAGACACAGAAAACACAGGGATCTAACAGCATGGCATATTGAAAATATAGCGCTGACAGCTCCAAGCCTAATGCGCTTACAGCCAATAGCAACCAAGCTAATCTGGAAGTAACTAGTTTATCCATAGAGTAGATTTTACGTAATTACTCTGGAGACCGCACCCACCAACAGAAGTTTAATCAACCTGGGCCAGTTTCCTGCGGTTCTGGATATAAAAGGCCAAGACCTTTTTTACATAGTTCTGAGTTTCAGGATAGGGAGGGATCTTATTTCCATATTTGGCCACTGCCTTCTCGCCTGCGTTATATGCGGCCAAGGCCAGCTTTACATTATTATTATACAGGGTTAGCAGTTGGCGTAGATAGCGAGCACCACCTTGCAGATTATCCCGGGGATCACGTCTATCTGTCACTCCAAAACGTTTAGCGGTCTGAGGCATAAGCTGCATCAAGCCTACCGCTCCAGCACGGGATATGGCATTCGGATCGTAAGCTGACTCTGCTTTTATTACCGCATGTAGAAGAGATGGATATAGACGTGCCTTACGTGCTGCCTCATTAATCATTTTGGTATAACGAGAGCGATTGTCAGGCATGGATTTGAAATCAACCCTAGACTTATGTTTATGCTTAGTCTTACTCTTAGTCTTAGTTTTGGCAAAAGTAACCTTGGTCTCAGTAATCTTAAAATTGTCTTGTTTATCAGAGGTTACCGAACCATCTTCAATCAATTTGTTTTTTACCATAGTTACAAACTGACTGTCTTTTTGCCACACGAGAACGTAAGGAGACTCCATCGGCTTATCGGTAAAAACAATATCCCCACGAGGACTAAGATACTTATAGTAATCAGCCAGAACAGGCGCTGACACTAAAAGCGCTAGGCTAAAAATAAATGGCCTAACTACTATCTGTTTACATAAAATTAGCATTTCTCTTATTAAGACCTCTTGGGCTTTCTCTTAATAACCTAGACTATTTACATTAAATTGCAAGCATAAGCAACTAATATTCCAGTGTTTTTAATTTTATATTCTAACTTGCGCAGCACTTTTTATACTTTTTACCACTGCCACAGTGACATGGGTCATTGCGCCCAATCTTGGGCTGATCTTTCACATAGGTCTCAACCTTAGGTGCATCTCCATCCACATAGTACCAATTACCATCATCTTTCTTGAATCGACTGATCTCATGATGATTACGCACCACTCCATTTTCCCGATAGCTAGCGACAAACTCAACCAATCCTTCAGTGTCGTCGACTCCGCCATCTTCAACAGAGCGAATCTCCAGACCTAACCAATCCGCATTGCTGGCCCAGCGGCGGGTTGCCGCCACATCATGGTCATGACGATGACTCGGGTGCAGGGATTCAGTAAGGTAGTCTATTTTGTCACAAACAAAAGCGCAGTAGCGTGAACGCATCAGGGCTTCTGCTGTTTCCGCCCGCTTCTCACCCGACAGAATCGGACCACAGCAGCTAGCGAAATCAAGACCTGAATTACAGTGACAATCAGACATTAATCACTCCTAAAATTTAATTATTACTAATTATTAGTCGTGGGGAGAGGGATTGTTGGCTATATCCTTCTGTTTGTCCACAAAAAAGAGGCAATAACCCCTTGAACCTATAGAGATTAAAGGGGGTTTGTGAACAAAATCTCTTTTTAGGCGCTATTCAGACGCTCTTCTAGCGCTGCAACCTCATTCTGCAAGGCCTGGGGAATCTTCTCTCCAAACCTAGCGTAGTGTTCCCTGATTTTACCTAATTCTAGCAGCCAAGCCTCTCTATCCACCTCAGTCAGCTTTTCCATTACTTCTGGGGAAATATCCAGTCCGCTAATATCCATAGTGCCCTCTCCAGGCATTCTGCCTATGGGAGTATCAACTGCGGAGACTGTGCCAGCACAACGCTCAAAAATCCACTTGAGCACCCTACTGTTCTCGCCGAAGCCTGGCCAGATAAAATTGCCTTCCTCATCTCTGCGGAACCAGTTGACGAAAAAGATCTTGGGTAGCTGAGCCCCCGCCTTTTTACCTATATCCAGCCAGTGCCCCCAATAATCAGCCATGTTGTAGCCACAGAACGGCAACATGGCCATAGGATCATAGCGCAGGTCTCCAACGCTACCTGCAGCTGCAGCCGTCTTGGTGCTGGCCATTATTGAGCCCAGAAAAGTACCATGTTCCCAGTTCAATGCCTCGTTCACCAACGGGACGGTTCTGTCACGACGCCCACCAAACAGGATAGCGCTTATGGGAACACCCTTTGGATCTTCAAACTCTGGCGCAATAACTGGGCACTGATTTGCAGGAGTGGTAAATCTGGAATTGGGATGCGCTGCTGGGGTATCCGTTTCAGCCGTACATAGCTGGCCCTTCCAATCTATCAGTCCGTCAGGCTTATCCTCTGTCATCCCCTCCCACCAGACATCGCCATCTGGAGTGAGAGCCACATTGGTGAAAATACAATTTTCATCCAGGGAACGCATGGCATTGGGGTTTGAGTCATAACTGGTTCCTGGTGCTACGCCGAAAAAGCCGGCCTCAGGATTGATAGCATAGAGCTGTCCATCTTCACCAAACTTCATCCAGGCAATGTCATCCCCCACACACTCAACCTTCCAGCCAGGAATAGTTGGCTCCAGCATAGCTAGATTGGTCTTGCCACAGGCACTAGGGAAGGCGCCTGCTATATATTTAATCTCCCCTTCTGGACTGGTTAACTTCAGGATGAGCATGTGCTCTGCCAGCCACCCCTGATCCCGGGCCATAGTAGATGCTATACGTAGAGCAAAGCACTTTTTGCCCAAAAGAGAGTTGCCGCCATAACCTGAGCCATAGGACATAATCTCTCTGGTCTCAGGAAAGTGGGTGATATATTTCTCTTCATTGCAGGGCCAGGGAACATCTTCCTGCCCCTGTTCCAGGGGTGCGCCAACACTGTGCATACAGGGCACAAATTCACCATCTCCCAGAGTTTCAAGAACTTTGGTCCCTACCCTGGTCATTATATGCATGTTGGCAGTGGCATATATAGAATCGGTAATCTGAACCCCAATGTGAGCAATGGGAGACCCCACCGGCCCCATAGAGAATGGAATGACGTACATGGTGCGACCACGCATACAGCCACGATATTTTTCTGTTAGCAGCGCTCGCATCTCGGCGGGCGCCATCCAATTATTGGTTGGCCCTGCGTCCTCCTCCAGCTCGCTACAGATGTAGGTGCAGTCCTCTACCCTTGCTACATCGCTGGGATCAGAACGAACTAGATAGCTGTTGGGGCGGATATCCTCGTTTAGCTTAGTTGCTGTGCCTGATGCAATCATTAATCGAAACAGTTCATCGTATTCCTGTGTAGAACCGTCACACCAGTGAACCGCATCTGGCTGACACAGTTCAACCATCTGCTCAACCCAAGAAATGATTTTTTGATTTGCTGCAGATTTAGCAGTCATAACACACACCATATATTGATAGATAGCCCGCAACATTTATTAGCGCGGAATAACATTAATTAAAAAAAGAGTTAGCTAATTTTACTCACTACATGTAAGGGAATACCGCTCCTGTAAACCTAACTGCTCAACTAAGGCATTTGGATGGAGAGCGGTATTTCATCAATCGAAATCTGTTGCCATATAAGTATGAAACTAATATGACATTGTAGTAGAAAACAGCATCAAGAATGGTATTGTTTTTTACAATGGTATGAATTGAGCGGAGAGCAGCTATTTCTCGCTAAACTCTCCGTTATCCAGGTTTATCAACAGCTTGTACTTAACTTGGTCAAAACGCATAATCTTCACTCCCTTGTGATCTTGCATAAACTCCTTAGCATCCTCTTCACTTGCCAGGGGTATTAACTCATGGCCCATGGGCCCATACACTTCTGAGCCAATAACATAGTAGGCCTGTTTGGCATCAATCATATCCATGCTGTAGTACTCGGTAACACCGATTATCTGAATATCCTCCGCCTTGTGCCCAGGAGCCCACTTCGGCATATCCAACAGATATTTGAACATATCCTTAGCCCCATCAAAGTGGTGGGCATGACCATCTTTGTAGACCACTGTGGCCAACCAGGCTGGGTATTTGCTGACAAACATACCGCAAACCGGACAGGTATCAGTCAGAGCGGGCTTAGGGGTTTCAACAGCACCGGAAACCGCAGATTGGGATGCAATTAGGATTGCAACAAATAGAAATGACTTAAGGATTTTAACTAGATTCATGACTTCATACCTTCTACAACAGTGATCAAATCAACCAACGCCCAACCTCCACCCCCTCCCGTATGGGGAGAGGGTGGAGTAAGGGTATGTTAACCCTGCATTTTCATCTTTTTTTCCATCATCTTCTTGCGTTTCATAGCACGCTTCTTACGGATCATAGTGGTATCATCAGCCATGCTCACATAGGCTGCGCGCAGAGCATCATCAAAGAGACCGATCTCACCACCTATCTTCTCCTGAGTACGTCTAGCCACATCCTTAGCGGAAAAAGCCATCTTACTCTTCATGGTCATGGTACCTTTGGTTTTACCACCTATCAGATAGCTGGCCTTTTCTGCATCAGTCAGAGGCTTGATCTCATCCTTGGAACCGAAATCTGCAGCATAGATAGCCTTAGGACCTCGATCAAGATTCAGCGTCAAGCTGATTGCCAGACAGTGGATAGAACAGGTGCCATCCACCAGATTATCATCATATTGAATCAGATGACGGCTGTGATGCCACTTCTTACGATCCATTCCGCAGTATGGACATTTTGGATACTTCTCCAGCTCATTCTCTAGAGGGTTCTCATCCGGCGCGGTTTTTGGCATAAACTGCAGAGGGGTTCCATCCAGAGGACTCTTCTCACCAGTAGCCTTAACCCAACCCTTACCTGGAATCATGGCACCAATGCCAGGACCAGCACTTGCTGCTGTCGCCACGCCACCAAAGCCGAGAGCTGCCAACATCTTCATCATATCGCGACGATCAATCTTCTTCTCTTCACTCATGATTTCACTCCTTTCTGTTTTTAGTTAAATGCGGATTCACAACTAAGCGTCAGATTCGTACCGCAAAACGAATCCAACAAATCACCACTGCCAAACCTCAGGCATAACTAGATGGGAATTAACTACCGCCCAACTGGCGATCAAATAGAACAAACCAAATAGAATCGTGGCCAACCAGGCCAGATGACCAGACTCCAGCTCAACCACCTTTGACAAACTAGGTACAGATCTCCAGGGAGCAATCGCCCCTACTCCCAAAGCCAGAGCTGCACCAATAAATAGCGGGATATAGAGCAGATAACCGATATAGTTATGCCCTGACTTTAGAATACAGAATGGACAGTGGTGGTGCGGATGCTCGTATACATACAGAGATATGAAAGAGACAATTGCCACCAGCGCCATAACAAAAGCAACTGCGGCAAATACCGCAAATACACTGCCACCACGCTTTTTCAGGCCATACCAAATACCAGATGCAATTACCAAAATACCGCTTCCATACAAACCTAGCATAGAGTTGTGTGGCTCAATGCCAGACACCTCAGCCGCCACACCCTCGGCATCAGCCGAAAACAGCGCTCCACAGCAGGATGTAATCACATCTGGATCCATATTCAGGAAGTGCTGCAACTGAAAAAACAGCTCGGCAAAAACCAGAGGCACTATCAGCAGTAGCAGAATATATTTAAACCTTACCAAGGGATAGTCATAACCCTTGTTATCAAACCAGTTAAGAATCAGCCAGACCGCACCACTGAAAAACACCGCAATCTTGGTGAACAGCGTAGGCCAGCCCCACTCATTCACATTTAGCACGCCAGTAGCACACATGGCACCCACAAACTGACCGGACATAGATTCAGCGTTATAGATAAACAGCAGCAGGGAGACCAGCTCTGCAGCAAAGGCCCAGCCAACCAGGGTTGATATCAGATAAGTGCGTCGCTCCATCACCAACTGACGTTCACTACCACTATTGATATCCCAATGCCGCACCAGTTGCAGAGCAAAGCCACTAGCTAGCAACAGCATTAAGCTTACCACCACGGATACCAGAATCAGCGCCATGATTGCGGGATTCAATAACACAGCCTACTCCCCCACCAGGCGCCCGTCGCACATCTCTACCACCCGATCAATTGCATCCGAATCGAATACGACCGCATCGTGGCTGGCGATAAGAATGGTCTTACCAGAGTCACGCAGGCCAGTAATCAGCTGCATAAACTCATGGGAAAGCTTGGTATCTAGATTGGCCGTTGGCTCGTCGGCAATTAGAACATCTGGATCATTTATCAGAGCACGGCAGATAGCCACCCGCTGCTTCTCTCCTCCGGAGAGCCACTGCACCTGGTTCTCTGCTTTACTCTCTAATCCGAACTGTTCCAATAGCTGCTTGCTGTTCTGTAACAGTAGTTTTCGATCCAGGCCCAGCGGGTAAGCTGGAAGCATTACATTTTCCAGCGCTGTAAGCCCCTGAATCAGATTAAACTGCTGAAATACAAAACCAAACCGCTTGCGGCGAATATCGGTAAGAAAGCGTTCTGGCAATCCAGATAGCTGCTCACCATTCAGGGTAATGCGCCCAGATGTTGGTCGAGCCAGACAGCCGATCATGGAGAGCAGCGTAGTCTTACCCGAACCGCTGGCCCCCTTGAAACAGGTTACCTGGCCTGGATCAATCTGTAGCGAGACCCCATTAATGGCCCAAAACTCATTGGGCTTGCCCTGGTTGAACACCTTCTTGATGTCGGTTAGCTCCAACTTCATCGCATCACCGCATCAGGATCGGTAATTGATACCTGCCAAATTGGAACAATGGTTGCCACAATGTAGGGAAAGACGGTAAAGAACAGCAGCGTTGCCACCTGCAGCCCATCAACAAAAGGGATTGGGGTAAAGTTGGGGTAAATCACCGCCCACCCCTTAAGCACTGGCTCAAATAGTGAGGCAGAGCCATAAAACACATGCGCATAGGCCCCAAGGTAGCCAATAAAAAAGGCCGAGAGAGATATAATGACCCCCTCCCAAAACTTCATGCGTAGCACATCTCCGGTCTCCCAGCCTATGGCCTTGAGAATACCGATCTCCTTTTTCTCTTCTGCGCTGAGACCAGAGGCCTTATCCCAAGCGAAGATTACAAAAGCCAAAATAGCTCCTACCAGCAGCACAAACACAATACCCTGACGCCAAGAAAAGATAGAGTCATAGGTACGCAGAATCTCTTCCCGCAGAATCGGCCTAGTGTCTGGCAACTTACGAGATAGCTTCTCGGCAATCTTGCGCACCTCGCGCTGATTGCGTACAGATAGAACCAGATCGGTATAGAACCCCTGAGGAACTCCCAAGGTTTTACGAAAGGCCGCTTCCGACATCAACACCAGATCTGAATTAACCAACTCAGAATCCATATCCAGAATATCTTTCACCTGAAAGGAGAAGGTTTTGCCGTCATAAGAGCGAAAGTTAATGTAATCACCAATGCCAGCATATCTAGCCCTAGCCACACCCGCACCGATTATCACCTCAGTGGTAGAGAGATTTTTTTTCTCATCCACCATCATGGTGTAGTTGGCCTTCATCACCGGATCATAAGAGTAGCCCCAGAGGCGGCCACGCTTACTACCAACGCCGCGTACCTTTCCAATCTGTTCTAGATACTCCTCCGGTATCAGGGCATGGCGCCCACCCACAGTGCGCTGCAGAATAATCTCCGGCGCGTTCTGCAACACAATCCCCGCCTCTTTGCGTAGGGAGTGGGAAAACAGCATTACCGAAGCCAGCATAAAAACGATCAAGGTGTAGACCAGCAGCAACCCGAAGTTCTTACCCTTACGCCGCAGTAGCGAAGAGAGGGTAAAGTCGATCAGATATTTCTGCCGGCGTAAAAAAACCATCATTGGGAAGATACCTGTGGCGGCAGATAGAGAGAGCCGCTGGGAAAATGTTCAAACGACATCGGGTGATCCTGAAAGGCGCTATGCAGGTCAGCCTGAGTTACATGCCTGGTATAACGAGCCTCGGTAAACAGAGCGAGATCAGTTAGATCATACTCCTGTACCATATCCGCCCGCTGCTTCAGCACAGCAACAGCAGTTTTCTGACGCAGAGTGGAATCAACAACCGTCACCACAAAAAGAAACAGACAGATAGAAAAAAACAGCAGAAGATAGTCTGATTTACGCATTAGATCTTTTAGTAGAGGCCTGGTCCTGTTCGCTAAGTCGCTGCAAGAATAAAGGAATTTAAGTGGCAGGCAAACAGCTCAGCATTGATAACCATCAAGTTTTGCCACAAATAGCTAAAAACTGCGGCATATCACGCAGTTCTCTTCCCGTCCCTTCTCATGCAAAGATAAAAGTGAGCACACCCCAATAATCCCCAAAAGAGAGTTCTACTGTAATTTAGTATCTCGAAAAGCTGGGAAATAAATGAACCTTGGTTAGATTCGCTCAGTTCTCATACCGGGAATAGCGCAGCATATTGCCGTGAGAAAGATAGATCAGGCCTAAGTATTCCCGACTAAAGGTACAGCAGGCAAGCTGCGCCTCCTGCGATTGATATTTATCGCTTCTCCACAATCTCGTTGTGGATGATAAAAAAATACTATAGAGAAGCGGAAGATACCCCACTTCCAGCAAGTGATAACCCTTAGCAACTAGATGCAAAGCAACCTATTGAGTTATGCTATATTGATGAATTGACAAGGAGAATTGGATGCCGCACGCGTTTGCACTACAGGGGCCGGGTAAATGCGGGAAATCAGCTACATTTTTGCAAATCTACAATAAGCTGAAACATAAATACCCAACAACTACTATTAAATCGATTCACAACAGCACGGACGATATCTCAGTAATACTAACTGGGGTAAATGGCTATACTGTTGGCATTGAAAGCAGGGATACTCCTGGCTCACGATTACAACGCACTCTTAACGCCTTCGCTGCAGCGAAGTGCGATATTATTTTTTGCCCATGTAGAACTAAAGGCATGACCGTACAGTGGGTTAAAACCCTGCCTCTCCAGTACAAAATTCACTTTATTCAGCAAAACCGAGTTGCAACCAAACATGCAGCGGCCAATGCAGCCACAGCTGCACTGCTTATGCAACAAGCTGGCATATAGTCCCGACAAAGAAACAGTACTCAAGCAGAAGAGTAGACAGACGCATCTACATTTTCGCTATTCCTGGTTCATATTTCATTAAGATTCGGTTCATGCTGGGTTAAGCTTAATAACTTTATCCTTTGCAACGTAGGAAATCGGACACAAGCTTACCTACAAGGTAATTTTGATTTAATGACACTAAATATTAGTAATAATATAGTTAAACATGCATACATTAAGGAGATAATAAAATGAAACGGCTTAACCAACTAATGATCCTGGGCCTTGCTCTTGGCAGCTTTACCTGCGGCGCTCAGGCTGCACCACCCAAGAAAGAGATCTGTCCCGCACCAACTAGTCATGCAGCAAGAACTGCTGCGGTCAACGCCGCTTGCCGGCACTTCAACGGCGTCCTCCAGAGCTGGGATATGCATAAAGCCTTCAATTCCGCAGGGCAGATTATAAGCTGCATACACTTCACTTGTAGGCCAGGGTCACAAAACATGGGCAACCCTGATCCAGGGCATCAAGGCCAAGACCAGAGCAACAACCAACCAGCGGCTGCACCTAAGAGTTTTTCGCTTAAACTTCGAGATGCATATCTAGTACACAACCCATCAAACAATGTCTTGCAGATTGCTGCTCAGGGCAACGTGCTCTCCTACGGCGGAGACTGGCAAGTACGTAAGCTGAAGCCCTATCTGTACCACTTTAAACAGAATAACTGGAGGGGATTCTATTGGGCTGTCAATACCTCTCGTGGCGAGGTATACAGAGTCAAAGACGGCCGCTTTGGTCAGCTTGGAGGTATCCAACAGAAGCTCCATATTGGGGTGGATGCGGTTGGCAATGCCAATAACCCCACGCGCTTTTCCCTACGCCTCCGTGATGCGGCTCTTAAGCACCAGGTAGGTAGATCTGGCCTACAGATTGTATCTCAGGGTAACGTTCTATCCTATGGCGGCGACTGGCAGGTGCGTAAGCTGAAGCCCTATCTGTACCACTTTAAACAGAATAACTGGAGGGGATTCCATTGGCAGATCAACACCTCGCGCAAAGAGGCTTACCGAGTTGAAAACGGTAGTTTTGGACGGGTCGGCGGCAATAAGACCAGGTTGCATATGGGTATTAGTCCGACGTATTAATTTTCATCTCTACTTAAACATCGGGCCGCATCACTTGGGTGGTGCGGCCCGATGCTTTTATCTTACAATTCCGAAACAAGTTTTTCATTCAGCTACATATGAGGTAACAATGAAATTTTACTATGCAATGGTAATTGTCATCCTGAGTATCTCCTGCACCGCCATGGCAGGAAACATATCTTCCAAAGAAACTGCACATATAAATCAGCTAATTGGCTGCTATACGGCAGGTGAAGAGGAAAGCGTACTGTTAGAGCTCACGGAAAACCAGGGGAAATATTCTGCTACGTTATACGATGGCGGTAAAATAATTGAGAGTATAGAAGTACATGTTGGTGATAAAAATGAACTCCAGAATAATTTTTACTTTTCTCCGGATGAAATTAACCACATTAACGGCAACTTGATTGCAGATGATATTGCCTTTGGTGTACTTCTAGTGAAGCCAGGGGATAGATTAGCGGGAAAAGTTGCTAAAACAAACTACTTTGGTTTATTGATCATGGGAGCTGCTTCACTTAACAAAATCCCGTGCGACTAATTCACTAAAGCATAAAATAAATGAGATATAAACATGGCATGCGCAAACTGCGGCCCAACTAGCCAGGCTATACTTCACCGGTAAACTGCCGTCTAACCAGACCTCAACAACCTGCCCAACCCAACTTTTCAAATAGCAAACATATATCTGGTTCTAGCGCAGCTTTTATGGTTAGCTTCTGTTGAGTGTATGGATGCTGAAACTCCAACTCTGTTGCCATAAGTAGTAGACGGCTAATCTCGAACTGCTCTCGGAATAGCTGGTTATGTTTGCCATCACCATGGGTGGTGTCTCCCACTATAGGGTGAAAGATATGCTTCATGTGTTTACGGATCTGATGCATGCGTCCAGTTTTGGGTTCTATCTCTAACAAAGAGTAGCGAGCTGTGCGATAACGCCCAACTGGGCGAGAAAGTTCCACCTGGGCTAGCTTGCGATATGCGGTAACTGCTGATTGCGGTTCTGTCCATTTTTCCTCTTGCAGTGGGTAGTCTATTACCCCGCTCTCCTCAGAGTAGCCACGCACTACCGCTAGGTAACGTTTGCTAACTTCTCTTTGTTCAAACTCTTGGGCCAGCAGCCGAGCAGCATCTGAGTTCAGTCCAAACACAAGGACTCCAGATGTAGGGCGGTCCAGGCGATGTATGGGATATACCCACTGCCCTATTTGATTGCGCAACATCTGCAGTACAAACCGCTTATCTTGTGAGATACGGGTGCGGTGGACTAACAAGCCTGGGGGTTTGTGAATGGCGATATAGTTATCATCTTGAAAAAGTATAGGAAGCTGCTGCATGATGCTGGCATTGTAAGTCCAACCACGATCCAGCAGCAACTGGACCATCCAGCGCAATGCCCGTTGGTTATTGCGCCCTATCGAAACGGATAATAGCTCGGCGTTATAAGATGTTATTACAAATTAACAAGGTTAATATTGTATGGCAGAACAATAAGAATTAGACCATAATTATATGATCATGCTGATCGTCCAAACATCAAAATGAGAGAGATAAATGAAAAATGAGTTTGTTATCACATTTGAGAACGACCACATCAAGGTTATTTCAAATGGGGACAAAAGCTACGAGTCAGCTTCAAAACTTTGGTGTGCAATTAAAGAGAAATGCGAGGCGCACAACTGCTTTAAAGTTTTGGGAATTGCAAACTCAGAGAAGCACTTTGATACCATGGAGGCATTTTCCCATGCCGATCTGTTTATTGATCTTGGCATTAATCACAAATATGAGATTGCCTGGGTTGAGCTGAATCCAGAAGCAGTTGAAACAGTGAAGTTTATAGAGACCGTTTTAAAGAATCGCGGTCTCCCCGGACTGGTATTCACCAACGAAGAAGCAGCAAAAAAGTGGCTCCTGCAATAAACAAAGAAATAGATACAGCTATTTTTCAAACTGCTGCAAATAATCTCCATATCCCTGCTGTTCCATCTTCTCTTTGGGTATAAATCTTAAAGCAGCTGAATTGATACAGTAGCGCTGGCCAGTTGGTTCCGGGCCGTCATCAAAAACATGTCCCAGGTGTGAATCACCATGGCTGCTGCGAACCTCGGTACGAGGAAGAATAAGTTTAAAATCTGTTTCGGTACGTACATATTCCGGTTTGATTGGTTGGGTAAAGCTAGGCCAACCGGTCTTCGAGTCATATTTGTCTTTAGATGAAAACAGCGGTTCTCCAGTAACAACATCTACATAAATCCCTTCTCTCTTCTCATCCCAATATTCGTTGCTGAAGGGGCGCTCTGTGCCCTCCTCTTGAGTTACTTCAAATTGCAGAGGAGTGAGTGTCTTGCGTAGCTCTGCATCACTTGGAACCGTGTATTGTTTCTCGCCGCTCATCTTCTTCTCCATCTTCTGTCCACCACCACCTTTCGCTTCAACTTTTGGCCAAGCCTTTTCTAGGAACTGATCGCGACCAGAGCGATAACGGTAGTACTTATATCTAATCGGATTCTTTCTATAGTAGTCTTGATGATACTCTTCTGCCTTCCAGAACTTGGTAAACTTGATGATCTCGGTGGTAATTGGCTTAGCAAAATGGCCTGACTCTTCCAGCTCTTTTTTCGATTTCTCTGCAGCCACGCGCTGCTGCTCATTGTGGTAGAAGATGACTGGACGATAAGAGTCACCACGATCTACAAACTGACCGCCACTATCTGTTGGATCAATATGACGCCATAGATAATCAAGCAACTGCGCATAGCTTACCTGCTCTGGATCGTAGTAGATCTGTACCGCCTCAACATGACCAGTGCCGCCCTTTGATACCTGTTTGTAGGTTGGATTATCCACATGCCCACCGCTATAACCGGAGATAACCTCTTTAACTCCCCTAACCTTTTCAAAATCTGACTCTGTACACCAGAAGCATCCGCCAGCAAAGGTTGCTATATCCAATCCTTCCAACGCAACAATTGGCTTCATCTTATCTTCTGCTACTGTTATGGAAAACAACGTCAATAGAGAAACTATGGCAGCAACCATATAGAAATAGTGCCTTTTCATCTTGCTCCTCCTGCCATCCCGATTAATAGTTAGTACACAAAGAGATGGAAAGAGTTCACTATGCAGTTCAATATAGCTTGGTAGGAGTCCGCCCCGCAGGCGAAGGATAGTATGCTCTTTTCTATAATAGCCCAGAAGGCTACTTAAGGCCGTAAAGGTCTGGGAATAGAAGAATGCTCAGCACAATAGCTGCCTGCATAAGAATAAATGGTACTACGCCGCGATAGATATCCATCGTACTGACTTCTGGCGGAGCAACCCCTTTTAGGTAAAACAGTGAGAAGCCAAAAGGTGGAGTTAAAAAAGATGTTTGCAGATTCATGGCTATCAGGATGGCAAACCAGAGCGGTGCTATTCCCATAGTATCGGCAACCGGTGCCAAGATGGGTACTATGATAAATGAGATTTCAACAAAGTCGATGAAAAATCCCAGCACCATGATCACCAACATGGAGAGAATAAGAAAACCTATCTGCTCACCAGGCAATTGAGTTAGGGCCTCTTCGACAATGAGATCACCTCCGGTGTAGGTAAAGGCCATAGAGAATGCGGTTGCGCCCAATAAAATAGCAAACACCATAGAGGTAACTTTTACCGTATCCAGCGCCGCCTCATACACCATTTTCCAACTGAACTGGCCATACAACAGCGCCAAAATAAGCGCTCCAATACCGCCCAGGGCCGATGATTCTGTAGGGGTGGCAATGCCGGCAAAGATAGAACCCAACACCACTAGAATTAACACTAGAGGCGGCAGAACTGCCTTGATGGCTATAAAATACTGTTCGCGCTTGCTCAGATCATCATCCATCGGAATGGCTGGAGCTGCCTCAGGCTGCATATAGGCCTTAACCAGGATGTAGATCACATAGGCTCCTACCAGTGCCACGCCAGGGGCTACTGCCGCCCGGAACAGATCCCCCACGGGGATGCCCATAACATCGCCTAATATAATAAGAACGATGGAGGGTGGGATGATCTGGCCTAGAGTACCAGCACCGCAGATAGCGCCACAGGTAAGTTTCTTGTCGTAGTTGAACTTGAGCATCACTGGCAGAGAGATCAACCCCATGGCCACAACCGATGCCCCCACCACTCCAGTGGATGCTGCCAGCAGTGCTCCTACAAGAATGGTGGAGATAGCTAGTCCGCCCCGCACACTTCCAAACAGCTTGCCCATGGACTCCAACAGCTGCTCCGCCAGTTTAGTGCGCTGCAGTACAATCCCCATAAAGATAAACAGCGGTATAGCCATCAATACCGTGTTCTCCATTATGCTGTAGATACGAAATGGCATGAAGGCGAAGATCTCCGGCCCTTCGGAAAACACCCCGAACAGCAAGGCGACACCGCCAAAGGTAAAGGCAACCGGGAATCCAAGCAGTAGCAGCACCAGAGCTGCAAAAAACATTATTATGCCAATCATAAATTGCTAACCGGTCACCCTAGAATTTCAGCTCGGACTTATGCTCATCTTGATGCAGCCCACGGATTCTGTTTATTGAATTTAACATAAGGCCAATACCACTTATGGCCATGGAAACAAATGCGATGGGTATCATAGATTTTATGGCCCAACGAAATGGTAGCCCACCCGGGTCACCCGACTGTTCTGACATATCCCACGACTCTGCTACAAAACCCAGGCCGTAGTAGAAGACCAGTATGGTGAATGGCAGTAGAAAAGTCAGCGTGCCAATGAGGTCTATCCACCCCTGTTTTTTATTGCTTAGACGCTCATAGATAAGATCGACCCTAACATGTCCGTCGTGACGTAGGGCATAAGAGACCCCCAGGAGAAATATGGTCGCATAAAGATGCCACTCCATCTCCTGCATACCAATGGATACATCATTAAACACGTAGCGCATAACCACATCGTAAAAAACATTGAGCAGCAGAGTGATCAACAGCGCCCCAGCAATCTTTCCTAACAGATCGGAAAAGGCGTTAATCAACTGTTCAAGCTTTAACAGAAACATCTATTTCCCCATATAAAGAAGTTCCCCGGCTAGTGCCGGGGAACTCTTAAAGCTCTTTTTATTTCTGACTGTTGTAGTAAGCGTTATCTGAAATCTCACTCCAAACGCGAGCCTTCTGCATATAAGCCGCCTGAGAATCGATAATCTCTTTGGCCAGAGGGTCGGCAGCCGCACGCTCTGCCAACAGTTCAGCATTGGCCTTGCGCATTGCGTCCATAACCTCTTTGGGAAATGTCTTAACCTTGATATTGGGATATTCACTCTTCATCTTGGCCCAATTCTCACCACTTAGATGATAGGACTGTATATACATATCGTAGGCCGCGTTACGCATGGAAACGCGTAGTATCTCCTGTAGATCAGCAGGCAACTTATCCCATGATTTCTTATTTATCATGAACTGCAGCTCAGTAGCAGGCTCATGCCATCCGGTGTAGTAATAAGGAGCGATCTTGTGAAAGCCCATACGCAGATCAAGAGATGGACCAACCCACTCCAAGGCATCAATGGTACGACGCTCTAAAGCAGTATAGAGCTCACCCGGAGGGATATTGGTAGGCTTGGCGCCAACTTTGGCCAACACTTCTCCAGCAAACCCAGGGATACGCATCTTAAGCCCCTGCAAATCGGCTACAGAGTTGATCTCTTTCTGAAACCATCCACCCATCTGGTTGCCGGTGTTGCCACCAGGAAATGACAACATACCGTGTTTGTCATATACCTTTTTCATCAGCTCCATGCCGTCACCATAGTAGAACCAGCCGTACTGTTCAGGTGCGGTCATACCAAAAGGCATAGAGGTAAAGAACAGGGTATTTGGATCCTTGCCCTTCCAGTAATAGGAGGCGGAGTGTCCCATATCATACTGGCCAGCACGCACCATATCGAAAACGCCAAATGGAGCCTTGTGTTTGTTTCTGGAGTCGATAGTAATTATCAGCCGCCCGTTAGACATAGTCTTTACCGACTTAGCCAAATTCTTGGTGGAGTCACCAAAGATGGGGAAGTTGGGCGGCCAGGTCTCTGCCAGTTTAAGTCGATAAACCTTATCAGCTGCAAACGACTGGTTAACTAAAGCCAGCACACAGAGTGCTGCCATTATCATCTTCCTGGATAGTTTGGATTTAAACACTGTCACTTTCCTCCTGTGGTGATTTAGAAGCAGTTAGAAGGTTATTTTTCGTTAACGCACGCCGTTTGGGTAGATGTGGGTGCGCTGAATGATAACAACTTTAATGTATAGCAGATGTTAGGGAAAGGGGTATTTAGTGCATCATCTATTCGCTGTTACCGAATCCTCCTCCCCCTGGAGTCTCTATAACCATTAGATCGCCCTCCTCTACCTGTATCTGCCCCTGAGCAGAAAATTCCGTTCTGCGCCCATCCTGGTGTATAAGATAGTTGCGCCCAGGCTTAGCTGGTTCTCCGCCATCCACACCATAGGGCGGTACCCGCCTGTGACCGGCCAAAATATTGACCTGCATCTGTTCTAGAAACCTTAGTTTGCGGATAGCACCATTGCCACCTCTATGCCTACCTCTGCCGCCAGAACCGGTGCGTATGCAGAACTCCTCCAGGCGCACGGGGAAACGCCACTCCAACACCTCAGGATCGGTTAGCCTGGAGTTGGTCATGTGGGTGTGAACCGCATCTGCGCCGTCAGAATCAGCAGTAGCGCCAGAGCCGCCGCATATGGTCTCGTAGTACTGGTACTTTGCGTTACCCCAGGTGAAGTTATTCATAGTGCCCTGGGAGGCAGCGGCCACACCTAAGGCCCCTAGCAGGGCATCCACTATCACTTGAGAGGTCTCCACATTACCGGCCACCACCGCAGCTGGATAGCTCGGAGTGATCATGGAGTTCTCGGGCAGAATAAGCTGCAGCGGCTTTAGACACCCTTCATTAAGAGGAATTGTGTCATGCACCAGACAGCGGAACACATAGAGTACCGCTGCTCGACAGATAGCTCTGGGGGCGTTGTAGTTACCTGCATGTTGAGGGCTGGTACCGCTGAAGTCGATAGTGGCGCTTCGATCTAATCTATTGAGAGTGATTTTCACACAGACCATACTGCCGTCATCCATCGCATAACAGAACTCCCCATCGTGCAGCAGATCCAAAACTCGGCGTACTGACTCTTCGGCGTTGGCCTGCACATGGCTCATATATGCATTTACCACATCAATTCCAAAATGATCCACTGTGCGCAATAACTCCTGCATACCCTTTTCACAGGCAGCAAGCTGGGCCTTGAAATCAGCTATATTGTAGTCGATATTGCGTGCAGGATAGGGACCGGCTGCAAGTAGCTGCCGTATCTCTTGCTCCAGCATTCGGCCGCCTTCTACCAGTTTAATGTTATCAATCAGCACCCCCTCCTGCTCCACATGAGTCGAGTCAGAGGGCATAGATCCAGGCGTGGTACCTCCAATATCTGCATGATGTCCCCGGGCAGCCACATAGAACACCGGATTTTCACTATCTGCGTAGAAGACCGGTTTGATAAGAGTCACATCTGGTAGATGGGTGCCGCCGTCGTAGGGATTGTTTAAGACAAAAGCATCGCCTCTCTGTATGTTTCCACGCTGTTTTACCATTACGGCCTTAATGCTTTCACTCATGGAACCGAGATGCACCGGCATATGGGGTGCATTGGCTATTAGATCCCCATTGCGGTCAAACAGAGCGCAGGAGAAGTCGCGCCTCTCCTTGATATTCACCGATACCGCCGTATTCTCCAGCACCACCCCCATCTGTTCCGCAATGGACATAAACAGATTATTAAAGATCTCCAACATCACTGGGTCTACATCTGTGCCAATAGCCACCCTATCTGGCAATGGTTCAAAGCGTTCAAGTATGATGTTATTTTGCGAGGTAAGAGTTGAACGCCAGCCCGACTCTACAACTATGGTACCGGTATCTTCAATAATAACGGCCGGACCTGAAATAGCCTCTCCCACAACCAACTGGTCACGTAGATAGAAAGGGGTCTGCCGTGGCTCCCCATCTATTACCACCGCATGGTGTGCAGCTACCGGCGAACTGGATGTAGTGCTGTTAGGAGAAAAACCAAGAACAGTAGTTTCGCCCTCTCCTATCGCCTCTATCTGCAACGCCTCGACCACGATTTTCTTATCCGGGTCAGTAAAGCCGAACTGTTGTTGATGTTTGTGGGCAAACTCATCCAGCATGGTATTGATGGTACCGAGAGTTACCAGCAGTGAACTGTCTGACCCCGCGTAACGCAGATGCACCCTCTTCTCGACGCGGATCTGTTTGGGATCTAGCCCTTGAGCAGTTAGCTCTTCCTCAGCAGAAATACGCAACTCATCGCTATGGAGTTGTAGAGAGGGAATGACGGACTCGTCCAGTATCTGCTCAATACCTCTGCTCTTGATCACCCGCTGAGCGGCCAGTCCCATACCATATGCAGATAGCACCCCGGCTAACGGGTGCAGAAAGATACTCTTTATGCCTAGAGCGTCCGCTACTAGACAGGCGTGTTGCCCCCCTGCTCCACCGAAGCAACAGAGGGTGTACTCACTTACGTCATAGCCTCTCTGAATAGATATACGTTTAATAGCGTTGGCCATATTCTCCACAGCAATGGCAAGAAATCCGGCCGCTACCTGCTGGGATGTGCGACTGGAACCAGTAGCGGTTTCTATCTCCTTTGCCAAATCAGCAAACTTCTTCTGTACTATCTCGATATCTAATTCCTGGTTACTAGCAGGCCCGAAAATTCTGGGAAAGTAGTCTGGCTGTAGTTTGCCTAGCATCAGATTGCAGTCGGTAACGGTAAGGGGACCGCCGTTGCGATAACATGCCGGTCCAGGGTCGGCTCCAGCTGAATCTGGACCCACCCTGAAACGAGCACCATCGAACTGGAGAATAGAGCCACCACCCGCAGCCACAGTGTGAATCTGCATCATGGGGGCACGCATACGCACACCTGCCACTTCGGTCTCGAACACCCGCTCATACTCACCTGCATAGTGACTAACATCGGTTGATGTGCCGCCCATGTCAAAACCAATCAGCTTGCTAAACCCTGCGTTGGCAGCAGTTTCGATCATACCCACAACACCACCAGCCGGACCCGAGAGGATTGCATCCTTGCCTTGAAAATAGTCTGCATCCGCCAGCCCGCCGTTGGACTGCATAAACATCAGGCGTCCCCCGCTCCCTTCAATTCCATCCAGTTGTGCTGCGACTCTGTCTATATAGCGTCGCAGAATTGGCGAGAGATAGGCATCTACAACGGTAGTATCTCCACGGGATACCAATTTAATCAGCGGGCTTACTTTTGAGCTTATGGATATTTGAGTAAACCCGACCTCGCAGGCTATATCAGCTACAGCCTGTTCATGTTGTGGATAGCGGTAGCCATGCATAAGCAGAATAGCAACTGCACGCAATCCTCTGGCATAGGCTTGCTGCAAATCATGTTTGACCTGAGCGTAATTCAGGGACACAACTAGCTCACCTCTTGCTCCCATACGCTCACTAACTTCCAGCACCTCTTGGTACATCATCTCCGCTTGCTGAATATTAAGATCAAACAGCTTTGGTCTAGTCTGATAGCCGATACGCAGTGCATCAGCAAATCCTTTGGTTACCACCAACAGGGTTGGTTCCCCTTCTCTCTCCAGCAAAGCATTGGTAGCAACAGTGGTCCCCATCTTCACTGCTGCTATACGCTCAGTGGGAATGGAGGATTCTGCATCTATTCCCAATATGCGCTTGATACCCTCTATGGCGGCATCGCTATAGTTTTCAGGATTTTCAGAAAGAAGCTTTTCCGTTAATACAACGCCATCAGAAGAGCGAGCAACAATGTCTGTGAATGTTCCTCCACGGTCTATCCAGAACTGCCATTCATGGCGTGCTATATCCTCATTGTCAGCATCACATGTCATAAATAGTCAGAACTTTTAAGGAGTTACAATCCTAAGAAAACGCCAAAATTAAAAAAACCGGGAAGAGTTTTCCTATTTAACCAGTTTTTGCTCGCAATTGAGATAGGCAAACTGGCAAAACCACTATTAATCTACATACTAATAATTAAGCAAGTTGATAATTCTGTAGCAATGAACATCAATGCGACAAATATATTCCAAAATTCTGCATTACCAAAATACGCCTCTAATCGGAGGCAAGGCTCGGGCACGGCTGAGCAGCCAGACAACAGTTCTCAAAAGCCCAGACTGAGCGATGCTGAGTTAAGGAAGATAGGTAAACTTAAAGCCCGTGACCGGGAGGTTCGGGCTCATGAAGCCGCCCATGTTGCGGTTGGTGGTTCGGTTGTGCGTAGCGGAGCCAGACTCTCTTATGCCAAGGGCCCGGATGGGGTGCAGTATGCAACCGGCGGTGAAGTATCTATAGACACATCCAAAGCCAATTCACCTGAAGCTACAGTAGCTAAAGCAGAAAGAATTCGCCGTGCAGCACTTGCTCCGGCACAACCTTCTGCCCAAGACAGAGCCATAGCTGCCCAAGCCTCCCGCATGGAGATGCAGGCACGACAGGAGATATTTTCACAGCAGCGTTCAGAAGAACAGACTACGCCATCTATATCCAAAGGAATTAACAGCTATAAAAATGCTAGCGCACTAGAAACAGCAAGTAGCACCGAAATTGATGAACTTATTTGATGACTATTAATTAGGCTGGCTAACATCAAGCTGTGAACTGTACTAAACTCTGTTCTAACAATTAATAATGCGATGGGATATTGCTTACAATGACAGAAAACCTTGTTAATTTAACCATTGGGTCTGAGCTTAAACTAGATTCAATATCTGATGTTGCGCTAACTAATCTACACTCTGAGTTGATAGGCTACACCCATGGTAAAAGTCTTATAATTTCCCATCCACAAAAAGATAATCTCCCAATTCAGGTCAACCCTGGCGAGCAATTCATGGTGGGGATACAACAAGGAGGAGACGATATAAGCTTTGAAACTAAGGTAACAGCAGTTTTAAGTGAACCGTATCCGCATCTGCATACTACTTATCCAGTAAACATAAGATCTGGATCTATTCGCCAAAGCAGTCGGGTCACTGCCGCCCCTGTTGATATCAGTCTAATCCAGGAAGATGGAACCATAGACCCGACTCCAATCTCATTTTTAAATGTGAGCACTTCTGGGGCCTGTCTGGTAGCGGAAAATAAACTAGGGGAAGTGAACGACATATTCGAAATCTGTTTTCAACAAAATGATGAAGAACCCAGTTCAGCCTTCACCTGTATGATCAGATATGTGCATAAATCACATAAAGACAACCACCCCGCGTTTAATCACGGTGTGGTTTTTATCGGCATGGAGGCAGAGACACAACTCTTTTTATGGAAATACTTTCAAGAAAGTGCTGCTTTGCAATCAGGGCAAGTTATTAGTTAAACAGCCCTGCGCCAACACTAAGTGGGCCTCTGAAATGACTGGCCAGCATGGAAGGATGAACCTCACGTCTCACCATTATTCTGACGTTCTTTTTGCCATATTTTTTGACCAGCTTATACAACCTTCTGGCATTACTTGTGTGGACCCTTATGCAGCCGTGTGATGCTGGCTTACCTAATTTACTGACTGCTCTTGTTCCGTGGATAGCATAGCCACCATTGTAAAATACTGAATATGGCATGGGTGAATTATGGTACTTCTTGGAACGGTGCATACGGGTTATCCACTGAGGACGATAGTCTCCACTTGGGGTGGAATATCCCTCGCGGGCCGTAGATACTTTCCAGGTATATTTACGATGCCCTTCCACGTAAACATTCATCTTCTGTTCTGATATATCGACAGTAACATCAACCTTTTCAGCAACAGCTGTAGAGGTAGTTGCCCAGACCATCAACCCGATTAAAACAGTTATCGTACGCATTTTCTTACACCATTTTTATACTCTATGCCTAATGACAGCGCCAAAATGCATAGAAAACTCAATCCTAAAATAAACCCCATTCACATGATAAAAACCATATTTTACTT
Organism: Sedimenticolaceae bacterium; assembly: GCA_050291725.1. Classification (GTDB taxonomy): domain Bacteria; phylum Pseudomonadota; class Gammaproteobacteria; order Chromatiales; family Chromatiaceae; genus JAAGZL01. Next base: position 96,585 of record JBNKKH010000017.1, read on the forward strand.
ACTAAACAAAACGTTAGCACTAAATATCATGTGATTTTTGCAGGCGCCATTATATACATCCACACCTTGATCCCACAACTAGGCTTATTTAAAGGGCGACTTGAGTACAAATATCGTTCAATTAGCGGCATTCTTTAATATATTTTCCACTACAGTTTATTACTTTCTTTCTCATAGAAAGCAAAGCAATATAAACTCAATAGTGTTAGACCATTTCTATAGAATAATTCTCACGATTTTCTCCCCAGTGTATATACTCAAATAGTGTAGGAACAGCTATCAAATAGTTTGATTCATGAACTAATTGGTGCAGGAGAATATAAATGACTACTGAAGCAGATCCTATTATCAGCAATTGGTATATACACCAGGACAGGGACCTGAAATTCCAGGTTGTCGCCATAGATGAAAGTGAATCGGTAATTGAGATTCAGTATTTCGACGGTGACATAGAAGAGATTGATTTTGATGACTGGTACTCAATGGATCTAGAGGCGATAGAGTCGCCGGAAGATATCTCAGGAGCACTAGATGTATCTGAACTTGATGATCTAGGATCTTCGATCACTGATACCGAAACACAGGATTGGGACACTCCAGTACAAGAGTTAAAGGAATCTAGCGAACAGGATTTTTCAGAGGATATTCTCGAATCAGAAAACCCTGAACTAGAAGCCAACTACACAGAACCATTGGATGATATCTAACTGCCTGTAAATAGTCCTCATCCGCATGCTGGATTGTCAGGAATAGGTGTGGCTGATGTCTGGCCCAATTGTTAGCAATTGCCACTACTAACTTTGGGTTATGCTTAATGTACGCCCATTGCTTATCCAGTCTAATATTCAAGGACAAATAGCAAGAACCACCCCATGGAATATACTGTTTTTTCTGTGTATAAATATTAATACTTGAATATTGCCCCCCAATAATTAATATATGCCGGGTTTGAAATAATTATTCATTATGCTCAAGGATTGAGCTATCTCACTGATTTTGTTTTATTTTTACTAATTTCACCACCGCCCATAAGGCTAAACAATGAATCTAAATAATCGCAAACGAGTCTATTATTTCGGAAATACGAAGTCTGAAGGCTCCAAGGACATGAAAGAACTGCTTGGAGGCAAAGGTGCAAACCTGGCAGAAATGACCTCTATCGGACTTCCCGTTCCTCCAGGGTTTACCATAACTACAGAGTCATGTGCAGAATATGATGAGCGCGGTGGAAAGTTACCTGAACGCCTGATGGATGAAGTCCAATCCAACATTGATATGCTACAGCAGGAGACAGGGAAATATTTCGGAAGCGAAGAGAATCCATTGATTGTTTCGGTTCGAAGCGGTGCTGCATCCAGTATGCCAGGGATGATGGATACCGTGCTGAATCTGGGTCTGAATGACCAGGCAACCATGGGCTTAGCCAAAGCCTTTAACAACAAACGCTTTGCCCTGGATGCATATCGCCGCCTGATCAACATGTTTGGCGATGTGGTTATGGGAGTTCCGCACGAAGAGTTCGAAAAAGAGTTCGATCGCATTAAAAGTGAGTTTGGGGTTAAGTTGGACACCGAACTGGACGAAACTGGCCTAGAAAAACTAATAGAAGCCTATAAGGCTGTATACAAAAAGTGTACTGGCGATGATTTTCCTCAAGACCCTTACCAGCAGCTGGAAAAGTCTATTGAGGCCGTATTCAAAAGCTGGAACACCCCGCGTGCGGTTCGCTATCGTGAGATTAACGAAATCACCGGTCTATTAGGTACTGCGGTAAACATCCAGACCATGGTGTTTGGCAACATGGGTGACGACTCTGGCACAGGCGTTGCGTTCACCCGCAATCCGTCAACTGGTAATAATGAATTTTATGGTGAATTCCTGATCAACGCTCAAGGCGAAGATGTGGTTGCCGGTATTAGAACACCCAAGAACATCAGTGAAATGAGCGACTGGAAAGTTGAGATATATGAACAACTTATAGAAACCAAGCGCATCCTGGAAGACCACTACCGGGAGATGCAGGATATTGAGTTCACCATAGAACATGGCAAGCTATATATACTGCAAACCAGAACCGGGAAACGTACCGGACTTGCGGCAGTAAAAATTGCGGCAGATATGTTTACTGAAGGCCATATCACTCGAGGTGATGCCCTGGTACGCATTCCAGCAAATGATCTAACCCAACTACTACTTCCTACCTTTGACTCAGAAGCGGAAAGAGACATATTAACCGTAGGCCTCCCGGCATCACCTGGTGCCTCAGCTGGTAAGCTAGCCTTTAGTGCTGAAGAAGCGGTTGAACGTTCTGAGAAAGGTGAAGCTGTGCTGTTACTGCGCAAAGAAACCAGCCCGGAAGATGTTAGCGGCATGCATGCTGCGGCTGGAATCCTAACCTCAACTGGAGGCATGACCAGCCATGCAGCGGTAGTTGCTAGAGGCTGGGGTAAATGCTGTGTTGCTGGCGCAGGAGATGTTGAGATTGACGAGATAAACAGGACCATGTCTATCAATGGTCGCACCTTCGGAGCCGACGATATTATCAGTCTTGACGGAACCACTGGCGAGGTGATGGCTGGTGCGGTCGCCACCAAAGAGCCTGAGCTATCGGAAGAGTTCAATGCCATTATGCAATGGGCAGATGAATTTAGCGAACTAAAAGTAAGAACCAACGCTGACACTCCGAAAGATGCAGAAAGAGCCAGGGCCTTCGGTGCCGAGGGCATAGGACTCTGTCGCACCGAGCATATGTTCTTTGAAGAGAATCGAATTTCAGATATGCGTAAAATGATCCTGGCAGAGACTGAAGAGGAGCGACGCAAAGCCCTGGACAAACTACTGCCACATCAGCGCACTGACTTTAGCGGCATTTTGAGAGCGATGGACGGACTACCAGTAACCATCCGTCTGCTAGACCCTCCCCTACATGAGTTCCTGCCCCATGATGAAGATGTTCAGCAGGAGATCGCCGATAGTCTAGGCATCAGCATTGAGAAAGTAAAACAGCGTCTGAGCCAGCTGCACGAAGCCAACCCCATGCTGGGACATCGCGGTTGCCGTCTCTCTGTAACCTACCCTGAAATCCTCGAGATGCAGGTTAGGGCCATAACCGAAGCAGCGATTGAGTGCATCAGAGATGGAGTAGATGCTAAACCTGAGATCATGATTCCTCTGGTTGGAACTGCCAATGAACTATCACTTCTCCGTAGCAAGGTTGAAGAGACAATTGTCGCAGTTAAAGAGTCAGAAGGTTATACAGAAACTCTGGATATTCTCATTGGAACCATGATTGAGATTCCACGTGCTGCCCTTACTGCCGATGAGATCGCCAAACATGCTGATTTCTTCAGCTTTGGCACCAATGACCTAACTCAGATGACATTTGGTTTCAGCCGTGACGATGTAAACACATTTCTACCAGAATACATCAAGCAAGAGATTCTCTACTGCGACCCATTTCAGTCATTAGATACAGCAGGTGTTGGTCAACTGGTAGAGATGGGCACAACCAAAGGCAGGGCCACCAAACCTAAACTAAAAGTTGGTATCTGTGGCGAGCATGGAGGAGATCCAGCCTCCATTGAATTCTGTCATAAGGTAGGTATGGATTACGTCTCGTGCTCCCCCTTCCGAGTACCAATTGCCAGACTTGCTACAGCCCAAGCTGCAGTAAAAAACATGGTAGTAAAATACGACTAAAACTAAGGCGGCTATGGCCAGAGCTATAGCCGCCTTCTCCCACATTTCTAAATCCACACCTCTAGATCTAGCGCAGATAAATTGCTGCGCTTCTAGTCAGCATAGCCATAACGTACTGTTTTCACAGGATTAATAACCACATCTTGAAAAAACAGCAGAGCGTTCCTATCTTGTTAATTGACACAAATTATCTGATGTTTCTTAACACCAAGGAGTCAAAAATGATCACGCGATTTTCAGATCCATTTGAGGCCTTGCTGAATATGCAACGCGCCTTAGACAGATCCAAACTTAGCGACTGGCTAGGACACACCACAACAAGCCACGGCAGTTATCCTCCAGTGAATGTATTTCAAAAGGATGAAGATCTTGTAGTCACAGCTGAAATACCGGGAGTGAAAAAGGAAGACCTTGAGATATCAATCAAGAGAAATCAGCTCCGGATATCTGGCAAAAAAGAGGTTGATTATGGCGACAACCTAAGCATCCACAGACAGGAGCGCTCTGCCGGAAACTTTGATCGCACCTTCAATCTGCCTCAGGAGATAGAGTCTGACAATGTTACAGCAGAACTGCAGGATGGAGTGCTCTCCCTATTTCTGCCACGAGCAGAAAAGGATAGAGCTAAGACTATTCACATAGAGTAAGACACCATTCGTACAGATGAGGATTAACAGATGAGCGATTCTAACGTACTAGATCCTATGGAAAAGCGAGAGCTTGAGAGTGAACAGGAAAAAACTGTTCCAGGTAAACACTATGTTCCTTATACAGATATCTTCGAACAGAGTGATGCCCTGATTGTGGTTATGGAAATACCTGGAGTTGACCGTAACGACGCCGAAGTACATGTGGACAAAGGCATTCTATCTGTGGATGCTAAAATCAAACACGCACAGTATGATGGATTAACCCCAGTCTATACTGAGTACAACATTGGGCATTACAGCAGAAGCTTTAACCTATCCAATGAGATCGATCAGGATGGCATTACAGCTAAGACCGAGGATGGAGTGCTCACCCTGAGATTACCAAAAAGTAAAGATGCCCCACCCAGGCGCATTGAAATATCCTAAACGCAAACAACAGTAAACCGGATACTCACCTACAGGTGAGTATCTAGGTAATCTAAGAAAACGGACCTAGATTATGTATCCGTCGAAACTTTAACTGCCTGTGGACCCTTTGGCCCATCTGCAACATCGAAGTTTACAGTCTGTCCTTCTTGCAGAGTCTTAAAGCCACCACCTTCGATAGCTGAAAAGTGCACAAACACATCAGAACCGCCATCTGCTGGAGAAATAAAACCAAAACCCTTAGACTCATTGAACCATTTAACGGTACCAGTAACCATTTATTAACCTCTAACAATACAGATCATTATGTTATGTAATCGCAATTCTATAAGATGGATAATAGCAACCAATTCAATTGACTTATTAACGCACCCCGTTTATTGCGATTAGAACATTCTAATGCAAAAATAAACGAGAATGTATACCTTAATAACTATATTGTTATTTAACAGCATTGAAAACAATCAATCTTAACTAGACTATTAATTAGATTAATCGTCTTAACTTCTCTAACGAAAACAGTAGGTTATATCCAGGTGAAAGATAATTGGACCATATATATGGTGCGCTGCTCAGACAACAGCCTATATACAGGAATAACCAAGGATATCGCAAAAAGACTGGACGAACATAACTCCGGCAATAAATCAGGAGCAAAATATACCCGCTCAAGAGGACCGGTCACCCTGGTATATACCGAGAAGGCTGAAACCCATTCACAAGCTGCAAAAAGAGAGTATGAGATCAAGCAGATGGGTAAAAAATCAAAAGAGATGATGTTGTTAGAACATAAATAACACACATGCTCAAATATGCAGGCAATAGTTACTACAACGATTAATAGGATGTGCTGGCATGAGAAAGAACCACGTCTATTTTAAAGTAAGTGGCAAAGTCCAGGGTGTTATGTTTAGACAAACATTTATCCGCGCCTGCCAATCAAGGGAATTGAAAGGTGCAGCCAGCAACCTAAGTGATGGAACTGTATCATGCTACATTTCAGGTAATGCCGACATGATTGATAACTTAGTTGCTAACTTACACTCTGGCAATGAAATTAACTCCTGGGGCGCCTATGTAGAGAAGTTAATTCCAATTTCAGATATGGAAGGAATTCCATTTGCAAAACATCAGGTTACAACAGCCAATGTTGACTCCTTCAACTGGAGTACTGATGTTGATATGTACCTCTAAAGAAAGAACCCAGCAAAACTGACTCCTACCCAGTGCACACTAGTCACTGGAAACACTACTACCCCCTAATATTATAAGAATAAAACTCCCAGGTTTTTGCGATCATTATATTAAAGATTACCGTTAAGCGGCCGACTAACGGGGAGTGGGAAAGGAGTACAGTTCTTTATGTAAAACTGCGATTTTATTAGCAAATAACAACTAAAGATTATGGATAATTATCAAATATCAATTTCTGCTGCAGAGCAATGGAGCAAGGCTGTAATGGATGACTTAGTTCAGCAGTATGAAGACCAAGCCAAGAATGGTTTCTACTCGCATCATCTAACGGAGATATCGGGCAAGGGAAACCATGCCTACACTACATCCGACATTCTCAACCACAATGGCGTACTCTTGGCACGCAAGGGGGTAAACATTGACCAAGATGTGCAACAAAGGCTGATCAAACATAAGCTGATGGCGCCACTTGAAAACCACGTTGGTTTAGAACATCAGGCCGACACAAAAACCCTCATCAATGAATTCAGACAACTATTGAAGAAGCATCCTGATCTACAGGTAGTGGATGAGGCCATGAATTTTGGTCATGAGTTTGAACGACTGCTCAAACTCGAAAGGTTGCACCCACAAATAACTCAAAAGCTAACCGTACTAGAGGCACAGATGCGTTCAGAGTTTGAGAAATGCATCTTCACAGCGTGGATGTCTACTTTGATAGCCCACGAGATGGGACTGAGCATGGATGAAAAGCGTGATACCCTGGTAGCTGCGCTTATACATGACATAGGCCTACTGCATTTGGATCCAGACATTGTCTGCGGCAACAAGAAACTATCTACTGAGGAGTGGAGGACCATACAAGCTCACGTCATAGTAGGTAAAATCATTGCTGATTCTGTACCAGGTATTGCCCCTGAGGTCTCTCGTGGTGTCATAGAACATCATGAAGACTGCTTTGGGGCAGGATATCCCTTCGCCTTAAATGAGGACAAACTTGGAATACCCGGAAGGATCATAAACATGACCGACAGTATCCATTCCATACGGGTAAAATCATTTAGAAACAGTCAACGCACCCTCGGAGACATTAAGCCATACCTGCAACTTAACTCTAATACCAATGGGTATGAGGTTTTCCGCGCAACAATATCTATTATCAAAAAATCCGGACTACAGCCGGTCAGCCTTAAACCAGATAGTTGCCATAAAGATTATGCAAAAAATCTAGGAAAACAGATCGATATCCTAATAGATGCAAAGGAAGCTATAGATGATATTCACGAGAATCTTTTGGAGCTTGGCGAAAGAATAGACAAAAATGATGTCAAACAGCTATCTGCCTTAGCTACAATTACGCGCAGAATCCGCTCGACCATACAAGAATCCGGCTTATTGAGTAGCGAAATTGCAGAGTGGTTACAAAAGGAGAGAGATCTACATGACGTTGACGAAAAAGTCATGGGTGAGTTCAATGAGATTGAACTTCTAATCAAAGAGCTCTCCTGGCAGATACGCAATACTGTTCGCATGTTTCACAGTTACAATGCTTCAACCGCCACTCAGGACACAATGATGCTGGAGCACATTGAGGTATCAATAGAATCAATCCAAGATATCCTGGATCGGATAAATGAAGTAGAACTCTAATCGTGACACATATGTGGGTAAGGAGGAACCGAAGGTCCAGTGGACCTTCGCAGTCCGGCGAACACCCGTAGCAGGAAGTACTGGCTGGAGCCTATTCAGAACATATCTGTCATACCAAGGATGGCATGCACTAATCCTATTCAGGACGCATGTGTGGAAACAACAAAACATCCCTTATCGATGGTGAATCAGTAAACAACATCACCAAGCGATCGATACCTATGCCCTCACCTGCTGTCGGAGGGAGTCCGTGTTCTAGTGCCCGCACGTAATCTGCATCAAAGTGCATCGCCTCCATATCTCCTGCTTCCTTATCCTGAACCTGCTGACGGAAACGCTCTGCCTGATCCTCAGCATCATTCAGCTCAGAAAATCCATTAGCAATCTCACGTCCACCTACAAAGAACTCAAAACGATCTGTAACAAAGGGATTGGCATCGTTGCGACGAGCCAAAGGTGATACCTCAGTTGGATATGCAGTAATGAAGGTTGGATGCATGAGCCGGTCTTCTACCGTTTTTTCAAATATCTCAATCTGTATCTTACCTAGTCCGTAGCTATCCTTAAGCGGAATCTCCAGACGCTCGGCAATGGCTCTGGCAGAAGCTTCATTATCCAACTCAGCTTCAGTAATGTCAGTGTTGAAGTGGAGTATGGAATCCTTAACCGTCATACGATCAAACGGCTTGCCAAAATCATACTGCTCACCTTGATAGGTTATGGTTGTTGCTCCAAGAATATCTTGCGCCAGAGTGCGTAGCATATCCTCAGTAAGATCCATCAGATCGTTATAATCTGCATAGGCCTCATAAAACTCCAGCATGGTAAATTCTGGATTATGACGAGTGGATAGACCCTCGTTACGAAAGTTACGATTTATCTCATAGACACGCTCAAAACCACCCACCACAAGACGTTTGAGATAGAGTTCCGGCGCAATACGCAGGAACAGATCCATATCCAGGGCATTGTGTTTAGTGGTAAAAGGCCGTGCAGCAGCACCACCTGGGATTGCCTGCATCATTGGTGTCTCCACCTCCAGGAAATCCTTGTTATTGAGATAGTCACGAATGAACTGTACAACTCTGGTACGAATCCTAAAGGTCTCTCGAGAAGACTCATTAACGATAAGGTCAAGATAACGCTGACGATAGCGCTGCTCCTGATCACTGAAGGCATCAAACACCTTGCCATCTGCTTCCTTTACCACCGGCAACGGACGCAGGGACTTAGTTAACATGCGCAGTTCGTCTACTCTTATCGAAAGCTCACCAGTCTTGGTCTTGAACAGCTGACCTTCAGCTCCAATGATATCTCCTAGATCCCAGTGTTTTTTAAACTCCTCGTTATAGAACCCCTCCGGTAGGCTATCGCGCTGCACAAAGAGCTGGATACGTCCAGACATATCCTGCATATGGGCAAAGCTGGCCTTGCCCATAATGCGGCGACTCATAAGACGGCCTGCAACTCTGACCCGTACTTTCAGCTCCTCCAGCTCCTCGTTGCTCTTTTCGCCGTACTCAGCGTGGAGCTCCCCGGCTACTACATTGCGGCGAAAGTCATTCGGAAAGGCAATGCCCTGCTCACGCAGACGAGTGAGTTTCTCACGACGTTGGGCTATTAGTTTATTTTCATCAAGCTGTTCAGACATTTTCTTCAATCTTTATTTAGTAAATTCTGTAAAAGTAATCGGGCTTATAGACCGCTTTTGAGACTAGCCTCAATAAACATATCCAGCCCGCCGTCAAGTACCGCCTGAGTGTTGCCGGTCTCTACTCCGGTGCGTAGATCCTTGATTCTGGATTGATCCAGAACATAGGATCTAATCTGACTACCCCAACCGATGTCGGCCTTGGTCTCTTCCAGGGCCTGTGCACTCTCACTGCGTTTCTGTATCTCCAACTCATAGAGCTTGGCTTTAAGCTGCTTCCAAGCCTGATCACGGTTCTTGTGTTGGGAACGATCATTCTGGCACTGTACCACGATACCAGTTGGTTCGTGGGTCAAACGTACTGCCGAGTCGGTCTTGTTCACATGCTGACCACCAGCTCCGGAAGCACGATAGGTATCGGTTCTTACATCTGCAGGGTTTATCTCAATATCGACCGAGTCATCAATCTCAGGAGAGACAAATACCGAAGAGAATGAGGTATGGCGCCGATTGCCAGAATCAAAAGGGGATTTGCGTACCAGGCGATGCACTCCAATCTCAGTCCGCAGCCAACCGAAGGCGTAGTCTCCGTCAAACTTGATAGTAGCTGATTTGATGCCAGCCACATCACCTGCAGAGCACTCCATCAGTTCGGTCTTAAAGCCGTGAGCCTCGCCCCAGCGCAGATACATGCGCAGCAGCATCTCAGCCCAGTCCTGAGCCTCGGTGCCGCCGGAGCCAGACTGAATATCTAGGAAGGCGTTATTGGGGTCCATCTCACCAGAGAACATGCGTCTAAACTCCAGATCAGAGACCTGCTTCTCATACCCATCCAGTTCCGTAACCAAACTATTAACCGTGCCTTCATCACCCTCCTCCACTGCCATCTCTAGCAGATCTGCAGCATCGGCGAGGCCAGTAGCTAGCTGATCTACAGTTAACACAACGGATTCAAGAGAAGAGCGCTCTTTTCCTAGAGACTGGGCGCGTTCCTGATCATTCCAAATCTCAGGATCTTCCAACTCACGCAGGACTTCGGTCAACCGCTCTTTTTTACCCTCATAGTCAAAGATACCCCCTAAGGGAGTCGCTACGCCCTTGCAAGTCCTTGATCTTATTGTTTATTGGGTTAATTTCCTGCATTTCCCACCTCTTGCTGGAGCCACCCAATACAGGTGATTCCCGCAGTTACTTGTTAGATGCCACTTAGATTACTGTAATCAAATAAGAGTAAGGCGCGAATATTACACTAGATATGGTGTACGGGAAAACTACCAACCAAGATAATCATTAAGTCTGCCACCATAAGGCAAGGTATAGTATGCTTTCCCCTTACCTAACCATATCGAAACAACAATTAGGAGTAACAGCGTGGAGATAGCCTGCCTTGACCTTGAAGGGGTTCTAATCCCGGAAATCTGGATTAACTTTGCCGAGCGAACCGGAATAGATGAGCTGCGGGCCACTACGCGCGATATCCCCGATTACGATGTATTAATGCGCCAGCGTCTCAGAATTCTTGAAGAGCACAAACTGGGGCTGCCAGATATTCAGGAGGTAATCGATGGTATGGGACCACTTGAAGGGGCGCGCGAGTTTATCGACTGGCTGCGAGAGCGATTCCAGGTAGTGATACTTTCCGATACATTCTATGAGTTTGCCGCCCCCATGATGCGCCAGTTAGGCTACCCCACCCTGCTCTGCCACAAACTAAGCGTAGATGAGAATGGCTTTGTTACGGATTACCACCTGCGTCAAAAAGATCCCAAGCGCCAATCAGTAAAGGCATTTAAATCCTTAAATTACCGCATTATTGCCGCTGGCGACTCATATAACGATACCACCATGTTAGAAGAGGCTGATAGAGGCATCCTGTTCCGTCCCCCGCAAAATGTAATAGATGAATTCCCCCAATACCCAGTAGTAACCAACTACGACGATTTCCGCACTGAATTTATCGCGGCCAGCAATAGGGACCTGCAAATTTAGAACTAGTCTCTATTAACAACATGATAATCCAGATATTTTGTTAAGCGGAATAATACTTAAAGCTAAAGTGTTAACCAAACCTGCCGATACACCCTTTCCTAGTAAAAGGGTTCTGCAACTGGAATGCAGATAATAAAATAGAGAGGGGCTTGGTGGCTTCAGAATATCTTTGTGGTCTATATTATCTATTAGGCATTGATAATTAACCTTGAGTATTTTGGGGAAAAACTAAAAAAACAGATATAGATTTCTACACCATTCACTTGTTTATTAGTGGCTTACATAATAAACCTATGGTAAGTTCTACTTTTGATCGACTAAGTGATTGCTGGAATCAAGCCAGAGGTAGTTATGTCGACAGTACTAATACTGGATGACCAATCAGTCAGCCGCATGATTTTAGAGGAGCTGATTCAGTCTATAAGCGATGATATCCGCATAGAATCATTTGCAGATCCAGTAGTAGCTCTTGATTGGGCAAAACACAATCCACATGATCTGGTCATAACAGACTATAAAATGCCAAATATGGATGGCGTTGAGTTCACCCATTGGCTCCGCCAGATACCATCCTCCTCCGATGTGCCAGTTGTTGTCATCACATGCATGAATGAGAAAAGCGTACGCTATCGCGCCCTGGAGGCGGGGGCCACAGACTTCCTCATAAAACCCTTTGATCACTATGAATGTAAAGCCAGATGCCGCAATCTTCTAAAATTGCGCAAACAGCAGGCATTGATTAAAGATCACGCACAATTGCTAGAACTGGAAATAAGCCAAAAAACAGCAGATATAGAACAGAGAGAAAAAGAGACTCTACTGCGTCTGGCGCGCGCAGGGGAATACCGTGATGAAGAGACTGGGGTGCATGTTACTAGAATGTCCAAATATGCAACCATTATTGCGGAAGAGCTAGGTTTCAACGACTCCAAATGCAATACCATGAGGCATGCCGCACCAATGCATGACATTGGAAAGATTGGCATTCCAGATAATATTCTTTTGAAACCAGGAAAACTCACACCAGAAGAGATGCAGGTCATTCAGACCCACACCATTATAGGGTATGAAATACTTAGAGATAGCCCGTCAGATTACTTGCAAACAGGTGCAATCATTGCCCAATCCCACCATGAGAGATATGATGGCACCGGATATCCGCATAATTTATACGGTAAAGAGATCCCTATCGAGGCAAGAATTGTAGCAGTGGCAGACGTTTTCGACGCTCTTCTATCGGAGCGCCCCTACAAAAAGGCCTGGGACGTGTATAAAGCAATGGATTACATTAGAGAACAGAGAGGGAAACACATGGACCCAGACTGCGTTGATGCATTCTTCAGCCGTATATCCGATATACTTAAAATTCACAATCAGTGGCCCGATCAGCCACGGCAGCTAGGGAACTAATATTTAATAGTTCCCTCAATGCGGAAACTGAAAAGTTACAATTTTCGTAAATTGATACAATCACTCCTATGATTCTAAGGCATTCAGGCAACTGGGTAAGAGTTGTTATAGCATTTGTTTTCTTACTGGTCATACCTTGGTTGAGCAGTGATCCCTTCTATTTCTCAATTTCTAATCCACTCTTAGCAACAGTTATTGGTTACGTTCTGTTTACTGTAGCCTTAGTAATCCTACATAGCAGGGAAATTATTACCAATATACAGCACAACTGTTTAACACTATTAGCTGATATATCTGGAATAACATTACTGCTGATTATTGGAGAGAGTGCCGCCTCTCCATTATGTGCAGCTTATTACTTATTTATCATACACAACGGAATCAACTCCAATACTCGACAACTACTGATAAGTAGTTTTCTTGCTGTATCTAGTTTTACCACGGTGCTCTACCTAAGTAGTTACTGGAACTCTCATTTGGAGTTGGGCGTTGGTTTGATTTCAGGGCTAACATTTATCTCCCTAATACTTTTTAGAGAGATCACAAACAACTCTAACAACAACCACATCGTTCAGGAAGAAACAGTTAAACCTACACTTAAGGATAAACACAGCAGCCTAAACGTACTATTTATCACGAACGACACTCATGATAGGCACATGCTCCTAAGTTATATTGACTCCTGGGGTATTACTATAGAAACGAGCAACAGTTCTTTACGTGCATTTGCTGAACTTGCAAACAGTGCTGAGAGTGAAAACAGATTTACCACAGTTATTGTCGATGCACTTAATCTGGACATGGATCCGATACAGCTTGCAACATATATTAAACTAGATAACGCGTTATCAAAAATCCATCTTATTCACATATCTCCTGAATACTCTACTGATCATGAAACACGGCTTATGGATGCCGGCTACTCAACATTACTGAAAACACCAATTGATAAAACTATACTCTTTGATGCTTTGCATACCCATAATGAACAATTGGCTAAGGGTAAGAATATAACTAAGCTAATCAGTCATTACGCAAGCAAAGCAAGCTTCAGGCAACCGTTAGACATATTGCTGGCAATAGCAGATACGACAGAGCAACAGCAGTTTCGTACTAACTTAGAAAATAACGGACAAAGAGTTTATGCAGTAAACAGTGGCTCCCAGACACTCGATGCGTTAAACACCCATCAATTCGACATAATTATTCTCGACTTTAATATGCCTGACATGGGAGGCAATGAGATAATAAACCTTTACTACTACACGTATCTAAATGAAGAGTGGATACCATTTATCGCACTGGTTGATGCAGCTAGCCCGGAAGTTTTATCTCAATGCAGAGACGCTGAAGTAAACGCAATTCTAGTAAGACCAGTAGAGGAAAATGAACTATTAATTACCGTAGCAGATATTGCATCATCTAGAACTAAACGCGCGGAAAATATAGACAAACACTGGCAACCGCCTTACATACATGAAACACAAATAAGAGATGGCAATGACCAAATACTTAATACCAAGACACTAACTCAGATAGAACAACTTTCATCCAGCAATAATTTTCTTGAACAACTTGCTGCCAATTTCAATCAAGATATGGATGTATTAATAGAAGGAATAGAGAAAGCCATAGACAACAATTGCTTCACTGACTACAAAGACTTAATCTATGCTCTAAAAGACAGCTCTTGCAATTTAGGGGCAGATGCACTCCACAAACTTAGCTTAATTGCCTTGCAAATAAATCAAAGGGAATTTCAAGGACAAGCAACAACAATACTTGAAGACATAAAAGAAACCCTGTCAAAAACCAAATATGCCTTACATAACCATGCGCTCAAACAAAAGAGCTCCGCTACAGATAACGATTAACGGCTACCGGAAGAACCATGTCCACTCTTAAAGTGGTACTTATCAAGCCAAGTAAGTATGGCATTGACGGCTATGTTGAGCGTTTCAAGACCGGGTATATGCCAAATGCAACTCTATATCACATTGCAGGCCTGACTCCCCCTCTAATAAACTCTGTTAAAGTTAATATTCACACCATTGATGAATATGTCCGAGATGACCTTGATTACCTAAAGCTCTTACATGCAGACACTGACAAAAATTGCACTACTCTGGTAGCAATAGTCGGGGTCCAGTCCCATCAGTTCCACAGAGCCTTAGATCTAGCTGCTTATGCTCATAGCAACGGCGTACAACACTGTATTATTGGCGGGCCTCACCCAATGACCTGTGATACAACCCAATTCCAGAATCGTGGAATTAGTTTTGCTTTAGCTGAAGCAGAAGTAATTTGGGATGAAATTTTAAATGATGCATTAAGTGGGGAGTTAAAGCCTGTATATGGATCAGAAGGACGCTGGGCTTCAGTTTTAGATGGACCTATTGTAAACCCACCTGAACAGCAAGAACTTTCTCGTTATCTAACGCCGATGCTCGGCCTATACCCTGTTAGGGGATGCCCATATAACTGTAATTATTGCTCAGTCATTAAAATCTCAGGCCAGCAAGTCCGAAGCACACCTATTCATCACACAATTGAAAGTCTTAAAAGGGCAAAAAGCGCTGGCATACAATTCATTATGTTCGTATCCGACAACTTTAATAAATACCCTGAGGCAAACACTCTCCTTGAAGAGATGATCGCAAACAATATTGATATTCCATTCCTTTGTCAGTGTGACGCACAGATAGCGCGTCAACCAGAATTCATCAAATTATTAGGCAAGGCAGGATGCTATGAAATATTTATTGGCGTTGAATCTTTTGACAAAACAACCCTCAAAGAAGTTCAAAAATACCATAACCAGCCAGATAGCTACGCGAGAATAATTGACAATTGCAATAAAGCAAACATCAATTCACATTTCTCGAATATTATTGGATTCCCAAATGACACTAAAGATAAGATCCACAAACAACTAGGTACAATTAAAGCCCTTAGCCCTACAGTTGCTTCATTTTACGTTTTAACCCCGATACCTGGGACAGAGCAATATGCCGAATATAAATCAAACAATTTATTGTTAGAAAATAATCTAGATAGATATGATGCCACTTATCTCACATGGAAGCATCCAAGTATCACACAATCCGAAATGGTAACACTGATGCTTCGATGTTACATAGATTTTTTTACCGCATCATTAAAACAAGGCAAGCTATCTGAAAGAAACAAAATTACTGCTTTAGCTTTTAGACAATTTGCAAAACTAGGAATGCACCCAATGTCTGGCGGATCAATAAGAAAAGATATAGATCACATAAATGATTACCTAGATTTAAGAGAAAGAATGTTTGACATACAACTAGCGCCACTACCAAACAATCTACAACTTTCAAAAATAGATATAGCTATGAATGAAGAAAAAAAATGGACAAAATCAGTTATTAACCAAATGACTTAACAACCAGAACAGCATTAAGCCCACCAAATGCAAAAGAGTTAGAAAGAGCAGTATTAATATTCATCTCTCTTGCTATGTTTGGCACATAATCTAAATTACAATTCTCTCCAGGCTTATTGAAGTTCATAGTGGGAGGAACCACTCCATCCTTGATTGCCTTAACGGTAGCGACCAACTCTAAACCAGCAGCAGCACCCAACGTATGGCCGTGCATAGATTTCGTGGATGATACTGCTAAATTTTCTGCATATTCACCAAATACTTTATTTACAGCAGTAGTTTCTGCTACATCATTTGCCTGGGTTCCGGTGCCATGAGCGTTTATATAATCAACATCCGATGGGTTAACTTGAGCAGAACTCAATGCCGAACTGATAGCCTGCGAAATCCCATCTACAGATGGCGCGGTTACATGCACTGCATCTGATGACATCCCATAACCAGACAGTTCAGCATAAATATCTACACCGCGTTTCGTGGCATGTTCCAGCGACTCTAAAACAACTACACCAGCACCCTCACCCAGAACCAACCCAGTTCTATCATCAGAAAACGGTCTACAGGTATCTTTAGATAAAGCCCTTAATCCTTCAAAAGATTTAATAAGGACTAGGGAGAGAGGAGCCTCAGATCCACCTGCGATTGCCACATCAACCAAGCCACTCTGAATCATCATCTGGGCTTGAATAATTGCATGGGCGGCAGATGAGCATGCACTACAAACAGCAAATACAGGACCATTTATACCGAACTGAATACTGACCTGGCTAACTGCTGCACTTGGCATTCCTTTAGGCGCTGTCAGTGGATGAACACGGTGTTTACCCTTCTCATACAAGGAGCAATACGACTCCTCATAAGTATGCTCTGCACCCAGACAGGTACCTAATACAGCTGCTGCTGATTGTAGTTCATCCTGTCCTAGAGAGGCATCAGCTATTGCTTCCTTGCAAGCAACAAAGGCAAATTGGGAAAATTTATCAAATAGAGGAATCTGTTCAGACGAAATATGGTCCAACGGATTAAACCCAGTTACTTCAGCGCCTATCTTAGTATTTAGTCGATCTGTCGATATATTAGATAATTGACTTATTCCAGAACGCCCACTGCGCAATCCATCCCAGAACTCATCTGTATTGTGACCTAATGAAGAGATTGAACCTAAGCCGGTAATTACTACCCTTCTAAACATATCTGTACTTTTAGTTAGTTAACAAGCTCAGAAATACAGTTCTTTATATCGTTAACTGTCTCGAAATTTTCAAGTACATCTCCCGGCACCTCAATATCAAACTCCTCTTCAATCTCATAGACAATAGTGATCGCATCCAACGAAGTTATGCCTAATTCAGTCATGGACGATCCTTCTGAAATATTATCCACCTCAATGTGCTTCTGTTTGGCAATTGCAGTAACAATTGAATTTAGTATGTGATCATTCATTTATATTTCTACCGTCCTGTACAACCGCGATTTTTCTCAAACACAACACGATACAATTACCGTTAAATTGTAGTATAATTATACTGTTATGATAACAATCATATCTAATTTAATACAAAACTACGCTAACTTTTTATCTAGCATCTTTATGCGCCTAAAGGGACGCGAGGATAGTGAGCACGAACAAGCAATTGTGCGCATTACCATAATTCTTGCGTCATTAACTTATGCGTGGTTCTCAGTACATGAGAGTATCTCATTTAGCACATTCTGGGTAATATTTTCGTATTGCGTTGTTATTTTCTCTTTTAGTATTTTTTTCGCGATACTTATTAATCCTAAAGTATCTATCAGCAGGAGAGTTATTTCTCTATTTGCTGATATTGGAATGATAAGCACCTACATTGCGGCAACAGGGGGAGATGGTGCCCCATGGTGGCCAGTCTATCTTTGGGCCATATTAGGATATGGCTTCAGATACGGAGAAAAGTACCTCTACCTTGCATCAGCATTTGGTTTTTTATGTTTTGGAACTATTTTATTATCTAGTGAGTACTGGCAATCACATACCGCGCTTGGAATAGGCCTTCTAATATCTCTACTAGCCATACCTGCTTATGTTTCAACTCTATTGAGACAACTTACAGAAACCATGAGACACCTAACAGAAGCTCAAAAGAGTGCCGAAGAAGCAAACCGCGCCAAAAGTGATTTCTTAGCCAGGATGAGTCACGAAATACGCACCCCTCTCAACGGGATTATAGGAACCAGCGAACTTCTACAAACATGCAAACTAGGAAGAGAGCAGAAAGAGTACGCAGATACGATATATACATCAGGCAATGCCCTACTCCATCTTATTGAGGATATTCTGGATATTTCTAAGATAGAAGCTGGCAAGCTGACAATTGAACATACCAATTTCGACCTACACAACCTACTCCACACAACAGTTGGAACATTTTCGCACAGAGCGGAAAGCAAAGGTCTAGTTTTATCTTGTCAGATTGGCCTTGATACACCGTATAACCTTATTGGTGATCCTTACCATTTCAGACAGATACTTAATAACCTGATAGGTAACGCCATCAAATTTACAGAAAATGGGTCTGTTGAAATACGCTGCCATGTAAAGCGCAATGAAGAGGATAAAGTACTAATCCGTTTTGAAGTTGTAGATACAGGAATTGGTATACCAGAAGAGCTGCAGGAACACATATTTGAGGAATTCTCCCAGGCTGACGAAAGCACTACTAGGCGTTTCGGCGGAACAGGGCTAGGTACGGCAATAACTAAGCAACTTATTGAATCAATGGGAGGGCGTATCGGGCTACAAAGTACGCCAAACATAGGCTCCACATTTTGGTTCGATATTGAATTTGATCGCCAGTTGGAGTCTCCTAGCGATTTAGATTCCGCAATAATACAAGATTGTAAAGTACTTAGACTGGTTCAAGATAGCGAAATCAAAACCAGCATCTCCGCCGCCCTGAATGGATGGAGCATCTCTTTTCAAAATTCAACCAATATACGAGATGCGATAAAACTATTAATGGATGCAGCATCTCACAACTCACCTTTTGAAGTGCTTATATTAGATGAAATACCTCTGAATGATGACATATGCAATTTCATCGAATCTCTAGAAAATGAACTATATCTACCAAACATCACCGTACTTATCGCACAAAAGCAAGGGCAACCGGCACCATCGTCATCAATTAAATACGATCAGCTATATGTATTCACAGCCCCTCTGGATAAAGCCACTCTGTTTAATGCTCTGCATGCGTCCCATGCATCGCAATATGAAGATGACGACATAATTAATCTAAGTGAACATTTTATTGGTGAACACCTAAATCAAAGAAAATACAATATTCTCGTGGCCGAAGATAATTCAGTAAACCGCATGGTTATAGGCCGAATCCTTGAGCGCAAGGGACATACCCACAAGTTAGTAAATAATGGAGAAGAACTACTTGAGACTTTAGAGAAAGAGGAGTTCGACCTAGTGATTACAGATATGCATATGCCGGTAGTAAACGGTATTGAAGCATATAAGATGTATCGTTTTGCTCATGCCAGCGCAGAAACAGTGCCATTTATAATGTTGACTGCAAATGCCACCCTTGAGGCCCGCATGGAGTGTAGAGATGCAGGTATAAAGCACTTCCTGACAAAACCAGTATCATCTCAAAAGTTAGCGGACAGCATTTCCCAAGCAATGGCTAATCACACCCAGCGCAGTGCTTCCAGCAAAAACAAAGAAACAGACGCCAGGAAAAATAATTCATCCATCATTGACCGCAATGTACTTGATGAGGTCGTTAGCTTATCTGAAGGCGATGATTTCAAGATCAAGCTATTCAAAAATTTTGAGCAGGACAGCGAACAACTACTTCAAGGCATGGAAGAAGCCATTAAGTGCGGTGACTACAGCCACTTTAAAGATCTTGCCCATGCCCTAAAGGGATCAGCATCACATCTTGGACTTATCGAGCTGGCAAATGCAGCTTCAGCTGCAGAGTTCATATCAGACCAGGATATTAATACCAATGGCCCAGTTCACCTGGGCAATATACTTCAAGCATTCACGCGCGCCAAATCTCTCCTGGCTAAAGAGATCAAATTGAAAAAGCCCGTGAACGACTAGCCTGCAATAGTAACTACGTTGCTATCTTCTTGGTTTACCCAGCGTTTCTCTTGCGCACGTACCAGATACTCCATCAACCTGATATTCTTTTCAGATAGTTGCATAGCAGTATCCACCCACAGAACAATCACATCCAGCAACTCTTTATAGGTAAGAGGATTGAACTGATCAGCAAGAATATCTATCCCTTGGTATCCAAGATGGCGATTCCTCCTATGCTGCATATATTCATACACAGCCTGTTTGCCTTTACCATCAGGTGCTAATACGTCCACAACCCCCATGTCATACAACTCTTCGGCTGAGTAAACCTTACCACTGTTGATTATTCTCTTGGCTAAAGATGGTGAAAGGCGTCTAGCTAGGAAGTTAAAAGCACCCATACCAGGAAACAATCCGAAAACCGTCTCAGGAAAACCAAACTTAGAACTTCTTTCAGCAACTAGAACATTGGTAGACAGAGCAGCTTCAAATCCCCCTCCCAAGGCTTCACCCTGTACTAATGAGATGGTAGTAAAAGGAACCCCATAGTTTGTAGCAAGCGGATAAGCGATGTCGATACTGAGTTTTGCATACTCAAATAGTCTTTCTCTATCTTTCGCCCGAATCAATTGAATAAAATACTTCAGATCTCCACCGAGATTAAAAACGCCCGGTTTGTCTGAAGCAATAATCTGATATATAAGACGAGCATCATCACCCTGCTCATAGCCAGACCTCACCTCTTGTTGAATCTTCTTCTGCACCTGCTCCATTTCACGCAGAAGTTCCAAACTTACACAGGGCCTAGCTGAATACTTTATTGTACTCCAAATGGCTCTGTATTCAGGTTCATATGCAACAGATAAATTCTTATTGTTTAGTTCGTTTTTATGCGCCAACTGCTTATTTACTGTCATTTAAATCCTCCTGCGCTACTTAGTTTTTTTAATCGATCGGATGATTTTAATTCTTAATACCATATATATAGTAGTTTTTCACAGAAAAACCACTACATATTGCTGTTTTTTTGATTTTTAAAAGCAAACAACTTTTAAAACAGACAATTATTAGCTACATCTATCTATACCATTCGCGCAGCTCTCTATTTGCTTGGGCGAACAAAACCCCTGCTCTCTACAAGCATTTATTTATGCATAGATAAGTTTTTATTAGGAATGTAATACCACTCTATCCAGACAAGCAACTCAATTACTTTTTATTGGAGAAGTGATCAATTTAGCAATATTCAGGAAGAAACATGCAATATAGGAAAACGCGATGGAGGTAACTACGGCAGAACGAAGTTAACAATACTTCATCCCTTTATTTTTTTTGTCGCCCAGACAACAGCTGCCAAAGCACCTATGAATGCGGCGTATATCGCATTCTCTCGTGACACTCCCAGATATAGGGCTGAATAACCTACCACACCAGCCCCAATAGCGCTGAAGGCAAGGCTGCGCATAAAACGGCAGAAGGCGCAGGAGCTGTATGGGTCGTTTGATTTGCTCATAAAATTAACCCCAAGGGTAGGTCATAAGTATAGATTTAGTATGGTGCGTTTGCGACTTACAACAACCTGGAAAGATATTCCATTCAGATACAACATAAACATGGTATATCTGGGTCATTTATCAACTACCATAAATCTAGCCAAAAGATCCGGCAGATCAACTTCTTGAATTTCCAGGTTCAATTCACTACCAAGTTCCAGTTCTCTACCTATTCTAATCTTGGTTTCAAGCGCCAGTTCAGGTATCAACAGTGTTGCGCGTCCATTTTGCATATCAACCACAGTACCCATCCCCTTCCACTCAGGATTCTGCTTTAGGTAGATCATTTTCCAGTGACCGTTTGATAACCGCTCTGCCTTGCGAACCTTTGCACTGGCTAGATCTGCTAGCGCGATACGTTCTGAGATCTGTTGACTACTTAACAATTCAGATCCAGAAATATGTGCTCTCAACTGTTGATGCACCACCAAATCAAGATAGCGACGTAGCGGACTGGTAGCACGGCAATATACCTCCAAACCCAGACCAGAGTGAGGCTCTTCCACTGTTTTAATACGACTGGGTTTAAACATGCGACGACTGGCATACATGGCAGCCATACCCTCTGGCTCTATATCGGACTCAGGCGGTGGTTGGGTAGCAAATGGAATAGCTATCTCATGATTTAAGCAGTAACGGGCTACCGTCTCACCGGCCATTAGCATGGCATCTGTAACCATATCCCTACTGCCTATCCGCTCAAGAGAACGAATAACCACCCTCCCCCCAACTACCCGCACGCTCACCTCAGGTAGATCTAAGCTCCTTGCGCCGGACTCTACTCTGCGCCTCCGATAGCGTTGTGCCATCTCTGCCATTGTGGCAAATGGTGGTTCCGATAAAAGTTTATCTATCTCAGCATAACTATGCCTGGTCACTTTAATGGTGGTCAGGGCAATCTTGGTATCTGCTATTTGTCCGTCTTCAGTCAGCCTAAAACCGATAGAAAGCGCAGGCGACTGCTCCTGGAGACCAAGCCCTAACTGATGAGTTACAGATTGAGGCAGCATATGCACCGTACCCTCTGGAAGATAGAGGTTGGCTGCCCTGGCCCTGGCTTCCAGATCAAGCTCAGAATCAGGCTGAACCAGAGCAGCAGCGTCCGCCACATGCACCCAGAGTCTATCCCCATCCAGACTTATAGCGTCATCTGGATCTTCGCTCTCCTGATCGTCAATAGCGTAGGCTGGGAGATGGGTTAAATCTAGCCGCTGCTCCTGTGCTATCTCTGGAACCTGAAGCTCTGGATCAGCTATCGGCAGTGACTGCCTTTGCGGATAAGGATTGTAATTAGCATCCCAGTAGCCAATCTTGCACAGCAGCCGATGAGCATTTTCCATCATTTCCGGATAACCCAAGGCCTTGAGGATGCGACTTTGATCTGACTGCTTTAGCGCCAGTCTCTCTACCTCTACCAGTTTCTCCCGGTCAGCATCTTCTATCCTACCCTGCTTAATCCGCTCCAGAAGTCCGCTCCATGCCCTTTCGGCGGCTAGTTTAGACTCGCGCTCCTCCTGGTCAGCCTTGATCTGTTCTGCGCTCCGACTTTTGATCGACTCAGGGCTCCCCTCAAAATAGAGTCCATCAGCTACCAACATCCAGGCAGCCCAGGCCGTGGCTGGAGTGTAGTCGTCAAAAATCAGCTCGGCCAGTTCCGCCAGGTTGGTCTCTGTGCCCAGCAATAGCTCCCAGGCCTCTTCTACACCCCCCTCCTGCTCTGTAAGTTCAGACAGGGCTGAAACCGGTCCTGGATGCAACAGTGAAATATCCTTAGAACGTACCCGCTTGCTCTTACCTCCCTCGAGCTTTATATCGATCTTATCACTTACCGCAGTCACTATGGCTGGCCTGATCTTATATAGCACCAGGCTACCTTGGGCTGGTTTCTGGGATGAAATATGTGAACACATACAGCTATAACCACATGGATGGAGTAAAATAGTATGATACCTTGTTGTACACAAAGAGGACCAGGAGAACAGATGAACCAGCAGTGGAAACAATTTCTTGAATCTCAATCAGCCATAGTGGACGCAACCGACAGCGTCAGTTTTCAGAATGGCCAGAAACTTAACGACTGTGCACTATTCGATCTGTCGCACCTAAGGTTCATTCAGGTTTCTGGAGATGACGCAGAGATATTCCTCCAAGGCCAATTTACTAACGATATACGCCAGGTATCACCAGAACACCACCAGATGGGTGGATATTGCACTCCCAAAGGGCGCATGCTGGCCAATTTCAGAATATTCTCCCACAACGGATCGTACGTACTGCAACTACCTGAAGACACCAGTGAGGCTCTGCTAAAACGCCTCTCTATGTTCATACTCAGATCACAGGTTACCCTGGAAGATGCTAGCGACCAGCTAGTTGTCATCGGCCTAGCTGGGGAGTGTTCCCGCGAACTCTTGACCAGCAAATTCGCCCTGCTACCACAGGCTCCTGGAGACTCTATCCAGCAAGATGGAGTAACAATTCTGAACATATCTGGTCCAACACCCAGATTTGAAATCATCGGGCAGGCAGAGGCAATGGAATCCCTGTGGACAGAGCTTGCTACAAAGGCCAATCCATCAAACCCTGAACTATGGTCACTGCTGGATATCCGTGCAGGTATACCCACAATTTATTCCGGCACAGTAGAGTCATTTGTGCCTCAAATGACCAATATGCAACTGATCGATGGAGTTAGCTTCGATAAGGGGTGTTATGTCGGCCAAGAGGTGGTTGCTAGAATGAAGTATCTTGGCTCACTCAAGCGCCGTATGTATCTAGCAAAGATAGACTCCCCCGCTCAGCCCCAACCTGGGGATAATCTGGTTCCCAATAACGCAACCGAATCAGGCCAAGGAGCCGGCACTGTTGTTATGTCTGCACCTTCACCACAAGGTGGATATGAGCTACTTGCTGTCATAGAAAACAACCATATTGAAGCAGATCAACTACACTTAAAGAGCAGCTCTGGACCAACAGTTGAAATCATTTCTCAACCTTACCAGTTTGAGGAAACATAATAGCTACTATTTATAAAAGCTATGCTCAACTTACTTGATAAGCTGCCGATAAAAAATTAGGAACTAAGGCTTGAGACAAGCCATCACCACAGGAGAATAATAGATAATGGTCACTTCGCAAGAGTTTCTAGACAAGCTACAGCAAGCAATAAAAGAAAACACCATAACTTTGCCAACCCTACCCGAAGTGGCACTACGCATAAGAGAGTCTGTTGAAAGTGAAGACACATCTGCCGATCAGATATCAGAAATGGTGGCCAACGACGCATCCCTATCTGCCCGCCTGCTACAGGTTGCAAACAGCCCTTTATATCGAGGACGCATAGTTATCGACAGCATCCAGATGGCTGTTACAAGATTAGGCACAAAACTAATACGCACTCTTATAACCAGCCTAGCCATGAAACAGATTTATCAGACCACATCAGATATCATGGATTTTCATTTACGTTCCGCGTGGGAGCATAGTGTTAATATCGCGTCCTTCAGCCGAGCCCTTTCAACAATGCTGCCACACCTGCAGGCGGAACAGGCAATGCTAGCTGGACTCGTACATAACATTGGATCTCTGCCCGTTATAGCCATGGCGGAAAACTACCAGGAACTGATTGAAGACGAGGCAAAACTGAAGCAGATAATTGATAGCGTTAGTCCAATTATCGGTCAAAGCATACTTAATGAGTGGGGATTTCCAGAGAGTATGTGTATCATCCCAAAAAATTATCATAACCTAAAATATGATGGTGGTCCTCAGGCCGATTATGTTGATTTAGTTATCGTTGCTAGGCTACAGAACCTCCCAGCAGACCATCAACATGCACAAGCAGACTGGAGTCAGGTGCCTTCATTCAAAAAGATAGGCATAGAACCAGAAGTCGAGGTTATAAACATTGAGGGCATGGCAGAAGAGGTAGAGGGAGTTCAGGAGATACTTCTCAACTAAACAGCTAAGCTAAAGCTACTTCAGCTTTCTTAATTCTGTAACACTCTCTCCGCCGATACCCCAATTATCGGTATCCACCTCTTCAATCACCACAAATGTGGTTTTGGGGTTTTTACCTAATACCTGCTGCAGAAGAGTTGTAACGCCGGAAATCAACTCCTCTTTTTGTGCCTTTGTCGCACCCTCTTTGGTAATCTTAATATTCACAAAAGGCATAGCTTTTCCTCCAAATACCATTAATTGAAATAGGCTAAATAATACTAACGTTGGCAACAACAAAGAAAAAGGCCAATTACCCAATAATGGTAACTGGCCTTTTTTAGGCAACATGCTTCCGTGCATTGCTTCCCTGCCGTGCCTCCATGGCACCATGCGCGTCCATTAAGCTTCCTCGATAAACATCCTTCATGATGTCTAGCATATGCCTGTAGATAAATATAATTGGAAGCAGACCTTTCTACTATGGGACATTACCTAAGTACGTGTAGGATTTTTCATCACTATGTATAGGGTAAATAAGCCGATATGGTGGATAAAATGCATAGAGGCACGAGACAGAGGCATGCATTGCTCTGGCAATTCCACTGCATTCACCACGTCCATGTGGGTCAGTGGGCGAAGGTAGAATAGTGCATGAACAGTTATCGAGGGTGGGATTACCGGGCCTACGGCCCTCTCTCCACTGACGCGGATCGTGCTGCGCACCTCCGGCGCTTGTGATTCGCCGCTATGCGGCTCACCCCTGCGGGGCGACGTCTCTACGCGACGTCGTCCTGCGCCAGCACTGCGTGCCGGCTGGTCGAACCCAACGTGACTTCTCACCCACACAACACCTCAAATACAAACGGCCCCAGATGGGGCCGTTTGCATTTGGCGGAGAAGGTGGGATTCGAACCCACGGATCCCGTGAGGGATCAACTGATTTCGAATCAGTCCCGTTCGGCCAGCTCCGGCACCTCTCCAAAAAAACTGCACAATTTAAACAATCAACTAATTTACTTCGGGCTTCCTACCCTTCGCCCTGCGGGCAGCACTAACACGCGTTCCCATCTCACGACTAACGACTAACGACTTACAACTCCACATTATCATAAACTCTTTAGAGAACAGCTAGTTTTTTAGCCCCTGAACCATCTTTTGAAAAGATTTATTATTGCGCAAAGACTCACGCCCAGCAGCTATAAGTGCATCTACTTGTTCACTGGTTAGAGTGAAGCTGGTTGGAATCTTGTTGAAATACTCCTGCCGTTCTCGCGGAAATGATTTCTTAAAACCAACTTCGATAAAATGCAGTTTAGATGATCGACCTTGAGTAGAAAGCTCCTTATTCCAGCGCCGTATGCTGTCCCGCATCAGTTCCAGTGTCGATGCATTATAGCGGTGCAGCTGAATATCACTCATCGCGGTTACCGCCTGATCAATAGATGGCTCGTCAATATGATTTGCAATACCATTTTCCGTATCTGTTGATGCATCTACAACAATCACCGCAGAGTTGCTAATTTTTCTATAACCTATTTTATCCATGAAAGGCTTGATGCCACCGTACAGCTCAATAATTTCAAAAAATGAGCGCAACCCAAGATTGTCCGTTATACCGCCATCTACCAAATGCAGATAACGGTACTTATCTTTGTTCTCGACAATTTTTTCCAGATCTTCCGCCGCCAAGAGTACCTGTGAACTGACATGTTTGCTTTTTACTTTACTGAGTTTGTTCCTGATTTCCCTGGTATCACACCCCTTATGGTTTTCTATCACCACTGGGTTGAACATCAACGGTACAGCAGATGAGGCCGCAACAGCTCTAGCCACCGGGAAACTATCTATATCAGAACAGAGCATATCAAAGAACTCCTGGGCAAAGGAGAAGCGGGAACCAGTGCTCAGATCTGACGCGTTTAGCAGTATCATTGGAACGCCATGTCGACGCATATCAGAAAATGTGGCATTACCAAACAACTTTTCCTGATAATACTCCACAGCCATTTGTGTGCGTTCTTTGCCGGTGAACCAACGCGAAGGACTCATAAAGCCATGCATCAACTCCTGTTCAACATCTGCCCTGAGAAATTTATCTTCAAAATCATCAAATATTTTATCGCCATAAACCCCGTAATATGCAGCGGTGAAGCTGCCACCAGAAACAGAGCTGATTACATTTACGTAATCCAGCAGACGTCGTGACTTACCGTTAACGGTGACCATGGTATCGCGCAATTCGAGCAATACGCCATAAGAGAGAGCAGAAGCGCGGATGCCACCCCCGGAAAAGCTCATAATTATGCTCAAATCGGCATATGGTCGGTTGCGGAGTATATCTATCATGGAATAGTCTGCATGTGCAGGCAATACAGTCTGCGGCCTATTCGGGATAATGCTTTGACTAGCACATCCAACCAGAACGATTATCAGCAATAAAAGAGATATAAGACGCAAAATCTAGAACCCAAAAAATACACTTCAAACTTATTTAGCTGATCTACTACAAAGAATCAGCACTTATGCTACTGCTATATCGAGCATACTTGACCATTTCACAGCGACTATAACATGAACCAACATATCAGTTTTTGTCTACATAACAGCATGAATTAACACAATTTTGCTAGAGTTGATGGCAATTAAGTTATAACAACAACGATCATTTGCTATGCATATCCTGTCCAGCCTGATCCGACACCGCTCCGTAGTATTTGTTCAATAAAGTTAGCCTGTTCCTATGGGCTGAGGTCAGCTAGAATCATATCCATCACCATATAATAAAGTCTAATTAACCAAATTCGCCTTTTATGCGCTATTGCTACGCCTCAATCCTGATGCTGCTTTTGGTTGCAAGTTGCAGCTTTCCCCCTCCCCTGCTTGAACAGATAAAGCAGAAAGGAGAGCTGATTGTTCTCACCAGAAATAGCGCCACAACATACTATGAAGGTAAAGATGGACTGACGGGCTTTGAGTATGACTTGGTTAAGATGTTTGCTGATGAGCTTGGGGTAAAAGTTAAGTTTATAGTCCCGAACCGGTTCAACGACACTCTTCCTATGTTAATAAATGGTGAAGCTCATCTCGCAGCCGCAGGGCTAACCATAACACCCAACCGCAAAACCATGGTTAGGTTTTGCACCCCATATCAAAGCATAACCCAGCAACTTGTTTACAAGATGGGCAACAAAAAGCCACGGAATCTAGAAGATACTATTGGCAGCCTGTTTGAAGTGGTTGCAGGCAGCAGCCATGAAGAAGAGCTACTACGGCGCAAGCAACAAAACCCTGATCTTGACTGGATTGCCAATCACGAGCTTGGCAGCGAAGAGTTGATAAATCTGGTTTGGGAAGGAGTAATTGACTACACCATTGCTGACTCAAATGAAGTTTCGGTTAACAAACGTTTCTATCCTGAACTTAAAGTCGCCTTTAACCTTACAAAACCGGAAGAGCTGGCCTGGGCTTTCCCGCACGCCGAGGACTCCAGCCTATATGATGCAGCCATAGATTTTTTCCAGCGCCTAAAAAGTGCCGGGAAACTAGATCATTTAATGGAGCGCTATTACGGTAAAACGGTAAATATAGGATTTGTTGGCACCAACACGTTCAAATTTCATGCTGAACTACGCCTGCCAAAATATGTTAATTACTTTAAGCAAGCTGCAAAAGATAATAATTTCGATTGGAAACTGCTGGCGGCTTTGGCCTATCAAGAGTCACACTGGGACCCTACAGCTACATCGCCAACCGGGGTGCGTGGAATTATGATGTTAACCTCCAATACGGCTAAAGAGCTAAATATAGAGAACCGAGAAGATCCCAAACAGAGCATTTTTGGTGGTGCCAGATACCTTAGAATACTTAAGGGAAGACTTCCCAAAAGAATCAAAGGAAAAGACCGTCTATGGCTGTCACTGGCAGCATACAACGTGGGCTTAGGACATCTGGAAGATGCGCGCATAATAACCCAAAGACATGGTGGCAACCCAGACAGATGGGATGATGTGAAAACCTATCTTCCTCTACTCAGCCAGGAGAAATACCACAAAAAAACCAAACATGGCTATGCGAGGGGACGTGAACCAGTAACCTATGTGGAAAATATCCGCACCTACCTCAATCTATTAACATGGCTCAATCAACAGAAGGTTGAAAACAGTAATAAAGAGCAACCATATACACCCCTGTTGCCTTCATCATCTTCAGCACTCTAGCTTAGTTGCCTGCATTACCATTTTTTCTACGTTGTCGGAAAAATAGCCGCAAGATATCTCCACACTCCTGCTCCATAACCCCTCCTACACAATTGAGGCGATGATTAAAACGATCATCCGGAGGTAACAAATTAAACACGCTGCCAGCGGCTCCCCCCTTTGGGTCATAAGCCCCAAACACAACTCGACCTACCCTGGCATGGATAATTGCGCTAGCACACATAGGGCACGGCTCTAGTGTCACATACAGAGTACTTTCTGGTAACCGGTAGTTTTGCTGATTAACTCCAGCATCACGCAAAGCGATAATCTCAGCGTGCGCTGTGGGATCATTGCTGCCAATTGGGCGATTCCAGCCCTGACCGATAATCTCATCACTCTTTACAATAACCGCACCAACCGGAACTTCATCTTCATCCTCAGCTTTATTAGCCAAACTAATTGCCAGTTGCATCCACTTCAGATCATTTGAATCAGCCATCTACGAGCTATTACTCCGCTTATTCACACCAATTTACGCATTGTCACACAATATAACGCATTGAAAAATAAACAGTAACCACATTTTTCACAGCACTGCTTGTGCGTAAGTTGAGAATAATCAATTAATTATAGATATAAACTGTATATTATTATTTTATTATGTATTAATGGTATAGATTGATGAAAAACTTAATTTCCCTCTCATT
The DNA here is from genome assembly GCA_050291725.1 of Sedimenticolaceae bacterium. Lineage (GTDB taxonomy): Bacteria > Pseudomonadota > Gammaproteobacteria > Chromatiales > Chromatiaceae > JAAGZL01. The sequence goes on from JBNKKH010000017.1 coordinate 127,154, forward strand.
ATTAGGGCTTCTGCTACTGAATAGCGGACTGGCTACTGCCTCTACAGCTGATCACAGCGAATTTGAGGAGCTTAAAGGCCCATTCGCCAGCGGACCAGAAGTAACTCAGGCTTGTATCGATTGCCACAATAAAGCCTCCGATGAATTCAAACACAGCATACACGGAACCTGGGAGTACAGTCACCCCAAGACCGGCCAAAAACTGGGCAAAAGAACGGTCATAAACGCCTTCTGCGGCAATGTGGTATCGAATGAGCCGCGCTGTACCAGCTGTCACGCCTCATACGGCTGGAAGGATATGACCAAAAAGCCACCCTCTGCCACCGATGATGCTAAAGTGGATTGCTTGGTGTGTCACGATACTACTGGGACCTATTCCAAGTGGCCCACTGGTGCTGGTCACCCACTCTACGAACCAATAACCAAGAAAGGCAAAACTCACATGCCGCCAGATCTGGCCAAGGTTGCACAGAACGTTGGCTTGCCTCAACGCGAGAACTGTGGTTCATGCCATTACTATGGCGGTGGTGGTGATAACGTAAAGCATGGCGATCTCTCATCGGCCCTAAATCAGCCGACTAAAGATGTGGACGTGCATATGGATAAGGACGGCCTCAACTTCACCTGTAGCAAATGCCATGTTACTAAAGATCATAAGTGGGCTGGAAGTCACTACAATCTGCAAGCTACAGATAAAGAGGGCACCGGAAAACCGGGAGAGCGTCGCAACTCAGCCAGTTGCGAGAGCTGCCACGGCTTGGAGCCCCATCCAAAGGACAAGGTTGTAGGTCTGAAGCTCAACCACCATGTGGAACGAATAGCCTGTGAGACCTGCCATATTCCAGAGTTTGCCAAAGGCGGCGTTGCCACCAAGACCTTTTGGGACTGGTCCAAGGTAGATAAAACTGGCAAAACCGGAGAAGGCATCGAAGACTACGTTCAAGGTGACGGGAAACATCGCCACGGCTATCTGAAACATAAGGGTATTTTTAAGTACGGCGAAAATGTTAAACCACACTACGCCTGGTTCAATGGTGTAATCGAGTACAGCAACACCGATCGCAAAATTGACCCAAGCAAAGTAGTAGAGGTTAACATTATCAACGGCTCACATGATGACCCTGATTCACGTATCTGGCCATTCAAACGCATGGAAGGTAGACAAGCATACGACAAGGTAAACAAGAACCTGGTATATACCAATGTGTGGGGTCCGAAAACCGATACCGCCCTGTGGACCAACTTCGATTGGCAAAAATCTATAACTGCCGCTATGTCTAAAGCTGGCAAACCTTACAGCGGTGAATTTGGCTTTGTCGACACCTATATGTACTGGCCCACTAACCATATGGTGGCATCCAAAGATAAAACTTTGGAGTGTGAGGAGTGTCATGCCAAAGAGGGACGACTCAAGGATCTTGAAATACCTTACATGCCTGGCACAGGCAAGACTAAAAGTCTAGACCTACTCCTCATACTGGCTGTATTAGCCACGCTAGCTGGAGTTTTTGGTCACGCCGTAATTCGCACGGTAACAGGTTTAGCGAGGAAGAAATAATGGCTATACATACTATTCGCGTTTTCCCGATTTTTGAACGCATCTGGCACTGGGGTCAGGCGCTCTCTATTTTTATTTTGATCTTTACCGGTCTGGCGGTTCATGGCACCCATAATTTGATCCCATATGGCCTGGCAGTAACTGTCCACACCATTGTAGCCTTGGTGCTGCTGGTACTATGGGCCTTCGCTACATTCTGGCTGTTAACTACCGGTGAAATTAGCCATTTTGTACCAACCATGACCGCACAGTGTCGAAGAAATCTCTTTTCGGTGGCACGTTACTACGCCTTTGGCATCTTTAAGGGAGAGCATCATCCCTATCAAAAGACTATGTTGCGTAAACATAATCCACTGCAGGGAGTAACCTATCTGCTATTGAAAATCATAGTTTTTCCAGCTATCTGGATATCGGGCATCGCCTATCTTCTGTTCAGTATCGGGCTGGTAGATTTCTCTGGTGTTGTCAGTCACGGCCTGATAGCAACAATCCATATTGTCGCTGCTTTCATTATTGTGATATTCGTTATTTTGCATGTCTATCTGCTGACCACAGGGCACTCCTTCAAGGAACACTTGATGCCCATGATCAACGGCAAAGATAAAGTTGATCTAACCAAAGAGCAGTACGATTATCTGGTATCTAATGAGCCAAATAAGCTAAATCTGGACTGAATCGAGTTCAACAATAGCAGTGTAATCTGCTCATTTAGATAGAAATAATAAGCAGCATAGACCTTGCTCTGTCGTAATGGCAGAGCAAGGTTTTGCCATTTTCTGTTTATAAACGTCCCTCATTACCATGCCGTTTGCATGGTTTGTTGCCACTCAAAAATATTTTCAATTTAATACTAAAGATTTTACATCAGTAACCGATAGCCTGAACGTGCATCTGCAACTACTCACCTAAGGAACATCGGTATGTCTTGGTTCAATAATCTAAAATTCAAATGGAAACTCTTGCTCCCAATCTCCATTCTAGCAATCGTCTTGGCGGTACTAGCTATAATCGGTTTAAATCAGATTTCCAATCTGAGTAACGACACCTTCAAGTTGGGTGACACATATATACCTAGTCTCAACTACCTGTTACAGGCGGACAGAGATCTACAGCAAGCACTTGTGGCCGAACGCAGCCTGATCGCAGCAACTAATGGAACCTCTCTATACAAAGAGCTTCTCAAAGATCACGCCGATAATGTAGATCAAGCAGAAAGGCGTGCAGGCAAGTTTTTCGATACCATCCAGTCTGAGTCGCTTCGTGCGCACAAAGATGAGTTTACGAAAAAAATAGATGAGTGGAAGCAGAGTACCGCCAAAGTATTGCAACTTGCTGCAAGAGGAGACGAGTTCTCTAAACAAGAGGCGATAGAACTTAGTTACGGTAAGTCCAGCAAAGATTTTGAAACTGCCAGAGGTGTTCTCGACAAATTGACCGAGGCTTTGGTTAAAGATTCTGCTACTGCCGCTGATAACGCCCATACAACCAGCAGTTCAGCCAAGAATACTCTCATTGTCACTCTGCTGTTAGGACTGGCCATCTGTCTAGCCATAGCTTTATTCTTCCCTCCTATGGTCACAAAGCCAATTAATCGAGCAAACACCACCCTCAGCAATCTGGCAAGCGGTGAAGGCGATCTTTCCTTAAGGATCGAAGTAGAGGGTAAAGATGAAATAGGAGCACTTGCCAGCAGCCTCAACCAATTTCTCGACAAACTACACAACTTGATCTCTAAACTGGCCAATACCTCATCTCAGGTAAGCGAGTCTGCCAGCGAACTATCTAATTTAAACACGCTCGCACAAAACAAGATTGTCACTCAACACTCATCCATTGATATGGTAGCCACCGCCATGAATGAGATGTCAGCCACCGTTCAGGATGTAGCCAAGAGCGCAAGCGTTGCAGCAAGTGCGGCACAAAAAGCGGACAAAGATGCGCAACAAGGTAAGGAGTTGGTGAATACCTCAGCAGAATCTATCCAAGAGCTGGCCAAGGACGTAGACCGCGCCGCAGATGCCATTAACGCCTTGGCAGAGGATACCGAAGCTGTGGGAACGGTATTGGATGTAATCAGAGGAATCGCCGAGCAGACCAACCTACTGGCACTAAACGCCGCAATTGAAGCTGCCAGGGCTGGGGAACAAGGACGCGGCTTTGCCGTAGTCGCTGATGAGGTGCGCACGCTTGCAGGACGTACCCAAGAATCCACTACAGAAATTCAGGCCATCATTGAGCGTTTGCAGGGTCGTGCACAAAATGCAGTTTCAGTGATGGATACTGGCAAAACAAATGCTCAGACAAGTGTAAATCAAGCAGAGTTAGCAGGTGAGTCTCTTGTTGCAATTACCGACGCTGTAACCTCAATCAGCGACATGAATACACAAATAGCCAGTGCTGCTGAAGAGCAAAGTAGCGTGTCCGAGGAGATCAATAGAAATATTGTTGAAATCAGCACAGCCGCGGACGAAACGGCCCAAATATCTTCTAACGCGTTACAAAATAGTCAAACAATGACTGACCATGTCCAGAGTCTGGATCAGATCGTAGGCAACTTTAAGTTGTAGGCTATGCCAATAAAGCTATAAGAATTGGTATAAATGATGTTACTGCTATCCCTTTAGCTTTTTACAACGACACCCACTTATCGGAATCTTGCTGATTCCGATAAGTGGGATCAGATCGCAGCAGCTCTTTCTAACTGCGTTCTTCCAACAGGTTAAGTTGCAACAACCGCAAAATATGCCGCAGACTTTTGCTTAACTTCGACTTAAGCTTGATAAAGGACAGCAGTAACTTTAGCATTTACGAAAATATCCCAACATAATAATCCAGGCTTGTTTTCCTTTTCTGATCAATTAGTTATAGTCAGACTCATTAAATAAATTACAGTTAAATAAGGCCTTTTTGTTTTACAGTTAAAGGGACAGCAGCGATTGAAGATCATTAACAGAAAATCATTAACAAAAGACATGGATAATAGGCTCGATTTCAATATAATGGATCGCAATTAACCTTTTACTCACACCTCTAGTATTGAAGATTAGGATTGATGCAGAGGGCAGGTAACCATAATTAGACTGCGGACATAAAAACAGATGAACCGGATATATACTATTCTAATCACCATGTCGCTACTGCTACCTGGTATGGCGTTTGCCTCGACTGGTGGTGACCATCCCTCACTAACGGAGCACTGGGTTGGTATCACTTCCCTGATTATTTTTGGCGTGGCATATCTGCTGGTAATGGCGGAAGAGTTTACCCACCTACGCAAATCAAAACCAGTTATCCTGGCAGCAGGAATTATCTGGGCACTGATCGCCTGGGTAATCTCCGGCATGGAAGGGTACGCAGCCCATGCAGCTGAGGAAGCGGTAAAGCACAACCTACTGGAGTATGCGGAACTGATGCTGTTCTTGCTGGTAGCCATGACCTACATCAACGCCATGGACGAACGCAACGTATTTGAGGCACTCCGCTCCTGGCTAGTTAAAAAGGGTTTCGGCTTCCGCCAACTATTCTGGATCACAGGCTTACTCTCCTTTTTCATCTCTCCTGTCGCCGACAACCTGACCACTGCCCTGCTCATGTGCGCCGTAGTCATGGCGGTGGGCAGCAGCAATACTAAGTTTGTTTTGTTGGCCTGTATTAATATCGTGATAGCGGCCAATGCAGGCGGCGCCTTCAGTCCCTTCGGCGACATCACTACCCTGATGGTGTGGCAAAAGGGAATCATCACGCCCAGCGGCAAAGTGGACTTCTGGTCCTTTTTCTCCCTTTTTATACCTGCTTTGGTCAACTGGCTGGTGCCAGCAGTGATCATGCACTTCGCCGTTCCTAACGAACAACCTACCGGTGATGGTGAAGCGGTAAGCATGAAACGCGGAGCCAAACGGATCATAGGCCTATTTCTGCTAACCATAGCCACAGCAGTCAGCTACCACAATTTTCTGCATATGCCACCGGTTATCGGCATGCTGACAGGTCTCTCTTACCTGCAATTTTTTGGGTACTTTTTGAAGAAGACCTATATGCGAAAGAATCAGCTGCCATCATCAACTGACCAGGTAGAATTGGAGCATGACGGACAGATGGGCACCCCCCTAGCCTTCGATGTATTTCATCGTCTGGCCCGGGCCGAGTGGGACACCTTGCTCTTCTTCTACGGTGTAGTACTCTGTGTCGGAGGCCTTGGATTTATCGGCTACCTTACCATGGCCTCAGAGGTGATGTATGTGGACTGGGGCGCCACCAATGCCAATATTATGGTAGGCGTTCTCTCCGCCATCGTTGACAACATTCCGGTTATGTTTGCAGTACTTACCATGATGCCTGACATGTCTATGGGCCAGTGGTTACTGGTTACCCTAACCGCCGGTGTTGGTGGCTCCTTGCTCTCCATCGGTTCGGCAGCTGGTGTGGCGCTAATGGGCCAGGCACGTGGCAAGTACACCTTCTTCGGCCATCTGAAATGGGCGCCGGTGATTGCTCTGGGTTATGCCGCATCAATAGCAACCCATCTTTGGGTCAATGCAGGAGCGTTCTAAAACTAAAACAATATATAAGCGAGGCCAGCCTGGAGTAAGTATCGCTCCTTAGTAAACAATCTGATATGGCAAGAGGTATCATAAAAACATCCATTCTACTTCTGGTGCCATTGCTACTACCTACAGCCACTCTCGCTGTAGACATGGCAAGTTACCAATCTGACTACACAACCCATTGGGCAGGTCTGGTCTGCGTAGCAATCTTTGTCAGTGCGCTACTGCTGGTAGCTGTGGAGGAGTTCACCAACCTGCGCAAATCCAAGCCTGTCCTCATATCCTCTGGGGTCATCTGGGCACTGATTGCCTGGCTTGAACTAACCAACCCAATGATCCCCATTGGATCAGCGGAATCAGCAGTACGCGACTACCTGCAAAACTACATAGAGATTCTGCTGATCATCCTGGTGGCGATGACCTACGTCAATGCCATGAGCGAACGCCAACTGTTTGCCGCTCTGGGTAGATTGGTATGCTGCAGACTCTACAGCTACCGAACTCTGTTCTGGATGGTAGGGCTGCTCTCATTCTTCATCTCACCATTCATAAATAACTTGGCGACAGTGCTGGTAGCTAGCGCCATTATCCTGGCCATTGGAGGTGGCAACCGCAAATTCATCGCCCTGACATGTACCAATGTCGTTATTGCTGCCAATGCTGGTGGTGCATTCAGCCCCTTCGGCGATATCACAACTCTGATGGTGTGGGGAGCGGACATCAAGCCGGAGGGAGGCGCTTTGACATTCAGCTCCTTCTTCACGCTGTTTCCAGCCGCTCTGGCGAGCTATCTGATCCCCAGTATCATTATGTATTTTGCTGTCCCTCAGGGGGGAGTAAAAGTGATTGAGCCAACTCTACCTCTGCGACGAGGTGCCAAACGGGTTGTCCTGCTATTTTTAGCCACCATTGCCACTGCAGTCTTTTTTAACAGCGTACTAAAGTTGCCGACAGCGGTAGGCATGCTGACCGGGCTCTCCTACCTACAGCTATTCGGTTTCTATCTAAAAAAGACCCACAGTAGATCTGCCCTGACTCAAGACCAATTAAATGATAATGGCTCCTACCAGATAGACAGCAAGGACCCTTTCGATATATTTGCCAGTATCGCACGATCAGAGTGGGACACTCTGGTTTTTCTCTATGGTATCGCAATGTCTGTCGGCGGCCTCGCCTACCTAGGTTATCTGGATCTTGCGTCCGACTTACTCTATGGCCAGTTGGGAGCAACCACGGCAAATATCTCTCTAGGCCTACTATCGTCCATATTGGCTGATATCCCGGTCATGTACGGAGTGCTGCACATGGCCCCGGATATGCCCTATGCGCAGTGGTTGTTGATTACCTTAGCTGTAGGCACCGGAAGCTCCCTGCTCTCCATCAGCTCCATCGCTGGAGTGGCCATGATGGGACAGGTACGGGACCACTACACCTTCTTCTATCACCTGCGTTGGACGCCAGCAATTCTTCTCGGGTACATCTGTGGTATCGGCGTTTATCTACTACTTAGTCCAACTCTCTAGCAAGGACACTTCACACAAACATCTGGATGGAACTAGTAACGTGTTACTCCCACTCGATTCGCCGATACGCGATGCAGCATGGCAGCTACTACAGATGAGTCCACCTCGACATAAAATCCCAGCACTACATGCCGCAAGCATGATCTCCTGGATATCGACTACACTTGCTGCCTTCTTGTTGCTGAAAATATTTGGCCTGGGTCACTAATCTAGAGACGCGCCCTGCTCCCATTCAATAGTAACCGGTGAAGGATAAAGGAATCACACTTTGATCACTAGAACCTGAGTTCAGCAAGTAGCTAGAGCTTCTGAATGTGCTATGATGAGGCGTTGGCTCACCTTCGTATTGCGTTTTCTCAAACCCATAAATTGTATCCAGCGAGAGTAAGTCTGCTTTTCGAATAATTACTCATACCACGGCACCATACAGATATATAATGACCTGGTTAATAATAGATCCAAGGATCGGTTAATAAGATGATTGCTCAGCGTTTATTTCAGAGAAAAAGATGGCTTGCGGTTAGAGCTATTATTCTTGGTGGTGCGTTATTGATGTCAATGGCACTGCATGCAATAGAGTCTAATGGGAAAGCAGAGATGCTGCCGCATAGGAACTACCCTATACACAAAAAAATAACCACCACTATATTCTGGATAGGAGAGAAAGCGAATCATCAAAATGGAAATATTGCTAATAGGGATAGCGCATGGGATATGAGGTGGCTAGAGCATTATGGCGGCATCGATACACCAGATGATCGATCGGGGTATTATCCTGCATCGTTCATACCAAAGGAAAATCCATTTTATTTTGCTTTACCATATACGGACTATAATTCATCAGGTAGAAAACGCTCTGCTTATAAGTACATTCCGTGGAGCCATGAAAAAGCGGCATGGCCAAATAATGAGTCGATGTGTAAAAACCGCTGGATCATGATCATACATGGCTCAAGAATTGCCTACGCGCAATGGGAAGATGTCGGGCCATTTAAAAATAATGATGCTAATTATGTATTTGGAACAGCGAAGCCTGCTAATAAAATAAATAATAATGCCGGTTTGGATGTATCGCCTGCTGTAAGAGACTATCTAGGTCTTTCTAATATTGATCATGTAGACTGGAGATTCGTTAATGAAGAAGATGTGCCTGATGGTCCATGGAAGGAAATTGTAACAGACTCCCAGGTTTACTGGCTTGATTAGATTGAGTCGCTGCTCTAGTGTAGCTCTAGGATGCTTAGTATATATTGAAAGGAGTTGTGATAGAGCCTTAAAAACTTGACCAAGATGCTCCCCAATTGAGAAATATTGTGGTGTCGTTATTCCAGCCGTCATTATTCAACCAGTGCTTCTCAACACCATATTTTATTCCATATGAGATAGATAGGTTTTTGGAAAGCTGTTTATCTAGCTTAACACCAAGACTCATATTAATTGAATTATTCCAGTCAATCCCTTTGGTATCTGCTTTGTAGGCGATATCGATAAAAGAATTTAGCGCGCCAGCATCTGTTATTGCCCAGACAATACCTTGTTCAACAGAACCCTCTAGGAGCATGTTACCATCCTCCTCTTTGGTTAATGCAGATGGAGTGGTTATACTGCCCCAGGTATTACCGGGAAATGAGATTGGATAGGAATTATTGCCATTACTACAAGCTTTACAATCAAGCGACCAACCACCACTCCAGTCTATAAAGTAGGTGGGAGAGGTGTAGTCAGTATGCTCTACCCGTCTATATTCGTACTTATACATAACACCAACAGCAAGTGACGCATGGTCTGAAATTGCATGAGACAGCTTGATGCCAGGACTGATACTGATTTTATTATTGTAATCTATATTATTACTATCAGCAGTGTAACCTAATTTAAGGAAATAATTTATATTAGTGTTTGGCGTTAGTTTATAAGTTACCAGATTTTGATCGAAAGCACCTTCAATAAGATAGTTGTCATTCTCTAACTTATCTAAAGAAGAGGGATAGCGAAATTCACCCCAAGTAGACCCATGAGTATCTACCTTATGTTCTGCATAGGCATTCGCCAAAAGCATAAAATACAGCAACAGTTGCAGAAAGATGTATTTACAGTATTGCAATGATTAACTCCCTATTAAGATACAATTGCCTGAACAGAATGAACTCACAAGCGATTGTCCTTAAGTTCCTGGTATACCTCATGGACAGGCACAACTCTAATTTTCTCTCTCGAAACCATTTCAGCTACCTGTCTAAATTTATCTATATGATATGAAAGCGGACTATTATTTGGTTTTTTGTCATCGTGAAGATAGTGAAACATAAGAATCAACCATTGATTATTTTGTGTTGCCAGACGAACTTGATCTCGTATCTCTCTTACAGAAGTAGTGTTTAACACATTAAAAGTGCGAAGTAGCATGTAATCACCCGGAGGGAGCGTTTCCATACCGCCACCAGCCAAACGCGCTGTATGATAATTTGCCCGTGTTATAGGTACCACATATCTTCTATTTTGTTGTCCTAACGGATAGGCAAGATGTTTCATACCTTCAGTTAAATGGTGTTTTTCGAAGTAACCATCCAACTCTGCTATTCTCTTGTTCAGTTCTAATGGGCTTCTTTCTGTAAATGGAGTTACATCATGCGATGAGATACCCCAACCATGCATCATAAGATTATCTACATCAGCTAATGAGATATAGCCTGGAGTGCCGATGGCATCAGGAATAATATATGCCGTAGCTGTTTGCTTGTAGTCTTTTAATATTTGCGCAGCAAGCATATTGTCGTCATAACCATCATCAAAAGTATATGTGAGAATAGGCGTGTGGTTTGCCTGGGTTATGGTAATGTCGCTAACATCTAATGTGAGCGGCTTCTTTCCATCATCCATGAAAAAAATGCCCACATGATTAATTTTTGCTGGATCTGGGTTTCCCTTCTTCGATAAATTGCCTAAACCAAATGACATGTTATGCCATTCGTTTGTCTGCACCAGATTGAAATTTTCTTGACTATAGTACAATACACGAAGAGCAAAAAAGCTTTCGAATTTACTATCATTAGAAAAACGTATTTCGATACCTTTAAGCGCCTTCAGTGTTGCTATGCGCATTTTCAAGTTGACAATCTTGCGTGTTAAATCTATTTCATCGAAAGAGGTGACAGTCAATACAGGATTGCCATCGCCTGAAGTGCCGACTCTAACCCATGGAAATGAGTCTGCCGTGTAGCCGGGAGCAACCCAACCAGCTCCCCACTTCAACTTAAGCCCGTTTGTTTCTATTACAGTTTTAGACACACAAACAGTTGATAAGAGAAGCGCTAGAAGTGCACATGTAATCTGAAACACTTTAGTCATTCTTTACCCCTACACGCACAAATCCTAAATCATCTAGTTTTGTCTGTTTGCTAGTGGAATCATTAACATTTATCGTTTCGCCATGATCAATATCTCCATTGAGTAGGTACTTGCCCATATGTAAATACAGAGGAAATATAATAAGTAGTGAACCAATAACTATGGTGCAAACAATAAGCGTTCGTTCTATCAAACGTATCCTTGAGTTTGATTCATCTATTACAGGAATATTCTCAGGGTCGAATTTTTGGTAAAGCGAAGGCGGTACGTAGCGCTTAAAATAATATCCTTGAGTCATTGCACTGCTGACACTTATGCTGCTTTTTCTTTTTGCCCAGTGTTTCACATAAGCAATTACTGCTACCACTATAGCAGCCCAAATAATAGCGAAGAGCAAGTACACTACAACAGACCAAAAGCTCATGCTTCAGCCTCAGTTTCAGACGTTTGCCCTATGCGATCTATTTTGTCCCAACTCATTTGGCTTGACCGCCACTCATCCAGCAAAGCAAAAACACTCCATGCCTGCATTAAAAATGAATAGGTGAATTTCTCAATAACATATATAAAAAATGACCTGAGCCTGTATCTGCTATTGTGATAGGCATAGGCGAATGCCGAAAATTCTATAGCTAAAAATACAAGGTAATACTTTAGAATAAATTGAAATTCACCGTAAACAATATAGTGAGCCAGGAGAAGCAGCGTTAAACCGAAATTTAAAACAGGAAGTAATAGCGCTTCTAATGCAAGATAGAGTGCAATAATGGTACTTCGCATTTTTCTTCTTGCTACAAGATTACTGAAGTTATCAAAAAACGCTTGAAAGACACCACGTTTCCAGCGGTACCTTTGCCGAAGAACCGAAAAAATATCAACCGGAACCTCAGTAGCGGAGATCATAGTGTTCTCGCCCTTTATCCGCCACCCGTTTGTTATTAATCTAATAGTTAAATCAGCATCTTCTGCAAATACGTTCTTAACTTCACGGTAACCACGTACTGAATGCATGGCCTCTGCTCTAAACAAGCCGATAGGACCGGGAATAATAGTAACAGCACCAAAGAATGAGAGTGCTTTTCGCGTAAAGTTAAGACTTAGCAAATATTCAAGTTGCTGGAACTTGGCAATAATACTGTTAGTATTCCGCACAGCGACAAATCCACCCACAGCCCCTACCGATGGGTCTTCGAAGTGATGCATAGCATTATCAATGGCCTGCGGGTTAAGTCGAGAGTCTGCATCTACGCAGAGCAGAAAATCACCACATGCGTGAAAAATCCCAGTATTGAGGGCGCTGGCTTTTCCAGAATTGGACTGTGTGTATACCCTGATTTCTTTATTGGGATGTGATTTGGCAAAAGCGCGTGCAATAGATTCCGTCCTGTCGGTACTACCGTCATCTACTACTATAATTTCAATGTTATTATAATTTAGATTGAGCAATCCAGAAAGAGCATCCTCGATGACAGCTTCTTCATTGTATGCAGGCATTACGATGGAGACCAAGGATAAGCCCTCGTGTTCCCTATTCACAGAGGCATTATCACTAGCAATAGCGCTGATGAGTAAAATAATATGGCGAACAAGCATAAATCCCAGGTATGCGAGCACCGAATAATAGATAAGATCTTGCATGTGCGGAGCATTGCTGCTCCCAAGAACAATACAGATAAGAAAAAAAGATAATGTTGCCACCAACAGCAACATTCTGATTGCGTCCTGCATACTAACTAATCCTTTTTATAAAACCAACTCTTCTAGTTAACTCTAGATGAAGGGTATTATTCTTATAGACATCTGGGGATTTTTTTACGATAAACTGAAAAAGGTTATTATCATGTATTGAATCCTGCTCTATAGCTACATATGATGCCATTGTGGATTCGCAAACCCGCTCCAAATCATAATCTGCCCCGATACTCTCGTTGCTAAATACACCCAACGTAGTAAAGGATCGTCTCTCAGTAGCAAGTAATAATTTTATTGCTGATGTTTTGGCTAGCTTTTGGCTTTGTTGATTGAACATTATTTCGCAATTATCCAAAGCAAGTCTGGTAATATCTCGTCCAGCAATACCAATCAGTTCATCGAGCATATCTCCATAATCAATAGATAGACCAATCTGCTTTTCAAAAAACGGCTTATAGTACAAGTAGACCAACTGCTCATTATCGAGATATTTGTCTAAATCGGTGTGACCATATCTGGCTAGTTTATAAATAATATGTTTAGGGTTGCTAAAGCCTACCAGAGCAACTCTTTCCCCTTTCTTCAAGCTATGCGAGATAAAGGCACCAAGAGTGGCTATGCTAGCTTCAGAATTGTTCGTCTTAAACAGATTCAGGGAATTCGAAACCAAGCCACCGAACCTGGCATCATAGGCATCAATACCGCTAGGGGTAAATATGTCAGAATGGTAGCTACTTTCAGTAGCACCCCAGCCAGATTCGATTGAAGAAATATAATCTTCATCATGAGCAGCATGAAGAGTGTTAGGTACAGCGCTTAAATAATATTTTTTCGGTGCTCTAAAGGATTCAGAGCATCCATGTTTTTTCTCTTCTATCATGTCAATAATCCCTTTAACAGAAAGCAAGGTAAATTCAATAATATCCTGAAAATAGGAATTTACTTTCAGCAGATATAGTGCCTTGCGTGATCAGCAAAGGGCAAAATTAACCCGCCATTATCTGTTTGACATAGTCCCTATCATTTATAATTCTGAATCGCGCTTTCTGCCACTTCATTCTTATATTTAAAAATCAGGGCGACATGATCCACTAATTTTTTATAATTATCAACCTACATTGTCGCGTTATGGCAACAACGCAACCTGCCAAGGCATTAATAGTTCATGCTCTATCAGTTATTTGGTTGGGGCAAGTGGAATCTAATCACTCCCACTCAATAGTAGCTGGTGGCTTTCCTGAGATATCGTAGGCCACTCGGGAGATTCCGCTTACTTCGTTAATGATACGGCGTGATACCAGCTCTAGAAACTCAAATGGCAGATGGGCAAAGCGTGCTGTCATAAAGTCTATAGTCTCCACTGCGCGCAGGCTGACCACATATTCGTAGCGTCTGGCGTCCCCCACTACTCCTACCGACTTTACTGGTAGGAATACTGCAAAGGCCTGACTCACCTTGTCATAGAGATCGTGATTTAGCAGTTCTGAGATAAAAATATCATCCGCTAAACGTAGCAGGTCGGCATACTCTTTCTTCACCTCGCCAAGAATACGCACACCCAGCCCAGGCCCAGGAAAAGGATGACGATATACCATCTCTGATGGCAAGCCTAACTCCACGCCTATTTTGCGTACTTCATCCTTAAACAGCTCACGCAACGGCTCCACCAGACTCAGTTTCATATAGTCGGGCAAACCACCTACATTGTGATGGGATTTTATTACATGGGCCTTACCGGATTTTGCTCCAGCAGACTCTATTACATCTGGGTAGATGGTACCCTGGGCCAGAAAATCAACATCGGGAATCTTCTTGGCCTCCTCTTCGAAGATGTCGATAAACAGGTTGCCGATAATTTTGCGTTTTTTCTCTGGATCGTTCTCTCCCTTGAGGGCATCCAGAAACCGCTGCTCGGCGTCGACCCGAATAACTTTCACCCCCATATGCTGGGCAAAGGTGGCCATGACCTGATCCCCTTCATGCAGACGCAGTAGACCGTTATCCACAAAGATACAGGTAAGCTGATCACCGATAGCGCGATGCAACATGGCAGCTACTACAGATGAGTCCACTCCACCAGAAAGTCCTAGCACTACATGTTTATCGCCTACCTGCTCTTGTACACTCTTGATGCTCTCTTCGATAATACCAGCGGAATTCCACAGGGCCTCGCAGCCACATATATCAAATAGGAAACGCTCAATGATGCGCTGCCCCTGACGGGTGTGAGTTACCTCAGGATGAAACTGTAGACCATAGTAACCACGCGCCTCATCGGCTATGCCGGCTAAAGGCGCATTATCGGTTTCACAGATAACGCGAAAGCCCTCAGGCGCTTCAACCACCCTATCCCCATGACTCATCCACACATCCAGCTCTCCATGCCCATCTGGAGTAGCGTGGTCCTCAATATTCTGCAACAACTTAGAGTGGTGACGCGCACGCACCTGGGCATAACCATACTCGTGCTTATCAGAGGACTCTACCTTACCACCCAGTTGGGCAGACATGGTCTGCATGCCATAGCAGATTCCGAGTATGGGAACTTCTAGTTCGAAAACAACTTGCGGTGCTCTGGGGGTGTGATCAGCGGTAACTGTCTCTGGACCACCGGATAGGATAATGCCTGTCGGTTTATGTTCAGCAATAACCTCTTCACAATTATCATAGGGCCAAATCTCACAGTAGACACCGGCCTCTCGAACCCGCCGTGCAATCAATTGAGTATATTGAGAGCCAAAATCAAGAATCAGGATTCTATGGGCGTGGATGTCTTTGTGGATTGTGCTCATAAGAAGAGTGCCTAAAATTATAAAACAGTTAATAATCTGACTAAAAATATTTAACCGCAAATTAACGCTAATCACCGCAAAGTTACGCAAATATTTCTAGGGAGAACCTAATTGATCAACAACCATGCCACCACACGCTGGCATGTAAAAAGCTGGATCAATTAAATACTCAAAATTTATTTGCGATATTTCGCGGTCTATTTGCGTCCATTTGCGGCCACAAAACAGACTTAGTTACGTCTGTAGTTTGGTGCTTCCTTAGTGATGGTTACATCATGCACATGAGATTCGGCCATGCCGGCACCGGTCACCCGCACAAACTCTGGTTTGGTACGCATTTCGGGAATACTTGCGCAGCCGGTGTAACCCATACTAGAACGAATACCACCCAACAGCTGGTAGATGATATTGTTAATGCTACCCTTGTAGGGAACACGTCCTTCGATACCTTCCGGCACCAGCTTTTCGCTATCAGATCCTTCCTGGAAATAACGATCACTGGACCCCTCTTTACCACCCATAGCCCCAATAGAACCCATGCCGCGGTATGATTTGTAGGATCTACCCTGATACAGCTCAATCTCACCCGGAGACTCATCGGTACCGGCAAACAGTCCACCAATCATTACCGAGTGGGCACCAGAGGCGATAATCTTGGCCACATCGCCGGAGTAACGCAGGCCGCCATCGGCAATCAGGGGGATGCCATCTTTCTTCAGCTCGGCAGCCACATTCATCACTGCACTAACCTGAGGCACACCAACACCTGCTACAATTCGGGTGGTACAGATGGAGCCTGGACCTATACCAACCTTAACCGCATCTGCTCCAGCATCCACCAGAGCCCTGGCGGCAGCGGCAGTTGCTATATTGCCACCAATCACCTGTACATCAGGAAAGCTCTTCTTCACCCATGCCACCCGATCTAGAACACCTTGAGAGTGACCGTGGGCAGTATCCACCACAACCACATCCACACCAGCATGCACCAGGGCCTCAACCCGCTCTTCCGTACCCTCTCCGGTACCGACTGCAGCGCCAACTCTTAGCCGTTCCTGATCATCCCGGCAGGCGTTAGGGTTCTCTTTAGCCTTCTGGATATCCTTAACTGTAATTAGACCAGATAGCTCGAATTTCTTATTAACCACCAGCACTTTTTCGATACGGTGTTTATGCAGAAGTGCGATGACCTCTTCCCGCGGAGCTCCCTCTTCCACCGTAACTAGCTTATCTTTCTGAGTCATGATGGAGGAGACCGGATCGCTCATGCGGGTCTCGAAACGCAGATCACGGCTGGTTACTATGCCCACAAGCTCTTTGCCCATGGTAACCGGCACCCCTGAAATATTATTGGCATCGGTCAGTTTCATCACATCCAGAATACTGGTATCTGGAGTGACTGAGATGGGCTCACGAATAACCCCAGCCTCATATTTTTTAACGCTCAAGACATTTTTGGCTTGGCGTTCAGCAGACATATTTTTATGCACTATGCCGATACCGCCCTCAAGCGCCATAGCTATGGCCAGCTTGGCTTCAGTTACGGTATCCATGGCAGCGGAGACCAACGGGACACTCAACTGGATATCCCGAGTAAGGTTGGTCTTAAGGTCTACATCCCCTGGTAATACAGTAGAGTGGGCAGGGAGAAGTAGTACATCGTCAAAGGTCAGAGCTTCCTGAGTAAGGCGCATATTTGTTTTTCCCTACAGGCAAAATTGAAAAATAAGCTGGCTATTATAGGATTTGCGGCCATCCGGGTAAACTGAAACAATAGATATTAAAGCAATTTAGATGCAGAAAGAGTATGCCAACCAGCCCTAGCCAAAGCACCACACAGCGCGATATCTACAGCGTTTCTCGCCTAAATAGCGAGGTACGGGCGGTTCTGGACAGCAGTTTTCCCCTGCTTTGGGTAGAGGGAGAGATCTCCAACCTAGCCAAACCCTCATCTGGACACATCTATTTCTCCCTCAAAGACCCCTACTCCCAGGTGCGCTGCGCCATGTTCCGTATGAAGCGGTCACGGCTAAGATTTGAGCCGGAAAACGGTATGCAGGTATTGGCACGAGCCCGCACCAACCTGTATGAGGCCAGGGGTGATTTCCAGCTTAATATCGAGCACATGGAGCCTGGAGGCGAAGGCCTGCTACGTCAGGCCTTTGAGCAGCTGAAACAACGCCTGGACCAGGAAGGACTATTCGATAACCAGCACAAACTTCCCCTGCCGGAATTTCCCCAGCAGATCGGGGTAATAACCTCCCCTAGCGGCGCTGCCATCCGTGATGTAATCAGTGTGCTGAAGCGGCGCTATCCTTCAGTACCACTGCTGATATATCCCGTTCAGGTGCAGGGTGACAGAGCAGCCCAGGAGATTACCCAGGCGCTAAACCTAGCAAACCGAAGAGATGAGTGTGACCTGCTCATCCTCACCCGCGGTGGAGGCTCTCTGGAAGATCTGATGGCCTTCAATGATGAACAGGTGGCCAGGGCCATATTTGAGAGCAAAATAGCTATTATCTCAGCCGTAGGCCATGAGATCGACTTTACTATATCTGACTTTGTTTCTGATCAGAGAGCTCCCACCCCATCGGCAGCGGCAGAGCTAGCCACCCCAGACTGCAGAGAGCTTATTGAGAGATATACCGATCTACAACGTCAGTTAACCCATCGCATAGAGCGCCAACAACACACTCTGGAGCAGAGAGTTGAGAACATTGGACGCCGCCTCTCTCTGCTCCACCCGGGAGTACAACTCAGCCAAAAACAGCAGCGTCTGGATGAGCTGGAGCTGAGAATAAACCGCTCCATAGAGACCATGCGCAAAAGCGCAAATCAGAGATTCACCAACCTACAAACCAGACTGTTTGCGGAATCACCGCTACAGCAAACCGGCATACTGCAGCAGAAAACAAATCAACTAAATCACCGCATGCAGAGAGCTGTCACCAATCAACATAAACTTCTTACCCAGAGATTGTCTGCTGCCGTAAGTAACCTGAACACTCTGAGCCCCCTGGCCACCCTGGAACGCGGCTACTCCATCACCAGTAAACTGCCTGAAGGTACGATATTACATAACTCCAAGGATATCTCTGCAGGTGATCACATTGAGACCAAACTAGCCAATGGCAAGTTAATCTGCCTAGTGGAGACAAGCGAAGAATAACCAAGACGATTCAAGAAAAAACAGCTATATTTTATCAATATAGACAACAGCCTGGAGAATAAAATATGTCAATAACATCCGGCCTAGAGTTTCGCCAAAGCGTCGACCACATGGTAGATAGGGCAATGTCTGTCATGGAACTGGATACAGGTATTGCCAATGCCATAAAAGCCTGCACCTCAGTACTACAGGTCACCTTCCCGGTAACAATCAAAGACAAGATCGAAATGTTCACTGGATGGCGCGCAGTACATAGCATCCACCGACTGCCTTCTAAAGGCGGTATAAGATTTGCCACCTCAGTAGATCAATTTGAGGTGGAGGCCCTGGCTGCTCTAATGACATACAAGTGCGCCATCGTGAACGTACCTTTTGGTGGATCTAAAGGCGGTCTGTACATAGACCCATCCCAGTACACCAGAGATGAACTTAAACTAATCACCCGCAGGTTCACCAGGGAGTTGGCGAAAAAAGGTTTCCTCAGTCCAGCCACCAACGTACCAGCGCCTGATGTGGGAACTGGTCAAAGAGAGATGGCCTGGATAGCTGACACCTACAAACACCTATACCCTGAAGACTTAAACCACATGGCCTGTGTAACCGGAAAACCAATAGAACACGGCGGTATCCGTGGACGCACAGAGGCCACCGGACGCGGTGTTCAATATGGTCTACAGGAGTTCTTTCGCCACCCAGAAGAGGTAAAAGCGGCAAGCATGGATGGTTCCCTTGAGGGCAAGAACATAATAGTCCAGGGGCTGGGTAATGTGGGATATCATGCGGCAAAATTCCTCTCAGAGGAGGATGGCTCCAAGATAATCGCAGTAATAGAACGTGATGGCGCAATCATCAACAAAGACGGAATTCACATCGAAGAGCTTCGCTTCTATATGAACGACCATATGGGAGTTAAAGGCTTTGTGGGCGGTAAATACATAGAAGATGGTAGCAGCGTATTGGAGATGGAGTGCGACATCCTAATCCCAGCCGCACTGGAGAGCGTGATCCATGAGAACAATGCCGCCAATATCAAGGCCAAACTAATAGCAGAAGCAGCCAACGGCCCTATTACATTCGAGGCAGATCGCATCTTACGCAACAATGGCATCAAGGTATTGCCTGACGCCTACATGAACGCAGGAGGTGTAGTTGTCTCCTACTTCGAATGGATCAGAAACCTCTCCCATGTGCGCTTTGGCCGTCTGGAACGCAGATACGATGAGGTCCGTGGCAAATGCATAGTAGATGCCCTTAACGAAATGACAGGCAAGGAAGTACCTGACTATATCAAAGTTAAGCTAGCGCATGGGGCAGATGAATTCGACCTGGTCAGATCCGGCTTGGATGACAGCATGAGTCAGGGGATGCAAGAGATAATCGATATCTACCACCGTAACGAAAAGATAGAGGACTACCGCACAGCTGCCTATGTAATCGCTCTATCCAAGATTTCTCGTTCCTATCTGGATATTGGGGTTTTCTAGATACAGCAGTATAGATCTATTTACGAATAGTCAGCATGGTTGATCTATCTCCGCAGATCAACCAGCTACTGGCAACTGTACTCTACTAAATTATATTATCAGGAATTAATTAGTGGCTTTAGGTTCGAGTTTATGCAGATCTTTATCATACATAGCAACCAACAGTAGTTCGCCTGCAGCGTCCACGCGAAACTGTCCATATTTTGCATTTTCATATATTTTTGCATTTCCTTCTTGGAAGAAAAATGCATCGGTAGCGAACTTAACAGCGCCATTTCTCACTCTATAGCGCAGCAACAACTCATCTTCAGACAACGCATCACCGGCATACAGTCCCTTATATGCTGCGACCTTATTATCATCTAATTCGACTACTACAAAACCATCAGATGCATCCACATCATGCCGCCAGCGCTTATATGATTTTGCTTTGGGTAGCACTCTATACACATCATCAGCTACCTTAAATCGCAGATCCATATAATCGCCCTGCATAAGAGAACGTGGATCAACTGGAACTAACCCCAAATAAACGACTCTTCCGTTGGCTAACTGCTCTTCTTTCTTATAAATCGACCAATTAACCAGACCTAGTACTACAATCAGTGAAATTAGCGCAATAGTCCTAGCCATGCTGCACCCCACTCTGTCTTTTCCCAGTGTGCAGTAGCACCCAACGCGCTGTAATTAGAAGCATACCGGTTAACAGTAAAATCAGTGCCTTTTCTAGCAGAGTTACATTAAGAAAATAGTAGTACGCAGAGATAGAAGATAGCAAAGATATAATACCAATACCCATCAAAACTCTATTACTACCAGAAAAACCTATTATGAGAATAAACATTGATACTGATATGCCATGAGCCACATATGAGACCACTGACAACAGCACTGTTCCAATAAATGCAACAATAGATATTGGCTCGGTAACTCCATGTCCCAGGCGCCGCAGAATATTCCAAATCACATAGAGCATAATCGCAGCCACAAGCAGCTCATCAATCAAAAGATACATCCACAATTTTGCTATTTCCTGATCCCTCAGCAATTTAACAATATTGGCACTTAAATCTGCAGATACATGTTGTCCTGTTGCAATAACCAATGCGAGAATTAGTCCGTAGCCTATAGCAGACTGCATACGCATATGTTCAGGATATTTAAACTCATTCAGCCACAACCAGGCTGCACCAAACATAAGAAAAGGAACCGTAATATAGTGAACACCAAAATTTGCCATCGCCATGGAAAAACATATCCCCGCAGCAAACGACGATAACACCCGATGAATATAATTTGGCATAACAACTGCTAAAATAGATACTAATATAGTAACCACTATTAGGCTTGCATCTGAATTTAATCCGTCAAATACTCTCCAAATAATCAACCCCTGCCCCGCAAGACTTATTGCTAACGCAGCATGCTCATAGAATTCATTCTTGGGGATGCGCAACAAATAATAAGCTGCCGAGATTAGTGCGGCACCTACTGCTATTAAAACAAAACTATTGTCATGAAATGATTCAAACAGGACACCCACACTTCCAAACAGAAAAAGTGATGCAACCCATCCTGATATAGCTAAAAGTACTTTAACATACCACGGAGATTCAATAGTATCTGATTGAGGCTCATCTCCCTGAACCACTCCTGCTGCTATCAGCATGTCCCATACTGATTCACCTTGAATTTTCATGATTGAAACTCACGATGAATATTACGTAGCCACACAGCTGCTCCCGAACCCATTCCTATAACAAGCATGGCAAGCACAAATAATCCTCCAATATCCATATCATGGAACAAAGATTTTGTCATGGAACTAGTAATAACAACCATACCGGAAAGAGCTATGCCTGCAAGCATAAAAAGGTCTTGCTTGAAATTTCTATACGCAAGATAGATACAAAGCATCCAACCTGACCATACAAGCCAAGGCAGACCATTTGCCTTGTGAGTAAACAGTGCTTCTATTACCAACCAAGTAATAGAATAACCACTAACAATAGCAATCAGTCGCACAGCCCAACGCTCATCAAGCCACTCCCATCTATTGCTGAGCCGTTCCCAGATTAGCAGCACAACAGAATCAAAGACGAACAGCGCCCAAAGCACATCTGTGTCAGAAACAAGTACAAAACCAAAAAAGCTACCAAACGTTGTGAAATAGAGGAATATAGATAGGTTTATAAGTGCAACCCATAAAGTCCAGACTGCCGGGAAACGACCAACCATGGCCCATGGCAGCATAAGCAGGGCCCAGTAAAAAAACAGTTGCCACGGATCTGCTCCTGTCTGATATGTCTGCCCGTACAAAGCAAGAAGCACACCAAGAAACATAGACGCCATGAGCAATGCAACTTTAGCTCCAACTTTAAATTCATCCATTTTCCAATAAGCTAAAACAGATAGAATTAGAAGTGCTTCAACCATACCAAATTTGGCAAAGCGTCCTAGATTATCCCAGTTGAATGCTATAAAGAACATGGTTGAGAAAGCAATGGCAAGCCCACCCATCCATAACAGCAGATGATCCATGAACTTTAACCATCCCTGACCGTCTGGAAACACCTTGGTTGTTGATAATGCGGCATCTATATTTTCAACAGGAATATCACCCTGCTCAATAAATGTAATTATCTGCTTGCGTTTTGATAGCATTTTTTTATTTTGCTGATTTTCTTACTGTAGTTATTTTTATTATTTTCTTTGGTTTTGCTGTAAAGCTAAAGGAAACAGGTCTCACCTTCAAAACATGACCATGTCTACGATCAATGGCGAATTCCATTGATCCGAGAGATATGATATTAACGGGCCAGCAGTGAAATTGAGTCTTAGTTATATCCCTTCAAGTGATCTATATATTCCGGCAAGAACAACGATATTTGCGGTATATAGGTAATCAACATCAAGAATATTAGCAGCAGCAGCAACCATGGCAACGCAGCCTTGATTACCCAACCAATACTGTGACCGGTTATACCTGCCGTAACGAATAAATTTAGACCAACTGGTGGTGTCAACATACCGATCTCCATATTCACCACCATGATTATGCCAAGATGAATCGGATCTATCCCCAGCTGCACAGCAATCGGAAACAGAATCGGCGCCATGATCAACAAGATTGCCGATGGCTCCATAAAATTTCCAGCCGCTAACAACAACAGATTCACCACAACAAGAAACACCCATGGCTCCAGCCCCATCTCAACTATGTGTTGAGCAATGGCATGGGGAATACGCTCTGTAGTAAGCACATGGGCAAACAGCATGGCGTTAGCAATTATAAACAGCAACATAATGCTAACCTTGGCAGCATCAAGAACAGTCTTGTTCAACTCTTTATCACTAACACATTTTGGAAAGGCAACTACAATTTGCCAAAGATTGCGCCATAACATCTTACCTATGGATTCACCTTCATGTCGCCAGGGCACACTCTTTAGTGGCCCCATATCGCGATAGCCGAATACCGACACCAAAAATGCGTATACGGCAGATACTGCCGCCGCTTCCGTTGGGCTGGCAATACCACCATAGATAGAACCCAGCACAATAACAATAAGCATCAAACCACCAGACGCGCTGAAACCGGAGGCAAGTAGCTCTCTGAAACCAGGCCACTCCTGCGCCGGCAACCCTTTTACGCGTGCAGCTATGTAGATGGCAATCATCAGCATGACTCCCATCATAAGCCCAGGCAGGAATCCGGCCATAAACATACGAGCAGCAGACTCTTCAGTAGCGGCTGCATACACCAGCATCACTATAGATGGCGGTATCAAGATACCTAGCGTTCCAGCATTGGCAATAACACCGGCAGCAAATGATTCTGGATATCCAGACCTGACCATACCTGCAATAACTATAGTTCCTATAGCTGCAACGGTAGCGGGTGACGAGCCAGAAACAGCTGCAAACAGCATACATGCCATTACTGACGCCATAGCCAGACCACCACGAATATGTCCGACACAGTCTACGGCAAAACGTATTAACCTCTTCGCGACGCCGCCTGTAGAAAGAAATGAAGAGGATAAAATAAAGAACGGAATGGCCAACAACGTGTAGTGTTCTGACAAGGCCTCAAACAGCTTGAGGGCTACAGAAGATAGTGAGTCATTGGAAAAAAACAGGATGGTGGTGATACTGGATAGCCCCAAAGCCAACGCAATTGGCATTCCCAGGAGCATACATCCAAACAGTATGATAAAGAGTACCGTAGTTGTCATTGCCTAGAATCTCCCTCTTGTTCATCTTTAGATGTCTGAGCGAGTTCTTCAGCCATGTGCATACTCTCTTTTGCCTCATCAGCGTGACTAAATCCGTCCACTTTACCTGTTATAACTGCATACAATAACTGCAGTAAACGGTAAGCCATGAGTGATATGCCAATTACCAAGATACTATGGGCAATCCAGGCTGGTATTGGTAGGTCCTCCAGCTCAATGCCAATCATCTTCATCTTTTTCAGGTATATCCAGGAGCCGTACAAAAACAGACCGCAGTATACGAGGCTGCCAACAACCGCAATGCTTGACGCAATGCGGTGCAATAGCGGTGGTAGTAATTTTACAAAGGCATCAACCCCGATATGCGCCCCAACCTTCAGACCATAAGATGCTCCGAAGAGCACAAACCAGGCGGATATGTGTAGGGTTAACTCCTGCCCCCACAGAAAGCCACTGCCAAATCCGAAACGCAGAACCACTTCCACAAATACCAACAGGGTCATAGCAACAAGCAGCAGAGACAGCATCGCCTCTTCCGCCCTGTTCAAGATACGTATAAACATCAGGAGATCACCAATTTAGTGATTAGATCAAACAGCGCTGGGCTCTCCATAGCCCAGCTACCATCTTAGTGCTTGTTATCATTATTGATTG
Source organism: Sedimenticolaceae bacterium (assembly GCA_050291725.1). Classification (GTDB taxonomy): domain Bacteria; phylum Pseudomonadota; class Gammaproteobacteria; order Chromatiales; family Chromatiaceae; genus JAAGZL01. Next base: position 152,156 of record JBNKKH010000017.1, read on the forward strand.
GAACTATATGCCGCATCAATCATCTCTTTGCCAACATCACCCTCAAACTTTTTCCAAACAGGCTTCATAACCTCGACCCATTGAGCACGCTGCTCTTTGGTCAACGTGATAACCTCAGAACGCTTGGAGTCGATAATTTTCTGTTTGTCCGCTATAGATTTTTTCAGTGCAACGTCATTACCCAAGGCAACCGCCTCATCCATAGCCTTCTTTAGTTCAGACCTGATATCTTCAGGCAAACCAGACCAGAACTCCTTAGATGTCACAACCATGTAATCCAGCACGCCGTGATTGGACTCGGTTATATAAGGCTGTACTTCGAAAAATTTCTTGGAGTAGATATTTGACCAAGTGTTCTCTTGCCCATCAATGGCTTTGGTCTGTAATAGAGTAAACACCTCAGAGAATGGCTTCTTCAGCGGAACCGCATCAACAGCTTCAAACTGCGCAGCCAGCACATCTGAAGACATAATGCGGAATTTCATGTTTTTTGCATCAGCCGGTACTTTCAGAGGGGATGAGGCAGAGAGTTGCTTCATGCCGTTATGCAGATAACCAAGTCCAACCAATCCCTTTGACTCAACAGAACTAAGCAGTTTCTGTCCTGCAGCGCTCTGCTGGAATCGATCTACTGCCCCAATATCATTAAACAGGAAGGGCAGATCGTACAACTGTAGCGCCTTGGTGTAACGATCGAACTTGGATAGCGCAGGCGCTGCTATCTGTACATCACCCAGAAGCATTGCCTCAAGAACCTTGTTGTCACCAAATAGCTGAGAGTTGGGAAATACTTCAACCTTAACCTTACCAGCAAGGCGTTGCTCAACCAGCTCTTTAAATTTATTCGCCATCTGGCCCTTTGGAGTGTTTTCTGCAACAACATGGGAAAACTTAATTACGATTGGGTCAGCAGCGAATACAGAAGATGCCAGCATTATAGCTGAGAAGGCAGTTGCCACTGTGAGTAAACGAAGACGCATATTCATTCTCCATATTAGGTAACATATTGAATTTATACATATATCGAGGTACTTAACCAAGATCATATTAGATTAGTACAGGATTTAAGTACCTACTGATATACCAGTAAGTACCTACTGATATACCAGCACGGTGACTAAACTTAACACGCTTTGCTGCTAATAAAAACATCTGTAAGATAACTTGAATATTCCAATATTATTAATATTAGAAAACCCAATTTTAATTCAACCAATGCCCATATATCCTGTGTAATGCTCCCGCCAATTTATCATATTTGATTAGACAATCTACCACTGCGGTCCCGTTAGCTTTTTAACGTTGGCCCTAACCCCATGGTTTTGTACGTAAAACAATCGTCAGTAGCTTGATGGACATAAGAAGCGCCATACTTGGATCCCTTCCGCCCCCACAAGGGGACACCTCAGGGAGAAGTACAGGATGAGGGGGGGGGGGTACAAAACAGAGACTTATCTCTTGTTTGGCCCATCACCCCGACCCTCTCCCTGCGGGATAGGGAGTTAACGGAGCAGCAGTGGCAATCTATCCCTGTTTTTGCTGTATTAAATCAGTTCATTGCTGTTTTGAAACATAATACAAACCCAGTGCCCCCTTCTCTCTCAAGAACATCTGTACCTCCCCTTGTAGTAAAGAAGGTATGAGAATATGGATAGCACTGCTTCTGTAGTTACTTTTTACGCTTTACAAACTTTTTCAGACGTTGGCGCTTCTGTACCTGGCGCTTGGTCAGTACATTCTTCTTGCCTTCGTATGGATTTTCTCCGCTGCGGAACTCTAAGCGTATGGGGGTTCCATCTAACTTTAACGCCTTGCGGAAACGATTTATGAGGAAACGTTTGTAGCTGTCGGGCACGGCATCGGTCTGATTGCCATGAATAACAATAATGGGGGGGTTTTGTCCACCCTGATGGGCATAGCGCAGTTTGATACGTCTACCGCGCGCTAACGGCGGTTGATGCTCCTGCAGAGCCCACTCCAAAATACGATTCAATTCTGAAGTAGAAATGTCACGCATTGCATTAGCATAAACCTTGTCCACTACAGGGAACATCTTCCCTACACCGGAACCGTGAAGAGCGGAGATAAAGTGCTTCTCGGCAAAATCGAGAAACGGCAGTTTGCGTTCCAGATCGTCCTTGATTTTGTCGCGCTTATCCTGATCCAGGCCATCCCATTTATTGATAGCCACTACCAGAGCGCGACCGCTTTCTAATACATGTCCGGCTAGGGTTGCATCCTGGTCAATAATATTCAGCTGGGCATCCAACACCAGAATAACCACGTTGGCCTCTTCTATAGCCTGCAGGGTTTTTATGACGCTGAATTTCTCAATAGCATTATCTACCTTGGCGCGACGCCTCACCCCAGCTGTATCAATCAGGGTGTATTTTTTGTCATCACGCTCGAAGGGGATAAATACGCTATCTCTGGTGGTACCGGGCTGATCAAAGGCAACCACCCTCTCCTCTCCCAACAGGCGGTTAACCAGAGTAGATTTACCAACATTAGGTCTGCCAATTATAGCCACCTTGATGCCCATATCATGGCCATCAGTACCCTCTTCCGGTTCTGGCAATAACTTTAGAGTCTCGTTGATAAGCTGTTTGACGCCATGACCATGGACCGCAGCAATAGGCACAGGGTCACCCAGACCAAGGCTATAGAACTCCACCCCGGCCATCGCTTTATCTATATTCTCGCTTTTGTTTACTACCAAGGTTATGGGCTTGCCGGTACGGCGCAGCTGTACTGCAATGGCCTCATCCCCAGAGTTCATGCCATCTTTCGCATCGAGAAGAAAGTAGATGTGATCAGCCTCACCAATGGCGGTAACCACCTGCTGCACCATCAGGGCCTCGACCCCCTCTTCATCGCCGCTGATGCCGCCGGTATCCACCACTAGATAGGGACGATTTCCCATGCGTCCCACACCGTATTGGCGGTCGCGGGTCAATCCTGGTTGATCGGCAACCAGTGCATCCCGGCTACGAGTGAGCCGGTTAAACAGGGTTGATTTACCTACATTGGGACGCCCTACCAGGGCGATAACAGGAAGCACTGTGATATTCCTACCTGTAGCAAGCCATCACGGCCATGCAATGAATATAGTTTAGGTTATTGCCCGGAAACAGTGATAGCCGCAAGCTCACCACCATCGCCCAACACGTATGCTACGTTGCCATCAATAACCGGGGGCGTACTGATAGGAGAGCTTCCCACCCGGCTGCGCGCCAGCATCTTTCCATCTTCTGGAGACAACCAGTGCAGATATCCCTCGAAATCTCCAACTACAATATATTTACCCAGTACCGCTGGTGCAGTCAGTTTACGATTGTTTAACTTAGCCTGTTTCCACATAGATGAACTGTTATTGGGGTCTATGGCCCAAACATTATCTTCATCATCTGAAACATATAGATATTCAAAGTCTGCACCTAAACCAGCATAGGATGATAGCTTACGCCGCCAGGCCACTCCTCCTGAGCGTTCATCCACGGCAGCCAACTGCCCCTGGTATGTTGCAACATAGATCATTCCACCCTGCACAACTGGGTCTCCATCTATATCTACTATGCGCTCTAGTTCAGAACGCCCAGTTGGAACTGCGATGGTTGCTTCCCAAAGCTGCTGTCCACTCTCTATATCAAACGCAATTAGCTTACCGTTGGCAAAACCACAAAAAACCTTAGAGCCGCTAATAACCGGAGAACTATTACCATGTAGAGTTAGCACGGGGATGGAACGATCATACATCCATGCCAATTTGCCATCAGACACATTTAGGGCATACAGCTTGCCATCTATGGTGTGCACTATCACCATACCCAGCGCCACCTTAGGCACAGATAGCACCTCACTACTAACTCTGGAGCGCCATACCTCAGATCCATTTTGCTCAGATAGAGCCAGCACCTCGCCATTACTGGTACCTACTAGCACCAAGCCTTCGCCAGCTCCAGGCCCGCCCGATATCTCCAAGCCCTCTTTTTCTACACTCCAGACAACCCGGCCACTGCTGCTATCTAGTGCCTTTATATAGCCTTCACGATTAGCTACATATACCCGGCCACCATTGACGAATGGTACCAACTTAACTCTGTCAGATTCATCACCAGAACCAATAGATGTAGACCATAGTTTCTTTATGCTTATGCTGTTCTTCAGTTCAACCAGCTCTGCCGGAGGATCGACATTGGGTTCATCCTCCAGCATCTTCAGCGGATCCAATGAACCACAGCCACCAAGCAACAGTAGAGAGATAAGATAGATTGTATACCGGGTTAGAGTCATTATTTATCAGCCTCGGCTCTAGCTAAATCATCCAACTTCATCTGAATGAGGCGACTATTTCCAGCTTTATTAGTCAATGCTTCCATATAGGCTGTGCGAGCTGCAGCGTAATCTTTTCTGGACTTTGCGATATCACCTCGCAGAGCGGCAAATTCACCCGCGTAGGCATCTTTATCTGCTTTTGCCACTACTGCTTCAGCAGCATCAATGCTGTTTTCACTCAACAGAACACGCGCCATACGCAGACGCGCTAGCTGTTTCAGAGACGGGTCCTCTGCGTTTGCCAGTACCCATTCATAGAGCTTTTTAGCTGCATCACTGTCGCCCTGCCCCAGCTTGATTTTAGCCATATCCAGACTGGCTAATGCCGCATAGCTACTCTTCGGCCAGTCAGCAACAACCATTTCACCTTGTTTCACGGCTGACTCATCGTTGCCAGACTGAATGGCCACGGCCATCTTTTCGTAACGCAGTGATGCCTGGGATGCAACCTGATCCTGATGCTGGGTCCAGGCTTGCCATCCAAAAATAGCACTCAAGCCAAGCACTACGCCTACTACGATGGACTGACCGTTTTCCTTCCACCACTTTTTAAGGGCTTCAACCTGCTCTTCATCTGAATTGTATACGCTCACTCTTGTCACCTTTTAATCCCAAATCTGGGGAGTTTTATTCTATATACTTTAGAGGCAAGATTTTGCCACTATTTTCAATTAGCTCCTAGTGTTACCACTATTTAGAGCTGTTATTCAGAAATGGCTGAAAAAACGCCGCCAAGTCATCCAAAGCAATCTCTTGCTGCTCACTGTTGTCGCGCAGCGGCTTTACCCCAGCCACTCCACGCTGCAGCTCATCTTCACCGATAACTAGAGCAAATCTGGCACCACTTCGGTCGGCCTTCTTGAACTGACTCTTAAAACTGCCACCGCCACAATTGGTCAGCAGGCGCAGTCCCGGAATTAGCCTCCTGAGACGCTCAGCCAGAATCAATCCCTGTCGCTGCGACTCTTCGCCCACTAAAACCATGTAAGCATGTAATCCATCAATTTGGGAGGCAGTATCGCTCTCTTCCAACAGCGATATAAGACGCTCTACCCCCATGGCAAAACCTATAGCTGGGGTGCTGCGACCACCTAGCTGTTCAACCAACCCATCATATCTACCGCCAGCGCAAACTGTTCCCTGGGCACCAAGCTGATCGGTGATCCACTCGAATACGGTTCGTGAGTAGTAATCAAGCCCTCTCACCAGTCGTGGATTTACCACATAACTTACATCCGCTGCTTCAAGTCCGTTACAGAGTGTCTCAAAATGGCTTTTGGATTCATCACCCAGATAATCCATCAAAGAAGGAGCAGCAGCAATCAACTCCCGCATATCCATGTTCTTTGAGTCCAGAATACGCAGAGGATTGGTCTGCAATCGGCGCAAACTCTCCTCATCCAGTTGATCCTGGTTAGCAGAAAGATACTCGACCAGCTTGTCACGATAAGCTGCTCGTTCTTCTGAGGTACCCAAGGTATTAATCTGTAACTCTAAGCCAGCAAGCCCCAGAGCTTGCCAGATTCTATTGGTGATAAGAATCACCTCCAGATCAATGTCTGGACCATCCATTCCGTAAGTCTCAACCCCTATCTGATTGAACTGACGAAAACGTCCTTTCTGGGGACGTTCATGTCGAAACATAGGACCTTGATACCACAGGCGCTGTACCTGGTTGTAAAAAAGACCGTTTTCAATACCGGCACGCACACATCCAGCAGTGCCTTCAGGACGCAAGGTAAGGCTGTCACCATTGCGGTCATTGAAGGTGTACATCTCCTTTTCGACAATATCGGTAACTTCACCGATAGAGCGCTTGAACAGATCTGTCATCTCCAGAATCGGCATGCGAATTTCGCTATAGCCATAGCTAGCAAGAACTCCACGCACTCGATTTTCCAGCAACTGCCACAATGGAGTCTGATCGGGCAAGATATCTCGCATGCCGCGTATGGCTTGTATATTTTTTGCCATTAAGAACCTGTTGTATTTCTAATTAACCTGATTGCTGCTAGATAGAATTTCTAGGGTTTTTCAATCTTTCCATTATCTATGGTAAAACGCGCAACCCCACCACTGGAATATCTTTCGATATCTACCACTTTCCCATTAATTTCAACTCTTACAGCTTTTGAGTTACCTATAACTACTTTATAGGGGCCAACACTTCCTAGCTTCTTTATTGCACCTTTATTGTGATCGCCGATAAGAATAACTCGGTTCCTAGCATCTCTCACTTTCACCCATCCAGATTCAACAAATTTAAGCCACACTCCCTGTACCACCGCGGCCGGTTTGGAGGCTGGTTTAGGAACAGGTAGGGATATGGGCTTAGAAGCTGAAACTGATACCGGCTTTGTCACAACAGGTTCAGGCTTCGGCTCAGGCTTGTCTTCCGGTTTAGGCTCTGGCTTGGTCTCCGCAACCACAGGTTGTTGAGGTAGTGCAATTGGTTTGATTTGAGACTCAGGTAGCTCTATCTCTTGTACTGCCGAAATTTCAGGTTGGGACTCAATCGTAGTTTCGATCCTATCCTCATCGGCAACCTCCTCAGCAACAGTATTATTTGTGCTATCTGTTTCCGACAGCTCCAGCGGAATAGTTCCAGAGAGAGCACTCTCCTTTTCGCTATTTGGTTCCGATGACAATACAGACAACTCAGACTGCGCTTCACCTTTGCCGCCAACTATTTCTTGCGCAATCTGCTCCAGGTCACTCCACCACCAAATTACAGGAATAATAATAAGAGCAACCACCACAGCTATAGTAATAATTTTTACCAGATCAGGATTGTTACCTATCTCAATTTTCTTACTATCCGAGACTACCAACTTCTGCTCAGGTATAACGGGCTCAGAACTAAAATTGGTGTAGGCATCGAGAACAGGATCAACTTTCTCTCCCAAAATACGTGCATAATTTTTCAAATATCCACGAACAAACACCGGCTCGGGCAAAGAACTGAAGTCATCAGCCTCAATAGCCTTTACTTTAAATTCAGAGAGATGCAGCATGGCAGCAACAGCTACAATGTCTAGTCCCTTTGCTTCACGCGCCCGGCGTAGAATTGTTCCCGGACCGTCTATTAACCCCATCTCTACAGACACATCTTTATTGCTCATTGTTGCAACGAGTCCTTCAAAAGCCTAACCTCATTTGAATCTGGAAATTGTCCTTTCAGCTGCATGGAATAGCTAGCTACAGCATCTTGGTCACCCAGTTTTTGCTCAATTTGCACCCCTAACCAAAGTGACTCCGAGGTGTGTTTGGCAACGCGATGATAACGATTCAGAAAATCTCTAGCTGCTTGGGTATCACCTGTCTCATAACTAACCTTGGCCATTTGCAGCAGAGCCGTAGAAAAACGTTTATTATGTTGCAGTGCTCGACGTAGGTAGGCTTCAGCTAAATCCAAATCCCTATGTTGCCTAGCGCAAATACCAGCATTAGTTAAAGCAACCTCAGGAGTTTTATATAGCGGATTTTTCAACGCGGAATTAAATTGTATATCCGCCTCTTTATACTTCTTTTGCCCACATAGAAAGCTACCAAAGGCATTCAATGTGTAGGAGTTTTTAGGCTGTAGGCTTATCGCACGCCTAAAGTGCTTTTCAGCAAGCTTATTCTCCTTCAGGCGACTATATATGATGGCCAATACATTATGCGACTCACCACTATAGGGATCTAATTCTATGCTCCTTTTGCTATTCTTTAGTGCATCCCCAAGTTCGCCCTGCTGCATATAGGCGATAGCTAGTCTTAAATAAACATCCCCCGCTCCAGTTCTCTGAGTTCGTCCCAGGGAGCCAGCAGTATCTGCTACTTCCGTTCCACCAGGGCGAAAACCTGTTGTCTGACAACCAGATAACCCAAAAGTAGATATCATAATTATTGTTACTAAGGCCCTGGAAAGTTCCAATTTCACTTTGTTATTCCTCCATAGGAGACATTATCATTTTCTAGTGTGCGTCTACTTTTATCTTTTACTCTGCCCACCAACTGCCCACAAGCAGCGTCAATATCGCCACCCCGCGTCTTTCTGGTGATGGATATTATGCCAGCCTTCATCAATCTCTGCCTAAATGCTTCGACCTTTTCGGGAGGAGAAGTCTTATAGTCGCTACCAGGGAACGGATTAAACGGAATCAAATTCATCTTTGAAGGAGTGCCTTCCAGTAATCTAATCAACTGCTTAGCGTGAGCAATGGAGTCATTTATTCCATCTAGCATCACATATTCCCAAGTAACTTTACGCCTTTTATCACCCTTCACAAAATCGCGACAGGCTGGAATTAGCTCCTCTAACGGATATTTTTTATTGATCGGTACCAGTTGATCTCGTAACTCATTATTGGGCGCATGTAGTGATACGGCCAGACTAACATCACTCACCTCGTGCAACTCTCGCAGTGCCGGCACTACCCCCGCAGTACTGACTGTAACCCGGTATTTTGACAGCCCGTAGGCTAGGTCATCCTGCATGATATTCATCGCTGTAACTACGGCAGCTAAATTAGCCAGTGGTTCCCCCATACCCATCAAAACCACATTAGTTAGAGACTCATCCATCATTCTCACTGCAACCCACACCTGACCTATAATCTCAGCAGCAGTGAGATTGCGGTTAAATCCCTGCTTGGCAGTTGAACAGAAACTGCAGTCCAGGGCGCAGCCCACTTGGGATGATACACAGAGAGTCGTGCGCCCATCATCTGGGATCATCACCGTCTCAATCCGGTTATTGCAATCCAGCTCCAGCAGCCACTTGCGGGTTCCATCCTTAGATGGCTGCTCCAAAATCACCTCTGGTACTTTAATCTCACTCACCAGCTTAAGCTGGGCACGCAGCTTCTTACTCAAATCTGTCATAAGATCAAAGTCAGTAATTCCGTGCTTGTGGATCCACTTCAGTACCTGACGGGCATGAAAGGTCTTGAATCCCATCTCCTCGAAATAGGACTCCATGGCCTTGCGATCCAGACCCAGCAGATTAATTTTTTCCTGTGATGCCAATATAGACTCAATAAACTATAAATAAATGCGGTAACTATTTGATCCTCATGGAGGAAAGAAGCCATCGCCTCCAGAGCGAACAGTTACAAATCAGCGGATTAGTTTACCTTGCGCGGGGGTACGCTGGCAAAAATATCAGATCAGAGTGTGAGATAGTACAGAGAGCTAGATTCTACGTTTAACTTCCAGGACATCTGGCAGCTGGGCAATCTTTCCCAAAACCATACTTAGATGCTTCATGTCGCTGATTTCTATAGTAAATCTCATGGATGCCTGATCTGTGCGTCGGTCAGACCTGGTATTTACCCCGGTGAGATCAATCCCTTCACTAGTCAGAATTGATGAAATATCACGCAGTAGACCCTTGCGGTCATTGGCTAAAACCTGAATATCTACCTGATAGGATGAGTCTTCATAATCTTCGCTCCAACTAACCTGCGCCAACCTATCATGCATGGATGGACTCATCTTTCTGATAATGGAGCAGTCACTCCTATGCACCGTTACCCCGTGCCCCCGGGTGATAAAGCCGATAATAGGATCGTACGGCACCGGTTTGCAGCAGTGGGCAATATGGGTCATAAGATTATCTACCCCTTCCACCACAACTTCGCTGCCTGCTTTCTTTTTGACCTCTTGATGGCGCCGCCGGGGATGAAACAGATCAGAATCATTTACCGGTATCTGACGGCTTCTCATTCCCAGAGCCAGATTGACCGGGGACAGGTCACCCCTGCCGATAGCAGCGTATAGATCATCTGCCTTGGTGAAATTGTGCCGCTTGGCCTCTTGTTGCAAATCTGGGCTGGCAACACCAAGACGGGACAACTCACGCTCCAGACTACTTAGACCAATAAGCACATGCTCGTTGTAGTTCTGATGCTTAAACCACTGCCTAACCTTGGAGCGGGCGGTGGATGTCTTGAGATATCCCATGCCGGGATTGAGCCAATCCCTGCTGGGTTTGGCCTCTTTGGCAGTTAAAATCTCCACTGTCTGAGCATTCTGCAGCGGCTGGGTAAGCTGCACAATCCGCCCATCCACCTTGGCACCACGACAGCTGTGACCCACCTCGGTGTGTATATGGTAGGCAAAATCCAATGCCGTGGAACCCTTGGGCAACTCAATCACATTACCCTTGGGTGTAAACACATACACCTGATCAGCCTCAAGGTCGGCCTTAGCAGTCTCTGAAAGATCTTGTTGACCATTCTCCTCCGATCCCTGCGACTTCAGCCAGGTACGCATAAGAGCGATACGACGCTCGAATTCAGCATCCTGTTTCCCGCTCTCTTTGTAGCGCCAGTGAGCTGCCACTCCCAGCTCTGCATGTTCATGCATATCTCTGCTGCGAATCTGCACCTCCATTACCTTACCTGCTGGTCCAATTACCGCGGTGTGGATGGAGCGATATAGATTGGCCTTCGGAGTAGCAATATAGTCATCAAATTCACCGGGGATATGGCGCCAAAGACCATGCACCACACCCAGAGCGGTGTAACAATCAGCCTCATTTTCCACCAATACCCGCATAGCGCGCAGATCAAAAATCTGGTCGATACCCACCGACTTACGCTGCATCTTCTTCCATATGCTGTAGATATGCTTGGGACGCCCGGTAATATCTGCCTTCAGCCCGATGGCCTCGAACTTCTTCTGTAACAGTTCAATAACATCTGCTACAAATTTTTCACGCTCGGTACGCCTACCATCCAGTTGACCAGCAATATCTTTATAGGTATCCGGCTCCATAAAGCGTAGACAGAGATCCTCTAGTTCCCACTTAATCTGCCAGATGCCCAGTCTATTAGCCAAGGGGGCGTAGATATCGTAGGTCTCCCTCGCCTCCCAATATCTCTGCTCCTCCGGCAGATATTTCAGACCTCGCATCATGTTCAGGCGTTCTGCCAACACTATAAGTACAACTCGGATATCTTCTGCCAGAGCCAGCAACATACGACGCAAATTCTCAGCATGGCGCTCTTCATCCCTGCGGCTGGCTCCAACTGATGACTCAGCGACCAATCCAATCCGATCCAGATCTTTTACCAGACCTACAATCTCTTCACCAAACCTGCTTGCGATCACTATAGGATCATACTCAATCCCAAACAGGCCATAGTGCAGAATAGTAGCGGCCAAACTCTCTCCATCCATGGAGAGATCATTCAGAATATCGGAAATAGCCAAGGCCCGATGCAGATGTTCCGAAAACCCTTCCTGGCCAGCCTCTTGCTGCATATCTGCCACAAACAGACAGGCATCTTCCAGCGGCAGCAGATCCTCTTCACTTCTGCCATCAGCAACACCCTGCAACCACGACTCTACGTCTGTCTGGCAGAAATCGCGATTGCCACTGCTTTTGGAATTGACCGTTACCATTCTATTTTTCACGTTTGGATCATCACTGATCCAAACGAACCTTAGTTAACTAAGCATTAGTTTGTTTAGACGATGTACAAATCCTGCTGGATCCTCCAACTGCCCCCCCTCCGCCAGCAAAGCCTGGTCGAACAGGATCTGGGAGAGATCGGCGAAGATATCTTCGTCCGGCTCCTGGTCCATACGTTTCAGGAGCGAATGTTCAGGATTGATCTCCATAATCGGCTGAGTCTTCGGCGCGTTCTGCCCCAACTGCTCCATTACCCGCTGCAGGTTGGCACTCATGTCATAATCACCCACCACCAGACAAGCGGGGGATTCGGTGAGTCGATTACTCACCCGCACCTCTTTCACACCCTCGCCCAAGACGTTCTGAATACGCTCCAGCAGACCCTTGTGCTCCTCGGCGGCTTTCTCTAACTCCTCCTTAGCCTCTTTATCGTCCATATCACCCAGGTCCAGCTGCCCCTTGGCCACAGACTGAATATGCTTACCCTGATAGTCGTTGAGATGGGTTACTAGCCATTCGTCCACTCGGTCGGTAAGCAGCAGCACCTCTACATCTTTCTTCTTGAACACCTCCAGATGGGGGCTGTGGTTGGCAGCAGCATGAGTGTCAGCAGTTATATAGTAGATCTTCTCCTGCTTCTCCTGCATGCGCTCAATATAATCGTCCAGAGAAACGGTCTGCTCCTTTCCTTCTGACTTGGTGGTAGCAAAACGCAGCAGCCCGGCGATCTTCTCCTTGTTACCATGGTCCTCGGCAGGACCTTCTTTCAGCACATTACCAAACTCTTTCCAGAATTTCTGGTATTTTTCGCTATCATCCTTGGCCATTTTCTCCAGCAGACCCAGCACCCGCTTGGTGTTGGCGCTGCGAATAGAGTCAATTTTCTTGTCGTGCTGCAGTATCTCACGGGATACGTTTAGTGGCAGATCATCGGAATCCACCACACCCTTCACAAAACGCAGGTAGTGCGGCATCAGTTTGTCCGCTTCGTCCATGATGAACACCCGGCGCACATAGAGCTTCACTCCATGCTTCTGCTCACGGTCCCAGAGATCAAAAGGCGCACGACCTGGAATATAGAGCAGTGAGCTGTACTCATTGGCTCCTTCCACCCGATTGTGCACATGGGCCAGCGGATCTTCAAAGTCATGGCCGATGTGCTTATAGAATTCGTTGTACTCCTCTGCAGAGACCTCGGACTTGTTGCGCATCCACAGAGCGGTACCCTTGTTGACCTGCTCCCACTCCGGCTCTTTTTTCTCTGCATCCTCACCATAGAGCTCTTCCAGCATCTCAATGGGAATGGAGACGTGATCGGAGAACTTGCTGATAATGGAGCGCAGACGGAACGCCTCTAGGAACTCATCCTCACCCTCGCGCAGATGCAAAGTAATATCGGTGCCGCGCCCTATCTTCTCTAATGTCTCAATGGTGTAGTCACCCTCGCCACTGGATTCCCAGCGCACGCCGTGCTCCGCACCTAGACCGGCACGCCGGGTCACCATAGTAACTTTGTCGGCTACGATAAAGGCAGAGTAGAAACCGACACCGAACTGACCAATGAGCTGACTGTCTTCAGCCTGTTCGCCACTCATGGACTCCAGAAAGCGGCGGGTGCCTGAGGTGGCTATGGAACCTATGATATCGGTAACCTCTTGACGATTCATGCCTATGCCGTTGTCAGAGATAGTGATGGTGCGGCGCTCCTTGTCCAGGGAGACCCGAATACGCAGATTCGGCTCCTCTTCATAAAGGGCGTCGTCGGAGAGTGCCTCAAAACGCAGCTTCTCCGCTGCATCCGATGCGTTGGATACAAGCTCTCGCAGGAAAATCTCTTTATTGCTGTAGAGAGAACGGATCACTAGGTTCAGTACCTGGCTAACCTCAGCCTGAAACTCCAGTGTCTCCTTGTGTGCATCAACGGTCATGTCTTACTTAGCCTCCAAAATACTTTCTAATTCAGATTGTTATGTAACTTGCAACGGTTATTCATTGCTGCAGGCAGCTCCACTGGCCACCTCAGCCCGTTTAAAGATGGTAACATGCGGCCCATCCTGATATTTTCAAGGGTAAATTGTCTACACAGGCATGAAAAATTATACTCTGCCAAATCAGTTAGCCAACAGGCATCCAACTAGACAGGTAATCTCATAATGGAAATAAAAAGCATAAGGACTCAGCCTTTCCAAGATCAGCGCCCCGGCACCTCCGGACTACGCAAAAAAGTTACCCAATTTCAGCGGGAGCACTATCTGGAGAACTTCGTCCAATCCATATTTGATACCCAGGGTGATCTCAAGGGCGCATCCATGGTGTTAGGGGGTGATGGACGCTACTACAACCGAGAGGCTATTCAGATCATTCTCAGAATGGCAGCAGCCAACGGCGTTGCTGAAGTGATTGTGGGCCAAAGCGGACTACTCTCTACGCCTGCTGCTTCTTGTGTAATCAGAAAATATGAAACCAAGGGCGGAATCATACTCTCTGCCAGCCACAACCCGGGCGGACCAAATGCTGACTTTGGCATCAAATTCAATGTACCTAATGGTGGGCCAGCTCCTGAGGGAGTAACTGATGCGATCTACCAACGCACCAAGGAGATTGAGCAATATCTGATCACCGACACAGCAGACATAGATCTAGATACTATCGGCAGCATAAACATAGGTAACACAACAATCAGGATTATCGATCCAGTAGATGACTACGCTGAGTTGATGCAGAAGCTGTTTGACTTCAATGCCATTCACCAGATGTTCAACACCGGCACCTTTGAGATGCGCTTCGATGCCATGCATGCCATTACCGGCCCTTACGCCACCCGCATCCTGGAAGATACGCTTGGCGCCAGCCCCGGAACAGTCATAAATGGAACCCCGCTAGAAGATTTTGGTGGTGGCCACCCTGACCCTAACCTAGTACATGCCCATGAGATAGTGGAGCTTACCAACGGCTTTGAACCGGTAGACTTTGCTGCGGCATCTGATGGCGATGGCGATCGCAACATGATTCTAGGCAAAGCGTTTTTTGTCACCCCAAGCGATAGCCTGGCCATATTGGCAGCCAACGCCCACCTGCTGCCAGGTTACCCAATGGGCATAAGCGGCATTGCCCGCTCCATGCCAACTAGTCAGGCAGCGGATAGAGTGGCAGAGGCTATGGGTATTGATTGTTACGAAACACCCACCGGCTGGAAGTTCTTCGGCAACCTGTTGGATGCCGGAAAAATAACCATATGCGGCGAAGAGAGCTTCGGTACAGGATCTAACCATGTGCGGGAAAAAGATGGACTCTGGGCAGTACTGTTCTGGCTAAACCTGCTGGCAGTTAAAAAACAATCCGTACGCAAAATTGTACAGGACCACTGGCACAGATTTGGTCGTAACTACTACAGCAGATACGACTATGAAGGAATAGATAAAGAGTCAGCAGAAGGGTTGATACAACACATCCAGGATCTTCTTCCCTCTCTACCAGGGAGAGAGTACGGACCTTACAGAGTAGAGTTTGCAGACAACTTCAGCTACACCGACCCGGTAGATAACAGCCTGTCTGAGAACCAAGGAATACGCATAGGCTTCAGCAACGGTGCCAGAATCGTCTTCCGCCTATCTGGAACCGGCACCGAAGGTGCTACTTTACGAATATATCTTGAGAGATATGAGCCAGATCCTGCAAAACAGCAACAACAAACCGCTGACGCCATTTCCACCCTGGAGGCTATTGCAAAAGAGATGGCACAAATCGAACAACGCACCGGCAGAAACAAGCCGAGTGTAATCACTTAACAGACAAAAGGGACGCCCACAATCGGGCGTCCCAATCCGCAACACCACTCAACTAGTTACACTGTTTACGGCGACGAGAAAGAAGCAAGCCAACCAAACCAGACCCCATCAGCCAAATGGTGGCAGGTAGCGGAACCGCCTGGATATCAAGCTTATACAGAGTAGTGGTAAGACTACCTTCGTTGGCAACGGCTAGCCAAAAATCCCCGATCTCATCCATAAAGGCCAGCAATCCCTCTGGCTCTAAATCACCAATATTCAGGAGCCAATCTAGAAAATATGGATTGTTGGGATCTGTTATATCCCAGGCCATGGTAGCGTGTGCACGTTCAAGGCCAATAAAGGCAAGGGTGTGAACGCCAATATCCAGCAGGAACACCCCTTCAGGCTCTGGGCCTTTATTATCACTACGGTTATCTGGCCACAGCCCTGGATGATCGCTGGCTAATAGCTGTTCAATAGCATCACCACTGTCCCATACCAGATCGCCGCTCTCATCCCAGATAGAGAAAGAGCGAGCGCCATAGCTATGCAACACATCAATATCTCCATCTCCGTCAGTATCGCCATCAATGGTTGATATTTCCAAACGATCCAAACCTGTTATATCCACTGAGGGATCAATGTTTGCATCTTTAACACGCTCATCTTCATTGCGAGCGTCGCCCTCATTAGCGGTAACTAGATAGGTATTACCATCTTTGGCTTCATAGGCATCAATACTATCCGGCATGTACATGCCTTGCACATTTTCAGTAGTAATATTTGCCCCATCCTTATCTGTGGCATCCAGACCATTGCCTGCGATGCTGTGATCTTTGGTGCCAAGAGATACCACATCTATAACCTTATTAGTGTTTAGATTAACTATGGCTAGGGAGTTGTTCTCTTGTAGAGTCACATATGCCATGTCACCTGATACAGCAATGTACTCTGGTTCCAGATCGGTAGCAGCATCAACCCCTGGAAAAATGCGCACCCCCTGGCGGCGCAGATAATTTTCCTGTCCGTTATAGTCAGTAAAGCCTGCAGTATCAACACTATATCCGTTGCCGGGATCAATGATAGAGATGGAGCCTTCAGGATCAACACCGCCATCAGCCTCCCCTTCGTTTGCCACCAGCAATCGTCCATCGCTAGTAAACTTCACCATATCTGGGTTGGCACCAACGGTGACTTGGCTTAGCTCTGCTCCAGTAGCGGTATTATAAAAAACAACCTTACCTGGATCGGTTATGGTCGACGCTGATATTGCTACTGCCGCAATACCATTTTTTATAGCAACAGAGTTAACTGACCCATAAGAGCTGGTATCAATACCTGAAACAAGGCTACCGCTGCTGCTGAGTATATCTATGCCGTTTGAACCCGTAACCCAGAAATTACCACTGCTGCTATCGCGAGCCACAATTTCTGAACCACCGCTGTACGTACCTGCCATACCATGCTGAAAGGACCACTCAACAGTTGATGACAACGAAAGCGTACCACTCATACCAGCTATGGGTAGTGACAAAATAGTCAGGGCAGACAGACCAACAAGTAGTTTATTCTTCATCGTTCACCTCATTAATTCAGGGATGGAGCTGATTGGTATATGAACGCAAATGATTGTACCTGCCACGTTTTACAATTTTCTTACCGTAATTGTACTTTTGGGCAACACAACAGATAGTCCACATATTGGTGACTAGATTGTCTGCACCTCTGCTGACATCACACTAATCTCTAAGGATTATTTTGCCTTTTACCTATTGTTGGATTTAAGATGCCTATGCAAGCCACTAACTAGAGGATTCACATGGAAAAAACAAACTCACTTCGTCCTTTCTGTTTAACTGCCATTCTCCTGCTATTTTCTTTTAATGCAGTCGCCGAGCAGACAGCTACCGCTGTAGCAGAGAAGGCGGTACCTGCTGTTGTAGAGAAAGCTGTTAATGCAGCCGCTGCTACAGTCGCAGACAAAGCAGCTACACCCAGCAAAACCCCAGCCTGGTTTTATCACAACATAATTGATGATATAAAAAATGCACCTGAAGCTGCCGTGATTATCGACAGCCGCCCCGGTGACAGAAAATATATAAAGGGGCATATACCTGGAGCCTTGAGTATTCCACTGTCTGATTTCGACAAGCTCACAGACAAACTACCAAAAGACAAATCTACCCCGCTGGTGTTTTACTGTGGCGGACTAAAATGTAAATTGAGCCACAAATCTGCAGCTAAGGCAGAGGCACTTGGCTATAAAAACATTCAGGTATACGCCAACGGTTATCCACACTGGAAGAAACAGGGTAACGTGGGCGCAGTTACTGTGGAGTACATAAAGAAGATTGTTGGCGACAAATCAAAGGTTGTACTGATCGACTCACGACCGAAGAAGAGAAAATACGACAAGGGCCATATCCCAGGCGCCCTCAGTATTCCTGATAAGGAGTTTGAGCAAAAACTAGCCATGCTACCGGAAGATAAGAGCACACCGCTCATTTTCTACTGTGGTGGACTCAAGTGTAAGCTCAGCATGAAATCTTCCAAGAAGGCCCTGGCTGCCGGATACACCAACGTACGCTATTTTCCTGCCGGATTCCCCTCCTGGAAAAAAGCTGGCGGCGAGATAGCCAAGGGTGATGACAGCAATAAGGTTGCTATCCAGCCAGGTGGAGAAGATGGAACTATCAGCATCGAGTCATTTCTGGAGATTGTAGAAAAGAAACCAGATAGCGTATACATAATCGATGTACGTGATGCTGACGAATTTGCTGCAGGCCATCTTGAGATAGCCAAGAATATTCCGATTGATACTCTGGGAGACCAAGTAGAGTCTTTGCCATCAGATAAGCCAATCATTTTTATCTGTAGTGCGGGAGCTCGTAGTGGCGAAGCCTACGATACGGTTTCCATGCTGCGCGAAGAACTAAAAATCTACTTCCTAAATGCCGAGCCAACCTATAACAAAGATGGAACCTACTCCTTCAAACCAGTTGAAGATTAGAGAAAGCATGAACAAAAAAGGGGGCCAGATGGCCCCCTTTTTTTACATCTTAAAACTGCTCTAGAAAACGGTAAACTTGTCAGTTGATTCGTTGTAACGGACAAACAGATACCACACCAACAACAAACCGAAGGTTACCAGTAGGGTCCAACCCCATCCGCCCAACAGATCAGGCATAAAGGCCTGGAAACCTAGGGGGCTCACCTCAGCCATACCATCCATAAAATCCAGATCGTACTCAGCATTGCTCAACCCCAGTTTACCGAGAATACCGCTGGTGATAGATCCAGCCCATCCGAAGAAAAACACCGCAACAACCAGCTTAAGATGGCCCTCACCTATCCTCCATAGAGAGCCTGAGGCACAACCACCAGCGAAGATCATACCTATGCCAAATATTAGCCCCCCTATTAATGAACCAATCCAGAAGCGAGTTGGCACAGCCAGGTATGGATCAATGGTGCCATTGGCCAACAGCACAGCTCCTACCGGCGCTCCCAAAGCCAAAGCCAAAATCATAGCCTTGGTCATTTCGCCCTCACCAGTCATGAATGGCTCGCGAAATACCCGAGAGAAACAGAAACGGGAACGATGCAGGATAAAGCCTATAGCGAAACCGGCCAGCACCAGTATGGCGCGCTGCACTTCCATTTTATTATCAGAACCCCACCAGCGTATTGCCCAGATCAGAATTCCAGCGAGAACCAAAGCTCCAACCCAGGGATAGACCCCTTTGAATTTTGCCGGCTTAACTGCCGGGGCGGATGTACCCCAGGTTATGTTCTCCATAGTCCACAACAGCAGCTTCAGGCCAATAATGGCGCCGATCAGAAGGCCAACCCACATTACCCAACCAGATGGAGAGGAGAAGGTCAGCGGAATAAAAAACCCACCTGTGGTACAGCCACCGGCAAAGGTAGCACCAATACCCATAAGGGCTCCACCCAGTGAACCCCAAACAAACTCCAGATTTGGTGGCCGGCTAATTCTAAACTGCCGTGACAGCATAGCAGCACAAAAGGCACCCAGAACCAGGGTTATATCCATCAAGGAGATCCGATGCATCAAAGGGCTATCCAGCTCAGATTTAACACCGAGCAGAGGCCCCAATCCAATCATATTATTGAAATAGTCACCCCACAGCTTCAGGCCACCGAACACGCCCCAAAACAGCCCGGAGCCCATTAACACCGCCATAATAATGACCAGTAGCACAGCGCCAAAATATGGCGACCACTCCTCAACAAAAACGCTCTCGTAATCGGCCTTCAGCCAAGAGCCGTTTCCACCACTCATGTTTCATCTCCCCTAATTATTATTTATCAATCAGCTAGTCACGCCCTGCCCTCAGGGCCAGCGCAACTAGTTACAGCGTGCTGGAGTATCAGAGTCTTTAGCTCCATGCACTGCGAACGCATGTACGTCAGCCATCAACTCTTCTGCTGATTTAGCTGCAATCTTCTTACTACTGGCAGCCTTGTTGCTGTCTTTGATACTGTCACGGTACTCAGTACTGACGTAGTATTTTAGAGAATCTTTCTCTTTCGCATGCTTGTCTGCCTCAATGTATGCGGTCCACTCAGCTTTGGTATAGGTGGATGGTGAAATAGCGCCACCAGCCTGTTCTTTGTGACATGCGGTGCAGACCATACGGTAGTAGATACGGCCCATCTTCCAGTTTCCTCCATCGGCAGCCATGGCCGTTGGCAAAATCCCGCCAGACAGACAGAGCGCTAACGAAATAGCGAAAGATTTTTTCAGATTCATAACACAACTCCTAAAGCAGTTTTTAAAAAGTAGGACATAAATGAAGTCCATGCGGTTTATACCTTGATCACCATATAGTTGTATAGCCTTTTGCCCATAACAATCACTGTTACAACCTTGGACCAAAACTGAACAAAGTTTTTTTCAAACACCCGGCGGCAAATTTCAGAAACCGGTTACATATTTTTTATTTTATATCTCTAACTCTATTTGGTTCATCAGCCTTGATATAGGCATATTCCTCTTCGGTCAGCTCTACCTTATCAAAGCCGGAAACCATCGGCATTACATGGGCGAAAAATCCATGGTCTCCGGTGGTAAGCAGATAGACATGGACACAGACAAAGCCCAAGATAGCAAAAGCCGCAACCGTGTGCATATCTGCAATAAAGCTCAGACCTACCCCGGCAAAAAAGTCACCACCTATTCCGAAACTGATCAGCAGATAGGCTATACCTGTTATCCAAACGGCTGGAAAAATCACCACCTTGACCAGGAGATAGGTCAACGCCTGTAGCGGATTATGCTTGCGCCGGTAGGTCTTGATGTAGGGGTGATGCTCTCCCTTGAAGATTCCTTGGATATAATAACGCGCCACGGCAGACATGTTTTTTACCCTAGGTATATATTGGCGCCACTCTCCGGTTGTTATAAGCCAGAACACCGCGAAGGTCCAGATGCCGATCATTGCCAGTGCTGCAATGGTATGAATAGTTACTGCCAGCTCAAAATCAATCAGGGAGTGAACTCCATGCACAGCAAACCCTGTAACTAACAGAGTCATGATCAGGGCCATCTGACTCCAGTGCCATAAACGCTCAAAACGCTTGTATACCTCAATATTGTGTATAGGCATTAGGATTTCCTCCTACGTGTAGAAACCAGACGGGCAATTGCGTGAATCAAAATACCGCCAACTATGGCCAATATGGCCATCCAGCCAAGCCGATTGATCCATGGACTACTTCCAGCGCCCGGCAGATACACTCCTGGCAGCCCTTGCATGCGACCTTCTTTGCTATGACACTCCTTACAATTCACCGCGTTCTTTGCCGGTGCAACCATGTGAGTGATAGGCCACATCATCGTGGTCTCAATAAAATCGTATTTGCCGGAATATGGCTTGCCAACACTATGCATGCCGTCGGTAATTGCTTTACCCCAATTGTAATTCTTCCAAAAAGCGGTATCGTCCGCGGAATTTCTGGCTACCGTGTGGGGAACAACCAGGGTCTTGTTGACTGGGTCATAGGGCTGTTTGCCACGCATAATCTTGACCGGCCAGATGCGTGATTTACCATCATCTGGACTACCCTCAAAACTGTTGATCGGTGTCGGACCAGCCTCCTTATCCACCTTATCGTCCAGCAGGGTGTATTTCACCTTGCCGTTGAACCAGATGTAATCAGGTTTAAGGTTTTCACCGTAGACAAAATCCCCCTTATTACCATGATAGGTAACATGGCCATGCTCGCCTTTCTTGACCAAAGGCTTACCCTCAGAATTCAGTTGGCCAGCTGTTGACCAGTCCCATAGTAGCTTGGTGGCTACTCCACCACGGGCAATAGTTGGAATATGGCAAGCCTGACAAGATACCTCGTCGGTATGGCCGTTAAGCTTAATGCCGATGATGTCATTCTTTGAATGAGGATCAGAGTCGTGACATGACCTACAAGTAGCCGGATTGCGATCTTCCTGTTCACCACGAATCTGGACACCCTTGGTTTCAGCAGCAGTAGCTGCGTAACGGCTACCTGGAACTTTATGGGAAGAGGTTTCATGGCAAGTGGCGCAACTGAAATCCAATCCGATAGCATCCATATGCACATCCAAATCCGCATCCGGCATAGCCAATGAACTGTCCATATCGCCATGTTTCACACCGTCGCCACCACCACCGAAGAAATGGCAGTTACCACAGGTGTCACGGCTGGTTTTACCCACATTGCGAGCCACTTTTTTTAGATTGACAAAATCGGCCGGATTACCTGCCTTGCCGGGAGGTTTATTGTAGGTGCCGGTGGTATCGTGACAGGCCAAACAGTCGACATTCACTTCCGAGGTGAAATCAAATGTATCGTCTTTCCAGCCGTAACCAATATGACAGGCTGTACAGAAAGGGTAGTTAGATTGGGGGGTTATACAGAAATTATTCAGGACGTTTTTCTTACCCAGCCGCTGCTTGCTA
Source organism: Sedimenticolaceae bacterium (assembly GCA_050291725.1). GTDB lineage: Bacteria > Pseudomonadota > Gammaproteobacteria > Chromatiales > Chromatiaceae > JAAGZL01. The sequence goes on from JBNKKH010000017.1 coordinate 174,631, forward strand.
TCTGGATTTAGAAATTCCCACTTCCAGTGCTTGGTCTTGTGCAACTGCTTTGCCGCTTCAGTATGACAAGAGATACAGGCCTCGGTTACTTCCGGGCCGGTCTTAAACTCCCTGTCCAGCTCTTCCAGCTTGCTGTGATCTGTAGTGGACGCAAACACCGATGCACCACTAAACAAGAGACATAAAAATGCAATACGGGCTAACGGCAATAGCACGCCGACCCGTAGGTACGGTGAATAGTTCATATTAAGGCTCTCCCACCTTTGGTTTAGTAGCAAACTTATTTGTTATTATTTCCTCTGCACACAACCAATGGTTGAGTGAAAAGGATCAGCGTTTGCTTATATATTTTTACCTATTTTTCAATAGCTTATAATATCACCCTGTAACCACACCCAAACGAGATAGGTCACAGAACGGTAACAATACACATAAAAAGCATATTTTGCATCCAAATTGTATAATTTTTCCTGCTACGCACATAAATATATGTGATCTCTAGCACAGGTTAAGTGACCGCTTCAATTTTGGGCCGTTTAGGTACAACCACCTGACAGTAGTCTTTCCCCCGCTTGATGAGGTTATAAACTATCGCGCACTCATAAATTTATATTAATAAACTACGGTATAGTTAGGGCATATTTTCAATTTGGGAGAATCAAGAGAAAGAGAAACAAGTAGATGTAGCAATCATAGGTTACGGCAGCGCTGGCCTTTATGCCATGAGCAAGGGAGGCGACGCGGATCGAACAGCCTAGCGGCAGAGATAATCTAGGTGTGATGATTTAATAAACCAAACCAGAACGAACCAAGCCATCCCTGGCCATAGCAAACTCCTTAACTAGATATGCTGCCCCGCAGTTGCTTTCTTCTGTATCCTGCCATGGCAAAGATAGCGGAACCAAACAGCCAAATCGCGCCAGGGATAGGAGTAGGCATAACATCACCACTCACAGCAATCAACTGGCCACCACCCTGCAGGTCATAGTTGAGTCCACCTAGATAGCCGTTTTCATCAAGTCCAGCCAGATAGTAGATGTTGTAGCCGTTACCAATGATATTGGTGATGGCGTCGCCACTAATATCCAGACCAAGCACTCCGCCCACATAGAAAGCGGCACCACTTTCACTATTGCCATCGCCAAGGTTGAGGATATTGGCTGCAATATCCATCAATCCCCAGGCAAAGTTATCGACAAAGCCGCCTAAGTTGGCGCCTAAATCACCACCAGCCAAGGTCATGTTATGGATGTTATCAGTGCCGGTCAGGAACTCAATCCTAGCCTCTCTGGTATTCCAGCTCTCGTTTTGTTCAGAGGAGTTATAAAAGTCCCCAAGAAATTGGAAAACATCGCCTTCACCGCCGACAATATCACCACTAGCGTTGACAGTGTAATCACCACTGAAGGTATTTATAGAAGGATCAGAAAAATAGGTGCCGTTGTTGGTGAAATCTCCCACAAAGGAAACCGAGGCCTCAGTGGTTTTAAACAGACCATCGTTCACCACATCATCGTTAAAGATGGCGTGTCCATAAGCTACCTCAATGGAGCCAGCGCTGGCGTTGGTAACACTACCATCTACAGTAGAAGGTCCGCCCGCCAGCAGAACTTTATTGTTGTTGGTCAAACCACCGGTACGCAGGGTGCCATAGCCGGTAATCTGGCCATTGTTGGTCATGCTATGGCCGCCATTATCTACAGTTCCACCCATAAGGCTGATCTTACCGTTATTAGCCGCCAACCCTTGAGACATTAACAGCTTACTGCCACTGCCGGCTGACAATTGGCCGCTGGTCGCGTTAGAGACCATACCGTTTAAGGTGAGTATACCGTTCACTGCCTCAACACGGCCTGAGTTGCTGATATCGTTCCCTACTTGGCCATTACCATGAATGGTTCCTTGGTTATCAATTGCTCCGCCATGCATGCTGGCAGTAGCAGCAGCCATTTCAACGACACCGCTGTTGGTGAAGTCTCGACTGATACCAGTCATACCAGCAACCACCAGGCTGCCTTCGTTGCTAAAAGCGGTGTTAATCAATCCGTCGCCCTGAATAACACCACCGGCGCGGTTATAGAGATGGGATGAACCATTGACGATGGATTCATCCATTGCGATGGTACCCCTGTTCTCAAAGTCGCCGCCAGTGAGATTGAGGAAGTTTTTGCTCAAATTAACAAACATATTGTTTGTGGTGGTACCGGTGTTACTGATGGTTAGATCACCGGTTTGCTCAAGATAGCCAAAGTTCACCATACCGCCGGAACCCGCAATGGCACCATATCCTGAGATACGTCCATAGTTAGTGAGCTGGCCGTCGCCGCCGAGCATACCACCGTAAAGTGAGACGGTGTTGTTGTTGACCAGGCCAGAGCCGTTGGCATTAAAGGCGCTACCAGAATAGATAGAGAGGGAATCATCATTGGTGACACCATCAGCAGCGGCGAAGGTAGTGCCGCTACTTTGGGAGAAGCTACCTTCCTCATACAGGTGCAGATAGCCGTCAAAGACACCGCCAGAGTAGTTGAAGCTACCGCGGTTATCAAAGGTACCGGCGTCTAGCGTGCCGCCAGACTGGGTAAAGCTACCCTTACTGTCGATTGATGCGGCAGACAGGGTGCCGCCTTGAAGATTATACGTACCGCTACTGCCCTCATGCCAGGCAATGTAAAGCGTGTCGCTGATGACATTGGTGCCGCCAGACTGGGTGAAGCTACCGGTGCCAGAATTCCCGATGTATTCCCTGTAGGCTGATAAGATACCAGTGCCAGATAGCTGGTAAGAACCGTCGCTCAATGAGTTACTACCCACCTTCAACTCACCGCTGCCCAGAGCTACTATGCCGCCGCTATGGGTAAACTCGCCACTGCCGAAGCGACCTACTTCTAGATCCATACCGTCGTCACTTGCCTGCAGGGTGCCGCCGGTCATGGTATAGCTGCCGTCACCGCCACTGGAGTTTGCGCCTACATACATAGATTGGGTAACTAAGTTGGTGCCACCAGACTGGGTGAAGTTACCAGTGCCAGAATTCCCGATGTATTCCCTGTAGGCTGATAAGATACCAGTGCCAGATAGCTGGTAAGAACCGTCACTTGCTGGTTCTTCACCCACAACTAAATCTCCGCCGCCTAGATCTACCTGACCACCGCTTTGGGTAAACTCGCCACTACTAGCATAACCCACATAGATCGACATAGCGCCGTCACTTGCCTGCAGGGTGCCGCCAGTCATGGTGTAACTTCCGTATCCAGTGGAGTTAACGTCAAGGCCCAGCAACATAGAATCGATGACTGTGTTGCTGCCGCCGGACTGGGTGAAGCTACCAGCGCCAGAATTCCCGATGTATTCCCTGTAGGCCGATAAGGTACCATTGCCTGAGAGATGGTAAGAACCATCACTTGATTGGTTGCTACCCACAGTCAGGATGCCACTGCCCAGATCTACTGCACCACCGCTTTGGATAAACTCGCCACTGCCATAATAACCTACTTGGAGATGCATACCGTCGTCACTTGCCTGCAGGGTGCCGCCGGTCATGGTGTAGCTACCGTCTGCAGCGCCATTGCCCAGATACATAGTATCAATGACCGAGTTAATGCCGCCAGACTGGATGAAGCTACCGTTGCCATCAAACCCTATTAGTTCAACGTTAGCTAATAGGGTGCCAGTGCCTGATAGCTGGTAAGAATTGTCGCCATCTAGCGGATCAAAATCGTCTATCCCGTATGATTGACCCACATATAAACCTCCGCCGCCCAGATCGACCACGCCGCCGCTTTGGTCAAACTCGCCTCTGCCGTCAGAAGCCACTCCGATTGACATAGCGCCGTCACTTGCCTGCAGGGTGCCGCCGGTCATGGTATAGCTACCGTCACCGCCGTCTATGCTATCATCGGAGGAGTAGCCTACAAACACAGTACTGGTAACTGAGTTGGTGCCGCCGGACTGGGTGAAGCTACCAGTGCCATATAATCCGATCATTTCGCTGCTGGCTAATAGGGTGCCGGTGCCAGACAGCTGGTAAGAACCGTTGCTTGTTTGGTGTGCACCCAACACTAGACCACCGCTGCCTAGATCTACCATACCGCCGCTTTGGATAAAGGCGCCACTGCCGTCATAACCTACAGCGATATGCATAAGGCCGTCACTTGCCTGCAGGGTGCCTCCGGTCATGGTGTAGCTGCCGTCTCCAGTAGGGCTAGTGCCCAGATACATAGTATCAATGACCGAGTTAATGCCGCCGAACTGGGTGAAGCTACCGGTGCCAGAACGCCCGATGTGTTCAACGCGGGCTAATAGGGTGCCAGTGCCTGAGAGATGGTAAGAACCGTCACTTGCTTGGTTTTCACCCACAGATAAATCACCGCTGCCTAGATCTACCAGGCCACCGCTTTGGATAAAGTCGCCACTGCCGTCATGGCCTACATAGATATTGCCGTTAGTTGACTGCAGAGTGCCGCCAGTCATGGTGTAGCTGCCGTTTCCGGTGGAGTCATAGCCTAGAAACATGCCTGCGGTGATTGAGTTGGTACCGCCAGACTGGGTGAAGGAACCAGTACCAGAATACCCTATAAATTCGTTGAAAGCCGATAGATTGCCGCCAGTCATGGTGTAGGTGCCATCAGCGCCTAAGTCCTTGCCCAAATACATAGCGGTAACTTTGTTGGTGGCGCTGGACTGGGTGAAGGTACCCGTGCCAGCACGCCCGATGTATTCTTCGTTGGCGGATAAGGTCCCAGTGCCGGATAACTGGTAAGAACCTGTTCCATACGAAAAGTAACCCGATTCGAAAGATAAACCACCTAATATTAAAGTAGCGCTAGATACGGTCCCGCCACCAGTCTGTATCATCGCCCCACTACCGCTTGTACCGATGGAGATGGTGTCAGCTGACAAGTCACCGTTGGGGTAGCTTGTGGAAGTGCGCAAGGTGGTGGTGCCACCTCCGGTGTTTTCTACCGACAGATAAGAGAAAACTGGCACATCCGTACAACCAGGATCTGTGCAACCATCGTAGTTGTATCGATAAAAGAGTGTAGCGTTTGCAGTATCGGCGGTCAGGTAGACATTATCACCGGTTACAGGGACAACGCCGCTCTGCCATATAGTTGCCTGATCAAGGTAACCTGAGACGCTGGAGTTAAGATAAACATCTTGCGCCTGAGCTGGCATGGCTTGGACCAGAAGAACTAAACCAGCAGACAAGATAGACCCAGCTTTTAACCTTTCCCCGTACACTTTTTCCATGTTATTACTGCCTTGTTTTTATAACCGTGAATTGTTTTAACTAATGATGTAAATTGTTTTAATTAATAAATAACCCGGCCATTATCCACAGATCACAAAAGTTATCAACCAGGTGCTGTCGGTACAAATGATTACAAAGAGTGACGCTTTAATATTTTTATTCCCATAATCAATCCATACGCCCATCAAGGGTGTAGCAACATCGCTATGGGAGAAGGAATGCACAAGCTTCTGTTCTCATGTCTAAGATTTATGCAAGCCCACATATTTACTCCTTCTTATCACTCAATACATCGAGTATCGATATAACGCATTTAGAAATCAATTGAAGCGGGTATCATGCTTTGCGTAATACCTTTAACCTGCTTGTGATGTTCTATAAACTATCCGTCAAGACGCACCAAAGATCCCAAAGCTATAAACCCAGAAAAGATACGCAATTAATTCATATACCGCGGAGATACAAGTGCAAGAGAAACAAGTAGATGTAGCAATCATAGGTTCCGGCAGCGCTGGCCTTTATGCCATGGGCAAGGTCGTGCCTTCGGGCAAAAGTTTTGTCCTGATCAACGGCGGCGAGTTGGGAACCACCTGCGCCCGCGTCGGCTGCATGCCCTCCAAGGCCCTGATCCAGGCGTCCCATGATTTTTCCCGCACTAAGATGCTTGGACGTTATGGAGTTGAAGGCAAAGACGAAATAAACATCGATCTGAATGAGACCCTGGAGTATGTCCAGGATATGCGCGACACCTTCGTGGATAGAGTTCTCTCCAACAGCACCGACCATATGAGCGATGAGGTGCTAATCGAAGGCTATGCCAAATTTGTGGAACCCAACCTGCTCCAAGTGGATGAGCAGCTAATACGCGCTGACAAGATCATAATAGCCACCGGCTCCCGCCCTGTCCTACCCAAGCCGTGGGAGGCCTTCGGCGACAAAGTGATCACCACCGACCAATTTTTTGAATTGGAAGAGATGCCCGCATCCATGGCGGTGATCGGCCTGGGCACCATCGGTCTAGAGATCGGACAGTCCCTGGCCAAGCTAGGGGTGGAAGTAACAGGTTTCGACATACTGGAGAGCATCGGTGGCATCGAAGACCCAGAAGTAGCTCAAACCGCGCTTCAGATCATCGGCAAGGATTTTCCGCTGCATCTGGGGGCCGCAGCCGAGATCACAAAAGAGGGAGATAAACTCAGAGTCACTGCTGATGACAACTCAGTGCTGGTAGATAAGGTTCTGGCCAGCCTGGGACGCACACCCAATATAGAGAGCCTGGAACTAGAGAAGGCAGGCATTGAGCTTGACGCCAGGGGCATACCACTATTCAACCGTAACACCATGCAGTGTGGCGACAGCCATATATTCATCGCTGGGGATGTGAATAACGATATACCCCTGCTGCATGAGGCGGGTGACGAGGGGCGCATCGCCGGCAGCAACGCCGTAAGCGACCAGATCGTCCCCTACCAACGCAAAACCCTCATTGCCATTAACTTCTGCGAACCAAATATCTGTCATGTTGGGCTGCGCTGGTCCGAGCTGGATCATGACCAGGTCGCCGTGGGTGAAGTGCAACTAGCCCCAGTTGGTCGCGCCCTGATCATGGGGAAAAACAAGGGCATCATTCGAGTCTATGCCGATAAGCAGAGTGGCAAGCTATTGGGAGCCGCCATGGCATGTGTTAGCGGCGAAAACTTGGCCCACCTCCTGGCCTGGAGCATCCAGCAGGGACTCACGGTAGGCGACCTGATCCAGATGCCCTACTATCACCCGGTAATAGAAGAGGCGCTACAAGCAGCCCTGAACGATCTGTATCAGAAGGTGGATAACAAAAATGCCGGCGCTATAGCGGAGTCGGCTCCCCTCTCCTGAACAATTTTTTGGATGGTGGTTGCCTATAGCAACCACCAAAAACAGCATCATCTGGAATATTTATACAATGGCTCAATACATCTACACCATGAACCGGGTTGGCAAAATAGTGCCACCCAAACGCGTAATACTTAAAGACATATCCCTATCATTCTTTCCCGGAGCCAAGATCGGCGTCCTGGGTCTAAACGGAGCGGGCAAATCAACGCTGTTAAAGATTATGGCGGGATTGGACAGCGAGATCGAAGGCGAGGCCCGCCCCCAGCCTGGAATCAATATAGGCTACCTATCCCAGGAACCACAACTGGACCCAAGCAAAGACGTACGCGGTAATGTGGAAGAGGCACTGCATGAGGTAAAAGATGCTCTGGAAGAGCTGGATAAGGTGTATGCCGCATACGCCGAAGCAGATGCCGATTTCGATGCTCTGGCCAAACGTCAGGCTGAACTGGAGAACATCATTCAGGCCCAGGATGGACACAACCTGGAGCGCACCCTAGAGGTAGCAGCCGACGCCCTGCGCCTGCCACCTTGGGATGCGGATGTAACCAAGATCTCCGGTGGTGAACGCCGCCGCGTAGCCCTGTGTAAATTGCTACTCTCCAAGCCGGACATGCTGCTGCTGGACGAGCCAACCAACCATCTGGACGCTGAGTCAGTGGCATGGCTGGAGCGCTTCCTGCACGACTATCCGGGAACCGTAGTGGCAGTAACCCATGATCGCTACTTCCTGGATAACGTAGCTGGCTGGATTCTAGAGCTAGACCGCGGTCACGGCATCCCCTGGGAGGGCAACTACTCCTCCTGGCTGGAACAGAAAGAGCAGAGACTGGAGCTGGAACAGAAACAGGAGTCTGCCCGCATCAAGAGCATGAAGCACGAGCTGGAGTGGGTGCGCAGCAACCCCAAGGGGAGACACGCCAAGAGCAAAGCCCGTCTGCAGCGCTTTGAAGAGCTACAGAGCCAGGAGTTCCAGAAGCGCAGCGAGACCAACGAAATCTATATCCCACCCGGTGAGCGCCTGGGTGATCTGGTTATAGAAGCTAAAGGCCTGAAGAAATCATTCGGCGACAAGGTGCTGTATGAGGACCTAAACTTTAATCTACCTAAGGGAGGCATTGTGGGCATTATCGGCCCCAACGGCGCTGGTAAAACCACTCTATTCCGTATGATCACTGGCGAGGAGAAACCGGACGCTGGAGAGTTTAGGATCGGCGAGACAGTAAATGTTGCCTATGTGGACCAATCGCGTGACGCCCTGAACGATGAGAAAACAGTTTGGGAAGAGCTATCTGGCGGAAGCGATGTTATAACCGTAGGCAACTATGAGATGAACTCACGGGCCTACGTTAGCCGCTTCAACTTCAAGGGGCCTGATCAGCAGAAGCGTGTAGGCGACCTATCCGGCGGTGAACGCAACCGGGTGCATATGGCTAACCTACTTAAGAGCGGCGGCAACCTGCTACTACTGGACGAACCCACCAATGATCTGGATGTGGAGACCCTGCGCGCCCTGGAAGAGGCCATCCTCACCTTCCCTGGCTGCGTGGTAGTCATCTCCCATGACCGCTGGTTCTTGGATCGTATTGCCACCCATATACTAGCCTTTGAAGGGGATTCGAAAACAGTGTGGTTTGAAGGCAACTATGCTGACTACGAAGCAGATCGTAAAAAACGCCTGGGAGCAGAGGCGGATCAACCCCACAGGATTAAGTATAGGAAGATTGATGGTTAAAGATAGGGCCTAAGGGATGAGGCCCGAGGGCCATGCATTTAAAAATATGTCATCTGCGGCTTGATCACTGGATCCAGGAGGTAGCTACTCAATGAAAATGCTTACCAGAGACGATGACAAGGAATATTTAGCATCCCTAAAAGCAAAACTTGAAGAGAGTGGTATTCCAGCAGTTGTCCATGGAGAAGATACCGCACGAATGGTGTTTCACAAATATCTCCTGGAGCCAACTCTATGGATATATATTGACGAGCAATTTGAAGATGCGGTCAAGCTAATGGAGAATCCCAATCATGTGGTTACAACCGGAATTGATATGGATGAGTTTTGTAAAATAACCAACTCGAAAACACATCAACAGCAAGCCTTTAATGAGGCCGTAAAACAGATTGCGATTACAATCGGTATAGTGATGCTAGGGATATTTATTTTTGTTAAAGTTCTAGAGAGTATATGAGTTCAAGGGACACAATATATATCTCTTCATACAAATAGGTATTATATCCCCTGAACGCATACGAGATAGGATAGGAGCATCATTGGAATCAGGCATAAATGGTACTTACTTAAGGTGGTGTTCTAGGTTTTCGTCATTCCGGCGTATGCCGGAATCCAGGAATATTGCACCGTCCAGCATTCTGGATCCCGGCATACGCCAGGATGACGAGAGCTTTTAGCCTTAAGTAAGTGCTATTCGAATCAGACATGAAACAAGTCTCTCCAGACCACAGTTGTTTAAAACAACAAAAGATTGCTGGTTATATGTTTATAATTCAAACCAGAAAGCTATATAGGTGAGATTGTTCTATTATGGTTATATAGCCCAATAACAGTAGGTGTGAGCATATGTGTAACAAGGAGATATTTATGCGATTGGGAAAACTTAAATTCACGACAGGTGGCTTAATAGGTATCTGTATATCCTTAGCTTTAGCACTAACAGTTGACGTAAGTGCGGAAACTAAAATCTATAAGTATGTAGATGAGAATGGTGTTGTTAGCTTCACCTCTAAACCACCGTCTGAGGTAACAGAAACAGAACCTGTCGATATTCCCGAAGGCAATATCATTCACAAAAGAAAATTGACAAAAAAAACCAGAAAATTCCAAAATAAGGATAGGAATCTAAGTGAAAAACTCGATAAACGTATAGACGAATTTAAAAAACGCGCAGATGAAATTGCCACGGCAAGGGCTGAAGTTAAAACAAGGAAGGAGAATTTAGAGAAAGGAAAGGTACCATCACCTGGAGAGAGAGTTGGAACAGTAACTGGGCACTCGCGCTTGCGCCCTAGTTATCATAACAGGGTAAAGCGCCTTGAGGCAGAGCTTGCCGCAGCCGAAAAAAAACTCAGCGAGTTAGAAAACAAATACAAGCACTAAACAGAAACCACCTTGCACTCTAACTTCATCCTCTCCTCCAGCTGGTCCCACCCGCTCCATCCTCCAGCAGAATATTAGCCTCCTGCAACTGATCACGAATCCGATCCGCCTCCGACCAGTTTTTCTCTTTACGGGCGTCCAGACGTTGCTGGATTAGGCTATCTATCTCTGCATCGCTCAGAGCATCATCCCCTGATGCCTCGCCACGCACGAATAATTCCATTCATTGACCATTTTAAGCTCTCTCCCTTTGCAAAAAACAGAAGCGGTTAAAGGTCTGTAGTTTTCCTGGGCATAAGCGATTACTGTTTAAATGAGAAATATGAACAATGCAATTACAAGCAACAATGCCACATTAAATTGACAACAAGGCTAGTTTGGGCAGAGTGGAATTTTCCTGGAAGATACGGGGCCAGACAAACTAATCTAACCCCGTATTATTACATCGCTAACACTTACTTCAGAACTGGTCCATACTGTCTGTCGATAACAGGAATATGGTGATCCAACCAATCCTTGATAAAGGCCATGGTACTTGTTTCTATTTCGACTTCGTTAGCATGAAATTTTTCCTGCAGATCTGCACAGGTATTGACTAGATTGGCATGCACCTGCCGGTGTTCATCCAGACCAGCATAGCCCTTTTCTTGCATAAGATGCTCTTCTGACTGAAAGTGCACAATAACGAATTCGATGAGTCTATCAAGGCAATTCCCTATGTTTTGCCGCTCTCCTTCAGAAACCGCATCGTTCAATGCATTAACACGAGTAAATATTTCTTGGTGTTGTTTGTCGAAGATTGCGACTTCAGTAGCGTAATTCTCAGGAGTCCATTTCATTAATGACATACTAGTTCCTCTTGCTCTTAATTTCCTTTAAGTAATATCCATATTTGCAACTTGGGTAGACAAAACATATGTATGCCTCTCCAGCTCTTCCTATGGGTCCATTACCCGATAGATACGTAATTTCATTTAAACCGTATCAGCGAGTGTGTGTTTTCTATCCCAGTTCAAATTGATTGTAAAGACGTGACTCTAATTTTAAGCATAAAGGAAACTATACTGTGCGGTATTGCACATTGTTTGCAAAAGCAGATAACACTCGACTCAGGGAACAAGGTACTACCAACCGGATGGTTGCAATATACTGAACCATAAACTACTGTTTTATTTTTCCATATGGCACAAGAGAAATATTCATATCGTATTGCGCTACACAATCACAACATACAAGGAGTGTTTTTTATTCAACTAACCAGCGTAGTTAGCAACACAATTCCAAAACACATGATTGTCACGGTCGCGCATGAGACCAAATCTAACAACCTACGCGCGGTACTCTTCTGCAATGAGATAGCACCGCTACATATCACCTTTTTTTACCTAACTGACAAATACTATTCTGCACTGCGGATTTATCGCTAAGGGCATCTCAGCCACGCCTCCAACTAGTCCCCCCTGCTCCATCCTCTAGCAGAATATTTGCCTCTTGCAGCTGATCACGAATCCGATCCGCCTCAGCCCAGTTTTTCTCTTTACGGGCGTCCAAACGTTGCTGGATTAGGCTATCTATCTCTGCATCGCTCAGAGCATCATCCCCTGATGCCTCGCCACGCAGGAATGACTCAACATCGTCCTGCAGAATTCCCAGTACCGCACCCATAGATTTCAGCTCAGCGGCCAAAGCAGCGGCTGCGGTCTCATCAGTTTTACGGGTACGGTTAATCTCCCGCACTAGGTCAAACATGGCGGCCAGGGCCTCTGGGGTGTTGAAATCGTCGTCCATGGATGCATTGAAGCGCTCACGGAAGCGTTCTCCACCGGCGGGCTCCACTGCAGGCAGACCACGCATGGCGTTGTAGAATCTGGTCAGGGCACTGCGCGCGTTGTTGAGGTGCTCATCATCATAGTTAAGTGGGCTACGGTATTGGCTGGTCATAATGAAATAACGCACCTCTTCTGCCCGATACTGTTTTAGAATATCGCGCACGGTGAAGAAGTTACCCAGCGATTTGGACATCTTCTCTTCATTGATACGCACAAAGCCGTTATGCAGCCAGTAGTTAACGAACTTCTTGCCGGTAGCCCCTTCAGATTGAGCAATCTCATTTTCATGATGAGGAAAGGTAAGGTCAGCTCCCCCGCCGTGGATATCGAAGGTATCCCCCAGACAGCAGGTGGACATGGCAGAGCACTCTATATGCCAGCCAGGACGACCTTCACCCCAGGGAGATGCCCAGGACGGTTCGCCCGGCTTAGCCATCTTCCACAGTACGAAATCCAAAGGATCGCGCTTTTTCTCTTCCACTTCGACCCGCTCGCCAGCCCGTAGATCCTCAATAGATTTACCAGACAGCTTGCCATACCCATCAAAGCTGCCTACTGAGTAGTAAACATCTCCAGTATCTCCCACATAGGCGAGACCTTGATCTAATAACTTCTGCACCATGGCGATGATTTCATCAATATGCGTAGTAGCCCGCGGCTCCTCGCTGGGACGTAACACTCCCAGAGCATCCTCGTCCTCATGCATAGCATCGATAAAGCGTTCGGCCAGATCGGAGAAGACCTCACCGTTTTCGTTGGCGCGCTTAATAATCTTGTCGTCAATATCGGTAATGTTACGAACATACTTAACTTTGTAGCCTTTTGCTTGCAAATAGCGATAAATAACATCAAATACCACCATTACCCGCGCATGACCAAGGTGACAAAGGTCGTATACCGTCATGCCACAGACATACATACTGACCTTGCCTGGCTCAATAGGGATAAACTCTTCTTTTCTGTTTGTGAGATCGTTGTAGAGCTTTAGCATGTTCAATTCCAGATAGTAGTTACACTTGTTACTCCACCGAAAAACCGGTGGATTTCCCCCTTATCCCAGCCCTCCCCCTCAAGGAGAGAAAAGGATATTACGCTAAACCGCAGCCCGGAGCATAGTAAACGAAACCAAGTCCACAACAAAGAGAAACGGGGGTTTAATGACCCAATCATGTGCTTTATGATACATGGTTTGCGATTATCTGCCGGAATGAGTAACAACAACCAACTCTAAGGCAACAGACATAGGAATCTATACTGAGATGAAAAAACTGTTTTTCAGACTTGTTATTTCCACAATCATCAGCTTGGGCCTGATATCTGCAGCCAACGCCGAGAATGTGAAAGTGCTAATGAAGACCAGCTTAGGCAACATTGAGCTAGAGCTATATGCTGACCAGGCACCCCTTACGGTAAAGAATTTTCTACGTTATGCAGATGAAGGCTTCTATAGTGGGACCATTTTCCACCGGGTCATCAACAGCTTTATGATTCAAGGCGGTGGATTTGATGAGAATATGCAAAAGAAGAACACCCACGCCCCGCTTAAGAATGAAGCCAAAAACGGTCTGAAAAATAAGCGCGGAACTATTGCAATGGCCCGCACTTCAGCACCCCACTCTGCAACTGCACAGTTTTTTATTAATCATGTAGACAACAGCAACCTAGACTACCCGAGTGGAGATGGCTGGGGCTACTGCGTTTTCGGCAAAGTAACCAAAGGCATGGATACGGTAGATAAGATAGCCGATGTTTACATCACCACTAAGAACGGCATGCGCAATGTACCGGAGAAACCGGTAATTATTCACAGCGTTACCCGTTTACCTGCTGTAAAGTAACGGATTTATCATCAGCAACATATCGTTAACCAACAAAATATAAGAGAGTTATTCCATGATCACATTTAAGACAAACCTTGGTGACATCAAAATTGAACTTGACGAGGAAAAAGCACCTAATACCTCTGAAAACTTCAAGCAGTATGTTAAGGACGGACACTATGACAACTGCATATTTCATAGAGTAATCAATAACTTTATGATCCAGGGCGGCGGTTTCGAGCCAGGCATGAAGGAGAAGGACACCCGTGAACCGATCGAAAATGAAGCCAACAACGGTCTTAGCAATCTAACTGGCACCATCGCCATGGCCCGCACCATGGAGCCACACTCAGCCTCAGCCCAGTTTTTTATCAATGTGGCAGATAACAAATTCCTGGACTATCCCGGACAGGATGGATGGGGCTACTGCGTATTTGGTAAAGTCACGGAAGGCATGGAGGTAGTTAACAAAATCAAGACTGTTGAGACCGGTTTTAACAGTGGTCATCAGGATGTTCCAGTAGAAGATGTTGTTATCACCAAAGCTGAAATAGACGAGTAGTATAGGCTCTATTAACCCAGTGATAGATACCATCCTGATAGCAGATCTACATCTGTCTGCAGAGAGGCCAGCTACTGTTGAGCTTTTCTTAAGATTCATGCAGGAGAAGGTATCGCACAGCCAGCGCCTATACATACTGGGAGATCTGTTTGATGTCTGGTTGGGTGATGATGATAAAACACCACCCATACCAGACATAACCAACGGCCTATCTAATCTATCTTCCCAGGGCTGCCAGCTATTTTTTATCCGTGGCAATCGAGATTTCCTGGTTGGGGAGGAGTTCAGCAGGGATACCGGATGCGCTCTGCTGCATGATACTGCTGTAACAAATTTATCTGGAGAAGCCACCCTGTTGATGCATGGAGACCTTCTGGTAACGAATGATACAACCTACCAGAGAGATAGAGTTTTTTTGCGGAGCGATGAGTTTCGCAACGATTTCCTCAGCAAACCATTATCAGAACGCAAAGCAATTGCCTCCAGCCTGCGCCAAAAAAGCTCGGAAACAAAAAGCGAACTAACCCAATCCATTATGGATGTTGTTGACACTACTGTTGAAGAGCAGATGCGAAAACATAACTGCTGGCAACTGGTACATGGCCACACCCATATCCAAGGTGAGCATGACGTGCGCATGGACGGAAGACCTGGGAAACGCTATGTCCTGGGTGAATGGACCAGGAACCAGGGGCCATATCTGGCAGACCGGGGAAATGGGCTTGAGTACAACATATTCAGATAATATCTTCCGCAGATAAAACCAGCTATAAAATCCACAAGATTTTCCTCAAGTTGCCGATAACCTGTTAAGGGCAATCGGGGAAATCTATATTTTATGCAAAAGATAGGACGCTTCAGTGTAAAAAGAGAGCTTGGATCGGGTAGCCAGGGAACAGTATACCTATGCACAGACCCTGAACTGCGACGCTACGTCGCTATTAAGCTACTTGCAGACAAACAGGGGCTGATCTCAGGAGATGTACAAGAGTTTCTGAATGAGGCCCGCAGCATAAGCCAAATCCAACACCCTAATATCGTATCTATCTTCGACGTTGGTAAGCAAAATAACAAACCCTATCTGGTATTTGAATATGTGAAGGGAGAGCTGCTCTCTGATCACATTAAAAAAAAACAGCTCAATCTAAACATTGCTCTGGATATCGCCACCGGCATCCTCTCTGGAGTAGCCCAGGTGCACAAAGACGGCATTATCCATCGTGATCTAAAACCTGCCAACATTATTCTGAATGAGTCCGGCAGCCCCAAAATCATGGATTTTGGCATAGCCAAGATTTTGAAATCAGCCAATAGCAAGGATAGCCTACTCACCGGCACCCCCAGATACATGGCTCCCGAGTACATATCCCACGGCCGGGTTAGCCCTCAAATTGATGTATTTGCGTTGGGAGCAATTCTGTATGAATTGGTAACTGGCAAACATGCCTTTAGCGGAGAGAACTCAGCAACATTACTACATAACATCAAGAGCCAAACAGTAGCCCCACCCTCCTCTATTAATTCTGGGGTTGGAGAGCGACTAGACGCTATCATTTTAAGAGCACTGGATAAGGACCCAGGCTCTCGCTATACCAACGCTAATGAGATGCTCTCAGCCCTAATAGAATACCGAGAAGCTGCAGACCAAAAAGCCGGAGATACCAGTTCATCCAAGGGAACCATAGAGTTTCTAATGCGCAGAATGCAGCGCCAGAGCGACTTCCCAGCTCTATCGGAATCTATAAGAACCCTGAATCGACTAGCATCCTCAGAAGAGGAAGATGCCAACCGTCTGGCGAGCGTAATCATGAGCGATTTCGCTCTAGTGAACAAGCTACTCAAGGTAGTTAACTCAGCCTACTACAGCCGTTTTGCCGGAAAGATCGGCACCGTTTCCAGAGCCATAGTGGTACTGGGAGTAAAAACCATACGCTCCATTGCAGCATCACTTATTTTCTTCGAGCATCTGCATAACAAGGCACAAGCCACACAACTAAAAAATGAGATAGCGTCTGCCATCTATAGCGCCGCCTTTGCCCGTCAAGCCGCCGAAGATTCTGGCATGGAACATGTAGAAGAGAGTTTTCTCTGCGGCATGTTACACAATCTCGGCAAGATACTAGTTACATACTATCTGCATAATGAAAGCGAAGAGGTTGAACGCCTGGTTAAACAGCAAGCACTCCCCCAGGAACAAGCGGAGAAAAAGGTGCTGGGAATGACTTTTAACGATATCGGTATTGCGATCGCCAAACAGTGGAATTTCCCCAACACCATAACCTCAGGCATGGCTAAGATTGACCCAGCAAAACCTGGTGACCTGAAAGATAGCCATACAAAATTGCGCTGCATAGCTAACTTTGCTAACGAGGCTACCGGCATACTTGGCAGCGAGCAGGGGCAAGATGCAAACAACACACAAAATCTTTTGAAACGTTATCGCAATGCCCTTGCTATTACCGGCAAACGCTTTGACCAGATGGCAAGTAATGCCAAAATTGAATTCAGGGAGCTCAGCGGTAGCCTTATAGAAAAGGCCCAAAAAGACTCTGTAATCCACCATCTCTATCAATACCAAAACGATAATGCGGAACAGAAAACCAAGAGTAAAGACTCAGATCAAGATATCACCCAAACCCTGCAGATAAAACCGGATGATCTACTTAAGGAACAGATTGAACAACCTATACCTGACCAATCGGCAGAGAATGCTGAAGCCATCCTGACAGAAGGACTTCAGGAAATTACCGGCATGTTGCTGGAAGAGGAGGCAAACCTAAGTCAGATATTTAATGTTGTAATAGAGACAATCTACCGCGCTTTTGCCTACGAGCATGTAATCCTGGCACTACAAGACAAAAACAGAAATGAATATTGCGCCAAGATGGGTTTTGGTGCCAATGTAGAAAAACTTATCACTCAATTTCATTTCCCAGCCAAATTCAGCTCCAACGTATTCCATGCAGCAATAAACAATGACGTAGACCTATACATTGAAAACGCATCAGATAAAAAGATCAGAGCAAATATCCCAGAATGGCACCAACAGATACTAAACAGCGGTTCCTTCTTCATCTTTCCCCTGGTGGTAAACCAACGCCCATTAGGCCTGATCTATGCGGATCATACAAAACCTAACGGGGTAAGCTTAAGTAAAAAACAGTTGAATCTGGTTAAGGCTCTACGCAATCAGCTAATACTGGCTATCAAATCCAGATCTTAATCTGGCCTGATCAATCCTCTCCGATACGTTAAGAAACGCCCATTCTAGATCTATGAGTAATCTCTAAATATAGGTTATATAGAGCAATACCGGCTGGAAAAGCGTTGGATAGTATCCCTACCGAGTCATTCTTACCAAAGATAAAATAGGCCAACAGCAGCATGCTCCCCACTAGACTCATTATCCAGAATGCCAGAGGGAAGGTGGGTTTTTTCTCTTTCGTGGAGGATATAAGCTGCACAAACCACCTGCCAGCAAACATAAAAACCCCGACATAACCTACAATTTTCCATGGCGTAACCGATGCGCCTAACAATACGAATAGAACATCATGCATCTCTTCTCTACCTCATATTCGCTTTCTAATTTATATCAGACTTACGCAGTTACTCACGTTCTTCTATTGCAGTTAATCGAGATCGTCTCTGTAGCCACCTTACTCCAAAGATATCCACGATCCCCACCCATAGGCGGTTATGCAGACCATATTTAGAAACACCTGCAACCCGATGCCGGTGATTCACCTCCACGGATACAGTCTTACCACCATTGCGCTGGATAAGCGCTGGTAGAAAACGGTGCATGTGATCAAAATATGGCAGCTCCAGAAAAGCGACTCGGGAAAACAGCTTCAGACCACACCCAGTATCAGGGGTAGCGTCCTTTAACAGACGAGAACGAATGCCATTAGCCACGCGGGATGAAATCTTCTTTAACCAACTATCCTGACGCTTCTTTCTATATCCTGCCACCATCTGTAGATTCTTGTCCCCGGAGTTAGCTTGTAGCATCTCCATCATGGCTGGAATATCGGCTGGGTCGTTCTGCCCATCACCATCCAACGTAGCAATCCATTCTGATCTGGCAGCCCTAACTCCGTTGCGTACTGCTGTACTTTGGCCACTATTACTCGCATGCCTTAGATGTCGGAACTGCGGGTACTGCTGGCGCAGACTTGCAAGCACATCTGCAGATGAGTCGCTGCTGCAGTCATCAACAAAGATAACTTCATACTCATACTTGCCATCAAGTGCAGAGCGAATCTCCTCGGCTAAAATTGGAATATTCTCAGCCTCATTGAATACAGGAATTACAACGGAAAGGTCCATCAGTTATCTCTTCTCATATCAGTTTTTTGCGCTAGCCCAGGGAATAGAGTTACATGGTAATACTCAATTTGCCAGCGCATGCTCTCTCTACCGCTTTTTAATAAGCGATCCGGTGGCGGCTTTTTATCCATTAACAGCACCCAGGACGCTGGCTCATGTAACACACGATTATACAGACTTGCAGCCGATTCCATGGTTATGTTTCTCTCAAGATACCAGCGTATTGAGTGCTGATAATCCCCTCCTCCGCCATAAAGTTTAGCCTCTTGAGGCAGCATATCCCTTATCTCCTCTGCGACAGAACGCGGACTCATCTCCTGTTGCAGTACCGGCTTTATACTCAAAGAGAAGGGCCATACTAGCATCCATATCACCCCTGCCAACCCAAACACCAGCAAATAGAGGTTTCTCTGCACGCTTCCGACCACTGCCGCAATTGATGCAAACAACATCAATGCTACTGTAGCCACAACCGGAAACGGATGGCGCAACAGTATATCTATTCCAGCCTGCAGCTGACTAGCCCCACCTTTTTTCAGTCCTTTGAACAGCACATGCGTAACCCAGTCAGGATCTAAATATATAGCTGCAACAAGGGTGGTAAAAGCAACTACAAACAGCAAAACCAGAATTGAGGATATATTTAACACCACTCCATGGCGTTTGCTGATTGCAGCTTCCAGCCTATCCAGGTAGAAACCAATAATCAAAGCGAAGGGGGCCATAATCGGCAGTAGATAACGGGCTGCCTTCTTCCCTCCCAGACTAAACAGAAGAAGCCCGCCCAAAAACCAGATCAGCATGGATTTAATTCCAGCGTTACCTTCCTTCCTCGCTGCCCGGAAGCCTACTACTACAGCAGCAGGTAACAGCATTGACCAGGGGAAAAGACCAACAATGATGTGGGGCAGATAATAGGTAAAAGGCGTGCCGCCAGATGCTGCAACATTACTACTTCCTGCCCACCACTGGGCCAATTGCCCAAACAGAAAGTTGCTGGCCAGACCAGAGGGGGCAGTTATGGCTAGCGAGACATACCAGGGAAGGATTACTGCAAAAAACAGCAAAACAGCCTTAAGGGGAACGAAGCTACGCCAGTTATTCCTGCGCTCACTACCTAAGAGCAGTATTGCAGCAACTAAAGCAGGAAACAGTAGCCCCACCGGACCTTTGGTCAGCACCCCCAATCCACTCAAGGCATAAAATCCGTAGATCCACCGCGTCTCATGACTTTGGTTAATAGCCATCCAGAAGCAGTAGATTGAAGAGAGGATAAGAAAGCTGAAAAACACATCCATCCGCGCAGCAGAGCTGTTTTCTAGAAAAACAATAGAGGTGGATACCACCAATGCTGAGAATAGCGCTGACCTAAAACCAAACATCTGGCGGCCAAAAAGAAATACTATCCAGATTGAGCCCAAGGCGGACATAACTGAAGTCAGGCGCATGGCCCAATTCTGCCACTCAAAAGGCGCTCCAGTGACTATAAGCATCCAATGGTATAGCGGAGGTTTGGTTAGGGAGTGGGCGTTAACTACATAATTGAGCGAAGGTAGAACAAAGTTGCCCCGCTCCAGCATCTCACGGGCAATCTCCGCAGCACGACCTTCGCCAGCACGAATAAGATCTGCCCCCATATTGGAGATAAAATAAGCCAGACTAAACAGAGCTGTAAGCGCAAGCAGCACCAGATGGAGTCGTCGCTTACTGTTGGTTATCTCTCCGCTTGGCATCCCCAAAACCATCCCTAATTACTTAATAATTAGGAGATATTACACTAATTGACGTGATCTCGGGGAGGGATGGTTGAGAGCGGCGCTTGGTGAACTGTATATGGACAGCTCTATTGGAGCTAAATCAGCCAAATACCTGAGGGTTAGCAGGCTTTTTTGCCACATCATCCCTAAGGTACTGGGGCAAGGCATCTTCTGCCTTTACAATATCACCTTGCGCATAATAGAAAGCGCCCAATAGAGCCACATCATAGGCGCTACAGTAGAGATCGGTAGTAACCGACTCCAAGCTATCTGCAACCAACTTGGACAACTCATCTGCATAGCTATCCCAGCCACTACCTACTCCATGCCAGCCACTACCAGATGGCAGGGTAACATTTTCCGCGGCAGATATTTCATCTGGGAATAGCGCACCCATAACGCCGGAGTCCTGCAGTTGATAACAGCCCCAGTAGATCTCCTGCATCCGGGCATCGAATGCTGGCAGAACTCTGGTATATCCAGAATTACGATAATGGCCTTGGGCCAGAGCAGCCAGGGTGGAAACAGGAACCACCGGCAGATCGGCACCAAACGCAACTCCCTGGGCCACTCCTGCGGCAATACGCACCCCAGTGAATGAGCCTGGTCCGCAGCCAAAGGCCACGCCATCTAGTTGGGTTGGTTTCAATCCAGCCTCATTCAGCAGATCTTCCAGCATGGGCAGAATCAATTCACTCTGTTTCCGCGGCTGCACCTCATAGCGCAGAGAGATATCTCCATCAATATAGAGTGCGGCGGAACAGGCCTCGGCAGCGGTTTCAATAGCTAACAGTTTCATGTTTGAGGATTATATCACTGCTGTCCCGTTAACTCCCTCTCCCCTCTGGGGAGAGGGTTGGGGTGAGGGGGGATTGTGAGATAACTCACTGTTTTGTATCTTCCCCTCATCCTCGGCTTTGGCTCCTGCGTCGCTCTCGATAATTGCTCCTGCATTATTCTACCTTCGCCCATCCATGGGCTCGTACCTCCTACATCCATGCACTCGTATCCTTCCACCCCACAAAGGGGTACCGAGGTCCCCAAAGGGGAGAAGGGACGCAAATTTAAGTTTCTATGTGTATCAAATTGCTTTGTGTTGTTTTGCGTATAACAATCATAACGTTACAGCAATGGGATTATATATAGCTTTGGGTTGCGGGGATATTTATCTTTAACGCCAGTTGTCTACTGCGCCACGCTGTCCTGTGGTTTAGATGCCTTTATCATGTGAGCCACACCAACCATTACACCACCTACAATTAGCCCGATCAGTAGCTCAGCAATCAGGGACGGCATAAACTCCAGATAGTGGTGCAGCAACTCAATATTGTGTACATACATACCGCCTCCCACCAGCAACATAGCTATAGTGCCTACTACACCCAATAGGCGAATAACCCATGGTAAGGCAGCAATCAACTTTTCGCCTGCTGTTTTATATAACTCTGCAACTGAGCCCTCAAGTGACTTGGCATGATTGATCATATACGCGCCCACATCATCCATGCGTACGATCAAAGCAACCAGGCCATAGACACCGACCGTAGCTAGCAACGCAATCAAGCTAACTACAAAAACACGTATAGCCAGAGACTGATCCATTACCGTACCCAGCGCAATCACTACGATCTCGATAGAGAGAATAAAATCGGTGCGAATAGCGGCTTTTATCTTCGATGACTCTTTATCGACTATCTCTTTAGGATCTTCCAGAAATTGAGCGGCAACCTCGCCCTTCTCGTGGTGAAAAAACCACTCAAACACCTTTTCTACCCCCTCAAAACTGAGATAAGCACCACCGATCAACAGAATTGGCACAATCAACCAAGGCATATAGGCGCTAAGCAGAAAAGCCACGGGCAGAAGAATGAGCTTGTTTAGCAGCGCGCCTTTGGTAATCTCCCAGATAACAGGAAGCTCGCGTGAAGCAGGAAAACCTGTAGCCTTTTCCGCATTAACGGCAAGATCATCACCCAACAAACCAGCGGTCTTTTGTGCCGCCACCTTACTCATTACTGCAGCATCATCGAGCAGGGTTGCCACATCATCTAAAATTGCAAAAATACCGCTGGCCATTATTTTTATCTATTTCCTGTTGCTGTGAAATGGTTTTCTCTATTGGGCCAGATTATTCCTTTTGATCCATCAGCAGGCAAGTTGTTTGGAGATATTATTTTATAGCGTCACCCAGCAATTTGCCCGTACATGTAGAAGCCCAACCCCATCGGAGAAAACAACTAGCCGCAAAAGCTACCGAGTCCTACTATCGCCCCTTGCCTACATCTAACCTCCAGGGATGGAGGAAATGCAACTGGATTGCCTGGAGCAATCCACACCCTGGAGGCAAACAAACGCGAATCACCGCAAATCCACGCTAATAACTCCGCTTCATCCCGGCTCAG
This sequence comes from Sedimenticolaceae bacterium, assembly GCA_050291725.1. Taxonomy (GTDB): domain Bacteria; phylum Pseudomonadota; class Gammaproteobacteria; order Chromatiales; family Chromatiaceae; genus JAAGZL01. Next base: position 197,580 of record JBNKKH010000017.1, read on the forward strand.
GCCAGGGCATTGCGCCACATGATTCAAGTCCAGTTATTTGTACCCACATTAAACAGATGAAAAACATTCGGCGGATTCCGCTTTGCTGACCCAGTATATGTTCTACGGTCTTTATTCGGCCAAAAGCGGACTATTTGGAAAGGGCTTTATTGGAGGCTTTTAGACTGATATTCTCTGAAATAGTATGGTATGGCTATAAGGTAGGATTTTGCTTCTCTCAAAGGGATTCTTCCTTGTATCAATAACAATCTGAATATTTCTAGCGGACTTGATCGGAACTATATTGGCATGGCAGATATAACAGCTACGGATAAGAATATTAAGCCTTGGAAAAACGATTGGACGGTATTACGTGTAATTGATCAAGGAGGGCAAGGAATAGTATCGAAGTTACGTTCAAAAAAAGACCAAAATAAGCATGCAGTATTAAAACAAATAGTAAAACGTTGGAAAGATGATGATCAAGCAAAAAACAGGCTTGAAAAAGAGGCAGAAACGCTGCAATTACTCAATCGAACATCAGCAAAAGTACCCGAGTTATATGATTCATCTAAGAATCATCCATATTCAGAACCTTTTATTTTAATGGAGTTCATTCCTGGGATAAGGTTTGATAAATGGCTAACTAGTAATAGCCCAGTCGATCTCGAAACCGCAAGGTCAATTACAATATCAGTTACAGATACGATAGTAGAGTGTCATAAACTGCAATTAGGGCATAGAGATATAAAACCGGCAAATCTAATATTACGTGACGGGAATATAAATGCTCCATACATTCTAGATTTCGGTATTTCGTTTGACTCAAGACAAACTGTTATTTTAACTAGAGATGGTGAAACTTTTTGGAATGAGTTTATTATGCTGCCTGAGTGCCAAGACAGACAAGGTGGCCATCAAGATTTACGATCGGATATTACTGCTTTAGTTGGGCTTTTCTATAGTTGCTTGACTGGAAAGCCACCAATTGTATTGAGAGACGCAAGCAGTCGAGCGCCACATGTGCGAGATGAAAAGTATCTTAAGTCATTGCCTATCGAATATGAACGCCTAGTTTGGTTTTTTGATAAAGGGTTTTCATATTCCATAGATGAGCGGTTTGAAACTATTGAACTATTTATTCAGGAATTGAAAAAGTTAAGTGTAGATGGCGATGAAAATGAGTATTCATTTTCAGAGGAATATAAACGTTTTGATGGAATATTAGTTAATAAAGATAGAAGAATACAACTAAACAATCTAAATATAAAATCATCAAGGATGATTAATCAGCTAACATCACTAGTGAGATCACTAATTACTAAAGATTCCGCACCGAATGGTGAGATTTCTACAAGCAATGGGTCTCATCAATTTCCATACATTAAAGAACAATATCCAGATCTCAATGAACATTTAAACCAAAATCGAGTAGTAATACTTACATTCAAGAGAAAGAATTATGATCTAACAATTAAATTACTAATTGTATCCTTTTCGGTAAATATGGATATAGTAGTATTAGTAGCACTGCCTGAAGACCCACTAAGAGATCCCTTTAAGGATCCACTAAATTGGGAAAAATTGATTGTGATTAAGGAAGGTAAGGAACTAGAACATGATCAATTAATGTATGCAACAAATAAAATATGCAGCAAGATAGCACGTGCTTTAAGATCAATTTCGTTGCAGATAGAATCTAAAAAATAGCCGATAGGGTCTGAGAACGATAGATCTTGGTAACAATGTCTGCTACGACGCATAAGAAAAGGGGACGGAGGGAATATATTTTGTACAATCCCAAGATCCAGCTAACAACTGACCATTTTTTATTCCCTCCGTCCCCTTTAATCCAGCTAACAACTGACCATTTTTTATTCCCTCCGTCCCCTTTAATCCACCTTTAATCCAATATCTGGATTTAAAATATATAAAAAGAGAAAAGTAATGTGTACGGATAAACAAGTTAGTGTTAAGCAAGTAGCAACTTATTTCGGAAAGTTAAAAACGCGAGATGTCTTATCCGCTGCAATCATATTTACAATAATATTTTCTCTGTTAGGCTTCTTTGTCTCACCTGTAGTTGCAGACAACTATCAATTTCAGCTTGATGGCACATATGAAAATATGCGGTTTCATGATGATGAGTCTAAACATTACAAGATCGCAGCAACGTACTATTTATCCGGTGTTGATGATGGTGTTGGTCCACTCTCAAAAGTTTAGAATCAATGGGGTCAGACTCGATTGAAACTTCTTCGATTGAAACTTCTTGAATAGTCCGCTTTGGGCACCTTTGAGAAATAAAGTAGCCTTCTTCGTTGTAAAATACTTAATGAATTAAGAAAAGGGGACGGAGGGAATATATTTTGTACAATCCTAAGATCCAGCTAACAACTGACCATTTTTTATTCCCTCCGTCCCTTTTAATCGTTTTTGTATTAGGGTCTGCTATTGGTTTAAGTGATCATATTAGTAAAGCCTTAAGGACCGCTTAGGGCACTCTACGGTAGTAACCGGCCAAAAGAGGTCTATTTAGAAAATGCTTTATTGCAGAGGGTTGTGGTAATCTTCTCATGAAGAGCAGCATATATGAATGAGGCAGGATGTGGTTCCACACGAAAAATAAATGCGTTACCTTTTTCTAAAAAGAATCGTTGTTGGGCTCTTCTTATTATGCCTACTAGTTACCTCAGTAGTTGCTTTCATACTAATCTACTACGATGATCCGTTAGAACTGCTACAAGTTGAAGTAGAACCCGTTAGGCCTTTTGACAAGTACGACTTCAAACAAGGCGGATATGTATTAATCGGCGTTGGTAACAATGGCCCCTCATATCATCCTAACTTCTATATTGAAGATCCGCTACAGCTTGAACAGCTAAAAGATAGTTGGGTTTTCACTAAGAAAGCCTTGCCGACTAAGAGAATGTACCACTACACAGTAATTCTTCTGAAGGATGGTGAGATTGTTAAATGGTTTCCAGTTGATGATCTGGGTAATCAAGATCCGACGCAAGGAGCAATTCGTCTCTCCGTAGGCGGATTGTTTCTTTTCGATAAACAATTACTGTCTGGCCATAAGCTATTAGTTTCACATGTGCGAAATTTCAATAGCATTGATGATGGTCGAAACTTTATAAATAAAACCATGAACAAAGATAGCTTCGTTTTCAGCGATCTACCTAAGTGGTTTTATTTTGATGGATACCTAGAATTCGAACAATATCTTACTTGTAGCGGTGATTTAGAGTTCATAGATAATGAGGCATCTGTGCAGTCATCTCTCGCAAGTAGATACGCTACAGATCAATTTCTATTGCATCACTTAGGACAGACTTTAGGTAGAATCGAGTCAGATTCAGAAAGTTGCCAGAACATTGACCACTATGCGCTCTCTTGTAATGAGGAGTTAGCGCAGAAGTTCAACGGTTACCCTGTTACACAGTCATGGAAGAGTTACGAGGAACTAAAATGGGTATACTGGGAAAAGGCCCAAGAGAGAATTAAATAAAGGCTAAATCACAAATATCCTTATGGGGTAAACTTGATTGAAACGTCCGTTCAGGACACATTTGGGAACAACCCCAATTATCGCTCACTCAATACGATACTGCTCCCCTAACCTCCTTCAACGCAGCCGAGTATATGTAAGGTGGTTAATGGCTGAGAAATTGGTTGCCGGAATTTATACCCCCCCCTCACCCTAGCCCTCTCCCCCCTGGGGAGAGGGAATAGATCCCCGCATCCGTTGGGATGACGAAGAGTTATTTGCGAGTTTTTGCGGTGATTCGCGTTTCTTTGCCTACAGGGCATGGATTGCTCCAGGCAATCCAGTTGCATTTCCTCCATCCCTGGTGGTCAGATGTAGGTAAGGGGCGATAGCAGGACGCGGTAGCTTTTGCGGCTAATGCTATTCACACTACGGACAGGTCTCAGATCAATGGGGTCAGACTTACTCAATACGATACTGCTCCTCTAACCACCTTCAACGCAGCCGAATATATGTAAGGTGGTTAATGCCTGAGAAATTGGTTGCCGGAATTTATAACCCCCCCTCACCCTAGCCCTCTCCCCCCTGGGGAGAGGGAATGAATCCTAGTATCTGTTGGGATGACGATGAGTTATTTGCGAGTTTTTGCGGCTAAAAAATATCGCCCAGAGAACTGGGCTATCCCCACAGGGCCATGAATGGGCAAAATAATCCAACCCTTGGCATGTTTTCCCTCACGCACTAGCAAAATAACCTCAGCGTTGACTAAATTTTGCTCAACGCAGCACCTAATAGGTGCATGAGCCTAGCTCTGAGAGTGGTTAATGACCGAAATAATAGAATGAGAGGGATAAAAAGCCTCGCGGTTGCCTAAATTTTAGTAAATCATGCCATTAATAGGTTCGTGAGGTTCATTCCGGGAGCCGTAGAGTTCATTCCGAGGGCCGTGAAGTTCATTCCGAGGGCCGTGAAGTTCATTCCGAGGGCCGTGAAGTTCATTCCGAGGGCCGTGAAGTTCATTCCGAGGGCCATGGAGTTCATTACGGGAGCCGTAGAGTTCATTCCGAGGGCCATGAAGTTCATTCCGAGGGCAGTGAGGTCCAAAATTAATTGGTCGCAGTCAAATAAATACTGCGTGAGTTCTATTAATTACCCCGGCATGTCAATTCTACGGGCTCGCGTGGATGATATAGTGTCATTTGCGAGCTTTTGCGGCTAATGCATTCGCACTTAAGACTGGTCCAATAAACCTACTCAGAGCCAGCAAAAAACTCCTGCACATCCTGCAACACCCGCGTACGGGCCATTGGCGGCATGCTGTTGAGAAAGGTGTGTCCATAACCCTTCGAGAGTAGCCTTGGGTCGCAGATCACCAACACCCCGCGATCAGTTTCATCCCTAATCAATCGCCCTGCCCCCTGTTTCAAGGCAATAGCCGCCTGGGGAACCTGGAACTCCATAAAGGGGTTGCCGCCGCGTTTTTTTAGCGCATCTATTCTGGCCTGTAGCACTGGATCACCCGGAGAGGCAAAGGGCAACTTATCTATGACCACACATGACAAAGCCTCACCACGCACATCAACCCCTTCCCAGAAGCTAGCTGTGCCTAGAAGCACGGCATTGCCCAGTTCACGGAATTGCTCGAGCAGTTCAGTTTTGGGAGCACTGCCCTGCACCAACAGAGGAAAATCCACCCTATCCTCCAGGGCTTCTGCCGCCAGACGTAGGGCGCGATGGCTGGTAAACAGCAAAAATGCACGGCCAGCGCTAGCCTCAATAACTGGCTCTATGATCCCGAGTACTGCTTCCAGATAGTCTGGACTGCGTGGCTCCGGCATATTGCGTGGCACAAACCAGAGAGCTTGGTTGGGATAATCAAAGGGACTATCCAGACAGAGAGTTTCAGCCTCTTGCACCCCCAGTTGCCCCTGGAAGTGACGAAAGCTCTCTCCCACCGCTAGGGTGGCTGAGGTAAAGATCCAGCTTCCGCAGCGCCGCTCTATCTGGGAGCGGAACATCTCAGAAACATCCAGCTGGGTGCGGTTCAGGCTGAAGCTCTGACTATAGGTCTCGAACCATCTGATGCTGTTGTCATCATCCTGAGCAAACAGCTGGTCCAGCTTTTCCAGTATCTTCTCGCTACGCTCGTAGCAACTCTCTAGCCCCTTACCCCGCTCCTTAACTTGATCCAGCAAATCTTTCAGAGCCACTAACTCATTCTGCATTTTATCTAACGCATTGGTTATGCGTTCGTCACCGCTAATCTCGACCCAAGGACCACGTCGTAGCTCTAGTCCGAATACTAGGCGCAGATCCCGCACCGCTTTACTCAGAGCCGATACCTGTGCTGGTATCTCTGGAATATCTCCTGCCTCTTTTAAATATTCAGTCTCGCTATCCCGGGCCAGTTCCAATAGCTGTCTGCCTGTAATGTTGATACCGAAGAAGTTGCTGGCAATTTCCGGGAGCTGATGGGCCTCATCCACAATAAAACAGTCCGCTTCTGGTAGCAGCTCACCGAACCCTTCATCTTTCAAGGCAAAGTCGGCACACAGCAGATGGTGGTTCACCACCACTAGATCTGCCTCCTGAGCTCGGCGCCTGGCCTCTACCAGATGACAGGTGCTATAGGATGGACACTCAGCACCCAAACAGTTATCCACCGTGGAGGTAATAACCGGCCAGATGCCTGAAGCCTCTGGAATAGCGCTTAGCTCTGCAATATCTCCTACTTTGGTTTTGCCAGACCAGTCACGCACCTGCATCAACTGATCCACTAACTCTCTGGAGCGCAAGCGTCCTTCCTGTAGAGCGTTGTCCATGCGGTGGATACATAGATAGTTGGAACGACCCTTGAGCAGAGCCACAGTGGCTGGGACAGCAAGAGCATCTTTGATTAGAGGCAGATCGCGATGATAGAGCTGATCCTGTAGGTTTTTGGTACCGGTGGAGACAATCACCTTGAGACCGGATAGTAGTGCAGGAACCAGATAGGCAAAGGTCTTGCCGGTGCCGGTACCCGCTTCGGTAATCAGCACTCCGCCATCAGCGAGAATCTGTTCCACCCTCTGGGCCATCTCCAACTGCTGGGGACGGTGTGAGAATGCTTCTACGTGCTTGGAAAGGAGTCCATCTGGACCCAACAGTTCAGAAAGGTCGTTCATTCAGGCTTGATTGTCCCACACCTCGGATTCAACGCCATCCTCCCGAGTCCAGGCCAATCTCCCTATAATCCTGAACCTAGCTACAGACAACACGCCGCGCTTAGCCCGACTACTGCTGGTTTTACCCACAAACTCCAGCAGCTCCTCCCGATCAACTTCGTATATTTCAAAGGGCTCGTAATCTTCATCCATTAGCACCAGTACTACCGAGTCCCACGCCTGATCAATCTTTATCTGACCTATACGCTGGCTACCCATATTCTCATCAAAGATAGTACGGCTCTTGATCTGGATGCGCTTATTCTCACGCGCAGGATCCAACGCATCATGCCCGCCGGCATCCGCCCCTGCCGGAACCAACTGCAACAGACGCATAGCGTCATGCTGGGCGATCTCGTTACTGACTCCAGGGAGGGGCTTTCCCATGGTTCGACGATAATCAGCCGCTAGTTGCCTTGCCTGGCTTATCAATTTTTCTTCTGCGTAGATGCTCAAGACATCTCACCTTCCCACTCTATAGACTGGTAATTGGATGATTGTATATGAAATTGAAATAAAAAACGCAGTATGAAAACCGGAAGAGATGACAGTTGCCCTGGGTGAACAGCTGGGAAAACAGTTGCTTAACAAGAAAAAGCCCAAAAAAGCCGTTAACACAGGCATTCATCCCTATTTTCACCAAAATATCGCGCTATTGTGGTGATATTTTCCAAAAATAGCGCGATATTTAACCTAATTGTGGAGTTATCTGTACTGCAGGTTAGTTGCTTTGTATTCCGCCCGGGTAGCTCCATCATAATCGCCGGCATTGCGTTTGATTTTTGCAATCATACGATAGTTTTCAATTTTTAACTTGGCATCTGCCCCAGCCAGACTAGTTGATTTTGCGGCCAATTCTGCTGCGCGCTTACCCTGACCCTGATCCATCCTCAAGTGTGCCAATCTATTCCAAAGATAGGCGTTTCTTGGCTCTATGCGCAGGGCCCGCTCTATACTGGCCACAGCTCCTGCCAAATCCCCCTCGCCCTGCAATCTGCGCGATTCTGTCAACAGCGACTCCACCGGAGTACTATAAGTGGGCTTGATATCCATCTGCTGTGGTGCTCTATAGGCCTGAACCACTGCTGTGGAGCCATCAGATACTACAGGCGCTGGATCATCTCTATAGCTACCACCACAACCAGCCAGAGCTATACAGGATGCAATTATTGTTGTGCCAAATGTTCTATTCATCTAAGTAACCCACGCAAAAATCCTCCAAAACCACCATTAACACAGGGTGAGTTCTGTGCTGGCTCTGTCCCCATTATAAACGGATAAAGCTCTGTATTACTGCAATTTTGATCCGCCAACAGTAGATTCTCTCTATCCAGCAATACCTGAACCACCTGCTCAGGCCGAACCCGATTGTTAGCAGCCAGAGATAAACGCCCCATCATATCGCCCCAAACCTCCAGGGCACCACTGGAACCCGTCAGCTTGGCAGGTTTATTATCATCCCTACCTACCCAGACAACCGCAACCTTGTCTGCGCTATAACCAGCGAACCAGCTATCGCGCGTATTATTAGTGGTACCGGTTTTACCTGCAATATTTTTATCTGCACTAATGTATTTAGCCAGACGTCGCCCAGTACCCTGCTTAACCACCTGCTGCAGACTCCAGTCCAGCAGATAGGCCGGTTCCGGTGCAACTGCCTGCTTCACCGTAAGTGGATAGCGTTGCAGAGTCTTGCCGTCTGCTGTTAACACTTCGCGGATAGCTCTCAGGGGCGAATGAAATCCACCTGCTGCCAGCGTTTGATAGAACTGGGTCATCTCAATAGGAGATGCTGACAACGCCCCCAGGAACATGGAAGGAAACATATCAAACTTTCGCTCAATACCCAGGGCCTTGATGGTGCTTGCCACCCTCTTAATTCCCAGGTCCATCCCCAGGCGCACACTTGCCAAATTATAAGATTTAGCCAAAGCCTCATATAGCGGCACCTCTCCATGAGACTTGCCATCATAATTAGAGGGCTGCCACACCTTGCCACCAGGATTGGTTATAGAGATGGATGCATCTTCCAGTAGGGTGGTAACAGTATAGCTTCCACCATAGTTCAGAGCCGTAAGATAGATGGCTGGCTTTACTAAAGAACCAATGTGACGCACCGCATCCAGTGCCCGATTGAAACCGGCGTAGCGTGGATTTCTTCCTCCCACAATAGCCAGCACTTCTCCCCCTTCTACTCCAGCGATGATAGCGGCCGACTCCAGCTTGCCGCTAGGAAGTCTACGACTCTTTTCCAGTATGGCAAGCCTGCTGGACACAGCCTCTTCAGCTTGCTTCTGGGCCCATGGGTCCAGGGTAGAGAATATGCGCAGACCTTCGGAGGAGAGGTCCTCATCCCTGTAGTCCCGTCGCAACTGCCTACGCACTAAATCAAGAAACGCATAGTATCTGCCTGCTGACTTATTGCCCTTAGTCGTAACACCCAGACCGGCCTTTACCGCAAGATCACGCTGCTTTTGGGTAATCGCGCCACGTTTGTAGAGAACATTAATCACCAGATCGCGTCTCTTCTTGGCGCGTTCAGGATGGCGTCGCGGATCATAATAAGAGGGACCACGCACCAATCCCACCAAGAGAGCCAGCTTGGGCAAGTCAAGTTCACTCAATGGACGATTAAAATAGAAATGACTAGCCAAGCCAAAGCCGTGGATAGCGCGATTCCCATCCTGGCCCAGGTAAATCTCATTTGAGTAGGCCTCGAGGATCTCTTCCTTGTCATAGCGGGCATCCAGCACCAGAGCCATGCCTGCTTCAATTAACTTACGTTTGAGGGTGCGTTCGCTGCTAAGGTAGAAATTCTTAACCAACTGCTGGGTCAGGGTACTACCACCCTGCACCATCTTACCTGCAGTTATATTTGCCCAGACAGCTCGAAGAATCGCTTTTGGGGCTACCCCGTGATGATCAAAAAAGTCGCGGTCCTCTATCTCCAGCAAGATACGTACTAGCGCCTTGGGCAGTTCACTGCTCTTTACTAGCACCCTATCCTCGTTATGTGTCGGGTGAATGCTTCCAATCTCTGGCGCCTCCATACGAACCAGTGACACACTCCGTCCGGCATCATCCTTGATAGCGGCCAATCCATTGGAGGAAAATTTTAGATCAAGGTATCTTCCACGCTGCTTGCCATCCCAAAACTCAAAATCTCTGGTGCGCACCACGATGCGGCTACCATTCTGAGACCAGGTACCAGATTTTTTACTACTGGCTACCTTTCTATAACCAAGCAGTTTTAACTCGGACAGGAACTGCTTCTGACTGACAGGAGCTCCCGGATATAACTCCAGAGCTCGCCCATAGATACGGGCCGGAATGGCCCAGCGTTTGCCTTCAAACTTAACTTTTACCGTTTGATCAAGATAGACCAGGGAAACCAACCCGGCCAAACTTAATAACAGCAATAACGAGATGAACTTGGCCTTGTGACGACTGAGAAAAGAGGTGCCTTTTTTGCGCCCTTTGTTCGTAGCTGTTGGTTTTTTTCTCTTTTTTGTTGTGGGCTTCTTTGCCATTTATTGATACTGCCCTAATCCTAGATTGAAGTTGTAATTAAAAACGTGATCTTACACCTATAACATGCAACTCGCGAACAACAAGCTCACACTGCATCAACAAAACAGATTGTGGTATGGACAACATAAAAACAGATAAGTGCTAAGCCAATAAAGTTAATCAGGGGCCATGCGATAGCTCTGTTACAACCAGTAAAAAAGCCGATATATTTTACAAAATAAGTATTTTCTTATATAACTAGGGTGGTTTTTTACTTTATCGTTGTTTTGAGGGGGACGACGATATATACAACACATTCTGAATCTGGAGAATAATATGGCTCATATTGTAATTATTGGGGCTAGCACCGGCGGTCTTCCCGCCGCATACGAAGCAAAAGATAAACTGGGAAGTGGACACGATGTTACTGTAATCAACGTCTCACATCTCTACAGTTTTGTTCCTTCCAACCCATGGGTTGCAGTAGGCTGGCGCACCAGAGATCAGGTAACGTTTGAGATTGAGCCATACCTGAGAAGAAAAGGCATCAACTTTATCGCAGCTACCGTTACTGAGATCAAGCCTGACGATAACAGCCTGGTCCTGAGTAATGGCACATCAGTTGACTACGACTACCTGATTATTGCTACCGGCCCAAAACTAGCCTTTGACGAGGTTGAGGGACTGGGACCAGATAATGGTGGATATACCCAGTCCGTATGTACTCTCGGTCACGCTGAAGAGGCCTATGAAAAGTGGCAGGAGTTTGTTAAATCTCCCGGACCAATTGTTGTGGGTGCAGCACAAGGGGCATCATGTTTTGGACCTGCCTATGAGTTTGCCATGATCATGGATACCGCTCTGCGTCGTGCGCGCATCAGAGATCAAGTTCCTATGACCTTCGTAACCTCTGAGCCATACATTGGTCATCTAGGCCTGGGTGGTGTAGGCGACTCTAAAGGCCTGCTAGAGCAAGAGCTACGCCAGCGTCATATCTCTTTTATCACCAACGCAAAGATTACCAAGGCTGAAGCCAACAAACTCCATTTGGTAGAGCACAACCGCAAGGGTGAAGAGATTGAACAGCATGTGCTGGACTTCGACTACTCGATGATCCTACCTGCCTTTAAGGGCGTGGACGCAGTTAATGCAGTTGGTGAAGATCTGGTGAACCCACGCGGCTTTGTTAAAGTGGACGAGTTCCAACGCAATAACAAGTGGCCCAACATCTACTCCGTGGGCGTTTGTATCGCTATTCCGCCAGTAGAGGCCACACCGGTCCCAACCGGAACCCCCAAGACCGGATACATGATTGAATCCATGGTTACAGCTACTGTGAATAATATCTGGCATGACCTCAACGGTGGCGAAGCTGAAGCAGTAGCTACCTGGAACGCTTTCTGCCTGGCCGACATGGGTGACGTGGGTGCAGCATTTATCGCTCTGCCGCAGATTCCTCCGCGCAACGTAACCTGGGCACGTCGCGGCCGCTGGGTACATTGGGCCAAGGTTTTGTTCGAGAAGTACTTCATTCGCAACATGAAGAAAGGAACTACCGAACCACTGTATCAAAAGTATGCCATGAAAATGATGGGTGTTGACCGGTTGAAGCCGGGTAGAAAATAGCAGTTGCTGAAAACACAACTTGCCTAAAAGAGGGAGGCCGAGGGTCTCCCTTTTTTTTGGATAGTAATTGTTACAGCTATGTTAGAATTTCGCCCAATAGATATTCACGTTATCGGCTAAAGCAGTAAAGGTAAAATAGATGGGCTTAGTACACGGTCTACATTTCAACAATATCAAAGGCGACATCTACGGAGGATTAACAGCAGCCGTTGTTGCCCTTCCTCTTGCACTAGCCATGGGGGTCTCATCTGGCGCTGGCCCCATTGCCGGAATCTACGGTGCTATCTTCGTTGGCCTATTTGCAGCCCTATTTGGCGGTACCCCGGCTCAGGTATCAGGCCCCACCGGACCTATGACAGTAGTTTTGGCTGCAGTCTTTACCCAGTACAGCGCAATGTTCCCCAATGACCCGGCCCATAGTGCCGCCATCGCTTTTACTGTAGTCATCATGGGTGGTCTGTTCCAGATAGGCTTCGGTCTGTTAAAGATGGGGAAATATATCAACCTGATACCTCACCCGGTTGTATCCGGTTTCATGAGTGGCATCGGCGTAATCATCATACTGCTGCAGCTACCACCCCTACTCGGCTATGCTGCAGTGTCTGGACCAAAGGCATCTATCGAGGTACTGCCCCAGATTATTACTCAACCCATAACAGAACCAGTGATAATGGGTTTCTTCGCCCTGGTTATTGTTTATCTTCTGCCTAAACGTATTAACCAGATCATACCCTCACCCCTGCTAGCTCTTATCCTGGGCACCATAGCGCTCTACTTCTGGCATGCAGGAGAGATCACCAGCGTGGTTGAGGATGGCAAAACCATCTACAAGTTAGGTGAGGTATCAGTACTGGGTAACATACCTACCGGTATTCCAGAATCGATCATGCCCATTTTTGATCCTGCTCTGTTTGCCGGGATGATTAAGTCCGCCTTAATGCTGGCTGCCCTCGGTAGTATCGACTCACTGCTTACCTCCCTGGTGGCAGACAACGTAACCCGCACCTATCACAATTCAGATCGCGAACTGATCGGCCAAGGCATAGGCAACACCATTTCTGGTTTTTTCGGTGGACTACCAGGAGCTGGCGCCACCATGCGGACAGTGGTAAATGTACGAGCAGGAGGCCTTACACCTATCTCCGGGGCACTGCATGCCATAGTGCTTCTGGCCATTGTACTGGGAGCAGGCTCCATTGCTCGCTACATTCCCCATGCACTGCTGGCAGGCATCCTTATCAAAGTTGGTACCGACATTATTGATTGGGACTATTTGAAACGCCTGCGCTCAGTACCACTAGCGGGCATAGTTGTAATGTTGACGGTTTTCTTCATGACAGTCTTTGTCGACCTGATTACATCAGTTGCGGTAGGCATGATTATGACATCATTCATTTTCATGCAGCGCATGGTTGACCTACAACTAGAATCTGTAACTGCCATCACTAACCCGCACGATGAAGCCCCACTCTCCAAGGAAGAGGCAGAACTGCTTCAGGCAGCAGACGGGCGGATCCTGCTCTATCACATCGCTGGACCCATGAGCTTCGGCGCAGCCAAAGGCATGGCCAAAATGCTGGCAAAGTTTGATAACTACGATGTGCTGGTTCTAGATCTATCTGATGTTCCTCATATCGACTTTAGCTCCTGTAGTGCTTTGGAAGATATCCTGCACAGCGCCTGGAACATCAATAGCGAGACCTTTCTCGTTGACTGTAAAAAACCGGTCTACCGTACTCTAAGACAACATGGCATTGTGAAAAGGTTCGAGAAACATCAGCTCAAGGCCAAGCGTATTGACGCTTTGAAAGATGGTCTGAAAATAGTGCAGGAGCGTCAGGCCAAATAATCACCATGGGCATTAAAGTTGTAGGAGCCCAAGCCCGCTGGGCGATTAGCTAGGCCATCCACACCAAATTAGTTATTATCCACCAATAGAGACGACAAAGGGGAGCACTATGCAACTTATTATTTTTATAATCATTGGTGCAATATCTGGCTGGCTAGCCGGAAACATAATGAAGGGCCGGGGTTTCGGGCTGCTAGGTAATATTATAGTTGGTGTTATTGGCGCTCTCATCGGCGGCTTTCTGTTCGGACTGCTGGGGATATCTGCCGGCGGACTGATTGGCTCAATAGTGACCTCAGTGGTAGGAGCTATTATCCTACTCTATCTAGTGGGAGCACTAAATAAGCTCTAACCTAAAATAAAGGATGCCAGTGGCTTACTGCGTTTCCAGAACCTCCGCATAGAGCTAGGGTCAATCCGGTAGACACTACCGTTGCAGGGGTAGAGTTTGATATAGCCCAGACGGTTAGATCGAACTGCCCCTAGTAGCGGCTCCAACCATAGATTGAAACTCTCCACAGCCTCAACCCAGCCGTAGGGGTCAGCATCTAATACCGATCGTTGTATCTGGTGGTTCACCACCAGAAGTTGTTCCCTGTTAGATATAAGTTCAATGCTCTTTTGAGGTAGCGCTGTGGCTGCTACTCCTGCGGCCTGCGCCAGGCCACAGAGCAGAGAATCATCTCCCGATACGCCAGCATATCTCCTCTGCTCTAGCTCCTGATAAACGCCACCACCATGCGGCCATAAACCATTGATGGGGAGCTGCCCCCTGCCCTCCCGCAGCATATTAACCTTTGATGTATGCAACAGCATCTGTAGCTCATTCAGTATGCCATGCCACTCCATGGCCGCATCCCCCTTAGGCAGAAAACGATTGATACTCCTGCCAATAACCTTGGTGAGGGAAGATGTTTGCAATTCAGGCTTCTGTTTCAGTCTCAGATACCAGCGTTGTGGATGATATAGTTCCAGTTCCCAATCTCGCTCACTGAAGTGCTCTCGTACCAAGCTGGCCAATTGCTGAGCTTCATCCAGGGAAAAATCCAGATGCGCTGCATCGAACAGCAGTAGGCCCTCTCCATCTGGCTGTAGATGCACCGGGGAGAGCTGCAGCCAGTAGTCATCATTGAACGAACCGCCATCGGCCAAACGACAGTAGGGAGCAGTCGGCAGATCTTCAGATTTATGAGAACTCAGACCAAACAGATGAAAAAGTGTAGCGGTGTACTCTGTATGGGGAATCTCAGAGGAAACGGCCCTGGATAGCGCCTGCTCAATCAGAGCAGCCCGAGGAGTAGCATCTACACCATCCAAGCTTGGCATTGGTCCCAGCAGCCCTGGGACCAGCAGATCTATGCCTGTAGGTTGCATGGACGGAGTGTTACCCCTCTAACTGCTCCATGCGGATACGGGTAATAGTGCCGTTGATGGAGTCCATAGCCTCTATCTTGCTGATAGCCTGGTTCATCTGCCCTTCCAACACCTTGTGGGTAAGCATCACCAGGGTCACATGGGTCTCACTTTCAGCAGATTGCTTCTGCTGCATAGCCTCAATACTGATACCAGCCTCGCCTAAAATACCAGCAATATGAGCCAGTACCCCAGGCTTATCTTCTGCCTGCATGCGCAGGTAGTACGATGTCTCCACATCTTCCATGGCCAGAACCGGCAGATCAGAGAGTTCACTTGGCTGGAAGGCCAGGTGTGGCACACGGTTCCCAGGGTCCACGGTCATGGCGCGCACCACATCCACCACATCAGCCACAACAGCAGAGGCAGTAGGCTCTGATCCAGCACCAGCACCATAGTATAGAGTCGGCCCAACGGCATCGCCCATAACCATAACCGCATTCATCACACCATCTACATTGGCGATAAGACGCTTCTCTGGTATCAGGGTTGGATGCACCCGCATCTCAATGCCTTTGTCAGTTTTACGGGTAATTCCCAGGTGTTTAATGCGATAGCCCAGCTCATTGGCGTATGCCACATCAGAACCGGTTATCTTGCTGATGCCTTCGGTGTAGGTCTTGTCAAACTGCAACGGAATACCAAAAGCGATGGATCCGATAATGGTCAGCTTGTGGGCTGCGTCTATGCCCTCCACATCAAAGGTAGGATCGGCCTCAGCATAGCCTAGGGCCTGAGCCTCAGCCAATACATCATCAAAGTCTCGTCCCTTATCCCGCATCTCAGTGAGGATAAAGTTACCTGTGCCGTTGATGATACCGGCCGCCCACTGGATCTGGTTCGCAGCCAGCCCTTCACGAATGGATTTGATAATAGGAATACCGCCTGCAACCGCTGCCTCAAAGGCTACAATCACACCCTGAGCCTGAGCCGCAGCGAAAATCTCATCACCATGTAGGGCGATAAGTGCTTTGTTCGCAGTAACTACATGCTTGCCGTTCTCAATCGCCTTCAGCACCAGCTCTTTCGCAGGCGAATAACCACCGATCAACTCGATAACTATATCCACATCCGGATTTTCTACTACTGCAAAGGCATCATCGGTCAGCTGGATATCCGCAACCCCAGGAAGAGAAGACGCATCGAAATTCTTCGCTGCAGCATGGGTGATAGCAATTCCACGCCCGGCACGGCGCGCAATCTCTTGCGCATTTCTGGACAGAACCCTAAAGGTGCCGCCACCAACTGTACCTAAACCTAACAGACCAACTTTTACCGGATTCAATCTTACTCTCCTACACTTTTGGCGGTTGCAAAAAAGCCCGCCTTGGCATCACGCCTAATCATATCTCTGATCCCACGAACAGCCTGTCTAGTGCGGTGTTCGTTTTCGATCAGACCAAAGCGCACATGGTCATCGCCATACTCGCCAAAACCAATGCCGGGGGAAACAGCAACCTTGGCATCTATCAACAGCTTTTTACTAAATTCCAGTGACCCCATCTCTTTGTACTGTTCCGGAATCGGCGCCCACACAAACATTGTGGCCTTGGGCCGCTCCACCGGCCATCCAGCTGCGGTAAGCCCGTCGCACAGAACATTACGCCGACTCTCATACATATCGCGAATTTCTGTCACACACTCCTGTGGGCCCTCTAAAGCCGTAATAGAAGCCACCTGAATCGGGGTAAACATACCGTAGTCCAGATAGGATTTGATGCGCGCCAAAGCTGCCACCAATGTTTTGTTGCCGCACATAAAGCCCACGCGCCAACCCGGCATGTTGTAGCTTTTGGAGAGAGAGAAGAACTCTACAGCGACCTCTTCAGCACCCTCAATCTCCAATATAGAAGGCGCCTTATAACCATCAAATACTATGTCGGCATAGGCCAGATCATGGATCACCCAGATATTATGCTCACGAGCGATATCCACCACCTTCTGAAAAAACTCCAGATCGACACACTGGGTAGTGGGGTTACCCGGAAAATTTATCACCAACATCTTGGGGCGCGGCCAGGAGTCGGTAATTGCCTTCTCCAGCTTGGCAAAGAAATCCACACCTGGCACCAGTGGCACATGGCGGATATCGGCACCGGCAATCACAAAACCGTAGGGATGAATCGGATAGGACGGGTTGGGCACCAACACCGAATCCCCTGGTCCAACGCAGGCCAGAGCCAGATGGGCCAGACCCTCTTTAGAGCCGATAGTTACGATGGCCTGAGTCTCAGGATCCAGATCCACATCGTAGCGCTGCTTATACCAGTTAGTAATGGCGCGGCGCAGACGGGGAATTCCCCTAGACATAGAGTATCTATGGGTATCCTTGCGCTGACTGGCCTCAACCAATTTATCCACAATATGCTGTGGTGTGGGCTGATCAGGATTTCCCATGCCAAAATCGATAATATCTTCCCCCCGCGCTCGCGCCTCAGCCTTTAATTCATTAACAATATTAAAGACATAGGGTGGCAGACGTTTGATTCTGCTGAACTCTTCCATCTCGGGCGTAGACACTTCGACCTCTGCTATAGTAAATAGTAAGAAAACAAACGAGTAAGGTAACTGAGCAGACAACAAAAAGTCAAAATAATTAGGTGTATAGACACTGCTGTCCAGTTAACTCCCTCTCCCCTCTGGTGAGAGGGGGATACTCTTTTCTAATCTTGAGATGCGATAATATTGGCATCTTCAGCTACTTGCCGCCCCAATCCACATTAGTTATCTTCAACCAATGAAATTTACCCTTACAGACAATAGTGACAACTACATCATTCGCTCCTACGAGCAAGGAGAGGTGCTGATAAACGAACAGCGTTACAGCAGCAGTGTAATAGTTGCCCCAAACCAGATAATTGACGATTGGCCACCTGAGAAATTTTCCGATCTCACTACTGAGCACTTTGCCACATTGGTCAGCCTCAACCCACAAATAGTCATTCTAGGAACCGGAAATGAGATACAGTTTCCAGATCCTGTTCTGTATGCAGAGCTGGTTAACAATGGAATCGGAGTAGAGATAATGGCAACCCCCGCAGCCTGCCGCACCCATAACCTTCTGGCGGCTGAGGGGCGCAATGTAGCGACTGCTTTGTTACTGAATTAACATCACCGCTGTCCCGTTAACTCCCTCTCCCCTCTGGGGAGAGGGTTGGGGTGAGGGGGATTGCGAGATAACTCATTGTTTTATATCTTCCCCTCATCCTGTCCTTCCACCCCACAAGGGGGTACCGAGCTCCCCAAGGGGTAGAAGTAACCACTACATTGAGTTTTGATGTCTATTTGACTACAGAATATCGTTTTACACATAACAGTCATACCCTTACAGCTAGTAGATCCACAGTTTATGGAACTGTAGTGGGAAACCCTACATTGAAAAACAATAATAATAATTTTGTATACCGAGTAAGCCGTGCGCACTTCTCACTAAGCTACAAAGGAGCTTGCGCTTGCCTTTAATCAGACACAAAATCTAGCTATCTGCGAACTAAGTAAGAGACTGAAAAACAGTATATACTTCCCTAACAGGAGGAGATTATGAAAAAACGTGTACTCTGGACTATGGTAGCAATGATAATTACAGGCGTGGCCAGTGCTGATGCCTATCGCTGGGTTGACGAAAAAGGCAACGTGGTATTCTCCCAACAAAAACCTGCAGGTAATCAAGCAGCAGAGAGAGTGCCCTTACCCGCCAAACAGAACATCATCGAAGAGAAGGCAACATCTCCAGAAGCTGAAGGTAGCGAAAAAGCGAAAAAGCCGGCCACAGTTCAAGACCTGGACCCAGCAGTACGCAAAGACTATTGTGATAGAGCAAAGCAGAATGTTGAGTTACTGGAAAACACCAAACCAGGAACAGCATTTGTAACCGAAGACAAAACCATAGTTAAGTTCAGTGAGGAAGAGTGGACTCAAAGACTGCAACAGGCAAAAAAGGCGATGGATGCCTATTGTGAATAGAAAAACAACTTCCAGTAAACTATAAGCCTAGGCGAGAAAATATGGGGATGTAAATTAACCATCAATCCACATCCCCGTTGTTAACAAAAACCCCAGCAACTAGTAAATGCGTTTTTCTGTCAGTTGAGCACAATACAAAATGCTCCACATCACAATTATCTGGTTACTTGCCGGTAGCTACCGTGCTCGTAGTCTATAGCAGTTGGCTACCGAACATCCCCACCCACATTCATTATGTCTTATCTGATAGCATTGGCTAGAAGCCTCAAAGCGCGAACCAATTAATTTGCTCAAGCCTTATCATATCTCTACCTCATTGCTATATTATGTAGAACACACAACCCTACCAGACAAGGATAACTAGCTACAGCCAACCCTAACTACTGACAACATATATCTACTCATCAATAACCGATTCCCAAGACATTGGATGGAAGCGATCAGTCCAA
>JBNKKH010000018.1:0-9554 GCA_050291725.1 Sedimenticolaceae bacterium
ACTAGATTTTATTGATGCAGTGACTGAGGAAATGCCGTTTGCTATTTAGCGTATACAGACTGACCGTGGCCGAGAGTTTTTTTGCGACCAAAGTACAAGAAAAGCTGATGGAACCGCGACATTGGGACGCGACATTGGGACACCCAACTTTCCGCTTGCAGAGGATATGGCAGGCAACGGAGATACACGGCAGGCGGATTTTTAAAAGGCGGTGGTCAGGCGCGGCGGCTCTATATTGCTGTGGCAATCGGGTAGTTGCTCTTTGAGCTGAGGAGGGGGATTCCGATAACGTGCTTGTAGAGTGAAAGTTGGGTGTCCCGGAATACTTCTTCCTGGAATACTTTGAAAAATACGTGGCTGGATTAATTCTTGGTATCTTATTGATATTAATGGTGGGCCCACTAGGACTCGAACCTAGGACCAAGGGATTATGAGTTCCATTGGTCCGGTTTTTTAGTCTGTCTACATAGCTTTGAGAGTCTTTTAAATCCCTTTACATATAACGAGTTATGCGATTAACTCTGTCCCATGGTCTTTGAAGGAGTTCGCCGGATTTTGACCTGAAGTGTCTACATAGTGTCTACATGGCGGACCAAGGGATTGTAGAGGGGAAGCATGAAACTCACCAAGACGGCCGTGGAACAGGCGGCCATTCCTGCCAGTGGGCAGGTCTTCTACCGGGACGATCAGCTCAAGGGTTTTGCCCTGCGGGTCACCGCCAGCGGCGTGAAAAGCTTCGTGGTGGAAAAGCGCATCCATGGCCGGGTCAAGCGCAAGACCCTGGGCCGCTTCGGTGAGCAGACCGCCGAGCAGGCCCGCAAGGACGCTCAGCGCTTCCTGGGGCAGGTGGCCAGCGGCCAGGACCCCATCTCCGCGCAAAAGGACCGGGAGGCCCAGACGGTCACCCTGGGGGAGGTCTTCGAGCTCTACCTCAAGGTCCGGGCAGGGCTCAAACCGGCGACCGTGCAGGACTACCGCCGTCTCATGCGTGAGGTCTTCAAGGACTGGCAGGGCCGGGAACTGCGTAGCCTCACCAAGGATCGGGTACAGAAGCGCCACCAGGACTACGGTCAGCGCTCCCCGGCCCGAGCCAACAACGCCATGCGGCTGCTCAAGGCGCTCTTCAACTTTGCCCGGGGTCAGTATGAAGACAGCCAGGGCCGCTCCCTGTTTCCGGAAAACCCCGTGGACCGCCTCTCCCACGTCAAGGGCTGGCACCGGGTGGAGCGCCGCCGCACCCTGATAAAGAAATCAGAGCTCCCCGCGTGGTTCGAGGCGGTGGAGCGTTTACGCGAGGAGGGTGACCCCACCTCCGAGACCATCGCCGATTACCTGATGCTCTTGCTCTTTACCGGACTGCGCCGCTCCGAGGGGATGGACCTGCAATGGGAGGACGTGGATTTTGTGGAGCGTACCCTGCGGGTCAATGACACCAAGAACCGGGAGCCGCTCATCCTGCCGCTCTCAGATACCCTGTATGAGCTCCTCAAACGCCGGGAAGCGGGACACGTGAGCAGTTTTGTATTTCCCGGCAGTCGGGGAGGGCGGCTCATCGAGCCCCGCAAGCAGCTCTTCAAGGTGATTGAGTGGTCCGGGGTACGCTTTACCCTGCATGACCTGCGACGCACCTTCATCACCATCGCGGAGAGCCTGGAACTCTCCCAATACGCCATCAAACACCTGATCAATCACAAGATGCCCAATGATGTGACCGCCGGTTACATCATCATGGACCCGGAACGGCTGCGCCCGGCAATGGAGAAGATCAGTCAGGCCATTCTGCGTTCGGCAGGACGGCTCACCGAAGACAATGTGATCCCCCTTGGACGGGCAGAGGCTCAGACACGTTAAGAAAGTACTTTGGACGAGGAAGCAGGACCCCATGGATTACTACCTCTACGACTACGACACCACTTTTGATCCACTCAGGGATGAACTGGATGACAATCTCCTGTTTGCCTTTGGGGATCAGCTCCGGCGGGCCCGGGCCTTGCTGAAGGGGCGGACACGGGCCGAGATTTCCAGTGCATTGGACTCGCTGGATTGGATGCTTCGGGAAGGCAGCTGGCCGCATTTTCTCAAGACGATTGAGCAAGCCCGCGCTGAGGGATACAGCTTTACCAACCGGGTGAAGGCGCTCAAGGTCTATCAGGATGAATTCGATATCAGGGAGCAGAAAGGGTTTCCCGGGGCGACCTGGACGGATTATTTCGCTGTCCTGGCCATCGCGTGTGTGCTCGAGGCGCTCAATCCGGCCAACTTCATGGATCCGAAGAAGATCGGCAAGGAAGCCTACCGTTTTCAAAATACGGAGTGGCCCCTTGAGTGCATGGAGGCGGTGTGTGTCGCTGAATGTCACCACGAACTGCAGCAGTATATCGAGGCGCAGCAGACCACGGCAAAAGAACAAGGTCGGCAGGGTGGGCAAAAGCGAGTTGCCAAATTCGAGGAATTGAAGGCATTGGTGTTTGAGTACTATGAGGCACATGAGCTAAGTCGCCGCTCAAACCGTGATGCGGCCAAACGTATCTATGCGGCGCTGAAAGATGACGTGGAGGCGGTCCTGACGACCGAAGACCCTGCGCATCGGATCGCGCAGTGGATAGGGAAGTATAGAAGGGAAGAGGATTCCTAATGGCTCGATTTGAGCTCAAGATTATCTGGGTCTGACTTGATCAGATTAGAGACCAGCGTTATTGTTTAGTCATTGATTGGCCCACCAATCAATCGCTGAGTTGTTGTCACAACCCAGTGGGTCTTGGAGTGACTCCAGGCTGCGTCCTTGCCAACCCTTTCGGGGGCAGGACATCACAGCAACCTAGGAGTGACTCATGTCAAAACACCGAATATCCCTCAAATCTCTCCGCAAGAAGGCGCACCGTGCGCAAGGTGGCCGTTGCTACTACTGTGCTCTCCCCATTTGGGAAGAGGGGAGCGAGCGGTTTGCCTCCGCTCATCAGCTGTCGCTGAAACAGGCCCGGCTTTTGAAATCGACCGGCGAGCATCTCAAGGCGCATGCCGAAAGTGGCAAGGCGAACCGTTCAAACATTGCGGCAGCCTGCACCTACTGTAATTCCCATCGCCATCGAATGAAGCAACCCCTCAGACCAGAACGCTATAAGTGTTATGTCCACAGAAGAATGGCCAAAGGTGGCTGGCATCAGCTGCATCTTAAGGGGTGTTTCAGTGGGGCTGAGCTCGAAGAGAGGGCTGTGAAGTAGCTTTTCGTATGCGCGAAGGGGGTTCGCGTATATGTCAAGGGGCTTCACGTATACGCCAAGCCCCTTGACGCATATCCCCCGGGTCTGATCCTCCCTAGTCTTTCTCCCATGTCATCAAACCAGGAGAAAGACATGCAAACTGAATTGCTGGATACCAAAGCGGCTGCGCAATATCTGAATGTAAGCAAGGCGTTTCTGGAGCGTGATCGCTGGGCAGGGGCCCGGGTCCCTTTCGTCAAGATTGGGGCTCGTGCCGTGCGTTATCGTCTTGAAGATCTGAACAGCTACATCAGTGCCCAGATCAGGCGTTCGACCAGTGATCCCGGCTGCTCCTGACTCAAACCGGATCCATCACCCTGGGATTCATCCCGTTAAGCGATTCTACCTGTTAAGGAACATAGTCCTTAACAGGGCTTGGGCCTTAACGGGGAGTTTCGTTAACGGGGTGGGTTTCTTAACGGGTCGGAATGCTATAGCCCCTGGGGATGACCCTCAGGGAGGCAGCAGACGCTATAGGGTGTGGTACTCAAGTATACCCAGCAGAGCAGGGCACGAACCCTATAGGGTTGGAGTAGACCCTATAGGGTTATTTCTTCATGAAGTCACGCATGACGGCACCAGCATGGAAAGCGTCCGGTGCAGTATCGCCATACACCCTTGCATCATCCCGGGCCACCAGGAGCTGCCGGACTGCACTGCTGAGTTCTTCACGCTCTTCTGGGGTGGCGGGTCGCGCCTGCTCCCATTCAAGGTGCTCAATGACCTTCTTGATGGCTTGCTCATCAGAGGAATCATTGTGCCCGATGATCCATGCCAATTTTTGTGGGGTGTAAATCATGGATAAATCATACGCCATCAGCTTGAGAGAGTCTCCAGGACCGGCAAAGCCGGTCCCTAGTCTTGTCAGAGGCACCAAAAGTTCAACAGCCTATGAATTTGAGCCTTGGGAAATCGATCAGATCAATGCATGGGCGGCAGAGGTATCCGACAACCAGGCAGAAGAGAAGGAGTATTTCTTTGAGCCTGATCCGCCAGTTCAGGAATACAGAGATCAATACACCGAGCGCGAAATGGACACGGAAGCAGCCGGGCACTACCTCGCAATCACCTGTGAGGCCTGGCGGGGTATTGAGAAAACCGAAGAAGGCGCCCCCTATACGCCATTGATCCCAGAACAGGCAACCTGGAAAGCGAATGCCAACACAGATACGCGGTGTAAAACCTTACCGCCTGTTCAATTTGGTGATCGTTGGACTGAGAGATTGTCTGACCGAGGGAAAAAGCAGATCGAGCACAGCGCGATGTATATGCACCGCTTGGGGATTGGTTATCGGACTTTTTTGACGCTCACGTTCACGCCAGAATGGCGTGCTCAAATTGAGAAGTGGGATCAGATGAAGCGAGGGGTGGATGACACGAATCGCTGCACCATTGGCAATCTGGTGACTGAATTCATCAATGTCTTACAACAGCGGCACCGTAACGGCAAGGCCTTTTCCAGTCACTATCGCAGATCTGGAAAGCAAGTGCGTGGTGGGGGTTATTGGGCCAATGGTTCCTCTTTTAAGGGGCGAATTGACACCGCCACCAGTAGCGACCGATGGACACCGATAAAGTGGCGGGAAACCTTCAAACTGGAAGAGCAGAATCGGCCATTTCAATTTGTATGGGTGGTGGAAAATCCAACCAATATGCAGGGGGAGGCTAATCCTCACGTTCACATATTGATGAATTGGGGAGTCAAGCTGGATCAATTCCATGCATGGGCCCGGTGGATCGAAAAAACTTGGGGGAAAGGCTTTGCCAAACTGGAGCGAATTAAAAAGCCAGCTGCGGCAGCCGCCTATATGGCAAAGGCAGCACACTATCTTACCAAGGGGAGTGAGGGTGACCAGGGTAGAGTGAGGGGGAACCGCTATGGCATCGCTAATGATGGACGTGCCCCGAAATCACGCTTGGTTGGGCTATTTTGGTCAGACATGATTTGGCAGGTCTTGAAAGTCGGGAGAGAAACAGAGAGGGATAAAGTCCCCAAGGGGCTGTGGTTTCATCGTTGGGGGTTTGGTGCATCAAGCCGTGCAGCCTGGAGAAAGTTGTGGAGAGTACTAAATGCTGATGGTGTCAAACTGACAGTAGCGCCAAAGAGTCTATGGGGAGCACGGCTTAATAATGCGGGGCTGGCCCTCCTACGACGCCTTAATGACTACCAAACGCAAGCTACAAAGGCACTATTTGATGCGGGAGAAGAATGGGCCAATTTGGAAAAGATCAGCATTTATTAGGTTGTTATAGTTTAACTACGAATTGCCAACTGCTGGAGGGTAGGTGCCGGTAGGGATAGCGCTGGGGCCGGGACGATGCCGGGTAGGGCTGGCCCCAGGGCCGGGACGGTGCCGGGTAGGGCTAGCCCCAGGGCCAGGACGGTGCCGGGTAGGGCTACCCCAGGGGCGGGACGGTGCCGGGTAGGGTAAGCCCCAGAGGCGGGACGGTGCCGGGTAGGGCTGGCCCCAGGGGCGGGATGGTGCCGGGTAGGGCTGGCCCAGGGCCGGGACAGTACCGGGACAGTGCCGGGTAGGGCTAGCCCCAGGGCCGGAATGGTGCCGGGTAGGGTTGGGTCCAAGTCCGGGACGGTATCGGGAATGGCTTCAGGGTCGAGATTTCTCTGAGTAGCATCGAAATCAGTCACGCTCTCCTTAAGTGGGGGTGAAACTGGGTGCCAATGGTGTAGTGTCTAAATCTATTAAGTGTTAGGTAAGAATGCGGGTAGGTGTTTTAGAAAGAAGGATGTCGTATTGGGTTTTCTATCAGAGCGTGTAAAGATTGGTGCGTTTGGCCACTATCCAATATTTTTCAGTATCATCTTTCGAATGCTGTGAATAATAGTTGAGTCCGATCGATAGTTAGCTGAGAAAGAACTAGTCGTCTGAATTCATATGAAAGCGAAATACCTCGATACGAAAAACTGTCACTCTCTTTTGCCCTCTGGACATGGTGTATCTGTTCTCTCAAAACTGGAAGCATGTCTTAAAGACATAGACACACGAAATTCCAAGTCGAGAGGATCAATAGGTCGCCTGATCGAACAAAATGCAAGGACAAATCAACTAAAAGATGGTTTGTCGCGTCTTGTAGGTTCTCCTATTGATATTGCAATTATTGTTTATCCTGCAGACAAAGCCTTCAATATCCAAGCAATTGAGAGCCCCATAAGCGGGCCATCTAAGTTGCACTATGTATTGGAAATGCAAGATTCCATCTCATGGAAGGCGGTTGTTCCACTTCAGTACCTTATAAAAAACTGGGGCGATGCAAATTCTGGTTATCAATGCTACATACACACAATCTCGCAAAATGTACCTCGTAAAGGCACCTTCGAAGATTTACATAAATTTCAAACCACTAATGAAGGATCTTACTACTATGCAGGTATCACTAGCCGTAATTGGCTAATTCGTTTAGATGAACACATGAGGGAGATAAGACAGGGTAACAGGCGTAAATTTTATCAAGCATGGAGAGATAATCTTGGTCTTAAACAGGTTGTTTTCAGCTCAGCCCTAATTAATGTTAATGCATCATTTGAAGATGCAATGGACTGGGAAGAAAAATATGTAGACCGATTCGCTTCTGATCGATATGGCCTGAACATGATACCGGGAGGTTTTAAAGGGCTTAGCAACCTCCATAAGCTAGGACTAACTAGCAGAGAAAGGATAACTCTTGGGGAACGTGAGGCGGCACTAGATCAGTACGTTAAGCTAAATCCAAAAAAGGGGATACCAAATCCGTTCATATCCCAACTGTGGCAAGACGATGAGTATTACGAACGAATAAATGTAGCGCATCCAAAAAGGCTATCAGCGGGCCAAGTTAAACAGATAAGGGATTTGGCAGCTACTGGTATGTCTCCTATTCGGATTATGCTGGAAGTCGATGCACTGAATGAAATACAAGTTAAGAAGGTAATAGCGGGAATTACCTATAAACGAGTAAAATAAGCGATGATGCCTCATGAGGCAGAGTTGAATACTTTATAATTAGCACAAACTATCTCAGATCTAATATTCTTCATTGATAAGAATCGCGAATTAAAACCTGCTGGCAGTTGTGTAACTTTGGAGGTCTGTCAATAACTGTATGGTATTAAGCAGGATTTCGCTTGTGGTACATGTAAAGCAATGTAAATAGAAACAAAAAAAGTAGTGTTAGAAATACAGTTAAAGAAACAGAACCGTTGTCTACACGTATTTGATATTCACTATTTCTAAAACCAAACTCAAATGAGCTATATGCAAACGGCGCAAAAGTTGCCGATAAACCGATGAAGGCGGTTAACCTCCACCCAAACCATATCAATCCACTAACCCCAGGGGGGTTGATCCAATAGTAAAGGCTTAGCAATAAAACAAATAGAATCAGTAATATTAGCAAAATACCAATAAATCCAACTGGCGGAAACTGCAAGATATCAGAGATTAATGTATTCGATATAAGCGGTGCAGCTAGCCACGCAACAAAGAGGAGAGCGGATATGCTGAGTAATGAGACCCAGCAAACGGAGCAACATGCTTTTTTGCTATTTAACTGATCCAATTATGCCATCCCCATTGGCGAAATTAGCATTGTCATTCGCAGTAAGGTGTACGCGAACAACCTTATTAGAAATAAAGCCAAACAATAGAAATCCAAACACGCTAAAACCTGTAGGTATTAGATACAGATAGCTAGAGTTAACAAACAATATTATGCAAAAAATAAAACATATAGCTGACAAAGCAAATGAAACATCGGACAGGATTTTTATACCTACTTCTGATAGCAAGTTATTACTATTCTTTTTCTCATCACTTAAATTCTGAGAGACCAGAGAAATGCCATACCGTCTTTCAGTCCCACATACTTTTTCTTGTTTGAAGAATAAGTCTATAAAAGAATAATCAGAAGCTATTTTAAAGGCTTCCTTTTCCACTATTTCAGAGTATTCGGCTTCATCTATGGCTGCTCTCTTTTGTGCAGGAGTAGAAAACGCCGTATCAAACAAAAAATAATCGGAATAACACAACGCTTTAGGAGTTCCCATCTGAATCATCTCCTACTATAAATGCCGTTAAATCACAGTTATCAGAAATAAGCTTTTGTGAAAGCTCTGCTTTGTTCAGCGATTCGATGGAAATGTCACGTAAATTCTCTAAATCACTTTCATCAAGAGCAAAGCTGATACTTTTCTTTTTGCCACTCTCTAGATACTCTACAGTCAGTGTTTGCATAATCATCGCGCCTGCAATCTCCGACCGATCTCTGCTGAATATGGGCCTTATATCAGTTACGACACCAGCATCTTGCAATATGTTCGGATGCACGTATGTGAGTCTTAAAGACTTTGCGACGAAACATACCGCATCAGTGTTAAGTAGTGGAACTAACGCGGACGTGAATTCAGAAAGACTCTCTAATTTATCCTGAGGCCACCCCGCTAATCTCAGGGAATCAGTTAGTGCTTCAACTGATTCCTCTGGCGTTAATTTTTCGTCATCAATTAAAGTAGCAAGACGAATGAGATGCCGTCCGAATAGAGTTCCACTCTTATCCGAACCTAAAGCCGCGTTTATCCGCTTGCGCAGATCATTCAGCCTTAACGCAGGTTTAGCTAGGTTTGAAAGTTCACGTGTCAGTCCGTTGAGCTTATCATGAGGGAAGCCAATAATTTCTTCCCATTCTTTGATGTTTTGATCTGATAACTGAAGTTTTATCGCCACGGATGAAATCCCTATTGTTTATTGGCGCAGTTTAGTTCGTGTTATCGACAATGAAGGCAAAAACTGAAAGCGTTTTTCTAGTGAGCCATTCCAACAGAAATACCACAAAATAACAATGACTTCCAAAATGAGCTTGTTTAAGCGCTGACTAGCCTACAAGTTGTCTACATAAGACCGTTCGAAAACTGAAAAATATAAGTTATTGGCATCTATGGGGGCGGCGAGTTGTAAGCTCCAGCGGCCAGCTGATAACAAACTTCTTGGTGTGGGAGACTGGCAAAGTTCGATGTGTCTACATTGTGTCTACATAACAACATAAATTGATATGCAAAATTATTAACTCATTGTTTTTATTGGTGGGCCCACTAGGACTCGAACCTAGGACCAAGGGATTATGAGTCCCCTGCTCTAACCAACTGAGCTATGGGCCCGAAACGGCGGGATTTTAACAGATTCACCCGCAAATTCAGCAACTTCGTGCATCTGCGGGTGAATCTGTCCGGTCAATCGCTGTCGAGGAAGCTGCGCAGGCGATCGGAGCGGGAGGGGTGGCGCAGTTTGCGCAGGGCCTTGGCTT
>JBNKKH010000019.1:0-20731 GCA_050291725.1 Sedimenticolaceae bacterium
TGGCAACGCCATATGGGCTACGCGGGTATAACGGTGTTTCTTCGCTCTGCGGCACCTCCTGCACCTTACCAAACATCTCGGAGGTGGAGGCCTGATAAAATCTAATCTTGGGATTGACTATACGTATAGCCTCGAGCAGACGCGCCGCTCCAAGCCCAGTAATCTCTGCTGTAGTTAGGGGCTGATCGAAGGAGACGGCAACAAAGCTCTGCGCCGCAAGGTTATATACCTCATCAGGCTTGGACTTCTCCAGCAAACGGATATTTGAACCAAGATCTGTAAGATCATATTCAACCAAATGCAGATTGGGATCAGCCTTAATCCCAAGTTCCTCAACCCTCCAAAAATTGGTTGAGGCCGTACGGCGGTATGCGCCATAAACTGTATAATTTTTACTCAGCAGCAGTTTGGCCAGATAGGCACCGTCTTGGCCCGTAATACCTGTAATTACTGCGCTTTTACTCATAAGTATCCCCAGACGGAAAGAATCAAGAGATGGACTATAACATTTACTACTGCACGGCGCTCACTACGATCCAAGCGCCCCCGCAAGTTCAGTAATGCACTTTCCTTGCCTTTCGGCCATCGACACCATTTTCCCAACAAACATAATAACATCAAGATGACACATCCCCTTCATATTCAATTATATGGAAAGAGAAATGTTTTCCTCATCAACTTGACGCAACCCTCTGAGTTCATGACGCGTTTCAGGCACTAAGAAACATCTTGGACCGTAAAAACCACCATGAAATAGTGAGGCTTAGGATTAGCTCAAAACAGGGCTAAGAGATGTAGAAATTAGCGATCATAAAAGCCAGGCCTTGTATCAAACGTATAACCTTTACCCAGTAATTTACATCATGAGTTTGATGATATTTCCAGATAATCTACTTATACCGAGATCTCACAATGAAGAAGCGATACAGCGAAGAACAGATAATCACGACAATCAAGCTGTATGAGGAGGAACCCAGGGTAGACGATATTTGCCAGGAACCAGGCATCTCATCTGGCACTTTCTACAACTGACTTAGATATTATCAGGAGGCATGTGGAACTCTCCCGAAAGCATCATCGAACCTTATAATATCTTCTTCACCAAGATAATCACCGGTTTGCACTTCAATTATTACTAGCTGTTCTGGACCAATATTCTCCAGACGATGCTTATGCCCCGCCGGGATAAAGGTCGATTCATTGATATTTAATATTAATTCCCGATCATCGTTGAGCACCTTGGCAGTACCGCTGACAACCACCCAATGCTCACTACGATGATGATGCATCTGCAGACTTAAGCTGGAGCCAATCTTGACCTCGATATGTTTAATTTTAAAATTCTCACCTTCTTCAAGAACAGTGTACGTGCCCCATGGGCGGTGCACAGTACGGTGCAACTCGTGGGCCTCATGTCCCTGTGACTCGAGCTGGGCGTATATGTTCTTAACGTCTTGCACACGAGACTTATCCGCAACCAACAGCGCATCAGGCGTGTCGACAATCACCAGGCCATCCACACCGACAACACCCACCAAGCGCCCTTCACTATTAATGGTACAGTTGCTACTGTCGATCACTACAGCATCACCCTGGATACGGTTGTTATTGTCATCAAACTTCTCCAGATCACCCAACGAACGCCAGCAGCCAATATCACTCCATCCTATGTCGCAGGCTACAACAGCGGCATTACGCGTCTTCTCCATAATGGCATAATCAATAGAGTTATCTGCCACCTGCTTAAAATGATCGAAACTAAGTTCTACCTGACTAAATCCATCGCTGAATGCCGATCGCGAATGCTGCATACTGGCTTTGGTAGCCTCCAGGATACCCGGACAATACTTTGCCATCTCTTGGAGCATGCTCCCGACTGTGAAGCACAGCATGCCCGAGTTCCATAGAAAATTACCTGAGGCCACATATTCCCTGGCCTTTTCCAGCGAAGGCTTTTCAACAAATCGCAAGACATTATGCCCGTCTGATTCAATGTAGCCGTATCCAGTCTCCGGCGCTGTGGGGCGTACGCCGAATGCTACCAGTCTTCCATCAAGCGCCAGCTTGCAGGCATCGGCAACCGCATCGGCAAATGCCTCTTGGTCTGATATCAGATGATCAGCCGTAAGCACAAGCATGATTGCATCATTGCCATAATTCTCTGATGCCAATATGCATGCGGTAGCTATGGCTGGGGCAGTATTACGGCCCACAGGCTCCAGGATAAATGTCCTATCGATCTGTCTATCAATCAGGTGGGATATTTCCTGATATTCATCTTCGATCTTGAAGTACTGCTCACGGTTGGTGACGGTTATCAGGTGGGATACGTTCGCCAGGGATGTCCCTCTAAGAAACGACTTCTGCAGCAGACTTTCACCATCCCCCATCCTGATAAACGGCTTGGGGTGCTGCTTTCTGGATACAGGCCATAGGCGTGAGCCGACACCGCCGCAGAGTATTGTTGGAATGAGAAAGGTACCTTGTGTATTCATTCAAGCGGATCCCCCTGGCCAGAGCACGTCTCTTATCGTAACTGCTTAGACACCAAATTCAATCATTTATACCGCTGAACACCTATCCCTGCCAGCCAGGATATCTATGCACTGCACAAAAAACACTTACTGCCCGAGCCCTTACTCTCCGAGCACACTTTAATCCCGCGTCAAAAGCAACCCACTCGCTAGCTTGACTGACTAGAGGAATCTAGTTCGCTCCATGACGGCATATACCCTGGATCCATATCAACATTCGGCGAACAATCGACAATATGGAAAGATCAGCCTCTGTGGACTGCCTTGCATGGGAATCCCGCAGTGTCTTGATGGCGCGTGCAGATGTATCCGTGTAAATCCAGGCGCCAATACCACATGCTAAGATTAGCCTCCACCATACCACTAGGGCGGTATCTATTTTTTTATCTCCGTGGCCGGCACTCCAGCCACTGTATGGCCCGCAACAACATCCCGGATTACCGATGCGCCTGCCGCCACAATGGCATTCTGGCCTACCCTTACCCTATTGATGATTACAGCACCTATCCCCACCCAAGCATAATCTTCAACTATGACATCGCCAGCAAGATGCCCCCCAGGTGAAATATGGACGGCATTACCAATTGAGCAATCATGATCTACAGTCGCAGCCGTATTAATGATTACCGACTTACCGAGCCTACTGCCGATGTTTATTACCGCATTAGCAAACACCACAGATCCTTCTCCAATCTCGACCCCCCCCGCAATCTGCGCTGAAGGATGAATTATAGTTGCAATTGAGAATCCCGCAGAAGACGCTGCTTGCTGTAATTTGAATCTCAGTCTACTGTCGCCGATAGCGATGACCATAGCGTCCCAGCTCTCGCACAAGCAAGGCATATCAGTTGATGCACCTACCACATCCCAAGCGCCAGAAGAGCGGAGACTTGGATATTTATCATCAACAAATGCAATTTCCGCCCATTTCCCGCAGGAATTAGCTGCATCCGCCACCACACGCCCATGGCCGCCAGCGCCAAAAATGAGCAGCTTCCCACCACTCAAGGCATATTCCCCCTGGCACATGTAAATTTAGGCATAATTAAGTAATCCTCCTGACCGATCCCCTCTCTTCTCATTATCATTAGCAACATGCCTTCAGCCCAGCACCTACAGCACACAAACCAACAACGATCATACATCGATTACATGAAGAAATATACGTTTACATACAACAAGTTATACGATCAACAATAATGGGTTGCAGCCCATACAATTAATCGGCAATATAGTCGCAATTAGAACACAGGCGTCTATCACATCGCTAGCGCTCCACCCTTAATTAACTCGCTCCTCAACTCAATAGGGCACACCCAACCAACGAGCAATTTGAATATGTCAATGACCATTATACGACAACGAATGAATGGTCCTGGCATCACTATTCTTGATCAGACGATTGTAAGCGCGACCAATTTTTTTGCCTCTCTTATCATTGCACGTGCGCTTGGAATACAAGAATTCGGAATATACTCATTATTTTTTATATTTCTAATTTTATTGGATACCTTCCAGCATTCGATCTTTTCCGCCCCCATGATGTCACTTGCTCCTGCCAAGGAAGAGCCAAGCACACAGGAGAACTACTTTTCATCAATAATGATGGCCCAGACAATCACAAGTATTGTTATCGCATTGCTCTGTTATGCTCTCGGACTGACAGTTGCTCATCTGACAGGCGACCCGCACTCACACAATTATTTAATCCCGTTTGCGCTATGTGTTTTTATTTTTCCTACGCAAGAGTGGGTCAGAAGATATCTATTTACCAAACAAGCAACACTTCATGCACTTTACCTGGATACCATCAGATCCATGATCCAGATAGGTCTGCTGGTATATTGTGCTGTTACTGACACCATCAGCGTTGGACAGGCTCTCTATATTTTGGCCTTTTCTTCCGCCATCGTTTACCTGGTAGGCCCGGCACGCCATCTACTTTCTATAGATATTGGCGGAATACGTCCTGCGCTTAGAGAGAACTGGAATCATGCGCGCCACCTACTCCCCAGCTCCTTGCTGGAATGGACCAGATTACAGGGCTTTATGTTAATAGGCGGATTGCTTATCGGAGTACAGGCCATAGGAGCAATAAGGGCGGCACAAAATATTCTTGGTCCACTAAATATAATTTATCAGGCTGCAGACAACATATTTCCAATAGAAGGCGCGCGACGCCTCGCCCAAGAGGGAGAGAAAAATACAATAAGATACTTTAAGATGGCTGCTACAAGGGGAATTCTCATACTATCCATACCCTGCATACTAATATCATTCTCTGCACAATGGATAATGGAGTTTTTGTATGGTGACCAATTTACCAGTTATTACCAATTGATTATTTGGCAGGCAATTTCACTTTTACTTATCTTCTCACTCAAAGTTGGCACATCATTTATGCGCTCGTTTCACATAACAAAACCAATTCTAATGTCGTCATTGATAGGCACGGGCGTGTTGATTACCATAATCACTCCGCTTGGTATCCTATTTGATGAAAATGGCGTCATGCTTGCTAAAATATCTTCAGAAGTTTTCTCTCTGTATCTCATCACATACAGCATAAGGAAACTCTCTCGTGATAAACACGCCTAGCAAACGCGCCAATCAATCCAGAGCATCAACATAATTAAATTCAATGGCAAAACGACTGTTTGACATACTGATCTCACTGTTCGCACTGATATTGGCCGGACCCATTATGCTATTGCTGGCGCCTCTTATTGCTATAAACATGGGCTTCCCAATACTTTTCTACCAAGACAGGCCAGGACTAAATGGCGAAATTTTTCGCCTATATAAATTTAGGACCATGATTGATGAATGTGACGCCAATGGCGACCAGCTGCCTGACGAGCAAAGACTGACGACCTTCGGTAGATTCATGAGAAATCTAAGCCTGGATGAACTGCCAAGCCTATGGAATGTTCTTAAAGGCGATATGAGCCTGGTCGGGCCCAGACCACTGCTGACTGAATATCTGCCGCTCTATGATCACGAGCAAGCGCGTAGGCATAATGTAAGGCCAGGTATTACCGGATGGGCTCAGATTAACGGCAGAAACGCTGTTTCGTGGGAAGATAGATTTAAGTTAGATACCTGGTACGTAGATAACCAATCCTTTCTGCTTGATATAAAAATTATGCTGTTGACGGTATGGAAGGTTATTGCCCGGGAAGGCATCTCAGAAGAAGGACAGGCAACCATGTCAAAATTTCGTGGTAATGAATCAGGCAATCAAAGCAGCACGAGCACATGAGCAATCATATGCTTTCGCCTGTATTTCTTGACAAACACTAGAATAATGCTAGCGTAGCACCAGCATCTGTGGACTATATATCTGCACACGACAAATTAATATGCCAAATAAAAAATATGCTGCATCACTATCCAAAGCAGGCTCATATGCTGGCATCTGGAAGCTTGTCAGGAACAAACTCCTCCAAATAATCATCGATACATTTCCACTTCCATCCAAGCCACGTACAATCCTGCATTCATGGAAAGGAGTTAGATTTAATAACATCAATAGTGTATTCATCGGTGAAGATGTTATTTTCGACCCGGTATTTCCGGAAAACATTCAGGTGGGATCAAACGTGATGATTACCACTGGCACGGTTATTCTGACACACCATTATGACACCAACTATGATGCACATGTTTTTTCTGTCGGCAGTGTATGTATTCATGATGGCGCGTTCATCGGAGCAAGGGCGATGATTGTTTCAAATGTAACCATAGGCGAGAAAGCTATAATTGCCGCTGGAGCGGTTGTCACAAAAGATGTTCCAGCAAGAACAATAGTGGGAGGCGTACCTGCTCGGATTATCGGCAAGCGTGGCAATAATGAATTTGATGAAAAGATGACACTAAATAACATCATTTCCTCTTAAATAGAAGCCATCACAAGGCCCAGGGCTAATCTACTCAATTCAGCAACCAATATTTACAGACGACATGGCATCAAGATATCAATCCTTAAAAAGCCGCCCCCTAACTTATATTGTTACGGCCACACTAAGCGCTCTCTTATCATTTTATGCCTTTCAAGCCAATGATGTCATAAACAAGGACGGCACACTCTACGTTTATACTGCCGAAGCATTTCTTGATGGCGGCCTTTCAAAAGCAATGTCAGTATTCAGTTGGCCTTTTTTCTCAATCCTGATTGCCTGGTTCCATGCATTAACCGGAGCAAGCTTTGAGATATCAGCATACTCCGTAAACTCAATCTTACTTATTGTATTAGCAATTACTTGCCTGCGAATTTATGAAGAGATAAGCACCCCTAATCTTCCGCTTTGGATCCCTGCACTACTCATACTGGCGCTGCCAATTGTTAACGACTATCGTATCTACGTCATCAGAGGGCACGGTTTCTGGGCATTTATGCTCCTGGCGCTATTGTTCTTCATTAGATACAGCAAGCAGCCGTCAATGCGCACTGCCATTCTGTGGCAATCATTTGCCATAATCGCAACGCTGTTCAGAATTGAAGGAGTGGTTTTTTTAGCTCTTGCTCCTTTTTATTTTCTTTTCCAGAAAAATAACAAAAAGATATTTCTTCACCACTTTATAAAGCTTAACTCGGTCCTTATCCCTATCGCCACAATCTCTTTAATTACTCTATTCAGCTATGTCATTCGTACGGACAATATCTCCAATGATTTAGGGCTGCGTCTCAGCTACATGCTACCTACATCAATGATATCAGCACTATCTGGAGCCGCATCAAAAATAGTCGACATAATGCCACGCCTGTCATCAAAAGAATCCACTCTATTCGTAATATCCGGCCTGATTGCACTCGTCAGCTATAAGGTGATCAAGAACATAAATCTAATATATCTAGCCATCTGGTTTATTGGTCGCCGCAATAAATGGATTCATATGCGCGAAGAGAACAACATCGTGCTTTTTTTCGCTTTCATCTCAATTCTCCCGCTACTGGCCCTTGCTGGTAACCAGTTTTTTATGTCTTCTAGATATACGGTTTTATCTGCAACACTATTTTCTTTAATTGCGTACCAGTATCTCAGCATCCTGCTTTACAGACTCGCCGAGAATAAAAAGTACATTGCGCTATCCGCTCTGACAGTGTTAATAGTAATCTTTTTCTTGGATGGGATTATTCATACCGGCGCGATCAGGGGAAACATAAAAACGGCCGGAGTATGGGCATATCAACATATTGACCCAGAAAGAAAAATTGCTTGTAACGAGGGACGGCTTGCATTCTACTCCAACGGGATATGCACTAACGAAGCGATAATTGAACGTAAAGGCGTTGTCGCTCTAGAGAAACTAATCAGCCGCGGGGAATATGACTATCTACTACTCTGGATCGACCATAAGGACAGGGATATGTTAGACTACCTGAATTCCAGCAAGCAACTTATCTCGATCAAAAGCTTTCGCAATAAAAAGCAGGATGAGGTCAGAATCTACGAGATAAGACCCAAGCGGTAAAAGTCAAATGAAGATATCGCTATACGCGATGCGCCTCGTTGCTATACATTCAATTCGAATATAATCTAACCCGTTCAGCAAGATCCGGTGTAATTTTATCCATAAGCCCCATATCTCTAGATTGTATTGTGGGTTTTATAGACTGCACTATCTCATTGGTTTTTTCGCCGAATTGAAGGCCCAGCTTGTTCGCAAGCCGCTGAATTATAGCCTCAGGATCCTTTAACAGATTTTCGTACTCAAGCTCGATCCTGTCAGGCACCCTGTTGAGGTCCTCGTTAACCCTAACATAGTAATACGCACATCTGTCTATACTATTCAAAGACAACCAGTAGTCATCATCACCATCTTTAACCCAAAACGGTATTTTCCCATCCCCCTTCACTCTGAACGGCCAGATTTGACTGGTAGAAATATTTTCATCAGAAAACCAGTCCTTTTTCATCAGGGAATTTATAGTCTCAACGGCGCCACGCTTGATAACTACTATTCGCATGGCGGGATAATATTCAACGAGCCGCGGCAAAAATGGCATGGCGCTAGGTACCTTATACGCAATGGTATAATTACCCACCATAGATTCCGCTTCCCACTTACCTAACGATCTATTTATCCTGCCATCTATCTCATGAGCTCCTTTTACGCTATAGATAGAGCTGTCATCTGCTCGATTGCAGTTAATACTCCTTCCAGCCAACGCATTGATAAGAAGCTCCTCATATAGATATGTTTCATACAATAATTTCCATTGCGACTCCGGCATATCTCCTATCAGCGGCAACAACCCATACATCATCGGCGGCTCAAACGCGTATTCTACATTTTTAAAACTGTGGATTACCTTACCTAAAATAGTCGTTCCACTACGGCCCGAACCGGTTACCATAATTGCATTTGCCACCTTTTCAGACGCCAATTCGGAAATGTTTAGTTTCATTATTAATATCCTAAATACCTATAAAAACTTTGATATCAGGCTTTATTGCCAAATACTCTGGCTAGAGCAAACAGATTCATACCTATATCGGATGAATTCATGCCTCCATATCAACCCACATAATATATTAACTGAGATATACTCCTAATCCATATGCTACATGTTGACTGGCAGACAGACTTAGAAGATATAAAGCGCTCTATCTTAATGTAATGATAACTCTGATCATAGTAGTTATAGTATAATGCCATGCAGGCTTTTACTCTTATGGAGCATGCTTGACGCTATAGGATATCCATTGACTGATTACAGAACGCTGATTACTTTAAATAAGCACAAATATCTGCCCTACTAAATGATGGATATTATCGTCTTGTAACCTTAAATAATGACACCTCCGCCTTGAGGACCCTAATCCTAAATTTATTATGGCTACTATGTATGGCATCGAAATACCACTAGAACATGCTTTGGAATACTGAGACGTGCACCAAACAATTAAAGAACTGCATTCCTAATACCCGGAGTTGCACGCACCGATGAACCGTAAAATTTGTATTGTCACAGCGACCCGCGCCGAATACGGTATCATGCGTTGGCTGATCCAGGCGATTAGAAAAGATCAAAATCTAGAACTACAGATTATTGTTACCGGATCTCATCTTTCTCCCGAGCATGGTTTAACCTATGACGAGATCCGTGCGGACGGACTGGAAGCAGATGAATTGATACCCATGCCGCTTAGCCAAACAAGCAAATCATCCCTGGTCAAATCCATGGCGGCATGCCTTTCAGGTATGGCGGATGCACTACAGCGACTCAGCCCCGATATCCTCGTGGTGCTTGGCGACCGGTACGAACTACTACCAATCTGCTCTGCCGCAGTAGTAATGAACATACCAATCGCACATATCTCCGGTGGGGATATCACCGAGGGCGCAATCGACGATCAGATCCGTCATGCAGTAACGAAACTTGCATATCTGCACTTTCCAGGCAATGAGGATTCCGCCCGGCGCATCATTCAGATGGGAGAGAGTCCTGAACGTGTCTTTACAGTAGGCGAACTAGGTCTGGACGCATTCCATCATATTGAAATACCTGCGCGGACTGAAATCGCGAAAGAACTTGACCTTAGAGAGAACTCCAACTGGATATTGTTAACCTATCATCCGGAGACAACCATTGATCTTGAGGACAACCTTCAACGAATCCGCAACCTGATCAGTTTCTTTTCCACCGTGGACAATGTGCAGATTATAGCTACCGGAGCAAACGCTGACCATGGAGGAAACGAGATCAACGAATATATTAAACAGAGAGCACAAGATCTGCCAGATAAAATTAAATTTTTCATGAGTCTTGGACATCATCGTTATATACAACTACTTCATCACATAACCTGCGTAGCGGGAAACTCATCAAGCGGAATCATTGAAGCTCCGGTATTATGCATTCCGGTTTTGAATATCGGCGACCGCCAAAAAGGACGATACATGAGCAACTGCATCGTCTCATGTGATGCAACACAACAGGATCTAGATATAAACTACACGCGAATCCATACAAATGAATTTCAATCAGCGCTGCCCAATAACGCCAAATATTACGGTGACGGGCATGCGGCAGAGCGCATCATCGGCCATCTAAAAGCCGCGGACTTAAACACTTCGCGTAAAAAATTCATAGATATTGAGTCTGCACATGGCACCTGAAATCCGTATACTAAATCATTGGGATGATATCCTGACAGAGTTCCCCAATGAACTTCAGGATATATACTTTACCAGCTCATATGTTTCACTATACGAAGACCACAGGGATACGGCAGAATGCTTTTTTTATAGAGACAGAAAACAAGTCTATCTGTTTCCTTACTTAAAACGTAATAATAACCTTTTCAACGAATCCTTTTATGATTTTGAGACCCCATATGGATATGGCGGGCCGATCGCAAATAGTACTGATCCAAACTTTTTAAAAAATGCCGAAAATGCCTTTATTGAAACCTGCAGAGACAACGGCATGGTGGCAGGTTTCGTCAGACTATGTCCGTGGCTAAATAACCACATGATGATCGCAGATACTTCCAGATTATTTTTTGACCGCAAGACAATCTTGATGGATCTAGCGCCGAGCGAGGATCAAATTTTGACCGAACAGGTACACCCCAGGCATCGCAGGTGCATCAACAAAGCCAAAAAAGAAGGACTTACCTTCGAGGTGGACAGCGATTTCAGATACATAAGTGAATTTATCCACTTATACAATAACACCATGCGCCGAATAGGAGCTGATGAATTCTATTTTTTTAACCTGCAATACTTTGAATTGTTTGTTGAGAAGATAAAGAATAGAGCATTTCTTGGTCTTGTTCGCTATAACGGTGTGATTATAGCTGCAACAATAATCATACGTGACAAATCATACGGACATTACCATCTGGGTTGCAGTGATGCCGAGTACCTGAATCTAAAACCGAATAATTTTATGCTCTATGAAGCAGCATTGTATTTAAAAAAACTTGGTGTGCGATATTTTCATTTAGGCGGAGGATCCAACTCGTCTCCTGATAACTCATTGTATGTATTCAAATATCATTTTTCTCCAAACACCTGTGACTTCTATATAGGGAAATTTATATTTGACCTGGAGCGCTACAATGATATATGCACGCACTGGGAGCACGACAACCCGAAAAAAATAAGTCAATTTAAAAATCATTTATTAAAATACAGATTCTAAGGTGAAACAATTATGAGTTGGGATCCAATTTGGGAGGAGGTTTTCAAGAGTCAGGCATGGGGGAAATACCCTGAGCCAGAGCTTGTCAGATTCGTAGCAAGAAACTATTACAAGGTAGAGGACCGTGCAGACGTTCGTTTTCTTGAACTGGGCTGTGGACCGGGCTGCAACCTCTGGCTGCTGGCTAGGGAAGGGTTTTCGTTTACAGGCATCGACGGCTCACCCACTGCAGTTGAGCAATCTCAGGAGCGCCTGGATAAAGAATGCCCTGGCTGGAGGAAATCCTCAGAGGTTATGGTCGGCTTTTTCGATACCATCCCCTTTGAAGACGAAACTTTTGATGTTGTGATAGATAACGAAGCCATATCCTGCAATGCGATCAATGAATCCAAAGCTGCTTATAAGGAAGCGGCTCGCGTCCTAAAGAATGGAGGTAGGATATTTTCAAGAATGTTCGCTACGGAAACCTGGGGCAATGGCATTGGAAAAGCGAAGGATGAATGCACATTTTACGATATTCCAGAAGGTCCGCTCTATAACCGCGGCATCTGTCGCTTTACACCTGAGGAGCTCATTCCTGAAATTATGTCTGATTTTGATTTAGATCCGCTGGATTGGTTGATGAGGCCACTAGGTAAAGACAAGTTACTCAAAGAATGGGTTGTTACCGGGACTAAACGTGGATAAAACATTCATCATTGCAGAAGCCGGGGTAAATCATAACGGCTCTCTTGAGTTAGCCATAAAGCTGTGTGACGCGGCAAAGGAGGTTGGCGCTGACGCGGTCAAATTCCAGACCTTTCTTACCGACAACCTGCTGACAAAAGATGTCGGGGCCGCAGAATACCAGCAGGAGCACACAGGACACGACTCCCAGTACATGATGCTAAAACAGTTGGAACTCAGCTTTGAGGAATTTCGCGCCATCAAGCAGCATTGTGAACTCATTGGGATTCAGTTTATGTCGACACCCGACGATTCTGATAGCCTTGCCTTTTTGATAGATCTTGGGGTAAGCCCAATAAAGATTGGTTCTGGCGAGATCAATAATATCCCATATCTGCGGGAAATCGGGGCAACCAAATCAGACATAATACTTTCTACAGGCATGGCATCACTTGCAGAGATCGCTACCGCGATAGACACACTGCAATATGCAGGAGCAGGGTCGATCACCCTGCTCCATTGTACAACCAATTATCCTTGCGCCTCAGAAAATGTAAATCTGCGCGCAATGTTAACCATGAAGGATGAGTTTGGATTATCGGTCGGATTCTCTGACCACACCCAGGGGATCCTCGCCGCTACCGCAGCTGTAGCAATGGGCGCAAGAGTAATAGAAAAGCACTTCACCCTAGACACCGGCATGGCCGGCCCTGACCACAAATCCAGCTTAGACCCCAAAAGCTTCAAAGAAATGGTTATAGCAATTCGTGATACTGAAATGCTGCTAGGTACTGGGACAAAAGCCCCGCAGCCCTCAGAGCTTGAGGTTATGCGCGTCGTACGTCGCAAAATCGTAGCCGCCAGGCCAATCACGAGAGGAGAAAAACTTACAGAGCAAAATTTGCTCACGAAACGCGCAAATTATGGACTGGATGCAAATATGTGGGACAGGGTAGTTGGCCAAATCGCATCGCGAGATTTTCAAAAAGACGAAGGTATTGATCTGTAAATCGATTCAATTGCACCAAAAAAATATGAGTTAAAAATAAATGAAAAGCCTTATCATCGGCTATGGCTCGATCGGCAGACGTCACGAATCCATTCTGAGGCAGATGGGATGTAAAACTGCCGTTGTCAGCCAGCATGCAAACGAACTGCCTTGTCCATCATTCAATAGTCTTGATGAGGCGATGAGCACATTTTGTCCGGGATATGTGGTTGTGTCGAACAGAACGTCAGAACATCTGGATACACTTCAGCAACTCATTGACGCAACTTTCAAGGGGATATGTTTTGTCGAAAAACCCTTATCAAAAGATCCGGTCACACAAATCAACCGCTATACCTTTGACATCTATGTAGGTTATGTCCTCCGGTTTCACCCTTTGGTGCAGAAAACATGGGCTATCCTTCAGGGTAAACGCCTTATCTCCATACATGCCTATGTAGGTCAATATCTTCCTGATTGGCGCCCTGGCACTGATTACCGTCAGTGCTATTCAGCCAGGAAGGAGCAAGGGGGTGGCGTCATCCGCGATCTAAGTCACGAGTTGGATTACATACATTTGCTGGCAGGTTCCTGGAAGCGCGTTTCGGCAATTGGCGGACATCTAAGTGAATTAGATATCGAGACCGATGACGCATACGGTTTACTGATGGAGACGAAGCACTGTCCGCTTGTTACTTGTCAAATGAACTACCTGGATA
The DNA here is from genome assembly GCA_050291725.1 of Sedimenticolaceae bacterium. Classification (GTDB taxonomy): domain Bacteria; phylum Pseudomonadota; class Gammaproteobacteria; order Chromatiales; family Chromatiaceae; genus JAAGZL01. Next base: position 14,065 of record JBNKKH010000019.1, read on the forward strand.
GAAACGTCAGGAGAGATTGCATAATTCAATATGAGGGCGGTACGGTACATATTAACTTCATTAAAAATCAGCTGATCCACAATAACGAAATTCAGCAGTTTGAACTGGAAAGGAATGACTTATTCATGGAAATGCATACTGCCGCGCAAGCTTCTGACCGGAAGTGGCTATGCTCTTTTGCAGATGCAGCCGTAACACTGGAGTTGATTGAGGCATCCGAAGAATCATCACGGGGTAATAAATGGGTTTACAACAAAAACCGGTAATTTATGCATGGATATTTGCACGTGGCGGATCAAAAGGACTGCCTCGCAAGAATATTCTCACGTTAGGAGGACGCCCACTAATCGCCCATGCAATTGATATCGGCCTGCAATCAGAATTGATAGATAAAGTCTTCGTATCAACCGACGACGATGAAATTGCTGAAGTTGCAAAAATGCATGGGGCCGAGGTTCCTTTTCTACGCCCAACCGCACTGGCAACAGACCAAGCCCCGGAACGACTTGCTTGGCGCCACGCGGTGAAGTGGATAAAAAATTCCGTTCTCCCGGATATGGATGTTATGGTCAGTTTGCCGACCACATCACCCCTAAGGACCCTGGCTGAGGTAAATAATGGCATAGAACTGTTTTTGTCCGGAGGATGGGATACCGTAATCTCTGTCAGCCATTCGTGCCGACACCCGTCATTTAACATGGTAACAATTGCCGATGACTGTTCTGCTGGGTTGGTCAATCCACCTGATCATGCCAAGGCCAGGAGACAGGACTTCGAACCGGTATACGACATATCGACGGCCTTTTACGTCACTGCGCCAGACTTTGTCCTGCGTACAGATTCTATTTGGGACGGGCGAGTTGGAGCGGTCGAAATTCCGGCAGAGCACGCGGTTGATATCGATACTGAACTGGATTTCGAGTTCACTAAATTTCTTTTAGAATACAGGCAAAGCAAATGATGAAAAGCATCAGCGAATTGATGGATTTATCAGGACGGGTCGTACTCATATCAGGCGGGGCAGGCTATATCGGACAGGCCATCGCCGATGCCGTTGCCGAGCTTGGCGCATCGGTAGCCGTTGCTGATCTCAGCGAAACATCCTGCATTGACATAACAACACGTATAGCGAACAAATACGGCGTACCTGTCGCGGCCTTTGCGGTAGACCTGGCAGACGAAGAACAGACCCTGTCATTACCTGCGGCAACGGTTAACAAACTGGGGAGATTGGACGTTCTAATCAACTGTGCTGGATTTGTCGGCACTACCGACCTAAAAGGATGGACTGTGCCATTTGAGGAACAGACAGCGGCTACTTGGCGTATGGCGATGGAAGTAAACCTGACTTCCGTATTCAATCTTTCTCAGGCCTCCGCCCCGTTTTTAAAGGCCTCCGGACATGGAAGCATAATAAACATCTCAAGCATCTACGGGGTTTACGCACCAGATATGCGTTTATATGATGGCCTGGATATGGGAAATCCAGCCGCCTATGCAGCCAGCAAGGGTGGATTAATTCAGTTCACACGATGGTGCTCCACGGTTTTAGCCCCAAATATCCGTGTAAACGTAATCACGCCTGGAGGCGTCTTCAGGAACCAGAACGAAAAATTCGTCGAGCGATATATCGAAAGAACACCTTTGCGACGCATGGCTGCTGAAGAGGATTTCAAAGGCGCAGCCTGCTTCCTGGCGAGTGACTTATCGGCATACATGACCGGACAAAATATGATCATCGACGGTGGATGGGGCATTTGGTAGCTCACGGTTCCAATACAATTGCAATCTAACGATCGACATCGTCTAGGAGGAAAGGTGGAAAGCGCCCTGATACTGAATAACTATTGCGTCCCAATTCATGGAACCCTTCTTGATGCCCTAAAGGTTATCGATAGAGATGCTGAGGGTCTAGCGGTCGTTCTCAACGAAGATAAAAAGGTATATGGCACCCTTACTGACGGCGATATCCGCAGGGCTTTACTGGCGGGCGAGTCGTTGCAATCCCCCCTGACAAAATACACGTGCACAGATTTCAGCTTTGTAGGACCGGATGATGAACGGGCATATGTGCTTGATTTGATGCAGGCCATGTGCATTCGTCAGGTCCCAATACTTGACGATACCCATCACCTTGTCGGCATCCATTTTCTCAATCGTCTAATTGGGCATTCCAAACGGCAGAACTGGGCTGTAATCATGGCCGGAGGTAAAGGAACAAGACTATATCCGATAACACAAAACATGCCGAAGCCCATGGTAAAGGTTGCGGGACGCCCTATTCTAGAACGTCTTGTTCTACATCTGGTCAGTTTTGGTATCCAGCGAATATTCCTTTCCATCAATTACATGGGACATGTGATCAAAGACTATTTCGGCAATGGAGAACGCTTCGGCTGCACCATCGAATATCTATGCGAAGATGAGCCATTGGGCACAGGGGGCGCGCTTTCACTCCTGCCTAGCCCCATACTGGATCCGATACTCGTGCTAAATGGCGATCTTGTCATGCAGGTAAATCTCGAGCACATGTTGGATTTTCATCAGAAAGGCGGGTATTTCGCCACAATCGGCGCTCATAAATTCTCTCAGGAGATACCATATGGCTGCATTGAGATCGAAGATGACCGCATAACAGGCCTAATAGAAAAACCCATAAATTCTTTTCTCGTTAATGCAGGCATCTATGTATTATCGCCTGAGGCGATAGCCTGTATACCAAGAGAGTACTATCCTCTTACCTACCTATTCGAGGAATCCATAGCCAAGGCCAGGCCTTGCGGCTGCTTCCAGATCGAATCCGAATGGGCGGATGTAGGACAGGTATCGGACTTGCGCAATGCACAAGGTCTGTCTTAAGAGGAGACACATTGATCAAAGATTGTACAAATCGGCCTTATACCTTGCCAGATTTTGCGGGATCGTAAGCCAATCAATCGTCCGCTTCAGGCCATCACGAATACCCACCTTAGGCTTGAACCCGGTCAACTGCTCAATCTTGGTGTTATCACACCAAAGACGAAATACCTCGGACTTCTCCGGGCGAATCCGCTGATCATCCACCACAAATTCCACGTCGCTTCCCATCAACTCTTTAATGATATTGAGGGTATCTCCCACGCTGATCTCATAGTTTGAGCCGATATTTACCGTCTCTCCGATCGCCGCATCGCAATTAGCCAGTTCCAGGAAGCCCCGGCATGTGTCTTCCACATAATTGAAATCACGTGTGGGCGTCACGTCCCCCAACTGTATCTTTTTCTTTCCACTCGCAATCTGAGTAATGATTGTTGGAATAACAGCTCGTGCTGACTGCCGAGGCCCATAGGTATTGAACGGACGCGCAATGGTCACCGGCAGATTGAAGGCGTTAAAGAAGCTGAAAGCCATAGCATCGGCGGCAATCTTAGTGGCACTATATGGGGACTGTGCCTGCAAAGGATGCTTCTCATCAATTGGAACATATTGGGCAGTCCCGTATACCTCGCTGGTTGAGGTATGGACAATACGCTTGACCCCGTTATCCAGCGCCGCCTGACAGATATTCAATGTGCCTTTGACATTGGTATCAACATAACTCTCTGGGGCCACATAGGAATATGGGATGGCAATCAAGGCCGCCAGATGGAATATCACATCTACATCTTTAGTGATCTTGCGGCAGAAGTGGGAATCCCTAATATCCCCGGAGATAATCTCAATACCATCTCTGCACTCAACATCTTCCAACCAGCCCCAATCGTTAAAAGAGTTATATAGAGAGAGCGCGGAAACGCGATAGCCGTCCCGCACCAGTAATTCGGTAAGATGCGAGCCGATAAACCCGTCTGCGCCTGTAATAAGTGCTTTCACCTGATTATTCCTGTAACAATCAACTTAGTTTACGTATCAAACGTGCCGGAACTCCTGCATAGACTGCGTTTGACTCAAGGTCATCAACCACCACCGCATTGGCCCCGACATGAACATTGTCTCCTATCACGACATCCCCAAGAATTTTTGCACCGGCGTAGATGCAAACGTTATTACCTATGGTGACCGTCTGCCCGGGGCTCTTCTGTCTGCTCTGCCCAATCGTCACTCCCTGGTAAATAGTAAAACCCTCTCCGATCTCATATCTCGGCCCAACCACAATCCCCACTCCATGAATAATATTCAATCCTGCGCCAATGTTAGTGCTGTAATACAGCTCCATTCCGGTTCTTCTTCGCATCAGGGCAGACAGAAATGGCAGCAGCGGATGATTTTTATCGAGGAGATAGTGCGCCCTGGCCAAACGATAGTAGAAGACCGCCTCAATGGTTGGATCCAGTTTGAGCAAGTAAAAAAGATCGGTAGTCAGGCTAGCCCCAAAATCACGGTGTTTGGCACGTATATCGGAAACCAACACATCCTCAATCGCGGTCAATCTGGCATAGGAATCGTCTAACAATGCTTCTTGGTAATCAATAAACTCTCTACCGAAAACCCAATGCATATACCTGTTATACGCATCGCGCATGATAACCACCTCTAACTATCCACCAATACTTCCATATTTTATTGCCGTTATTCATTATCCAGATGCACCCTATCCGATAGGCCTATCAGGAACATCATTCCGTGATAAGCAAAACAGGTCTTCTGCAACCTGTTTTACCTCAATCCGCTCAAAACGACCTGTAACATCGCCAAATCTTTCAATCAGAACCTGCATCTCTTCAAGTGAGGCCCCCGGCCATTTTTGCTGAGATCTTCTCTTTTTTATCTCGTTCTTGGCTTCATGACCGCCTAGCCTGTCTCTAAGCCCGCGCCTCCAACGCCTGAACCACTCATGCGCCCTTACTCGCGCTGCCTTAGGATTAGACATCGCTAGATTCAACGAATCTTCCCTGAAGGTCACGGTATCGATTGCATCGAGAATCTTTTCACTGGCAAACTTACCATCAAGAGAACAAATATATTTCTCCACATCCTGCTTATCTAGCCCGCAGTCGCCATGCTTTTCCAGAGCCCGACGGACAAATACAATCAAATCGTCTTCATTCCGCACTACAGGACCGATTTTGGTTGACGGCAGATTATCGAAACGATCATCCATTAGCGGATGATATGCCACCGAACAGCGCTCCATTAATCTAGCTTCCATTCCGGTTGAGCAACCACAATGGAAGATGGCATCAGCCGCAAGCATCCATGGCATAATACTGCCCTCATAAACCACGTACGTGTTCTCTAGCGACCCAACCGCATTTCTCCAGAAATTGTGGTCGTCAATGGGATGCGGACGCACTACCAATGCATGCTCGCGAAACTCAGATCTGATCCTACGAAACGCGTTTATATATTCGTCAAGATTGGCCCGCAAATGCTCAAGGCTTTCCAAGTAGAATTGTTCCTCCTCTTTCGACTTAATGTACCCATGCCGCAGTCTTCGCTGTAGCGTACTGTCATCTCTCTTTACATTGATCACGGGCGCAAAGTTGGAAGGCATCAGAATAAACCGGCCAAACCGTTCCTTTATAGAGGCTACTTCTCGGGCATACAATCCTCGAATCTCCCTCCGCAACAGATCCACGCGCGGAGTACCTACGGCGACCACCTTATCTGCATACTCTGGGTACTCCCTTTGAATAAGCGCGGCATGCTGTTCACTCCAGGCAAAAACATAGTCCACCAACCCCACCATCTCCCTGTTCATCCTGATGCGAAACCATGCGTCTTGATCAAGGAACAATCCAAGGCTTTCCTCATCATTTACGCAAAGGTGATAGCCAATCGCCCGCAGCCTGCTTAACCAGTCCTTATATCTCACCGAGATATTTTTTTCTAATATCATCCCCCGCGGAAGACAAGCACTCCAGCGATTAATCACGCCATAGTGCCCCACCAGAACTGAATACCCCCTTTCTGCAGCGAGACAACCAAGAAATACCTTGGCGTCAAATTCTCTGGCCTTGGCTTCGATTGGCAATATCAGCCAGCGACGCTTTCCTGTCTTTACCAGATTATCGCTCAATAGATCACACCCCTAATCGGTTACACAAACAGTATTAGTTAGGCGCATACATGTCATCATGCGCTTAGATTTGATACTGATCAAACGCCCTCTTTATCCTTAACCACCAATACATCTTCCATAATTAGATACCGTAGATCTGATCCGTAGAACATGTTCAGCGCATCCGTAGGCGAACACACCATGGGCTCCCCACGGCGATTCAGCGAGGTGTTTAGCACCACGCCATTGCCTGTGTGCCTCTCCAGCTCTTCGATCAGCTCATAATAGCGCGGATTCACCTCCCTGGTTACCACCTGCGCACGGGCGGTACCGTCTTCGTGCACCACCTCCGGCACCCGGTCTTTCCAACCTTCAGCCACATCGAAGGTAAAGGTCATGTAGGGCGCCGGATGATCGGTCTGCAACATCTCCGGGGCCACCCGATCCAGCATACTGGGACAGAAGGGACGCCAGCGCTCCCGATATTTGATCTGCTCGTTGATACGCTCCGCAATCCCCTCTACATTCGGGGCACCCAGGATAGAGCGATTACCCAGTGCGCGCGGACCGAACTCCATACGACCCTGGAACCAGGAGAGTGGATTTCCCTCGGCCAGTATCCGGGCGGCGCGTTGCGGGACGTTATCGATACGCTCCCACTTTGGCTTACGCTCGTGCCTTTCACAG
>JBNKKH010000020.1:0-13491 GCA_050291725.1 Sedimenticolaceae bacterium
ATCTACCACTTTTCAGGTTGACTGAGATTTATCATGTCTCGGATTTGGGATTTCACGAAGACTTTGCCGATTAATCAGGATAAATACGTTATTTGTACATCTCTTCTGTAGCAAGTTGGCGAGTGTAGAACGAATCCGACAAATCATATTTATGAGTGGGTGTCTTGATTATGTTCTGGTTGTATATGACTAATGAATTTGAGAGTCGGTTTAAAGGACTCGTTGGTACGGCATACAAGCTAAAAGTTGCCTGTGCTGAATTTGGATACAAAAGAACACCCAATCTTAGTATGTGCCAAAGGCTTCTTAGCGGTTAGAACTCAACCTTCAATAATATCTACCACTTTTCAGGTTGACTGAGATTTATCATGTCTCGGATTTGGGGTTTCACGAAGACTTTACCGATTAATCAGGATAAATACGTTATTTGGACATCTCTTCTGTTGCAAGTTGGCGAGTGTTGAAAGAATCCGTCAAATCAGATTTATGGATGGGTGTCTTGATTATGCCACTCTGTAACACTGATTAATTGTGTTAGAGACAACGTTGTGCACCTCTACCGTAGCAAGCAGGCAAATCTTGATGGGATCGGACAGATTGGGTTTATGGGTGGGTGTCTTGGTTATTCATGTTTATTGCTGACTAGATTTATGGGTGGGTGTCTGGTTTATTTTTCATGGGTGGGTGTCTGGTTTATTTGTCTGCATGGTTTTAAACTATCTCAGGCTGAACAGAGGATGGTACTTGAGTTGATCTCTATCTGGCGCGAACGACTTATGGATATTAGCTGGTTTATGCGTTGTCTGAATGAGTCTATTGCCCGTCAGGCCAACCGAGAGGATGGGTGTAGTGGTCGGTTTTGGGAAGGACGCTTTAAGTCCCAGGCTCTGCTGGATGAGAAGGCCCTAGCCGCATATCTGGCCTATGTGGATCTAAACCCTATTCGAGCCAAGATGGCAGATACCCCAGAGGGATCTGACTACACATCGGTGCAACTAACACTCTAATAGGACACCCACCCCAAACTTGTTGATGGGATCTGACAGATTGGGTTTATGGGTGGGTGTCTTGGTTATTGTCGTCGCTGTCGTCTAAGTCGTCTTTATTTTTATAACACTTTGATCCTAGCCAAACTCCAACCCCAATTGGAAGTATTGTTGACATTAATACGAAAGGAGCAAGATAAATAATATAACCATTGGTTTTACTTATTAATATAGAGACGATAATTATCGTAATTATAAGGCCAGACACGAATCCTATTTTTGCGCCACTTTTTACAGAAAAAATAAATGACACGATAAACATTAAAATGCCAATTCCAAAAAATGAAATTTCCACAGGTTTATATATCCCCTTATAAAGTTATAACAGTTGATACAGCCTCACTGCGGATTAGACCCTATAATCTCGTTCCTTAAGACTGATGGCATAAACATTTCTCCCATCTGCGGCCTAATCTTTTCCGCTAGGTTCAGTTTTATTCAAGTTATATCTATCAGTATTGTCTGTTTTCTGCAACCCACTCTAATAGGACACCCACCCCAAACTTGTTGATGGGATCTGACAGATTGGGTTTATGGGTGGGTGTCTTGGTTATTCTTTGGTTATTCTTTGGTTATTCTTATTGAAAGGAATTAGCCGCCTTCATTAGATAGGCTAAAAATTATACCGAATTCCTAAGGTCAATGATTTCATGGAGATGTCAGTACTACCCTCAAAAGGTCCTTGTGTTGTTCCTGCGTTGTTGGTATTGCCAATGGTTTTCCATTTGTACTCCCCTAAATCTGAATAGGAGTATTGTAAGGTTAAATCCATTTCCTTGGTTATCTTATATGCGGCACCAACGGTTCCTTCCCATGTGAATTGCCAAGAACTATCATCTTTGTTTTGGTAACCCCATTGTGTTCCATTCCATACGGATGAAGGGGTAATCACATAAGAGGCGCCTACTCCCAAGCCCGCATACAATGAAAATTTATTGGAGACAAAAAAGTCGTAATAAACGGTCGGTACAAATTTGTGGATTTTTGTTTTGATCTCTACAAAATTTGTCTCGATGACATTATCATGAAAAGACTTTCGATCAGAAGAAATGTAATTGTATTTCCCTTCTAAACGAATGTTATCTGTCAATCTATATCCTCCGAATATGCCGATGGCATTCGAATCTAGTTCATCGATAACATTATAAGCGCTCGTCCAATCGACTCCATCTTCATACAATTTCATATCGTCAACAGATTCATTGATACTTGAAAGGTCAGCGCCAACGTACCATTTGCCGTCTGTTGAAGGTTGTGCATACCCGAATGTTGAATATAGTATCGATAGTACAACTAAGTATTTTCTTTTCATTGTGCATCTCTAGTTATTTTTTGGTGACCCCTAGCTGTCAGAATACCACGGGGTTACCAGTGGAATCAAACTAATAGGACACCCACCCCAAACTTTTTCCTCTTATATCCTCGCCTTCCTTGGCATAGCTAATAACTCCTCTTAGCTTAAAAATAAATGCGTCCCTTTTCTTTTCTTATCAGTCACCGTTTCCCTGAACAGCAACTACTTCTTAGAAACCAAATAAGCCCCCAGCCCCACTACGGCAACCCACAGCCCCATAAAGGCTGCACCCATCTGCTCCCACAGTGTATTAATATTGAGTAACATTATTAGCCCTACACCGAGAATAATGTTTCCCAAAACAAACCTGGTTTTATCGTCCACGTGTTTTGCCCTTTTAAATTTACGAATAAATTAATTTAAAATGATTCTACCTTCGAATAGAAATATCTACTAGGCTATTATATTGACTAGCGTGTGCGTTCCTTTGTTTTAAGGTTTTAGCCACTGCTTTACACATTGAGAATGCGCCAATCTACCTGGAGAGTGTATGTCGGATAATCCTCAAAACTCACTCGGCAAGGCCGGGGCTGGCCTATCTAAAGTCCAGGCTCTCTCTTTACACTATTTCGGCTTTCCCCTGCTGCGCTTGACTCTCTCCTGGGAGAGTGCGCTGAATATCTTTGAGTCTGAGGGTGAGAAGATACTGAAACTCGTGGCACAACTGGATCATGAGCAGTTGATAACCAGGGTGCTGGTTCCTAAAACTCTGGGTATAGAGGACAACTCTCGTTACTACTCTGCAGCAATGGTGCTGTGGCATCTAATCTATGTTGGCGAGGCAATTAGGGATGGTGTCATCACCCTAAGTCGCGGCGAAGAACTGGATTTCACCGTCAAAATAGAGAACTTCAAGCCATTTGTTGAGATCAGCCCAACTATTGCGGAGGATTATAAAAACTTCCTGGCTAACTATCGCTCATTTCTAGAAAAGAATGTACATGACCGCAGAAAGAACACCTACCAATCCCATCCCTGGTTTGGTCCACTTAACCCCCACGGGTGGTTGGTGCTAAGTGCAGTGCATCAATGGATACATCGCCGTCAGCTTCAAGGCATCGTTAATGGTCTGGCAGAAATAGTGCCAGCAGTTCATTGAGAAATCGTCTCCCTTTGTGGGTGGGACAGATTAAATCATCTGATCTCTCTAGCAACCCATTACTTGTTGCATTCTCCAGTTCAATTTCAATCTCACTCAACTCTAACCCGGTACGTTGTTGAAACAGATCTGGATGAAACCCCTGCTTGAGCCGCAGTGCGTTCAACATAAACTCCAGAGCCAAATCCTTACTCGCCACAGGTTCAAGCAGCAAATTATGCGATTCTACATACGCAAAATATCTGTCCGGACTTTTAGGTTTACGAGTGCGATAAACAGTTCCACTATTCAGGTCGGTTAGTTTGCCATGGGCACCCGCCCCTATTCCCAGGTAGTCGCCAAACTCCCAATAGTTGCGATTGTGCCTACACTCATAACCCTGTTGGGAGAAGGCGGAAACTTCATAACGCCGATATCCAGCCGCGGCCAATAGTTCATGCCCCTTGGTCTCAATCTCCCACACTATCTCCTCATCTGGTACCACCGGAGGCGCTGCATAAAACCGGGTGTTTGGTTCAATGGTAAGTTGGTAATAGGAGATATGCTGCGGGCGCAGGGCGACGGCTCGAGTTATATCTGCTTCTGCTGCATCCACTGTCTGCCCCGGCAGACCGTACATAATATCCAGATTCAGGTTGTTAAATCCGGCGGTTCTGGCTGCATTTACTGCTGTAGTAATCTCTTCTGGACCATGAATTCTGCCCAAAGCTTGCAGCTGTTCAGAAGCAAAGCTTTGTGCCCCAATAGACAGTCTATTTACCCCGGCCTGGCGATAGGCTTGAAAATGTTCTCGATCCACCGCGCCGGGATTAGCCTCCATAGTGATCTCTATTGCGGAGGCGCAGGACAATCTGTTCCTAACTCCATTCAACAGACGACTAATGGCAGCGCCGGATAACAGACTGGGGGTGCCACCACCAATGAATATGCTGATCAGCTCTCTATCTGCTACCTGTGGTAGATGGCTGTCCAGATCTCGTAGTAGAGCATCAATATAGGCATTTTCATCTAACTTCCCCGTAACTGCATGGGAGTTGAAATCGCAATAGGGACACTTCTGCACACACCAGGGAGTGTGAACATAGAGCGCCAGGGGCGGTAGTTCCAGCAGTGAGGACATTAGATAGCCTGAAGGTTGGCGTAGGCCACTACCAGCCATTTGGCTCCAGTCGATTCAAAGTTGACCTGAACCCGGGCGCTTCTGCCCTGCCCCTCGGCATTCAGCACCACGCCCTGACCAAATTTAGGATGGGCCACGCGCTGGCCCAGGGCAAAGCCCGTGGTCTCCTCGGCCACATTGAATCCACCAGCAGGGGTTACCACTGGCCGGGAGACATTAGGACGAGAGCGAATCTCTTCCACCAGATCCATGGGGATTTCCCGTAGGAAACGGGATGGTATGGGGTAGCTATCGGAGCCGTGCATGCGCCGGCTCTCGGCATGGCTGAGATAGAGCTGCTCCATGGCGCGGGTCATACCCACGTAGCAGAGGCGCCGCTCCTCCTCCAACCGCTCTGGATCATCGCTGGACATGCTGTGGGGAAACAGCCCCTCCTCCATGCCGCCCACGAATACCAGCGGGAACTCCAGCCCTTTGGCGGAGTGTAGCGTCATGAGTTGTACGCTCTCTTCGTACTCACCGGCCTGGGTATCCCCCGCCTCCAGGGCAGCGTGAGCCAAGAAGGCGTCTAGTTCCGACATCTCCTCTACCGGCTCTGAACCTGCAGCAATTGCATCTGCTTCCGATTCCATAGAGATATCATCAAACTGACGGGCGGCGTTGACCAACTCCTCCAAGTTCTCTATGCGATCTTGACCTTTACCATCGCGGGACTTCTGGAAATGCTCCACCAAGCGGCTCTGGTTCAGTACCTCGGCAGTTAGATCAGCCAGCGCCATATCGGCGGTGGCCGCAGCCAACTCCTCAATAAGATCGATAAAGCCCTGCAAAGCCTTGGCAGCCCGCGCCGTCATCTGACCACCCCGTAGCAAATCTTCACTGGCCTGCCATAGAGAGCAATCGAAATCTCGTGCATGGGCCCGTACCGCGTCCAGGGTACGCGCTCCTATTCCGCGCGGCGGTTGATTTACTGAGCGTTCAAAGGCGGGATCGCTGTGGCGGTTGGAGACCATGCGCATATAACCCATAGCATCTTTAATCTCGGCACGCTCAAAAAAGCGCAGCCCACCATAGACCCGGTAGGGGATGCCGCCCTGCAATAGCGCCTCTTCAAACAGACGGGACTGAGCGGAGGTGCGGTAGAGAATGGCGATATCGTTTCTTCTACGTCCAGAGTCAATAGCTTCACTAATGCGACCGATCACGTAGCGAGCCTCATCCACCTCATTAAAGGCGGCGTATACCCGTACCGGCTCCCCCGCGCCATCGTCGGTCCAGAGATTCTTCCCCAAACGCGAAGAGTTGTTGGATATAACTGCGTTGGCTGCTTGCAGAATATTCCCCGTAGAGCGGTAGTTTTGCTCAAGTTTGATCATGGCCGTTTTGGGGTAGTCGCGCTGAAAAAAGCGAATATTCTCCACCTTGGCCCCGCGCCAGCCATAAATTGACTGATCATCATCCCCCACCACAAACAGGTTGTCGTGTTCACCAGAGAGCAGGCGCAGCCATGCATATTGTATCGAGTTGGTATCCTGAAACTCATCCACCAGGATATGGGCGAAGCGCCCCTGGTAGTGCTGCAGAATATCGGGCCTGTCCCGTAACATTTCGTGGGCTCGCAGGAGCAGTTCAGCAAAATCCACCACGCCGGTTCTCTCGCATGTCTCCTGGTAGCTGCGATAGATAGCAATCATCTGACGCATATAGTGATCACCGCCATCATCCAAATGCTGGGCTCTGCGCCCCTCATCCTTCTGGGCATTAATAAACCACTGGGCCTGGCGCGGCGGCCATTTGGCTTCATCTAGGTTCATTTCCCGCACTATGCGCTTAACTAGGCGCTGCTGATCATCTGAGTCTAGTATCTGGAAGGTCTTGGGCAGTCCGGCGTCCTGCCAGTGGGCTCTAAGCAGGCGATGGGCCAAGCCGTGAAAGGTCCCTACCCACATACCACCAACCGGCTGACCTAATAGCTGCTCAATGCGATGGCGCATCTCTCGCGCAGCCTTATTGGTAAAGGTTACCGCCAAAATACTCCAGGGCATTGCCCCCTCAACGCCAGTGAGCCAGGCGATGCGATGCACCAACACCCGAGTCTTACCGGAGCCAGCACCAGCCAGTACTAGAGTGCTGCCTGCCGGGGTGGTTACAGCTGCGCGCTGGGCCTCGTTCAGCCCTTCTAATATATGAGAAACATCCATAGAACCATTCTATCAGGGAGAGGACTAAATATACGACTATTAACAACTTATCTTCTTGAAATCCGTTTACTATTTAGCACTTTACTTATCTTCCATCTGGCCGATAGCAATATTAAATACCATAAAACAACTCGACTTTTGCCCTTAAACAGGTAAAACTTGCAGAGCAACACTTTAGACTGAGTCTATTTATAAAATATAATAAAATAATAAAGCTCCGGGGAACTTAAGTGAAATCAACCGCATCGACAATCCAGGTGATTGACAGCCTCGCGGAAATCACCCGCTATCATGATCGGGAAATACTTGAAAGAAGTCTTCTTGAAACTCTAGCTGAGACCGTGTCAGCCGAAGAGTACCGTCTCTACAAGGTACAGCGGCCACCTCCTAAATTAGAGTTAACTATCGTTGCAAATAAAACCTCAGACCGTGATGTTATAAGTGAGAACCAGACCAATCACCAGCTCACCGAAGATCTACAGCAGGCAATTTGTGATGCAATTGAGAGAGAGGATGTAGTTACCTTCGATTCCGACAATCATCATCACAGGGGAACAATCTTTCCCGTATTTAACAAGAGTGGTGATATCTCCGCTGTACTGGTCCAGTTCAGTGAGAGTTTTCGCTTTGATGATCAAAGAATTGTGTTTGGCCTGCTGCGTATCTACTCCAACTATCTCAACTTGCTGCATGAAAACGTACGGGACAAGCTAACCGGACTGCTGAACCGAGAAACTCTGAACAAAGAGATCCTCAATATATTGATGGAGAAATCTCACACAAAAAACAAGATAGAGTCTCGAGGTATTAGGCGCGCCTCTGATGAGACCAAATACTGGCTTGGCGTTATAGATGTTGATCATTTTAAGAACGTTAATGACAAGTTTGGCCATCTGTTCGGGGATGAAGTGCTCATATTGATGGCCGGCTTTATGAACGATGTGTTTAGAGACGATGACCTGTTATTTCGCTATGGTGGAGAAGAGTTCGTTGTTTTAATCAAAGTATTAACAAAAGAGGATGCCTTGGGGGTGTTCGAGCGACTGCGCACAAAAATTAATGCGCACTCCTTCCCCCAGGTCGGCAACATGGCTGTAAGTATCGGTATGGTCGAAATCGACGAGCAAAAGGGAAGTTCAGATGTGATTTACTCTGCGGATAAGGCCCTCTATTTTGCCAAAGAAAACGGCAGGAACCAGACCTGTATATACGAGGATCTACTCAACAAAGGCATGATTACCCAAAGCCAACAGATCAAAAACAGAGATATCGATCTGTTCTAGGGATCGATTAGTCTAGGCTTATAATAGCCGATGAAGAGTCTTTCTGACTGAATAGACCGCTGGTTTCACTTTGGGCTGCAAACTTCTTCTTATGCTTAAGTTCCAACGTGTCACGACAGTCTCGCAACTGTAGCGCATACACCTCTGAGGTATCGTGTACCTTCTGCGCAACCCGCAACAGCCATCTCTTTTTATTATGACTATTCCGACTATAGCCAACTTGGCCCTCATGGTAAGCGAGATACTGGTTATAGCCATCCCATTTAGAAATACCTAACTCGTCGTGACTAACGTTGGTATACCAACCTATAAAGTCCATAGCATCACGGAAATTTGCCCGTTCCGCACTGGTATTGCCGGTCTCTTGCAGATAGTTCTTCCAGGTGCCGTTCACCGCCTGACAGTAGCCGTAGGCAGTGGAAGGACGTCCCATAGGAATTATGCCGAAGAATTTCTTGTGGGGAGGACGAGCATTATCCACAAATCTGGACTCATAGCGCACTATTGCCATAAGCACATGGGCCGGAGTACCCCACTTGCGCTCCGCATCCATTACATCCTTATACCAATCCTCTTTCTCATTAAATATGGAGCAGACGTTCTCCACATTTTCTGGCGGCGGTGTTTGAGTGGTCGCACAGCCAGTTAGAGTCAGCAACAGAGCCATGGTTACTACGGCGTAAAGGGTAGTCCAGACCTGATTATATTTTCTCATCCTAGAATTATTCCCTAAAGTACCTGCAACTCGTTGATTAGATTATAAAACGACCTATGGCCTAATTCAAGAACATTCAACCTAGGACAGACAGATGATCTCAGATATCTGTTACATATGTTAAACGATACAGGAGAAAAAAGTGACCAACACAATCTATAAACTTTACTTATTTTATACTCTTAAAGAAAATCGCTATAACAATAAGGGATGATACTGTAGTAAACAAAGGAGCGATTCATACACAAGTAGTTAACCACGCTATATTTTGCAATATAGTGGCCTAACGAATAATAATCCGCCAGTCTGTTTAGAACAGAAGGAGAAGCATAGATGTCGATAATTGAATGGGATGACTCTTTTAGCGTTAATCACCCAGAGATTGATAACCAGCATAAAAAGTGGATTGATATATATAACAAAATGCACGATAGCATGATGTCGCTGGAGAGCTCGAACGAACAGACCACAGAAATCTTACAGGCAATGATTGAATATGCGCAGAATCATTTCAGATATGAAGAAGAGTACATGCATGAAATCAACTTTCCAGACATCGTAGAACATCGACGTATGCACAAAGATTTCCAATCACTAATCTACTCCTACCATAGAGATATTAATCAAGGCAAAATGGTCCTGAATACTAAGATCATTAAGCTGATCAGAAACTGGCTGCTGGAACACATAATTGAAGAAGATAAGAAATACGCTGAGTTTTCAGAATAACTGTAGAGTTATGGCTTGGTCTGGTTAGGCATTTTTTAAATGCCCTGAATTCTAATAGTTACTGATAGGATAGAACAGCAAAACGCCACGCCATCAGAATGATGCCGTCGCTCAGATCGGAGGGTTTGAATAAAATGGCCGTGAATACCTTAAGGATATCACGGCCATTTCAGTTTAGGGGCGCTTTGGGGTGGTGTACTCTGCCACTTTGTGGAACTCTTCCCAAATGGTCTCGTAACCTACGAAACCCTTTTCGTTAGCTTCCATCTGACGGGTTGTAACAAAACGTGCCTTGCCTTCTGGCACCTTAGGTCTGGTTTTGGCTGGTCCGCTCATAATTCACCTTTTTCTTAGCTTTCGAGGCATCTAGCGCATGGATTGCGGTCGCGCCTCTCAAGTCACAATAATTTTTCGTGCTAGGATTATATAGCAGCAATTAATGGGAGACCAGCAATCAGAGCCATAACTCGATTTCTATTTTTTTAGGTGCTATTCATACCACTTATCCCTGTTATTAGCTGTTAATTCCGATAAAATCCGAAAACCTTACAACTTATTACTTATACAAGAGAATTACTCTAATGCCACAATACATATTTGTTTACCTAGGAGGAGAGTATCCATCCGACCCAGAAGCGGGACAAAAGCATTTTGAAAAATACCAGCAATGGCTCGCATCCTTGGGAGATGCTGTTATAAGCCCAGCAATTCCCTTCCGCGACACCCACACAGTTCAGGCGGATGGAACTGCCTCCCCAGGAAGCATGACCGCCATGTCTGGCCTCAGTATCCTACAGATGGGCTCAATGCAGGAGGCCCTGGCCGCAGCACAGTCCTGTCCTTTTCTGGAGATTAATGGGGCCTTGGAAGTATCTGAGATGATAGAGATGTCAGGACCAAATGAAAGCAGTGGGCAATCAGTTAATTAATACTGCCTATGGAGTTTATCTGTTACAAAAGCTGGAGTAAGCTGCCGCAAAATTCTGACGAGTTTTTTGCCCAGGCTGGAAATGAGAGCGTTTTTTTCTCTAAACCATGGTTTGAGAACCTGATAGAGAATGGGCTGGATGAAGACCAGTCCATTAGTCTGGCCTGTGTAATAGAAAACAAACGTCTTGTAGCACTACTCCCCTTAGAACCACAGGGTAGTAATCACTACCACTCTCTGAAACATCTATACACATCTCTCTTTACTTTGCTCCTAGCTGAGCACAACAAGCAAGAGATTGTGGCATGCATGGTTGAGGGCCTAAAAAAACTACCTGTAGAGTTTCTCCAACTAGATCCTGTCGCCGATGATGATGGCAATCTAAAACTGCTACAAGAGATGTTGCAAGCTACCGGATACACCTGTGAACGCCACTTTAGTTTTTACAACTGGCTGCATAGAACAGAGGGTCAAACCTTCGCCGACTATATGGCGGCACGCCCATCCAGGGTACGCAACACTGTCGACCGCAAGATGCGCAAGCTAAAACGCGACCATGGTTATAACATACGCCTATTCACTGACCAGAACCTACATCAAGGGATAGTGGATTATAACTCGGTTTACACCGCAAGCTGGAAAGCCGAAGAGCAGTACGTTGATTTTATTGAAGGCCTAGCGGACAAACTTGCTCAAAACAGTTGGCTAAGACTTGCCGTTCTCTATATTGGTGATGTCCCGGCTGCTGCTCAGTTTTGGTTTGTGGCCAATGGTAAAGCAAGTATCTTCAAACTGGTCTATGACCAGTTCTGGAAAAAATACTCGCCCGGCACTATTCTCACAGCATACCTTATACGACGCGTAATCAAAGTCGATCAGGTTGATGAGATAGACTTCCTCACTGGCAATGACGCATACAAGCAAGAGTGGATGTCTCTGCGGCGCGAGCGTTACAGATTGTGCTGCTACACCCCGGCAAAACCCAAAAACTTAACCAACCGCATAAAACATAAATTTGGCAGTATGCTGAAATAATAAATTGGCTCGATGTATACTTAACCTTTGCATAACATTAAGAAACGTCCCATGGAACTGAAAATAGATATAGATAAATATGAGAACCTCCAAGAGGTCTTTGTTGGTGAAATCATTCAACAGATCAGACTGAAGCTCCTACAAGCCGGGATAACAGGCGATGAGCTGATTAATTTAACTGGCGAAATCGCCTTCAGTGTAACCAGCACTCTGGATGGCAATGCCATGCTAGAGCGAGATGGCACTGAAGTTAATCCCTATCTGGTCTTTTCCGCTGAAGAAGACCAAATCATCCATTGCGGTGAAAACTCATATACCCATGAGTTTGTCGCCAGTGAGATGGATAAAGCTTTCAGCAGCAAAGAAGTTTAAACAGAATGACGACAAAGCTGACCCAAAAACACCTTGTCAAAGGTAGGCAGGAACTGGAGCTGATAGAGGACTATGTCAATATCATCACCAAAGCACCATTCAAAGAGGCAGAGAAACAGACGGTAATGCTCACGGTGCTCAATCCAGAGCCAGTAATCAGCAAGTCCAGCTTAGTGTTTAATAGCCGCGTTAATGGCTGCCCCCTGATAACGCTTTATCTAGGAAAGCCTAACACAGAAGATTTCAATGCATTTGTTAATGAGTTGAAACAGCGCGCACTAGAGGAGTTCAGCGCATTTGCTGGCCTCAGGCCTCCAGGCTCTCCTTCCAAAGCAGCCAGTATCAATGAACCACCAGCAGAAATTGAAGAGTCTGCGGAGGAGCGCATCGTTAAACGCAAAAAAATTATTGATGCAGCAAGGGTAGAAAATGCAATTGAAATGCTCACAGCACAGATGGATGCAGAAGAGATTAAACCCTTCCTTACCGCACTAAAGGCTCTTCAGGAAGATGCACAGAACCAGACTCTTCTTGTAGAGGTTCTACATGCATTTAACGGTTTAGGGCCAAGGCAAGGACCAGTCTTGGCCTATGCGCCTTATGTCAGCATATTGCTCTCAGACGATCCGTTTCAAAAGAATTAGTTTGCGCTAACAGGCCCTATTACTGAATCGGCACCACATTTTCGCCATCGATATCCGGGCCTTCTACGATCTTGGTACCAGCCTCGATCTCTTCTGGGGTTGCATCGCGAACGGAGAGAATCTCCAGAGTGAAAACAAGTTCTCTGCCGCAAAGTGGATTGTTACCATCGACGGTTAGGGTCTTATCATCCATGCGGGTAACGATGAACTCTTTCGTTTCGCCCTTCTCGTTTTCCATTAGGATTTTAGTGCCAACCTCACGATACTCTTCAGGTACGTTCTCAATGTGGTCGGTAAAAACCAGCTTCTCATCGCGGGCTCCATAGATGGCATTACCGTCGATAGGAACTTCGATGATCTCTCCTGCGGCGCGCCCCTCAAGTTCATCAGTAACCTGGGTTGCCAGGGTCTGGCCTGCCCCATGCACATAGCTTAAGGGAAACTCGATGGTAGAAAGTACATGGCCGGTTTTTTTATCGGTGACCTTATAGGTCAACTCAACCATCTTGTTATTTTGAATGGTCTGTTTCATATCTGATCAGAAAATAGATGCTGCAAAAATCTTGGGTTCGCCTCTTTCATAGCCAACCACCATTCTGCCCAGCCATTCGCCCGGCTTCTTGGTGCTGCGGACTCTGAACAGGAAGGAGACATGCTCACCCCGACGGATAAAGCCAAGAAAATCGTAATTTGAATCAAGACTGCGAGTCAGTTCGCTATGGGCAAACTGATTCCCCACTTCCACTTCATTCAGCCCAAGCATAAGGTCATAGGAGAAATTGCGAATAAATTTTCCATAATCCCCTTCGTTGGAATACTTAAGTAGATCTTCCCACCAGGGGATACCCAACTCCAGAAGCTCTTCATCTGTATTGTCGATAATATTCATCGGTTGCTCTTTAATTTCGCTAATTTGCTAGCTTACAAATAAAAAGAGGCCAACACAAAAGATTGGCCTCTTTAAC
>JBNKKH010000021.1:0-116627 GCA_050291725.1 Sedimenticolaceae bacterium
GTATAGTTTCGAACATGGTTCATCTCCGGAGTTGTCCATAATGTGGAAAAGAAAAACCATGGGGAGAGTTACGCTGCATAAGAAGAAGTGCACTATAAACCCCTCTCCCTTGAGGGAGAGGGGAAGGGGTGAGGGTGGAGACTTGATGTAAGCCTCAGGCGTTTAGTGCAATGCCAGTTATAGTTGCGTCCTAAGGTTCTGGCTTTGCCTGCTATTCTAACATTTCCCCCTCATCCCCGGCCCTTCTCCCCCGAGGGGAGAAGGGAGAGGTATAGTTTCGAACATGGTTCATCTCCGGAGTTGCCCATAATGTGAAAAAGGAAAACTATGGGGAGAGTTACGCTGCATAACTCGATTGTTACAACTGAGTATGCAATCAGGAACCAAGGGCGATATCTGCAACCTTGGTGGCTTTACCGGATCTTACGATCTTCTCGCCCAACTGTTTGCTGATCTGTACGGTGGAGAAGATGCCGCAGATGACTTGAGCGCCGCTGAAGTCGTCATCTATCACCAAGGCGTGACGGCGTTTGGCATCTTTCAATATTGCCACAACATCTGACACCCTGGCACCCTTGATCTCAGCCATATGCAGAACCTCAATTTTGCTTTGAGGAGTCATGAGGTCGCGCACCATAACCTCTTCGCGCTTACCACCAACTTCACTCAGGTATTTCAGCATTTTATCTCCCACCAGATCGTTGGAGGTGATAATACCCAATACGTGGTGGAACTGGTTGGTGACAAACAGTAGATGCACGTTACTGGATGTCATACGCTGATTGGCCTGGTCTAGAGTTGCACATGGGTTGATGCTCATGGCGGTAACCTTTTTCAGGTCGGTCATAACTTCCAGCGCTGGGCTATTCATGTTTACCTTTTCAGGTAGATCCTGGATAGGACGATAGTAGGTTACATCACTATCAAGGCTATGCTTACTTAATCTTTTTCTGCCACTATTCACTGTTGTCTCTCCTCTTAACTACTTTACTTATATTTTGTAAGACCCAATAAAGCCCCTTATTTATTCAATGATTAGTATTCAGTCTAGAGCAATATTGGTTTATTAAAAATCATATATATTACTACATGCATAAGTGGAATTAATTAACCCAAGAATCTCCTTATAGTTAAAGCAGATCAACCCAGTTATCACCAAACAGTCTAAATATAGTGGTAATCTACCCATCAATACAAATAGCCAGGAAAAATAATAAACAGTGAACAAACAGATAGCCATAGTGGAAGATGAGCCGGCCATACTCGGCAACTACACCGATCTGCTTCAACGCCAAGGCTATGAGGTAAAGGGTTATGCCGACAGAAAGGCAGCTCTGAGCGACTTCCGCACTAATTTGCCAGACCTAGCTATTCTGGATATAGGTCTGGGTGATGATGTGGATGGTGGCTTTGAGTTGTGCCGGGAGCTAAGGGCCCTATCCCCCACTCTCCCCATAATATTTCTCACCGCCCGCGATAGCGAGTTGGATACGGTATCTGGTCTGCGCTTAGGTGCAGACGACTATCTGACCAAAGATATCAGCCTAGCCCACCTCAGCGCCCGTATAGCTGCCCTGTTTCGTCGCATGGAGGCAGTTCAACAACCGGTGCAACAGGATAGGGTCTTGGATCGAGGCGAACTGCGCATGGACATGGATAGGCTGCATATCACCTGGAAGGGAGAAGTAGTTGACCTTACGGTAACTGAGATCTGGTTTGTGCACGCCCTGGCCAACCATCCGGGACATGTTCGCACCAGAGATCAGTTGATGGATGCAGCCAACATATTGGTGGATGCCTCGAGCATTAGTACCCATATAAAACGCATTCGCCGCAAGTTCAACAGCATCGACAGTGAATTTGACGCCATCGAAACCATCTATGGCATGGGCTACCGCTGGAACCAATAGTAGCAACATGCCCATCAGCAAAACCAAACGCCGTTTCTATCACAGCATACGTTTCAAACTCCTGCTGGTAGCCCTCACCCTGCTGGTGATCCCTTGGGCTGGATACCGTTTCATTCAGGAGACCGAGAGCTTTCTGCGCAAGGCCCAGGAGACCATGCTGCTGGGAACAGCACAGGCAGTAGCCACTATTCTGCATAACCAGGATGAGATGTTCGCCTCCAGTCTACCGGCCCATGCCGGGGCTGATCCTGAATCTGCCATCTATATCCACCGCCTAAACAGCAACATCCAACTGGACGGTTATACCGAAGAGTGGACCCCCTACCTGCGCAATATCTGGCACTACCGTGGCAATGACGACACCAGCTTCGATAGTCTGGTGGGTGAGCGCGGCCGTTATCTCTACCTGCTGTTTAAGGTTAAAGACAACAACATCGTCTATCACCAACCGGGAGTATTCACTACCGAGCAGTGTGATCATCTGGATATAGCCATGCAACTCCCCAATGGCAGCCTGGCCAAATATCGTATCGCCACCAGCTCCCCTGGCTGGGTCAACGCCAAGCGACTATCCAATAACATCAGATATCCCGAACTGCTTGGCACCGAGACCCGTATCCATGGCGAGTGGCAGGAGAGCAGCGATGGCTATGTTATTGAACTGCGTATACCTAAAAATATGCTGGGCAAGCGGCTTGGCTTCATGCTGACCGATGTGGATGACAACAGCACAAGGGAGGTTGCTGGCTGGGCCTCAAGCGCGGATATCAGACAGATCGAAACCCTGGGTTGGTTAGTCACACCCAATCGCGAACTGGAAAAGACCATCGCTGGACTGGAACATGAAAGCGCCCGCATCTGGGTACTTGATCGTAACCAGCGGGTACTGGCAAAACGTGGGCAACTACAGGCGCCCGAAGATCAAACCACAGACAGAGAACTTTCACTACCTAGATCAATCTTACATCTGCTGATACGTCTGGTTCTGGATCAACCCAGCGGCGAATTTAAGGACGATCTGGCAGACGCGACGTTTATCGAAAGTAAAGAGATAGAGTCTGCCCTCAAGGGAATAGCGGACACCAAACGCCGTAAAACAGCTGATGGAGAGGCGATGATCCTGTCAGCGGCCTGGCCCATAAAATCTGCGGATGGCATCATCGGCGCCGTGGTCGTGGAACAGACCACCAATCAGATCCTATCGCTGCAAAACCAGGCCATGGAAAAACTATTTGGCATCACCATCAGCTTTCTATCTATTACCGTCCTGATCCTGCTCGGCTTTGCCACCCTACTCACCAGCCGCATCGCGCGCCTGCGCAATCGGGTAGAAGATGCGGTAACCCATGACGGACGTATCATCGGCCAGATGAAACAGACACGCTCTAAAGATGAGATAGGAGACCTGGACCGCAGCTTTGCTGGAGTGCTCAACCGTCTAACAGAATATAACCGCTATCTCGAGGCCATGGCGTCACGTCTGGCCCACGAGATACAGACACCGATCACAGTGATCAAATCGTCTCTAGAGAATCTGGAGACAGACCCATCAACGGAAGAGCACCACCGCTATATCCAGCGCGCTCAAGACGGCACCGAACGTCTAAACAAGATCCTGCATCGCATGCGCGAGGCAACCAGACTGGAACAGCTTCTACAACAGACCGAGCTGGAACAGTTTAACCTTGCCGGCTTTTTGCAGATTACGCTGGAAAGCTACCGCGCCGCTTTCCCGGATATTTCATTCGAAGCAGATATTCCCGACGAAGAGATCAGCATCAATGGCGCACCTGATCTAATAAGCCAGGCCCTGGACAAACTGGTAAACAACGCCATAGATTTCTACACCCCAGACACCGCCATAAGATTTGAACTGACCAAGATAGACCATAACCAAATCAACCTAAGCGTCATTAACCATGGCCCCACCCTACCCGCAGGCATGGAGCAGGAGCTGTTTCAATCCATGGTATCGGTGCGCACCAGCAAAGGAGATGATCCCCATCTTGGACTTGGGCTTTATCTGGTACGACTCATATGTGAGTTTCATGGAGGGCAGGCGGTGGCTGAGAATCTTTCTGATGGGAGTGGGGTTAGGATGGGAATGAGGCTTGCGGTTTAGTTTGTCTCTTGTGCCATATTCTCCTGGATCCCGCGGTCAAGCCGCGGGATGACAGTTCGTATATTCACTCCTATAGGACATGTAAGACATGAACCAAGCTGAAAAGGAGAAGAGTATTTTCTAGATTTTGCATCAATCTCTGGATTACCGATTTATCTGAATTCTATTGCGAACCGAAAACCACCTGAGCCAGATATTACTTGCGAAATATCTGGAGAAGGAATTGTAGGGTTTGAGTTAACCGAGTTAATTGATAGAGAGTTTATGGCGTGGACAAGCTCAGCATGCTGGACTAAGTGTCATCTTTATGAAACATGGCACGATATCTTGAATGATTCCGAAAAAACCAAGCTTCAGGAAAAATATAATAATGCTCTTCTGCATTTTGTGTATGTAAAAAATGTAACACAAAGAAAAATAGCTAAATTTACTAGGGAAATATTACGTGAACTTATTAAGCTTCCGGACAACTTTGAAGGCACCGCACTAAGTAATCCAATAAAATTCCCACATATATTGAAAGAAGTGAGAATTAGTCGCGGCATATTCCAAGGACCAATATTTGACGTAGATTCCGTCGGATGGCTTGGAGACCCTACAGCTCCTGCGATTCGCAAAAAACTCATGAATGTTTATAGTTGTAATTATCCTATTGAGTTACTCGCTCATATTGATATAGATGTATTGCCTCCAGATGAAGTATGGATGGCAGCCGCTGACAATGCTGCAGACTTACTCACCACTTCCCAATTCCGTAGAATTTGGGTATTTGATCGAAGCAAGAAAACAATACGGTATAAGAGAGACAAACAAACATGCATGAACAAGAGATATAAATGACGTCATCCCGCGGCTTGACCGCGAGATCCAGGAAGGAACAACACTATGGAAAAGGATTTCTACGTATATATCATGGCTAGCAAAAAGAACGGTACTTTGTACGTTGGTGTTACCTCAAACTTAGTAAAACGCGTTTACCAGCACAAAAATAACCTCGCTGAGGGATTCACCAAGAGGTACGGCGCACATACGTTGGTTTATTACGAGAAACATTTCTCTGCGGAATCAGCAATACAAAGAGAAAAACGCCTTAAAGAGTGGCAACGCAAGTGGAAGATTGACCTTATTGAGAAGAGCAATCCTAAGTGGAATGATTTATACCACGAGATTACTGGATCCCGCGGTCAAGCCGCGGGATGACATGGATATATTTGCGTACTTTTGCAGTAATTCGCGTTTATTTGGAAAATAATTGGAGGCAGACCCCAATTAATACTCACTCAATACGTTATCGTACCCCTAGCCTCCTTCGACGCAGCCGAGTACCGGAACCGATACAGGATCAGGCCCGTAGGGGCGCTGTATGAATTACCAGGGACGTTTGTGGTAAAAGCCTTCCCTGGCGCACCGATCCAGCCTCGCATCCATGCGAGGCGTTCGCAATTCTGCGTTGGACTTCTGGACCAACGGTCATTGCTCACCCTTCGCTGGAGCCCCTGGAGCGGTGAGGAACGAGGGTACCCGAAGGGCAAGTCGAGGAGTGTGTACGAGTAAAAGACCTAGGTGGTTAAGGGCTGAGAAACTAATTACCGATCTATAACTATGATCATAGTTATAGCCCAGAGGGCTGGGCTCCCACATGTACGATCAAGCTGCGGAATACCCCCTCATCCCCAACCCTTCTCCCCGATGGGGCGAAGAGGGTGTTGCGCGATAGAGTAGGAGGACGGTGGTGTAATGTTTATCTGCGTCTCATTTTTCGAGCGATTTCTGCGCGGGTTCCCTCTCCTTCTCCCTACTGAATTGCTTTAGTCTTACCAGCGCGAACAGAAGGAAACCGATCATTAGGATCGCACATCATTAGCTAATCAAACTTATCCAACGGCAGCGGCTTACTGAACAGGTAGCCCTGATACGTCGTACAACCGTGGTAATGGAGAAACTCACTCTGCGCCTCGCTCTCTACACCCTCTGCAATCACATGCAGACCAAGGCTCTTGGACATGGTGATGATAGTCTGGGCGATGATCGCATCTTTCCGGCTGTTTAGCAGGTTAAGTACAAA
The DNA here is from genome assembly GCA_050291725.1 of Sedimenticolaceae bacterium. Lineage (GTDB taxonomy): Bacteria > Pseudomonadota > Gammaproteobacteria > Chromatiales > Chromatiaceae > JAAGZL01. The sequence continues at coordinate 6,098 of JBNKKH010000021.1, forward strand.
TGAGCGGTCGATCTTGAGCTGGTCCAGCGGCAAGCCGGTCAGATAGGAGAGGGAGGAATATCCGGTACCGAAGTCGTCCACAGCAAATCTGACACCCAGCTTTTTCAAGGCTATCATCTTTTCAGAGATTTCACCAACATCGTGCAGCACCATGCTCTCTGTTATCTCAAGCTTGAGACGCTGCGGATCGGCCCCCGTCTGCGATAACACTTCCGCTACCTCGGATACGAAGCCCGGTTGTAGAAACTGGTGCGCACTGACATTAACTGCAAGAGGAAAAGAGTTGGCAGCCGGCAACGACGACCAGACCTTGATCTGCTTACAAGCGGCTTCCAACACCCAATGACCAATAGGCAGAATCAGACCGGTATCTTCTGCCAGCGGGATAAACTCAGACGGTGGCACCATCCCGCGTTCAGGATGCATCCAGCGTAGCAACGCCTCGGCACCAACGATGTTACCATCATAATCAACCTGAGGCTGATACTGGAGATGCAGTTGCTGGGCATCTATGGCCAAGCGCAGGGCATTCTCCAGCGCGCTACGTTCGTCAAGTGCAACCTGCATGGCAGGATCAAAGAAACGCAACGTGTTGCACCCAGCGTTCTTGGCCTTATACATGGCCAAGTCGGCATGCTTAAGCATCGTTTCAACCGATTCATTATCTCCGAAAAACAGTGTAGCTCCCAGACTGGCCGAGCAATAGAATTCGCCGTCAGCCAGAAGGTATGGCTTGTTCAAGGCCTCGCGAATCTTCTCTCCAACTTCGCGTGTCTGGAATGCCGCATACTTAGAATCGGAACTCAAACCCTCTAGCATCACCAGGAACTCATCACCACCCACCCGGGAGACCGTATCCCCCGCACGCAGACTAGCTAGAATTCGTCGCGCCACTTCAATCAGCAACCGATCGCCGGCATCATGACCACGGGTATCGTTGAGTTTCTTGAAATCGTCCAAATCCAGGAACAGCAGCGCTCCGTAGCGACGGCTGCGTCGGCTGCCGGTCAGCGCTTGGCCAAGACGATCCTGCAGCAGACGGCGGTTGGGTAGGCATGTGAGAGGGTCGTAAAAGGCAAGGCGGTGGATTTCATCCTCAGCACGCTTTTGCTCAGTGATGTCAGACAGAACAACCCGAGCCATAGACAGTCCGGTCCCCACACACTCGGCCCGGGCATAAAATTCGGTACCGTCACCACGCAGCATTGCTAGATCCAGAGTTGAGCGATCACGCCCGAATTTGGCGTCGATAAAAAAGCGGTGCCAAACATCACGATCCGCATCCACAACACAGCGAACAAAGCGAGTACCAAGCAGAGACTTCCTCTCCCGTCCCAGTAGTACTGCTCCCCTGAGGTTTATTTCGGTAATCAAGCCACTGGAATCGAGCGTCAGATAGCCAACCGGGGCGAACTCGTAGAGATCGACGAAGCGGTCGCGTGACTCTTCCAGGGCAACCTGAGACTTACGCAAGGCATCATTCTGCATCTCCAGCTCGATCTTATGAACCCGGAGTTCATGCAGCAACTCGGCCGCCGATTGCTCTGATGCAATATCCTGCACGGCCTGGGCCAATTTGGCTTCGGCCTCCTCCCGCAACTCTTTTGGGGTAGGAACCGCCTTCCTGGCCATAAGGTTCTCCGCGATCTTACGATTAAGTACGTATCCTCTTTGCAGTATGGGTCACACTAGCCATTATGCCAAGTAAAACCACAACTCAATCCGAACCCACCACCACCCGTATAGCTAGCAGAATCAACGGATGATTGCTTGCTTCGTCTTCGATGCGACGAGCATTTAGCAGCAACTTGCGGCGCCCGATCTCAGGAAAGTCATGCTCTACGATGAAGCCGTCAAAGCTCGTATCGCGCGGCAAAACGGTCTCCAGAAGTTCCCGCAACGCCCTAATATCCCACTGACCATTGCCCAAGGCGAAGATGCTTTTGCCTACCGTCTCCTGCGGCGCGGTCTTGAAGTAACTGAAGAAGGAACGGCTGGCAGAAACCACCGTCATCTCCGAGTCCAGCACCAGAAGTGGTTCATGCACAGTATTGACTATATTCTCTGCCAACATTAGTGCATCTCGTATTTCCACTTCCGCCTTGACGCGCTGACTGATGTCGGTGAAGGAGATCACGACACCGGCAATGACGTTGTCCAACGTGCGATAGGGCTGGATGCGCACCAGATACCAGGCCCCGCTGGCGGCGCGCAGTTCCTGCTCGCTGGGCACCAAAGTATTGAGCACTGTTTGAGCCTCGACCAGCAGATCATCGTCTTCAAAATCTGACTTGATGTCGGACAATGGCCGACCGACGTCAGACGCCACCAGACGATATATATGCAGCGCCTCACGCGTGAAGCGGCGGATATGCATATGTTCGTCCAGAAAGATGGTACCGACGCTGAAGTTGTCGAGAAGATTTTTCATGTCATTCTGCATGTCAGACAGTTGTTCAATCTTGGCTTGCAGTTCGGCGTTGACGGTAATCAGCTCTTCGTTGACCGATTGCAGCTCCTCTCTAGAGGTCTCCAACTCTTCATTGGTCGACTGCATCTCCTCGTTGGTCGACTGCAACTCCTCGTTAGCCGACTTGAGCTCCTCATTCGCAGCCTGCTCCTCCTCGATGGATGCTTGCAGAGTCTCCCGCGTATTGAGCAAGTCGCGCTCCAGAGATTCGACTCTCTGGTCGCTACTAGATCCGTCCACCCCTTTGTCGCGGGAACTCGCTGGCAAATGGCAGGCCACGTCCTGAAATATCACCAGCAACAGACTCTGGTTGCCATCCGGATCTTTTATCGGCCGCACGGAGAGATGCACCGCCTGATTCTCGTCCTGATAACTGATGCAAGTATCGCGCGCCTGGGGCTTTTCTCCCTTGCTGGCGGCGGCCATAGAGGAACGCAGTTCCAGTTGTAGGAATTCGCGTGCCATATTCACCACGTTGAGATTGGCCTGGCCTGGGGCCGGGCGCAAATAGCGTCCAGTGTCGCCATGTACAAACAAGATATTGCCCTTGAGGTCGGTGAGAACCGCCGCTGGCGCACAGTGCCGGACAAGAGCTTGCCGGGTGATCTCGGCAATATTGTCATCCTTGGGATTGTGCGCAATTTCCTCCTTGATATTATCAACACCTCTCACCGTCCATGTCTGACCACCAGCCAGTACCGCCCGGTTTGCAGACGTTGAGCCGACGGCACGATAGAGCTTCCACTTGCGATTGATAGCCATAAACAGCTCCGGATTGTTACCGATACTCTCTGAAGATGACAGCAACAGCACACCATCTGGATTCAGGGCGTAATGGAATGCATGGATCAGGCGGAGTTGCAGTTCCGGCTCCAGGTAGATCATCAGGTTGCGGCAACTGAGCAGATCTAGTTTGGTGAAGGGCGGGTCCTTGATAACGTTCTGGGTGGCAAACACCACCATCTCGCGTATCTCTTTTTTGACCTGGTAGCCATCATCTCCCTTGATAAAGAAGCGGCGCAGGCGCTCCGGCGTCACATCGGACGCGATGTTGGGCGGGTAAAGGCCAGTGCGCGCGATATCGATAGCCTCTGCGGAAAGGTCGGTACTATAGAGTTGGACCTTAAACTCACGGTGGTTCTCATCCATAAACTCACGCAGCAGGATCGCGATGGAGTAGGCCTCCTCGCCAGTAGCGCCGCCGGCTACCCAGACGCGAAAGACATAGTCAGAGGGTTTGTCCACCAGCAGTTGTGGCAGAACCTCATCCTTCAGCACGACGAAGGCCTCCGGGTCGCGAAAGAAACTGGTAACGTTAATCAGCAGTTCTTTGAAGAGAATCGGCATCTCGGCCGGATGCTCCTTGAGGTAGCGGATATACTCTTTCAGGTCAGAAAGGTTGTGCTGATCCATGCGCCGCTCAATACGGCGGCTGATAGTGTTCTTCTTGTAAAGCGAAAAGTCATGGCCGGTAGCGGTACGAATCAGCATCAGTAGCCGATTCATGTCACCTATTTGCGCTGGTTTTTCAGACAACGAAGAGACTACCGTCCCAACGGGAAGTTTGCGCACCCCGGCAAGCAGCGCCGCAGGTATCTCCTCCACAGGCATGACCTGGGTGGCGTAACCGGCCTGAACGGCGCTGGCCGGCATGCCATCGTACTTCGCGGTGGCCGGAGCCTGCACCAGGGTGACGCCACCAACGCCGATAATGTCTCTTAGACCCAGGGTACCATCGGTGCCGGTTCCGGATAGGATGATGCCGATGGCGTGCTCTGCCTGATCCTCGGCCAGCGAACGCAGGAATGTATCGATAGGCATGCGCTGGCCGTGGGGCATCTCGGGCGTTGAAAGCTGTAGCGCGCCGTGGAATATGGACATATCTCGGTTTGGTGGAATTATATACACATGGTCTGGCTTCACTAGCATCTGGTCCATAGCCTCGACCACCGGCATGGTAGTGTTGCGTTGCAGGATCTCGCAAAGAAGGCTAGCGTGCTCTGGATCGAGGTGGGGCACCAGCACAAAGGACAACCCGCTGTCGGGCGGCATGTTGCAAAAGAACTCTTCGAATGCCTCCAGTCCGCCGGCTGAGGCGCCGATACCTACGACCGGGAAGGTGGCGGTATCTGCCGACTTGGTGGTCTTATCGACAGCCGGAGTTGACTTCTTCCTACTTGATGTCTTACGTTTTACCACAGTAGATGCTCCTTTCACTCCCAACCGATGTCGGTGTAACAGCAGGTGATGTAGCTATCTTCTTCCTTTGAAAAAGATACGTCCATTATTTTAATCCTTAATCCCCACCCCACGTGACAGCAAATAGTGGCAGCCTGCCCCAAGCGCAATAATAAATAACAGGATGATGACCAGGGCCGTCCCTATTGGAATATCCGAAGCGCCCAGCAAGCCATAACGAAACGCATTCACCATGTACATAATCGGGTTCGCCAGGGATACCTGTTGCCAAAACTCTGGCAACATCTTTATAGAGTAGAACACACCACCGAGATAGGTGAGCGGTGTAAGTACAAAGGTGGGAACGATGGAGATATCATCAAAGGTCTTGGCGAAGACGGCGTTGATAAGTCCGGCCAGGGCAAACAGTATGGAGGTTAGTATCAGTACCACGAAGCTTATACTGTAACTATGTATGACCAGATCGGTAAAGAAGAGCGAAACCAGAGTGACCGCAATCCCCACTATGATGCCGCGCGCAACCCCTCCCCCCACATAGCCGACGATAATCATCCAGTTCGGCACCGGAGAGATTAACAGCTCTTCGATATGGCGCTGCATCTTACTGCTAAAGAAGGAAGAGACCACATTGGCATAGGAGTTGGTGATTACCGACATCAAGATTAGACCTGGCACAATAAAGTCGATGTAGTTGTGGCCATCCATCTCCCCGATTCTCTCTCCAATCAGAGTACCAAAGATAATGAAATAGAGTGTAGTGGTTATGGTCGCCGGTAGAATGGTCTGGACCCAGATACGCATGAAGCGCACCACCTCTTTTTCGATGATGGTACGGAAGGCGATCCAGTAACGGAAGTATTTACTCATGCCTCATCTCCGTTACGGCTTGCTTGCAACATATCTATAAATAGCTGCTCCAGACGATTCTGTTTGTTGCGCAGACTTAGCACCTCGATATTCTGTTGTGACAAGCCGGTGAACAGTGCGTTGATACCACGCTCACGCTCCACTGCCACCTCCAGGGTACAACTATCTCTCAAGCTAATGTCGAAACCATCTATGCTCGGTGCTTGCTCAAGACTATTTTTGAGATTCAGCACAAAGGTCTCGGTTTGCAGCTTGTATAGCAGCTCCCCCATCCCACTGTGTTCCTCAATCGAACCGTGGTTGATGATGGCTATATTGCGACAGAGGTTCTCTGCCTCTTCCAGATAGTGGGTGGTAAGGATAATGGTGGTGCCGTTATTATTCAGCTCCTGCAAAAAATCCCACATAGAGCGTCTTATCTCAATATCCACTCCGGCCGTAGGTTCGTCCAGGATCAGCAACTTTGGTCTATTTACCAGGGCGCGTGCAATCATCAAGCGGCGCTTCATACCGCCGGATAGTTCCCGCGCCATAACCCTACGCTTGGACCAGAGATCGAGCTGTTTCAGGCTCTTTTCTGCGTTCTGTCGCGCCTGGGCCTTGGGGATGCCGTAATAGCCGGCCTGGTTGATCACCACCTCTTCCGCCGGCAGGAACATATTGAAGTTAAACTCCTGCGGCACCAGCCCGATGCATGACTTAACCGCCTCCGGCTCCTGGTCCAGGTCATACCCAAACACCTCTACCTTGCCGAAACTCTTGTTGACCAAGGAGCTGATGATGCCTATTGCTGTAGATTTACCTGCACCGTTTGGCCCTAAGAGAGCGAAGAAATCGCCCTCTTCTACCTCCAGATCGATGCCGCGTAGTGCCTCAGGACCTTTGGAGTAGCTCTTGCGTAGATCCTGGATTTTGAGTGCTTTTACTGCCATGCCACATATTTTTGCATATGCGGGCTTTGCATGCATTGATTTATATAATAATCACCACTCAAGCAGCCTCAACATCTTCTTCCGCTGCCGACTCCCCAGAAAAGTTGGATGGTGTGATATTAGAGAGAAATTGATCAACGGAATAATCCCAGGAGAAGCCTTCGGCAAATTGGCGACAGCTTTCCGCTTTCACTCTAAGTGCATTCTTGACTGCCACACAGAGATCTTCATCAATCCAGCCGTTACTTCCATTTATGATCAGATCTACCGGACCAGGAACCGGGTAGGCAGCAACTGGTACGCCACAGGCCATAGCCTCGATTAGAACTAGACCGAAGGTGTCAGTACGGCTGGGAAATACCATTACATCGGCTGCGGCTACTCTATCTACTAGATTCTGCCCTGAATGAAAGCCGTGAAACACCGCTTGCGGGTAGCGTGATTTAAGATCTTGCAGTTCGGGCCCATCACCTACTATATGTTTTTCGCCCTTAACATCCAGAGTCAAAAAATCTTCAATGTTCTTCTCGACTGCAACTCTTCCCACATATACCAGGATTGGTTCCTGTTTAATCTTTACTCTGTTTGCATCTGGCTTGAACAGCTCCAAATTCACCCCACGAGACCAGTGCACCAGATTTTTGAAGCCACGGGAATGTAACAGTTCTCGCATGGAGTCTGTAGCAACCATAGTGCGGACTGCACCTGAGTGAAACCAATTTAAAAATTTATATGGCAAGGCCAAAGGTATGGGCAGTCTCAGCCGTAGGTATTCCGGAAACTGAGTGTGATAGGCGGTAGTAAAGTTCCAATTATTTGCAGAACAACAGAGACGCGCCCAAAAACCGAGCGGACCTTCGGTTGCGATGTGAATTACATCAGGGGCAAATTCCGTTATATGACGCTTAACCTTAGATTTAGTTGTTAAGGCAAGTCGTATTTCATGGTATCCAGGCATGGGGATAGAGTGGAATAGGGATGGCTCCAGCATCTCAACCACATGCCCTCTGGAGCGCAAAATTGTTATTGTGGTACTTAGGGTGCGAACTACGCCATTAACCTGCGGATACCAAGCGTCTGTTACTATCAGAATACGCATTAAGCTCTTCAACCTCATCCTGGTTTAATAGTTGGAAAGAGTCTTCAACCCAGTGAATCAGTTTGAACTCCCCGGTTTCGGTTTCGGCAATTGCGGTACAACTCTCTACCCAGTCACCGCAGTTGATGTATTCCAGATCAGCATATTTGGTAATAGTTGCATGATGGATATGTCCACACACCACCCCATCAACCCCTTTCTCCTTGGCCATTCTTACTACCGCATCCTGGTAGCTGCTTATGTAGCTGACTGCATCTTTAACTCTCTGTTTGAGATACTTGGCCAGAGACCAGTAACGCAGACCCAGGCGGCCACGGATGGAGTTTAGAGATCTATTCATCCATAGTAGAAAGTCATATGCTTCGCTCCCCAGATGGGCCAACCAGCGATTATTCATAACAACACAATCAAACTCATCGCCATGCAGCACCAGAAGCTTACGTCCATCTTCTGTGGTATGAATGGCCTCTAAGCGAATATCTATGCCACCAAAACTGGTCTGATGGTACTCCTTGACCAGTTCATCGTGATTACCAGGTACATAGATAACCTTGGTCCCACTCTCTGCCTTGTCGATTATCATTTTGAGCACGTTTGCCTGGGTGGATGTCCAGCGACCACCTTTCCTCAGCTTCCAGAAATCGATAATGTCTCCCACCAGATAGAGGTAGTCTGATTCGGTGTGTTGAAGAAAATCTATTAGGTAGTCTGCTCGGGAGTCACGAAGGCCAAGGTGGATATCTGATAAGAAGATACTTCTATATTTTAATGACGCTGCCATAACTTAGCTCCTACCTTGAGTTGGCGTCATTTCAACCGATTTGTGTTACAGCAGTGTGTACACACTTTTACAGTTTGTTAACAGAATATTGAACCACTTTTTACATAACATGCTGTTTTATTTGGCAAATACTAAATAATTACCAATAAACCATATACATAATAAGTGCTTATTGGCTTTATTAGTTTGTTCGTTGCTTATAATATGGTTGTAGAATCGTTATTAATCCTGAGTAGATAACCACTCATATATAGGTAGAGCGATATTTAAACAATAATTGAGTCGCCGCAGAGCGATAACGAGGCAATAACAGGAGTTATCCTGCTGCCGACAGAGGAGATATAACAGATGAATGTAGATATGAAGCGTAGACTCTTTTTACAGCAGTCAATGGCCGCTGGGGCCATGGGTATGCTGGTGGGAGCCGGACTACTAACACCAACAGCTGTACTTGCTGCCTGGCCTGAAAAGGCTTTCAAAGCTAAAAACATGTCTGATGCCTTAACTGCGTTGTTAGGCTCTGATGCAACTGAAGCTAGTGCTGAAGTAAAACTGACTGTGCCCGAAATTGCGGAAGATGGCGCAGTGGTTTCCGTCGCGGTGGAAACCGGTTTACCTAAAGTTGATTCCATAACCATAATAGCCATTAATAACCCGCTACCGCTGATCGCCAACTTCAAGATGGGAGAAGGTGCTGCTGCTTATACCGCCACCAGGATTAAGATGGGGAAAAGTGGTGATGTTGTTGCTGTAGTTAAGGCTGACGGCAAAATGTACACCGCACAATCTGAGGTAAAGGTAACCGTTGGCGGATGTGGATGATACTCCAGCAATTAGGCTAAAGAAATTCACCTACTCGCACTGCGAACAGGCAACAGAATAGTAAGAGGTAACTAGTAATGGCAGCGAACAAATCAGGCATCAGGATTAGCGCTAAACACATAAACGATCAAACTCTGGTTAAGGTAATAATGCATCACCCGATGGAAAACGGAGCCAGAAAAGACAAAAAAACTGGTGAACCCATTCCAGCACACTTCATTAAAGAGGTAACTGCAGAATCTGCAGGTAAAACCTGTTTTTCCGCGCTACTGAGTGGTGGCGTATCTGCAAACCCCTATATATCTTTTAAATTCAAGGGCAAAAAGGGCGAATCAATAAAGATAACCTGGGTTGATAACAAGGGAGAAACTGAATCAGGAGAAACCAAAATCAAATAGCTTTATTCGGGGTGGTACACAATAGTGTGCCACCCTGAATTTATACTGCTTCAACCAGCAAGCCTAGTTGTGGACGCCAACGATAGTTAGGGTAGAATAAAAGTCGATAACAACGGAACCACAACAAATATGAATGACGCTAACAACCAAACCGCAGCGCAAGCTGACAACTCCCTTAGCGGGAAGCTATTTTCAGTAATCCAATACCTGCTGCCACATCACCTGCTATCCCGAGGTATGTATTTAATCACCCGCAGTGAGTGGAAGCCTTTAAAAGACCTAATCATTAAAAACATAATCAACATCTATAACGTTGATATGCACCAGGCGATATACCAACAACCTAGCGATTATCGTAGCTTCAACCACTTTTTCACTCGAAGCCTGCAACCGGAGGCTAGACCCATAGCTGAAGCTACAAACGCCCTGGTGTCTCCTGTAGATGGGACAGTTAGTCAGACTGGAGATATTAGACAAGGACGAATATTCCAAGCCAAGGGCCATGACTTCTCCCTAAGCGAGTTGGTAGGTGGCGATCCAAAAACAGCAGCCATGTTTGCTGATGGCAGCTTTGCTACTATCTATCTATCTCCCAGAGACTATCACCGCATCCACATGCCAATAACTGGCACCCTAAAAAAGATGACTCACGTTCCTGGCAGACTGTTTAGTGTTAACCCCTCCACCACACAGAATATCCCGCGTCTATTCAGCCGGAATGAGAGAATTGTGAACCTGTTCGATACAGATGCAGGACCAGTAGCAGTTATTATGGTTGGCGCCATCTTTGTCTCCAGCATGGATACGGTCTGGGCCGGCACGGTAACTCCAAAATCACACCGCGCAACAAGTTGGGAGTATGGCCGCAAATCTACGGCTGCAATTAAGCTACAACGTGGCCAGGAGATGGGACGCTTCAATATGGGATCAACGGTTATTCTACTTTTTGGCAAAGATGCTGTTGAACTAGCTACAGAACTACAGCCGAATGCAAAACTGCAGATGGGCCAACAGATAGGCTCGGTAATATCGGACAAGAAAGAATAGTTCTAATCAAGGAGTAACAGATGAATAAGATAAGGGCTGTTTCAATAGTTAGCGGCATACTGCTTACCATCCCATCGTGGGCTGGAGTTACAACCTTTACCAACATCGGCACCGGTGGTCTCACGGGAGTCTACTACCCTACTGGCGGAGCCATTTGCCGGTTGATGAACAAGGGACGGAAGGAACACCATATTCGCTGTTCTGTGGAATCAACTGGCGGCTCTATCTTCAACCTGAATGTAATCCAGAGCGGCGAACTGGATTTTGGCGTAGTCCAGTCCGACTGGCAGTATCACGCCTACAACGGCACATCCAAGTTCAAAGATAAGGGAGCCAATAAGAAACTGCGCGCAGTATTCTCCATCCATAGCGAACCATTTACTCTGATGGCACGATTGGATAGCGGTATTAAAAGCTTCGACGACCTAAAAGGCAAGCGGGTCAATATCGGCAACCCTGGTTCCGGCCAGCGTGGCAATATGGATGTCCTTATGCAAAAAAACGGCTGGACTAAGGATGACTTCGCTCTGGCCTCTGAGCTTAAAGCATCAGAACAATCCCGCGCCTTGTGTGACAACAAGATTGACGCCATCACCTACACGGTGGGACATCCCAACGCCTCCATCAAGGAGGCCTCCACCTCATGTGACACCGTGCTGGTGCCAGTGGCTGGACCCATCATTGATAAACTTATTGCCGATAACACGTACTATGCTCCAGCCAGCATACCTGGAGGCATGTACCGAGGAACTGATAAGGACACCCCCACCTTCGGCGTAAAGGCTACCCTTGTCACCAGCGCGGATGTTAAAGATGAGGTGGTATATCAGTTGGTAAAGACAGTATTCGATAACTTTGCTGCCTTTCGTAAACTGCACCCGGCTCTTGAGCATCTAAAGAAAGAGGATATGCTGTTGGGCAACTCTGCGCCACTACACCCAGGTGCTATAAAATACTACCGGGAAGTTGGATTAATAAAGCAATAAACTCCTGTAGCATATTACGGAAAAACCATGATCGACACTCTTGCCTGGATAGCGCCACTGCTACTGCCATTGATCTGGGCAGTGTATAGCTATAATCGCCTGGTGCGCTATAAAAACCGCGTACTTGCAGCATGGAGCGATATAAATGTACAACTGAAGCGTCGCTCTGATCTCATTCCTAAGCTGGTTACTGCTGTTCAGGCCTACGCCAGTTATGAGCGTTCACTGCTGGATGATATCACTAGGGTACGTACTGATTCAGAGGCGCAAAATAACCCAGCAGAAAAATCCGGACTTGAGAGTGAGCTTACTATTAAGATAAAGGGTTTGATTGCAGTGGCTGAAGCCTACCCTGATCTCAAGGCAGACGCGCAGTATCTACAACTGCTACACCAACTGACGGATGTGGAAAATCACATCCAGTTTGCCCGTCGCTACTATAACGGAGCAGTACAACAGCTGAATGTGCGTATAGACTCTTTCCCAGATATGCTGGTAGCCAACATATTTAGCTTTAAACGCGCTGAGTTCTTTGAACTTGAGAGCGCTACCGAAGCAACACCACCAGATCTATCCATATGAGCAAGCAACTTCGATCTTTATTTGGCGTTATTCTGCTGCTAGTTGTTAGCACTCTCTCTCAGGCCGACGAGCGCATTCTAAGCTACCACAGCGACATAACCATTGAAGCAGATGGTTCTGTGCTGGTGGAGGAGCATATTCGGGTACGTGCGGAAGGAGAGCAGATCAAACGCGGCATCTATCGGGACTTTCCAACAAAATATCGTGACCACCTAAATAACAACTATCAGGTACTGTTTGAACTGGTGGAGGTAACAAGGAACGGTACAAGTGAGTCGTATCACACCAAACAGCTAAGCAACGGCATTCGTATCTATATAGGCAGCAGAGACAGTTTCATTGAGCCAGGCGAGCATGCCTACTCCATAATCTATAAAACCAAACGCCAGATCGGTTTTTTTCCAGAGTTCGATGAACTCTACTGGAACGTAACCGGTAACGGCTGGGACTTCCCTATAGATAAGGCCTCGGCCATAGTAAATCTTCCTGACACATTCTCCCCAGATCAGATTCAACTTACTGGATACACCGGGCCACAGGGCTCCAAGGGACAGAACTACACGTCTCATGTGGAATACGACGGATCGGCATGGTTTGAAACCTCTGAGGGTTTGGGTAGTCATGAAGGCCTAACCATTGTGGTTAACTGGCCTAAAGGCTATGTAACTGAGCCAACAAAAGAGGAACGTCTCAGTTGGTTTCTGCGGGATAACAGCTTCTCTCTCATAGGTGCTGGCGGTCTAGTACTGCTACTAATTTATTACATTCTGGTGTGGCTCAAGGTGGGACGCGACCCGGATACCGGTCCCATCATCCCCCTGTACAAACCTGACCCTGGCTACTCACCAGCTTCTATGCGTTTCATTGCAAACATGGGCTACGATGATAAGACATTCTCTGTCGCCATTATCAATATGGCAGTAATGGGTTATCTTGAAATTGAAGAGTCCAGTACAAACACTTTCACCCTGCGCAAAACTGAAAACCCAGAAGTTAAATTAGCCCCTGGTGAGGGCGCAATTGCCAAAGCTCTGTTCGGTAATGGAAAGACTGAGGTAGATTTAAAAAAGAGAAATCACACCAAAATCGCAAAGGCCATCAAGGCACATAAGCGTGCGCTCAAGGCTGACTATGAAAAAAATTACTTTATTACCAATGGCGGCTATCTGATTCCTGGCGTCATCTGGAGCATACTAACATTGGCTGCAGTGATTCTGCTGTTACCCGATCTTGATATGATGGCAACAGCTACGTTCACATCGATATGGCTTGGCTTCTGGAGTATAGGGGTATTTGTATTAGTTTCAGCGGTCATTACCGCCTGGAGAGGAAAAAGCAAAGGCGAAGCGATTTTCATTACCCTGTTCTCCATTCCATTTGTCGGTGGTGAAATTGGCGGCCTAATAGTTCTAATCACCCAGGTATCGGCTATATATGCTATTGCCCTGCTCAGCACAGTTGCAATCAACATACTGTTCTATCAATGGCTGAAAGCTCCAACTCTAACCGGGCGCAAACTGCTGGACCGCATTGAAGGCTTCAAACTCTATCTCTCTGTTGCTGAAAAAGATGAATTAAATTTCAAACACCCACCAGAAAAAACCCCAGAGCTGTTTGAACAGTACCTCCCTTACGCCATAGCTCTAGGCGTAGAGCAAAAGTGGGGGGAGAGATTTAGTGAGGTTCTAAGCAGAGCCATGGTGGGAGAGGATCACTACCAACCAGGATGGTATCGTGGCACTAGCTGGAACCATAACAGTTTGAGTTCATTTACCAGCTCTATGGGCAGTGCCATGAGCTCTGCCGTATCCTCTTCATCCACGGCCCCTGGATCATCGTCTGGTAGCAGTGGTGGTGGATTTTCCGGGGGTGGTGGCGGCGGTGGCGGTGGCGGCGGCTGGTAACACTCCCTGGCTAAACCCTAATCTAGAGCTGTCAGACCCAAAACGGCCAATATTAGGTTAAGATATCTGGATTGGCAGTTTTTCGGATTATTTATATGTCTCTGTTATTAGAAACCAAACGGCTAAAAAAGCAGTACGGTGAGGTAAAAGCCGTGGATGGGGTGAATCTGTCCATCCCGCAAGGGAGTTGTTTTGGCCTATTAGGTCCAAACGGTGCTGGTAAAACAACCACCGTAGAGATGATGGAGGGCATCATAACTGCCAGCTCTGGCGATATTCTGTACAAGGGACAACCCCTGGGAGAGAGGTTCCGAGAAGAGGCCGGAATAATGTTTCAGAGCACTGCCCTGCAAGATTACATTACCGTGCAAGAGGTGCTGAATCTGTTTCAAAACCTCTATACAAACCACGTTCCTCAAGCAGATATAGTTGAACAGTGTGCCTTGGGCGAGTTTCTGGACCGCAACCCCAAGCAACTATCCGGTGGCCAACGGCAACGTCTGCTATTGGCTATATCTCTAATTAACGATCCTCAGGTACTGTTTTTAGATGAGCCAACCACCGGCCTGGATCCACAATCACGTCGCAATTTCTGGGATTTGGTACACACCATCAAGGATCAGAAGAAAACGGTTATTCTCACCACCCACTACATGGAGGAGGCCTACGAGCTTTGCGATGAAATTGCCATTATGGATTACGGCAAGGTGATAGCAGAAGGCACCCCGCAAGGACTACTTAAACAACACTTCAACTGTTCAGTGCTCTCCTTACCAGCAGCAGATGTTCCGGAAGATTTTTCTCTCGCAGATGATATTAAAATAGATCGCTTCAAGGAGCGAGTAGAGATTCTAAGTGATGATATAAACGCAACGCTCAACCTACTAATGCAGAACAACATCAAGCTGGAGCAGCTACAGATCCGCTCTCACACTCTGGAGGATCTTTTTTTAAAACTCACAGGAAGACAACTCAGGGCTTAGTCATCCTTCAACTCAGCAGCGATCTGCTTAAACTCCTGCTCTAACTCTAAAAAGGCATCGGTAATATCAGGGTCGAAGTGAGTACCCCTCTCTTCGCGAATAATTTCTACAGCCACCTCATGCGGAATACTATCTTTATAAACCCGCCTTGATATCAAGGCATCATATACATCGGCAATAGCCATAAGCCTGCCGCTTACAGGGATCTCATCTCCTTTGAGACCCAATGGATAGCCTGTGCCGTCCCAGCGTTCATGATGACTATAGGCAATGGCTTTAGCTACATCTAACAGTGGAGTATTGCCCAGCTCTTTTTCTGCATTTTCTATCGCTCTCAGGCCATGTTCTGCATGCCGCCGCATCTCCACCCACTCTTCAGCATCTAGCTTCCCTGGCTTGAGCAGAACTCTATCAGGGACACCAACTTTCCCTATATCATGCATAGGTGCAGCATTATATATGAGATCAATACGCTGGCGATCTAAATAGGATTCAAATCTAGGGTGTTCTTGCAGCCGCTCGGCTAATACGCGCACGTACGCCTGGGTTCTGCGTAAATGCTTTCCCGTTTCTATATCACGAGTTTCTGCCAGAGAGGCCATACAGTGTATAGCCACATCCCGCGCACGTGCTATCTCCTGGGTCCGTTCAGACACAGCCTGCTCCAACAAATGTTTCTGATTGGAAAGCTCTAGATGGGAACGCACCCGAGCCTTAACTATGGGCGGGCTAAACGGTTTACTGATGTAATCCACAGCACCAAGATTGAAACCATGGATTTCGTCATCCACCCCCCCCTTAACTGTTAGAAAAACAACGGGAATAGTACTGGAAAACTCTTTAATCTTTTTACACACCTCATAGCCATCCATGCCTGGCATTAAAACATCCAGCAACACCAAATCTGGCGAACCGTTTTCATTGATATAACTAAGAGCAGATTCTCCATCCGTTGATACTGCGATCTGATATTCATCTCCTAGAAGATTGGTAAGCAAATCGATATAGAATATCTCATCATCTACAATGAGTATTTTTGGCTTTATTACTGACATTTTATTCTCGCTATTTTTTTCATCAGATAATAGATCACCATATTATAGTTACTAAATCTCACTTGTGCCTGTATCCACATCGCGGTCTTTAAAGCGCTCTGCTATATCCCTGAGTTCACCCTCAGCGCATAAGAATATATCAAATATAATTGGATCGAAATGTGTCCCCCGGCTTTTTTCCATTAAGCTGATGGCCTCGTGATGGCTCATCGCCTCTTTGTAGTAACGTTTAGAGATCAATGCATCATACACATCAGCAATCGCCATTATTCTAGCTGCAAGTGGAATATCCTCTCCGCCCAATCCTTCAGGATAACCTGAACCATCCCATTTTTCATGATGAGAATAGGCGATCTGTTTGGCTATTTCTAAGTATGGAGTAGGACCAATATTCTTTTCTGCCTTTTCCAGAGCCTGTTTGCCATGCAGGGTATGCTTAGACATGATGGCGTTCTCTTCCTCTGTCAGCCTACCATTTTTCATTAATACGCTATCTGGAACTCCTATCTTGCCAATATCGTGCAATGGAGCGGCGCGCATTATTAGATCTACCATTTTTGGCGTTAGTTTATTGGAGTACTCAGCAGTTTGGCTTAATTTTTCTGCAATGATCTTTACATACAAACGGGTCCGCTGCAGATGAAACCCGGTCTCATTATCCCTTGCCTCAGCCAATGCCCCCATGCTGAAAGTCACGGCATCCTTTGCCTTCTCTATCTGTTTAGTCCTTTCAACCACCAAACCCTCCAATGCTACTCTTTGTTGAGACAACGCGAGATGGTTTCTTACTCTGGATAACAAGATAGGTGGACTAATAGGCTTGGCTATATAGTCCACTGCACCAAGTTCCAACCCACGCATTTCATCCTCTAACTCGTTCTTGCCTGTAAGAAATATGATAGGTATATCATGGGTTGTTGGATCGGCCTTTAACCTTTTACACACCTCATAGCCATCCATCTGCGGCATGACCACATCCAACAGTATCAACATAGGAGGCTCGCCTGAGCTAGCCAGTTCAATTGCCTGGGCCCCATTCTCAGCTACAGACACAGAATATTGGGAAAAAAGCAGCTCTGTTAACAGATCTAGATAGAATGACTCATCATCAACAATAAGGATTTTAGGCTTCCCATTCCCATTCATTCTGTAAATTCCTTACACTAATTACCTTATTTATACGCGATCCATATTTCTATACTATCCATAGTATAGTAGACGAAATAGCCATACTCTTCTAACCTATCCGGCTTGGCTTCTGAGGATAGATGTAAAAATGAGTCTAAAACGTTTCATTGCAGCCTTTATTGCCCGCAACCGGGAGTTTATGCGGGACCGCACCGCCGTATCATGGAACATTGTGATGCCGGTATTGATTGTAATGGGCTTTGCATTCGCCTTTTCTACGAATAGCTCTGATCTATTTAAAGTAGGACTGTACGGAGATAAAGAGCAGGCCGCACCTCAACTTAAGAAGTTACTCTCCTTAAAGCATATCCAGTTTATTACCATAGACAAACTGCCTACAGCCATAACCAAAGTGGAACGCCATCAACTGGATATGCTACTTGATCTGCAAGAGTCCAAATACTGGGTAAATCAGACATCATCTAAAGGCTACATACTGGAACAACTACTCGGTGATAACCGTGCAAACCTGAAAAAGCAGGAGGTGAGCGGCGATCCAATCCGCTATGTAGATTGGTTGGCGCCAGGGGTGTTTGGCATGAACATAATGTTTGCCTCCCTGTTTGGAGTGGGCTACTCCATTGTGCGCTATCGCAAGAATGGGGTACTAAAACGTTTAAGCGCCACCCCACTAACTCCAATGGAGTTTCTCTCAGCTCAGGTTGCATCGCGCCTCTGGCTAATACTGCTAGTAACAGCACTGGTATATTTCGGCACCGATATGATAGTAGGCTTCCGTATGTACGGCTCTTATATTGATCTGTTTATAGTGCTTATCGCGGGAACCCTAAGCCTGATCAGCCTGGGGCTTATTATAGCTGCCCGCATGTCCAGTGAAGAGGCAGCCAACGGACTATTGAATCTGATATCAATTCCTATGATGATCTTATCCGGTGTTTGGTTCTCTCTGGATGGCTCTTCACCTCTGGTGCAAAAGCTATCTCTGCTGCTACCACTGACTCACTTCAACAATGCTGCTCGCGCAATTATGCTGGATGGAGCTAATCTGATAGATGTATCTGGAAATATACTGACCCTGGCGGTAATGACCCTAGTCTGTATGCTGGTGGCGGCCTATAGTTTTCGCTGGGAGTAAATTAAGCAGATAGTTAACCGCTATCTCCCTGGACGAACCAGTCCTCCCATACCCATATCATCCAAGGCTGTACCCATTAGCTTACGCACCGGCTCTGCCTCTTCCATGATCAATGCAGCCTGCAGCAGTTGTTTAGCACGGCTGCGGCTAATACTACGCACTACCCACTTAACTTTAAGCAGGCTGCTGGCACTCATACTGAGATTATCCACTCCCATACCTATGAGCAGCGGCACAGCCAATGGGTTACCAGCCAACTCACCACAGAGGCCAACCGGACGGTTATACACTGCAGCCCCCTCCACAATTCTCTGTATGGCCCGCAGTACCGCAGGGTGCATATCATCATACAAAGAAGCCACACGCGGATTGTTTCTATCAACAGCTAGTAGATATTGGGTGAGGTCGTTACTACCAACAGATATAAAATCGACCCTTCGCGCCAGTTCCTCTGCTTGATAAACCGCCGCCGGAACCTCAATCATCACTCCAATCTCAGGCATGGTAACGGCAAAGCCATCATCAGATAGCTCATCATGGGCTCTCTGGATAAGCAGTTTGAGCTCATCTACCTCTGTCACCCGGCTAATCATGGGCAACATAATGCGCATATTGTTTAGGCCCACAGCGGCCCGCAACATCGCCTTTACCTGGGTCAGGAATATTTCTGGATGATCCAAAGAGATACGAACCCCACGCCACCCCAAGAATGGATTGGACTCTACTACCGGGAAATATGGCAAAGGCTTATCGCCGCCGATATCCAGGGTGCGGAGAATTACTGGGCGCGGCGCAAATGCGCTCAAAATTCCCTTGTAGTTTTCATACTGGGATATCTCTCCAGGAAAACGGTCCCGCCCGAAAAATGGCAGCTCGGTACGATACAGACCGACCCCTTCCGACTCTGTGGTACCGAATGAACTCATCTCTGATACTAGACCGGTATTCAAATAGATGGGGATCCTAACTCCATCGGTGGTCTCCGCTGGCAGTCCACGCAGGGAGTCCAACTCGGCAGATAGATCCCGGTCCTCCTGTTCCAGGCGCTTGTACTCATCCACCAACTCCTGGGTGGGAGATACGAATACCCGCCCGGTATAACCATCAACAATAGTTGACTTGCAGTCTATGCGGTGTATTGGCAACCCAGACACACCCATCACTGCAGGAATACCCATACCACGTGCCAGAATAGCCACATGGGAAGCACTAGAGCCAGATGCGGAAACTACACCTGCAAGTTTTTCTGGCGGCACCTCTGCCAGCTGTACCGCGCTTACATCTTCTCCCACCAGAATAGTGCGCCCAGGATAATCTATAACAGTTGGCGCATCCTGCTGTAGGTGCATCAATATACGCCGTCCCAGATCACGCACGTCGGAGGAGCGCTCACGCAGATACTTATCCTCCATGCTGTCAAACACCCGAGCATGCTCTTCGATCACGCCATGTAGAGCACCCGGGGCCCAGTTGCCTTCTCTTATGCGTTCCAGAATTGGATTTACCAGCGAGTCACCCTCCAGCATAAGCAGCCAGGCCTGAAATAGCGCCTTATCTTCATCCGGGAGAATGCCTTCCAGCCTGTCTTCCAACTTCTCCAGGTCACTGCGCACCTTGGCGACCGCCGCCAGCAGTGCCTCCTCTTCCGCTTTTGGATCCTCAGCCGGTCGATTTGGTATGGCATCCAAATCCGCAAGTGAGTAAACCACCACAGCCATACCGCTGGCGACACCACTGGTACCGGGAATACCTTGGAAAAATGGCTTCTCAGACCGCTGCTCTTCATCCTCTTCCCACAAGTCGCCGCTGGAACTGGCGTGGGTTATGGCTCCAGCTAGTTGGGCCGCCAGAGTAAACAGAAAGGTAACTTCACTATCGTCAAATTGACGCACATCTTCCTGACGCACCACCAACACCCCCAGAACCTTGCGATTCTGGATAATGGGCACCCCAAGAAAACCGTGATACTGAGTCTCTCCAGTCTCTTGTATAAACATATATCTCGGGTGTTGCAGGGCATCATCAATATTGATTGGTTCAGCCCTTTCAGATACCAGGCCTATCAAGCCTCGGTGCAGCGGAATCTCAACCTTGCCCACAGCCTCTTGGTGCAGACCATCAGTTGCTCTAAGCACATGACTTCGACGCTTAAAATCATTTAGGTAGACAGAACACACGTCGGCTTTAACTGCTAACTTAACCCGACGCACGATAGTTTCCAGCGCCGCATCTAGGTCCGGTGCCCGATTAACATCCTGAACAATACTGTGTAAGGTCTCAAGCATAATGATTCAAATAATTAACGACGATTCTGTCTTAAATAATTAGTAGTTGATCTTGTAGGCACACCTTCTGGAAACAGATAAGGCGCCAACTCCTCTAGCGCTTGGGAGTATACTTTACGTTTAAAAAAGACCACCTCTCGCAGCGGATGCCAATATTTAACCCAGCGCCAGTGATCAAACTCTGGCTTGGGAGAGCTATCCAGACAGAAATCACTCTCCTCACACTGTACCTTGAGCAGAAACCAGCGCTGCTTCTGCCCTATACACAACGGCTGACTATTATGGCGCATATAACGCTTGGGAAGACGATAGCGTAACCAATCTTCAGTCACACCCATGATCTCCACCTGCTCTGGCTTGAGGCCTACCTCTTCTTCCAGCTCGCGGAACATAGCCTGCTCAGGAGTCTCGTTCTCCATAATACCGCCCTGGGGAAACTGCCAGGAATTTTGTCCTATCCGCCTGCCCCAAAACAGTTTTTTATGGCTGTTACATATAATCATGCCCACATTGGGCCTGAAACCGTCTGAATCTATCACTTTCTAATCCTTATACTCGCCTAACCCAGCCATTCTGCGACCAGGTGGCAACGGGTAGCCCGTAGCAATCACCCGCGAATCTGTTTAATGCATATGCATCTCTATTGCCTACACCATAGCACGAAATCAAATAATCATAAATTTCATATGGTTGTGGAGTGTTTAAGATGTGATGCGTATAGCTCCAACCCCTGATATAGTTAGCGCCATTCGAATTTTGGAGTAGCAACATTGGCCTTGGCGATATTTGATCTGGATAATACCTTACTGGAAGGCGATTCCGACTATCTGTGGGGCATGTTTTTGGTTGAAAACAACCTGGTGGATGGTGACTACTATGCCAGGGAAAATGAGCGTTTCTACCGCGAATATGACGAAGGTACTCTAGATATATTTGAATTCCTGCAATTCTCCCTAAAACCTCTGAGCGACAACGCTCCAGATCTACTTAATGAGCTGAGGGAACGCTTTATCCAGGAGAAGATCGAGCCAATAATTCTGCAAGCTGGACGCGATCTGATCGCAAAACATGAGAAATCCGGTGATATTATGCTGATAATCACCGCTACCAACTCATTTGTAACCACTCCCATTGCAGAAATACTGGGTATTGAACACCTAATAGCCACTGAACCAGAGATGATTGACGGTAGATATACCGGCAAGGTTGCGGGAGAGCCTAGCTACAGAGAGGGCAAGGTAAACAGACTTACAACATGGTTAAAGCAGCATAATCAGACCATGCGGGGCAGTAGTTTCTACAGCGACTCCCACAACGATATTCCGTTACTGGAGCTGGTGGACCATCCGGTGGCGGTGGACCCGGACCAGACCCTGTCCCAACATGCGACAGCAAATGGATGGCCTATTATTAGTTTAAGGGAGAGCTAACAGGTCCCTTGACAAGCGGGGGGATATCTTCATGAGAGTCAAACCATTCTTTGTTGTATTTCCCGTACTAGTGGGAGTAGTCGTTTACGGTTATTATGCTCCAGAAGAGAAACCGGAACAGGACATCACCTTAACGCCAAAGCAGTACATAGAGCTAGTGGAACAGAAGAAGCAAGAGAAGAGACAGGCGAAACAGATACCTCAGACACAAACGGATGAGAATACCAACAAAACAACCCAACCGGAAAAAGAGATAAAATGACCAAACTACCTAACTGCCCTAAATGCCAATCCGAATACACATATGAAGATGGGAATATGCTTATCTGTCCTGAATGCGCCCACGAATGGACCCCTGGTGGAGAGGGTGCCGCCAGTGAGGATGCACTCATTATCAAGGATTCTAACGGCACACAGTTACAGGATGGAGATACGGTAACCGTTATCAAAGATCTGAAGGTAAAAGGATCATCATCCGTAGTGAAGGTTGGTACCAAGGTAAAAAACATCCGTCTAGTGGAGGGCGATCATGACATTGATTGCAAAATCAGTGGGATTGGAGCCATGAAACTAAAATCTGAGTTTGTTAAAAAGGTGTGATTCACACAAAAGCAACTCAGTAAAGGCATCATGAAAATGTGCAAACTTTATTTCGCCCCTCTTTTTTCGCTCTGTACATAGCTTGGTCCGCCACCTTAAACAGATGCTCAGGGGTAAATCCATGAGAGGGGAAAGAAGCAACGCCTACGCTTATGGTTACAAAAACATCATCTGCCATATCAACATCAATTTTTGTCTCCTCAACAACTTTACGTAAGCGCTCTCCCATTTCAACAGCCTTTGCCTCATCCAACTCTGGGAGAATAATAACCAATTCTTCACCGCCGTAGCGTCCCGCATAATCTATGTTGCGGATACAGGATTGAAGAAGCCGACCAAGTTGACGCAGAACTTCATCCCCCACTAGATGGCCAAAACGATCATTAACAGATTTAAAATGATCCACATCAATCAATAACAGCGATAAGGGACGATCATATCGTCCAGCACGCTCTATCTCATCACTGAACTGGCGTTCGAACTCTCGACGAGTATATAACCCCGTCAATGCATCCTGTGCGACTAGTCTTTTCAGCTCTAGCTCCATAGCCTTGCGCTGACTAATATCTACAATAATACCTTCCAGATATTTATTGTCATCAACCAGCACCTCGCAACCATGTTCCCATACCCAAATCTCTTTACCATCCCTTCGCCTTATGCGGTATTCAGCAGAAAAAGCCCTATTGCTGTTCAAAGCAAACTGGATCTCTGCTCTTAATCGCATACTGTCTTCTTCATGAACAATGGATGCATAAGGAATATCTTGATTATCTATTAAAGCCTTGGGGCTATAACCAGTTAAGTGGCGACAACCATTGGAGACAAATTTCATTGTCCAGAACTTATCATTGAGACAACGATATGCCATACCAGGAAGATTCGCCATCAAGGTAGCCAACTGGCGTTCACTTTCCACTAGAGCATGCTCTGCCTGCTTATGCGCAGTTATATCCTGCCCTATTGCAATCGAACCGATAATATTATTGTCTTCATCGAAAAAACGCCGTGAGTTCCAAGAGATAATCTTTGTTTCTCCTCCCTTGGTCCTAATTTGCGACTCAAAACCTTCAAGCTCCATACCTCTGTCGAGGATATCGGTTACATTGTCAGTTATCTCATTTCTGTAGTCAGTATCAGGATAGAGCCACTCCCAGATTTTTTGATTACCTATCACCTCTTCCCGATAGTAACCGCTAATCTGTTCAGCCGCCTTATTCCAAATCGTAATCTGTCCAGAAGTGTCTAGGACGTTAATCCAAACGCAGGCGTTATCAATTACACTTTCGCGGAATTGGCTAAGCATGCGTAAATCTACGCCCTGTTCAGATATGCGCTGAAACTGCCGCTGATTCGCCTGCATTAGGCGTGAAACAGCCCAGAATAGCGCCAGACTTGTCACTACTATAAATCCCAAACCTTTATATGTTTGGTAACGACTATTATCCGTAGGCTCAGAAATAAGCATTTCCAGCAAAGGATCGGAGATAGCTACCCATAGGACAGCTACAATTGCATAGACAATTACAACTATTGCTGCACTGGGTAATGGGGATCGTTGCTGTAATCGCTTATGCATAACTGTTATCTACTCTTCTTTGGCTGTAGATAATAGAAGGGGAAAATAATATTGCTGCTTCGGTCTCTATAATGTCTTTTATTATACAACAATTTGAGTCTGTTAAATTCAAATAATCAAACTGTAATAATTCCATCAAAGTTATTATTGTTTTGCCATAGACAAATAGGAAACCGATTCTGGCGTGTGAATGGAGTGCCCCCGAACGTAATCAACACCCACCTGCTCTAACAGTATTAATATCTCCTGACTATGCTGATCCTAGCCAGGTAGATCACATCCTCTTTCGTGAATGATCAATATCTATTCAAGCCTAACAGTGCTACCTAATCGATACAGCTACACTCTATCCAATCTCCTTACTAATATAGTTCTGTAGTTTCTCCATGGTATTTAGGCCTATTTCGCTGTTATCTGGCATCAACTCACCAGATTGCCCTACCACTATTCCCAGTATCAACAACCTCTCTGGCAGCTCCCCCAACACACTGCCCAAAGCAATAGTCTCAGCCACTCCTAAACTATGCCCGGACAACGCCCACTCTTCTGTTGTAATATCACCAGGGTTCAGGGGCACCACCTCTCCCGGCTCATGGTTGCTGACCAGTGCATCAAGAATAATTGCCAGATCAGCTCCCTGGATACAATCCAACAGAAGTGGACCAGGACGCTCTAACCTCTCCAGGGTAATTTGGTGACCAGGAAAATTTGCCGGCAATCCCATCTGTTCTAAGTTATCTATTGCCATCAATCCAACACTATCACCTGGGGGTGATCCCACACCTACTATGCGTATTGAGCCCATCTACCTTCTTTCCTTATAAAAAAGTGAGCAGTTCAGGAGATACCTGCTTGGAAATTGCGTGTGACCTGCTCTGCTCATAGCCACTAGAATATTTGATATTGCAGATAACTCACTAAAGTTACAAGAGATTTGACTTAATAACACCCAAATACAGCTAAATTAGCTAGAGCAAACAACAGAAAAACACACTCCTATGATGGGCGGGAATTTTCTCTATTGAAGGAGGAGTGGAACAGTCTATCCTTATACCTATTGGTAATAATGAAATATGGAATAGTTTTTCATCCCTGGTGAGCCACAGTCATTGTGCAACCGGTGATTCCAGAGCATCTATTGATATGGCATTTCAGTACTACTACAGGAAAGATAATGGTTACCACTATTAATACAAATGTACAAAACCAACTAAAACAGTATGGCAACCAGCAGAAATATATTCTACAAATTCTGCGCAACCTGCAGCTGTCACAACACTACATCAGCCAGGATGATATCAAGTATTTGTCACAATCACTGGGGCTGGCCAGAATGAAAATCCAGTCGAAAATAGATTTTTATCGTTTTCTAAATGATAAATATGCTGGTGATTATGAAATCTACTTCAGTAACAACATCACAGATCAGATGCTTGGCAATAAAGAGTTAATCCAGCTGTTATGTGAACTGTTATTCGTCACACCAGGCATCACTAGAGAAGACAACAGGGTCACTGTTGATACCACTTCTTGTACCGGTCTTTGTGAACAGGGCCCGGCAATGTTGGTAAATGGCTATGCTATCGGAAATCTTGATGTTGCACGGATTAAAAAAATTGCAGCGTTGGTTAGCAGGGGGATCCCTTTAGAAAAATGGCCCCAGGAGTGGTTTGTAGTTACAGACACTATTCATGAGCAAGGCCCGCTACTGGCTACTGAATCTATTACAGGTGAGGCCATAAGAAAAGCTGTGGAAATAGGCCCAGATGGCGTAATTAACAAGTTGGAAAAATCTGGATTAAGGGGCTGCGGGGGTGCTGGATTCCCTACCCATATGAAGTGGAATATTGCCCGCACCACAGACAAGGGAGATCGCTATGTAGTGTGTAATGCAGATGAAGGAGAGCCTGGTACCTTTAAGGATAGGATGCTACTCAATCAATATGCAGACACTGTGTTTGATGGCATGACTATTTGCGCCGCAACCATCGGCGCAAAACAGGGCTTTATTTACCTACGCCATGAATATCATTTTCTCCTTAACAAATTACAACAGATACTACAGCAACGGCGAGACAGTAATCTGCTGGGAGCGAATATTCTCGGCCAAAATGGCTTCGATTTTGATATTGAAATAATTATGGGAGCTGGCTCCTATGTTTGCGGTGAAGAATCAGCATTGATTGAATCGCTCCAGGGGATGCGTGGCATTCCCAGAATACGACCACCATTTCCCGTTACTAATGGCTATTTCGACCAACCAACTGTGATCAATAATGTCGAGACCTATTGCTATGCCGCAAGGATTCTGGAGCACGGACCCGAGCTTTTCAGCAAAGGTGGCAATTCGATCGGTTGGAAAATATTAAGCATCAGTGGTGATTGTGAAAAGCCCGGTATTTATGAAATCCCATTGGGTATTTCCATCGAGAAGATACTCAAAAAATGTAACGCGCAAGATACACAAGCAGTTCAGGTAGGTGGCGCAGGTGGTTCCTTAGTTTCATCTGAACAGTTTTTCAAAGAAATTTCATTTGACCAGGCAAATACTGGTGGATCATTTATGATCTTCAACCACAACAGAGATATGTTTGAAAGAGCGGTAAATTTTACCCACTTTTTTGCCCATGAGAGCTGTGGCTTTTGTACCCCTTGCCGGGTTGGAACCAAGTTAATGGCACAAATGGCCGACAAGGTTGCGAGTGGTCATGGCGCACATCTGGATATCAGGGAAATCCATGAGCTGAGCCATGTAATGACCCAGGCAAGTCATTGTGGGCTGGGACAACGGGCTGCAGTTCCCATGCTCGAAACCTATCAAAAGTTTCCCGAATCCTTCAGAAAAAGATTGACCAGCGAAGAGTATCAACCATCCTTTGATGTGGAGGCTGCGATACAGAGGGCTCAAGAGATAATTGCAGATCAGGAGACAGGGAATTGAGTAAAAATGAGATCAGAATTGATGGCCAGATCGTTCCCTTTGCTGAGGGTCAATCCATCATGGAGGCGGCTACTGCGGCTGGCATATATATCCCGCACCTCTGTTACCACCCAGATTTCAAGGCTAATGGTAGCTGTAAACTATGTATCTGTAGAATAAATGGTAGGGAAGCATCCACTTGCACCACACCGGCCGTAGCAGGACAGGTAGTTGAGAATAATACAGATGACCTGAACCAACAAAGGAAACTCCTGATCCAGATGCTGTTTGTGGAAGGAAATCACTACTGCCCCGCATGTCCGCAAAGTGGTAATTGCCAGCTACAAGCCATGGCTTACCACCTGGGCATGACAGACCTGCAATTCCCCCTATTTAATTCCCAACGCAATCTTGATGCGAGCCATCCGGATATAATGATTGACCGTGATCGTTGCATCTACTGCGAGCTGTGTATCCGAGCATCCAGAACCGAAGATAAAAAAGATATTTTCTGTATAGCCGGGCGCGGTGAAAATAAATCTTTGAAAGTAACCTCGGACACAGGCCTATTGAAAGACTCCGCTATAGAATTGAGTGACCGCTCAGCAAATATCTGCCCTGTTGGTTGTATTGTGAAAAAACAGGGAGCTTTCACCCAACCAATTGGGGAAAGAACATTTGACCTAAAAACAATCAGTAATGAAAAGATTACGCACGAACTTAAGGAAACACCGAAAATAAAACCGGGGACCAAGGTCAAACTAGCCACCTGCTCACTAGCTGGTTGCTTTGGCTGTCACATGTCTTTCCTCGATATTGACGAAAAGATTGTTGATCTGCTTGAGTTTGTTGAGTTTAACCGCACCCCCCTAACCGATATTAAACATTGCGCTGCCGACTGCGATATAGGCCTGATTGAGGGTGGCGTCTGTAACACGGAAAACATCGAAGTGTTAAAAGAGTTTAGAGCCAATTGTAAAATTCTGATAGCGGTTGGTTCCTGCGCCATTAATGGCGGCGTTCCTGCTGTTCGCAACAGCATTGATGTTGAAGAGTGTCTGCGTGAGGCCTATATTGACGGGATTGGCGTAACAAATCCTAAAATTCCCGCAGATAAGGAGATCCCCTACATCCTGGAAAGGGTGCATCCAATCCATGAAGTGGTAAAAGTCGACTATTTCCTGCCGGGATGTCCACCGCCAGCAGACGCTTTCTGGGAAGTATTAACCAAATTACTAGCCGGAGAAGAGGTAGAGATCTCCTATGACCTTTTGCACTTTGACTAGGACTTGTTAACACTAAGAGAACCGCAATGAGCAACTCACTTGAGACCGCAGAAAACCGAGAAAAACTCAATCGCTATGTGATAGAACCCGTTTCCCGGGTTGAAGGTCATGGCAAGGTAACCCTGCTAGTAGATGACGATAACAATATTCAGGAAGTAAGACTGCATATCGTTGAGTTCAGAGGCTTTGAACGCTTCATTCAGGGACGACACTACCAGGAGATACCAGTACTGGTGCAGCGTCTCTGTGGCATCTGCCCGGTGAGCCATCACCTAGCAGCTGGAAAAGCGGTAGATATGATCGCCGGCGTTGACCAGCTCACCCCTACGGCAGATAAACTACGCAACCTAGTCCATTTTGGACAGGTATTACAGAGCCACGCCCTGCACCTGTTCCATCTTTCATCACCGGATCTACTGTTTGGATTTGAAAGTGATATCCAAAAACGCAATGTTGTCGCAGTAATAAATGAGTTTCCTGATATAGCCCTACAGGGGGTAAAGCTAAGAAAGTACGGACAGGAAATAATTCAGGCGATTTGCGGCAAACGGGTACATGGTACTGGAGCAATTCCAGGGGGAATGAACAAAGCGCTTACGCAAGAAGAGCGGGAGTACCTACTGCAGGATATACAGCAGGTAATAGAGTGGTCACAAGCTGCTGTTGAGCTGGTGCATAACTACTTCAGCGAAAACCTACCAACCAGCGCCGACTTTGCAACAATGGAAACCAATTATCTAAGCCTGGTCAACCCTGAGGGAGGATTAGAGCTTTACGACGGTGCTATCCGGGTTAAGGACAAAGCGGGGCAAACTATCTTTGATCAGATAAATGATAAGGAGTATTTCAACTATATCCGTGAAGAGGTAAAAAGCTGGACCTATATGAAGTTCCCATACCTTATAGAGAAGGGTATGGAAAACGGCTGGTACCGAGTTGGGCCACTAGCCAGAGTGAACAATTGCGATTTTATTCCCACACCCCTTGCAGAGGCTGCCCGTCAAGAGTTTAGCAGTTACGGTGGCGGCAAACCGGTCCACTCCACCATGGCATTTCACTGGGCACGCATGATAGAGCTACTCCATTGTGCCGAGAGCATTGAGGAGTTGCTAAACGATCCAGAAATCCTCGGCACTGATCTGGTGGTTAAAGGCGAGAGAGGCAATATGGGGATTGGTGTGATAGAGGCACCAAGAGGCACTCTATTCCACCACTATGAAATCGATGATAACGAACTAATCAAAAAGGCAAACTTGATAGTATCAACCACCAACAACAACCAGGCGATGAATGAATCCATCCGCCAGGTTGCCAGCACCTACATGAACGGCAAAACCATCACTGAACCGCTGTTAAATAACATTGAAGTTGCCATCAGGGCGTATGACCCCTGTCTCTCCTGTGCCACCCATGCAATGGGCAAGATGCCTCTGCAGGTAGATCTGCGCCACATGAATGGCGAGTTGATACACCAGTTAACCAAGACCACAAGTGGACAATTTGAATAACCCTACACTCACTGTTCTGGCCTGGGGCAATATCAGTCGCGGTGATGACGCAGCTGGCCCTCTGCTTGCTCAGAAGATTCAGAGATTAAATATAGACGGAGTAGTACTGCAGGAAGATATGCAGCTGAATATCGAGCATGTTATGGATCTACACAGCCAGACCCCGGTGCTATTTATAGATGCCAGTTGCAAACCAAGTCAGGGCTTCTATCTGGAGAAAATATCTGCTGAGCCAGATAGTAGCATTTCAACTCACAGTGTCAGCCCCGCTGCCCTACTGCATCTATTTGAAAAGACCAACAGCAGCACTGCACCAGAGGCATTTATGCTGCATATCAGCGGGAAACAGTTTGAACTAGGCAAATCTGTTAGCCAACATACCCAATCAGCATTGGAACTGGCCTGGGAATATCTACTGGATCTATTCAACATGCCTGAGGAGCAGTGGCTTCCTCATCTCAGAATGAGTTGTGTAAAGTAGATCATTGAAAAATGATTAGCCGCAAATGAACGCTAATCACCGCGAATTCACGCAAATTATAGAATCACTATCGAGCGGAAATCATTTGCGGTAATTGGCGTTATTTGCGGCCTGGTTTTTCCTAAGTAAGTGCCATTCCGAGGTCTGACTTGCTATCACTTGGTGAATACCAGCCCATCTGGCCCGGCATCCACCTTGATAACATCGTCAATCCCGAAGCGACCCGACAAAATCTCCTGGGACAGCGGATTCTCCAGATGCTGACGGATAGCCCGCTTCAGCGGCCTGGCACCATAGACCGGATCAAAACCGGACTCACCCAACATATCCATGGCTGCATCGGATAGCTCTATACCCATATCCCGATCAGCCAGACGCTGCTTAAGATAACCGACCTGGATATTGGCAATGGCACGGATCTCTGCACGACCCAGCGGATGAAATACCACTATGTCGTCCAAGCGGTTGATAAACTCTGGCCGGAAATGTTGCCCTACCAGCCCCATGACCGACTGTTTCATGTCGTGGTAATTTTCCTCACCTGCTTGCTCTTGTATGATTTCAGAGCCAATATTGGAGGTCATAACGATCACCGTATTACGAAAATCCACTGTACGACCCTGACCATCGGTAAGACGACCGTCGTCCAACACCTGCAACAGCACATTGAACACATCCTGGTGGGCCTTTTCCACCTCATCCAGCAGTATCACCGAATAGGGTTTGCGGCGTACCAGTTCAGTTAGGTAGCCCCCCTCATCGTAGCCTACATAGCCTGGAGGCGCACCGATCAAACGCGCCACGGAATGCTTCTCCATGAACTCAGACATATCTATGCGCACCATGGCCTCTTCGGTATCAAACAGAAACCAGGCCAAAGCCTTGCACAGTTCGGTCTTGCCCACACCGGTGGGACCAAGAAACAGGAATGATCCGTTAGGTTTAGATGGGTCAGAGAGCCCAGCTCGGGAACGGCGAATTGCATCGGATACTGCCTTGATACCCTCTTCCTGACCTATCACCCTTTTGCCGATCTCCTGCTCCATGCGCAGCAGCTTATCCCGCTCCCCTTCCAGCATCTTGGATACCGGAATACCAGTCCACTTAGAGACCACATCGGCGATCTCCTCATCCGTAACCTTGTTGCGCAGCAGCTTCATCTCCTGCATCTCGGCTTGGGAGGCCATATCCAGCTGTTTCTCCAGCTCTGGTATACGCCCATACTGCAGCTCTGACATGCGAGTCAAGTCACCTGCCCGGCGCGCGGTCTCCATATCCAGACGGGCCCGTTCCAGCTCCTCTTTGATCTGGGTAGTGCCCTGCAGCGCAGCTTTCTCTGCTTTCCACACCTCATCCATTTCAGAGAAATCCGCTTCTGCCTTGCTGATCTGGGACTCCAGATCCTCCAGGCGACGTTTTGAAGCATCGTCCTCTTCCTTGGCCAGGGCCTCACGCTCTATCTTGAGTTGAATTAACCGCCGCTCCAAACGGTCCATCCCCTCTGGCATGGAGTCAATCTCCATGCGGATCTGGGATGCGGCCTCGTCTATCAGGTCTATGGCCTTATCCGGCAGTTGGCGATCTGTAATATAGCGGTGAGACAGAGTCGCTGCAGCCACGATTGCAGGGTCGGTAATATCCACTCCGTGGTGCAGCTCATAACGCTCCTTGAGACCACGCAGAATGGCCACAGTATCTTCTACGCTGGGCTCATCCACTAAAACCTTCTGGAACCTTCTTTCCAGTGCAGCATCCTTCTCCACATATTTGCGATACTCGTCCAGGGTGGTGGCGCCTACACAGTGCAACTCACCCCGAGCCAGGGCCGGCTTAAGCATATTGCCGGCATCCATAGAGCCTTCGGCCTTGCCTGCCCCCACCATGGTGTGCAGCTCATCAATGAATAGGATAATCTGCCCTTCCTGCTTGGCCAGATCATTCAGCAAAGCCTTGAGGCGCTCCTCAAACTCACCGCGAAATTTAGCTCCGGCGATCAAGGCTCCTAGATCCAGGGAGAGTAGACGTTTGTTTTTAATACCTTCCGGCACCTCGCCATTGACTATGCGCTGGGCTAAGCCTTCCACGATGGCGGTCTTACCCACCCCTGGCTCACCAATAAGCACTGGATTGTTCTTAGTCCGGCGCTGCAACACCTGAATGGTGCGACGAATCTCATCATCCCGTCCAATCACCGGGTCTAGCCTACCCTGCTCAGCCCGCTCGGTTAGATCTACGGTGTACTTCTCCAGGGCCTGGCGTTGATCTTCCGCATTGGGATCATCTACCGATTGGCCTCCCCGCAGTTCGTCCACCGCTTTTTCAATGGCCTCTTTTTGTGCCCCAGACTTTCGTAATAACTCACCGACTTCACTCTTATCTTCCACGGCTGCTAACACAAACAGCTCACTGGAGATATAGCTGTCCTTACGCTGCTGAGATATCTTATCGGTCTGATTAAGCAGTCGGCCCAGTTCGTTGGATATGTGCAAATCTCCAGCGGCACCCTGCACACTGGGCAGACGATCTAGCATATCCCCCAGTCCTGAGCGCAGTTGGTTTACGTTTACATCTGCCTGCGTTAGGAGGTGACGTACAGTACCACCCTCCTGATCCAAGAGCGCCGTCATCAGGTGCACCGACTCGATGAACTGATGATCACGCCCTACCGCCATGCTCTGCGCATCGGCCAGAGCCATTTGTAATTTACTGGTCAATCTATCCATTCGCATGGAAAAACTCCTGAATTATGATGTTATAAACCAGTTGGGGTAAAAACCCACAAAATTCAAGTCATAACTTACAACTAACGACTTACGACTCAATAACCCGCTGCAACTCCTCCAACACCTCCTTTCTATTACGCCCCTCCACCTCTACTTTGGGAAAAGAGTCAATCTGGGCATTGCTGCGCTGTACCACCCCGCGCACTACATGGCCAACACCACGCACTCCTGAGATACGCATTGGCAGAATATCCACATTGGCAAGTTTGGCCAGTAAACCAACTCCTGGTTTGATGGGGATTGGCGGGTCATTTTTCGTGTGAATTTTCCCGTGAGGAAAGATGGCTACCACATGACCATCCTGCAGAGACTTTATCGCTGCACGCAGAGCTCGATCCGGCCTCCCCTCTCTATCCACCGGAATACATTTGGCAGCCCGAAACAGCCAATTCAGACCAAAGCGTTCATACTGCTCTCGAGCGATAAGAAAGCGGATAGGACGACGGGCCGAAGCCAGGATTAGCAGCGGGTCCAGACCGGAGATATGGTTGGAAGCCAGGATAAATGGACCCTGTTTGGGGATGCGCAGGCCCAGCACGTTCAGGCGATGATAGCGGTAACAAAACAGTCGGTTGAGTCCGTCAATAAGATTAATCCAGTTACCACCCCAATCCACTCGATTGGCACGACGGCAGGCAGTGATCAGGCGGTGCAGCTGCCAAACCAGCAACAATATAGTGGCAAGAAGAAAGATCAGAGGAAGTTGTTCAGTCATACCATAGTTGTAGCATAACCATAATCAGATCTACTTTTTATAAACCTTACGCTGAAACAGGTCGGTGCGACGACTCACCACACGATCAATAAATAACATTCCGTCCAGGTGGTCCAACTCATGTTGAATGGCCCGGGCCTCGAACCCATTCATCTCATACTCCACGGAATCGCCATAACGGTCCTGAGCCTTAAGTTTGATATCGGTAGCCCGGATTACATTGCCAGTGTAATCGGGTATAGAGAGACAACCCTCGCGTCCCATCTCAAAGCCGTTCCACTCAGTTATCTCAGGATTTATCAGCACCATATAGCCATGATTCGGTACCGGCTTCTTGGTTTTGGATACATCTACGATAATAATGCGCTGTAGCCTCCCAACTTGGGGAGCGGCTATACCTACTGCGCCAGGGCCGGCCTGGCGGGTCTCTTCCAGGTCATCGATAAAGCTCTGCAACTCATCATCAAACAGCTCCACTTCCTGCGAGACCTGTTTAAGACGCTCATCGGGAGCAGTCAGAATTTCCAATACAGACATCGCCAATTATCCAATAAGTGTCTCTATGCCTGACACGCTCACATCTATGCCTTGATCAACTAAAGCACTAACCGCCTGCTGCAGCTGTTCCACCGGAATATCGGCGTAGCCCTGAATACCCATGATGTAGATTGGATCAGTGGCTGAACCAGCCACGTCCGACTCCAGCTCCAATATATTCAAACCAGCTTCTGCCAACTTACCGGTAACCTGGGCCACTATTCCGGCTCGGTCGGCGCCCACCACTCGCACCTGGATATTTGGCACTACGTGGCTGTGCAGATCGCCCTCAATCGGGTCCACATGCAACCTAAGGTTCAACCCATCTGCGATCGGCTGCAGAGTCGGCTCTACATCTCCCGTACCAGAAATCATAAGCATTATGGTGAAATTACCCCCTAAGCGCAGCATGGAGGCCTCACCAAGATTCCAGCCATTCTGATAAAGAGCATCGGTCACTTTGGCCACTATGCCTGGGCGGTCTTGGCCGACCAGGGTGAGCATTTTCCAGTTATTCATACGATATAATCTCGGTTATTCAATCCAGATAAGGGCTGCCATGCGCCCTGTTATACCCTCTCTGCGGTAGGAAAAAAACCTTTCAGAATCTGTTACTGTACAGTAGTTACCGCCTCCGATATAACCGCAACTTGCTGATTGCAGACGGCTGCGGGCCAATCTGTAGATATCTGCCAACCACTTACCAGAGCCTTTGGCTACGAAGGCGGTCGCATCGGCCGGATTGTCTGCAATAAATCTCTCTCTTACCTCTGCACCAACCTCGAACTCTTGTGGACCGATAGCTGGCCCCAGCCAGGCCAATAGCTCTTCTCCAGGCTCACTGAACTTAGCCATGGCCGCTTCTATAACTCCATCGGCCAGACCGCGCCAACCTGCATGTACTGCTGCCACTCTAGTCCCACTACGATTGCATAGTAACAGGGGTAGACAGTCTGCGGTCATCACCACACAAACCTCTCCAGTGGTTTGTGTGGTAGAGGCATCAGCACAGTTGCCACCTACACTCCCACCTCTCTCCACTACTGCACAGCCATGCACCTGTTGTAGCCACATAGGTTCGGACGGCAGTTGCAGGCTCTCCCTAAGCAGAGTGCGGTTTTTCGCAACCACTACCGGGTCGTCCCCCACATGCTCTGCCAGATTAAGACTACTGTATGGAGCCTGGCTATAACCGCCGGTGCGCGTAGTGATTACAGCGCGAACTGCAGTTGGTGCTGGCCAATCGGGGATGATCCAGTCACTCATACATACCGTCCTTGGCTAGAACAGCCAGCAACTGCTGCATATCCTCCGGTGGCTCTACCTTCCACTCCATCCACTCTCTGCTAACAGGATGGGCCAATCCAAGCTTGCGGGCATGGAGCGCCTGTCGCCGGAACCTGCGCAACATTGCCTCTAGCTCCGGCGTTACCTTGGGTGGAATCTGTAGACGTCCTCCGTAGACTTGATCTCCCACCAAGGGATAACGGAGATGGGCCATATGCACCCTTATCTGATGGGTTCTACCGGTCTCCAGAGACACTTTCAGATGGGTATGGAAGCGAAACTTGTCGATTACCCGATAGTGGGTCACAGCAGGTTTCCCGCTGGGATGAACCGCCATTTTGGTGCGTTGAGTCGGGTGCCTGCCTATGGGCTGATCCACCGTACCCCCAGCAGTCATTACTCCGGACGCCACCGCTCGATACTCCCTTTTGACCGAGCGCTCCTGAAGTTGTTCCACTAGGTATTTATGTGCCCCGGTGGTTTTAGCAACAACCAGAAGACCACTGGTCTCCTTATCCAAGCGGTGCACAATACCTGCTCTGGGTAACTGAATCAGACTCGCATCATGATGTAGCAGGGCATTTTGTAAAGTACCGTCTGGGTTGCCAGCAGCCGGATGGACCACCAGTCCGGCTGGTTTATTTATCACCAGCAGTGAATCATCTTCAAATATTATATCCAGTGGAATAGGCTGCGGGCAGCACTCTACCTGGTCCTCCAACTGTGCTTCCAACTCCACCAACTCACCACCAATAACCTTATCCCTGGGTCGCAGAGCAGTGGCTCCGTCTACTTTAACCAGACCCTGTTTGATCCAGTTCTGCAACCTGGCACGGGAAAAATCGGGAAAAATAACAGCTAAGACCTGATCCAGACGCATTCCGGCCTGATCAATATTTACTTTTGCATGCAGTTTTTCACCCATTGTTTTTTCCTAAGAACGTAATTTCTTTCCCGAGGTCACATTGGGGTATACTACCGCACAATTTATTCTCGAGGTTTATCGCAATCACTATGGCTACTATACGTTTTACAGCCCTGTTCGCTCTACTGCTTTTTGTCTCCGGCTGCTCAATGTTTCCTGATGAAAAGGACATGACCAAAACCTGGAGTGCCAGTAAATTCTATTCTGAAGCATCAGTATCCATGAATGAGGGCGATTACGAAACCGCAATTAAATATTATGAGGGACTTGAAGCTAAATTCCCTTTTGGCCGTTACGCCATGCAGTCTCAGCTGGACGTTGCCTATGCCTACTACAGAAATGGGGACCAAGAGCAAGCTATAGCCGCAGCTGATCGTTTTATTAAGCTCCATCCCAATCACCCCTATGTTGACTATGCCTACTACATTAAGGGTATAGTGAACTTTAACCGCAATATGGGTTTCTTCGATCGCTTTCTTCCTATAGACAGTTCTCAGCGCGATTCATCAGCAGCCCTGGATTCATTCAATGACTTTTCAGAGCTTATCCGCCGCTTTCCCAATAGCAAATACTCTGCAGACGCTAGAAAACGTCTGATATATCTCCGTAACAACATTGCCTCATCTCAAGTCCATGCTGCACGCTACTACATGAAACGCGGTGCCTATCTGGCCGCGGCCAACAGGTGTGTCAAGGTGGTGGAAAACTACCAACGTACCCCAGCGGTAAAAGACGCCTTGGAGATCATGATAAAAGCATATGACAAGCTGGGAATGGAGCAGCTATCCAGTGACGCCAAGCGGGTCTATGCCCTGAATGAGAAGAAGGGCTATTTCAATAAGGTCAAACTTGAGCCATTGGATGACAAGCCTATTGTTCGACAGATTTGGGACTATATAGGTCTGGACGAGAACTAGAGGCAGTTAGCAGAAACAGCTACAGGGCGTGCTTGCCACGCCCTGTATATACTCGATCCTAGATGGCAGCTTCATCCTCTTCACCGGTGCGAATACGTACAACTTTATCCACACTGGAGACGAAGATCTTGCCGTCGCCGATTTTGCCGGTACTGGCGGAAGAAACAATGGCATCTATGCACTGATCAAGCTGATCATCCTTGATAACCAGTTCCAGCTTCAGCTTGGGAAGAAAATCCACTACATACTCAGCTCCGCGATAGAGCTCGGTATGGCCCTTCTGGCGACCGAAGCCCTTCACCTCAATAGCTGTCATACCGGTTATACCAATAGCTGAGAGAGCCTCTCTCACATCATCCAGCTTAAAAGGCTTGATTATCACATCTACTTTTTTCATATTTTTAGTCTCTCCGGTTGCTTTCGCTTATCTTACTTCATTCTACGCTATAGGTCAGCGCATAACCCACTAAAAGCCGCTGGTAATCGGATAACGACGATCACGCCCAAAAGCCCTACGGGTAATTCTGACCCCTGGCGGCGCCTGTCTGCGCTTATACTCGTTACGATCCACCATTCTGGTTACGCGCCGCACCGTATCTCCATCAAATCCAGCATGGATAATATCAATAACACTCTGATCATTTTCGATATAACGAACGAGTATCTCATCCAGTATTTCATAGGGCGGCAGGCTGTCTGAATCTTTCTGATCCGGCGCCAGCTCAGCTGAAGGTGGACGCTCTATAACCCGCCGCGGAATGATCTCTCTCTCCCGGTTACAGTGCTCTGCCAAACGATATACTAACAGTTTGGGCACATCCTTGATTGGAGCAAATCCACCTGCCATATCCCCATACAGGGTGGCATAGCCGACTGACATCTCGCTCTTATTACCAGTAGTTAGAAGAATTTTGCCCTTCTTGTTAGATATGGCCATTAGAATAATCCCGCGGCATCTAGCCTGAATATTCTCTTCGGTGGCATCCTTCTCGGTACCGGCAAACTCCTCTTTAAGCATATCCAGAAAGGTGTTGAAGGCTGGTTCAATGGCAATAGTTCTATGCTCTACTCCCAGTGTCTTAGCCTGTTTTACAGCATCTTGGTTACTCATGTCAGAGGTGTAGCGGGATGGCATCATTACCACTTCTACATTTTCCGAGCCAAGTGCATCTGCGGCGATAGCCAGGGTCAAAGCGGAATCTATGCCGCCAGACAATCCCAACACCGCGCCCTTAAAACCATTTTTCAATACATAATCCCGCACCCCCAGCACCAGGGTGTTATAAATACCTTCCAGTTCATCCGGATAGCTGGATATTTCAGCCTTCTGAGGGGAAGCATCGCTAAATTCCGCAACAATTTGGGACTCTGTATAAAAAGGCGCACGCTGAACCAACTCTCCAGATGCGTCCATCACAAAGGAGCCTCCGTCAAAAACCAGTTCATCCTGGCCACCTACCAGATTCACATATACCACAGACAGACCGGTCTCCCGGCAGCGCTTGCGTACCAGATCTTCCCTCTCTATCGCCTTGCCGGTATGAAATGGCGAGGCATTCAGGTTAATGAGCACCTTGGCGCCATTTTCAGCGGCCTTTGCCGCTGGCTCCTTGTACCAGATATCTTCACAGATAGTTAGGCCAACTGGAACGCCATTAATCTCAACTACACAAGGTTGCTCACCCGCTTCAAAGTAACGTTTCTCGTCGAACACACTGTAGTTGGGCAGCAGTGCTTTGAAGTATTCAGCGATTATTTCGCCATTATGGATCACCCCAGCAGCATTATAGAGCTTCCCATCCTGACATCTGGGGTAGCCCAGTATTATATTTATACCTGTAACCTCCTGACATATCTCAGCAAGAGCCTGCTCCACCCGCTCCAGCAATTCAGAACGAAGCAGTAGGTCTTCTGGTGGATATCCGGTGAGGGTTAGTTCAGGAAAGACAACCGCGTTGGCGCCCTGTTCATCCCGGGCATAGATAGCGGCATCCATAACCTTCCTGCTATTGCCGGCAATATCGCCCACCAGGAGATTAAGTTGTGCCAATGATATTTTCAGATTCAATGAAATAGCCTTGTTTCACAAAGGTCATGAGGATAAACAATATTTGTAACTGTGGCTATGCTAGCCAACAATCACCCAAAAGCAAACAGGCCCCCATGCTTTCGCAAGGGGGCCAGCGTTTTCTCTATTTCGGCACTAAAACAAGAGAATATGGCATTACGATCCACAACTTTCACTCTCACCCCAACCCTCTCCCTCATAGGGAGAGAGGGGGTAGTGGTGATCCAAGCTGTCTTAACTCATAAGCTCCAGCATCTTCTGTCCTAGATCAGCCGGGGAGCGTACAGTAGCGACTCCAGCAGCTTCCAGGGCAGCAAATTTACCATCAGCAGTACCCTTGCCTCCGCTAACGATTGCGCCGGCATGGCCCATGCGCTTGCCAGAGGGTGCGGTAACGCCTGCGATATATGCAACTACCGGCTTATCAATGTTGGCCTGAATATACTCGGCAGCATCCTCTTCAGCACTACCACCGATCTCACCAACCATAATAATGCCTTCGGTTTGAGGGTCGTCCTTAAACAGGGTCAGCACATCGATGAAGTTCATGCCTTGAATTGGGTCACCACCAATACCTACACAGGTGCTCTGACCCAAGCCGGTCACTGTGGTCTGATATACCGCCTCATAGGTCAATGTACCAGAGCGGGATACTACACCGATCTTGCCTGGCTTATGGATCATGCCCGGCATAATGCCGATCTTACACTCACCTGGAGTGATAACACCTGGGCAGTTGGGGCCAACCAGTACAGAATCGCTGTTGGCCAGAGCCGCCTTTACCTTCATCATATCCAGTACCGGGATACCCTCGGTAATGGCAACGATGGTCTTGATGCCGGCATCAGCCGCTTCCAGAATTGCATCTGCCGCAAATGGAGGCGGCACATAGATCATAGTGGCATCAGCGCCGGTGGCATCCACTGCATCGTGCACGGTATTAAATACTGGAAGGTCTAAGTGCTTCTGTCCGCCTTTACCTGGGGTTACGCCACCAACCACATTGGTGCCGTAATCTACAGCCTGTTCCGTATGAAAGGTTCCCTGCTTACCAGTAAAACCCTGACAGATGACCTTGGTGTCTTTATTAATAAGAATACTCATGTTCCGCTCCCCTTAACCCTTGGCCACTGCAACGACCTGCTCAGCCGCTTCACTAAGATCAGCAGCGGTGGTAATCGCCAGACCGCTGTTGGCCAGAATATCCAGCCCCTGTTGTGCATTGGTGCCTTCCAGCCTAACCACCACTGGAACCTCTACCCCAACCTCTTGTACTGCAGAGATAATGCCCTCAGCAATGAGATCGCAGCGCACGATGCCGCCAAAGATATTAACCAGAACCGCTTCAACCTTGTCATCAGACAGGATCAGCTTGAAGGCCTCGGCTACACGCTCAGCGGTAGTGCCACCACCGACATCCAGGAAGTTAGCCGGTGATCCGCCTTTGAGCTGTACCAGATCCATGGTAGCCATGGCCAGACCGGCGCCATTGACCATGCAGCCAATATTACCATCCAGAGTGATGTAGTTAAGATCGTGCTCAGCTGCGGCCGCCTCACGGGCATCTTCCTGAGTGATGTCACGCAGAGCCAGCAACTCAGGGTTACGATACAGGGCGTTGCCATCTAGGTTGATCTTGGCATCCAGGGCGATCAGATCCCCTG
This sequence comes from Sedimenticolaceae bacterium, assembly GCA_050291725.1. Classification (GTDB taxonomy): domain Bacteria; phylum Pseudomonadota; class Gammaproteobacteria; order Chromatiales; family Chromatiaceae; genus JAAGZL01. The sequence continues at coordinate 47,492 of JBNKKH010000021.1, forward strand.
CCTTGGTTACTACCAGGGGGTTGATCTCCACCAGGCTAGCATCAGACTCAACAAACATGTTGTACAGACCATACATAAACTTCTGGAAATCTTTAATCTGCTGTCCCTCAAGGGCCAAGGCAAATGCCAGCTTACGGCATTGATATGGCTGCAGACCTGCTGCGTGATCAATGGTAATGGTATGAATCTGCTCAGGGGTCTCTTCAGCCACCTCTTCGATATTCATGCCGCCGGCTTGGGAAGCCATGAACAGAATCTTACGAGATTCGCGGTCAACCAACACACTCAGGTAGAGCTCACGGTCAATATCGGTAGGCTCTTCGATCAATACTGTATTGATTGGCAGTCCCGGCTCCCCAGTCTGCTTGGTCACCAGCATACTGCCCAGCATCCGATTGGTCTCAGACTCCACCTGCTCCAGGCTGTCTACCAGTACCACGCCACCGACCTTGCCGCGACCACCAGCATGCACCTGTGCCTTAACTACCCAGCGCTCCCCTCCAAGCATCTGAGCAGCCTCTTTAGCCTCACTTACAGAGCTTGCAGGATTTCCTTTGCTCACGGGAATGCCGTATTTTGCAAATAACTGCTTTGATTGATATTCGTGTAGGTTCATTTTTTATGATCCGTCCGCCAGAAAAAGGGTATTATTCTTATCTAAATTTGCCGAATGTGCAAAAACTAGAGGCAATAATTAAATAATATGGGCATTCGATATATTTTATTAGGGATCGGCCTCTGGCTGCTATTTACCTCAATACGCAGGTATATCAGACAACGTAAACAGCAGCGTAGAGAGTCCCCATCCAGACAATCGGTTAAGATGGTAGCCTGCAGCCACTGCGGAGTACATATCCCACTGGATGAGGCAATATGCAAGGGGAAGAACTATTTTTGCAGTAGTGAGCACTCAAAGTTGAGCGATAAAAAGGATAACTGACAGATGGCTAAACTCAGCTTGGGCAGTAGAATACAAAATGAGCGCCATGACCAATCCCGAGCGACCAGTTGGCGCATGTTAAAGATATTCTTTATCTACCGCACTGCTCTATCCCTATCTCTGACTACCCTATTCTTTACTGACACAGGCCCGGTGTTTCTCGGCCAGCACAGCCCCGCGCTATTTGCCATTACATCTATAGTTTACCTGGGTTTGGTTATTGTCAGCGTAATACCACTCTATCTACGCAACTCCAGCCCCCAAAGACAATCATATATCCAAGTCTACGTTGACATAATTGCCATAACACTACTAATGCATGCCAGCGGGGGGGTAACCACCGGGCTCGGCATGCTACTGGTAATATCAATCGCAGCTGGCAGTGCGGTGATGCGTGGCCGTACCGCCCTGGTCTTTGCCTCTTTAGCATCTATATGCATACTTGGAGAACAGATATATAGCAGCCTGAACAACTCGTTCCCATCCACCTCCTTTACCCAGGCAGGCATTTTAGGGGCAAGTTTCTTTGCTACAGCCATTTTGGCGGATGCCTTATCCAAAAGCCTACGTGAATCGGAAAAACTAGTAAGCCAAAAAGAGCTGGATCTAGCTAATCTCGAACAGTTGAATGAATACATCATCCGACATATGCAAACCGGAGTAATTGTAGTCGACACACATGAACGCATGCGCCTGATAAACGAATACGCCTGGTACCTCCTGGGTATGCCTGATGCAGTGCGTGGACAACTACTGGAACAGGCATCACCAGAGCTATCCCAGCAATTAAAAACATGGAATGGAAACGGTGACAAGCAATATAAGGCCATCCATACCACACCAAGCGGGAATGAGCTGGAAGCAAAATTTACGCAGCTTGGACAAACCAGAAAAGAGGGTGCTCTGATATATATTGAGAATACAGCAACTATAAATATGCGCGCGCAGCAGCTTAAGCTTGCATCTTTGGGACGACTAACGGCAAGTATCGCCCATGAGATACGTAACCCACTCGGGGCTATCAGCCACGCCCAACAGCTATTGGATGAATCACCCAATCTCAACGAACCAGACAAGCGACTAAACCATATCATCCATAAAAACACTGAGCGGGTAAACGATATTATCGAGAGCATTATGCAGCTATCCCGCCGCCAGCAGTCGCGTCCAGACGATATCAAACTGATGACGTGGCTGCAGGAGTTTGCAGATGACTTTTCTCATACTCATGAACTGGTAGATAACGGCATACAGGTGTCTATCTTACCGAAACAGACCCGGATCCAGGCTGATCCAATACAACTTAGACAACTGCTAACAAACCTATGTGAGAATGCGGTAAGACATTTCCACAAAGAGAAAGAGCAGCTAATAATTAAAATAAACGGTGGCATTACCAGAGACTCGGTACGCCCCTTCATTGAAATTATCGACAATGGTCCAGGCATTAAAGGAGATGAAGCCAAACAGATATTCGAACCTTTCTTCACCACCCGCAGCACAGGTACCGGACTTGGTCTGTACATCGCGAAAGAGCTTTGTGAAGTAAACAATTTCAAACTGGAGTATAAACTGGTACCAATCGGAGGAAGCTGTTTCCATATAAGCTTTCCTGAGACGCAATTCAGAGGCTAGAATAAAACAATGAGCAATCCTCTCGCACTAATCGTTGATGACGAACCAGATATTAGAGAGCTTCTAGAGCTAACCATCAATCGCATGGGAATAGATACTAAGGCGGCAGTTAATTTAGCTGAAGCGCGCGACCTGCTGCAACAGCACAACTTCGACCTATGCCTGACCGATATGCGCCTACCGGACGGCAACGGCATCGATCTGGTACGGGACGTTGGCAACAAATACCCACAACTACCGATTGCAGTCATCACAGCCCATGGAAACATGGATAGCGCCATTGAGTCCCTCAAGGCTGGAGCTTTTGACTTTGTTTCCAAACCGGTCGACCTAAAGCTACTGCGCAGTCTGGTAGAAACAGCCCTTAGAGTTAACAAAGCAGAAAAACCGAACCCAAAGAAAGAGAGCGAGAAGAGCAGTGAATCAACTACGGCCGCTAAGCTTTTAGGGAAATCCAAAGCTGTAGAAACCATCCGTAAGATGACCATAAAGCTAGCCCGCAACCAAGCACCAGTCTATATCAGCGGAGAATCAGGTACCGGCAAGGAACTTGCTGCCCGCTTAATCCATGAACAGGGGCCAAGATCAGATAAGGCCTTTGTTGCAGTCAACTGTGGAGCCATCCCTCAGGAGTTGATGGAAAGTGAGTTTTTCGGTCACAAAAAAGGGAGTTTTACCGGAGCAATCGCAGATAAAGAGGGACTGTTCAAGACCGCCGATGGCGGCACCCTATTTCTAGATGAGGTTGCTGATCTACCCATGCCCATGCAGGTTAAACTCCTGCGAGCTATACAGGAGAAGAGTATCCGCCCTGTGGGAGAGCAACATGAAATACCGATGGACGTGCGCATTATAAGCGCATCTAATCAAGACTTGGACCAAATGGTAGAGGAGCAAGAGTTCCGCCAAGACCTATTTTACCGCATTAATGTAATTAAGCTGCACATACCTCCCCTGCGCGAACGCAAAGAGGATATACCAGTCCTAGTCAACAGCATCCTCAGCAAACTTGCTGAAGCAAACAACGTAGCAAAACCCAGGATTGAGCGGGATGCACTGGAAAAAATGTATAACTACCCCTTCCCAGGAAATATTCGCCAACTGGAGAACACCATTGAGCATGCCATGGCCCTGTGTGATGAGGGATCCATTGGCCTGAATGATCTAAACCTGCCAGAACCAACCACAGCCATATCGGAAATAGGTGAAAACCAATCCCTGGAGGAGTATCTGGAACAGGTAGAACGCCAACTCATCACCAAGGCCCTGGAAGAGACCCACTGGAATAAAACTGCGGCCGCCAAGAAGCTAGGACTTAGCTTCCGCGCCTTGCGTTATCGCCTAAGTAAGCTGGGTATTGACTAGCAATTGTGAACCCCTTCACCATTTACAGAGAATATATGTGACAATTTTTGTCACCTAGTGCTAATCTTTTTAAGTCCTTCAGGCATGAACTGTTTATCTATTAAACAAGGGACCATTACCAAACGGAGATAACAAATAAAAATACAGATATAACCCATTGTTTTTTATTGTTATTTAATGTTTTTATAACAAAATTACCAACGGATTGGCATGATTGCTGCTACTGTCAGACATGAAAGGTTAATCAACCTCCAAGGACACGGAAAAATCGAACATAGGCTATTTATAGAGTTCAGTTTTACGCGCTATTGCACAACACCCATTTAATTTAAGTTATTTTACTGTAGGAGATAGACATGAAAAAAATGCAACAAGGTTTCACATTGATCGAACTCATGATCGTGGTAGCGATCATAGGTATTCTGGCAGCCATAGCCATTCCTGCATATCAGGACTACACAATCCGTGCGAAAGTAACAGAGGCAATAAACGCCATGGCTCCGGCAAAGACATCTGTTGCAGAATACTACGTATCCCAAGGCTCAATGCCAGCAAACGCTACTGACGCTGGTTTTATGACCAACATTGACTCTAAGTATGTCAACTCCGTAACATATTCAAGAACCGATGCAGATAATGCCACCATAACAGTATCTATTAAGGCGATCGGTGGTGATACCGCTTCTGGTCAACTAATTGATTTAGATGGTACAGGTGACGCATCTAAAGTAGATTGGGACTGTACATACAACTCAGTGGATAGAAGATATCTGCCTGCTGACTGCCGTGACTAAACTCAGTTAGCTACATATTAACTTACACTTCAATAGCCCTTCCTGACCGAAGGGCTATTTGTTTTTACTAAGAACGCTATATTTACCATCCAAAACTATCAGATACGCCCATTTCCCTGGATACACTAAAATAATACTGCTGTTCTTAGATACACTTTCATGCGTGGGCTTGCCTCAAGGCAAACATCACGCAAAATCAAATATAGAGACCATTGACTAAATACAAATCCCTTCTATTTACTTTAATATCGTTCGCCTTGGCCATTGTTGCGTATTGGTACGGTCTATACGGTGGATTTGTATTTGATGATGAAGCCAATCTAGTACATGGCTCCGGCTTTAAATTTATCGATGATGATACTTCCACCATATTACAAGCAATATGGCTGAATAATTCAGGCCCTCTTGGACGCCCTGTAAGCATGCTATCTTTTGCCATAGAAATAGCATGGCTTGGTTTTGAACCGTGGCATATGAAGCTGGTAAACCTACTAATTCACTGGCTTAATAGTATTCTCGTCTACCACCTAACCATCAAACTCTATCCTCGTCTTGTACCTAGCAAAACTGTACAACCCCACGCCATTGCTTCTTTAGTAGCAATTTTATGGTTGTTACACCCGATAAACCACACAGCAGTATTGTATATCATACAGCGCATGGCGAGCTTATCAGGGACTTTTGTTCTACTTGCATGTCTTACTTATGCAGCCACCCGTATAAGCATGATAGAAAGCAACTCGCTACGCAAAACACCGATAATAAAACTATTTATTATTGTTCCAATCTTTATCTTTCTAGCAGCATTCAGCAAAGAAAGTGGACTACTAATACCAGTATTTCTTTTTATTATTGAGATAGCAGCCTATCGTTTTACTGTTGCAAACCCCACGGATAAACGCATACTTCAACTTTTCTTCTTAGCATTTCTTTTCCTGCCTATTGCAATTGCAATAGGATATCTATTCACCCACCCTGATTGGCTTTCACAAGCGTACGGAACACGAGATTTCTCTCTGCTCGAACGAATCCTTACTCAGTCACGTGCATTAATGTGGTACGTAAACATGATTGCACTACCTGATGTAACACAACTTGGAATATTCCATGACGACTTTGAAATATCCAAAACACTTTTCTCACCAACAACCACCATCTACTCTTATTTCGCCATTGCGACACTTCTAATAACTGCTGTAGTGGCTATAAATAAAATACCATGGTTATCCTTAGGAATATTCTGGTTTTTTGCTGGACACCTAATGGAATCTACTATAATTCCATTGGAAATGGTTTATGAGCACAGAAACTATATTGCTTCCATAGGGGTATTAATTGCGATAGTTATTGCGATTGAAACAATATTCACGCGCATGGGAGTTAAATCAAAGGCAAAAACAATTGTAGCCATATTTACTATCACAATTATCGCTTTTACGACGCATACATTATCCCGCCAATGGTCAGATGATGTTGGGCTATATATTGTTACGGCCAACAACCACCCAAGATCACTAAGAGCTAATATCGAGGCTGGCACTCTTTTTAGCAAATTAGCAAAGGGCAGCGAAGGTGTAAAGCGCACCACTTTACTTAATAAAGCAGATTCATATTTTGAGAAAGCCGCATCGATTAATCCCACCTCTCCTAACGCCTTATTTGGACAGCTATTCATGCACTTTGAACATAACTTAGAGGGAGAGGAGTTAATCATTGAGGAACTAAGCCAAAGACTAGCACGGGGAACCGTCGACGCAACAACTCTCAATGGGCTAGGAGTGTTGACCGAGTGTATTGTAGATGGGTTCTGCAAAATTGATCGTAACAAATACTTCGAGCTTATTAGAATCTCGTATGAAAACCCAAGCTCAAAAGAACAAGCTCACAAACACCTTCTATTGCTAATGGCCAAATACTATGCGAACAAGCTCCATGACTATAATTTAGCAATTCAACTTATACGTCGCTGTATTAAACTAGCACCTCATGATGTCGAACTCCAACTAATGATGATTAAATATCTGGCTAATGACGGTAGAGTTGATGAAGCCTTGCAAGCAGCTAACTCTTTATCAAAACATAAGAATGCCTGGAAAATCCAAGACACAATAAGAAAATGGAAGGAAAAACTAGAATCAATACAAAGCACACGTATAGAATCACCATAATTGGATTCAGTATTGTCTTTGTCACAGCGTCCGCAACCTGAAATAAGTCAGATAGAAAATAATTTTTTCAGCGCTTTCTGTCATTAAGCATAGTCCATACTAAAGTATTGACGTAAACTATGCTCACGGTGACAATGCGTTATCACGCTTATAAATGGCACAGAATAAATATGTCAAATAAAATCAGTATAGTTATACCAGCCAAGGATGAGGCAGCCTCAATCGGTCAGGTAATATCTGGAATAAATAGCACACTAACAGTTATGGAGATTATTGTTGTAGATGATGGGTCCACTGATGAAACAGCTGCAATAGCAGCAAAGCATGGAGCCCAAGTAATACAGCATCCATACCCTATAGGTAACGGCGCAGCAATCAAAACCGGAGCAAAATACGCTACAGGGGAAATTATAGTATTCATGGATGCTGACGGACAGCATAAGCCAAACGATATTCCTAAACTAATAAATAAGCTAAATGAGGGATATGACATGGCAATTGGAGCTAGAGACAAATCGTCTCAAGCTAATATTGGACGAAGCGTTGCCAATAGCTTTTATAATCGTTTAGCAAGTTATATGGCTAATCAAACGATAATGGATCTTACGTCTGGATTTAGAGCTGTCAATGCAAACAAGTTCCGGGAATTCATTTATCTTCTGCCCAATGGCTTCTCCTACCCTACGACCATTACTATGGCGTTTTTCAGAGCTGGCTATACTGTTACTTATCTCCCAATAACTGCCCACAAACGCACTGGAAAGAGCCACTTACAACCATTGAGTGATGGTATAAGATTTCTGCTTATTATATTTAGGATCGCAACTCTGTATTCTCCATTGAAGATATTTGCTCCTATGAGCGCGTGTTTTTTTCTTCTAGGCTCTGGCTATGCCATTTACACATTGCTTAATATGAGCAGATTCACGAATATGAGCGCCTTGTTACTCATTTTCTCTATTCTAATATTTCTTATTGGGCTGGTATCAGAACAGATTACGCAACTGATATACAAGTCGACTAACAGCAATTAAAATCTATTCTATAAGATACTATTCTTCAAACTTTTTACTAGAATATCCGGTAGCTAAATAACACTTAGTAAAATCCAATAGTACATATTAGAATTATTACTGACCTAGCACTATTCAAAACAGTATAGGCTCCCAGTTTCCCATCCCAATTTAACAGCGGCTGATTTTATAGATGGATTACTCATAAAAGAACAACAGATCAACACTCCGGATGGATCAACTTGAGATGGATCAGCAACCTGCAAACTATCGACAAACAGACCTTGTTTGGCTTTATTTATATCAATTAAATTAATATTTCTTGCCTGGATATACCGGTAAATATGGGGATACAGCAAGAAAAACTCCAGGCCAATACCCCAAAATGAAACAGCTTTACTATTACCGATAAAATCAACTATACCCTCAACCTGCCCAAGTAATCTTTTGCAATCTTTATGAAATATTGCACTTATTCGTTCCTGTATATTTTCTGAAGTTACCACTTGCCCAGCTACTCCAGATTTTCTAACGATTACTGATAGTGATGGATACTTCATGCCATTCTTCATTGGCAAAAGTGAATGGTAAACTTCTGAGATATGCAACCCATGCTGTTTCAATAAGCTACTTAGGGACAATGGTGTAAAGTGATTGATGTGCTCTTTCATCGCCATCCAGAAAAGAGTTCCCACTCTCGCATTTTCTATTCCATACTGGAGTGCATCTGGTACTTCAATAATGGCAGCCCCATCATCCGTCAAGACACGCGCTAACTCTTTAATGACTTTATGGATATCAATAACATGTTCAAGCACATGGAAATAACACAGTAAACTTTTTGACGAATCAACAAATGGCAGCTCAAACATATCACCATTTATATATTCAATTGTACTTTGCTGTACCTGGCCTAAACTCTTGGTGTCAATATCAATCCCTGTTAACTCTAACGCATCTCCATACTTTGCATAGAGATAACATAACCAACCGCCTCTAGAACACCCAACATCAACAACTGAATCCATTAACAAATTATTATCGGACATAATGCTGTGATAAAAGCGATAACGAGAGATATCTTCCTGACTGCTTCCACCAACGCCCACACCTGACTGCTCTGAGTATAAACACTCTTGTGCATAATGCTCCGTGATCTGAGAATCTGTAAAACTGCGCTCAACATTCACCAATAAACAGTGCTCACATTCATAAAGAACGCCTGTTTCATTGAATATTGACCCATCAAAATCCCTAAAGGGGAAAGTGGCAAAGTTTTTCATCTCACTGTTGCAGCATGGACAACGCATAATTGCACCCCTCATATAACTATCACATCCGCACCAAATCTAACTTGATACTTGTAGCTTATATCCATTGTTTATGTTGTATATCATTGAGCAAACAACATGCGTTCCAATTAATTAACTGCAGGAATATTCCTGCATAAAATAATCTTTAAAATATAAAACACTTTAGTGGCCAGGACTAAGCTGAATAGATCATTGATCACCAACATTTTCAATCAAAGTGATACTTTTTATAATAAATGATATTGCCCAGGTACACAGATCAGCAACCAGAATTACTATACGAAAACCAAACAACAGAGTAATCATTGCTGAGGGGGGTAATGCGCTAGGCATTAACAGACTTGCAACATACTCAGATACACCTAAACCTTGCGGGGCAAAAAGAGCTATAAAACCTATACCCCAAGAAAACAGATAGACTCCCATTATATCAGTCAAACTCAGAGAACCTTCTAATGAAGGCATAGATGATACATAGATAAAGAATGACAAACTGGCCCCTATCCAATATAAAAACTGCACTAGCATTCCAAAAAGATAGTGGCTACTAGATAGGTTAGCATTCTTCAATAGGTACCTATTTATCACTATAGGCATAAGTAGCAGGCAAATAAGAGTAACAAGTATTACTACTTCTAAAAGGCTATGAAATACTAGTGATAAATTATCGGACACTAGCATTACAGACGCACCTACCAGTAGCGTTACACATGCTGCACCAGCATTCTCAACAAGAAAATAGAGTGCTATATTTCGCGCACTTATGCCATTACCATGATACCCCTCAATCCTAGCCACTGAATGCCAAATCCCACCAGGCAAATACTTGGCAGGCAACCTGCTTGCATTTATATAGTAGGCATCCCGAAAACTTAGTTTGGAAGATAAGCTAGCAAATATTTTTACCGGGAAGCAAGGAGCTACAAAATACAGCCCTATCCAAATCATTATACTCAGCAGCAACATAGACATGTCTGCTTGAGCAATAATTGCTCCTGCCTGTTCTCTTGAATCCCAGGTCAAATAGCCAATAAATATAAATGCTAAAACCGCAAATAAAACTTTGATTCTGTGCAGAATCGTTTTCATTTGTATTGTCTTTTCCCAGAAAAGTAACGCACTGGTAATGTAGGTAGAAGTAACGCGATGATAGCAATCTTAACTGAGACGGATATATCAGCTTTCAATACAGTGTTCACAAGAGCTATAGGTAATCTTGCTAGTGGCAAAATACGATCCAGCCCGTTTCTTGTTACCTGCTGCTCTTCACCCCGGTATCGATCCAAACGCTCCTTATAAGTACTCTCAAATCTGAATTCACGTCGCGACCAGGAAGCTTTTGGCGCATGTACAAAGTCACCATGCAGAGCAAGATAGGATAAAGCAACCATATCCTCACCAACAATACTTCGAATCAGATACTGTTTTATCAGGTCTGTCCTGATGAGACCAAGGATTGGGTGTACATTTCCCCATAACACGCTGAAATAACGAGCAATAATCTCCATGCCCCTGGTATCTGTATACCCAGAGTTTTTTTCTATTAAATTACCATTCTGGTCGATCCAGTTTGAACAACCGAATGCAATCACCGATCTTTGATTCTCTAAAAGCTTTTGCACACACTCTGAGATATAGTTACTCGACCAGGCATCATGCCCACAACCCCACATAAAGTATGCCCCTTTAGCATCATGCAACACTTTGGCAAAATTCTCACCAGCCCCCCTATTCTCTTTAAATCGCTGATAACGAATATAGGGGATTCTCGCTTGATACTCCTCACATATTTTTTGGGTATCGTCCGTCGAAGCGTTATCAGATATTAATATTTCAATATTCTGATAATCTTGCGAAACTAGAGAATCTAGAGTTTGCCTTATATACCGCCCTTCATTATAAAGTGGCATCCCGATAGAAACGAGTGGTAGCGAGTTCATCATCCTTATCAATAATACAATTGGTTATAACCCATATCAGCGTAACTAGCTCCTCTACACTCTCTTTAAAAACCCATCACTAGAGGCAGTGATCACAATCTTATGTTCAATGGCCTTATCAACATTAAATTGTAACTCTTTCCCGTCAACATCGCTTCTCCCTTCCTCTTCTAGTATGCAGAGATACTCCCAAACTGCCGTCTTCGGATTATTCCCCTTATCCCAAGGGCGATCAGCACAAAACCCTTTTGGCAAATCCTCTACCCCTGTATCCCATACTACACAGTATGAACCTGGCGAGGTTAATGGTGCATATGCCTCAAGTTCTGCCAGAACATGTTCATGTGTATGATTTGAATCAAGAAAAACAAGCACGCGCTCATATTTTAAAGCTGTTGACCTTACTTTCTCTATCACTTCTGGTGCTATTGATGAACCAGATATCATATCAATTTTATGTCCTAAAGGATGAGACTCAATAGCAATACGGTTGTGTTCTCGTATATCTATATCAACACCCAACACTCGACGTGAACTTTCATGCGGATTTAAATAATTTTTCTCACTTACTGCATCACAATAGTCTAGCATTGCCAACATTGATGCACTTAGAATCAATGACCCTCCATGTGCAATACCTGTTTCAATAACTAAATCCGGACGCACCTCCCATATAATTTCTTGGATAGCATATATATCCTGCGGCACTTGAATTATTGGTCTACTCAGCCAAGTGAAATTCTGAGCATAATTATGCCGAATTGACTCCCTCACCCAGATATTTGATAAGCCAATAAAATCGCGGTCTTCACCGATTTCTTTTATATTTTTCTCAACAAGAGCCGTATATTCTGATCGTGAATCCATAATATATTCCGTAGTTAGCTATATATATTTTCATTCCCAGCAATAGAGAATCGTTTCACCTAACTGCGCTGAGTGATGACGCAGTGAAAATCTGTAATTTGGAACAAGGCTATGAATAAAATTCACTATATTTGGTATGTCAGTAGGATAGTGGTAAACGCTGATTGCAATCTTTGGCCTCCACTTTCTAAGTGTATCCACAGCCCCCCGCAACAGATCCATTTCCATCCCCTCAACATCCACCTTAATAAAGGTCACTTTTTCACCTGCCAGATACCCGTCCAAGCTATATGTTTTAATTGCTCCAGTATCTGCTTTTTCAAGAGAGTAGCTTTGAAGTTGGCCGCTTTTTGTATCGCCTTGCATAAATGATTCGGCTGCGGCTAAACCTGCACTCTCAAGTATAACCACAGATTCATCAAGCGCCCACTCTGCAAGAAGCCTATTCACACGTAACCGCATTGCAGAAAATTGGCGCTGTCCAGGTTCAAAAGCATAAATCTTTGTGAATTGTCCATTGTTAGCCCATACAAACCGCTCAAGACTGTCACCAACATACGCACCCGCATCTACATAAACTTCGTTACCTGATGAAATAAACTGAGGCAAGCAGAAATACTGATCGGGTCTATACACATATTCACAAAGAACCGTTTTACTGGTTAACATTGCCATAAGCACCGAACGCAATGTTTCTTTTGACCTCTCATCGCATAAAATGTCATTGTGAATATCTATAAAGTCAGCCAGATTACTAGCAACCACAAATGCATCTAAGGCGCAAAATGGTACTTTTTTTCCCGCTAGGACTGTTGCCAACTGTTTTACAGCATGGCGAGCTGTAATAAAAACAAAATCTGCTTGAACCAGGGATAACTCCTCTGGTGAGGTAATAACTATCCCCGACATCTCTTTTCCTACCAACTCAGGGTTCCCATCATAGCAGGCAAATAGATTAATCCCTTTTGATTGAAACCATGTAGCTGACCACTTACCGAGAAAACCGGCTCCGTATATAGCAATACGTAATTTCCCATCAAATAAATCACCTGGAACATTGGACAGGACATGATCACACTCTGTCATAATCTCATCTAAGGAGGGTATCATTGTAGTATCCGCTCTTCTGGTATGACATATACAACCGCCCCGGTTCCGCACCAGCTGTGGAGCCGCATAAAAAAATTATACTCATGTAAATTTTCCATCATCCACGCAGGTAGTTTCCATAGACCATCATCGTTATGATAAGAAGTACTGGCGATTATCGGCCGATATTCGTCTATAGTTTCTTTTGCTCCCTCCAACGCATCTAACTCCCCTCCCTCTATATGTAACTTAATAAAGGAAGGCGAGATATTCATAAGATCCACAGTAGCAATAGCAACAGGTGTATCACCTAGCTCTGACAATTGTGATACATAACCTAACCCGGTAGAAAACATTCCGTCTCCCGCACTTTTTCCTATCACAGATGGAATTACTTCTATCTTATCATTCAGCCTATTAACACTCTCTTGCATCTGCCTTTGAAAATCTAGCAAGTTATTTGGATCTGGTTCGATAGCCCATATTCTTTTAAACTTACCATTTGTTAGTTCTATAAAACGCATGCTGACACTTCCATTATGAGCCCCAATATCAGCAAAGCTTTCATCATCAGATAATACACCGAGTATTTCAGGTATAAAGTAGCGATTTGCTGTATTCACGGGCGAATCATCAAACGACCACTCTTCCCTTAGCAGATGCCAGGCAATGAACTGAAGGTGATGGGCCCGAGAAACATCATCTGCCCAGGTATTAAGCACATAGCAAATACGGTCTATTGATAGCGAATCAAGTGGATTCGCAAACCATCCGTTGCTTAATGGATGTCGATCATGATACGCCTCAGCTATATCATAAAAAGGGACAATATTTTTCCATCCCTGTTGTGAAAGATCTTCTTTCAAGGGATCAAAAGGGTAATTAACCACACAAACAGCAAGCAGATCATTACGTTTTTGATTTGCATCTACCTCATCTGGCGAAAGAAGCTTAATTCCGTTCCAAAAAATATCCTGGCGATACTCTTCAGCGTTCTGATCAACAACATATTCAACCTTAATACCTATTCGCGCAAAATACTCTTTTGCCATGCGTCCAAGGTTACCTGCGCCATATAAAGCCAGAGGTCTATTGACCTTAATAGGACCTGCTTTTATATTTTGCCCAGCAATTTCAGTTAATAATTTTTTTGCTGTTACTGCATCTGGAGCATTTTTGAACCTCTTCATGCATTTACCATGTCGTCAGCCAGACGATTCAAACAATCATCATCTGGGAAGTACTTTAGAAAATGCCAAAGACTTCCCTTGCTTGAATCCATATTTTCATGGCTTGAGAATTCACTGATTAAAGATGAAAACGCAGCCTGGTTGTCTTGGCATGACAAGAACCAATCACAAGGATTATCACCCAGAGCCTGGGTAAAATCGGCTTCACGCTTAGGCATAACTAATATTTGCTCATACATTTCATTCATTGCAGAACCCATGATCTCTGAATTATAGTTATTCTTTATCATGCTTGATGCGGCATTCGCCAACCGCGCCATTTGATCAGGATTCCCACTTAACCACGAAATACTATCAGATAAATCTTGCGGGTTATTCACTACCAATCCATTTACTCCATGCTCAACTATTACTGTTTCTGCAGGATTGTCTAACACGATAGGAACAACACCAAGTGACATCGCCTCCAACAGCACATTTTCTGCTGTACCATAGTGTGTAGGATTAAGAAGATAAATAAAAACATCCAATGATTCTAATTCATCAATAGGGTTATCTGTGTAACCTAAGAACTCTACCAACCCAGGCTTGCCTGCCTGCTTACACTGTTTTATAAGATCATAGCGGTTTAACTCATCCCCCCATATATTTAACTTAAAACCATCTATATCTATTGCTGCTAGAAATTCTATTACCCTGGGATGCAGCTTAGAGAAATTTAGACTTCCCATATAACCTGCTCGTATACTAGGGCTCTTCTTAACAGCCCTAGATTCATATTTTGGGAACCCGACCCCACTTGAAACCACGTTGAGTTTTGCCCTTATCTCATCATCTAAAGTTACAATATTTTTTGCTTGGTATGAACAAGATGAAGTAAATAGAAAACGATCAGATAACTCAATTAGTCCCGTGGGTATTATCGGTGTAAACAACCCAGAAATGTGGCACCAAACAAGCAAGCGTAAATTTGGGAAATCACTCTCGCATAGAAACTTGAATGTAGCAGGGTGATTCCACCACTCCAGCTGAACAATGTCAGCTTCTTCTAATTCACTAGCTACTATATCCGAATCTGGCGTTATGTAGACCCGACAACCAAGTTTGGATATTTTATCTAAAAATTGACTCTTCTCCGGCTTCTCTAATAACAGAAAAACATGTTCGAGATTGAAATTATTAGATGCCTCAACAAGTGTGCTCAGCGCCTTACCCACACCAGCTCCCAGATGCGGAGTAACATGAAGTATCTTTATAGCCTTACTCATTAATTCTCATTTATTTGATTACGAACCTTCAACAGCAACTGTTCCTTATAGGCATCAATATTATCAGGGAGACAATGTGTTAACTGTCCACACTGAGAACATACAGAATTTTCTCTTCTAAGCCCCTTAAGGTGCTGTATTCGCAACTCATTAAATACATCTGAGTTCCAGATCTCTCGTAGATTTTGCGTATTTACATCGCCAACAATGAGCTTCCTAGCCCAATCAAGAAAGCAAGAGCTGACTTCTCCACCCGCATTTACAGACATAGAGTAGAAAATATAGGGACATGTATCTGTAGAGGTAATAGGTTGTTGATATATCCCTTGGGTAATTTCAAATCCTGTACGACTTTCTATATCAAATTCAGGCCAGCATGGGGCAAAGTTCTCAATAAAAATACGATCACAGTAATCGCCAAAGACATCATAAAACTCTTGTTCCTGTGATTTTGATATTAGTTCACGCGGAATTTTTATAACTATTTCACAATCACCCTTATTGTCGTATAACCACTTAACATTATTCACAAAAGTATCGAAATCAAAATCAAACTTCGTGAATTCTAGATACTGGGATCGAGTCATACCATCGACGGAAATATTAATTTTATCTAAACCTGCTTCCAGTAATGGCCCCACTCTGCTTGGATCAATTAGCGCCCCATTAGTAGTTGTATCAACAAAGGGAACCAATCCACTTTGCTTGGCATACTCAACCATACTCGCAAGATTCTTATTAAGTAGTGGTTCACCATCCTTATACAGACGGAGCACCTTTATTTTTTCAGGAAAAAGAGAGAGATCATCAATTATTTTCTTATATAGCTCATATTGCATGACCCCCTGATATCGCCCTGTTTCCCTGATCAGCCCTCTATCTCCAGTTGGGCAAAATGTGCATTGAAAATTACAGTAACTTGCAGGGTCTACAAATAAAACAAAAGGAGTTGATAGAGGAATCACATCCTGCAAGGGGGTACGATCATCAAGATTAATTCGAGGTTTAAGCTTTGCTTTCATTTCAATTGCCAACATTCCGAACAGGAATCCCCCAAAATGCCATTGGTTCATAATCCGGATATGCGTAATACCCCCTGTTAAGGCTTATATCCCACTCATTTTCTTTAATCCATTTCTCAACAATAGCACGTACCGAAATTGGCTTTCCAGAGCATATATTAACTGCCCCATAATCCCCCTGCTTTAGGGCATATGCAACTATTTGCTGCGCAACATCTTCTACTGGTAAATAGTCGCGCAGTTGCTCTCCGTTTGACATATTAAATACTCTGTCCCCCTTCTCAGCGGCATGCTTTAGTTGGGAAAATAGTGAACTAGCCGACTGGCCATCTCCATACATAAAGAAAAGCCTAGCCCATGTTAGAAAAAAAGGGTGAGATTGTTTTAGAAAATCTAGCTGTCGTCGTAGAGTATCTTTAGCATAACCATACGGCGTACAAGGACTGGTAGCCATATCTGCTGATAAAGGACCAGATTGCATCCCATACTCAAGACATGTCCCTGTCACCACAAGATTCTCGAGACCATGTGAAACCAACTGCTTTAAAAATTGATATTGCAAGGGCAACTCATTTTCGTAGTGGGTAAGTGAATTATAGTCTTGCAGACCGCTCCAAGCTAAATGAATCAACACATCTGGTGATCCTACTGCCTCATACGGATTTGCAGGTGGATTACCGATATCCACCTGCAACCACTCACCTCTTTTCAGAATAGGTAGATCATCACCAGCTGATTGCGAAATAGCACAAACCATGACGTCATGTAATGCCAACTCAGACAAGACGTGACGCCCTATAAACCCTGTAGCACCTGTAACAGCAATCTTCATTAAAATATGCTCAATTTCGGTACCGCCGTAATAAACTTTCCTCCCCATGAACGGACATAGTCTAGTTTATCCATTACTTCAGACTTTAAATTCCATGGAAGAATTACAACATAGTCAGGTTTTGCATTAACAAGTTCTTTTTCTTCTACAATAGGTATACGACTACCAGGAAGATACTTACCCTGTTTAAATCTATTTTGATCAACAACAAATGCAATTAAATCGTGGCGGATACCTGCGTAGTTAATAAGCGTATTCCCCTTCGCTGCGGCACCATAAGCAACCACACTTTGACCCTGACGCTTAGCGTCAAGTAAAAAAGTCAGGAAATCGTCCTTTACCCCATCTGCCCTAGACTGGAAATCTGCATAATAATCAGCTGTACGCATTCCAAACTGTATCTCTCGTGCTAACATATCATCAACTCGAGCATGACGGACTCTCTTCCCAGCATCTATTCTTTGGGCAAACACCCGCAAGCTACCCCCATGCGTCGAATGTTCCTCAACATCAAAAATCGCAAGCCCATTGGATACAAATATAGACTCTACTGCAGACAGCGATAGGTAAGAAAAATGCTCATGATAAATAGTATCAAACTGGTTCTCAGCCATTAATTTTAATAACTGAGGAAACTCAAAAGTTGCTATACCATGTGGTTTAAGCAGTAGAGCAATACCAGACACAAAGTCATTTATATCTGGGACATGGGCAAGCACATTGTTAGCAATAACCAAATCGGCATGTCTGCCCTCAGAAGCAAACTGCTTCGCGAGCTGCATGCCAAAGAACTCTTCAATTATGTGAATACCCTTTTCCCGAGCGGCCCTGGCAGTGCGCGCTGTTGGCTCCACCCCAGTGCACGGAATATTATGTTTTTTAACGTATTGTAGTAAGTATCCATCATTAGCAGCAATTTCTATCACATAACACTGGGATGTCAACTTCAAGTACGAAACCATACTAGCCACGTAACGCTCACAGTGTTCCAGCCAGCTCTTGGAATAACCACTGAAATATGCATAATCATCATTGAACAGCTCATCTGCCGCAGCAAAATCGTCAGTTTGTACTAACCAGCATTTTTCACAAATCAACACCCGCAAAGGAAACCATTTTTCTGGTGTTTTTAAGGTGTTTTTACTAAGGTAGGCATTCGAGGGTGGTGCACTGCCCAGGTCTACTAGTTTTAGGTTAAGTTCAACTCCACAATGTCTACACCTCATATCACAACCCCGGCAAAGGTTTCCTCTATGTAAGGGAAACCTGCATCACGCTGAGATAGCTCAGCGATAGGTAACGGCCACTCTATCGCCAGCCGAGGGTCTCGGACATTCAGCCCGCCTTCAGCATCTGGTTTGTAAGCAGCAGTATGCATATAGAGCATTTCACAATCACTGCTTAGCGTCTGGTACCCATGGGCAAAACCCTCTGGAACAACAAGAGTCTTACTATTTTCCGCGCTAAGTACTTCGCCGTGCCAGCACAAGAAAGTTGGTGAGTCAGATCGCAAATCTACAGCAACATCAAAAACCTCACCGCGCAAACAGCTGACAAATTTCATCTCAGTGAATGGTGGATACTGAAAGTGCATGCCTCGCGCAACACCTAGAGACTGAGTATAAGTATGATTGATCTGCTTAAGCTCCCTACCAGAAAGAAAGCTCTGTAACTCATCCAAACAGAACAATCTCTCTAGATACCCTCGGTCATCACTAATTGGTTTACGTTGCAATAGATGCAATCCAACAATAGAAGTGGTATGAATATGAAAGCATTTGCTCATAGCAGCATTATTGCCTCATAGTCACGGACCTGTTGTAGACTAGTGGCAGCCATATCCTCACCTTTTCTCCAGGCCTTATGCCATAGCAACGTCATATCGAGCGCAACATTCAGAGACCAACGCGGGGACCACTCAAGCTGAGTTTTTGCTTTAGATATATCAAGTCTAAGGGTATGTGCCTCATGCAGAGTTGGCAGACTAGTACCCTCCCATGAACCATTTGCCCCCTTACTGCTCAGATAATCAATGAGCCACTCAACCGTATGAACATCTCCCACCTCAGGACCAAAATTCCAAGCACCAGCAAGTTCTTCTTCCCCAGAGTAAAGACGCTCTGCCAGCATCAGATAACCAGCAAGTGGTTCCAGTACATGCTGCCATGGGCGTACCGCCTGTGGAGAACGAATTTTCAGTGGCTGACCAGCATCCATAGCACGGAAAAAATCAGGAATCAGACGATCTTCTGCCCAGTCTCCCCCTCCAATTACATTACCAGCCCGAACACTAGCCAACTGCAGACCACTCTTTTCAAAAAAAGAGGAACGGTATGCCGCTGTTATAAATTCTGTACAGGCTTTACTGCTTGAATATGGGTCAAAACCACCTAACTTATCAGTTTCACGATAAGGCCAAACCCATTCGAGATTTTCATAGCATTTATCTGAGGTTACGTTTACCAGAGCCCTAATCCCAGGAATCTGACGTGCACATTCAAGTAGATTCACTGTCCCCATTATATTGGTCGAATATGTTTCTACTGGGTGCTTGTATGAATAACGGACCAAGGGTTGCGCAGCCAAGTGAAAAACCACTTCTGGCTGCGCCTCTTCAACAGCCTTAAATAGCAGTGCATCATCACGCAAATCTGCAACCGTATTGCTGGCTAGACATGACTGCAGATTGGTAACAGAAAAAAAAGCGGGTTCAGTTGGTGGTTCTAACGCATAGCCGTGAACCTCTGCTCCCATGTCAGACAACCATAAGGTTAACCAGCCCCCCTTAAAACCGGTATGCCCGGTAATAAAAACCCGCTTATTTCGCCAAAATTCTCTCACTACCACACTTTCCAGGGAGCTTGTCCTGATACCCATAGGTCCTCTAGCATATTCTTATCCCTAAGGGTGTCCATAGGCTGCCAGAAACCAGGATGTTGGAAAGCCATTAGCTCACCTTGCTTAGCCAGGTTATGCAAAACTTCACCTTCCCAACTGGATTCATCACCCTGAATTAGATCCAAGCATTTTGGAGAAAGCACGAAGAAACCACCATTTATTACGCCACCATCACCACGTGGTTTTTCTGTGAAACCAGTAACAACATGGTTATCTGTTTGTAATGCTCCATAACGCCCAGGGGGCTGTACTGCTGTAACTGTTGATAATTTTCCATGTTCTTCATGAAAAGCAATCTCGGCAGCAATATCAATGTCGGCAACACCGTCGCCATAAGTAAAACAGAAGGCCTCATCATCTCTAATATATTCTGCTACTCTTCCTAAGCGACCACCAGTATTAGTTTCGTCTCCAGTATCTACCAGAGTGACGCGCCAAGGTTCTGCGTAATGTTGATGGACCTCCATTTTATTCAGCTCCATATCAAATGTGATATCCGACATATGAAGAAAATAGTTGGCAAAATACTCCTTAATGACATAACCCTTATATCCTAAACAGATTATGAAATCATTTATGCCATGAGACGAGTATATTTTCATGATGTGCCACAGTATTGGCTTGCCTCCAATTTCCACCATAGGCTTGGGACGGGAACCAGTCTCTTCACTAATCCTAGTTCCTAGCCCACCAGCAAGAATCACAGCTTTCATCATACGAATACTCAGTTTCTAAGATTATAAATACTGCCACATTTTTCTTTTTTAATCCGGGCTATGAAAAATCAAACAGTAACGCCCTATCCTTAACCGGGTTACACACTTGGAAGAGCAACCTAAAGTTAAAATTAACAAGTATGTAAGCCAGCAGTTTTCTGTATGCTTGTAACCAAACAAAAAAAACTTTTAACCTAATTGCACAACCTTCCATTCTAAGTTATTGTAACATTTCACAATTAACCATCAACATTAGGCTATAATACACGTTATTTATATACTTGATATTAGTCATAATTACACAGTTAAGAATAATGCGACATTTCCAGCAATGTCGCCTAAACTGGATTCACAAATATATTTTTATGTATCAACAATAGCACCAACGTAAACAGGATCGCCTTACATTTAGACAATAGTCATATGACAGAAGCAAAACAAAACATAAAAATCAGTGGGTTAGCTCATCGTCTGATCAATGACAAGCTATTATCTGCTGAAGCAGCTGAACGTGCGTACAGCCAAGCAATAGGCCAGCACACTCTATTTGTTACATACCTAGTTGAGCACAATATTCTGGACAGTAAGCAGATTGCATATGCTGCATCTCAAGAATTCGGCGTTCCACTAATAGACATAAATGCTATTGATCTTGATCAGGCGCCTATCAGCTTGGTTGAGGAGAAGTTAATCCGCACCCACCACGCACTCCCCCTTTTCCGACGCGGCAATCGTCTTTTCCTGGGAGTATCTGACCCAACCAACATCGCCGGGTTAGACGAGATTAAATTCCACACCGGGCTAACCACAGAAGCCATTGTTGTAGAGGAGGAAAAGCTCTCTCGCTATATCGAATCAGCCATGGATGCCGCAGAAACAACCATGGAAGATTTAATGGACGCAGATCTGGATAATCTCGACATTAATGTAGCCGACAGTGATACCACATCTGAAGGTGACATGGATATTGACGACGCCCCAGTGGTTCGTTTCGTCAATAAAATATTGCTGGACGCAATTAAACTAGGTGCATCAGACATACACTTTGAACCATATGAGAAAAGCTTTCGCGTACGTTTCCGTCAAGATGGCATGCTAAATGAGGTTGCTTCTCCCCCGATTAACATATCGCCAAGGCTAATTGCTCGCCTAAAAGTAATGTCCCGCATGAACATTGCTGAGCGCAGAGTCCCTCAGGATGGACGCATAAAGATGATGCTGTCCAAGAATCGTTCCATTGATTTCCGCGTAAATACCTGCCCTACCCTATATGGAGAAAAGGTGGTTTTGCGTATTCTTGACCCTACATCCGCCCAGATAGGCATAGAATCCTTAGGATTTGAGCCCGAACAGCAAAAACTGTTTGAAAGTGCTTTAGGAAAACCATACGGCATGATCTTGGTTACAGGGCCTACCGGAAGTGGTAAAACCGTAACTCTATATACAGGCCTAAACATATTAAATACCCCCAGTGTGAATATATCTACCGTAGAGGACCCGGTCGAAATACAGGTACCAGGGATAAACCAGGTAAACACCAACGTAAAGACTGGACTTACGTTTGCGGAAGCACTAAGAGCGTTTCTCCGCCAGGATCCTGACATAGTAATGGTAGGTGAGATTCGAGATCTGGAAACTGCTGAAATTGCTGTAAAAGCGGCTCAGACAGGCCACTTGGTATTATCCACACTACATACCAATGATGCCCCTCAGACCCTAAGCCGATTGGCCAATATGGGCATACCGCCCTATAACATAGCATCCTCCGTATTGGTAATTATTGCCCAACGTCTAGCCAGGAAGCTATGCGAACACTGTAAAGTGCCGGATGAGCTCTCTAAAGAGGCCCTCCTAAGTGAGGGTTTTGATAAGCAGACGGTCTCAAAACTAAAAATATTTAAGGCATCTGATGAAGGATGTGAACGATGCACTCTCGGTTATAAAGGAAGAGTTGGTATATTTGAAGTGATGCCAATCTCAGAAGAAATGGGAAGAATTATTATGGCCAATGGCACCTCCATACAGCTGTCTGAACAGGCTGACAAGGAGGGGGTGCAGAACCTTAGAACTTCCGGGTTAAATAAAGTAAAAGCAGGCGTAACAAGCCTTGAGGAAATAAACCGGGTAACCAAGGATTAATTTATGGCAAAACCAGCACAAAAAGTAGAAAAAGCCCACGTATATACTTGGGAAGGTACGGACAAAAAGGGAAAACGCCTAAAAGGGGAAACTCGCGCTGCATCGATATCGTTGGTTAGAGCTGACCTGCGTAAACAAGGCGTAATTCCAGTCAAAATCAAAAAGAAGGCCACATCGCTGTTCTCAGCAAGGAAACCAAAAATAACATCCGGCGACATCGCAGTTTTCGCCCGCCAGTTGGCTACTATGATGCAGGCAGGTGTCCCTATGGTTCAGGCCTTCGATATAGTTGGTCGCGGCAATGAAAATGCTTCCATGCAAGATCTGATATTGGCCATAAAAGCTGACGTAGAGGGAGGAACTTCACTTGCGAAGTCACTATCCAAGCACCCCCTTCACTTTGATGACCTGTTTTGCAACCTGGTTCAAGCTGGCGAGGCTGCGGGCGTGCTGGAAGATCTTCTGGATAAGATCGCAACCTATAAAGAGAAAATTGAATCGATCAAAGCCAAGATAAAGAAGGCTATGTTCTATCCAGCGGCAGTAGTCGTGGTCGCTGTACTAGTTACCACCCTTATTATGCTGTTTGTAATTCCACAATTTGAAAGTCTGTTTGCTGGTTTTGGATCTGACCTGCCGGCATTCACCAAGTTCGTAGTTGGAATATCACGCTGGCTACAAGAGTGGTGGTTCCTGGCATTTGCTGCTGTATTTGCAGCTATCTATTTGATTGCTTTTACTTGGAAGCGCTCCCGTAAGTTCCGACTTTTGGTAGATAGACTTCTACTTAAACTTCCCATCATAGGAGTTATAGTAAATAAATCATCCATTGCCCGCTTTGCCCGTACCACGTCCACTATGTTTGCAGCTGGCGTTCCCATGGTAGAAGCTTTAGAGTCGGTCGCTGGCGCCACTGGTAATATAGTCTATTCTGATGCAGTCATGCGTATGCGTGAAGACGTTGCTACAGGACAATCTCTACAGTTAACCATGAAGCAGCAAGAACTGTTTCCACATATGGTGATCCAGATGGTAGCCATTGGTGAAGAGTCTGGTTCTTTGGAAGATATGTTATCGAAGGTAGCAGACTTCTATGAAGAAGAGGTAGACAACATGGTGGATGCTCTCAGCAGTCTATTGGAGCCACTCATCATGGTTGTACTTGGCACACTGGTCGGTGGTCTAATTGTTGCAATGTATCTGCCTATCTTCCATATGGCAGAGGCCTTCTAGTTTTGATGTAGAGTAATTCACCCTATATATTTATATTCAGGCCCTGACCAATATATTTGGCTGGGGCCTTTTTCTTCACACTACAAAAAGCAGTCAGGATCGAAAACAGACCAGTAAATATGTCATTTATACAACTATTACAACAAAATACTATTCTGTTCCTATTTACGATCGCAGTTCTTGGGCTGTCAGTAGGTAGTTTCCTAAACGTTGTAATATACAGAGTTCCAGTAATGCTGGAGAGAGAGTGGGCCCAGCAGTGCCGCGAGCTGTTAGAAAAAGAGCACGCAGAACCTGAAGAACCGACCTTTAACCTTATGTTCCCTAGTTCGCACTGCCCTAACTGCAACCACAAAATAACCCTCTGGGAGAACATCCCCATCCTAAGCTATATTTTCCTCAGAGGTCGCTGTTCAGAATGTAGCCAGAAAATATCTATCCGCTACCCTGTTATCGAGCTTGCTACCGCACTCCTCTCCATTACAGTTGCCTGGCACTTTGGTGTAGGTTGGCAAACTGTTTTTGCACTCCTCCTTACCTGGGCACTAATCACATTAAGCATGATCGATTATGACCATAAACTCCTGCCGGACAATATCGTCCTACCATTTCTGTGGCTGGGTCTTCTCATCAACATAAATGGCGTTTTTACTGACCTGCAATCAGCAACTATTGGCGCTATTGCCGGATATCTATCCCTCTGGAGCATCTTCTGGTTATTCAAGCTAATTACCGGAAAAGAGGGTATGGGCTATGGCGACTTCAAACTACTAGCCCTATTAGGTGCCTGGCTCGGATGGCAATATCTGCTACAGATAGTTCTTCTCTCTTCTATGGTAGGTGCCATTTTAGGAATAAGCCTGGTACTAATTTTTGGCCGTGACCGCTCACTACCCATACCCTTCGGCCCATATCTAGCTACTGCAGGCTGGATAAGCCTGCTCTGGGGAGAAGAGATTAACCAGGCCTATCTAGGATTAGCTGGTCTAGGTTGATGTTCAGAGTCGGATTAACTGGTGGTATAGGCTGTGGCAAAAGCACCGTGAGCGATATCTTTATGTCGCTCGGCGTTCCAGTAATCGACTCTGACGTTATAGCTCGCGAGGTTGTAGAGCCAGGTGAAGTGGGGCTAAAACAAATTGTGGAGCGTTTTGGGCAAAAAGTACTTAATGCAGACGGAACCCTAAACCGCCAATATCTGCGGAATACTGTTTTTGATGATGCAGATGCGCGCAGTGACCTGGAGTCTATTCTCCATCCACTGATCAGAAAGCGCTCAAATGAACAGCTGGCAAGACTCAACAGCTCCTATGCTATCCTCTCCATACCCCTACTGGTAGAAAAGGGACTACACACAGAAGTTGATCGTGTACTGGTGGTGGACTGCACAAAACAGACTCAAGTTGAACGCATATGTGCAAGAGATGGCATTACCCAGGAGAGAGCGGAAGCAATACTAGCCGCCCAATGTAGCCGCAACCAACGCCTGGAAGTTGCGGATGATATCATTGTCAACGACCAGCCAGTTGCAAAACTAAGAAGCAGAGTTGAATCTCTGAACCATAGCTACCTCTCACTGTCCCAAAAGCTATAAACACATATTTGTGCTACATACGGCAGATAGTGGCAATAAACAGACGCAGCATCTTTGAGTTTAAAGCCTTAGGTCTGTTATGCTTAATCACATCGGCCGGTAAAAATAATGGAAAAAACACCAGAACAGATCATTTTTGAGCATCCGCTAAATGAGCGAACCCGAACGCTATTGAGGTTCGAGCATCTGTTCGATCTTACTGGATACCACTCTCAGCAAGAAACCTACTGGAGTAGTAGAGCCGCCATAGATGGCATTGTGGATATGCACAATATTCTGCTATCTCGCACCGATATTAAAAGTGAAATCCTAAAAGAACTGGGGCGCTATAAGCTTTATTTTCAAGAACTTAGAAACAGCTCAGATGTTAACCAAACGCTACTTGGTCAAACACTTGAACAGATAGAGGCATCCACATCTGACATACAGATAAATGTCGTACAAATTGGCCATGCCCTGCGTGAAAACGATTTTATTCAATCTATACTCAACCGCAGCGGCATCCCCAGCGGCAGCTGCTCATTTGACATACCTCTCTACCACTATTGGCTGGAACAACCTGCAACCATCCGCACAGCTCATCTGCAACAGTGGCTCTCTGTGGTCGAACCTATCAAGAGGTCTGTTACGCTGTTACTCTCTCTAATGCGTGATAGCTCAATGCCCACTGATGAGACTGCAGAGCGCGGGCTGTTTCAAATGTCGCTGAACTCAAAAACACCAGCTAGATTAATCCGCATCTCTTTACCAAGGGATGCCAACATACTACCCAAAGTCAGCGGCAGCAGACACAAGTTTACTATACGCTTCCTTAAAATTGACTCCCAAAACAGGACTTCTGAAATCAGTCAGAACATCCAATTTCAACTGACCTGCTGCACTATATAGAACCATGACTAAGATAGCCTCCCCCAAATGCCCGACCTGTGGTAAGACAATAGAGTGGAATGAAAAGTATAAATGGAGACCATTTTGCAGTGAACGCTGCAAAATGATAGATCTAGGTGACTGGCTGGAGGAAAAGCACCGTATTCCTGATGATACTATACCGCCCAGCCCAGATAACTGATTGACGCAGGTATTAGTTCCAAAAACAGCTAATGCCGGCAATCCCTTGAGCACCCTGCTCCCAAGCCTTAGCCAAATCATCCTGCTGCATACCACCCAAGGCATATACCGGAATGCTAGTGCTATCTACCATGCTAGCAAAATTACTCCATCCCAACGCCATAGCTTCTGGATGACTGAGCGTATGCTGCACCGGTGATAGCACCACAAAATCTAACTCTATTGCTACCGCTTGGTTAAGCTCCGCAACTGAATGGCAGGAAGCGGCAACCAGTTTATCTCTCGATAGTGGACGCTGATTAAGTTGAGTCAAACGTTGGCTATTCAGATGTACTCCATCAGCTCCCATCTCCTGGGCCAGCTCGGGCGATCCGTTCAGTAACAGTCGCGCACTGTGCCCATGACACAACTCTATTGCCTGCGTCCCCAGCTGCAACAACTCCTGATCAGATATATCTCCTGCTCGAAGCTGCACCAGGCGCAACCCCCTCTCCAAGGCCTGTTGTAACTTTCTTAGAAACTGTTCTGGCAGCCTTGGATCCAGTCCAGTTACTAGATAACTATCAGGCAGGTTTAACGCAGTAATTATAGGCAGATCAGCTGCCGGCATGGGAAACTCTGATAATCTACTCAGCTCCACCCACTCCAGCGGTTGTCCTTCCAACCCTTGTGCAACACCCTGATACTCTTTAACCAGATGCACATCCAAGAGAACAGTTTTGTCTGGGTAGTGATGCAGATTTCTGATCAAAGGGCGATGCTGCAGCAGCTCTATCCCTAACTCCTCTTGCAACTCTCGTCGCAAAGCCTGAGTGAGCGTTTCCCCTGTCTCTAGCTTCCCCCCTGGAAACTCCCAAAGGCCGCCCTGATGCGTATTCTCTCCCCGCTTGGTGAGTAAGACACGCCCAAGCTCATCATAGATTACGGCTGCTGCCACATGAACTGGCGGCATCACTCCTCCTCAAAATCTGTAGGCGTAGCCAAGAGATCATGCTCAGATGAGTCTGTTATTCTTACCCGAATAAAATCACCCTGATCTATATCCCATCCACCCGGGATAACCACATTGCCATCAATCTCAGGGGCATCGGCAGTGCTTCGTGCAATAAGCCTATCCGGATGGACCTCATCCACCAGAACCAACTGTTCTTGGCCAATCTTTTGCTGTAGCCGTTTTCGACTAATCTGCTCTTGAAGCAGCATAAACCTCTCCAGGCGCTCCTGCTTTACCTCATCTGGAATCTGATTGGGCAGATCATTGGCTCCAGCCCCATCCACTGGCGAATAGGCAAAGGCCCCTACCCGATCCAACTGAGCCGCTGATATAAACTGCAATAACTCCTGAAACTCATCTTCGGTCTCGCCAGGAAAGCCTACAATGAATGTGCTACGCAGAGTGATATCTGGACAGATATCACGCCATACGGCAATCCGCTCCAGCACTTTTTCACTCGCCGCCGGACGCTGCATGGACCGTAACACCCGCGCACTACCATGCTGTAACGGTATATCCAAATAGGGCAATATTTTGCCCTCTGCCATCAGCGGAATGATCTCATCCACGCTGGGATAGGGGTAGATGTAGTGCAGGCGTATCCACACCCCCAGCTCACCTAATGTTGAAGCAAGATCCACCAGCCTATTGCGCAAAAGCCGCCCCTGCCAAAAGCCAGGCCTATAGTTAACATCAACTCCATAGGCGCTGCTATCTTGTGCCACAACCAGTAGTTCGCGCACACCTGAATTGACTAGATTCTCTGCCTCACGCATTACATCATCTATGGGCCTACTAACTAGTGGGCCTCTAAACTGCGGGATAATGCAAAAGCTACAGCTATGATTACACCCCTCTGCAATCTTCAAATAGGCGTAATGGCGCGGAGTCAGCTTAATTCCTTGTGGAGGAACAGAGTCATGGTATGGGTGATGGGGTGGTGGCAACTGCTCATGAACCGCATGCATAACCATTTCGTAAGCATGGGCACCACTAATGGCCAACACATTCGGGTAAGCTTTAAGTATTAGTTGATCTCGTGCGCCTAAGCAGCCAGTAACTATCACCCGCCCATTCTGATCCATAGCCTCACCGATGACTGCAAGGGACTCTTCCACCGCAGCGTCGATAAAACCGCAGGTGTTCACCACCACCAAATCAGCATCTGCATAAGAGTTAGTTACCACATAGCCTTCGGCCCGCATCTGGGTCAGAATGCGTTCCGAATCCACTAGATTCTTGGGACAGCCCAGACTTACAAAGCCGATACGTGGGGAGCTACTCATATACAACCACTAGCTCCATTCAGCAGCCTGCAACACAACCATGCTCATAATATTTTCAAACAACATCTAGCATTTCCCGTTTGGACCAAAAACAGTACCATAGTTTAACCTGCCGCAACTGGTTTCCTGAAGAGATTCTGCCCCGTAAACAGCAAAAGAAATATATAATGTTAACAATATGACCGAAAAGCACTCAAAGATATACACCCGCACAGGAGATGATGGCACTACTAGTCTCATGGGTGGTGAGCGGGTACAGAAAAACCATGTACGCATGGAGGCTATAGGCGCTGTAGATGAACTGAATAGCCTTATTGGGATATTGGCAGCTATGGATATCCCACAGCAGCATCGCGCTCTATTGGAGATGATCCAGCATAACCTTTTCCAGATTGGCGCCGGACTAGCCACACCAAACGGCTCCACGCTGCAGCAGGAGGCCGTAGCCGAACTAGAGCAGGAGATAGATCAGCTAGACGCCCAGCTCCCTCCCCTAAAGAGATTTGTACTTCCAGGAGGCACTCCTGAGGCCGCAAGTTGTCATAATGCTAGAGCTGTATGTAGACGCGCAGAGCGTCGCGTCTTGAGCATACAACAAGCGGAAAGCGATAATTCTGATATGGTTGCATTGCACTATCTCAATCGCCTATCAGACCTGCTGTTTGTTCTGGCACGCGCCATGTCTCGGCTAAATGGTGGTAAAGAGATTTTTTGGAACAACAGATAGAATCGACCCTTAGACAGCAACATAGGAAATATCCAATTGAGTATCCAAGGCAACAATATAGCACCAGGCAGCCAGGTAACCATGCACTTTTCCATAAGCCTGCCGAATGGGACTGAAGCTGCATCTACCTTTGAAGATGAACCAACCACTTTCATCATGGGAGATGGCACTGTTTCTGAAGGGCTAGAGCTTGCGCTGTATGGATTGGCAGCAGGAGATACCCAGTCACTCACCTTGCAACCAGATCAGGCTTTCGGCCCTAGAGATGAAGCCAAGGTACAACCTATGCCGCGCGCAAACTTCTCCTCCGACATGGAGCTGGAACCAGGGCTAATCATTAGCTTCGCTACTCCAGATGGGAATGAAGTTGCCGGCATTGTGCATGAAGTACAGGAGCAGAATGTGGTGATGGACTTCAATCATCCTCTGGCTGGCATGGAAGTGATATTCAAAGTTGAAGTGCTTGAGGTTGCCGCCCCAACTATCAAGCTCGATAGTTAGTCCAGTTAACCTATGAAGATAACCCTAGCAAATCCACGTGGATTCTGCGCTGGCGTTGACCGCGCAATTGAAATCGTCAATCGAGCACTGGACCTGTTCGGCGCTCCCATCTACGTTCGACATGAAGTGGTACACAATCGCTTTGTGGTTGAGAGCCTGCGTCAACGCGGTGCCATATTTGTTGATGAGCTGGATGAGATTCCCGATGGTAATACTGTAATCTTTAGTGCCCACGGTGTATCCATGGCAGTAAGGCAAGAAGCGGAACGGCGCAATCTTAGGGTATTCGACGCCACCTGCCCACTAGTAACCAGGGTGCATATGGAAGTTGCCAAGTTCAGCCGGGATGGCTATGAAGTCATACTTATAGGCCACAGAGGTCACCCAGAGGTTGAAGGCACCATGGGGCAGTATCAAAACCAAGGAGATGAAGGTGGAATATATCTAGTAGTAACTTCTGATGACGTAGCAGAATTAACCATTAAGAACCCGCAAAAGCTAGCCTATGTAACTCAAACCACCCTATCAATGGATGACTCTCAGATGGTTGTGAACAACCTACAGCAACGTTTCCCTAATATCCATAGACCAAATAGAAGCGATATCTGCTACGCCACCCAGAATAGACAAGACGCTGTGAAAGAGTTAGCCAGCCGCTGCGAACTAGTTTTGGTGGTAGGCTCACCCAACAGCTCTAACTCCAACCGCCTCAGGGAGATAGCTGAGAAGCATGGAACCAAGGCGCACCTTATTGATCATGCTGATGACATCAAAAGAACCTGGCTGGATGGTGTCAGCAATATAGGTCTAACAGCAGGCGCCTCAGCACCTGACCTGTTGGTTGATCAAGTTATTGAGCATTTAACAAAATGGGGAGCAACCTCAGTTGAGCAGCTAACCGGTCGCGAAGAGAAGGTGGAGTTCTCACTTCCTAATGAACTTGTGTAATAGTCTAATATTTACAAATAATTAGCACATGTATAACAGATTCAGCTCTGAGCTATTTTTTTCTCCACAAGTTGTTTCAATATAGATGTTTCTTTATACTGCCAGCTCTTCGGGCCGATGTAGCTCAGTCGGT
Organism: Sedimenticolaceae bacterium; assembly: GCA_050291725.1. Lineage (GTDB taxonomy): Bacteria > Pseudomonadota > Gammaproteobacteria > Chromatiales > Chromatiaceae > JAAGZL01. The sequence continues at coordinate 79,165 of JBNKKH010000021.1, forward strand.
AGAGCAACTGATTCGTAATCAGTAGGTCGGCGGTTCAATTCCGCCCATCGGCTCCATTTTCATAATATCTTTACTGGCCCCAACTGATGGCGAAGCTGTTTGTAAATAATCTTACCATTATAGACTTCTCACTGCTGGACCAGGAACGCGGAATTGTGGGTGAAAGCTGGCGTGTCGATGTGGAACTGGAGGGAAACCTAAACCATCAAGGAATGGTTTTAGACTTCTCTGATGTAAAAAAACAGGTTAAGCAGACTATTGATCTACATTTTGATCACAAGCTGCTGGTACCAGCCGCCAACTCGAATTGCATTATCAAAGAGCACACAGAAGAGACCGAAATTGAGTTTAGGTTTAATGCCGGGGCATGGATTCGCCATAGATCTCCTACAACTGCAGTCTGCCGAGTAGATGCAAACCAAGTCAATAAACAGAGTATGGCTACTGCAATTATGCAGCAGCTATCTCCTAAACTGCCGAATAATATTGTCTCTTTCCAGCTAAACCTCCAACACGAAACCACATCTGATCCGAGTTTTCACTACAGCCACGGGCTCAAACAGCACTGCGGAAATTGTCAGCGCATTGCCCATGGACACAGATCACGCATAGAAATTGTGCAAGATGGGACACGCAATAGAGAGCTTGAGAGTAAATGGGCCGAGCTGTGGCGTGATATCTATATCGGTACCACAACTGACTTGGTTGATGAGTTTGCAGTAGATGGAGAGGAGTATTTGCGTTTTGGCTACCAGGCGGATCATGGCAGCTTTAGCCTGGAGCTACCGAAACGGCTCTGTTATCTAATTGAGACCGACTCTACCGTTGAGAACCTGGCCCAGCATATAGCTAACAAGCTAAAACAGAATCACCCAGATTCAGATTTTCAGGTTCGTGTTTTCGAGGGAGTGGATAAGGGTGCGATTGGCAGCGCATAATTGGTTATCCGCAAATGAACGCAAAGAACGCGAATAACAAAGCGTTAGAGTGAACCCAGGAGAAATTTGCGTTAATTAGCGTTTATTTGCGGACTTGCTAGCCTTTAGTGGTCCAATATCGCCCGCAGGTGCGGGCTCCTACAAAATCTAATTGAGCACTATGTTCTATACTCCGCGTTAATCTTCACATAATCATAAGATAGATCACAGGTCAAAATCCTGGATTCACTATCTCCACGACCCAGCTCAACCCTGATTACTAATTCGTCTTGATCCATCACCGCCTGCCCTGCTTCTTCGGTATACGCAGGATCGCGTCCTCCATCTTTTACGATGCAGACATCGCCCAACCAGATATTAATGGCATTGATATCTAGGTCTTCCAAACCGGCCCGGCCTACGGCAGCTAGAATACGGCCCCAGTTTGGGTCAGAGGCAAACAGAGCCGTCTTGACCAGAGGGGAGTGAGCGATAGTATAAGCAACCTGGCGCGCCTCCTCCCTATCTGCCGCCCCTGCGACCAGAACCTCAACCAGCTTGGTCGCTCCCTCGCCATCTTTAACTATAGCTCGCGCCAACTCCATACATACAGCTTTCACCTCTTCACACAGGGTAGCGAACATGTCGCTAGCTAAATCTGTAATCTCTGGATGAGCGCTAGCTCCAGTTGCCATAAGCACACAGGCATCATTGGTGGAGGTATCTCCATCCACAGTAATAGAGTTAAAAGATGGCTCTACCGCCCGCTGCAGACACTCCTGTAGCAAAGCAGCATCCACCTTAGCATCGGTAGCTACATAGGCCAGCATAGTAGCCATATCCGGCCGAATCATCCCTGAACCCTTAGCCATACCGGTTACGCTTATGCTTGTTCCGTTGCACTCAAAGCTGCGCGATACCAGCTTGGGGACTGTGTCTGTGGTCATAATGGCCTTAGCAGCATCCGGCCAGCCCATCTCATTTAGATTATGCATAGCCTGGGGCAGTGCAGCTGTGACTTTTTCCTGCGGCAGTAACTCTCCAATTACACCAGTAGAGAAAGGCAGCACCTGATTTGCATCACACCCTGCAACCTCAGCTAATCCCACACAGGTTTGGTTACACACATCCACTCCCTCACTACCGGTTCCAGCATTAGCATTGCCGGAATTGATCAGTAGATATTTTGGCGATGTGGTATTGATATGATCTTTTGCTATCTGTACAGGAGCGGCACAGAAGGCATTTCGGGTAAAAACAGCAGCGCAGGAAGAACCTGGAGCTATCTCTATAACCACCAGATCATCTCTGTCAGAATACTTTATCCCAGCCGCAACTGAACCCAGTCGAATACCGGGTATGGGAGTAAATTCCAGTTTATCTTGATTCATTATAGTTAACGCTCGATGTTAGCTAAGCTAGGGACCTAATAAGGCATGACCTAGATAACAGAGCCATGGAAAACCAACTTACATATAATAAAACTCTAGGCCAATATTGTATTGGCCCATGGACCTTAGCCCTGTTATTACTGTAGTTTCCCATGACACTGCTTATACTTTTTGCCTGAACCGCAGGGACATGGCTCATTGCGCCCCACTTTACGTCCATCACGTACATAGGGGGTATGGCTATCCTCTTCCTGAGCATTATCGTCATCACCACCGAAACCTGTGAACTCCTCATGCTTCATCTCAAACTCATCAGCAGACTGAGCCTGATGATAGGCATCCATCTCTGCATCGGTGCGAACCTGAATCAGAGTAAGTACGGTGACAAACTCTTGCTTGATCTCCTCCAGCAGGCGCTCAAACATCTCGAAGGACTCGCGCTTGTACTCCTGCTTGGGGTTCTTCTGGGCGTAGCCGCGCAGATGAATACCCTGACGCAGATAATCCATATCCGCCAGATGCTCTTTCCATTTGGTATCCAAAATCTGCAGCATCAGAGCCTTTTCGTAGGTGCGCATATTATCCGCACCAGCCAACGCTTCCTTCTCGCTATATGCCTGTTCCATCTGCTCCAGGATGCGGGCGCGCAGGCCTTCCTCATCCAGATGATCGTCATCGTCTAGCCACTGCTGCAGGTCGTACTTAAGACCATAGTTGTTCTCTATTGCAGCAGTTAGTCCAGCCACATCCCACTGCTCATCCATACTCTCAGGTGGAATATAGTTACTAATAAACTCATTCACCACATCATAGCGCAGGGCCTTAACCGTCTCCTGGATATCCTCTATCTCCATGAGCTCGTCGCGCTGCTGGTAAACCACCTTACGCTGGTCATTAGCTACATCATCATACTCAAGTAGCTGTTTACGGATATCGAAGTTGTGCCCTTCAACCTTCTTTTGAGCATTTTCTATAGCCTTGGTTACCCATGGATGCTCAATGGCCTCGCCCTGCTCCATGCCCAGCTTCGTCATGATTGCCGATACCCGGTCCGAAGCGAAAATACGCATTAGATTGTCTTGTAGCGAAAGATAGAAACGGGTGGAACCAGGGTCGCCCTGACGACCTGAACGTCCCCGCAGCTGGTTATCTACCCGTCGGGATTCATGGCGCTCAGTACCTACTACATGCAGACCGCCGGCCTCTAACACCTGCTGGTGACGCTGGTGCCAATCAGCCTTGGTTTTTTCAACCAGTGATTCGTCATTGCGTTTTTCACCCAACTCATCCAGCTCTACTTCCAGATTGCCACCCAACACAATATCGGTACCGCGACCAGCCATGTTGGTTGCAATGGTTACAGCACCTGGCCGCCCAGCCTGAGCAACTATGGCAGCTTCACTCTCATGTTGTTTAGCGTTGAGTACGCTGTGTTTTATTTTGTTTTTGTTTAGCAGTTTGGAGATCAGCTCGGAAGACTCAATTGAGGCGGTACCTACCAATACCGGCTGCCCACGTTTCACACAATCCTGTACATCCTCAATAATGGCCTGATATTTCTCCTCTGGAGTCATATAGACCTTATCACCCATATCATCTCTTACCATAGGCTTATTGGTTGGTATTACGAGTACTTCAAGGCCATAGATCTGCTGAAACTCGTAGGCTTCAGTATCTGCCGTACCAGTCATACCGGATAGCTTATTGTAGAGACGGAAATAGTTCTGAAAGGTAATCGAGGCTAGGGTCTGATTCTCTTTTTGAATCTCTACTCGCTCTTTAGCCTCAATGGCTTGATGCAGGCCTTCTGACCAACGACGACCAGGCATGGTACGACCAGTAAACTCATCCACGATTACAATCTGACCATTCTGCACAATGTAATCCACATCTTTATGAAACAGCGCATGGGCACGCAGGGCTGCAGTTACATGGTGCATCATGCTGATGTTAGCGGAGTCGTAGAGACTGGAGTCTTCTGCCAGCAAGCCCATGGAGGTAAGCATCTCTTCCACATGCTGATGCCCCTCATCACTTAGGTATGCCTGCTTGGATTTCTCTTCTATGGAGTAATCACCTGGGCCAAAATCAGGCTTCCCTTCCTCGTTGGTTATCGGCTCCTGCTGGGTCAGCTGGGGAATGATCTTATCAATCTTGGTATACAGCTCTGGACTGCCCTCAGTCGGCCCTGAGATGATCAGCGGTGTACGCGCCTCATCAATAAGGATTGAGTCCACCTCATCCACTACAGCAAAATTACGTCCTCTCTGTGCTCTCTCGTCTGCGCTGAATGCCATGTTATCCCGCAGATAATCGAAGCCAAACTCATTGTTGGTTCCATAGGTGATATCACAGGCGTATGCTTCTCTGCGTGATGTCTTACATAGGTAGGGGAAGCCGCTTGGTGTGCCTTCATTTTGCGGATCATATCTGTAGGAAGAGTCGTCCAGACCCGATCCTCCAGAGGAGTTGATAACGCCAACACTCATGCCGAGAAAATGGTAGATTTTACCCATCCAGGAGGCATCACGCCGTGCCAGATAGTCATTTACCGTTACAACATGTACACCCTCTCCAGATAAGGCATTTAGATATACCGCCAGTGTTGCTACCAGGGTTTTACCCTCACCGGTGCGCATCTCTGCGATCTTACCCTGATTTAGCACCATGCCACCGATAAGCTGGACATCGAAGTGGCGCATACCCATAGTTCTAACACTAGTTTCACGCACCACAGCGAAAGCCTCTGCAAGCAGCGCGTCTAGGGTCTCTCCGCTCTTAAGGCGCTCACGAAACTCTTGGGTTTTTGCCTGCAGTTCTTCATCAGACAGGGCTTGGAGAGATGGTTCTAGTTCATTGATCTTTGCCACTTCCCGCGACATACGCTTGATCACTCGATCATTGCGACTGCCAAAGATCTTGCTAAATGTTTTTGTGAGCATGAAAATCGGTTCCGTCTGGAATAATAAAACCTGGAATGATACCGCAAAACCACCTCAGGTGGCAGGCATGCGGGGCCTAATATCATATATGTTGTTTTTGTGTCTAAGCCAGACCATCATCTGCCGAACATAGGTTAGATGGAGCCATTGCACAGGATTGCAACTGCTATTAAACAGTTTCACTGGGATGATCTATTGGAGTTATCGGCTTAATACGGACAAAAGCAGATCACTTAGAAGCCTGCATAAACGCCTCAGGATCTACCGTTTTGCCAGCAATCCGTACCTCAAAATGCACGTGCGGAGCACTTGAGCGTCCTGTAGAACCAACAGCAGCTATCTGTTGACCTTTGGATACATAATCCCCAACTTCCGCCATAAGCTTACTATTGTGAGCATACAGGGTAACCGTATCGTTGCCATGATCCACCTTAATCAACTTTCCATAGCCTCTCTGCTCACCGGAAAAAATCACAACACCAGAACCGGCAGCAATAACCTTGGAGCCACTCTTACCGGGTAAATCAATCCCCCTATGAAACGACTTCTTTCCGGTAAAAGGGTCTGTCCTCTCTCCATACTTGGAAGATATATAGCTGCTTTTTACTGGGTAGTTTGATGGACGAATGTCTTTCTGTAGATCACTATTCATGATCATATCTTCTAGCAAACTGAATTTATTCTCACGATCCTCAATCACGCGCGAGACTGTCTCCATCCCATCAACCAGTTCAGACAACTCCATGTATCTCTCATCACCCTTTAAATTAATCCCGCCGACAGCTGGAGCATTTTTAAAATCAAACTCAGATGCATCCAGTTTTCCCATCTTGGTCAGGCGTTCGCCCAATGCATTGAGGCGCACGATATGTGACTGCAACTCTCCCAGCTTGAGAGCCATCGTATTCAGATACTCCCGGCTTTTTTTCTGGGTCTGTTTCCACTCCATGCGCTGTTGATCGATACTGGACTGTATAGTCAATCCAGAGCCAGCCGCATAGCGCGCATCATCAATTCCTATCTCAAACCCCTTTTCATGGCCCATGTTGTAGGCAATCCAAGATGCTGTGCCGGAGATGCTGATAATGACGAAGAGAAATACGCTAGCTAATAACAGAGGAGATATGTATGTTGAACCCGATTTGTGGTGCCGACCTGACAGGAGTAGTATTTTCATATAATTATATTTTATCTAAAATTTGTTGAGCGCCTAACCCGAAAATCTCCTCCATGAGTACCAAATTCCGCCCCCTAAATAACTACATAAAAAGCAGCAAAGAATTTGCCACAATTCGAGCAAAGTTGCAACAAAATCAAGGCCTTTTACAACAAATTCTCAATATTCTTCCTGCACCCATGAATGAGCACTGCGTCGGGCTTGCCGTAAAGCCAGATCAGCTGATTTTATACGCAGACTCCTCCGCCTGGGCTAGCCGCATACGCTATTTTTCGCGTGATCTGACAGAAAAGCTCAAGAAGAGAAAGCTGCACTTCAACAGGATCCAGATCAAAGTTGCAGTGGAGAGCAGAGAAAAGGCAAAAAAACCGCGTCGAAGAGGAACTAAACTACTATCAACAAAGGATTCAGAACATCTGCACAAGGTGGCCAGCCACACCTCAGATCCAGATCTGCGCGCAGCACTAATGCGTCTTAGCTCACACAGAAGGAGCTAAAATCGGGGAGTATTAGGCTTGATACCTCAGGAAATAGGAATAGGCTTCAGATAAGAGATCGGCTCGTCACCGCCCTCTTCTTCGAAGGTAATCTCTTCCCAGGCGCTCTCGTCGGCCATAAGGGCCTTTAACAGCTTATTGTTCAGAGCATGTCCTGATCTGTTGCCAGTGAAAGAACCAACTAGGCTGTGTCCCAGTAGATATAGATCACCTATAGCATCCAAGATTTTGTGTTTTACGAACTCATCCTCATAGCGCAGACCATCTTCGTTCAACACCCTGAAATCATCTACCACAATAGCGTTATCAATGCTGCCGCCCAGAGCAAGCTGACGTTCACGCAACATCTCTATATCCCGCAAAAAGCCGAAGGTTCTGGCCCGACTAACCTCTTTAACAAAGGAGGTAGAGGAGAAATCAACAGATGCGAACTGGGTACGCTCAGTGAAAACAGGATGATCAAAATCGATGGCAAAAGAGACCTTAAAGCCGTCAAAAGGCTTAAAAGCAGCGCTTTTGCCCTCCTCTTCCACCACAACTTCACGCTTAATGCGGATAAAACGCTTGGCCGCATTCTGTTCCTCAATACCAGCAGACTGGATCAAGAAGACGAATGGTCCGGCACTTCCGTCCATGATCGGTACTTCAGCAGCACTAACATCTACATAGGCGTTATCTATACCCAGGCCAGCACAAGCGGATAGCAGATGCTCCACTGTGGAGATTTTCACACCATCCCTTTCCAGGGTTGTTGAGAGCTGGGTATCGCCTACATTTTCCGGGCAAGCCTTTATTTCTACAGGATTATCCAGATCTACCCGCCGGAAAACGATACCTGTATTAGGTGCCGCTGGCCTCAGTGTCAGGTATATCTTGTCTCCAGTATGCAAGCCCACGCCTGTAGCGCGAATAACATTTTTTAAAGTTCGCTGCTTAATCATTATAGTTTGGTTGTCCACTCAAATCCCCAATATACTACGGATATATTACCATAAGCAGCGACTATGGTTAAAGCTCTCTCTATTGATGAAGAGAATACAGAGCCAAGGCCACAATCAGAGGCCGATAGTTCCTACTCTGGATTAGTAACTTCCAGAGAGTTCAGTTCATTTGAGCAACAAGTTCCCTCCCTGCATCAATCTGCCTGTCTACGCAGAAATGCTGGGATATCCAGATACTCCATATCCTTATCATGCATGGATTCGCTGTAGGATTGGGCAACCTTTGGATCTTTGCGAATTACCGTTGGACGATCCATAGCACTGTAATCTGGCCGTTCCAGCACCTCAAAATCCGCCTCAGGCTCACTGTTAATCTCTACAGGTTTAAGCTGGGCTACCTCTTCACTCTTTTTCTCAGTAATAACTGGTCTAAGTGTCTGATTCCCCAGTCCGGTGGCAACTACTGTTACCCTAAACTCATCTTCCATATCTGGATCAATCACAGTACCAACCACTACTGTGGCATCATTACAGGCCACCTCTTTCACGGTATTGCCTACCTCGTCGAATTCACCAATAGACAGATCGTAACCAGCGGTGATATTGACCAGAATTCCCCGGGCACCAGAGAGGTTTACATCCTCTAGCAGCGGACTATGAATGGCCTCTTCTGCCGCAACCCGCGCCCTGTTTTCGCCCTTAGCACTACCTGAACCCATCATAGCTATGCCCATCTCTGACATAACTGTGCGCACATCGGCAAAATCGACATTTATCAGGCCCGGTCTGGTAATAAGTTCGGCAATACCCTGAACAGCACCCAGCAATATGTCATTGGCCGCCTTGAAGGCGTTGAGGAGGCTAATCTCTTTACCTAGCACTTCCAGCAGCCTCTCATTTGGAATGGTGATGAGCGAATCAACATATTTAGAAAACTCTTTCATCCCCTCTTCTGCCACAGCCATGCGCTTAGCTCCTTCGAAGCTGAACGGCTTGGTCACCACGGCAACGGTCAGGATGCCCATATCTCTAGCAACTTCCGCTACGATAGGACCAGCACCAGTTCCTGTTCCTCCACCCAGGCCTGCGGTAATAAAGACCATATCAGCGCCTTCCAGCATTTCCTGCAGGCGATCACGATCTTCCATGGCCGCGCCACGTCCAATATCAGGATTAGTACCTGCTCCCAGCCCTTTGGTTATGTTAGAGCCAAGCTGTAACAGCGTACGTACCCTACTGCTGTTTAGTGCCTGAGCATCTGTATTGGCACAGATAAAATCTACGCCCTCTATATTGGCATCAACCATGTGATTGACAGCATTACCACCGCCGCCGCCAACGCCAACAACCTTTATCACTGCATTTTGACAATGTGCATCCATCAACTCAAACATCGCAACCTCCTCTAATTAGGTCAGAGACCCGAGCAAAACTAAAAAAATAATAAATAGAAAAAACCATTAAAAATTACCCTGGAACCAGCTACGCATACGTCCCCAGATATCATTCATTCCTGGACCATTCGGCAGGTCTCGCATCTGGGTTGCACGATTACTGGAACCAAACAGAAGCAGACCAACACCCGTGGCATAAATTGGATTACGCACCACATCCACCAGTCCAGTGATGTACTGCGGAAAGCCAAGTCTTACCGGCATGTGGAACACCTCTTCTGCCAGATCGATAAGACCCTCCATCTTGGAACTACCACCAGTAAGCACCACACCACCTGGAATCAGGTCTTCAAAACCGCTGCGTCTCAACTCAGCCTGAACCAGAGTTAGAAGCTCTTCGTAGCGCGGCTCCACCACCTCAGCCAAAGTCTGACGTGACAGGCGTCTGGCAGGACGATCGCCTATGCTGGGCACTTCGATAGTCTCGTCATCTGCAGCTAGTTGCGTCAGGGCGCAGGCGTATTTAACTTTTATATCCTCGGCGTGCTGAGTTGGTGTGCGCAGGGCGACCGCGATATCGTTAGTTACCTGATCACCAGCAATGGGAATAACTGCGGTATGGCGAATGGATCCGTCGGTAAAGATAGCGATATCGGTAGTTCCTCCACCTATATCCACCAGACAGACACCTAGCTCTTTTTCGTCATCGGACAGCACCGCATAACTAGAACTAAGCTGCTCTAGAATTAGGTCATCCACCTCCAAACCACAACGGCGCACACATTTGACGATGTTCTGGGCCGCGCTTACCGCCCCGGTCACCATGTGGACTCGAGCCTCTAGACGCACCCCAGACATCCCCACAGGCTCTTTGATACCTTCCTGTTCATCGATGATGAACTCCTGAGGCAGGATATGCAGGATCTTCTGGTCTGCTGGTATAGCAACCGCCCTGGCTGCATCTATCACCCGCTCCACATCCCCGTAGGCCACCTCATGATCCTTGATAGCCACAATACCGTGGGAGTTGAGACTGCGAATATGGCTACCAGCTATACCTGCGTGTACTGAGTGGATCTCGCACCCAGCCATCAACTCAGCCTCTTCCACTGCCCGCTGAATAGACTGGACAGTAGATTCGATATTCACCACCACGCCCTTTTTCAAGCCACGTGATGGATGCGAGCCAATACCGATCACCTCGATCTCCCGCTCAGGTTTCACTTCGCCGACAATGGCAACCACCTTTGAAGTCCCGATATCCAGGCCAACAATCAGATTTTTTTCCGCCTTTTTGGTCATTACACCAATCCTCTTAAGATCTTAGTCTTGTGTATTTTTCCTACCGTGGGTTCTGTTTCTTTCCAGGTGATAGCAACACCATTTGTGTAGCGTAGATCTACCCGCTGCAACTCTCTCTTATCCTCTTTTAACAGTGGGTAGATGCTATAGAAGCGCTCCAATCTCTCTTCCACATCCTTATTCCCAAGCTTGACCAACAACTTGCTGTTGAACTTCATAGTCCAAGCCCTGCGTTCATCCATGTGTAACTCGGTTATTTTTAGCCCTAAGGAATGAACCCTCATCTTTATCCGGATGTAGGTCTCTGCCAACTTTTGGCCACTACCTTCCGGACCGGAAAGATGTGGTAGTCCTGCCGGTATACTCTCAGCCTTGGGATGAATAACCTCACCACGCACATTCAGCACGGCACTCTCGCCCCATCTGGATAGGGGCACATGCTCCTCCACCCAGAGCTGCAGACTGTCAGGCCACACTCTTCTGACACTAACCTTATCCACCCAGGGTAGGCTTTTGGCTCGATCCCTGATTGCCTCCACATCCACAGTCAAGAAGCCGCCCCTGGTGACTTCTCCCACTGCACGTTCCAAATCCTGACGCTGCATATAACGAAATTTACCATCCGCCCTGACCACTTTTAGGGGCAATAGATTTGGATCCGTTAATGTAATAACTCCCCAGTAGATTCCTCCGCCTATAACTACAGCTACTGCCATCAACTTAAACCACAACAAGAAGGCAAGCCTCTGCTGTTCACGGCGCTGGGCTTCCGCTTTGCTCATCTGTTTATTGGCGGCTGCTTTCTTGGCCATCACGCACTCTCCATGGTTGCGGCCAGAATCTGCCACACCAGCTCATCAAAACCTACGCCATGCTGTTTTGCTGCCATGGGTACTAGGCTGTGATCGGTCATACCTGGAACCGTGTTCACCTCAATCAAATAGGGCTGATTGTTCTGGTCCATCATGATGTCGACCCGGCCCCAGCCACTAGCTCCAACCGCGTGAAACGCCTTTAGGGCCAGCTCCTGCAGCTCTTGTTCTTTCGCATCATCCAGACCGCACGGACAGTGGTAATTAGTGCTGTTTGAGCTGTACTTAGCGTCGTAATCATAGAAGCTATGGGGCGTCTCCAGACGAATCAGAGGTAGAGCCTGATCATTAAGGATTGAGGCGGTAAACTCCTGTCCAGTTATCCATTTCTCGACCATTACCTGACCGTCATACTCTCTGGCAGCAACCCAGGCCGCATGCAACTCTTCTGCGTTATTTACCTTGGCCATACCGATGCTAGAACCCTCATGCACCGGCTTCACCATCAAAGGAAAACCTAGCTCTGCTGCCAATTTCAGATCAGCTTCGCCATCTATAATCAAATATCCTGGGGTTGGCAGAGAAAGGCTGCTCCACAACAGCTTGCAGCGATATTTATCCATACCTAGGGATGAACCCTGTACCCCACTTCCGGTATATGGAAGACCCAAGGTTTCCAGTCCGCCCTGGATCACTCCATCCTCTCCACCCCTACCGTGCAGAACGATAAATACCCGGTCGTAACCGCCATCAACCAACTGCTGCAGCACATCCCTGCCAGCATCTATTCCGTAAGCATCAACTCCTCTACGTAGCAACCCATCCAGTACAGCCTGTCCGCTGTTCAAAGAGACTTCCCGTTCTGCTGAATTCCCGCCCATAAGGACAGCCACCTTGCCAAACTCCTCTGCACTTAGACTCATGCACTCCTCTTCCCCAACGATGTGTACTTCAGCAATCAGGCGTATACCTGATGCCTTCTCCACCTCGTCCTGCACTAACTCCAGCAACTGCTCTATCTCAGCAGCTGTGGCATCACCGGTATTGATAATGAAGTTTGAGTGTTTCTCAGAAATAGCAGCTCCACCAATAGGGCGCCCTTTCAAACCGGCCTGCTCGATGAGGCGTGCCGCATAATCACCTTCGGGGTTACGAAATACCGAACCGCAACTGGGCAGACCTATCGGCTGGGTTGAGGCCCGTTTATCCAACAGCTCTTGAATCGCATCCAGAGCAGCCTCACCGTCACCAGGATTTAATTTAATAGTGGCCGCCAGGAACCATTCACCTTCCGGAGCTTTAACCTGGCGATAGCCAATCGCAAAATCCTCTGGTTTGCGTTTCCTTATTTGACCCTGGCGATCGATGGTCTCTACCTGTTCCACCCAATCCCAGGTTTCTCCTCCAAAAGCGCCAGCGTTCAAAGCCAAAGCTCCACCAAATGTCCCGGGGATACCAGCAAGGAACTCTGCGCCACAGAGGCCTGCATGGGCTGCTACTCGAGCAAGCTTGGCACTGGACACCCCAGCCTCGGCACGTATTCTGCAATCATCCAACTGTTCAATAAGGTCCAACTGGCCGCGTGTGAGGATAACCGTGCCAGCAAAGCCTCCGTCTCGAACCAGTAGATTACTGCCGAGGCCCAACCATAGTAGCGGCTCATCCTCGGGCAAAGAGCGCAAAAACTGCGCTAGATCAGCACTGCCTGCAGGGCGATACATCCGACGCGCAGGACCACCCACCCGCCAAGAGGTGTACTTGGACATGGGTTCGTCGTACAACATCACACCCTGGTCAGCAGCATCTTGCATATTTAGTCCTTATCTCCTGCTTCAGCGCACAACAGCTCCGGCATATTTGCAGCTAGAGCACCTATATCGCCTGCACCCATCATGGCTACCACATCTCCATCCTGGACTAGGCTTGAGAGTAGTTCCGGTAAATCAGAAAGCGGATCAAGGAATACCGGCTCAATCTGACCCCTAGTACGAATTGCCCGACTGAGAGCACGTCCATCAGCGCCAGCAATGGGTGCTTCACCCGCTGCATAGACCTCAGTCAGAACCAGTACATCCGCCTGGGACAGAACCTGAGTAAAATCATCGAACTGTTCTTGGGTACGGCTATAACGGTGAGGCTGAAACACCAATACCAGTCTGCGCTCTGGCCACCCTTCACGGATGGCAGAAATTGTGGCGGCCACTTCACGCGGATGGTGTCCGTAGTCATCCACCAACATCACCTTGCCGTTGGGGGTTTCACAGCCATCTTTAACCTGGAAGCGTCTACCGATACCCTGAAACTTCTCCAGAGCCTGGGCGATGGAGTCGTTGTCCACACCAAGATCTCTAGCCACAGCAACAGCCGCCAAAGAGTTCAGCACGTTGTGGCGACCCGGCATATTCAAGGTTACAGGCAGAACAGATTCATCATCTGAGAAACGTATAGAGAAGTGAGTTTGCAGCCCATTCTGTTTTACATCTAGAGCTTGCAGATCTGCATCTTTTTGGAAGCCGTATGTAGTTACAGGTCGTGTAAGTTGTGGTAGCAGACCCCGAATCTCTTCGTCATCAATACAGAGAACCGCCTGACCATAAAATGGAAGATGATGTAGAAACTCGATAAAGGTCTGACGCAGACGTTCGAAGTCTCCACCATAGGTGGTCATATGATCTGCATCAATATTGGTTACCACCGCCATCATGGGCTGCAGATAGAGAAATGAGGCATCGCTCTCATCCGCCTCTGCCACCAGAAATTCTCCAGTACCTAATCTTGCGTTGGTGCCGGCACTGTTCAGACGCCCACCAATAACAAATGTGGGATCCAGCCCACCCTCAGCCAATATACTGGCAACTAGACTGGTAGTGGTTGTTTTGCCGTGGGTCCCGGCGACTGCAATACCAAAACGGAAACGCATAAGCTCTGCTAGCATCTCTGCCCGCGGCACCACTGGAATACGCTGCTCGCGTGCAGCCTGCACTTCCGGGTTATCGTCTTTGACCGCACTTGAGATCACCACAGCATCAGCACCCTGGATGTTCTCTGCCTTGTGGCCAATAAAAACCTCAGCGCCCTGCTTCTGCAACTGTTTAGTAACTGGACCAGACTTCTGATCTGAACCGGAGATTTTATAATTCAGGTTCAGCATCACCTCGGCAATACCGCTCATACCGGAACCACCAATACCCACAAAGTGGATATGGCGCATACGCCCCATAGCATCTGCAGCGTGTCGCAACTGGCTGTTATTCTGTTGATTCATTGCAGTTGTATCTCCTCACAGATATCGGCAACATCCATGGTGGCCATTGGTTTTGCTAAATTACGAGCAGCCCGAGCCATCTGTAGCAGTTTTTCCCTATCACTAATGAGTGGTTTCAAACTGGCGGCCAGACTATCTGGATTAAGTTCAGACTGAGGTATCAACAGCGCCGCTTCTGAGTCAGTCAGATAGTTGGCGTTCAAAGTCTGATGATCGTCTACGGCATATGGATACGGCACCAGCAGCGCGCCTACGCCACAGGCAGCCAACTCAGAAACGGTCAATGCTCCTGCACGACAGACAACTAGGTCAGCCCAGCTATAGGCCTCAGCCATATTGGCGATAAATGGAACCACGTTGGCACTGATTCCAGCTGTTTGATAGGCGGTTGCGGTAGTTCCCTCTTTGCCTCTTCCGGTCTGATGACGAACTTCGATCTGCTCAGAAACATCTAGCTTCTGCAATGCAGCAGGCAGGGTTTCATTCAACGCCTGAGCCCCCTGTGACCCCCCAAGAACCAGCAGATTTATCGGACCAGATCTAGACTGCATGCGACGATTAGGATTCGGCAACTGCCAGATATCGGCACGCACGGGATTACCCACCAGAGATACATTCTTATTCGCCCCAAAGCTGCCAGGAAATGATTCCAGCACTCGATTTGCGACATAAGATAGTAGTTTATTAGTCATACCCGGAACTGCATTCTGCTCATGGATAACCAGCGGAATACGCAGCAATCTGGCCATAACCCCACCTGGTCCAGTAACAAAACCTCCCATCCCCAGCACCACTCCAGGCTTGTTCTTTTTCAGGATGCCATACACCTGCCACAGCGCCAGAGATATCATCACCGGCGCCTTGAGCCAGCGCACAACACCATTACCACGCAGACCGCTTATGCTGATAGTTTCCATACGAAAGCCTGCCTCTGGTACCACCCGCTCTTCAAAGCTGCCGACCGAGCCCAGCCAAACTACTTTCATACCACGACCACGCAGCTCAGTTGCTACTGCTAGCGCAGGAAAAACATGTCCGCCGGTACCGCCTGCCATAATCATTATCTGTGAGCCCATCTCAACCTCTCTTTCTTTTGAGATGAATCCTGATGCCGATTCTCATAATCGATTCGAACCAGGATTGCGATCACCATACAGGCCACAATTATGCTGTTACCGCCGTAACTCATGAACGGCAGAGTCAGCCCCTTGGTCGGCAACAGGCCAATATTTACCCCTATGTTGATAAAGCTCTGAATACCAAGCCAGAGTCCAAAACCTTGCGCCATATATGCGGCAAATCTCAAGCCCAGGCGCTCAGCCTCAGCGCCGATAGAAAATGCCCTCCAGACGATATATGCAAACAGAAATAGAACAGCCAGCGTCCCCATAAGCCCAAACTCTTCTCCGACCACAGCCATGAGAAAATCGGTATGAGCCTCAGGCAGATAGAACAACTTTTGAATACCATTACCCAGGCCTACCCCAAACAGTTCTCCCCGGCCAAAAGCGATCAATGCTTGGGCTAGCTGATAACCACTATTTTGCACATCCGCCCATGGATCGAGAAATGTAGTTATCCGCTGCAGACGATAGGGTGACAGAATAACCATGGTAAACAGAGCTGATCCTGCCAAAGCTATCAGTATCAGAAATTGCCAGACCGGTACGCCTCCCAGAAACAACATACCAAGGGCGGTAACAAGAAGGACTGTAGTAGTTCCGAAGTCGGGCTGAACCATAATCAAGGAGCAGGCCAAAACCAGCAGTATCATCGGCTTAATAAAGCCCCAAACTGAATGAGCAACCTCTATCTGTCTGCGCACCAAGTAACCAGCCAGATACACCACCAGAAACAGCTTCATAAACTCAGAACTTTGCAGACTAAAACCACCTATGGGAATCCATCTGGTAGCGCCATTGACCTCTTTCCCCAAGCCTGGAATAAGTACCAACAACAGCAGGAGCAGTCCAAACAGATAGAGTGCTGCTCCCATTTTCTCCAACTGTTTTAGCGGTATCTGAAATAGAACAAATGCGCCGACCAGACCTATACCAATAGCAATAAGATGTCTTATAACAAAGTAGAAAGGGGCCCCAGATATTTTATGTAATGAGGCCGATGCGATCATCACCAAACCAAGACACAGCAAAGCCAATGCAGCTCCGATCAAAGGATAATCGAGTTTAGGCAAACGCAGCCCTACTCTATCAGTGGTTGCCTGAGTTTGAGCTACTGCGCTCATGCCAGTAACCTCGCTACTGCATCTATAAACATCTCACCACGCTGTTCGTAGCCTGTGTACATATCAAAACTGGCACAAGCAGGAGATAGCAGAACTTGATCTCCGCCTTGAGCCTGTTCGGCAGCCATAGCAACGGCCTGCTCCATAGTCTCGGCCCGCAGTAGTGGAACGGTATCCACAAGAGCCTTTTCAATTAGAGGAGCGTCTCGCCCGATCAACACAACAGCCCGAGCAGTATCTTCTACTACGGGAGCCAGAGAGGAAAAATCAGCATCCTTAGCATCGCCACCGGCAATCAGAACAGTTTTGCCAGACGCGGAAAAACCTTTAAGGGCCGCAATGCATGCGCCAACATTTGTCCCCTTAGAGTCGTTGTACCAACGCACTCCGTTATCCTCTGCGACAAACTGGGTGCGATGAGGCAATCCATCAAACTCTCTTAAGGCATCCAACATAGCCTCTTCCGGCATGCCCATGGCGCTACCAATAGCCAAGGCAGCAAGAGCGTTACTTAGATTATGCCGCCCAGGAATCAGCAGCTTGGAAGATGGAATAAGTTGCCGCTGTTCATAACAGATCCACTCAACGCCATCTGCAACACGTAACCCAAAACAGTTGGGGCCTGGTTCACCCAGGGTATAGAGCAGATCACTCTCTTCACCTTTGCGCATAGCTACTACATAGGGATCATCCAGATTGTAGATTCCGATTTCAGCCATGCTGTATATCTCTGACTTAACCCCGGCATATGTCCCAACATCAGGATATCTATCCATATGGTCCGATGAGATGTTCAATGTCACTGCAGCCCTAGGGCTAAGCGAACTGGTAGTTTCCAGCTGGAAACTGGATAGCTCCAAAACGTATAACTCAGCATCTTCGTCCAGCAGATCCAGGGCCGGATCACCCAAGTTGCCGCCCATCTTGACCTTAATGCCAGACTTCTCGGCCATGGCACCAACCAGAGTGGTCACAGTGCTTTTGCCATTGGAGCCAGTTATCGCCGCAACCGGCGCATTGACTACCTGAGCAAATATCTCGATATCACCTACCACAGGCACACCGCGCTTCATAGCTGCCTGAATCACAGGCTCAGACAGAGGCACACCCGGAGAAACCACTAGCTGCTCTGCCGCTGCAAATACAGACTCATCGAAACCGCCGAGAAATAGCGCCAAATCTGGCAGCTCCGCCTTCAACGCTTCCAGACCTGGAGGCTGTTCTCTGCTGTCCGTTATCGCCACAGGAACACCTTGGGATGCAAGATAACTGGCACAGGAGAGCCCGGTCTTGCCCAGACCGACAATCAGAGTCTTATACTCCTTCATACTCTGCTGCACTTATGCCTCTCCTGTTATTGCTATGCTATTCATATCTAACGAATCTTCAGACTTGCCAATCCGATCAGCACCAGGATTACCGTAATAATCCAGAAACGTACGATGACCCTTGGCTCCGGCCACCCCTTAAGTTCAAAATGGTGATGCAACGGCGCCATGCGAAATATGCGTCGCCCGGTAAGTTTGTAGGAACCAACCTGTAGAATCACCGAAACCGTCTCCATGACGAACACGCCGCCCATAATCAGTAGTACCAGTTCCTGACGCGCCACAACTGCAACCACACCTAAAGCAGCACCTAGTGCCAGCGCCCCCACATCACCCATGAACACCTGGGCCGGATAGGCGTTAAACCAGAGAAAACCCAGACCCGATCCGATCAGGGCACCACAAAAAATTGTCACTTCACCCAACCCAGGGAGAAATGGAATCAACAGATACTCAGCGATCTTGGCGTGTCCAGACACATACACAAAAATGCCCAGCGCACCAGCCACCAACACTGTCGGCATAATGGCCAAACCATCCAGACCATCGGTTAGATTTACCGCGTTGCTTGTGCCAACAATTACGAAGTAGGTAAGAAGTACAAACCATGGCCCCAGATCAATCACTGCATGTTTCCAGAAGGGAATAATTAGCTGGGTCTCAGCAGGTTGAGCTGAAGTCATATACAGAAATAGAGCGGCACCCAACCCAACCAGTGATTGAGCTAGATATTTATAACCTGCTGCTAAACCTTTTGGATCTTTAAAAGCAATTTTTTTATAGTCGTCATAGAAACCTATAGCACCAAACAGCAGGGTCACCAACAGCACCACCCAGACATAGCGATTACCCAGGTCACACCAAAGCAGAGTGCTTACCCCGATAGCCACCAATAGCAGAGTACCGCCCATAGTAGGGGTGCCAGCTTTAGATAGATGGCTCTGTGGTCCGTCATCTCGCACCGTCTGCCCAATCTGATGAAAGCTCAGCTTGCGGATCATTACTGGACCAACCACAAAAGAGATAATCAGCGCAGTTAGGGCACCCAGAATTGCTCTGAGAGTAAGATACTGGAACACATTAAATCCAGAATCGAACTGCGAAAGAAATTCAGCCAGATAGAGCAACATATCAGTATCCTCCCCCCTGACTGATACCATCTACCACTGACTCCATAGCCGCGGAGCGTGAACCCTTAACCAAAACCATATCCCCGGACCTCAATTCATTTTTTAACTGTTCTAATAGCTGTTCTTTGTTTTGAAACCCCTGCCCACCCTGACCAAAAGTGGTTACCACTGCTGACGCTGCACCTGTGGCATAGAGCCGGTCCACGCCAGCCTCCCTGGCCTTTGTTCCCAACTGCTGATAGACCATGTCTATTCCCTCTCCCACCTCAGCAAGCTCACCCAGAACCAGGAAGCTACGCTGATCTGTTGCAGTCATCCCGGTTAGAACATCAATGGCGGCTGACACCGAGTCGGGATTGGCGTTATAGCTGTCATCTATGATGCGCACCCCATCAATACCATTCACTGGACAGAGCCTTCCCTTAACCGGTTTCACATCCCTCAATCCATCTCTAATCTCGTCTGGTCCTGCACCCATAACACACGCCATAGCAATAGCTGCTAGCGCGTTCTTGCAGTTGTGAATACCTGCTAGAGCCAGCTCAACCTCAATCTCACCACTTGGGGTACGCACAGGAAAGCAGTTGTAAAATCCTTCTTCACGCCACTCTGGGCGCAACCGCTCTATAGAGGTGGAAACATCAGCTGACTTGGCAAAACCAAAACTTACGATCGCTCTGGAAGCAGCCAGCTCACACCAGAGACTGGCATAGTCGTCATCGGCATTCACAACAAATGTTCCATCACTGCTCAGACCATTGATGATCTCGCCTTTAGCCTTAGCCACCCCTGCAACACTACCGAACCCTTCCAGGTGAGCTTGTCCGGCGTTGGTTATTAGCGCCACATCCGGCTTTGCTATGCTGGTCAGAGTGTTTATCTCTCCAGCATGGTTAGCCCCCATCTCCACTACTGCATACTCCTCATCCTGCAGGCGTAACAGCGTGAGGGGCAGACCGATATCATTATTCAGATTTCCTTGCGTAGCTAATACACTGCCTTTGCGCGCCATGATTGCAGCCAGCATCTCTTTCACAGTAGTTTTACCATTACTACCGGTAATGGCTGCTACGAGAGCCCTACTCTTCTCTCTCCATATAGAGGCCAAAGCTCCCAAACCTTTCAATGTATCCCGCACCAGCAACAGCGGAATATCTGTGTCTATTGTGCGCTGCACCATTGCTGCTACCGCACCGGCCTGCTGCGCTTGTGGCAGATAGTTGTGCCCATCGAAATTTGGACCACTTAAGGCCACAAACAGCTGACCCGTTTGCAGATTGCGGCTATCAGTGCAGACTGAGTTGAAAGAGAGGTCATCCCCCAACAGGGTGGCATCAAGAACTCTGGCTGCTTCAGAAAGGCGAAGACTAATCATGCACCGCCTCCTCTAAGGCCTGCTGCACATGTTCGCTATCACTAAAATTCAGCCTCTGATCTCCCACCAGCTGATAATCTTCATGCCCCTTGCCACAGACCATAATCAGATCACCAGCTGATGCATCAGCTATAGCCTTACGGATAGCCTTAGCTCTATCCCTCTCCACTAGAACATCGCTGGGATTCTCCATCCCCTTGAGGATATCGGTAATGATCCAATCACCATCTTCCGTGCGCGGATTGTCATCCGTGATGACCACCTTGTCAGCCAGACGTTCAGCAATCGCCCCCATCTCTGGACGCTTTCCGGTATCCCGATCACCACCACAGCCAAACACGCAGACCATATGGGCCCCGGTGTGGGCTCTTGCTGCTTCCAATGCATGTTCTAGAGCATCCGGAGTATGGGCATAATCAACCACCACTAGAGGCTTACCGTTACCACCGAAACGCTCCATGCGTCCAGGCACCGTCTCCAGACGTGAGATACGCTCCAAAGCCACTTCCAGCGACACCCCTTTTGACAGCAATACATTTAGAACTGCTAGCAGATTACTTATATTGAAGCGACCCAGCAGCCCAGTCTTTAGCTCCCCATCTCCATGACTGGTCTGAATGCGGACAGTCATGCCATGGCTATCCTGTTTAATATCTTGAGCCCAGGCCCAGCCATCTAAACGATCAGGCAGCTCATCCTGTTTAGTCAGGCCATACCCCAGGGCCAAAACACCTGCTGGCAGCTTACGCAAAATCTGCCGACCAAACTCATCATCCAGATTAATAACCGCACAACGAATACCCGGCATTTTGAATAGACGCAGTTTGGACTCACCATAAGCCTCCATGCTGCCGTGATAGTCCAGATGATCTCTACTCAGATTAGTAAATACCGCCACATCAAAATGCACATCCTCAACCCTGCCCTGCTCCAAGGCGTGGGAGGAGACCTCCATAGAGATAGAGGTAGCGCCCTGCTGGCGCAACTCACTCAATAAACGCTGCAGCTCAATGGGATCAGGTGTGGTATGGGTACTAGGCTTAAGCTCTCCCGGAAAGCCGTTGCCGATGGTTCCCACAATACCGCAGTTGCCATCTTCACCTAGAGCCTGGGCGAGAAATATGGCGCTACTGGTTTTGCCGTTGGTGCCGGTAATGCCAGTCACGCCCATGTAACGACTTGGATTACCATAGAAGCGCCCAGCAATCTTGCTGGCCTTGCGACTTAACTCAGGAACCTCAATCAGTGGAACCGAAGCGTCGTGGTTCAGCTGTTCTATCTTCTGTTTGTCCCAATTATCATCAAGCTCATACAGCACCGCCACTGCGCCACTCTCCAGAGCTTGCTGTATATAGTCCAAGCCGTGCTGATCACCGCCCGAACAGGCCAAAAACAGAGTTCCAGGCTTAACCTTGCGACTATCTAAGGTAATGGAGTTAACTACACACTCTGCAGCAACATTTGAAGTTGCTATTCCGCTGAGAAGATCTGCAATTCTGCGCTCAGACATTAGTGCATCCCCTTCCGAGAATCAGCCATACGCAGAACATCAGACGGCATCTTGTCTGGAGCAATGTTCAGGAGACGTAGAGCACCACCCATAACTTTAGAAAATATGGGAGCTGCCACCTGACCACCGTAAAATTTTCCGGTGCTGGGTTCATCGATCATCACTACCGCAACCAGACGAGGATCACTTACTGGTGCCATGCCAGCAAATACTGAGAAAAATCTATCCTCCGCATAACCGCCTGCAATGCTCTTGCGCACGGTTCCGGTCTTGCCTGCAACCCGGTAGCCTTTAATGGCGGCTAAAGGAGCAGTACCTTTGGACGAGACCACCGACTCCATCATAGAACGCACTGCACGGGCAGTTGATGGTTTGAACACCCTACTGCCCTCAACTTTCTCATAACTGCGCTTCAAGGTTACAGGGCGACTTACCCCATCGGCAGCCAGAACCGCATAGGCCCGCGCCAGCTGTAGAGGAGTAACGGAAATACCATAGCCAAACGAGAGGGTTGCCTGATCAAATTTTGACCAGGTATCGAAATCGGAGAGATGACCAGCTGCCTCTCCGGGGAACCCACTACCGGGCAAAGACCTAAACCCCAAGCTCAGCAGGTTTACCCACAACTCTTCTGGCGGCGTATTAAGCGCAATCTTGCTAACGCCTACGTTGCTAGATTTTCTAAGAATAGTTCCGATGTCGATACTACCGTAGTTTCTTGGATCTTTGATCTGGTTCCTACCCACCCGATAATGTCCCGGGGCAGTGTTGATTACTGTATCCGGTTTAATCAGGCCGTTATCCAGAGCAGTTGCGACAATAAACGGCTTCATAGTAGAACCAGGCTCGAACAGATCTGTTATAGCCCGATTGCGCACCTTGCTGCCGCCGCGCTTATCGCCATTGGGGTTGAATGCAGGCTGATTCACCATGGCTAGAACTTCGCCCGTTTTGACATCCAGAATAACCACAGAGCCCGCACGGGCCCTATGTTTTGCTACGGCTGCCTTCAACTCCCGATAGGCCAAGAACTGCAGTCGTCGATCCAGGCTTAGTTGCAGACTATGACCTGGGCTGGGAGATCGAATATTCTCCACATCCGCCACAATTCTAGAGCGTCCATCTTTTATTACCCGCTTACTGCCGGTTGTACCCTTAAGCCAATCATCAAAGGCCAGCTCCATGCCCTCTTGCCCCTTATCATCCACATTGGTAAAACCAACCACATGAGAGAACACCTCACCACTGGGATAGAAACGACGATACTCTCGTTGCAGATCAATCCCGGACAATTTGTTATCACGAGCCACCTGCATAACCTTTGCACTCAGATCAGGATTAACCCCACGCTTCAGATAAACAAAAGAGCGATTGCTTTTCTTACGCAGCAATTTTTGCAGCTCTTGCACATCTTGACCCAGCACAGCAGCGATTGGGGCTAGATCAGCTTTTTCAGTGCTTATCACCCGCGGATTGACCCATATGGAATCTACTGGCGCACTAACCGCAAGCGGCTCTCCTCTACGATCCTGAATCATACCCCTATGGGCTGGGACCTCTACTACTCGCAGATGTCTAATATCGCCCTCATGCTTTAAAAAGTCGGTCTGGTAAACCTGCTGATCAACGGCACGCCAAATTATCGCAAGCCCCATCAACCAGAGCAGGGAAAGCACAGTCCAACGCCGCACACGGAAACGTGGCAGCTCTGCCTGTTCCTGCTTTATCTGCGTTGCCGCCCGTTTTTTTCGTTTTTCGCTTGCCATGATTAAGGGGTGATAACCTTTACCTCTTCAACCAGAGGAATTCGCATGTTTAATCTTTCGCGCGCAATCTTCTCTACGCGGCCATGAGTAGCCCAGGTGCTCTGCTCCAGCTGCAGCCGACCCCACTCCACATCCACCGCATCACGCTTTGTCCTGATAGACTCAAGCTCAGCAAAATGTACCCGGGAGGCGTATTTCGCATAAACTACGCCGACGGCAGACACCACCACCGCCAAACCCAGCAAGGAGATGACAACTATCTTGCCCTCGCTCATGCCACACGCTCCGCAACTCGCAAAACTGCACTGCGCGCCCTGGGGTTGGAATTAATCTCTCCAGCAGATGGATATATGGCCTTACCCACAGCTCGCAGCTTCGGTTTTAGCTGCTCCTGGGTTACCGGCAGATCCGCTGGAAAATCATCCCCCCGCTCACAATCCCGGATAAAACGCTTCACAATCCTATCTTCTAAAGAATGAAAACTAACCACGACCAAACGACCTAGAGGCGCCAGAACATCTAAAGACTGTTCCAGACACTGCTTAAGCTCTTCCAGCTCCTTATTTATATAGATACGTATGGCCTGGAAACTCCTGGTTGCCGGGTGCTTCTCTCTCTCTTTCGTGGGACAGGCCTGTTCGATGATCGCAGCCAACTGCCCAGTTGTAGTTATAGACTCTTCCTCCCGCGCATTAACAATCGCCCGCGCTATACGTTTGGAAAAGCGTTCGTCGCCAAATTCTTTTAATACCCGGGCTATATCCCTGCCCTCAGCTGTAGCCAGCCACTCTGCAGCACTCACGCCGGAGCTAGTATCCATACGCATATCCAAAGGTCCGTCTCGCATAAAGCTAAAACCACGCTCCGGGTCATCCAGTTGGGGAGACGAAACCCCCAGGTCCAGCAATAAGCCATCGACCCTTCCAGCAACACCATCTTGTTGTGCCAGCTGCTCTAACATGGCGAATGACCCATGTCTGATTGAAAATCTCTCATCCTTGCCAAAGACATCTTCTGCGTGGGCTATGGCCTGCGGATCCTTATCAATGGCCAGTAACCGCCCATCACTCCCAAGACTCTGTAGAATCGCGCCACTATGACCACCACGCCCAAAGGTTCCATCCATATAAACTCCTGATGCCGAAATATTCAGGGCCTTCAGCGCCTCATCAAAAAGCACTGGAACATGGCCGAGTTGAGCGCCCATCAGATTGAGAGCGTTTCCAGATCAGCCGGGAGATCGTGCTCCAGATCAGACTCCTCAAGCCAGCTCTCACGCTGCTCGTTCCAACGCTCCTCATCCCACAACTCAAATTTATTGCCCTGCCCAATCAACACCGCATGCTTGTTCATCTGAGCAAACTCTCTAAGTGGAGGCGGCAACAGAACCCTGCCCTGCCCATCCATATCCACCTCTGCGGCATGACCGACCAACAGACGCTGCAAACGACGTGCAGCTTTATTAAAGGAAGGAAGACGCATCAGTTTGCGCTCAATCTCCTGCCATTCAGGAATCGGATAGATCAATAGACAGTGGTCGTTAGGATCAACGGTAATAACCAACTGGGAGGCACAGCAATCCTTCAGACGCCCACGATACTTGGTCGGTATCGCAAAGCGCCCTTTAGCATCCAGATTTAAACTGTTAACACCTCGAAACAAACCCAGGTCTCCCCTTCCGTTTTTTCCATAAAAACCCACTTTTCACCACTTAACGCCATAATATGTACGATATTCCCCACTTGTCAAGACAATTACCCCGCAAAAACATAAAAAGTTCCTTTAAAGACAGAGGGTTACGGAGTGGTATTAAGGGAGCAACAACGGAAATAAAACACACTAAAACAGCGCGATAAAGATGCAACTTAAAGTAGATTGTTAGGATATTAAGGAATTTTATTCTTATCGAGAATGAGACAAACAGCCACTTTTTTACCCAGAGACCACACCTAGTAGGCGCTCAGCACTTTGAGCGAAAGGCTATGCAAAATTCATCGCCCAGAGGAGTGGGCTCCTACAACACCTCAAATATATATTTGCTCGTGTTTGCGGCTGAGCTTTACAAAAGAAAGTGGGAGCCGGCCTATAAGCCGGGTTCTGTCTTGAATGATCATTCATCTAGGATGCGCGTCGCCACGCATCTCCAGCAACCTACCCGGGGACCCTGTGGGCCACAGGTGTGGACGAAGCCACTTGCCCCCCTATTTGTGTTTCAAAAAGCACACTAATCGTATCGAATAAGGCCTTTTTGTACCAGTTTTTGTACCAGCCTGGACATAGTAACAGATG
Organism: Sedimenticolaceae bacterium; assembly: GCA_050291725.1. Lineage (GTDB taxonomy): Bacteria > Pseudomonadota > Gammaproteobacteria > Chromatiales > Chromatiaceae > JAAGZL01. The sequence continues at coordinate 105,446 of JBNKKH010000021.1, forward strand.
AGTACAGACTCACACTATCGTCAAACCAGCTCTACTTTATCTGTTGAAGTTATTACTAAGAGATTAATTCAGAATGGAATATCATCATCATAATCTTGTAACTTACCGTCCAGCTTTGCAATAAATTCCTCAATTATGGCTAACACATACAGAACATAATTCGTATCAGTTATTCTAACATTGCCTTCTCTAGTTTTACCGTTTCGGTGAACAAAATCATGACGTGCCTGTACCGCCTCATACAACTCTTTTTTTTGGTTAACATCACCATAATCAAACTCCACTCTAAGAACGGATTTATATAGCGCTTCCACTTTAGGAAGATTATGGTAAATAAGATCTGACAGATATTCCTTTGCGATCTTGTTAGGGAGTTCTTTATTAGTGATAAATTTTATTACTGGATATCGCTCTTTTTTCAAGTCACTATTTGTCCTAAACAAGGTTTCAAGCAACTCTTCATTAGTCAGAACACGTGAAATGAGAGTATCAGATAAATATGCCTCCATACTCGCTACAGCTTGGACAAGTAACATCCTATTGAACACCTCAGATTGATGCCGATCTTCAATTTGTATCGACAACATACTCCTCAAACTCTCCATAGAATGCTCAAAATACTCATGGACTGAATGTTTACTTATTGTAAAATACCAATTCAATTCTTCGTTCAGCAACTCTTCTTCACTTGATGCTTCATAAACACTTGTAACATATGGAGTAGAAGCCGCATCATCCTTTAAAGAGACACCATCAGCACTAACAAATACAACACCTCCTCTGTTGTTTATTTCTAAACTATATGTATGCCCACATACAGGACAACCAAAGGTATCTTCAGAATACGTACCTTCATTATTTTCCATATTAGTTTCTGGCACTTCTATTTCACCACTGACAAGTTGATCACACTGATCACACATAAACGAAAGCTGGGAAAACATAGCGGTATTCCTTCCTGTAATTTGGAATTATGTAAGTAAGACTATTTGTCTATATGCAATTAAAGCAGTAGCTATAGAGATTCCTCACTACTCTTTTCTCTTTTCCTTAAAGCTTCTAGTCTACGCATTCTCGTACGCCTATTTGTGTTTCAAGAAGCCATTTGATCCTACCTAATTTGGAAGCTTTGTACCAACTGATACAGATGTTTCCTGCTACGCGAAATAAAGCGTATTTCCAGTTAAGGGGCTGCCCTCATACATTGAGGCTAAGGAATAAGCTAGGGATACGTTGAGATGAACACGATTAAAAAATTGTCACGACATTAAACGGCTTTTTAAATTTATAGAGTTACCCAGTTTCCCCCATGCCCCCCCCTCTTGTAGGCCGCGGTCAAAGCCTAATCAAGTGTGTTTGCTTTCTGTTGATCCAAAAGTTTCCATGACATCAGATAAACGCTCTGCTAGCTGTTTAAGGTTTTCTGTTGGGTAGATGATCTTTACACGATTATCTTCTTCATCTTGCTCAACGCGAGCCATATCCATTCCTGGAACACCATCAACTCCAATCTTACCCATAGCAGCTACGTATCGTGAGGCAGATGTTTTTGAGAAGCCAAAACGCTTCATTAAATCCTTCTGGGTAACTCCGTCATTTATAGCAACCTCAAGTAACGTTAATATTTGGCCCATTCGCATACTTGGGCGCACATCACGTATTATCTTCATGAAACGCTGTAGCCTGTATATATCTTCTAGCTTCACTTTCACTACCTCCTTTCATTGTTCGAGATACGCAACGTAACCCAATGTTTGGACTATGACCATTTAAGTTGCAGAACTGCGTCTATGCCATTTGAGTATATTCTATTGACATATCTTACCGCACTGCTTATGTTATGACATATAGATCGTTATTATATTAATGTCATATGCCGCTTAGAGGTATGACTCTATTGTCATAGGGGATAAACATGAGTAACTACAACATTGGCTATCTTAGAGTTTCCACACTTGACCAAAACACTGACAGACAACTATCCAGCATTGGTGTGGAATTAGATAAAACCTACATAGACAAGTGTAGTGGTGGTAGCAGAAAGAGACCTAAGCTTGACGAGATGATCCAGGGCTTACGCAAGGGAGACACTATCCATGTACATAGCATCGATAGGCTGGCTCGTAACCTCAGTGACCTTCAGGAGCTTGTTGCAACCATTATCGATGTAGGGGCAACCCTACGCTTCCACAAGGAACAGCTGACCTTCTCACCTGAAGAGAACGGAGCTATGAGCCGTTTGCTACTACAAGTAATGGGTGCCTTCGCTGAGTTTGAGAAAGCATTGATACGAGAGAGGCAGGCTGAAGGTATCGCAGAGGCCAAGGCTAAAGGGGTCTATAAGGGAAGGAAGACAAAATACTCCCCTGGACAACTTAAGAAGACTCTTGATAAGCACAATGGCAACAAGACTGCAGCAGCAAGAGAACTAGGGATTAGTTACCGGACGATGCTTAGGGCTTTCCCTAAAGTCTGACCGTATACCGCACTGAGCGGCCCCCTGTGGCTGTGTGTGTCCCTGTAAGTCTCCTTCCGTATTCTGGGGCACCGATTGTAGTAACACCCAGGTAAATACCCTAAGCCATTCATTCGATTTACCTAACACTCCCTAAAGTGGTAACCGTCTCACTACCGGGTATATCCTTTTGTTTTCATTACTTTTTTTCTTATCTGTTTATGTCTATACTCTGCGCCACCTAACAACAACAGGACTTGTGACATGGCATACAAAAATGAAGAATTAAGCATTGATCAATCAACACTGATACATGAAGAACTATCATTTAGGCATGACTTCGAGGTCATTTTGGACACTGATATAAACCATGACCTAAATGTACTTAATTACAACTGGTATCCCCTCAATGACGGTGCAGCCCCCAAAGACCAGCCTATTGCTTCCTGCCTTGGCCTCAAGTGGCTAGGCGTTCCTGATAGCTCAGATAATAAGCCCACCCCACTCTCTTAGTGGTTAACACACGCCTTAGGATGAATTGATCATCCATGACACACAATAAACTGGAGAGCATAATAACATGATTGAGATTTATACTGATGGCGCATGCCGTGGAAACCAGCACTCAACAAATATGGGTGGCTGGGGATATGTAATTGAAAACAGAGCAACAGGCAAGAAACGACACTGCTGGGGCCATGAGGCCAACACCACGAATAACCGCATGGAAATGATGGCAGCTATTAAAGGGCTAACAGCCATACGTAATGGCTCTAGGACTGATGTGACTATCTACTCTGACTCAAACCTTGTGATTAAGGGCATGACTGAGTGGATTGACGGCTGGAAGGCTAAGGGCTGGAAGAACGCAAGTAAGAAGCCAGTGGAGAACAAAGACCTATGGTTAAAACTAGATGAGCTGAGTGCCCTACATAATGTCACTTGGCACCATGTGAAGGGTCATAATGGCAATGAGGGCAATGAGATAGCTGACCAACTGGCTAATCGTGGAGCTGATGGTCACCAGGGGAAAAAGGATTTCCCAGGTGATGACTAATATAGCTAGCTTAAGATAAGCATGGCGGACACCTCAAGGTAAGAGAGACCGTATCTTGGGGTGTTCATCTGCTGTGACGTTTATCGTTGTTGACTTTCGTTACGGATGTCTACAGTTACACAAAGAACAAGGTTACTAGAGAATTGCATTTATGACTGATGACAATAAGAAAATGTGTCAACACTGCAAAACTGAAACTGAAGAGGACGGGAAAGAGTACACATGGTGTCCCGTAGATTGTCTTCCTGTAGGCGGTAAGTTTGACGCCAGGGTCTATTCATACATAGCTTATGCTGGCGGATATCCTGAGGGAACCACACAACCAAAAATAACCAAAGCTCTTGGCTCTTCCCGACAACAAGTAAACCGTTCAATAATTAAGCTACTCGATAGAAATCTAATATTTTCTGCTCCCAATTATTTTGGAAGTATTTCATACACAACTGATATTGAGGAAACACGTCAAGATGTACCAAAAACATGTATTGATACTAAGACAGTTATCCAAACAGCTATACAAGCATTAGTAAAACTCTCAGATGACCCAAAGAACATACTCGGGAATGGCTACTTACGTGTTAATAATATTGAACGGTTCTTTGAAGAAGTAGTAATAGAATTAGCATTGAGAATCGATCCAGAGTTAAGTAGCAATGACGTTATCATTATATACAACACTATCCATCCAATTATGCGCAAAGCTAACGAAGTACGCCGCCACTGGCAGAAGAATAAGCACCTCTTACGCCACATTAAGGCACATAGAGTTAAAGCTGATGATGGGAGCATTAAGCATGTCCCTGAACACTGGGCTGTCAATGTAAAGCCACTTAGGAAAATAAAGCTTACCGACAATGAATACCTACAGTAACCTAGGTATCTATACGTCTACCTAAGCCTCATACACATCATTAATTACTAATAACAATATAACTACAGTGGAGCTTATAGTCTCTTGTGTATAACTAATAGTAACTTAGTATCAATAAGCCATGACTTAGAACTACCCCCAAAGTTCCCCCATGAAAAACTAAAATGGAATGGTCAATGGTCAAAGAAACTAGCCACATTCCCAGGCACAGATAATCAACCATCAAATCAACTTGAGGTTTGGACATTACGCCCGAATAAGCAGCTTGGGCTTGGAGGTCTACCAGTAGACAAACTATTAAATGTCTTGTTTCCAAGTCTGGGACACAGAGGTATAAAGGCTCGTCACCAAGCTCTTCAATGTACAGTACTCGCCTCAACACAGGCGTTATGTAGCCTAAAACGACCTAACCGAGTAAATGGCTTTATTTCCCCAACAAACACCACCCAGCCAGCCGCAGTTAAACGCTACAAGCAATGTGATTTCAGTGATCAAGTATTAGCAAAGGTACTTACTCAGCTGATGACTATTGGCTTCCTTAAAGTCCACAAAGGATTCAAGAACGGTGATTATCCAAAAGGAGTCACGACACTATGGATTCCTACTAGGCAGTTTTATAACTGGCTATCACAGCACCTAGATAATCTGGTTGTAACCACATTTAGAGATGACATCGAACCTCTTATCCTGAGAGACAATAACAAGACGTTAATGGATTACACAGACACACCAGATACCCATGCTATGCGTGAACGTCTTGTAGCCGCTAACGCTCTTAGAACAGCCCACACTTGGACTTATCATCCTATTGAGGAGGATAGAGAAACCAAAGATGGCTGGCAGTTCAAAGAAGGACTGCAATGCATACAAATCCCGTCTCACTGGTTAGTTTGTCGCCGTATATTTAAGGGTGACTTTGAGACTGGAGGGCGGTTCACCTGCAAAGCACAGCAAGAATTACGCAAAGTTCAGAGAGAGACAATCTATATTGATAATGAACCTACCATCGAACTTGATTTCAAGAGTATGCAACCACGAATGATTTACCACCTCAAGGGATTAGAAGCGCCAGAAGATTGCTATACATCTACTTTGATGGACAGAGTCACAGCAAAACAGGTTTCCCTGATATGTCTTAATGCAAAGGACTTAAAGGAAGCTATGGGAGCGGTACGTCTAAAATGCAAAGTGTCCACAGAAGATGCGCACAAGTATATTGAGTCATTTAGTCAAAGACACAGTGCCATTGCTGATTGGTTCTTTTCATCCTCATGGGGCCGACTTCAACACCTTGAAAGCCAGATAACAGACTCAGCACTTCATCAAGCAACCCAGAAGGGTATTCCTGTCCTGCCAATACATGACAGTTATATCACTAAGACGCGATACGTTATTGATCTACGAGACATCCTCAAGGATACATATAGGAAGTATCTCCAGGCCGACCCGGTATTGTCTTGGTAGATCACCTTCTATGCTCTCCGATAGTTAACCCGCCCCTTAGGAGAAGTGAAAAGGGTTTTCTAAGCAGGAATGCGAACCGAGCAGAAAGACAGCTTAATTTTACATAAGGCTGTCATTCCGCTCACCCCGCACACTCTCAGTCAGAAATCTATATTGAATATCTTATACACAGGGTATTCCACGTAGTCATTTGACTATATCTGGCATGTCTCTCTCCTAGTTATTCATAAGCACTCAACTCCATTCAGTGCATGAGTGTTTATGGTCCTGTAAGACGCACCAAGACAACCTCTGAACCATCAAATGTTCTTAGGGTGTCTTGTGGTGTGCCGGGAGAATTGCATGCTTTCTAAAAGTTAACGCCCTAGACATCACGACCATTATTCATAGGTCGTTTTTTTTGGGTTAACGTATTTACGAGGCAATCAATGTTAAACAAAGCAATCGGGTTTAGACCCACAGATGACATTCTAAAACGTGTCACCACCTATCGCTTAGACACCCAGAAAGCCAATGGAGGCTCCCCTACTACTATGACCGATATTCTTCAGTCGCTTGTAGATAAGCAACTAGCTACTGAGGGTTATCCGTCTAAGGATAACTTATAACAAACCATTAACTAGAGTGTTCACGAACTCCGAGTAATCATCTACGTGAGAACCTCCATAGGAAACCAAATGAAAGGAAAAGGTAATAACCGAGAACTAGAGGTTCTCGCAAGGTCACTTGGCCATGAATATGGCTTCTTCAATAGAGATACTAAGAAAAAGCTATCGGACACACTGCCGCCATATCCTGGACACGACAAAAAGAAAAGCAAGGTGGAGAATGAATATACACAACATAAAAACTGGTGACGTAGGGATACTTCTTGAGGACTCACTGCTACCTAATGAGAAAAATCTAGTCATTAAGCTTCGAGCAAATAAGACACCAGATAACGAGATAGCTGAACAAATAATCTCTAGCAGAGAGTCTCGTGAACACTTAACTCTAGAGCAAATAGAATATGGGATAGATCATGCGATACGGAGATGAAGGCAGCAAGAAACTAATGGCTAAACTTATAGAGGCACATGGAAGAAAGATACCTGATGGTCATATCTTATGCAGCGTCTCTGGGTGTAACAGTTGGATAAACCACAAGTCAAAATATTGCAATAAACACAGGGAAGCGACCAAGCGACATGGTCACCCTCTAGCGACTCCTCTCAAGTACCCTAAGCACTCTGATCACATCAAGTATGCCCGTGCCGCGCTATCAGTTATCAGAAAGACACCTGAGGGTAAGGAAGCTATTAACAAGGCCATAGAACACATTCAGAAGCTTCTCAGAGACTCCTATGACCATCTTCCACGCAATCCTTACGACCACCTTAATTGGACCAAGCAAGAGACTACAGGGACTTTCTATTGCAACCTAGCAGAACATAAGGTTAACCCTTCCAAGTTCCTAGAGAGAATCACTGCAACTCTTGTAGCCTACTCTAAAGGATTCCATAAATTCTATAGTTATAAGCAGCTCCAGTATTCACTTAGCCGCGCTGTACTCTCGCTGGCCCCTAGACCGCTGGTATGGTCTAACAATAAGAATGAATGGGTTGTAAGGCAAAGGATACCTAAAGATGCCCTTGAGTCTCTTGGGGAATGGGCTATGTATCACATGGCGCCAATAGAGAGACGAATCGAACAGAACCATCAAGACATCATGAAAGTGATGATCAAGAGAAAGGAGTTAGGGGCGAAAAGGAAGAGGAACCCTAAGTTCACCACCCTATTCAAGAAGTATCGTTACGAGAATGGTGATATAGCGTGGAGAGGACGCAGGGTTAGACCTGACGGCACTACTTATGATCCGTTAAGTGGTGGACTTGTGTCAGCGGGGATGTCTCCTAAGAAGCTATTAGCTGAAGCCGAGAGGGAGGCAGGGCCTAGCAGGAATAAACCTAAGGGCAAGGTTATTACTAGAGAGACCATTAGTGGACCATAGGTCTCAGGTGTGCCCATTTCGGACATTAGCGTCGAAAAAAATGCGCCCCCTTTTCCCTAGTTTCTAAATGCCTAAAATATCGTAAGATCCCCTGTATGGACAAGCCATATCATATTCAGACTGAACAGAAAGAACTCCATTACTATCTATTTTAATAATGATATCGCCCTGACAAGGTTGTGACTTTTTACCAGGTATTTCTGCCATAACACGATTGATAAAGAGCCGCAAGTTAGGGTCAAGTGAGTCATCAAATATTTCGCTTTGCTCATAGTTGCGAGAACAATTTACTGACAGATTAGTACAATACGGTAATATTCCTAACGCCTCTAAATTTTTTATAACTGTCTGATGAGGATGCTTCTTTCCATTTGCTGATATGAATGCATATTTGTCATCACAATTTGAAAATAAGTATTTCAAAACAATTTGTCGACAATCTTTTTTAGAACCGTGATGTGGTAATTTAGTGGCGATAGCATTTAATTTTCGCCTTCTCCTTCCATTGTCTTTACGATGCCTTATCCAATTATTATATGTTGCATCGCCACCCAATATTATTTCATGCCCTTTATATATAACCTTGATTGCTAGGCTCAATTCATTAAGGTCTTTGTTTGCAATAATATCCATTGATCCTTCTTCAATGAGTCGATAATAATCACCTTTTGCAGAAGCATATGGAAGCAACGCCTGGAACGTAACATCCTCAAACCCAGTTACTGGTATTGTGTTTTCAAATCCCACTAACTCTTCCCACTTTTCAATACCTAGATTGTGTTTTAACTCATAAAGAAGCTTCACATACTCTGTTGCACTAGAAACAGCTAGAGGACTATCCGATGCATTTATTAATTTTTGGTATGTTTCAGCAATTTTCTTTAATTGATTTGTTTTACTTAAGGCGAGGGGGAAACTGTAAAAGTTATCAATTGAACTGCTGTAATGCTGAAGGATATCGAGAAGACCTCTGTAATGATCAGCGTGGGGATGTGTCAGTGCTATAAAATTAATTCTATTAGCATTGAGTGACTTTAATTTTTTTAATGCCGCTGGTTCCTCACCTTTGTAACGATTTGAGTCTATTACGGCAAATGAACTTGTACCATCCGACTGATGCTCCAAAAGAATGGAGTCACCCTGGTCAACATTCAGGATATGAATTTTTAGCAAACTATTAGTGCGTTACAGCTTATCAATAATTGTCTGGACAGCTGCTCTCTCAGCAGCAAACGCCCCTGGGTCTACTTCTCTACTTGTAACTACCGGCTTTCGAAATCCAGACTCATTAATCATTGACAGTTTAAACGGATAAGCGTAATGGATTTCCTCAGGGAATAAACTATTGGGTAGGTTTATATGCACAGTAAAACCAGACTCTGGTTGAATCTCACAAACCACGTAATCATCATGTATCTCCAATACCGTGCCATTAACCTCATTGGTTGTAAAAGCAGGCGTGGTTTCCTGGCTTGATGTAGTTGTCTGCCTGGGAGTGGTTTTCTCTTGTCCAGTTGAAATCCTAGACCCAATCTCACGTACAGCATTCTCGTCTAGAATTTTATCGGTACATGTCTTATCGTTACCACTAAGACTCTGAACAGAACGGTAATAACCTTCAACATTGGATTCTGTACGATTCATTATGAATTCCCTATTTTCCTGATATATTAAGTGTCACTTTTACTGGCAATGTCAGAATCTATTTTTGTTATTAATTTCTTAGCTGTATTTAACAATGGTTTGTACCACTTATTCATGGCCACTTCAGCTAAAGATAAATTCTTCTCGTAGAAGTCCAAATCGATAATATGGTCATAGCCAGTTTGCTCTGAAAAATTATCGGCAAAGTGCTCTAAATATTTAGAAATATTTTCATCGGCCCTTATAGGCCCAGACTTAAAGTTGTAACTCAACCCATCCTCATCCATCCTCTCAAATGAGAGGCCATAATCATTTGGCGTCCCTAATGTTTCCCGCACAATCGATAAATAACCTGGATCAAACAAAGCATTATAAGTCGCCACAATAGCGTCAGAATCCCTTAGCTTACTGAAGTTCAGTATACGAAATCCAGATCTAACTACCTCTTCAATCTTAAATTCTTTACGAAGAGCATCGGTAATTCTCAATAACTCCGTAAATGAAAGATATGATGATAAGTCATCAATGTCTACACCAGGAACACACTCAAATGTTGCGAACATATTTGTCGGCTCAACAGTAATTTGTCGCAATAATTTATCATCATTTGACTTGTAGATTTTCGATATACCACGTCTCTGCTGATTCTCTCTTTTCTCACTGAAGAACTCATCATTCGACTCTAAATCCAAGATCTTCATAACATGACCAGGTCGGTCATAAATATCGTAATTCAGATCATAATCAAGCCTAAAAATCAGCTTACATATAGGCATTAAGAACCTCAGCTTTTAAATAACATTATAAAAAAACGAAAAACGGCTTTGGATCATACTTCAATGTAGCCATATATAGCAATAACCCCACTTAATCACGGAGATAATTGCGTTTATAGTGTTGTATCCAATGTCAGCTTATGGCCGATAGTGACTATTAGTCTGTGTCGTGCCCATTTCGGACACTAGCTCAAAACTAACCTGCGAACATAAATGCGTCCTTTTACTGTTCCTTTTACCGTTACAGCACAGGTGTAATTGCTAAAAGAGGCATTGGTTACTTGCTAGATTCCAATATTTAGGCTCACTTTTGGGATACGCATAGAGCACATTACTATTTATCCAACACCATAGGTTTTGAGATGCACATATTTCGCTTAGGATTTCATGCCATGGCGTCTTTGAATATCGCGTTTCAATTTTATAACTCCAGTCAACTGTGTCTGGCCTGAGCACTTCCAATCCAGCAACATCTCCTAATAAACGGAGTGACTGGTCTAATGTAATTTCATCAAATGTGAAGTTTAGCTTCATATCTAAATCTACATTTACTAATGGTACGTTATCGACACAATTTCTTGAGCTTGCATTACCAGCATAAGCAACACAGCTGCTTAGTAATAATAATGCTACTATTCTGAGAGAAGTGTAATTCATGGTTTATGTGATTAAAGGGGACGGAGGGAATAAAAAATGGTCAGTTGTTAGCTGGATCTTAGGATTGTACAAAATATATTCCCTCCGTCCCCTTTTCTTTTCCCTCCGTCCCCTTTTCTTCTCGTCCCAAAATAAATGCATCCCCTTTTCTTACGATTTTGACTTTGACTTCGCGAAACCCACCAGCGTTGAGATACCCGTTAAAAAAAACAAAAATGCTCCAGGTAGCGGAACAGAGCTTACTGATACATTATCTAAAAGCACATCG